>NZ_JBEYUW010000016.1:0-182650 GCF_040643735.1 Streptomyces sp. NPDC047085
CGCCCGGTTACATTCCGAACCCGGAAGCTAAGCCTCACAGCGCCGATGGTACTGCAGGGGGGACCCTGTGGGAGAGTAGGACGCCGCCGAACAATCTTTGGAGGACCCCTGGTCCCAGCGTTCAGCTGGGACCAGGGGTCCTTTCGTTTTTACAATGCTTGTGGTACCGAAGACAGGAGTCACCATGTCCACCAACTCTCCCGACGACCGACCGGAGCGCGACCAGCGGCGACGGGACAGTGGTGACCGCGGTGAACGCGGCGGCTACCGCGGGGACCGTGGCGGCTTCCGGCGCGACAACGACCGTACCGATCGCGGCGGTTACGGCCGGCGCGACGACAACCGCGGTGGCGGTTCCGGAGACCGCGGTGACCGTGGTGGCTTCCGTCGCGATGACCGTCGTGACGACCGCGGCGGCTTCCGTCGTGACGACCGCCGCGATGACAACCGAGGCGGCGGCTACGGGCGCCGGGACGACCGGGGTTCGCGTCCGGGGTTCCAGCGTGACGACCGTGACCGTGGGCCGCGTCGTGACGACCGCGGTGACCGCGGCTTCCGCCGCGACGACCGGGGCGGCGACCGTCCCGCCTTCCGTCGTGACGAGCGCCGTGACGACCGGGGCGGCGACCGCCCCGCCTTCCGTCGCGACGACCGTCGTGACGACCGCGGTGGGTTCCGCCGTGAGGACGACCGTGGCGACCGTGGTTTCCGCCGCGATGAGCGTCGTGACGACCGCGGTGGCTTCCGTCGTGACGACCGTCGTGACGACAGCCGTGGTGGCGGTTACGGCGACCGTGGCGACCGTGGTGGTTACGGCCGTCGGGACGACCGCCGTGAGGGCGAGCGGGGTTCGCGTCCGGGGTTCCAGCGTGACGACCGTGACCGTGGGCCGCGTCGTGACGACCGCGGTGACCGCGGCTTCCGCCGCGACGACCGGGGCGGCGACCGTCCCGCCTTCCGTCGTGACGAGCGCCGTGACGACCGGGGTGGCGACCGCCCCGCCTTCCGTCGCGACGACCGCGGCGACTTCCGGCGCGACGAGCGTGGCGACTTCCGTCGTGACGACCGCCGGGGCGAGGACCGTGGCGGTTTCCGGCGGGACGACCGTCGTGACGACCGCGGTGAGCGCGGTGGCTTCCGGGGCCGGGACGACCGGGGTGCCCGTGGGCCGCGTCGGGACGACCGCGGTGGTCGGCCTGGCGGCTTCCGGGGGCGTGACGGCCGGGACGAGCGCCGTGACGACCGGCGCGGTGGTGGCTTCCGTGGCCGGGACGAGCGTGACCGCGACCGGGACCGTGAGCCGATCAAGCGGCTGCCGATCCACGAGGACGTCACCGGTGACGAGATCGACAAGGACGTCCGGCAGGAGCTGCAGAGCCTGCCCAAGACGCTCGCGGACGACGTCGCCAAGAACCTGGTGATGGTCGCGCGGCTCATCGACGAGGACCCCGAGCGTGCCTACGGCTACGCCAAGGTGGCGCTGCGCCTCGCGTCCCGTGTGGCCGCCGTACGCGAGGCCGCCGGTTTCGCGGCGTACGCCAACCAGAAGTACAGCGAGGCCCTGGCCGAGTTCCGTGCCGCGCGGCGCATGACCGGCACCGTCGACCTGTGGCCGGTGATGGCCGACTGCGAGCGTGGGCTCGGGCGCCCGGAGAAGGCGCTGGACATGGCCGGCGCCCCCGAGGTGCACAAGCTGGACAAGGCCGGGCAGGTCGAGATGCGGCTCGTCGCGGCGGGCGCCCGGCGTGACATGGGGCAGCTGGACGCGGCCATCGTGACCCTGCAGAGCCCCGAGCTGGCGTCCAACTCGATCCAGCCGTGGACCGCGCGTCTGCGCTACGCCTACGCCGACGCCCTGCTGGCCGTCGGCCGGGAGAGCGAGGCGCGGGAGTGGTTCGCGAAGGCCGTCGAAGCGGACCGGGACGGCAGCACGGACGCCTCCGACCGGCTGGCCGAGCTGGACGGTGTGGAGTTCGTCGACGCTCTCGACGAAAGTGAGACCGAAAGCGAGACCGAAAGCGACACCGAGGGCGAGACCGAGGGCGAGACCGAGGGCGAGGCCGAGAACAAGAGCGCCGAGTCCGCGGACGCCCCCGCGGTGGAGGACGAGGACTGACCCGAACGGGTGAGGACGTGACAAAGGGCGGGACCGATGCGGTCCCGCCCTTTGTCATGCCTGCCGTGGGTCAGATCTCCAGGGCCCGCAGTACCAGCCCCGACGCCGGCTTGGGGCCGAACGACGTCGACTTGCGGGGCATGGTCACGCCCTGGCGGGCCAGGTCGCGTACGACCTCCTCGCGGACGGGGTGCATCAGTACGGCCGTACCGCCGTCCTGTTCCGCCTTGGCGACCGTGGCCGCCGTGTCGTGGATGTAGGCGATGTGGGCGGGGGAGTCCTCGGGAATGTGCCAGACGTGGTCGAGGAGCGTGGCGTGCAGGACGGTGGCGTCCAGGGAGCGCCAGGCGGCCGGGCGATCGGCCGGGATCGTGCGGGCGAGCAGGTCCGGGTCCGGGCGGTCGATCAGGTGGAAGGCGCCGTCGCCGGCCAGCAGGAAGGCGTTGCCCGCGCAGGCCGCGTCCGCCAGCGCCTCCAGGGCCTCGGCCAGCGGCGCCTCGTCGAGGTGTCGTACCCGGAACAGGCCGTCCACGGCCGCCAGCGCGTCCGCGACCGGAAGGCTGTGCAGCAGGCGGTGGATGGCGCGGACGCGCAGGGGGTAGCGGGCGGTGTCGACCAGGAGGACCAGGCCGTGGTCCCAGGGGCTGGGGGAGGGGTGCTCGGCGCGCAGCCGCCGGTAGGTGGCCCAGCGGTGGTGGCCGTCGGCGATGAGGGCCTGGTGGTGGGCCAGGTCGGACTGGATGCGGCTCACGTCCGCCGGGTCGGTGACCGCCCAGAGGGTGTGGTGGAAGCCGTCCTCGGTGGTCGTGGCCAGCAGCGGTGGCCGCGCCGCCGTGCGTTCCACGACCTCGGCCGCCCCGCCGTTGCCGCGGTAGGTGAGCAGCAGGGGTTCCAGGTTGGCGCGCGTGGCGCGCATCAGGGCCGCGCGGTCGGCGACCACGGGCGGCATGACGTCCTCGTGGGGGAGCACCACGCCCTCCGAGGGCTCCGACACGCGCAGGGCGCCGATGACGCCGCGCTGGAGCATTCCGTTGCCGTCGCGCTGCTCGTACACGTACAGGGCGGGGTCCGGGTCGGCGGCCAGTATGCCCTCGGCGAGCCAGCGGCGCAGGGTCTCCGCCGCCTGTTCGTTGCGGGCGCTGGGGGTGTCGGCCTGGGGAAGGATCAGCCGGACGATGTTGTGCGGATCGGCCGACTGGAGGTGGTACAGGCCGTCGGGGCGTACGACGACGTCGTACGGAGGGGAGGTGACGGAGGCCAGGCTGCCGACCCGGTCGGGGTCGTACCGAAGGCCGCGGAACGGGGTCAGTTCCAGGCCTCGGCGCGCCGTTGCTTCCGAGTGACCTGCAGTGTTCATCCCGGCATCGTACGTGTGTCAGTGGGGTGGGGGATGATCGGGGGAAAGACGGTCGAACGAGGAGCGATGTGGAATGAGCCAGAGCGTCAGGACGAGGCCCGAGGGCACTGGGCAGCCCCTGAGCGAGGCGTACGACACGGCGCTGCTCGACCTCGACGGGGTGGTGTACGCGGGCGGGAGCGCGATCGTGCACGCCGTCGACTCGCTGGCCCGGGCCCGCGCGGGCGGGATGCATCTGGCCTACGTCACCAACAACGCGCTGCGGACGCCGGACGCCGTGGCGGAGCATCTGACGGAGCTGGGGATACCGACGGCGGCGCATGACGTCATCACCTCGGCGCAGGCGGTCGCGCGGCTGATCAGCGAGCAGGTGCCGGCCGGGTCGCGGGTGCTGGTGGTCGGCGGTGAGGGGCTGCGGGTGGCGCTGCGCGAGCGCGGCCTGACGCCGGTGGAGTCGGCGGACGACGAGCCGGCTGCCGTGGTGCAGGGATACGGCGGACCTGAGCTGCAGTGGGGCCGGTTCGCGGAGGCGTGCTACGCCATCGCGCGCGGGGTGCCGTGGTTCGCGTCCAACACCGACCTGACGATTCCGAGCGGCCGGGGCATCGCGCCGGGCAACGGCGCGGCGGTGGAGGTCGTACGGATCGCGACCGGGGCGGAGCCGCAGGTGGCGGGCAAGCCGCTGCCCCCCATGCACCGGGAGACGATCCTGCGGACGGGCGCGAAGCGGCCGTTGGTGGTCGGGGACCGGCTGGACACGGACATCGAGGGCGCGTTCAACGGCGGGGTGGACTCGCTGCTCGTCCTCACCGGCGTCACCGACGGCGCCCGGCTGCTCGCCGCGTCGCCGCAGCACCGGCCGACGTATGTGGACGCCGACCTGCGGGGGCTGCTGACCGGGCAGCCGGACGTCACGCAGGACGGGGACGGCTTCCGCTGCGGGAAGTGGACGGCGACGGCCGGCGCGGACCGGCTGGAGCTGGAGGGCGACGGCGAGCCGCTCGACGGGCTGCGTGCCCTGTGCGCGGCGGCCTGGTCGGCGGCCGGTGAGGGGGTGTGCGAGCTGGACGGCGGCAAGGCGCTGGCCCGTCTCGGACTCTGACGCACCGGCACCTTCCCCGGACCCTCGGCGTCCGGGGATCCGCACCGCACCGCGGGATCGAGATCGTATGCGAGGGTAGGCTAACCTAACCTCGTGTTGGTCGACAGTCCTCCGGAACAGCGCGCGGAGACCGCCCCCGCGCCCCCAACCCGCCGGGCGGTGCGGGCCCTTGGGCTCCTCGCATCCGTCGCGCTTCTGGTGCTCGTCGCGCTGGCGAGCATCGCGATCGGGGCGAAGGCGCTGACGTCGGACCAGGTCTGGCACGGCCTGTTCCACGACACGGGGACGTACGGCGACGTCATCGTCGACGAGCGGATCTCGCGCACGGTCCTCGGTCTGCTGGCCGGTGCCGCGCTCGGTCTGTCCGGGGCCGTGCTCCAGGCGCTCACCCGCAATCCGCTGGCCGACCCCGGGCTGCTCGGCATCAACGCGGGTGCCTCCGCGGCCGTTGTCACGGCCATCACCTACTTCGGCGTCACCAGCCTCACGGGCTATGTGTGGTTCGCCTTCGGCGGTGCGGCGGCCGTGGGCACCCTGGTGTGGTTCCTGGGCGGCAGCCGGGGTGCCACACCGGTACGGCTCGCACTCGCCGGTACGGCGATCAGCGCCGCGCTGTACGGCTACCTCCAGGCCGTGATGATCATGGACGACGCGGCGCTGGGCAGGATGCGCTTCTGGACGGTGGGTTCGCTCTCCTCGGCCACCGGATCCACGATCGCGCAGGTGCTGCCGTTCCTCGCGGTCGGCACGGTCCTCGCGCTCGCCCTGGCCCGGCCGCTGAACGCGGTGGCGATGGGCGACGACACCGCCCGCGCCCTCGGCGCCAACCTGGGCCGCACCCGCGCCCTGGCCATGCTGGCCGCCACGGTGCTGTGCGGTGCCGCGACCGCCGCCTGCGGTCCGATCGTGTTCGTCGGCCTGATGGTCCCGCACGTCGTGCGCTCCTTCACCGGCCCCGACCTGCGCTGGATCCTGCCGTACGCCACGGTTCTGTCGCCGGTGCTGCTGCTCGGCGCCGACGTCGTCGGCCGGGTCGTCGCCCGCCCCTCGGAACTCCAGGTCGGCATCGTCACCGCGATCATCGGCGGGCCGGTCTTCATCTTTCTCGTACGACGGCGGAGGACGGCCCAGTTGTGAGGACCCGCACTGTGAAGACCCACGCCGTGAAGACCGATGTTGTGAAGGCCGGCCGTGTCGTGCGGGCGCCGGGCGGGCTGTCACTGCGTCTGGACGTCCGGGCCGTCACCGTCGTCGTCCTGTTGCTGCTCGCCGCGCTCGCCGCGAGTGTCGTGCTGATCGGCACCGGCGACTTCCCGATCTCGGCGGGCGACGTGGTGAAGACCCTGCTCGGCAACGGCGACGCCGGCCAGGAGTTCATCGTGCGAGAGTTGCGGCTGCCGCGGGTCCTGGTCGGGCTGCTGGTCGGCGCCTCCCTCGGGCTCGGCGGGGCGCTGTTCCAGGCCGTCACCCGCAATCCGCTGGGCAGCCCGGACGTGCTCGGCCTCGGGCAGGGGGCGACCGCCGGGGCGCTCGTGATGATCGTGCTGTTCTCCGGAAGCGCGGCCCAGGTCACCCTGGGCGCGCTCGTGGGCGGGCTGGTGACCGGGCTCGCCATCTATCTGCTCGCCTGGAAGCGGGGCGTGCACGGCTATCGACTGGTCCTGGTCGGAATCGGCGTCTCCGCGATCGTCACGGCGATCAACGGCTATCTGCTCACCGTGTCCGACATCGTCGACGCGGCCCGTGCCGTCGTCTGGATGACGGGGTCCCTGGGCGGCCGCGACTGGGACCAGGTCTGGCCGCTGCTCGGGCTGTGTGCCGTCCTCGTGCCGATCGTCCTCGCCAACGCGCGCGGCCTGCGGATGATGGAGATGGGCGACGACGTCGCGAACGCCCTCGGCGTGCGCGTCGAGCGCGTACGGGCCCTGCTGATGATGGCCGCCGTCCTGCTCACCGCGACCGCCACCGCCGCGGCCGGCCCGGTCGCCTTCGTGGCGCTCACCGCACCCCAGCTCGCCCGTCGTCTGACCCGGTCTCCCGGCCCGAACCTGCTGCCGTCCCTGTGCATGGGCGCCGCCCTCCTGGTCACCGCCGACTGGGCCTCTCAGCGCGCCTTCGGCGCCGACCAGCTCCCCGTCGGCGTGGTCACCGGCGTCCTGGGGGGCGTCTACCTGCTGTGGCTGCTCGTCACCGAACGCAGGGAGGGCCGGATATGAGCGGGCCGGAGAGCGGCTCCGGGAAGCCGGACATGAGCGGTTCAGCGATCAAGAAGACCCGAAGGAGCACAAGGAGCACCGTGAACCGCAGCACCGTGAACCGCTTGTCCGCCGAGAACGTCACCCTCGCCTACGACCAGCGCGTCATCGCCGAGCAGCTGTCGGTGGAGATCCCCGACCACTCCTTCACGGTGATCGTCGGCCCGAACGCGTGCGGCAAGTCGACACTCCTGCGGGCGCTGTCGCGGATGCTCAGGCCCAGCCAGGGCCGGGTGCTGCTCGACGGGCAGGTCATCCAGTCGATGCCCGCGAAGAAGGTCGCCCGGACCCTCGGCCTGCTGCCGCAGTCGTCCATCGCACCCGACGGGATCACGGTCGCCGACCTCGTCGGCCGCGGCCGCTACCCGCACCAGGGCATCCTGCGCCAGTGGTCCGCCGAGGACGAGCGGGTCGTCCAGGAGTCCATGGCGCAGACGGGCGTCGCCGAACTCGCCGACCGGTACGTCGACGAACTCTCCGGCGGCCAGCGCCAGCGCGTGTGGATCGCCATGGCGCTCGCCCAGCAGACCCCGCTCCTGCTCCTGGACGAGCCGACCACCTACCTCGACATCCAGCACCAGATCGACGTCCTCGACCTGTGCGCCGAGCTGCACGAGACCCAGGGCCGCACCCTTGTCGCCGTCCTGCACGACCTCAACCACGCCGCCCGCTACGCCACCCACCTCATCGCCCTGCGCGGCGGCACGGTGATCGCCGAGGGGGCGCCGAACGACATCGTCACGGCCGAGCTGGTCGAGGAGGTCTTCGGGCTGCGCTGCCAGATCATCGAGGACCCCGAGACGGGAACCCCGCTCGTGGTGCCGGCCGCCCGGCAGGCGCGGGCGGCGAGGGTCACAGCAGCTTCCTGAGCCGGAACAGGTCCAGCAGGCTCGCCTCCAGCCTGACCCGGCCCGAGCCCCAGGCGGTCGCGAAGTTCAGCTCGCCGTTCACCAGGGCCACCAGGTCGTCGCCCTTCATGGTGAGCCGGATCCGGGCCTTCTCCCGCGGTGGCCCGGGATACGTCTCGTCCACCTCGATCCGGCCCCCGGTCATCCGCCCGGCGAAGGTGACGTCCAGGTCCGTGATGTGACAGCTCACCGAGCGGTCCAGGGCGGCGGCCGCGCGGACGTCGCCCTCGGCCCCCTGCATGTTGTCCGAAAGCTTTTCCAGTGCGGCGCGGCACTCCTCGATCGTGGCCATCGTGGACGACGGTACCCGAGCCGTTCGCGGTAGCGTCTGGGCATGAGCGAGTCCGTGTCAGAGGCCGAGGTCGTGGCCGCGTCGGAAGCCGCGGCCGAGCGGGTGGCCAGGGCCGAGCCGGGAGCCGGTGCCGAGCCCCAGGGCGTGCCCGAGCCGGCAGGTGTGCCCGAGCCCCAGGGAGTGCCCGAGGCGCAGGGCGTGTCCGCGGCCGAGCCCGCGTACGACCCCGCCGAGCCCGCCCCCCTGGGCATCCCCCGCACCCCCACCGGCAACGCCGAGGCCGACGCCCAGCTGGAGCGGCTGGCCGACGTCGACCACCTCGCCACCGACGGGCATCTCGAGGTGTACGAGGATGTACATCGGGGGCTGCGCGACGCGCTCACCGCGCTCGACGCCCGCCCGGGACCTCCGGTGCCCCCGCGGCCGTACGAAAGCAGGAGCTGAACCGAACGTGGCAGGAGTCGCACGCCGTCGTCTGGACGCGGAGCTGGTCCGCCGGAAGCTCGCGCGCTCGCGCGAGCACGCCAGCCAGCTGATCGCCGCCGGGCGGGTCACCGTCGGCAAGAC
Source organism: Streptomyces sp. NPDC047085 (assembly GCF_040643735.1). Taxonomy (NCBI): domain Bacteria; kingdom Bacillati; phylum Actinomycetota; class Actinomycetes; order Kitasatosporales; family Streptomycetaceae; genus Streptomyces; species Streptomyces sp. NPDC047085. The sequence continues at coordinate 8,598 of NZ_JBEYUW010000016.1, forward strand.
CGTGGCGACCAAGCCGGCCACGCAGGTGGAGACCGCGGCGGCGATCGTGGTCCAGGCCGACGACAGCGATCCCGACTACGTCTCCCGGGGCGGCCACAAGCTCGCCGGCGCGCTGCAGGCCTTCGTGCCGCAGGGGCTCGTCGTCGAGGGCCGGCGCGCGCTGGACGCCGGCGCGTCCACCGGCGGCTTCACCGACGTGCTGCTGCGATCGGGCGCCGCCCATGTCGTCGCCGTGGACGTCGGATACGGACAGCTCGCCTGGTCTCTCCAGAACGATGAACGCGTCACCGTCAAGGACCGTACGAACGTACGCGAGTTGACGCTTGAGGCGATCGATGGGGAGCCGGTGGATCTTGTCGTGGGCGATCTGTCCTTCATTCCGCTCGGGCTGGTGCTGCCCGCCCTGAAGCGGTGCGTGAAGCCGGACGCCGACCTGGTGATGATGGTCAAACCGCAGTTCGAGGTGGGGAAGGAACGGCTCGGCAGCGGGGGTGTCGTACGGAGTCCCGAGCTGCGGGCGGAGGCCGTGCGCGGGGTGGCCGAGAAGGCCTGGGAGCTGGGGCTCGGTGTGCGGGGAGTCACCGCGAGCCCGCTGCCCGGGCCGTCGGGGAACGTCGAGTACTTTCTGTGGCTGCGTGCCGGGGCGCCCGCCCTGGACCCGGCCGATGTCGACCGAGCAGTGGCGGAGGGGCCGCGTTGACACAGAACCGAGCGCGTACTGTTTTCCTGCTCGCCCACACCGGGCGGCCCGCGGCGATCCGCAGTGCGGAACTGGTGGTCAAAGGACTGCTGGGGCACGGCATCGGGGTGCGGGTGCTGGAGGAGGAGGCGCGCGACCTGCCGCTGCCCGACGAGGTGGAACTCGTCAGGGAGGCGACACCCCAGTGCCTGGACGGCTGCGAGCTGCTGATAGTCCTCGGCGGTGACGGCACGCTGCTGCGCGGCGCCGAGTTCGCGCGGGCCTCCGGGGTGCCGATGCTCGGCGTCAACCTCGGCCGCGTGGGCTTCCTCGCGGAGGCCGAGCGGGACGACCTCGACCGGGTGGTCGACCGGGTGGTGGCGCGGTCGTACGAGGTCGAGGAGCGGATGACCATCGATGTGGTGGTGCACCGCAACGGGGACATCGTGCACACGGACTGGGCGCTGAACGAGGCGGCCGTGCAGAAGGCCGGCGCCGAGAAGATGCTCGAGGTCGTGCTGGAGATCGACGGGCGGCCGGTTACCGCTTTCGGGTGTGACGGGATCGTGCTGTCGACGCCCACCGGGTCCACGGCGTACGCGTTCTCGGCCGGGGGGCCTGTGGTGTGGCCCGAGGTGGAGGCGCTGCTCATGGTGCCGATCAGCGCGCACGCGCTGTTCGCGAAGCCGCTGGTGACGTCGCCGGACTCGGTGCTCGCGGTGGAGGTGCTGCCGCACATCCCGCCCGGGGTTCTGTGGTGCGACGGACGGCGGACCATCGAGTTGCCGCCCGGGGCGCGGGTGGAGGTGCGGCGGGGAGCCGTGCCGGTGCGGCTGGCCCGGTTGCATCACGCGTCGTTCACGGACCGGCTGGTGGCGAAGTTCGCGTTGCCCACGCACGGGTGGCGGGGGGCGCCGCACTAGGGCCTGTCCGGCGGATCAGGTCGCAGGAAGGAAACGGAGCCTCATCAGCGCTGGTGAGCGGGGTCTGGTGCGTGCAGCTGCAAGGCGGAGGAGGGAGTCGACGCGGAGCGTCGGCGACCGACGACAACGCCGCAGATGTGCGTGCCAGACCCCGCGTCTGCGACAGGATCCGCCGGACAGGCCCTAGGCACCTGTGGGGCGAAGGCCGCCAAAGGCACCCGTAGGGGGAAGGTGGGGCGGGCCATGTGCACTCCCCGCCCCGGACCTCGTATGGTCTGTTCCGTGTTGGAGGAGATGCGGATACGGTCGCTCGGGGTCATCGACGATGCCGTCGTCGAGTTGTCGCCGGGGTTCACCGCGGTCACCGGTGAGACGGGTGCGGGCAAGACCATGGTGGTCACCAGCCTGGGGTTGCTGCTCGGTGGGCGGGCGGACCCGGCGCTCGTGCGGATCGGTGCCGAGAAGGCGGTCGTGGAGGGGCGGGTCACCGTGGCTCCGGGCGCCTCCGCCGTCGTACGCGCCGAGGAGGCCGGGGCCGAGCTGGACGACGGGGCCCTGCTGATCAGCCGTACCGTTTCCGCCGAGGGGCGCTCGCGGGCGCACCTGGGCGGGCGCAGCGTGCCCGTGGGCGTGCTCGCCGAGCTGGCGGACGAACTGGTGGCCGTGCACGGGCAGACCGACCAGCAGGGGCTGCTGAAGCTGTCCCGGCAGCGGCAGGCGCTCGACCGGTACGCCGGGAACGCGGTCGCGGTGCCGCTGGCCAAGTACACCGAGGCCTACCGACGGTTGCGGGCCGTCTCCACCGAGCTGGAGGAGATCGTCACGCGCGCGCGTGAGCGCGCCCAGGAAGCCGACATGCTCCGCTACGGCCTCGACGAGATCGCCGCCGTGGAGCCGAGGGCCGGGGAGGACACCGAGCTGGCCGAGGAGGCGGAGCGGCTGGGGCACGCCGAGGCGCTGTCGTCCGCCGCCACCGCCGCGCACGCCGCTCTCGCGGGCAACCCCGAGGACCCCGAGGGGATCGACGCCGGCACGCTCGTCGCGAGCGCTCACCGGGCGCTGGAGGCCGTACGGTCCCATGACCCGGAGCTGGCCGCGCTCGCGGACCGGATCGGGGAGATCGGGATCCTGCTCGGTGACGTGGCCGGGGAGCTGGCGGGGTACGCCGACGACCTGGACGCCGATCCGCTGCGGCTGGCCGCCGTGGAGGAGCGCCGGGCCGCGCTCACCGCCCTCACCCGCAAGTACGGCGAGGACGTGGGAGCCGTCCTCGCCTGGGCCGAGCAGAGCGCCGCACGGCTGACCGAGCTGGACGGCGACGACGAGCGCATCGGCGAACTGACCGCCGAACGGGACGCGCTGCGTACCGAACTGGGCGGTCTGGCGCAGGCGTTGACGGACGCGCGGACGGAGGCCGCCGCGCGGTTCGCCGCCGCGGTGACCGCCGAGCTTGCCTCGCTGGCGATGCCTCACGCGCGCGTGTCCTTCGACATCCGGCAGACCGAGGACCCCGAGGGCGTCGAGGTCGGCGGGCGCACGGTCGCGTACGGGCCGTCCGGCGTGGACGAGGTCGAGCTGCTGCTCGCCCCGCACCCGGGGGCGCCGCCGCGGCCCATCGCCAAGGGCGCGTCCGGCGGTGAGCTGTCCCGCGTGATGCTCGCCGTGGAGGTCGTCTTCGCGGGCACCGACCCGGTGCCGACGTACCTCTTCGACGAGGTCGACGCCGGTGTCGGCGGCAAGGCCGCGGTCGAGATCGGGCGGCGCCTTGCGAAGCTCGCCAAGACCGCGCAGGTCGTGGTCGTCACCCATCTCCCGCAGGTCGCTGCCTTCGCCGACCGCCAGCTGCTGGTCGAGAAGACCAACGACGGCTCGGTCACCCGGTCCGGTGTGAAGGTCCTGGAGGGCGAGGACCGCATCCGCGAACTGTCCCGCATGCTGGCCGGCCAGGAGGACTCGGAGACAGCCCGAGCCCACGCGGAGGAACTCCTGGCCACGGCCCGCGCGGAGGGGTAGCGATCCGGCGGACGGGTCCGGGCGGATCCGCGGTGCAGGGCCGGCGATTCCTCCGGCGGGGGCCGGGGGCGGCCGCGTTGTCGAGGACGGCTGCGGTCGGTGCGGCCATGGTTTCAGGCCGGGGCCGTCGCTCCGGGTGCGGGCGCCGTGGCGCGCGGCGGGCTGTCGAGGTCGGGAGCGCTGTCGTCCGGGTGGCGTCTCGCCGGCGGGTCCGGCGGGCTGCCCCGAGCGGGCCCCGAGCGTCTGCCTCCGGCCTCCTGCCGGGGTCGGCGTACGGCTGTCGTGGGCCCGTGCGGTTTCGGCCCCTCGGATTCGGTGTGCGGCGGTGGTCGCCTGCGGGTGGATCCCTCCCGGGTTGCCACAGAGGGTGCCGCAATCACCTGCGTCCGGCCCCCGGATCAGCGGGCGGCCGTCGCGGGCTCCTGGGGGCGTGGCGGGGCGTACAGCCCCATCAGGGTGTCCAGGTGGCTCTCCAGGGCGGTGAGGGCGTCCAGGGCGGCCTGGGTGGTGGGTGAGGACGTGGCGGCCGTGTGGGGCTGCGCGGATAGGGGCTCCGGCGTGGGTGGCTGGGGGCGGCGGCCGATGGTGCGGCGGACGGCGAGGGCGTGGGCGGTGACCTCGGTGCGGCGGTGGGTGAGTGCCGGGTCGTCGGCCAGCTGGGCGGGGGCCGCCGTGATGGCGGTGATGAGGGCGTCGAGCGGGCCGGTGCAGTCCCGGAGCGTCGCCCAGGCGAGCAGCGCGTGGTCCTCCGTGTGCCGCCTGGGCATCGGGAGTGAGGCCAGGACGCGGAGGGGCGCGGTGGCCAGGGTCAGCTGGTCGACGCGGTGGGTGAAGCGGGCACGGGCCCGGCGTACGGCGCGTACGTCGTGCCAGTCGGCCTCCAGCAGCTCGCCCAGGCCGGCCAGGGCGGCGGCGGTGCGGGCCCGGGCCACGGCCCCCGTACGGATCGGCAGGACCAGCCAGGACGCGGCGAGGCCGATGACCGCGCCCACGGCGATGCCGGCGAGACGCGTGTGCAGCAGATCGCCGGGGCTCTGCCCGAACCAGTCGTAGAGCAGGGAGAGCACGGCGGTGACACAGGCCGCCCAGTAGGCGTAGCTCAGCTCGCGCAGCCAGGTCGCGACGGCCAGCACCACGAAGATCACGACCACGGCGGCGTCCGAGCGCGGCCCGAACGAGCCCGAGACCGCGCTCGCCACCAGCGTGCCGACCGCCGCGCCGGCCGTCCGCCAGGCGCCCTTGACCAGCACGTCCCCCCGGCTGCGCGCGCCGCTGCACACCAGGAACGCGGTGAGGACCACCCAAGCCCAGTGGTCGGGCCAGACGTTGCGGCCCACCACGAACGCCACCGTCAGGGCCGCCGCCATCTGCAGGGCCATACGGGTGCTCGCCGACAGGCCGCCGCGCGCGGTCGGCGGTGTCTTCACCACCCAGGCGGCCGGCGGCGTGTGCAGGAACCCCGTGCGGTGCGAGGTCCAGGTCAGCAGGGTTCCCCAGACGACCGCGAAGAGGGCGGTCAGCGCGGCCCAGCCGGTGCGCTCGTGCCCGGCGGCCGGCACGACCCCGGCCGGCACCACCAGCACGGCGACCAGGGGGAGGACGACGAGCGTGCCGGCCCGCGTGGCGCGCGTCCCGAACCGGCGGATCCAGATGGCCCCGGCCACACCCAGCACGAACACCGCGTCTCCCACGTTCGGGTGATGCTGGATCAGCGTGCCCAGCTCCGTCCCGCCGGCCGCGGCGCACGGCAGCACCGCGCAGGCCACCAGCCGGTCGGTGCGGTCGAAGGCGCGCTGCACCCGGCCCAGCGCGGACGCCACCACGACGGCCTGGACGACGCTGTCCACGCGCAGCCCGGCGAGGTGCTCGACGAGCAGGGACCAGGCGTAGGTGCCGAGCACGGTGCCCATGGTGACGGCCGTCGTCCGCAGGTGCAGCCAGGCCGTGTCGAAGCGCAGGGCGCGGCGCAACGCCACCGAGAAAGTACGCATTACGTAGGATCACCGCCGGTGTGAATCTCGCGTTAAAGACATTCGTGGGGGTTTCGCGCCATGATTTAGTGAGTGTTACCTTAACAAGGTGATGGTGGAGCGACCAGAGCGCGAGAACAGCGGCGGCAGGGACCCGGAGGGCGTCGCCGCCCGGGGCCGGGACCGGGCCGAGGACCAGGTCGAGGGTCGGGTCGAGGGCCGGGAGGCGGCGGAGATCCGGCAGGGGGTCGTACGGCTCGCCCGCCGGCTGAGCGCTGAGCGGCCCGAGGACGGGCTCAGCCTCAACAAGAGCAGCGTGCTCGGGCACCTGCGGCGCAACGGGCCCATGTCGGCGGGCGCGCTGGCCGCCGCCGACCATCAGCAGCCGCAGTCCCTGACCCGCGTCTTCGCCGAACTCGAGAGCGACGGCCTGATCAGCCGCAGCCGGGACCTCCACGACGGCCGGCAGCGGGTGCTGGAGCTGACCGAGGAGGGCCGCAAGGCGCTCGCCCAGGACATGGCCCAGCGCGACGTCTGGCTCGACGGCGCCCTCGACGAACTGACCGAGACCGAACGGCAGGTGCTGCTGCTCGCCGCCCGGCTGATGAGCCGCCTCGCCGACTCACCGACCGGCCGCTCCAGCCGACCCCCCAGAACCGGCTGACCGTCCGAACCCGCCGGCGGTCCACCCCGAGCGCGTTGACCGTCGTCCGCCGCCAACCTGCTGACCGTCGTCCGCCGCCAACCCGTTGCCCTTCCGCCGCGCATCCGTTGACCGTCCGTCCCATTCCCAACGCGTTGACCATCCGCCCCGAACCCGTTGACGGAGGCTTCCGTGCCCTGGTCCGACCACGCCATCTGGTGGCACGTCTATCCCCTCGGCTTCCTCGGCGCCGAGCGCGCCGCCCTGCCCCCGGACGAACCGCCCCGCCACCGGCTGCCGGTGCTCGTCGACTGGCTGGACCACCTGGTCCGGCTCGGCTGCAACGGACTCGCCCTCGGCCCCGTCTTCGCCGCCGAGACACACGGCTACGACACGGTCGACCACTTCCGGATCGACCCCCGCCTCGGCACCGAGGACGACCTGACCGAGCTGATCGAGCGCGCGGCACAGCGGGGCGTGCGCGTCCTGCTGGACGGCGTCTTCAACCATGTGGGCCGCTCCTTCGGCCCCTTCGCCGACGTCCAGCGCAACGGTGCCGCCTCGCCGTACGCGGACTGGTTCGTCCCGGAGGGCGACGACTTCCGCACCTTCGAGGGGCACCGGCACCTGGTCGCCCTGAACCACGCCGACCCCGCCGTCGCCGCCTACGTGACCTCCGTCCTCGACCACTGGCTGGAAAGGGGCGTGGCCGGCTGGCGGCTGGACGCCGCGTACGCGGTGCCGCGCTCCTTCTGGCGCACCGTCACCGACCGGGTACGGGCCCGGCATCCGCGGGTCTGGTTCAGCGGGGAGGTCATCCACGGGGACTACGCCGCGTACGTCACCGAGGGCGGCCTGGACTCGGTCACGCAGTACGAGCTGTGGAAGGCGGTCTGGAGCTCGCTCAACGACACCAACCCGCACGAGCTGGCCTGGGCGCTCAAGCGCCACAACGCCCTGCTCGACACCTTCGTACCGGCGACCTTCGTCGGCAATCACGACGTCACCCGCATCGCCAGCCGACTGCGCGAGCCGCGGCATCTGGCCCATGCCCTCACGGTGTTGTTCACCGTCGGCGGGGTGCCGTCCGTCTACGCGGGCGACGAGCGCGCCTGGCGGGGCGTCAAGGAGGAGCGCGAGGGCGGGGACGACGCCATCCGCCCGGCGTTCCCTCCGCATCCCGCGGGTCTGGGCGACGACCAGCTGGCGGTGGAGCGGCTGCACCAGACGCTGGTGGGTCTGCGCCGGCGCAACCCCTGGCTGGTGCGGGCCCAGACCCAGGTCCACACCCTCGGCAACGCCGTCCTCACCTACACCCTCGCCGACCCGGAGGGTGGTGCCGCCCTCGCCGTCGGGCTCAACTTCGGCGCGGCGCCCGCGACCGGTTCGGTGCCGGGCGCGTCGTGGGCGTGGGCCGCGGGGGAGGGGGCGGTGGACGGCGTGTCCGGAACCGTGTCCCTGCCCGCGTACGGCTGGTGTGTGGCCACGGCTCCGGAAATCCCGTGAAGCACGGGCGGTATTCGGCCGATGGGCGGGATGCCCGGCCCGCCGAGGGGCCGGCCCTCGGCCGATCGATTGGCGTGATCTTCGGCCAACCGATCGGCCGGACCTCGATCCACCGATTGGCTTGATCTTCGGCCGAAGAAGGTGCGGGACCGCCTTTTCCCGGGGTTTAATCGCCGGTCTCGGGAAAGATTCCACGCCATTTCCAGGGAATTAATTCACCGATCGAACCCGGCCATATCCGTGCCCTGGGCGCGGGCCCATGCGTGCCGCCAGAGGGTCAGCAGGTGTCCTTGCTCGCCGCATGCCCGTACGTAGGCGATGAGGAGTTCCTCCGACGGCATCCGGAACCCCGCCAGAACATCGGCGAGCGTGCTGCGCGGAAGCGGGCCCGTGCCCAGGTCCCGGGCCCGCTTCTGTAATTCGCGCAGGGAGGGCTGGCCGGCCGCCAGCCGCACCCGGTGCATCGCCTCCAGGAGATGGGCCGGGCGATAGACGAATTCGAGCCGCCGCCCGGGAGGGGACACGGGAGGCGCCTGCCCGCCGGCGCCGGGAACCGGGTCGGACTGCTGAGCCGCACGCTCCCACTGCACCCGGGCCTCGCGCCGCGTCGCCCCGCAGACCTGCGCATACGCCTCCACGACCTGCCGGCGCGGCAGGAACGTGCCCCGGTCGGCGCGCAGCAGGGTGACGGCCGAACACCCCGGTCCGGCCATCCGGTCCTCCTCGATCAGCTGCGACATCCGCCGGTACGTCAGCCCTGACCGCCGGCGTAGCGAGCGCAGCCATTCGGCCAGTTCGTAGTACTGCGCGGACTGCGGGACCGGAGTTTTGCTGCGCCCCACGAGTTTCCCCCTGTACATCTAGCCACTCGGTCTGACGGTCAATCAAACAACTGCGGATCCGGAGGGGTGTTCGCGAACGCGGATCAACCTTATGAAGCGCCCTGACGGGTGGTCAAGGGAACTTTACCGTGCTTTACCTTGACGCTGTCTTTCCGCTGGTCGACCCGGATTGCTGATTCATCCTGTCCGAGAAGTGGAGAAACAAGTTCCGTCGCCCGGCGTGGAGTTCTTCTGTCGTCGCGATGTAGACACACAACCGATTGTCCGGTGATCGGGAAGGGAAGCGCGTTGCCATCGCTTTCCACGCTCTGTTGGCATGGATTGCGGCAGCCGGGAATCCGGCCGCGCCACCACTCGCGACCTCTGGGGAGGAACACGATGACCACGGCATCCAACACCACGCTGGACGAGCTCATCGATCTGCTCAAGGACGTCAAGCCGAGCATCGCCGAGCAGAGCGTCGAGCCGGCTCACTCGGTGGTCGAGGACCTCGGCCTCGACTCCCTCGACCTGCTCCAGCTCGCCCGCCGGATCAACCGGCACTTCGGCACCGAGTTCGACCTGGACGCCTGGAACGCCGAGGCCGAGCAGCACCACCGCAGCGTGGCCTCGATCGCCGACGCCGTCGCCGCCGGCCGTGCCTGAGCCGGCCGTGTCCGAGCGAACCTCTTCCGAGCGAACCTCTTCCGAGCGGGCCTCCGCCGAGCCGGCCTCTGCCGAGCGGACTTCCTCCGAGCGGCTCTCGTCCGACCCGGCCGGATCCGGCCGGGTGGCCCTGGTGACCGGCGGCTCGCGCGGCATCGGTGCCGCCATCGCCCGCCGGCTCGCCGCCGACGGATTCACCGTGCACGTCGTGTGCCACAGTGCGCTCGACTCGGGGCGCGCGGTGGTCAAGGACATCGAGGCGAGCGGCGGCCGGGCCGCCCTGCACCAGGCCGACGTCGGCGACGAGGCCGCCGTCGAGGACCTGGTGAACAAGGTGACCGCGCAGGAGGGCGCCCTGCACGTCCTGGTCAACAACGCGGCCGTGATCGACGACCAGCTCCTCGCCGTCACCCGCACCGACCGCTGGGAGCGGGTCCTGCGGACCAATCTCACCGGCCCCTTCCTGACCAGCAGGGCCGTGCTGCCGGCCATGCTCGACCAGGGTTGGGGGCGCATCATCAACATCTCCTCCAACTCGGCCCGCACCCCCGGCCCCGGACAGAGCGCCTACGCGGCCTCCAAGGGCGGCATCGAGTCGCTCACCCGGGCCCTGGCCGTGGAGGTGGGCCGCAAGGGCATCCGGGTCAACTGCGTGGCACCCGGCAAGGTCCGCACCGAGATGACCTCCGCCGTCGCCGACCGGCTCGGCTCCGACGGGGACGGCACCCGGTGGGGCCTGCCGGAGGACATCAGCGGACTCGTCGCCTTCCTGGCCGGCGACGAGGCCGACTACATCCAGGGCCAGACCTTCACCGTGGACGGCGGCCGCATGGTCATGCGCAGCGCGGCCGGACGGCGGTCCCGGTGAGCGGGGCGGACCGAAAGGCGGTACGGCCATGGGGGCCGTGAAGTACTGGGAGGACCTGGTGGACGCGCCCGTACGCAAGTTCGGGCCCGTCGTCTTCAGCGGGGCGCTTCTCGACCAGCTCCTCGACCTGATGGGCGAGAAGCACCCCGTGCACGACAGCGACGACTTCGCCCACGGCACCGACCGCAGACAGCGGATCGTGCCCGGCGGATTCATCCACTCGATCACCTCCGGCTGGGTCGTCCAGCACGGCTCGCCGGCCGCGATCGTCGGGATGCGCAGGCTCGGCTGGGACTTCGTGCGCCCGCTCTATCCCGACACACCGTTCTGGTTCACCACGAGCACCGACCGGGCGACGGAGATCGACGACCGGATCGGCCTGATCGAGACCACCCGCCGGGTCTTCGACGAGAACGACCGGACGTACGCCATCGGACGCATGAGCGTCGTGCTGCTGCGGCGGGCCGAGCGGCCCGCCACGACGGGAAGGGTTCAGTGATGTCAGTGACGGGGAAACCCGCGGAAAACCAGTACCAGCCGCTCAAGGGCCGGGTGGCCCTGGTCACCGGCGGCTCGCGTGGCATCGGCGCCGGCATCACCCGTAAGCTCGCCGACTGGGGCGCCACCATCGCCATCAACTACGTCGACCGCGAGCGCCCCGCCAAGGAACTCGCCGCCGAACTGGCCGAGCGGGGCACGGAGGTGACCCTGCACCGGGCCGACCTGAGCGACCCGGCGGACATCGAGCACCTGATCACGGAGATCGGCGAGATCCACCAGGACCTGCACATCCTCGTGCAGAACGCGGCCGCGACGAAGTTCACCCGGCTCGAGGACGCCTCCCTCGGCGACTGGCAGTTCGTGCAGGACACCAACTCCCGGGCCACCTGGCTGCTCGCCAAGCACGCGCTGCCGCTGATGCGCGAGCGCGAGGGTGCCCGCTTCATCACCATCACCAACTCCACCACCACGCGCATCATCCCGCGCGCCGGCCTGTTCGCGGCGGCCAAGGCGGGCCTGGAGGCGCTGACCGACTACCTCTCCTACGAGCTGGCGCCGTACGGCATCGTCGCCAACTGCGTACGCCCCGGACTCGTCCAGACCGGCGTGTTCAAGGTCCGCCCCGACTTCAAGCACGGCGTCGCCAAGGAACTCGCGGTCTCCCCGTGGCCCGACGACCGCATGACCACTCCCGAGAACAGCGCCGACGTGGTCGCCCTGCTCTGCCTGGACGAGGCGTCCTGGATCGCCGGACAGACCATCACCGTCGACGGCGGCTACCGCCTGTGGGGCGGCATCAGCAGCGGAGGCCGCCGTGCCGAGTGACCGCCCCGCCATACGGCCGGACATCGTCGTCACCGGCACCGGTGTGATCTCCCCGGCCGGCCTCGGCGCGGCCCGGCTCTGGGAGGCCATGGCCGCCGGCAAGACCTTCTTCGACCACCCCGGCGGCGACGGCGCCTCCTCCGGGCTGCCGTGGCCGACCGCCGTCGTGGACACCTCGGAGATCACCTGGCCCGAGGGCCGGTCCTGGGCCGACGCGAGCAAGTACGCCAACCAGTCCGCCCGGTGGGCCGTCGCCGTCGCCCGCCAGGCCCTGGCCCAGGCCGGCATCACCGGCGAGCGCGAGGACGTGCGCGGCGGCACGATCATGGCCGTCGCCAGCAGCGGCGACGAACTGAGCGACGTCATCCCGCAGCTCGCCTCCAAGTACCGCGGCGACGCCCGGCCGCTGGCCAAGTTCCTGCACGACGAGGTGCCCGACTACTCCTACATCCGCGGCATCCCCTCCCAGCTCGGCCAGTTCGTGTCCATGGCGAGCGGCTTCCGCGGCTCCAACGTGGCCGCGTACGGCGAGGCCGCCGCCGGTGGCGCCGGCGCGCTCGCCCTCGCGGGGCGCCTGCTGGAGACCGGCGAACTCGACCGGGTCCTGGTGGTCGGCGTCGGCGCCCCGCTGACGGTCACCGGCATGGCCGCCTTCGACCAGGACGAGCCCCTCGGCACCCGCGCCACGACCGGCGCCGGGCCCTTCGACGCCGAACGCTCGGGCACCCTCGCCGGACAGGGCGCGGCCGCCGTGCTGCTGGAGCGGGCCGACGTGGCGGCGGGGCCCGCGCTGGCCCGGTTCCTCGGCTGCGAGGTGCTGGCCGCGGCGGACCTGCCCACGGCCGCGGGGCTCGCCGTGGACGCCGTACTCGCCGGCGCGGACGCCGGGCCCACCGTGTGGTGGGCGCACGGGGCCGGCTCGGCCCGCCTGGACCGCGTCGAGGCCGACACCGTGCTGCCGCGCACGGGCAGCCTGCCCGTCACCGGCTCCAAGGGCACCATCGGCAACGCGTTCGAGTGCTCCGCGCTCATCGACACCGCGCTGGCCGTGGAGAGCCTCACCCGCGCCGAACTGCCCCCCGTCGGCCTCCTGAACCGGCCCGACCCCGCCCTCCCCGGCCTCGACCCGGTCCTCGGCGCACCCCGGCCCCTACCGCCTCCGGCGACGCTCCTGCTCACCGCGCTCAACCAGGGCGCGGAGGCGACGGCGGCCGGCGCCCTGCTCCTCGCGACCGCGCACGGAAAGGCACACGCATGACCGACGCCAGCGACGACATCGTCATCACCGGCATGGGCCTGGTCACCCCCATCGGCGGTGACGTCGAGACCTTCTGGTCGGCGAACCTCGAAGGCCGCTCCGGGATCGTCCTGGAGGAACGCATGGACACCGCGGGGCTGCCCTGCGGCTGGACGGCCGGACTGATCCCGGAGGACGTCAAGGAGAAGGTCGCCGCCGGCCACAGCGCGCCCGGCCGCTCCTGGGGCGACACCCTCATGCACGCCTCCGTCGAACAGGCCCTCACCGACGCCCGCCTCGACGCCCAGCCCGCCGCCGCGGGCCCCGCCGCACTGGTGTACGCCCGCGTGTGGCCGGGCCCCACCGGATCCTTCCCGCAGGACTACGTCACGCACATGGAGGACCTCGCCGAGCGCTACGACACCATCGGCAACGACCCCGCCGCCGTCCTGAACCATCTGCGCGGCAGGAACCTGCCGTTGGAGACCCGCGACCTGTCCGCCTACCCGAGAGAGATCGCCGAGCGCCTCGGCACCGCCGTGCTCCCGGTCCGCCTGGAGGCGACCTGCTCCGGGGGACTGCGCGCCATCGCCGAGGCCGTCCGGCTGCTGCGGGCCGGCCGCGCGCGGTACGCCGTCGTCTCCGCCGCCGTCTCCCGCAACACCCCCTACGTCCTGTCCCAGTACGGCCAGCTCATGGCGCTGTCCCGCTGGAGGGGCGACCCGGCGCAGGCGTCCATGCCGTTCGACCGGCGCCGTACCGGCATGGTCATCAACGAGTCCGCCGGCGCGCTGGTCCTGGAGACCGCCGAGCACGCCGCCGGACGCGGGATGACCGAGCCGTACGCCGTCGTCGGTGGCTGGGGACTGGCGGTGGACACCAGCCACATGACCGCTCCCCGCGTGGAGATGATCGAACGCGTCATGCGCACCGCCCTCGCCGAGGCGGGCGCGCACCCCGACGACGTCGACACGGTCAACGCGCACGGCACCTCCACCCGCCTCAACGACGTCACCGAGGCCCGCGCCCTGCACAAGGTCTTCGGCGAGCGGATGGCCGAACTGCCGGTCAGCGCGGTGAAGTCGCTGACCGGGCACGGCTCGGCCGCCTCCGGAGTCGTGGAGACGGTCGCCTCGGCGCTCACCATGTGCCGCGGTGTCGTACCGCCCGTGCCGACCTGCACCGAACCCGACCCGGCGTGCGCCGTGCGCACCTCGCTCACCCCGGTGCGGCGGCCGGTCGGGGCGGTCCTGAAGAACTCCTTCGGCTTCGGCGGGCAGTACGCGTCGATGCTCTTCCGGCGTCCCGCCGCGCCGCGCCCGGCCCCCCAGCCCGGGTGAGCGCGATGGACCGTCTGGAGTACGAGGAGACCGAGCCGGCCGGAACGCACCGGGCCACCGTCATCTGGCTGCACGGCGTCGGCCAGGTGCCCGGTGATCTGCGGGTCGTCGCCGAGCGGTTCGGGCTCGCCGAGGCGGGCGTGCGCGGGGTGTTCCCGCGCGCGCCCGTCGAGGCGCCGAGCCTGCTGACCGGGCTGCCGGTGCCGTGCTGGTTCCCGCAGAACCTGTTCGCGCTGGACCGGATCGACGTCCCAGGCCTGCTGGCCGCGCACCGCTCGCTCATCGGCCTGCTGCGGGCGGAGACCGAGCGGATCGGCGCCGCGAGGACCGTCGTCGCCGGGTTCTCCCAGGGGGCGACGGTCGCCCTGACGCTGGCGCTGCGGCATGGCGAACCCCTCGCGGGTACGGCCCTGTACGCGCCCTTTCTGCCGCCCGACCTGTCCGCGCTGCTCCCGGAGGGGCGGCCGGCGCCCGCGAACAGCCGGCTGCCGGTGTGGATCGGACACGGCGCCCGCGACTGGATCGTGCCCGAGCGCAGCGGAAGCGTACTGCGGGACCTGCTCGCCTCCTGGGGCCATCCGGTGACCTGGCAGCGCTACCCCGGCGGGCACGAGCCCTTCGCCGGCGTACGGGCCTCCCTGCCGAAGTTCCTCACCGAGGTGCTCGACACCCCGGTCCCCGGGCTCGCCGAGTCGGGGCACGCGGCACGGGCGAGCTGAGGAGATGCCATCATGCCGGTGCCTCTGCTGGTGCCTCCGCCGGTCGCTGCGGCGGTCCCGCCACGAGTCCCTCGGCCGGATCCGCTGGCGCCGCCCCCGCCCGGCCTGGTGCACGTCTGGCGCGTTCCGCTGAGCGGCCCGGCGGCGGACGACTCGCTCGCCGTCGCCGGGCAGGTGCTCGGCGCGGACGAGGCCGCCCGCGCCGCCCGGTTCGTCCTGCGGGAGGACCGGCGGCGGTGGACGGCCGCCCGGGTGGCCCTGCGCACCCTGCTCGCTGGCTACCTCGGCGTGGCCCCCGGCCGGGTCACGCTGGAGTACGGCCGGCGCGGCAAGCCCCGGCTGCCCGGCCAGGGGGCCGACGGGCTGCGGTTCAGCCTGAGCCACAGCCGGGACCGGGCGCTGGTCGCGGTGTGCCGTGGCGCGGAGGTCGGAGTGGACCTGGAGCACCTGTCGGCCGGTCCGGCGCGGGCGGCCGACCTGGACGACCTGGCCGGCGCCGTGCTCGCCCCCGAGGAACTGCGCGCCTACCTGCTGCTGCCGCCCGCCCGCCGGCGTGCCGCGCTGCTGCGCCGCTGGACCGGCAAGGAGGCCGTGCTCAAGGCGACCGGACACGGAGTGACCCTGCCGGCCGCACGGCGCCTGGTCGTCCCCGACGGCACCGGCACGCCCCGCGGCGTGCCCGGCGCGTGGACCCTGCTCCGGCCCCGGCCGGGGGAGGGGTTCACCGCGGCCGTCACCGTCCGAGGAAGGAACTGGACCCATGTCTGCACGGACTTCCTGCCCGCCCACCACGGCACCCGATACGGCCCCGCCCCCGCACCCGAACGCCCCACTCACTCCACCTGACACCCCCCTCGCCCTCCTCTTCCCCGGACAGGGCGCCCAGCGTCCCGGGATGGGGGCGCCCTGGCGGGAGACCCCGCACTGGCAGGTCGTCGAGGACCTCTCCGAGTCCTGTGGACGGGACCTCGCGGACCTCCTGTTGCATGCCGACGCCGAGCGGCTCACCCGTACCGACAACGCCCAACTGGCCACCTTCACCCTGGAGATGGTGCTGCTGGACGCGCTGCGGACCGCCCTCGGCACCGTGCGCCTGCGTCCCGCCGTGTGCGCGGGGCACAGCCTGGGGGAGTACGCGGCCCTGACCGCCGCCGGTGTGCTGGCTCCCGAGGACGCGGTGCGGCTGGTGGCCGAGCGGGGCGCGGCGATGGCGGCGGCGGCCGGGCTGGTGCCGGGCACGATGACCGTGCTGGTCGGACCGGGCGTGGCGCGGAGCGCCGAACTGCTCGCCGCGCGGCTGCGCGTCGCCGAGCGGGCCGAGGTGTGGGTGGCGAACGTCAACGGCCCCGACCAGGTGGTGGTCTCCGGCCGTCCCGACGCCGTCGCGGCCCTCACCGAGCAGGCCACGGACGCGGGCGCGCGGGCGGTCCGCATCCCGGTCGGCGGGGCCTTCCACAGCCCGCTGATGGCACCGGCCCGGCCCCGCCTCGCCGCCGCCGTCCGCGACACGCCCGTCCGGGCCGGGCACTGCCCGGTGATCACCAATGTCGACGGCCTCGCCCACCACGGCGACGCCCCGGACTTCTGGCGCGAGTCGATGTGCCGTCAACTCGTCCTCCCCGTCCGCTGGTCGGACTCCATGGCGACCCTCGCGTCCCTCGCCTCCCTGGCGGACGGCCCGCTCCACCTCGTCGAACTGGGCCCCGGCTCCACCCTGACCGGCCTGGCCCGCCGCCTCCTGCCCCCCGAGCTCCCGGCCCGCTCCGCCGCCACCCCGGCCCAGCTGAACGCCCTCGTCACCGCATGGTGGCCCGAACCCCTGGCCACAGTCTCACCGTGAACTCCCATCTAGAGTGACCGGATGAGCACACGAACCGGCCGGTGCGCGGCCTTCCTCACGGCGGCCCTGCTGACGCGCGGAACGACCGCGGCCCTGCGCGGGATCGCCACCGGCGGCTCCGACCGCTGGCGGCGGAAGAACTACGCCGGCCGGACCGTCGAGCTGTACGCCGGACCGGCCGCCGCGCTCGCCACGGCCCTCGCCGCCGCGCGGGTGCGCCCCGCGGCCGGGCTCGCCGTGCTCGCGGCCGGCGTCTGCGGGGCGTACGACGACGTCGTCGGCGCGGAGGATCCGCGGCGCGGCTTCCGGGCGCATCTGGGCGCGCTGCGCCACGGCGAAGTGACCAGCGGCGCCGTCAAGTTGTTCGGGATCTCGGCGGCCGGGCTGGTGGCCGGCGCGCTGCTCAAGGAGCGGCCGCTCGACCGGCTGCTGGCGGGTGTCGTGATCGCCGGGGCCGCGCATTTCGTGAACCTCGTCGACGTACGGCCCGGACGCGCGGCCGGCGCCGTGCTCGCGCTCGGGGCGCCGGGGCTGGTGCGGACCGGGCCGGGTGGCGCGCTGGCCGCCGTCGCGACCGGCGCTGCCGCGGCCGTGCTCCCGGACGACCTCGGGGAGCGTGCCATGATCGGTGACACGGGGGCGCACGCCCTGGGCGCGGCGCTCGGCAGCGCGGTGGTGGTGTGCAACCGGCGCGCGGGACTGCTGGCGCACGCCGTCGCCGTGGTGGCCGCCGCGGTGTACGGGGACCGGGTGAGTGCCTGGGCGCGGGCGTGGTGAGGCGCTGACCTCGGGGTACGGGCCGGGGGACCGTGCGTCCGGGCCGGGCCTTCATTCACCCGTGTGGGTGATGTGCTCCGGCGCATTGCCCCCGCCTGCCGCGCTGTGCGCCTCCCCGTGCTTCCCGGAACGGCCGTACGTACTGGCATGCTTGGCAGGGAACGCGGGGCGGGTGGCGGGCCGGACGCGGTCCGCGTGGGAGGCGCGCGCGGTACGTCCTTCCGCCCTTCCCCGCCCGCTGCCTTCTGTACGTTTTCTTCTGACCCCTGACCCGTGACCCGTGACCGCCCGCGCCGAATCAGGAGCCCCGGCCTCGTGAGCCCCGTGAGCCCCGTGAGCAGCAACGCACCGCACGGCCAGTCGCCGCTGCGCACCGTGCAGGTGCTGGGCGGGGGCAACGCCGGCAGCAGCGCGCACGTGCGCTCCCTGGCCGAGGGGCTCGTCGCCCGGGGCGTGCAGGTCACGGTGTGCGCCCCGGCCGAGGCCGATCTGGCCTACGACTTCAGCGGCACCGGAGCGGACCACGTACCCGTGCCGCGCAGCAGCGACCCCGCCTCCGTGGCCGCGCTCCGGGCGGCCTGCGCGGACGCCGACCTGGTCCATGCGCACGGGCTGCACGCCTCCTTCCGCGCCGTGCTCGCGCTCGGCGGCCGGAGCACCCCTCTCGTGGTCACCTGGCACGACCGGGCACGGGCCGAGGGCGCGCGGGCGCATCTGCTGCGGCTGCTGGAGCGGCGCGTGGTGCGCACGGCCGCCGTGGTGCTCGGCACCTCCTCCGACCTGGTGGACCGGGCCCGCCGGACCGGTGCCCGGGACGCCCGGCTCGGTGCCGTGGCCCTGCCGGGGCGGCGCGGGCCCGTCGACACCGACGACCCCGACCGGCCGGGCCCCAAGCTCCACGCCGAACTCGGCGCCACGGGGCGCCCGTTGCTCGTCGCGGTCGGCTCCCTCGACCGGTACCGCGGCTACGACGTCCTGCTGGACGCGGCCCGGGCCTGGCGGAGCCTCGACCCGCCGCCGCTGGTCGTCGTCGCGGGGGAGGGCCCGCTGCGGCCCGCGCTGCAGCGCCGCGTCGAGGACGAGGAGCTGCCGGTCCGGCTCATCGGGGCCCGCGACGACGTGCCCGATCTGCTCGCCGCCGCCGACCTGGCGCTGCTGACCAGCAAATGGGAATCCCGCTCGGTGCTCGCCCAGGAAGCCCTGCACGCGGGCGTGCCGCTCGTCGCGACGGCCGTCGGCGGCGTCCCGGACCTCGTGGGCGACGCCGCCGAACTCGTCCCGTACGGCGACGCGAAGGCGCTCGCGGACGCCGTCGTACGCCTGCTCGCGGACCCGGAGCGGCGGGAACTGCTGCGGGAGCGCGGCGGGCGGCAGGCCGCGACCTGGCCGACCGAGGACGAGACGGTGGCTCAGGTCCTGAGCATCTATGACGAGTTGACCCAGCCGAGACCACTGGCGTAGCCCAGCTGAGACCACTGGCCCAGCCACCCTCCAGGATCCGGGGCAGCATGCTCGGGCGTGTCTAGGGCACGTGCCGGCGGGCGCGCAGGGCGAGGCTCAATGCCAGGACCGTCTGGGGGTCGTCGAGGTCGGTGCCCAGCAACTCGCCGATGCGGGCGAGGCGGTTGTACAAGGTCTGGCGGTTGAGGTGCAGCTCGCGGGCGGTCTCGGCCTTGCGGCCCGCGTGCGCGAGATAGGTCTCCAGGGTGGGCAGCAGCGGCGGCTTGGAGCGGTGGTCGTGGTCGCGCAGCGGGCCGATCGCGCGGTCCACGAAGGCCGCCAGGTCCGGGTGGTCGCGCAGCCGCCACAGCAGCAGGTCGATGTCGAGGCGGCGGGCGTCGTACCAGGGGCGGTCGGTCAGCCCCTGGGCCGCGGTCGCCGTCTCCGCCGCGTGCCTCAGGCCCGCCGACGCGGCCGCCCAGCCGCCGGCCACCCCGACCACCACGACCGGCGGCGGGGCGCCCGGCCGCCGCATCCCGGCCCGCTCGACGCCCGCCCGCAGCGCCGCGGCCACCCGGTCCGCGACCGCGGAGCGCTCCGACTCCGAGCGCAGCCCGAGCAGCACCGGCACCCGGCCCTCGACCGGCCGCACACCCAGCAGCACCGGGACGCCCACCGCGGCCAGCTCCTCGGCGACCGCCCGCGCCAGCACCGCCCAGCCGCCGCCGGGGGACAGGGGGTCTCCGACCCGCATCACGACCGGCAGCAGCGGGCTGTCGCCGGGCTTGAAGCCGAGGACCCGGGCCTGCGCGGGCGCGTCCTCGGCCGTGATGCGGCCCTCGGCGAGGTCGGTGAGGAAGTCGCCCCGGCCGCGCGCCGCGAGCTCCTCCTCCTGCCGCGCCTGCATGAGCACCACGGCCAGGATCCCCGCGGCCCGCTCGGCGGCGATCCGGTGCACCGGAGCCAGCAGCCCCCGCACCGGCAGCAGCACCAGCCGGGCCCGCACCGCCCCGGGTCCGCTCCCGGGTCCGCCGCCGGGCACGTCCACGAGTACCGATCCGGCGGGCGGCGGCGCGTCCTTGTGCGGACCCCGCAGCCCCTCCCACACCTGCAGCGGATCCGCGCCCTCGGGACCCTCCCCGGCGGCGTACAGCAGCCGGCCGTCGGCCGTCTCCAGGAACACCGGGTTGCCGCTGAAGTCGGCCAGGATGCCCAGCACCTGCGGCACCCCGCCCCCGCCCAGCAGCGCCTCGGTACACCGCCGGTGCACCTCCTCCGCCCGCTGGAGCAGCGCGTAGTGCCCGTTGACGATCTCGGTGTGGATCTCCTCGGTGACGGTCACGAACGGTACCTCGCGGTGCAGCTGGACCAGCGGCAGCCCGGCGCCGCGGGCGGTGTCCACCAGGGCGGCGGGCAGCCGGGTGAAGCGCGGGCCCAGCTCCACCACCAGCGCGGCGATGCCGCGCTCGGCGAGGGTGCGCACGAACGCCCGCTGCTCGGCGGGGCGGGTGCCGAGGCCGTAGCCGGTGGTGAGCAGCAGCTCGCCGCCCTTGAGCAGCGAGGCGATGTTGGGCACCTCGCCCGCGTGCACCCAGCGCACGGTGCGCCCCAGCCGGTCGGCGCCCGCCAGGATCTCCGGGAGCCCGCTGCGCAGCCCGGGCAGCTCCAGCGCCCTCCGAACGGTGATCCCGGAACCCTGCGTGGCGAGTCTGCTCTCCGTACCGCTGTCCATGCAGCGGACGCTACCTGCGCAAACGCCCGATGCACACCTCCGGGCTACACGGGTCGGATGTTGGGGTTGAAGCGGAACACGTTGTCGGGGTCGTAGGCCCGTTTCACCTTCTCCAGCCGCAGCAGGTTCCCCTCGCCCAGGCCCGCCCGCACGCGCTCGGGACCCTCGTCGCCGATGTAGTTGAGGCAGACGGCGCCCGTGCGCCACGGCGCGACGTCGGCGCGCGCGTCCCGCACCCAGGCCGTCGCCCGCTCGTCGTCGGCCGCGTCCGTCCACAGCGCGCGCGGATGCACCGCCCACGGCGCGTTCCGGTACGCCACCGGGTACGCGTGCGGGCCCGCGGCGACCGCCCCGCCCTGCGGGAGGAGCAGGTACCGGGAATCGGTCGGCACGGGCATGCCGTCCGCGCGGGCGCAGAAGACGTCCACCAGCTCGTCGGGCAGGCCGGTCAGGCACTCCGCCGACCAGGCGTTGCGCAGTCCGGCCGGTTCGTCCAGCAGCCGCTGCAGCCGGGCGTACGGCACGGCACCGGTCAGCTCCGCCTCGTGCGGCAGCGCGAGCAGCGGTTCGGCGAGCTTGCGCAGCTCCTCCTCGCCGCCCGCGTACGTCAGCACCACCACGCACACCAGCCTGCCGACCAGGTGCTCCGGTACGACCTCCGCGGGCGGCCCGGTGACGTACAGCACCGTGCCGCCCGTCTCGTCGGGCCCGGTGCGGATGATCTCGCGGAAGGTGCGGGTCACGTCCGGGCCGGTCTCCGGCAGGTACAGCAGCAGGGCGACGGTGAACTCGGGCAGCTCGTGCAGCTCCAGGGTGAGCGCGGTGGCGACGCCGAAGTTCCCGCCGCCGCCGTGCAGCGCCCAGAACAGCTCGGGGTTCTCGTCCGCGTTCGCGTGGACCTGCTCGGCGTCGGCGGTCACCAGCTCCACGCCGATCAGGTTGTCGACGGCGAGCCCGAAGGCGCGGTCCAGCCAGCCGGTGCCGCCGCCGAGCACGTATCCGGCGACCCCGGTGGCCGAAGCCCGGGCGCCGGTGGTGGCGAGTCCGTGGGGCTGGGTGGCCCGGTCGAGGTCGCCGGTCGTGGCGCCGCCCTCGACCCGGACCGCCTCGGTCGCGGGATCCACGCTCACCCGGCGCATCCGGCGCAGGTCCACCACGAGCGCGCCGTCACCCAGGGCCGTACCGGCGACGCCGTGCCCGCCCCCGCGCACCGCGATGTGCAGGTCCAGCTCCCGTGCGAACCGCACGGCACGGACCACGTCGGTCACGTGCGCGCACTGGGCGATCACGGCCGGGCGCCGGTCGACCAGCCCGTTGAAGACGGCACGGGCGTCGTCGTAGCCCTCGTCACCCGGGGCGAACACCTCGCCGGCCAGTTCGTCGCGCAGCGCGGCGAGGGCCGCGTGCGCTGTGGAACGGGAAGCCATGCGAGCCCCCTTCCGGAAGGGAGACTCCCTTGTGCTTCCAGTGTGCTTCCGCCGAGGCGGGAAGCTCAGCCTCCGTACGCCCCCGAAGCCGTCAGCCGCAGTGCCGTGTCGATCAGCGGCACGTGGCTGAAGGCCTGCGGGAAGTTGCCGACCTGGCGCTGCAGGCGCGGATCCCACTCCTCCGCGAGCAGACCTAGGTCGTTGCGCAGCGCGAGGAGCCGCTCGAACAGCTTGCGGGCCTCGTCCACCCGGCCGATCATCGCCAGGTCGTCCGCCATCCAGAAGGAGCAGGCCAGGAAGGCCCCCTCGTCGCCCGGGAGGCCGTCGACGCCCGCGCGGTCGCCCTCGGTCGGGTAGCGCAGGATGAACCCGTCCGGGGTGGACAGCTCGCGCTGGATCGCCTCGATCGTGCCGATCACCCGCTTGTCGTCCGGCGGCAGGAAGCCCATCTGCGGGATCAGCAGCAGCGAGGCGTCCAGCTCCTGGGAGCCGTAGTACTGGGTGAAGGTGTTGCGCTCCTTGTCGTAGCCCTTGTCGCACACCTCGCGGTGGATGTCGTCGCGCAGTTCCTTCCAGCGCTCCAGCGGACCGTCCACGTCACCGGACTCCATCAGCTTGATGGTGCGGTCCACGGCCACCCAGGCCATCACCTTCGAGTGCACGAACTGCCGGCGCGGCCCGCGCACCTCCCAGATGCCCTCGTCCGGCTCCTGCCAGTGGTCCTCCAGGTAGCGGATCAGCTTCAGCTGGAGCAGGGAGGCGTAGTCGCTGCGGGCCAGACCGGTCATGTGCGCCAGGTGCAGGGCCTCGGTGACCTCGCCGTAGACGTCCAGCTGGAGCTGGTGGGCCGCGCCGTTGCCGACCCGGACCGGGACCGAGCCCTCGTAGCCGGGCAGCCAGTCCAGCTCGGCCTCGCCCAGCTCGCGCTCGCCCGCGATGCCGTACATGATCTGCAGGTTCTCCGGGTCGCCGGCCACCGCGCGCAGCAGCCACTCGCGCCAGGCGCGGGCCTCCTCGCGGTAGCCCGTGCGCAGCAGCGAGGACAGGGTGATCGCCGCGTCCCGCAGCCAGGTGTAGCGGTAGTCCCAGTTGCGGACGCCGCCGATCTCCTCGGGGAGCGAGGTGGTGGGCGCGGCCACGATGCCGCCCGTGGGGGCGTACGTCAGCGCCTTCAGGGTGATCAGCGAGCGGATCACCGCCTCGCGGTACGGACCGTGGTACGTACAGTGCTCCACCCACTCGCGCCAGAACTCCTCCGTCGCCTCCAGCGACTGCTCCGGCTCCGGTAGGGGCGGCGGCTCCTTGTGCGAGGGCTGCCACGAGATGGTGAACGCGATCCGGTCACCCGGGGCGACCGTGAAGTCCGAGTACGTCGTCAGGGACTTCCCGTAGGTCTCGGCCTCCGTGTCGAACCACACCGAGTCGGGACCGGCGACCGCCACCGTCCGGTTCTCGTGCTTGTGCACCCACGGCACCACCCGGCCGTAGGAGAACCGCATCCTCAGCTCCGAGCGCATCGGCACCCGGCCGGTGACGCCCTCCACGATCCGGATCAGCTGCGGCGCGCCGTCACGCGGCGGCATGAAGTCCGTCACACGCACGGTGCCGCGCGGGGTGTCCCACTCCGATTCCAGGATCAGCGAGTCGCCGCGGTAGGTCCGCCGGGCGGCCGTGGGCGGCGGGGAGTCGGCCGCGTGCGCCGGGCCGAGCCGCCAGAAGCCGTGCTCCTCGGTGCCCAGCAGGCCGGCGAAGACGGCATGCGAGTCGAAGCGGGGCAGGCACAGCCAGTCCACTGTGCCGTCCCGGCAGACCAGGGCAGCGGTCTGCATGTCTCCGATGAGTGCGTAGTCTTCGATGCGCCCGGCCACGTGCAACTCCAGTCGAACGGCCACGTCACCCCCGCGCGTGGGGGCTGTCGCTAGTGCGGTCAAGGGGTCGTTGTTGTGCGTCGTTGAGCGGTGAAGCAAACCAGCCCGCCGAGCCCTGAGGCAATACGACAGTCTTTGCTCAACGAACTGCCGCGCTCTCGTTGTTCCGGGTGGTACGGGGCGGGGGTGTGCCGTCGTTCCGGCCGGGCTCGGCAGCGAGTGTCCGAGCAGGATACGACGCACGTAGATGATCTGCGTGCCGCTCCGGGCAACCCGTGTGGGCCGAACGAGTGAGCACCAGGTGAAGCCATGTGACCGGTGTACGCCCCTGTGTACGGGTGTGGCGGACATCGGTCCCATGTCCGTGGCGGCGCGTGCGCGGAGCGTGGCCGGAAGCCATCCCGCCCCGGCGCTGATACCCTGGTAGCCCGTGGACCGGTGGGCCCCAGAGGAAAATAAAAGGGTCCCCCGAACCGCAGCGACGGCGCCTCCGCGAGAAACTTCGTTCCTCCGGGCCTGCAGCCGCACCGCACGACACATCGCGACCACGGGAGCCCCCTCTTGGCCATGCCGCCGAAATCTACGACGACCAAGCACATCTTCGTCACCGGGGGTGTCGCCTCCTCGCTCGGCAAGGGCCTCACCGCCTCCAGTCTGGGCATGCTGCTCAAGGCCCGCGGCCTGCGCGTCGTGATGCAGAAGCTCGACCCGTACCTGAACGTCGACCCGGGCACGATGAACCCCTTCCAGCACGGTGAGGTGTTCGTCACCAACGACGGCGCCGAAACCGACCTGGACATCGGACACTACGAGCGCTTCCTTGACCGCGACTTGGACGGCTCCGCAAACGTCACTACAGGCCAGGTGTACTCGACCGTCATCGCCAAGGAGCGGCGTGGCGAGTACCTGGGCGACACCGTCCAGGTCATCCCGCACATCACCAACGAGATCAAGCACCGCATCCGCCGCATGGCCACCGACGAGGTGGACGTCGTCATCACCGAGGTCGGCGGCACCGTCGGCGACATCGAGTCGCTGCCGTTCCTGGAGACCGTCCGCCAGGTCCGCCACGAGGTCGGCCGGGACAACGTCTTCGTCGTGCACATCTCGCTCCTGCCGTACATCGGCCCCTCCGGCGAGCTGAAGACCAAGCCCACCCAGCACTCCGTCGCCGCCCTGCGCAACATCGGTATCCAGCCCGACGCGATCGTGCTGCGCTGCGACCGCGAGGTGCCGACCGCGATCAAGCGGAAGATCTCGCTGATGTGCGACGTCGACGAGGCCGCCGTCGTCGCCTGCCCGGACGCCCGCTCGATCTACGACATCCCGAAGACCGTGCACGGCGAGGGCCTGGACGCCTACGTCGTGCGCAAGCTGGACCTGCCCTTCCGGGACGTCGACTGGACGACCTGGGACGACCTGCTGGACCGCGTCCACAACCCCGACCACGAGATCACCCTCGCCCTGGTCGGCAAGTACATCGACCTGCCCGACGCCTACCTGTCGGTCACCGAGGCGCTGCGCGCGGGCGGCTTCGCCAACAAGGCCCGGGTCAAGATCAAGTGGGTCACCTCGGACGACTGCAAGACCCCGGCCGGCGCCAAGGCCCAGCTGTCCGACGTCGACGGGATCTGCATCCCGGGCGGCTTCGGCGACCGCGGTGTGCTCGGCAAGGTCGGCGCGATCCGCTACGCCCGCGAGAACAAGATCCCGCTGCTCGGCCTCTGCCTCGGCCTGCAGTGCATCGTGATCGAGGCCGCGCGCAACCTCGCCGACATCCCGGACGCCAACTCCACCGAGTTCGATCCTGCCACCGCCCACCCGGTCATCTCCACCATGGCCGAGCAGATGGACATCGTCGCCGGTGAGGGCGACATGGGCGGCACCATGCGGCTCGGCATGTACCCGGCGAAGCTGGCCGAGGGCTCGATCGTGCGCGAGGTCTACGACGGCAAGGAGTACGTCGAGGAGCGCCACCGCCACCGCTACGAGGTGAACAACGCCTACCGCGCCGAGCTGGAGAAGAAGGCGGGCATCCTGTTCTCCGGGACGTCGCCCGACAGCAAGCTCGTCGAGTACGTCGAGTACCCGCGCGACGTGCACCCCTACCTGGTCGCGACGCAGGCCCACCCCGAGCTGCGCTCCCGGCCGACCCGGCCGCACCCGCTGTTCGCCGGCCTGGTGAAGGCGGCTGTCGAGCGGAAGACGGCGAAGTAGCACGACAGTTGTACGGTGGCCGGGGTGCTTACCTCTCAGTAGGTGGGCACCCCGGTTTTCCGTTCGGCCGGTCTCCCGTGACCGGTTTCCCGTGACCGGTCTTTGTTGAACGTGTGTGGAAGGACAGGGCATGACCATCAAGGACACCCCCGAGGAGTGGGAGATCCGCTCGGCGGAGACCCCCTTCACGGGCAAGAAGACCTCCGTCCGCGCGGACGACGTGGTCATGCCCGACGGGTCGGTGGCTCGCCGCGACTACCAGGTCCACCCCGGCTCGGTCGCCGTCCTCGCCCTCGACGAGGAGGACCGGGTCCTGCTCATCAACCAGTACCGCCACCCGGTGCGGCACAAGCTCTGGGAGATCCCGGCCGGCCTGCTCGACGTGCCCGGCGAGAACCCGCTGCACGGCGCCCAGCGCGAGCTGTACGAGGAGGCGCACGTCAAGGCCGAGGACTGGCGGGTGCTCACCGACGTGTACACCAGCCCCGGCGGCTGCGACGAGGCCGTACGGATCTTCCTCGCCCGCGATCTGTCCGAGGCCGAGGGGGAGCGGTTCGAGGTCGAGGCCGAGGAGGCCGACATGCAGCACGCGCGCGTGCCGGTCGACGAGCTGGTGCGCCGGGTGCTCGCCGGTGACGTGCACAACAACTGCCTGGTCGTGGGCGTCCTCGCGCTGGTCGCCGCCCGGGCCGGGGACGGTCTGGACGCCCTGCGCCCGGCCGACGCGCCGTGGCCCGCGCGTCCCTTCGCGTCCTGACGCCCCCAGGGGACGCATTTGGTGTGACGATCTCCTGATCCGATCGGGCGATGTGTCCCCCGTGCTCCGCCGTGCTCCGCAGGGAACGTCGCAGAGGGTGAACTAGGCTCTCAACGCCCGTTCCGGAGTCCCGGCGGGCTTGCGCGTGCGGTGGGACGGGAGTGTGGCCCGTGACGGATCAGGCGGTGGGCACAGGCGACGTGCGGCTGTCGGTGCCGTCGGCCGCGGCGGACCATTTCCTCGGCCGTACACGGGAGTTGAAGGAACTGTGCGCCGACATCGAGCGCGCGGGCCTGGACACCCTCTCCGGCCGCAAGGCTCCCCGCGCCCGCGTGCTCCTCATCGCGGGCCGGCCCGGTTCCGGCCGCACCGCCCTCGCCGAGGAACTCGCCCGGAAGGTCGGTGGGCGCTACCCCGACGGAGTGCTGCGGGCCCGGCTCAGCGAGCCCGACGGCACCCCGGTACCCGTCGAGCGCACCGCCCGCGACCTGCTCGCCGCGCTGGACGTGCGGGCACCGGCCGGGGCCGCCGAGGACGACCTGACCGAGGCGCTGCGCGCGGCCCTCGCGGAGCGGCGGATGCTGCTCCTGCTGGACGACGCGCCCGGCGCCGAGCAGGTCGACGCGCTGCTGCCGGACGCGCCGGACTGCCTGGTCGTCGCCGTCTCCGGCGGCCCGCTCACCGGCATCGCCGACGTCCGTCCCTGCACGCTCGGCGGCATGGACACCAAGTCGGCGGTGGAACTCCTCGCCCGCCACACCGGCTCGGTCCGCATCACCGTCGACCCGCGCTCCGCCGAGAGCCTGGCCGAGATCTGCCAGGGCCACCCGGCCACGCTCACACTGGCGGGCGGCTGGCTCGCCGCCCGCCCCCAGGCGGCCGTCTCCGACCTGGCCAAACGCCTGCACACCTATGCCGACGAGAGCACCCCGCTCGCGCGCGTCCTCCGGCTCGTCCACGACCAGCTGCCCGGACAGGCCGCCCGGATACTGCGCCTGCTCTCCCAGGCCCCGGCCGGAGCCGTCGACCCGCACACCGCCTCGGCCCTGGCCGGCTGCTCGGTGAGCACGGCCCGCACCACGCTGGACGAGCTGGCCACCCTCGGCCTGCTGCGGGCCGTGGACTCCCCGCTGCCCGAGTACGACGTCCCCGGCTGCCTGCACCCGCTGCTGCGCTCCCTCGCCGAGAGCCAGGACCGCCCGGCGGAGCTGCAGCTGGCCCGCGCCCGGCTGCTGGAACGCGACGTACGGCTGCTGCAGTCCTGCCGGGCGATCACCGAGACGGACAGCCCGGGGGTCCGGGAGAAGCTGGGGGCCCTGCCCTCGGCGCTGCGCTTCCCGAACCCCCAGGCCGCCGCCGAGTGGCTGCGGGTCAGGCGGCCCGCCCTGCTGGCCGCCGCCCGTCTCGCGGTGGCCGACGGGGAGCTGGACACCCTCGCCCGCCGGCTGATGTCCCAGCTGGTCCGGGCCATGGTGGCGCACTTCGGCACCCAGGCGGCCGCACCCGACCTGTACGGCGTGCACGGCCTCGTCCTGGACGTGGCCGAGCGCCGCGGACTGCCCCGGGAGCAGGCCGCGGCCCTGCTGAACCTGGGTGACGTGGACGCCCAGACCGGCCGCACCCGGGAGGCGCTGGCCCGCTACCGGGCCGCACTGGACGCCGCACGCGCGGCGAACGACCCGTACGCGACCGGCCGCGCGATGGAATCCGTAGGCGGCGCGTACCAGGAGCTGGCCGACTACGACCGGGCCGCCGACTGGTTCGGCCGGGCGCTGGCCGAGCGGCTGGCCCGGGACGAGCGCGCGCAGGCCGCCAGGCTGTACGGCCGGATCGCCACCGCCCACACCTACGCGGGCCGCTACGGCGAGGCGCTGCGGAACTGGCGGGCCGCCGTCGCCGGGTACCGCAAGGACGGGGATGTCGCCGCCCAGGCGCGGGCGTTGAGCGAGCTGGCCCGGGTCCAGGAGTACGCGGGGCGGCCCGAGGAGTCGCTGCGGACCTGCCGGGAGGCGATCGACTGGGCGCGCCGTGCCGAGGACGCCCGGCTGCAGGCCGCGCTGCAGCTCAGGCTGGCCGACACCCTGGACCGCCTGGGCGACCCCGCGGCCGCCCTCCTGCACCGCGCGGCGGCTGAGCGCATGCTGGGTGAGGAGGCCCAGGAAGACGGGGCAAGCCAGGATCAAGCCGCGAGCGCCTGCGAAATCCGTAGTACATCTGATGAAGATTGATGCAATGAAAGGCTAGACACGCGGAACACCTTCATTAAACTGGCTCTGCCGCACGTTCTCCTGCGGTGTCTCCCGGTGTGCCGCGGTATGCCTGGGTATGTCTTGTAATGCACCCCCTCTGAGCCAAGGACCGTGATCCACGTGAAGGTCGGCATCCCCCGCGAGGTCAAGAACAACGAGTTCCGGGTGGCCATCACCCCCGCCGGTGTGCACGAGCTGGTGCGCAACGGCCACCAGGTCGTCATCGAGCGGGGTGCCGGCCTCGGCTCCTCGATCACCGACGAGGAGTACGTCGCCGCCGGCGCCGCGATCCTCGACACGGCCGACGAGGTGTGGGCCACCGCCGACCTGCTGCTGAAGGTCAAGGAGCCCATCGCGGAGGAGTACCACCGCCTCCGCAAGGACCAGATCCTCTTCACCTACCTGCACCTGGCCGCCTCCAAGGAGTGCACGGACGCCCTGCTGGAGTCGGGCACCACGGCGATCGCCTACGAGACGGTGGAGCTGCCCAACCGCGCGCTGCCGCTGCTCGCCCCGATGTCCGAGGTCGCGGGCCGCCTGGCCCCGCAGGTCGGCGCCTACCACCTGATGGCCCCGGTCGGCGGCCGCGGTGTGCTGCCCGGCGGTGTCCCCGGTGTGACCCCGGCCAAGGCCGTCGTCATCGGCGGTGGCGTCTCCGGCTGGAACGCCGCCCAGATCGCCATCGGCATGGGCTTCGAGGTCACCCTGCTGGACCGCGACATCAACAAGCTGCGCGAGGCCGACAAGATCTTCGGTACGAAGGTCAAGGCGGTCATGTCCAACTCCTTCGAGCTGGAGAAGGCCGTCCTCGACGCCGACCTCGTCATCGGCGCCGTCCTCATCCCGGGCGCCAAGGCCCCGAAGCTGGTCACCAACGAGCTGGTGTCCCGCATGAAGCCCGGAAGTGTCCTTGTCGACATCGCGATCGACCAGGGCGGCTGC
This sequence comes from Streptomyces sp. NPDC047085, assembly GCF_040643735.1. NCBI lineage: Bacteria > Bacillati > Actinomycetota > Actinomycetes > Kitasatosporales > Streptomycetaceae > Streptomyces > Streptomyces sp. NPDC047085. Next base: position 38,558 of record NZ_JBEYUW010000016.1, read on the forward strand.
TTCGAGGACTCCCGCCCCACCACGCACGCCGAGCCGACCTTCCGGGTCCACAACTCGGTCTTCTACTGCGTGGCCAACATGCCGGGCGGCGTGCCGAACACCTCCACCAACGCCCTGACCAACGCGACGCTGCCGTACATCGTCTCCCTGGCCAACAACGGCTGGGTGGAGGCGCTGCGCCGCGACGCCGCGCTCGCCAAGGGTCTGAACACCCATGACGGCAAGGTCGTTTACAAGGAGGTCGCCGAGGCCCACGGCCTGGACCACATCGACCTGGAGACCGTGATCGGCTGATAGCCCGGCCGACGCCTCCGACCCGGTGAGTCACTAAGTCACCATCAGGTAAAAGGCGATTCGTCAACACAGATCGTCAACGCTGCGCAGCCGGCCGGACCTTGCCCGACAAGGTCCGGCCGGATGTGTGTATGGTCACTTTGCGGCTCTCGGTCAACTCGCCTCGAACGCAACCCTTCGACCGATTCGTACACCGGTGAAACCTACGGTGCGACGGCCGTACGCCCTTGACAGCGGGATGTTTCATTGCCGACACATCCTGCCGGGTCCGGCGGATTGTGTTGCTGCGGACCGCCGACACGCCATAGAGTCGCCAACCGTCGGCATGGTGCCACGCTGACCTTGTCTAGAAGTTTCCTGGTCACCAAGGAGGTAAGACGACTTGTGAATGAGTCGACATTTTCTCCCGGGGGTGGTCAACCAGGAATGCCGGCACGGGGCCAGGGCCCCGCGGGATTCGAGGCTGTCGGCTCCGTCGCAGTGCGTACCTTCGCAGCCCACCAGAGTCCAGGTCCGCACGCGACCCGGACAGCACACCAGAGCATGGATGGCCATCACGTGAACGCCATGGCCGGCGACGGAAGTGGCGCGCCCCACAACCACTTCGCCGACTACGACGAACTGCCCGAGGGGCACTTCTACGACCCCGACGCCGAGTACGAGCCCGATCCGGAGTACGCGGCCACACTCGCGCCCGACGCGGCCCGCCAGCGCCGCGAGCGCATCGGCCCGACCGGACGCCCGCTGCCGTACTTCCCGATCCCGGGCCCGCTGACCGACCACGGCCCCGCGAAGATCATCGCGATGTGCAACCAGAAGGGCGGCGTCGGCAAGACCACGTCGACCATCAACCTGGGTGCCGCGCTCGCGGAGTACGGACGGCGCGTGCTGCTCGTGGACTTCGACCCGCAGGGCGCGCTGTCGGTCGGCCTCGGCGTCAACCCCATGGAGCTCGACCTCACCGTCTACAACCTGCTCATGGAGCGGGGCATGTCCGCGGACGAGGTCCTGCTGAAGACGGCGGTCCCCAACATGGACCTGCTGCCCAGCAACATCGACCTGTCCGCCGCCGAGGTCCAGCTGGTCTCCGAGGTCGCCCGCGAGTCGACGCTGCAGCGCGCCTTGAAGCCGCTGATGCCCGACTACGACTACATCGTGATCGACTGTCAGCCCTCGCTCGGCCTGCTCACGGTCAACGCCCTGACGGCCGCTCACAAGGTGATCGTGCCGCTGGAATGCGAGTTCTTCGCGCTGCGCGGCGTGGCCCTGCTGACCGAGACGATCGAGAAGGTCCAGGAGCGGCTCAACCCCGAGCTGGAGCTGGACGGCATCCTCGCCACGATGTACGACTCGCGCACCGTGCACAGCCGTGAGGTGCTCGCGCGTGTCGTCGAGGCGTTCGACAACCACGTCTACCACACGGTCATCGGGCGTACGGTCCGCTTCCCGGAGACCACGGTCGCCGGTGAGCCGATCACCACCTACGCCTCCAACTCCGTCGGTGCCGCCGCCTATCGCCAGCTCGCCAGGGAGGTGCTCGCCCGGTGTCACGCCGAGTGAGTCTGCCCGGGGCCGACGAACTCTTCCGTACGACAGGGGGGATGGCGCTCCAGCCGTCCACGCCCCGACGCGCGGCCAACGGTGAGGCCCGGGTGCCGGCTCCCGCGGGGGAGAGCGATCCGGCGGCCTCGGCCGCCGTGGCGGAGGACGCGCCGCAGTCCGTGCCCGCACAGGGCGGGGACGGCGAGGGTGCGGAGCACGTGGCGGCCGTCGAGACGGAACCGGCCGACTCCGCCGAGTCCCGCACCCGGCCGGCCCGGCGACAGGCGGCGCAGGAAGGTTCTTCTGCGGCCTCCGCCGGCGCGGCGGCCGCACAGCCCCGCAAGCGCGGGCGGGCGGCCAGCCGGCGGCCCAGCGGGCGCGAGCGGCACGACGAGAAGATCACCGTGTACGTCTCGGCCGAGGAACTCATGGACCTCGAGCACGCGCGCCTGGTCCTGAGAGGCGAGCACGGACTCGCCGTCGACCGCGGCCGCATCGTCCGCGAGGCCGTCGCCGTGGTCCTGGCCGACCTGGAGTCCCGCGGCGAAGCGAGCATCCTGGTACGGCGGCTGCGGGGTCGGTAGCCCGCCCCGCCGGTGCCAGACGGTAGCCTGCGACGGCTATGACCTCGTACGAACCCGGCTCGGCCGGGCGCCGCCGGGTCCTCGGGCGGGGCCCGGGGGCCGCACCCCGGCCTGCCCCGCCCGCGGCGGAGAGCCGGTCCGTGGCGGAGGTCGTGGCTCCGGCCGAGCCCGGTGGGCCGTTGTGCCCACCCGTTCCTCCCCCAGTGCCTGGGGGGACCCCCAGCGGAACGCCTGCCCACAACGGCGGCGAGCTGGAAGAGGTCCCGGAAGCTGCCGTACCCGAAGAACCTTCAGCCGCCGTAGCCGACGAGCCCGCTGCCGCCGAACCCGACGAGCCTCGTGACGGTGTCTTCAAGGTCCGGCTGTCGAACTTCGAGGGTCCCTTCGACCTGCTCCTTCAGCTCATCTCCAAGCACAAGCTGGACGTGACCGAGGTCGCGCTGTCCAAGGTCACCGACGAGTTCATGGCGCACATCCGGGCCATGGGGCCGGACTGGGACCTGGACCAGACGACCGAGTTCCTCGTCGTCGCCGCCACCCTGCTCGATCTCAAGGCCGCCCGGCTGCTGCCCGCCGCCGAGGTGGAGGACGAGGCGGACCTGGCGCTGCTGGAGGCCCGGGACCTGCTGTTCGCGCGGCTGCTCCAGTACCGCGCGTACAAGCAGATCGCCGACATCTTCAACCAGCGCCTGGACGACGAGGCCCGCCGCCACCCCCGTACCGTCGGCCTCGAACCCCACCACGCCGAGCTGCTGCCCGAGGTCGTCATCAGCATCGGACCCGAGGGCTTCGCCAAGCTCGCGGTCAAGGCGATGCAGCCCAAGGCGAAGCCCCAGGTGTACGTGGACCACATCCACGCCCCGCTGGTGAGCGTGCAGGAGCAGGCGGGGATCGTGGTCGCACGGCTGCGGGAACTGGGCGAGGCCAGCTTCCGCGTGCTGGTGGAGGACACCGACGACACCCTCACGGTCGTCGCCCGCTTTCTCGCGCTGCTGGAGCTGTACCGCGAGAAGGCCGTCGCCCTGGACCAGGAGACCGCGCTCGGCGAGCTGCTGGTGCGCTGGACCGGCGGGGACGGGGACGCGGTGCCGAGGGTCACCGACGAGTTCGACCGGCCGCCCGAGGAGCCCAAGGAGGAGAAGAAGCCGTGACCGAGGACACCACCGAGATCCCGGCGGGGCCCCGAGGCGTCGCCGATCTCGACCTCAAGCCCGCCCTGGAGGCGGTCCTCATGGTCGTGGACGAGCCCGCGACCGAGGAGCACCTGGCCAGGATCCTGGAACGGCCCAAGCGGCAGATCCGGGACGCCCTGCGGGAGCTGGCCGACGACTACACCGTGCAGGGCCGCGGCTTCGAGCTGCGGTTCGTCGCGGGCGGCTGGCGCTTCTACACCCGCGCCGAGTACGCGCCCGCCGTCGAGCGGCTGGTGCTGGACGGCCAGACGGCCCGTCTCACCCAGGCCGCGCTGGAGACGCTGGCTGTCGTCGCCTACCGCCAGCCGGTCAGCCGCAGCCGCGTCTCCGTCGTGCGCGGAGTGAACTGCGACGGCGTGATGCGCACCCTCCTCCAGCGGGGTCTGGTCGAGGAGGCGGGCACGGAACCCGAAACAGGTGCGATCCTGTACAGGACGACGAACTACTTCCTGGAGCGGATGGGCCTGCGCGGCCTGGACGAGCTTCCGGAGCTCGCGCCCTTCCTGCCGGAGGCGGAGGCGATCGAGGCCGAGACCCAGGAGGGCGTACCGTCGTTCGACCCGGACGCGCCCGACGCGCCCGGCGGTCAGGACGCAGACGACTAAGACGGAACTTTGATGCGAAGCAGCGGCAGCGGAAAGAGTGGCGGGCGCGGTAACTACCGCGGCGCCGGCAACAACCGGGACGAGCGGCAGGGCCAGGGCCGTCCCCGCAAGCCCCGCCCCGAGGAGCGCCGCTACGACGTGGGCCCCGGCGCCACCAAGGACGGCCCCAAGTCCGGGCGCGGCGGCTCCGCGCGTGGCGGCGCGAAGGGCGGCCCCAAGCAGGCCCAGCAGCGCGGCGGGCGGACCGCTCCGGGAACCTCCCGCGAGTACGAGGCACGCGCCGAGGAGCGCAACCGCGAGCGCTACGCCGGCAAGAAGGACGTCAAGCTCCCCAAGACCTTCCCCGGCGCCGAGCAGGAGGGCGAGCGGCTGCAGAAGGTCCTCGCGCGCGCGGGCTACGGCTCCCGGCGTGCCTGCGAGGAGCTGATCGAGCAGGCCCGCGTCGAGGTCAACGGCGAGATCGTCCTGGAGCAGGGCAAGCGCGTCGACCCGGAGAAGGACGAGGTCAAGGTCGACGGCCTCACCGTCGCCACGCAGTCGTACCAGTTCTTCTCGCTCAACAAGCCCGCCGGTGTCGTCTCCACCATGGAGGACCCGGAGGGACGCCAGTGCCTCGGTGACTACGTCACCAACCGCGAGACCCGGCTCTTCCACGTCGGCCGCCTCGACACCGAGACCGAGGGCGTCATCCTGCTCACCAACCACGGCGAGCTGGCGCACCGCCTCACGCACCCCAAGTACGGCGTGAAGAAGACCTACCTCGCCGCCATCGTCGGGCCGATCCCGCGCGACCTCGGCAAGCGCCTCAAGGACGGCATCCAGCTGGAGGACGGCTACGCGCGCGCGGACCACTTCCGGGTCGTCGAGCAGACCGGCAAGAACTACCTGGTCGAGGTGACCCTGCACGAGGGCCGCAAGCACATCGTCCGCCGGATGCTGGCCGAGGCCGGCTTCCCGGTCGAGAAGCTGGTGCGCACCTCCTTCGGGCCGATCACCCTGGGCGACCAGAAGTCGGGCTGGCTGCGCCGCCTGTCCAACACCGAGGTCGGGATGCTCATGAAGGAGGTCGACCTCTAGGGAGCGCCTGCGCGGCTCAGGACGCGCCTGCGTGGCTTTGCGACGGCCGGTTCCGGGTTTCCCGGGGCCGGCCGTCGGCGTATGGGCGTACGGCTCTCAGGCGGGCGCCGAGGGGCTTGCGGATCACCGCTCCCGGTCTTTATAGTCGTAGCGACTATTAGTCGTGCTGACCATAAATCGCGAGGAGGTGGCCGGGGATGGAGGGCTACGACAAGCACGCCTACGAGCCGTTCGCCGTCACCGTCGACCTCGCCGTCCTCACCCTGCGCGAGGGCGCCCTGCACGTGCTGCTGGTCGAGCGCGGGCAGGCGCCGTACGCCGGACACTGGGCGCTGCCCGGCGGCTTCCTGCTGCCCCACGAGTCCGCGGAGACGGCGGCCCGGCGCGAACTCGCCGAGGAGACCGGGCTCGACGACGTCTCAGGACTCCACCTGGAGCAGTTGCGCACCTACAGCGAGCCCGACCGCGACCCCCGCATGCGGGTCGTGTCCGTCGCCTTCACCGCGCTGCTGCCCGAGCCTCCCGAACCGCGCGGCGGCGGCGACGCGGCGCAGGCCCGCTGGCTGCCGTACGACACGGCCCGGCCGCTCGCCTTCGACCACGACCGGATCCTCACCGACGCCCACGAACGGATCGGCGACCGACTGGAGAACACCTGCGTCGCCACCGCCTTCTGCCCGCCCGAGTTCACCCTCGGCGAGCTGCAGCGGGTCTACGAGACGGTGTGGGGCACGGACCTGGACCGGCCCAACTTCCGCCGCAAGGTGCTCGCGACCCCCGGCTTCGTCGAACCCGTCCCCGGCGCCGCCCGGCTGACCGGTGGCCGCGGCAAACCGGCCGCCCTCTACCGCGCGGGCACCGCCACCACCCTGCACCCGCCCCTGCTCCGACCGTCCCGGGAAGGACGCCCCGCATGACCACCACCCACGCGAGCAAGCGCGCCGCCACCGGATCCCTCGTCGGACTCGCCCTCGGGGACGCCCTCGGCTTCCCGACCGAGTTCAACGACGTGCCGTCGATCCTCGCCAAGTGCGGGCCCTGGCGGGAGATGGAGCTGCCGCGGCGCGCCTTCGTCTCCGACGACACACAGATGACCCTCGCCCTCGGACGCGGGCTGAGGACGGCCATGGAGCGCGGGTCCCTCGCGCCCAAGCGGCTCGAGCGGCCGGTGCGCGAAGAGTTCGTGGACTGGTACCACTCGCCGGAGAACAACCGCGCCCCCGGCCGCACCTGCCTCACCGCGTGCTCTCTCCTCAAGGAGGAGGGCAGGCCCTGGCAGGACGCCAGCCAGATCGGCTCCAAGGGCTGTGGCGCCAACATGCGGGTCGCCCCCATCGGGCTCGCCCCCGGACTGAGCGAGGAACAGCGCGCCGGCGCCGCCCAGTTGCAGTCCGCGCTCACCCACGGCCACCCCACCGCGCTGGCCGCCTCCGACCTCACCGCCCACGCCGTCCACCTGCTGGCCAACGGCACCGACCCGGCCGGACTCGTCGGACACCTCCGCTCGTACGCCTACGACCACCGCACCCACTACGACCACACCTGGCTCGGCGACCTGTGGACCCGCTCCCAGGACCCCAGTCCCGAGCACTTCATCGCGCGCGGCTGGGACGAGTGCCTGGAGATCCTGGGGCGCCTCCAGGAGGCCGTGCGCACGGTCTCCCCGGAGACCGACCCGTGCCTGGCCACCGGCGAGGGCTGGATCGCCGAAGAGGCCCTCGCCACCGGGCTGCTGTGCTTCCTGCTCTTCCCCGACGAGCCCGTCACCGCCCTGCGCCGGGCCGCCTGCTCCGCCGGCGACTCCGACTCCATCGCCTGCCTGACCGGCGCCTTCGCGGGCGCCTGGCTGGGCGCGGACGCCTGGCCCGCCGAGTGGGCCGACCGGATCGAGTACCGGGGCGACCTGTTGGCCCTGGGGGCGCTCTGGGACGCTTAGGTCCATGATCGACGACCTCGACATCGACCTGACGCCCGTGATCGCCGAACAGCCCCACACCCTGCTGTTCGCGACCGTCTCCGGAGCCCACCTGTACGGCTTCCCGTCCCAGGACTCCGACCTGGACCTGCGCGGCGTCCACCTGCTGCCCGCCGCCGACCTGCTCGGGCTGCACGAGCCGGAGGAGACGCGCTCGCGCGCGTGGGTGCGGTACGGCGTCGAGATGGACCTCGTCACCCACGACCTGCGCAAGTTCGTACGGCTGATGCTCCGGCGCAACGGCTATGTGCTGGAGCAGCTGCTCTCGCCGCTGGTCGTGCACACCACCGACGCGCACCGGGAGCTGGTCGCGCTCGCGCCGGGCGTGCTCACCAGCCACCACGCCCACCACTACCGGGGATTCGCGGTCACCCAGTGGCGGCTGTTCGAGAAGACCGGCGAACTCAAGCCCCTGCTCTACACGTTCCGCGTGCTGCTCACCGGCGTCCACCTGATGCGCAGCGGCGAGGTGCAGGCCCATCTGCCCACCCTCCTGGAACAGGTGGACGCGCCCGGCTACCTGCCCGAGCTGATCGCCGCCAAGGCCGAGCATGAGCACGGCACCGCCGACATCGAGCACGCGCGCGTGGAGGCCGACGTGGAGCGGCTGCACGCCGTCCTGGACGAGGCGCAGGCCGCCTCAGCCCTGCCCGACGCGGCCGGTGCGCACGACGCCCTGCACGACTTCGTGGTGCGCGTCCGGCTGGACGGGCTCCAGGGCTGACGGGTCTGACAGGGCTGACGGGTCTGACAGGGCTGACAGGGATGACAGGGCCGACAGGTCTGACAGGGCTGACTGGGCTGAGGCGCGGCGCGTTCGGAAGAGGAAGTCGGCCACGCGCGCGTGGTCCGGTTCCGGCGGGAGCGGGGTGCGGTGCAGGGCCTCGTCGGCCTCGTCGGCCAGCCGGACCATGCGGGCCTCGACCTCCGCCCAGGGCACCTCGCCCCGCTTCACCGCGAGCAGCGGCTCCCGCCGTTCGCCGACGTCGATCCGCAGCTCCCCGGTGCGCAGCAGGTCCCGCGCGCTCATCAGCAGGCGGAGCAGATGCATCGCGTGCTTCCAGCGCGGGGCACCGGTCGCGCGGACGTCCGCGTCGAGTTTGCGGCGCTGGCCGAGGGCGTAGCGGGTGAAGGTGCCGTGGACCTGCTGGGAGAGGAACGCGTCGCGCAGGGACAGCAGCTCGCGGCCGGTGTCGTCCACGTGCTCCACCAGTGGGGAGTGGAGGCACTCCAGGATGTTCGGGTTGCCGCGCAGCGCCAGTTCGCAGAACCGCTCGAGCTCCCAGGAGAAGCGCTCCTCGCCCGGCCCCTCCACATGCGTCGGCGGCTTCTCGAACCGCCAGTACAGGGGAGTGGGGGCGAGGAAGACGCCCCGCCGGTCGGTGTCACTGGCGTCCGTCGCCAGGCCGAAGGCCCGTGAACCCATGACACAGGCGTAGACCGTGTGGTCGCGTACGAGATCCTCGGCGTCTTCGGCGTTCTCGGGCTGCATGCCGGGAGCGTACGCGGGCCGGTCACATGAGGTGGATCGAGTTTCCCTCCACCATGATCTTCTTGGGGGGCAGCGGCCGGGTCGCCGGGCCGTGCGCCACCGACCCGTCGGCGACGTGGAACTTGCTGCCGTGGCAGGGGCAGTCGATCGTGCCGTCCGCGACCTTGGCCACCGTGCAGCCCTGGTGCGTGCAGATGGCCGAGAAGGCCTTGAAGTCGCCCTTCTTCGGCTGTGTGACCACGACCTTCCGTTCCTTGAAGATCTTGCCGCCGCCTTCCGGGATGTCACTGGTCATCCCCAGGACCGTCCCGGTGGCCGAGGTGTCCTGTGTGCCGGCGGGCGCGCTGCTCGGGCCGCTGGGGGACGTGGCGGGCGGACTGGCGGGCGTGCTGTTGGAGGACGAGCCGCTCTTGCTCTCGTTTCCGCATCCCACGCAGCCGACGGCGATCGTCGCCGCACCCGTCGCGAGAACCGTGCGCCGCGTCGCGGGCTGGGTCATGTGATCACTCCGAACGTAAGAGGGAGAAATGTGTCGATAATCGGCATCCTGGCATTGAAGGGATCAAGGGCGAAGGAACCGGGATCGGGCCATCACCGGATCGGCCCCGCCACGACAGCGCGCCGCCACACGGGGGCGCCCGTCTCAGCGACCGGTCGTCGCGCGCCCGGCCCTCGCCGCTCTGACTACGCTGGACGCACGAAGAGCCGACAGCAGTCGACACGCACGTCAGCAAGGAGCAGCGCCGTGGCGGTACGAGCGGTCCGGGGGGCCGTCCAACTGGAGCGGGACGAGGCCGGTCACATGGACGAGCAGGTCGGGGCCCTGCTCACCGCCGTCCTGGAGCGGAACGGACTCACCACCGACGACCTGATCAGCATCTGGTTCACGGCCACCCCCGACCTGCACAGCGACTTCCCGGCCGCCGCCGCCCGCAAGCTCGGCATCATCGACGTCCCCCTGATCTGCGCCCAGGAACTGGACGTCGAGGGCGCCATGCCCCGCGTCGTCCGGGTCCTCGCCCACATCGAGTCGGACCGGCCCCGCGCCGACATCGCCCACGTCTACCTCGGCGCCGCCGCCGCCCTGCGCAAGGACATCGCCCAGTGAGGACCGCACTCGTCATCGGCACCGGGCTCATCGGCACCTCCGCCGCACTCGCCCTGACCCAACGGGGCGTCGCCGTCCACCTCGAGGACCACGACCCCCAACAGGCCCGTACGGCCGCCGCGCTCGGCGCCGGCACCGACGAGGCGCCCGAGGGCCCGGTGGACCTCGCGATCGTCGCCGCGCCGCCCGCCCATGTGGCCGCCGTCCTCGCGGACGCCATGGCCCGCGGCGTCGCCCGCGGCTACGTCGACGTGGCCAGCGTCAAGGGCGGACCGCGCCGCGAACTGGAGGCACGCGGCCTGGACCTGTCGACGTACATCGGCACCCACCCCATGTCCGGCCGGGAGAAGTCCGGGCCGCTGGCCGCCACCGGCGACCTCTTCGAGGGCCGCCCCTGGGTGCTCACCCCGACCCGGGACACCGACACCGAGGTGCTCAACCTCGCCCTGGAACTGGTCTCGCACTGCCGGGCCGTACCGGTCGTCATGGACGCCGACGCCCACGACCGCGCCGTGGCCCTCGTCTCCCACATGCCCCACCTGGTCTCCAGCATGGTCGCGGCCCGCCTGGAGAACGCCGAGGAGGCCGCCGTACGGCTGTGCGGGCAGGGCATCCGGGACGTCACCCGGATCGCGGCCTCCGACCCCCGGATGTGGATCGACATCCTCTCCGCCAACCCGGGCCCGGTCGCCGACCTGCTCACCGACGTCTCCGCCGACCTCGACGAGACCGTACGGGCGCTGCGCGCCCTGCAGTCCTCCGACGAGGAGAAGCGGCGCGAGGGCGGCCAGGGCATCGAGGACGTGCTCCGGCGCGGGAACGCGGGACAGGTGCGGGTGCCCGGCAAGCACGGGTCGGCGCCGCGGGTCTACGACACCGTGGTCGTGCTGATCGACGACCAGCCGGGCCAGCTGGCCCGCATCTTCGCCGACGCCGGCCGGGCCGGGGTCAACATCGAGGACGTCCGCATCGAGCACGCGACGGGACAGCAGACCGGTCTGGTCCAGCTCAGCGTGGAGCCCAAGGCGGTGGCGGTGCTGAAGGAGGCCCTGCGGGAGCGAGGGTGGGCGCTGCGCCAGTAGGACGCCCGGCGTCGGCGGGTGCGGGGTGGTCCCGCCCTGCAAGCGCGGGTCCGGACGAGTGACCCACACCCAGTAACCTTGTGCAGGGCGCACTCGCTCCCCGCACCCCGCTCACCGCACCGCACCGCACCGCACCGCACCAGGAAGGTGTCCCCCCGTGGAAAACGGCGCCACGTCCGCCAAGCCCGTGATCGTCGCGATCGACGGCCCCTCCGGCACGGGCAAGTCGAGCACGTCGAAGGCCGTGGCCGGGCAGCTCGGCCTGAGCTACCTGGACACCGGCGCCCAGTACCGGGCGATCACCTGGTGGATGGTGGCCAACGGCATCGACCTGGAGGACCCGTCCGCGATCGCCGCCGTCGCCGGAAAGCCGGAGATCGTCTCCGGCACCGACCCGGCCGCACCGGCCATCACGGTCGACGGCGTCGACGTCTCCGGCCCGATCCGCACCCAGGAGGTCACCTCCAAGGTCAGCGCGGTCAGCGCGGTGCCCGAGGTGCGCACCCGGATCACCGAGCTGCAGCGCACGCTGGCCCGCGGCGCGGAGAAGGGCATCGTGGTCGAGGGCCGGGACATCGGCACGACCGTGCTGCCGGACGCCGACCTGAAGATCTTCCTCACCGCCTCCCCGGAGGCCCGCGCCGCCCGCCGCAGCGGCGAGCTGAAGAACTCCGACGTCGACGCCACCCGCGAGGCGCTGATCAAGCGGGACGCGGCCGACTCCAGCCGGAAGACCTCGCCGCTGGCCAAGGCCGGCGACGCGGTCGAGGTGGACACCACCGACCTCACCCTCGCCCAGGTCATCGAGTGCGTCGTCACCCTGGTCGAGGAGAAGCGGGCCGGGAAGTGAGCCTTCCGTCACGCGGGGAGGGGGACCTTCCGTCCGAGCGGGGTGCCGAGGTCGGCCGGCGCATCGGCGTCGGCCTGATGCACGGCCTGTGGAAGCCGCGCGTGCTGGGCGCCTGGAAGGTGCCCGCCGCCGGCCCGGCGATCCTCGCCGTGAACCACTCCCACAACATCGACGGCCCCATGGTCATGGGCGTGGCGCCCCGGCCGACGCACTTCCTGATCAAGAAGGAGGCGTTCGTCGGCCCGCTGGACACCTTCCTGACCGGCATCGGCCAGCTGAAGGTGGACCGCGCCTCCGCCGACCGCACCGCGATCACCCGGGCCCTCGGCGTGCTGGAGGCCGGGGGAGTCCTGGGCATCTTCCCGGAGGGCACCCGGGGCGGCGGCGACTTCGCCTCGCTGCGCGCCGGGCTGTCCTACTTCGCGGTCCGCAGCGGGGCACCGATCGTCCCGGTGGCGGTCCTCGGCAGCGCCGACCGGAGCGGACGACTGATCAAGGGACTGCCCCCGCTGCGCTCCCGCATCGACGTCGTCTTCGGCGACCCCTTCGAGGCGGGCGACGGCAGCGGACGGCGCACGCGCGCGGCGCTGGACGAGGCCACCGAGCGCGTCCAGAAGCAGCTCACCGCCCACCTGGAAAACGCCAGGCGCCTGACCGGGCGCTAGGCGACACTTGAGTAGTGGTCCGGCCCACCACGGCCCGGCCCACCGATCACCACGAACGAACGAGGTACGGACTTCATGAACGACCAGATCCAGCCCGACGGCTCGGACGCGCACGAGGACGCGCACGAGTACGACCACGGGGCGCTCGGCGACGCCGAGTACGCGGAGTTCATGGAGCTCGCCGCCGAAGAGGGCTTCGACATCGAGGACGTCGAGGGCGCCATCGAGGCGGCGGGCCACGGCCCGCTGCCCGTGCTCGCCGTCGTCGGCCGCCCCAATGTCGGCAAGTCGACCCTGGTGAACCGGATCATCGGCCGCCGCGAGGCGGTCGTCGAGGACAAGCCCGGCGTCACCCGCGACCGCGTCACCTACGAGGCCGAGTGGGCCGGCCGCCGCTTCAAGGTCGTCGACACCGGCGGCTGGGAGCAGGACGTCCTCGGTATCGACGCCTCCGTGGCCGCGCAGGCCGAGTACGCGATCGAGGCGGCCGACGCGGTCGTCTTCGTGGTGGACGCCAAGGTCGGCGCGACCGACACCGACGAGGCGGTCGTACGACTGCTGCGCAAGGCCGGCAAGCCCGTCGTCCTGGCCGCCAACAAGGTCGACGGCCCGAGCGGCGAGGCCGACGCGGCCTACCTGTGGAGCCTCGGCCTCGGCGAGCCGCACCCGGTCTCGGCCCTGCACGGCCGCGGCACCGGCGACATGCTGGACGCCGTCCTGGAGGCGCTGCCGGAGGCCCCCGCGCAGACCTTCGGCGGGGCCGGCGTCGGCGGTCCGCGCCGCATCGCCCTCATCGGCCGCCCGAACGTCGGCAAGTCCTCGCTGCTGAACAAGGTGGCCGGCGAGGAGCGCGTCGTCGTCAACGAACTGGCGGGCACCACCCGTGACCCGGTCGACGAGCTGATCGAACTCGGCGGCACGACCTGGAAGTTCGTCGACACCGCCGGTATCCGCAAGCGCGTCCACCTCCAGCAGGGCGCCGACTACTACGCCTCCCTGCGCACGGCCGCGGCCGTGGAGAAGGCCGAGGTCGCGGTCATCCTGATCGACGCCTCCGAGAACATCTCCGTGCAGGACCAGCGGATCATCACCATGGCCGTCGAGGCGGGCCGCGCGATGGTCATCGCCTACAACAAGTGGGACACCCTCGACGAGGAGCGCCGCTACTACCTGGAGCGGGAGATCGAGACCGAGCTGGGCCAGGTCGCCTGGGCGCCCCGCGTCAACGTCTCGGCGCGCACCGGCCGGCACATGGAGAAGCTGGTCCCGGCCATCGAGACCGCCCTGGCCGGCTGGGAGACCCGCGTCCCCACGGGCCGTCTGAACGCCTTCCTCGGCGAGCTGGTCTCGGCCCACCCGCACCCGATCCGGGGCGGCAAGCAGCCGCGCATCCTGTTCGGCACCCAGGCCGGCACCAAGCCCCCGCGGTTCGTGCTCTTCGCCTCCGGCTTCATCGAGGCGGGCTACCGGCGGTTCATCGAGCGCCGCCTGCGCGAGGAGTTCGGCTTCGAGGGCACCCCGATCCATATCTCGGTCCGGGTGCGCGAGAAGCGCGGCGCGAAGAAGAAGTAGCGGCGCGCGGGAGAAGCAGTCGCATGCCGAAGGGCGGCCCTGTCACAGGGAGCCGCCCTTCGGCATGTCAGGCGCCCCGGCGGGGCGCCGGGGGCAGCGCGGCCGGCACGGGCTGCGGCGTCCCGGACCCCTGCTGCTGCCGCCCGATCGTGCCGACCCGCTGCCACTGCGACGGTGACTGCGACTGGGACTGCTGCCGCGCGCTGTAGGCCCCGGCGCTGTAGGCGCTGTACGAACTGCTGAACGTCCCCGGCCGGTAGCCCCCGTACGAGCCCGTGCTCTGCGGAAGGTTCCCGAACGCGACGAAGCCCAGCTCCTCCTCTCCACTGCGGTCCCCCGGCAGTGTGCGGAAGGCCTTCACCCACTCCGCGTAGAGCGAGTCGTAGATCGGCGTGGTCGATGCCCCGCCGGAACCCTCCTGCCCCGTCCGCGCGGAGGGAATGGAGGAGAAGCCGGACCGACGGGGAGGAGGAGTGTCGTATGCGTGCACGTATGTCCAAACGACGGCGCCCTGCAAGAAGATGCGGCCGGCGTCATGCTTTTGAGGGGCGCGGGGCTGTATCACTCGCGCCCCTCGGGCGACTGTCAGGTACCCGCGAGCGGCAGCGTCGCCGCCACCAGCTTTCCGTTCGCCGCGGCCTTGTCGAGCGCGTCCCGCAGCAGGTCCTCCCGGGGCTGCCGTCCGATGGACCCCACCGGCGCCGCGAACATCAGCACCTGCTGATGCTTGTTCGCGGCGGCCCGCCAGCCCTCCGTGACCTGCAGCGGCTGGTGCGCCTGCCACCAGGCGACCGGCTGCCCGCCGCTCGCTCCCGGCTGGAGCACGGCGTGCAGCTGGCCCATGGCGAGCAGCACCGACCAGCCGTGCAGCACCGGCGGGACGGACGTCAGCTCGGTCATCGGCATGTAGCCCTGCTCGATGAGCAGCGGCAGGAAGTCGTCGCCGGCCCCGAAGGAGCCCGGGCGCGCGATCGGCGCGGTCGGCTCGACCACGAGCGCCGGGTGCAACTCGCCCTCGATCAGGACCAGTCCGCTGGTCACGCCCAGCACGGCCTGCTCCGGCACCGCCCTGTTCGGGCCCTCGCCGGGAGCGATGTCGCCGCCGATGGAGCGGACGGCGCCCCGCAGCTGCTCCTCGGTGACCTGGACGACCTGCGAGGGCAGGCAGCTGGCGTGGGCGAAGGCGAGGACGGCGGTCTCGTCGCCGATGAACAGAACGGTGCTGGTGCGCTCCTGCTCGGAGTCGCCCGGGGTGCGGCAGGACGTGCAGTCGTAACTGCCCGGGGCGTTCTCTCCGGCGAGCAGCCGGTCGGCTTCTTCGTCGCCGATCTCGGCGCGTACGGCGTCACTGACGTCGAGCATGCGCGGCACGGTGGCTCCCTCGGGATGCGTGCTGGGGCGGCCGGGTGGCTCCCGGCCGCTGAGCCCCGGGGTTCCGGGCTCATGAAGAAGACAACGGGCGTCCTGTGGTGGTGGTCACGCCCCGAGGGGATCGGAATCGAACCATCCACCGCACAGGGTCACCTCCGGTACGGAATCGGCCACTCACCGTCAACTTCGTTCAGTGTCAAGGAACTTGATCGGGTGAAGTGAGTCACAGATCGTCTCGATCACTGGTCGACACATCATGAAATCAGCGCATAAAAAGGCTGGCCGGAAATCGCCGATACCTTCGGTAACAGCGAACTGGCCTGGAATGACAGGGAGTTGGTTGATATCGGACGCCCCTCCTCCCTACATTCCTCCGCCGTGTGCAACGAGCACCGCTCGGGTACGTTCGCCGGCCGGCACCAGGCAGAGCACGATCGACGCACGGTCACGGCGGACGGGGCGAGTGCGCAGCGTCGCGGTCCTACGCGGCGAGGCGCGCCCCGCCTCGGGGGAGCCCGGGTTCGTGGAGAGGGAATTACATGTCCGAGTGTGCCGATACCACCCGCAACACCGCTCGTCACGACAGCGCCCGCAAGGGCCGTACGACGGCCGCCCTCGCCGGGGCGGCGCTGCTGGCCCCGCTGGGGCTGCTGGCCGCGACCGGCAACGCCGCCGCGGCGGACAACGGAGTGTGGGACCGCATCGCCCAGTGCGAGAGCGGCGGCAACTGGCACATCAACACCGGCAACGGCTACTACGGCGGGCTCCAGTTCTCCGCCGGCACCTGGCGCGCGTACGGCGGCACCGCCTACGCCCCGAGGGCCGACCAGGCCTCCAGGAGCGCCCAGATCGCCGTCGCCACCAAGGTCCAGCACGCCCAGGGCTGGGGCGCCTGGCCGGTCTGCTCGGCCCGGGCCGGAGCCTCGGGGACCGCGCCCGCGGCCGGCTCCTCCGGTACGACCGTCTCGAAGAGCAGCGCGACGACGAAGTCCGCCCCGCTGAAGTCCAGCCCGGCGAAGTCCACTCCGGCGAAGACGCCGGACCACCCGACCGCCCGCACCGGCCACAACGGCCACGGCGCCTCCCACGGCGACTACACGGTTCGCGAGGGCGACACCCTCAGCCTCATCGCCGCCCGGCACGGCACCACCTGGCAGCGGATCTACGCCGCCAACAAGAAGGTCATCGGCGACGACCCCGATCTGATCATGCCGGGCCAGCGCCTCGCGCTCCGAGCGCTCTGAACCCTCTGAGCGCCCCGAGCGACCCGAGCGCCCGGAGCGACCCGAGCACGCGACGGGTGCCGGTCACCTGAGCCCGGAACAGCCGCTGTCCTCGCCTCGACGAGGACAGCGGCTGTCCGCATCGGCTGGCAGACTCGCCCCATGTTGGAGACCTCGGCACGTCTGCTGCGTCTGCTCTCGCTGCTCCAGGCCCACCGCGAGTGGTCCGGCGCCGAACTCGCCGATCGGCTCGGCGTCACCCCGCGCACCGTCCGCCGGGACGTGGACCGGCTGCGCGAGCTGGGCTACCCGGTCAACGCCAGCCCCGGCACCGGGGGCGGCTACCAGCTGGGCGCGGGCGCCGAACTGCCCCCGCTGCTGCTGGACGACGACGAGGCCGTCGCCGTGGCCGTCGGACTGCGCACCGCCGCCGGACAGGGCATCGAGGGCATCGGTGAGACCTCCGTACGCGCCCTCGCCAAGCTGGAACAGGTGCTGCCGAACCGGCTGCGCCGCCGGGTGAGCGCCCTCAACGCCTTCACCGTGCCGATGCTGCGCCCCGGTCCGCCCTCGGGACCCGTCGACCCGGCCGTGCTCACCGAACTCGCGCACCTGTGCCGGGACGCCGAGCGGCTCCGCTTCGAGTACCGCAGCCACACGGGTGCCCCCAGCCGCCGTACCGTCGAACCGCACCGGCTGGTGTGCACCGAGCGGCGCTGGTACCTGGTCGCCTGGGACGTGGACCGGGCGGACTGGCGGACCTTCCGCGTCGACCGGATCACCCCGAAGCCGCCGCACGGCCCCCGCTTCACGCCGCGCGAGGCGCCCGCCGAGGACCTCGCCGCCTATGTCTCGGAGGGCGTCTCCCGGCGCGCGTACGCCACCCAGGCCGCCGTCCGGCTGCTGGTGCCGCTGCACGAGGCGGCCGAGCGGATCTCACCGTCGGCGGGGATGCTGGAGGCCGACGGCGAGGACGCGTGCGTCCTGCGTTCCGGCGCGGCGAACCTCGACGCGATGGTCGTGCACGTGATGATGACGGGCTTCGAGTTCGAGGTGCTGGAGCCCGAGGAGCTCACCGAGGCGATCAGGACGGCCCGGGACCGCCTGGCTCGCGCGCTCGGGCGTGCTCCAGCGCCGCGATCTCCGGATGGTGCAGATCGAACGCCGGCGACTCGGAGCGGATCCGGGGCAGGGTGACGAAGTTGTGCCGGGGCGGCGGGCAGGAGGTCGCCCACTCCAGCGAACGGCCGTAGCCCCAGGGGTCGTCCACGTCGACCCTCTCGCCGTACCTCGCGGTCTTCCAGACGTTGTAGAGGAACGGCAGCGTCGACACGCCCAGCAGGAAGGAGCCGATGGTCGAGACCGTGTTGAGCGCAGTGAAGCCGTCGGCGGCGAGGTAGTCGGCGTACCGGCGGGGCATGCCCTCCGCGCCCAGCCAGTGCTGCACCAGGAACGTCATGTGGAAGCCGACGAACAGCGTCCAGAACTGGATCTTGCCGATCCGCTCGTCCAGCATCTTCCCGGTGAACTTGGGCCACCAGAAGTGGAAGCCGGCGAAGATCGCGAAGACGACCGTGCCGAAGACGACGTAGTGGAAGTGGGCGACGACGAAGTACGAGTCCGTGACGTGGAAGTCCATCGGCGGCGACGCGAGGATCACCCCGGTCAGACCGCCGAGCAGGAACGTCACCAGGAAGCCGGTCGCCCACAGCATCGGTGTCTCGAAGGACAGCGAGCCCCGGAGCATCGTCCCGGTCCAGTTGAAGAACTTCACGCCCGTCGGGACCGCGATCAGGAACGACAGGAAGGAGAAGAACGGCAGCAGCACCGCGCCCGTGGCGAACATGTGGTGCGCCCACACCACCATCGACAGACCGGTGATCGCCATGGTCGCGGCGACCAGGGTCAGGTAGCCGAAGATCGGCTTGCGGCTGAAGACCGGGATGATCTCCGTGATGATCCCGAAGAACGGCAGCGCGATGATGTAGACCTCGGGATGCCCGAAGAACCAGAACAGGTGCTGCCACAGCAGCGCCCCGCCGTTGGCCGCGTCGAACACGTGCGCGCCGAACCGGCGGTCCGCCTCCAGGCACAGCAGGGTGGCCGCCAGCACCGGGAACGCCATCAGGATCAAGATCGACGTGAACAGCGTGTTCCAGGTGAAGACCGGCATCCGGAACAGCGTCATGCCCGGCGCGCGCATCCCGATGATCGTGGTGATGAAGTTGACCGCGCCGAGGATCGTCCCGAAGCCCGCTAGAGCGAGCCCCGTGATCCACAGGTCCGGGCCGATGCCGCGGGAGTGCGTGGCGTCGTTGAGCGGCGCGTAGGCGAACCAGCCGAAGGCGGCCGGTCCCTCGGGCGTCATCAGCGAGCCCAGCACGATCAGACCGCCGAACAGGAACAACCAGTACGACAGCATGTTCAGCCGCGGGAACGCCACGTCCGGCGCGCCGATCTGCAGCGGCATCACCTCGTTGGCGAAGCCCGCGAAGCTCGGGGTCGCGAACAGCAGCAGCATGATCGTGCCGTGCAGCGTGAACAGCTGGTTGTACCGGTTGTTGTCCATGAGCTGCAGCCCCGGCCGGGCCAGCTCGGCCCGCATCAGCAGCGCCATGACCCCGCCGGCCAGGAAGAACAGGAAGGCCGTGATCAGGTACAGATGGCCGATCTTCTTGTGGTCGGTGGTGGTGAGCCAGTCCACGATCAGCCGCCCCGGCCCCCCGCGTGCCTCCGGTCCTGCCGTCGCCCGTACGGTGTCGGTCCCCATCGCTCGCTCGCCCCTTCGCTCGTCGCGCCCGGGTCCGCCGGGGCCCGGGGCACGCCCACCCGCGAGCTGCCGTCATGATGCTCGCGCCGCCGTGCGCTCCGACAGGGGCGTACGGCGGTTGTGTGCTGAATCCGTGAATTTCCTATGCGGTGTCAGCTCTCGCGGCATCGCATGGATTCCGGGGGAATCCCGTTCCGGAGCCCGCCCCGATCATCACGTGGGCACTTTCCGCCGGGTAATTGGAAGGGGCACTGCGACACGCGGGAATTCTGTTCGAATGCCCCGGGAAGCGGAACGGAAACCCCCGTACGCGTGACGGAGTTCGACGGAATCGCGTGTCGGGAAGCTGTGACAGAAGTGTGACGGGGCGCGGGAACTCCGTCCCCGCCGAGGGTCCGGCTTCCGTCGCCGCGGGATGCGGCCTAGCGTGGTCGCATGGCACCGATTCCCACTCCGCCAGCGGAGCCGAACGACAGTCCCGACGGGTACGTCGGCCTCGACGCCGAGCACGCCGAGCGGCTGGCCCGGGACCGGGGGTGGTCGACGGTACGGTCGCTGCCGCCCGGCGCGATCATCACCATGGAGTACCGGGTGGGCCGGCTCAACTTCGAGGTGACCGACGGCCGGGTGACCCGCGCCTGGAAGGGCTGACCCGAGCCTGAAAGGGCTGACCGGCGCCGCCCGCCGGGCCCCGGGCGCCAGAAGGCCCCGCTTCCCCCTGAGGGGAGGCGGGGCCTTCTGCCGGCCGGGGTGGGTGTGCGTACCGGACCCCGTTGTCGCCGGTGTGGTCCTGGCGGGGCGTCAGCCGCCGGTCAGGGGGCGGGCCTGCTGGGCCGTGCCGCGCGGAAGCCGGTCCGCGTGCGGCGGCCGGCGACTGCCGGCCGGGGTGACCGGGGTGCGCTCCGAACGGGCCGTGTGCGGACCGGGCGCCAGATGGATCGAGGCCCGGGACCCGCGCCCCGACGCCACCGGCTCGCGCGCCGGGGCGGGCTGAGTGGCCCGGGCGGACGGCTCGACGGACGAGGCGCGCGGCCTGAGCACCACGGGGGTGACCGGGACGGCCGGTGCGGGAGCCGTACGGCGGCGACGGTCGCGCAGGCGGTCGCGCAGGTCGAACAGCGCGGTCTCGGTCCTGGCGATCAGCGGCTCGAACCAGGGCAGGGCGAGCAGGATCAGCAGACCCGCGGCCCAGCCCAGCAGCACGTCGCTCAGCCAGTGCGTGCCGAGGTAGACGGTGGTGAGGCCGACGCCGAGCGCGGTGATCGCGGAGAGCGCGGACAGCCAGCGGCGCGCTCGCGGGGTGGAGGCCAGATACGCCAGGATTCCCCAGGTCACCACCGCGTTGGCGGTGTGGCCGCTGGGGAATATATCGCCGCCGAGGCCCATCTCGTTCGAGCCGATCACGGTCGCGTAGTGCGGACCGAGGCGCCCCATCCCGAGCTTGGCGGCGCCGACCGTGATGTTCAGCAACAGCAACGAGGCGGCCAGGGTCAGCAGCGGGCGCAGCGTGTGCTGCCGCCAGGAGCGCCAGCCGAGCCAGGCCGCGACCATCACCGCGGTGGGGCCGCGCTGGCCGAGCACCACGTAGTAGTCGAGGAAGGCGTGGATCTGCGGCCACTGCTGGTACGGCCGGAAGAACATGACCTGCCAGTCGAGCCGGACCAGCCAGGAGGTGGTGATCACGGCCCACACGATCGCCAGGTAGAAAGCCAGGGTCGCGGAGAACAGCACGACCCGGTGCCGGCTCATCCTCGGCACATCGATGTGGGCCGGTCGTTCCGGCTCACGGTCCAGCCTGGCGAAGACCCGGTCCAGACGCCGGGTCAGGTTTCGTTCGGTACGCACCCAATCGACGTTACAGCGGGTGAGCTGTGTTCCCGGTCGAATCAGCACCTTTGTGATGACGATGTGATGTGGGAAACCTCTCAGGAGCCCGCAGAATTCCTCGGATTCGACAATCCCGTGCGCGCCGCTTCCGGTAATTCCTTTGATCATGCCGGAGGTTGCTTATATGGCGCTTATAAATGCGTTCACCGAATCATGGGGTGGAATTCAGGGTACGCTCATCGGACCGCCGAAGATGATCATGGAGGACCGGAGCCGTTCAGCCAGAACGCGCCGTACACCGCCGTCGCCGCCGCCACACCCGCCGTGACCAGCGCCGACCTGGACGTGCGCAGCCGGGCCAGGGCGCGCGCGAGGGGGAACAGCACCGGGAAGGCGGGCATCAGCAGTCGCGGCTTCGACCCGAAGTAGCTGGACGCGCACAGGGCGAGGGCGAGCACGACACCCGTGTACACCAGCAGCGCGACGGGCTGACGCTGGCGCACGCCGGTGACGTAGAGCCAGATCAGCAGAGCGACACCGATGATGAGGCCCGCGCCGGCGAGGGCCGACGGAAATGACGTGAACTTGTCGGCCACGAAGCGCCCGAAGGCGTACCCGCCGTCGAACCCGTTGCGCCACCCGGCCTGGACGTCCAGATATCCGAGGAGTCCCTTTCCGGTGCGGTGTCCGACCCACAGCACATAACCGGCGGCACCCAGCGGAGCGAGAAGCATGCCGAGGGCGCGGCGCGGGACGGGGGCGTGCTCGCCGTCGCGGGCGCCGCTCGCGCCTCGCGCGCTCCTGTCCCGCACGAACGAGATCACGCCCGTCACCCACACGGCCGCGACCACCGCGAGCCCCACCGGCCGGGTCAGCCCGGCCAGCGCAGCCAGCACACCCGCGCCCACCCACCGGCCGGTCAGCACCGCGTACAGCGACCACGCGGCCAGCGCCGTGAACAAGGACTCGCTGTACGCCATCGACTGCACGATCCCGACCGGCAGCACCGCCCACAGCAGCACCGCGCAGACCCCCACCCGGCGGCCGTACACATGCTCCGCCACCGCGAAGATCCCGCAGGCCGCCGCGAGCGAGGCGAGCAGCGCGACCACGAACCCGGCGTCCGCGTACGACAGCGGCGTGACCGCGTGCAGCGCCCGCTCCAGCCACGGCAGCAGCGGGAAGAACGCGAGATTGGAGTGGACGTCGCCGTTCGGCAGCCGCACCTCGTAGCCGTAGCCCAGCTCGGCGACCCGCGTGTACCACAGCGAGTCCCAGCGCGCCGTCAACAAGGTGTACGCACTCTTGCCGCGCGCGGCGCTCCACACCGCCAGCACGACCAGGCCCAGGGCGCGCACGGCCGCGTACCCGAGCAGGGCAGGCGCCGCCCGGCGCAACAGGGGGGCGCGGGACGGGGTCGCGCGCGTCGCAAGATCGGTCACGGGCTCGATTATCGACCGGCCGCGGAACCGCACGGTCCGCCGGGGCGTGGTCAAGAGCGGGCGGAGTGGCGTACGCCACACGGGTTCGGTCGTGCGTGTGAGAGGTCCGCCACGTGACCCCGTGGTGAACTCGCGTACGCTGACGAGTCACCCGCGTGGGTTGCGCGGGCCGGAGACCCCGCTCCTCTCCGGCCGTACGACGGGGAGTCCCCACCCCGCCGATCCGCCGCACGCGAGGGAGCATCTGGGAGGTACGTACATGTCCGGGACGACCACGGCCGGCATCCGGCCGCGCCGTCGGGCGGCCGGGGCCGGGGCCAACCGCTGGGTCGTCCTCGTCGTCCTCTGTGTCAGCCTGCTGCTCGTCGCCGTGGACGCGACCGTCCTGCACGTGGCGGTCCCCGCCGTCACCGAGGACCTCAGGCCGGGCGCCGTACAGCTGCTCTGGATCGTCGACATCTACCCCCTGGTCTGCGCCTCGCTGCTGATCCTCTTCGGCACGCTGGGCGACCGGATCGGCCGCAGACGCGTCCTGCTGCTCGGCTACGCCCTCTTCGGCGTGGCCTCCGCGGTGGCCGCCTTCGCGCCGAGCGCCGAGACCCTGATCCTCGCCCGCGCGCTGCTCGGCGTCGGCGGCGCGATGATCATGCCCGCGACCCTGTCGATCCTGCGCCAGGTCTTCCCGGAACGGCGCGAGCGCGCGCTCGCCATCGGCATCTGGAGCGCGGTCGCCGCCGTCGGCGCGGCGGTCGGACCGCTGCTCGGCGGGTTCCTGCTGGAGCACTTCTGGTGGGGCGCGGTCTTCCTGGTCAACATCCCGCTGATGCTGGTCAGCCTGCCCGTCGGCCGGATGCTGCTGCCCGAGTCGCGCGGCGACCGCGACGGCCCCTGGGACGTGGTCGGCGCGCTGATGGCGGCGGCCGGACTGTTCGGCCTCGTGCTCGGTGTGAAGCGGCTCGGCGGCGAGCCGCTTGCCGATCCCCTCACCCTGCTGCCGCTGCCGGTGGGCGCCGCACTCCTCTTCTTCTTCGTACGACGCCAGCGACGCCGCCCGCATCCGCTGGTGGACCTGCGCATGTTCCGGCGGCCCGCGTTCAGCACCTCGGTGGGCTGCATCGTGCTGGCGATGCTCGCGCTGGTGGGCCTGGAGCTGATCGCGGCTCAGTATCTGCAGCTGGTGCTCGGCCTGTCGCCGCTGGAGACGGGCCTTCGGCTGCTGCCGCTGACCGTCGCGGCGATGGCGGCCGGCCTCGCGGGCGCGCGGATGCTGCGCCGCTTCGGACCGCGCCGCATGGTCTGCGCCGGCTTCTGCCTCACCGCCGCCGCGGTCCTCACGCTGACGGCGATGGGCGGCACGGACAACCCGACCCTGCTGCTCCTCGGCTTCGTGCTGCTCGGCTTCGGCCTGGAGACCACCCTCTTCGGGGCGTACGAGTCGATGCTGAGCGAGGCTCCGGCGGAACAGGCCGGCGGGGCGGCGGCGATCGGCGAGACCTCGTACCAACTGGGCGCCGGCATCGGGATCGCGCTGCTCGGCAGCGTGATGAACGCGGCCTACGCGCCCGGCCTCGCGTCCGTGCCGGGCGTGCCCTCGCGCGCCTCCGCCGCCGCGGGCCACTCGCTCGGCGAGGCCTACGACATCGCCGGACGGCTGGGCGGACCCGAGGGGGCCGCGCTGCGCCGGGCGGCACGGGAGTCCTTCGTGCACGGGCTGCATGTGACGCTGCTGGTCAGCGCGGGCCTGTTGCTGCTGGGTGCGGTGATCGCGCTGCGGCTGCCGAGGATCATGCAGTGCGCGGAGGACGTCCGCGCGGACGCCGTCACGATGCAGGAGGGCGCCGCCGAGGTGGAGCTGCCCTCCCCGCGGGAGGCGGAGAAGCCGAGGGTGTCGGCCCTGACCCCCGCTCTGGACGTGCGGGAGACTGCACCGTAACGTCGGTCGCACGCGTCGTAACTAGCGCTGCTAGTTTTCGCTGTACCGCTGTGTGCCTCAGTGTCCCGGAGGGTGTTCCATGTCCGCGTCCGCGAAGTTGCCCCCGTTCGACCCCGCCGACCCGCTCGGGATCGACGACCTGCTGGAGCCGGAGGACCTGGCCGTCCGGAACACCGTCCGCAGCTGGGCGGCCGACCGCGTGCTGCCGTACATCGCCGACTGGTACGAGAAGGGCGAGCTGCCCGGCATCCGGGACCTCGCCCGTGAACTCGGCGGCATCGGCGCGCTGGGCATGTCCCTGACCGGGTACGGCTGCGCGGGCGCGTCGGCGGTGCAGTACGGCCTGGCCTGCCTGGAGCTGGAGGCCGCCGACTCGGGCATCCGGTCCCTGGTCTCGGTGCAGGGTTCGCTCGCCATGTACGCCATCCACCGCTTCGGCAGCGAGGAGCAGAAGCAGGAGTGGCTGCCTCGCATGGCCGCCGGCGAGGTGATCGGCTGCTTCGGGCTCACCGAGCCCGACCACGGCTCCGACCCCGCCTCCATGCGCACCCACGCCAAGCGCGACGGCGACGACTGGGTCCTGAACGGCCGCAAGATGTGGATCACCAACGGGTCGGTCGCCGGGGTGGCCGTCGTCTGGGCGCAGACCGAGGACGGCATCCGCGGGTTCGTCGTCCCCACCGACCGACCCGGCTTCTCGGCGCCCGAGATCAAGCACAAGTGGTCCCTGCGCGCCTCCGTCACCAGCGAACTCGTCCTGGACGACGTACGACTGCCCGCCACCGCCGTACTCCCCGAGGTCACCGGACTGCGCGGCCCCCTGAGCTGTCTGTCCCACGCCCGGTACGGCATCGTCTGGGGTGCCATGGGCGCGGCGCGCAGCAGCTTCGAGGCGGCCGTCGACTACGCGAAGACGCGGGAGCAGTTCGGACGGCCCATCGGCGGCTTCCAGCTCACCCAGGCCAAGCTCGCCGACATGGCGGTCGAACTGCACAAGGGGATCCTGCTCGCCCACCATCTGGGGCGGCGGATGGACGCCGGCCGCCTGCGTCCCGAGCAGGTCAGCTTCGGCAAGCTCAACAACGTCCGCGAGGCCATCGAGATCTGCCGTACCGCGCGGACGATCCTCGGTGCCAACGGGATCTCCCTCGAATACCCCGTCATGCGGCACGCGACGAACCTCGAGTCGGTACTCACCTACGAGGGCACCGTCGAGATGCACCAGCTCGTGCTGGGCAAGGCGCTCACCGGGCTCGACGCCTTCCGGTGAGCCCCCGAGGAGGCAGGGCCGGTGAGCGGCCCTGCCTCAGCTCTGGTTGAAGAACCCGTCCCCGCGGTGCGAGGACGCCTCACCGCTGATGATCTCCGTGTTCGCCGGCGTCAGCAGGAACACCCGGGTCGCGACCCGCTCGATCGTGCCCCGCAGGCCGAAGGTCAGTCCGGCGGCGAAGTCCACGACGCGCTTGGCGTCGGCCGGCTCCATCGCCGTCAGGTTCATGATGACCGGGACACCGTCCCGGAACAGCTCGCCGATGGCGCGGGCGTCCCGGAAGCTGTCCGGGGTGACCGTGCCGATCCGCCGGCCCTTCTCCTCGGCCGTGTCCGTGGCCACCTGCACCCGGGGGTCCGTGACCCAGGCGTCTCCGGACTCCGTGCCCTCCGAGTACTCGTCGTCGTAGTAACGCTCGTCATCGTTGTCGTCGACGAGGCCGAGCCACGCACTCGCCTTGCGTACCGATCCCATGGACGCCTCCTCTCACAGCGGTCTTCTTGCGTTCCTCTTCCCTATGGTCATCCATGATGCTGACAGTGCGCCAAGTAGATAGGCGCCGCGCGGGGGGTTTGTGACGGTACTGGTGCACAGCCGATCCGTCGAGAGCCCTTGTGTCCCAAGGGTCGTTACTCATACGGCTGCTGACTGTGAGTGAAATATGATTGTCTTCGGCGGATGGGTGATGTCGGGGCGTATGGGTGAACGCACCGGCTGATACGAGCCGACTTTGGGTCGGTACGATGCCGCGACTCAACGTCGCATCGCATCACGGGGGATCGTCGTGTTCGGAATCGTCAGGCCCTGCGCCCACCGGCTCGGTGAGCGTCTCAAGGCCGAGTGGATGGCGCACCTGTGCGGGCTCTGCCTCGCGCTGCGCAAGGATCACGGCCAGTTCGCACGCATCGTGACGAACTACGACGGGCTGCTCATATCCGTTCTGACGGAGGCTCAGGCGGGTGCGGTGAGCGGCTCCCGGCGCACGGCGGGCCCGTGCGCGCTGCGCGGGATGCGGACGGCGTCCGTCGCCCAGGGCGAGGGCGCGCGACTCGCTGCCGCGGTCTCGCTGGTGCTCGCTTCGGCGAAGGTGCGCGACCATGTCGCCGACGGTGACGGACTGCTGGGGCGGAAGCCGGTCGCGGTCGCGGCACGCCGGGTCGCGGCGGGTTGGGGGAGGGCCGGAGCGCGTGGCGGATCGGCGGTCGGGTTCGACACCGGGATCCTCGTCGACGCCGTGGACCGGCAGGTCGGCCTGGAGGCCCTGGCGGGCCCGGGCACCTCGATCCTGACGGTCACCGAGCCCACCGAGACCGCCACCGAGGCCGCCTTCGCGCACACCGCGGTGCTGGCCGGCCGGCCGGGCAACGCCGAACCGCTCGCCGAGGCCGGCCGCCTCTTCGGCCGGCTCGCGCATCTGCTGGACGCCGTGGAGGACAGGCACGCTGATGCCGTGTCAGGTGCCTGGAACCCCCTCACCGCCACCGGGACCTCGCTGACGGAGGCCCGTCGGCTCGCCGACGACGCCCTGCACGGCATCCGTCTGGCACTGCGGGAGGCGGAGTTCGCCGACGGCAAGCTGGTGCACCTGTTGCTGGTGCACGAGCTGCGGCGCTCGGTGGACCGGGCGTTCGGTGCGATGCCCACGTGCGCGGCGCATCAGCCGGGGCCGTATGCGCCGGGTCCGTATGGGCCGGGGCCGGGAGCGCCGCACTTCCCTGGCGCCCCCTCCCCTCAGAAGCCCAAGGAACCGCGCGGCTTTCTGCCCGGCTGCGGGATGTTCCTGCTGCTGTGCTGCAGTTGCCAGATGTGCTGCGCCGAGGAGTACGAGGGGCCCTGGTCCCGGAAGAAGCGCGAGGGCTGCTGCCGGGACTGCGACTGCGACTGCCCGTGCGACGGGTGCGACGGCTGTGACTGCTGCTGCCCTTGCGACGGCTGCTGAGCAGAGCGATGAAAGGGCCCCGCTGACTCGGGATCAGCGGGGCCCTCTCGTTCCCTGAACCGGTACTGCCGACTACGCCGGATCGGACCTCAGGAGGGCCGGATCCGAATGATGTGCCGCGGCCAGAAGTCCGTCCTCAGGTCTCCATAGGCGTGAATGGCGGGAAGCGGAAATACGAGGGGAGGGGTGTGCGTGTGAAGGCGCGGAAAGAGGAGAACGCGAGTACGCCCGCCCGGAGGGCAGGCGCACGCAGGGGGTCAGCTCAACAGGACGAGGACCACACGCGACCGAAGTCGATGTGGGAGCGGGTGACCAGCCACTGCTGTGGGCGCATGGGCCAAGTGGAACAGGCATCCGGTTCCGCGTCAACTGCGTTGAGACGTACGGCTCACAGTGCGGACGACCTTGACAGCGGACCGAAACGTCCACGTACTCTCGACGAACGGCCCTGCTGAGGGGCTCGGCCGTACCCGCGCCGCACGGCGCGCCCGTGTGAAGGCGATCACCGTGTTCCACCCACCGTGTCACGGAGCCTTCGCATGTCATCCGACACCCTCGCCAAAATCCCCACCGCACCCCCGGCATCCGAGCGCGCGGACGCCCTGACCGTCGTCCCGCAGCGCCGGTTCGGACAGCGGGCCGCCGTCGCCGTCCTGGTGCCGCCCGGGTTCGCCGTCAACTCGCTGAGCCCGGTCGCCGTCGCGGTCGTCGGACTCACCCCGCACCAGGGGGAGTCCGCCCGGTGAGCGCGCGGCCGGTGAGCGACGGAACCCGCGCGACGCGGCCGCAGCTGGTGATCGTGGGAGCCGGGCCGCGGGGGACCGGACTGCTCGAACGCATCGCCGCCAACGCGCCCGAGTTGTACGCCGGTTCGGGCCTCGACATCCATCTGGTCGACCCCCATCCACCGGGCGGCGGCCGCATCTGGCGCGAGGCGCAGTCGCCGCTGCTGTGGATGAACTCGCATGCCGAGGACGTCACCATGTTCACCGACGAGACGGTGGTGATGGACGGCCCGGTGCGCGAGGGGCCCACGCTGCACGAATGGGCCGGCCTGCACGGCCGTACCTTCGCCGGCCGGCGGCTCCAGGGCCGCTATCTGCGCTGGGTGTACGAGCAGGCGCTCGCCGAACTGCCCCCGGGTGTCACCGTCCACCACCACCCCCGGCGCGCCCTGCGCGTCAGCGGCCCGCGCGAGGGGCGCCAGCAGGTGTGGCTGGAGGGCCGTCCGCGCCCCCTCCTCGCCGACCTGGTCGTCCTCGCCCTCGGCCACCTCGACTCCGAACTCGACGAGGAACAGGGGCGGTTGGCCGCGTACGCCCGTGAGCACGGCCTGGTCCACCTGCCGCCCGACTTCACCGCCGACAGCGACCTGTCCCCGCTCAAGGCCGGCGAACCCGTCCTCGTACGGGGCTTCGGTCTGGCCTTCGTCGACCTGATGGTGCTGCTCACCGAGGGGCGGGGCGGACGGTACGAGGGTGACACCTACGTTCCCTCGGGGCGTGAACCGGTGCTGTACGTCGGCTCGCGGCGCGGGGTGCCGTACCACTCGAAGATCGGCTACGACTGGACCGGCGACCGGCCCCCGCTGCCCCGCTTCTTCGGACCGGCCGAGGTGCGGGAGCTGCTGGCCGGGCCGACGGGGTTCGACTTCCGGCGCGATGTGTGGCCGCTGGTGGAGAAGGAGCTGGGCTTCGCCCACTACCACCGGCTGTTCACCGCCCACGCCGAGCGCACCGCGATGGCCTGGTCCGACTTCGAGGAGAAGTACGCGGCCGCCGCCGACCCCGCCGAGATCCAGGCGCTCGTCGCCACCGCCGTACCCGACCCGGCCGACCGCCTCGACCTCGCGGCGCTCGACCACCCCCTCGACGGGGTGCGGTACGGCTCGCACGAGGAGTTCCAGGAGGGGCTGCGCGGCTATGTGGAGGCGGACCTGGCGCGCCGTCATGATCCCGAACACAGCGCCGACCTGGGGGTCTTCCTGGGGCTGCTGTCCGTCTACGGGCAGCTCGTACGGCTCGGGAACGTCGGCTCCTGGTGGCACGGCTTCTTCAGCTACCTGGCGTCCGGGCCGCCCGGACCCCGGCTGCGGCAGATGCTCGCGCTGTCCCGGGCCGGCGTGCTGCGGTTCGTCGGGGCCGGCATGACCGTCACGGCCGAGGGCGGGGTGTTCCGGGCGTCCGGGGCGACGGTGCCGGGGTTCTCCGTCGAGGCGCGGGCGCTGGTCGAGGCCCGGCTGCCCGAGCCCACCGTCGGACGGGCCCGCGACACCCTGCTGCGCGAGCTGCACGCCGACGGCGCCGCCGAGACCCCCGACGGGCTGCTGCGGGTCGACCCCGGAGACGGCCGCGTCCTCGACGGGGCCGGACGCCCGCATCCCCGGCGCTTCGCCCTCGGCCCCTACACCGACGCCCGTACCCCCGGCGCCTTCACCCGGCCGTGCACCGGCGGGCCGGCGTTCCGGCAGAACGACGCCGTCGCCCGGGCCGCGCTGGTTCTGCTGCGGGGTCTGGCCGGTCGTGCGGCCGCCTGAGACACCAACACCATCCACCATCCCAACACACGTTCGCTGACAAGGAATTCACGCCATGACCGTCATGGTCGACACCGTCGTCCTCGGCCCCTCCGGCTCCGGCAGGTCGACACCGCCGCGCACCACCATCAAAGTGTTTCCGGCGAAGGTGCTGTGAGGTGGTGCGGGCGTTGTTGCATCTCGGCGTCGCCATCGATCAGCCGGAGCGCTGGAACGCCGCCCCGTACGTCGAACTGGCGCAGCTCGCCGAGCGCGGCGGTGTGGACTTCGTGACGCTGGACGACTCCGTCGCGCGGCCGGGGCCCGACGCGCTCGCCGTGCTGGCGCGGGTGGCGCCCGGTACGCGGCGGATCGGGCTGGTGCCGACCGTCACCTCGGCCTCCGCCTCGGCCTCTGCCTCCACCGAGCCCTTTCGGGTGCAGGCCGCCGTGGCCACGCTCGACTGGGTCAGCCGTGGGCGGGCCGGCTGGCGGAGCGACGTCTTCCCGGATGAGGGCGAGGGAGGCGCCGAGATCCGGGACGTGGGCGGTGGCCGGTTGCTCGGCGGGGCCGGGCCGCAGGGGCGTCCGGTGCGCGTGGTCGACGCCACCGAGGCAACGGCCCGGCCCGTCGCCGCCCGGTGCGCGGACGTGGCGCTGATCCGTACCGCGCAGCTCGGGCGGGCGGCCGCGGTACGTCGGCAACTGCGGGACTTGGCAGGGAGGTTCGGGAGGGACCCGGACGGCCTGCGGGTCCTGGTGAGCCTGCTCGTCGACCTCGGCGGCGGCGAGTGCGCGGCCGCGCCCGGACACGGTGGGGGAGGCCCGCGGCCGACCGTACGAGGGCCGCTGTACCGGGGCGGTCCCGTCGACCTCGCGGAGCTGATCGCCGCCTGGCACGCCCAGGAGGCGGCCGACGGCTTCCATCTGATCCCCGTCGAACCGCACCGTGACCTGGAGCGGCTCGTCAACGGCACGGTGGCGCTGCTCCAGCACCGCGGCCTGTTCCGCACCTTCTATCCGGGCGGCACCCTGCGCGAACACCTGGGCCTGACCCGGCCCGCCAACCGGTACCAGACCCTGGCATAGGAAAGGAATCGAGCGCATGACGATGGACGCACTGGACGCACTGGACGCACCGGGCGCGGACGCACAGGACGCGTGGAAGCGGTGGCACGAGCACCGCATGGAGACGGTCTCGGCGCCCTACGGGCCGCTCGCGCTGACCGCGACCCACTGGATCGAGGACTATCCGGAGGGGCGACTTCCGGACATTCCCGGGAACTGGGTGGTCGACGGGGACGTGGTGGTGCTCATGGCCGACGAGGCCGATGGGCTGAGGGTGGACGGCCGGCCATTCTCCGGTGAGGTCCGGCTCGCCGCCGACCTCGGCCCCGAGGGCGCGTCGCGGGTCGCGCTCGGTGAGAAGCGGCTGGTGGTGTTGGTCCGGGAAGGTGTCTGGGGGGTACGGGTCTATGACCCTGCGGCTGAGGGCCGTCGTGCCTTCCGGGGTATCGAGGCTGCGCCGTACGACCCGCGCTGGTCGGTGCCGGGGCGTTTCACGCCGTACGACGAGACGCGCACCGTGCGGGTCGGCAACGCGGACGGGCGCGAGCGGGGCCTCGTCCTCGCCGGCGACCTTGCCTTCACCCTGGCGGGACAGGATCTGACGCTCCAGGTCGCGCGGCAGGGCGACGGGCGGTTGTGGGCGGTGTTCGCCGATGCCACGAGCGGTGACAGCAGCTTCCGGTTCCGGTTCCTCCATCCCCCGGCGCCTGATGCGGAGGGCCGTACCACCGTCGACTTCAACCGCGCGCAGCTTCCGCCGTGCGCCTTCGCCGACCACTTCATCTGCCCCTTCCCGCCACAGGGGAACACGCTGGCCGTGCCGATCGAGGCGGGGGAGCGTGTACTGGGCTGAACTCCTCTTTCCGCAGGGCTTCTGCGCGCGTCTTGTGCGCGCGCCCTTCTGGCGTCATCCTCACTGCGGCGCATGTCAGGAACACGCCACAGCGTGCGCGTTCCGCGGGTCCTCACCCCCCGGCCCGGCCTTCCGCTTCCCACGAGGAGGATCAGTGAGAGCCAAGCGCATCCGACTGCTCGCCATCGCCGCAGGTCTCGTCGCCGCGACCCTGGCCGGAGCCCCCACCGCGGGCGCCGCCGGCACTCCCGTCCGCGGCGCGGCCCAGCTGGCCCGGGTCTCGGGCAACGTCGCCAAGGCCGCGGTCGACGGCACCGCCTGGTACGCCGACCCGGCGAGCGGCCGTGTCGTCGTCACCGCCGACAGCACGGTCACCAAGGCCGGCATCGCCCGCATCGAGAAGGCCGCGGGCTCCGACACGGGCGCCGTGGAGGTCCGGCGCGCCGCCGGGGTCTTCCGGCCACTGCTGTCCGCCGGTGCCGCCATCTACGGCGGCCAGTACCGCTGTTCGCTCGGCTTCAACGTGGTCAGCGGCAGCACCTACTACTTCCTCACCGCGGGCCACTGCGGCAAGGTCGCCAAGACCTGGTACACCAACCAGGCCCACACCACGCTCATCGGTCCGACCATCGGCTACGACTTCCCCGGCAACGACTACGCCCTCGTCCGCTACGACAACTCCGCCCTCAGTCACCCCGGCGGCTACAGCGCGGCGAACGCCTACGTCGGCGAGAACGTCAAGCGCACCGGCTCCACCTCGGGCACCCACAGCGGCACGGTCACCGCGCTGAACGTCAGCGTCCGCTACCAGGGCGGTGGCACGGTCAGCGGCATGATCCAGACCACGGTGTGCGCCGAGCCCGGCGACTCCGGCGGCCCCCTGTACGACGGGACCAAGGCCCTCGGCATCACCTCCGGCGGCAGCGGCGACTGCACGACCGGCGGCACGACGTTCTACCAGCCCGTGCCGGAGGCGCTGAGCGCGTACGGCGTCAGTGTCTACTAGATCCACCAGGTCCACTCGGTGCGCGGTGTCGTAGCGGCATCTCGGGAGTGGAACGACGGTAGCGTGTAGGACAGTTGAAGGCTGGACGGCCGAAAGGTGCCCTTGTGCCGACCGGCCGTTCGGCCGAATACTGCCGCTCAGCGCTTGTCAGGGACATGTGGTTTTCGTGATCCGATACGCGTCTCTGGCTGCGCCTCACCGGGCCCCGACCCCACGCGGGCCCCCGACTTCCCCGGAGGGAACGAAACGTGAGGATCAAGCGCACCACTCCCCGCAGCGGCATCACAAGACGGACCCGGCTGACCGCCGTGGCCTCCGGCTTCCTGGCCGCGGCTGCGTTCGCCGCCCCCACCGCGAACGCCAGCGACGCCCACACGTTCAGCGCCAACCAGCTCACCAAGGCGAGCGACTCCGTCCTCAAGGCCGACATCCCCGGTACGGCCTGGGCGGTGGACAGCAAGACCGACCGTGTCGTCGTCACCGTCGACAGCACGGTCTCCCAGGCCGAGATCGCCAAGATCAAGCGGCAGGCCGGTGGTAACGCGGGCGCGCTCGTCATCAAGCACACGCCCGGCAAGTTCAACAAGCTGATCTCGGGCGGCGACGCCATCTACGCGAGCAGCTGGCGTTGCTCGCTGGGCTTCAACGTCCAGGACTCCAGTGGCAACTACTACTTCCTGACCGCCGGGCACTGCACCGACGGTGCGGGCACCTGGTGGTCGAACTCCTCGCACACCACGACGCTGGGCTCCACGGCCGGCTCCAGCTTCCCCGGCAACGACTACGGCATCGTGCGCTACACGAACTCGTCGGTCTCCAAGCCGGGTGCCGTGGGCAGCCAGGACATCACGAGTGCGGCCACGCCGTCCGTCGGGACGACCGTGTACCGGCGTGGGTCCACCACCGGTACCCACAGCGGTCGGGTCACCGCGCTCAACGCGACGGTGAACTACGGTGGCGGGGACATCGTGTACGGGCTGATCCAGACCACGGTCTGTGCCGAGCCCGGTGACTCCGGTGGTCCGCTGTACGGCGGCAGCACGGCGTACGGCCTGACGTCCGGCGGCAGTGGTAACTGCACGTCCGGTGGTACGACGTTCTTCCAGCCGGTCACCGAGGCGTTGAGTGCCTATGGGGTTCACGTCTACTGACGGACTCCGGTGACACTCCGGTGACGAGGTGTGCTGTGCCCCCGCGCGCTGTGTGCGTGCGGGGGCTTTCGTCTGGGGCTTTTGTGCGCGTCCTGAAGGCGACCTTGTGTGCCCCCTGTGCTGTTCGGAAGAGTGAGCGTCCGTCAACCATCCTTCCGGCTCGTGAGGTCCCCACAACCTCTCGGGCCGACCCCCCACAGGAGGACGTGAGTTGAAGCACCGACGCATACCCGGGCGGCGGGCCGCCGTGGCTGGTGCGGGAATCGCCGCGCTGGTAGCCGTGGGCATCACCTTTCAGACGGCGAACGCCGACGAGCCGGTGAAGTCGGCGAAGTCGTCGATATCTGCAAAGTCTGAGAGTTCCTCGAAGTCTGTTTTGGGAGTGCAAGTTCTGTCGGCGCCTGCGGCTGGAAAGCTCGCCTCGGCGCTGGTTCGGGACCTCGGGTCCGATGCCGCCGGCAGTTACTACGACGCTCGGGCGAAGAGCCTCGTCGTCAACGTGCTCGACGCCTCCGCTGCCAAGACCGTCGAGGCGGCCGGAGCGAAGGCCAGGATCGTCGCCAACTCCCTTGCCGAGCTGGACGGGGCGCGGGCGACGCTGAAGAAGGACGCGACCATTCCGGGGACCTCGTGGGCGACCGATCCGGTCACCAACAAGGTTGTCGTCACCGCCGACAGAACGGTGTCCGGGGCCGAGTGGGCCAAGCTCGGGAAGGTGGCCGACGGGCTCGGGGGCATGGTCGAAGTCAAGCGCTCGAAGGGGGAGTTCAAGCCCTTCATCGCCGGTGGTGACGCGATCACCGGGTCGGGTGGGCGTTGCTCGCTCGGCTTCAACGTGGTCAAGGACGGGCAGCCGTACTTCCTGACCGCGGGGCACTGCACCGAGGCGATCTCCAGTTGGACGGACTCCAGTGGTAAGGAGATCGGGCAGAACGCGGAGTCGCACTTCCCGGGGACCGACTTCGGGTTGGTGAAGTACGCGGCGGGTGTGGAGCATCCGAGTGAGGTCGATCTGTACGACGGGTCTTCGCAGCGGATCACGCAGGCTGCTGAGGCGACCGTCGGGGAGAGGGTGACCCGGAGCGGGTCGACGACGCAGGTGCACGAGGGCAAGGTCACGGGGCTGAACGCGACCGTGAACTACCAGGAGGGTACGGTCAGCGGGCTGATCCAGACCGATGTGTGTGCCGAGCCCGGGGACAGTGGTGGGTCGCTGTTCGACGGGAGCAGTGCGATCGGGCTGACGTCGGGTGGCAGTGGTGACTGCACGTCCGGTGGGGAGACCTTCTTCCAGCCGGTCACCGCGGCGCTGTCGGCCACGGGTGCACAGATCGGCTGACGCCGGGAAGACGGTTTGTGGAGTCCCGCCCCGCGCGCGAGGGGCGGGGCTTCGTCGTGCTGTGGCTGTGGCTGTGGCTGTGGTGGGGGCGGAGGCTTGGTGTGCCTGCGGCGGCCTGTCGCGGTGCGTTGTGGCTTGGGTCGCGCCTGCGGTGCGTCGTGGGTCGGGTCCGTGCCGGGGGGTATCCGTCCTCGGTCCGGCGCCACTGCAAGGACGGATCGTTCTGTTTTTCTTACGCCGGCCGCTGCGGGCGGACACCCCCCGTCCCGTCCCCTCCCCGCCGCGGGCGGGTGCGGCCCGCCTCCCCCCGGTGACCCCGACCCGCCGTGCGCGGGTGCGGCCCCCCTCGGTGGCTCCGGCCCGCCGTGCGCGGCTGTCGGGCGTCTGCCTCGCCTTGTGGCTCCGGCCCGCTGTGGGCGGGTGTGGCGCGCCGCGGCCTGGTGGCTCCGGCCCGCCGTGCGCGGCTGTCGGGCGTCTGCATCGCCTTGTGGCTCCGGCCCGCTGTGGGCGGGTGCGGCGCGCTGCGGCCTGGTGGCTCCGGCCCGCCGTGCGCGGCTGTCGGGCGTCTGCCTCGCCTTGTGGCTCCGGCCTGCCGTATGCGGGTGTGGCGCGCTGCGGCCTGGTGGCTCCGGCCCGCCGTGCACGGGTGCGGGTCGCATCGCCCTGTGGCTCCGGCCTGCCGTGTGCGGGTGCGGTGCGCGTCGGCCCGGTGGCTTTGGCCTCGCCGTGGTTGGCCCCTTTGTCGTGCGGGCTGGCGGCCCCCTCTGTCGGCCTTCCGGCGGGGCCGTGGTTTGGGTGTTTGTGCAGGTGAGGGGGTTGGGTGTGGATGTCGCACAAGCGTTCGAGATTGGGGGTATGGTGGGGGTGGGGATGTTGGGAACAGGTGTTCGAGTGTGAGTGCGGGAGGTGTGTGTGCCGGGCTTCGCGCATCTGCGCACCGTCTCCGGGTTCTCCCTGCGGTACGGGGCCTCGCATCCGGAGCGGCTGGCCGAGCGCGCCTCGGAGCGGGGGATGGATGCCCTTGCGCTCACTGATCGCGACACCGTTGCCGGCACTGTTCGGTTCGCCAAGGCGTGTGCCGGGGTGGGTGTGCGGCCGTTGTTCGGGGTGGATCTGGCGGTGGGTGAGCCGGAGGTGGTGCGGAGGGAGCGGCGGCGGGCGCCGGTGCG
Source organism: Streptomyces sp. NPDC047085 (assembly GCF_040643735.1). Lineage (NCBI taxonomy): Bacteria > Bacillati > Actinomycetota > Actinomycetes > Kitasatosporales > Streptomycetaceae > Streptomyces > Streptomyces sp. NPDC047085. Next base: position 75,472 of record NZ_JBEYUW010000016.1, read on the forward strand.
TGGGGGTGCCTTTGTCGATGAGTCGGCGCCTCGGGTGACTTTTCTGGCCCGGGATGGTGCCCGTGGGTGGGGTGATCTCTGCAGGATCGTTACTGCGGCGCACGAGGGTGAGGGTGCGCCCCTGCTGCCCTGGGCCGGTAATCACGGTGACGGTCTGACCGTGCTGCTGGGGCCCGGGTCCGATGTGGGGCGTGCGCTGGTGGCGGGGCGTCCTGACCGGGCCGCCAGGCTGCTCGTTCCCTGGCGTGAGGTGTATGGCGACGCGCTGCGGTTGGAGGCCGTCTGGCACGGGCGGCAGGGGACGGGAGCGGGGTCGCTGAGGCTGGCCGCTCGGACGGTCGGCTTCGCCGCCGAGCAGGGGGTTCGGCCGGTGCTCAGCAATGCCGTCCGGTATGCCGATCCGGGGCAGGGGCCGGTCGTCGATGTTCTGGATGCCGCCCGGCGTCTGGTGCCGATCGATCCGCGCAAGGAGCTGGACTCGGGGGAGGCCTGGCTGAAGGACGCGGGGGCCATGCTGGGGATCGCCGAGCGGGTGGTGGAGGCGGCCGGATACCGGCGGGACACCGCGCATCGGCTGCTGGAGCAGACCCGGGCCACCGCCGACGAGTGTCTCGTCGATCCCGAGGACGATCTCGGTATCGGTAGCGTCCACTTTCCCGAGGCGCATCTGGTCGGTGCCGGCCGTCGTACCGCCCAGCGGGTGCTCGCCTCGCGGGCGGCGGCCGGGATGGTGCTGCGCGGGTATGCCGACCGGCGGGACTACTGGGAGCGGATGCATCACGAGCTGGACATCATCGCTCACCATGGTTTCGCCTCTTATTTTCTGACGGTCGCTCAGGTTGTCGATGATGTGAAGGGGATGGGGATCCGGGTGGCCGCCCGTGGCTCCGGTGCGGGGTCTCTGGTGAATCATCTGCTCGGGATCGCGCATGCGGATCCGGTGGAGCACGGGCTGCTCATGGAGCGCTTCCTGTCCAAGGAGCGGGTCGCGCTGCCGGACATCGACATCGATGTGGAGTCCGCGCGCCGGCTGGAGGTGTACCGGGCGATCATCGGGCGCTTCGGGAGTGAGCGGGTGGCCACTGTCGCCATGCCGGAGACCTATCGGGTGCGGCACGCCATCCGTGATGTCGGGGCCGCCCTGTCCATGGACCCGGCCGAGATCGATCGCGTGGCCAAGTCCTTCCCGCACATCCGGGCGCGGGACGCCCGCGCGGCGTTGGAGGAGCTGCCCGAGCTGAAGCAGCTCGCGGGGGAGAAGGAGAAGTACGGCAGGCTGTGGGAGCTGGTCGAGGCGCTGGACGCCCTGCCGCGTGGGGTCGCCATGCATCCCTGTGGGGTGCTGCTGTCCGACGCCTCGCTGCCGGCCCGTACGCCGGTGGTGCCGACCAGCGGTGAGGGGCTGCCGATGTCGCAGTTCGACAAGGAGGACGTGGAGGATCTCGGGCTGCTCAAGCTGGATGTGCTGGGTGTGCGGATGCAGTCGGCGATGGCGCACGCGGTGGCGGAAGTGGAGCGGGCGACGGGGGAGCGGGTCGATCTGGATGCCGTGCGGGAGGGGGATCCGGCTACGTACCGGCTGATCCGGTCCACCGAGACGCTGGGCTGCTTCCAGATCGAGTCGCCGGGGCAGCGGGATCTGGTGGGGCGGCTCCAGCCGAGCACCTTCCATGATCTGGTCGTCGACATTTCGCTGTTCCGGCCGGGGCCGGTCGCCGCCGACATGGTGCGGCCCTTCATCGAGGCGCGGCACGGGCGGGCGCCGGTGCGCTATCCACATCCGGATCTGGAGGAGCCGCTGAAGGGGACGTACGGGGTCGTCGTCTTCCACGAGCAGATCATCGACATCGTCGCCATCATGACCGGCTGCGGGCGGGGTGTGGCGGACCAGGTGCGGCGCGGGCTGTCCGATCCGGAGTCGCAGGGGCGGATCCGGTTCTGGTTCGCGCAGAACGCGGCGGCGAAGGGATACGACGCGGAGACCGTCCAGCGGACCTGGGAGATCATCGAGGCCTTCGGGTCGTACGGCTTCTGCAAGGCGCACGCGGTCGCCTTCGCCGTGCCGACCTATCAGTCGGCGTGGCTGAAGGCCCATCATCCGGCTGCTTTTTACGCGGGGCTGCTCACGCACGACCCCGGGATGTATCCGAAGCGGCTGTTGCTGGCGGACGCGCGGCGGCGTGGGGTACCGATTCTGCCGTTGGATGTGAATGTGTCGGGGGTCGCACACCGGATCGAACTGGTGTCTGAATCAGGGGTGTGGGGGCTGCGGCTCGCCCTCTCCGACGTGCACGGCATCAGTGAGGCGGAGGCGCGGAGGATCGAGGACGGGCAGCCGTACTCGTCGCTGCTGGACTTCTGGGAGCGGGGCCGGCCGAGCCGGCCGCTGGCCGGGCGGCTGGCGCAGGTGGGCGCGTTGGACGCCTTCGGCGCCAACCGGCGTGATCTGCAGTTGCATCTGACCGAGCTGCACCGGGGGACCCGGGGAGCCCGGGGCGGAGGCGGTCAACTGCCGTTGGCCGGTGGGCGGAAGACGGCGCCGGCCGGTCTGCCGGATCTGTCGCCGGCGGAGAAGCTCAGTGCCGAGCTGGGCGTGCTGTCCATGGACGCCTCGCGCAATCTGATGGACGACCACCGGGAGTTCCTGAAGGAGCTGGGCGTGGTGTCGGCGCGTCGGCTGCGCGAGGTGCGGCACGGGGAGACGGTGCTGGTCGCGGGCGCCAAGGCGGCCACCCAGACCCCGCCGATCCGGTCCGGCAAGCGGGTCATCTTCAGCACGCTGGACGACGGCACGGGCCTGGTCGATCTCGCCTTCTTCGACGACTCGCACGATGCCTGCGCCCACACCGTCTTCCATTCCTGGCTGCTGCTGGTGCGTGGGGTGGTGCAGCGGCGCGGTCCGCGCAGTCTGAGCGTGGTGGGGTCCGCCGCCTGGAACCTGGCCGAGCTCGTCGAACTGCGGGCGGAGGGCGGTCTGGACGAGGTGGCCGCCCGGCTGGCGGCGCCCGGCCCGGAGGGGGCGGGGGCCGATCCGACGGGCGGACGGCGGATCCATCTGCCGACCGGATACGACATGCACCCGTGGGCCGATCTGCGGCCCGCGGGCGAGGGGGCCTCACAAGGGCCCGCAGCCGTAAGGAAGTTGTGGCACCAGAGTCCGGGGAGTGCGGGATGACCATCCTCTGCGTACGTTTCCAGCTGCCGCCGATGTACGAGGCGGCCCTGCCCGGGCTGCTCGGGCTGCTGGAGGAGTTCACCCCGGTCGTGGAGGCGTTGCCCCCGGACGGGGCGCTGGCCGATCTCCGGGGCGCCGAGCGGTACTTCGGGCGCGGCGCCGTGGAACTGGCCTCGGTGATCCGGGTGCGGGCCCTGGCGCTGTACGGCGTCGACTGCGCGATCGGTGCCGGTCCGGGACCGATGCTGGCCCGCGTGGCGCTGCGCGACGCCCGGCCCGGGGTGACCTGTGCGGTGCCCGAGGAACCGGACGCCGTCGCGGAGTTCCTCGCCGACCGGCCCGTGTCCGCGCTGCCCGGCGTCGGTGCGGCGACCGCCCGCACCCTGTGTGAGTACGGCCTGGACACCCTGGGCCGGGTCGCCGCCGCGCCGCTGTCCACGCTCCAGCGGCTGATCGGCGCGCGGGCGGGCCGTGAGCTGCGGGAGAAGGCGGCCGGTGTCGACCGGGGGCGGGTCGTCCCGAACGCCGTCTCCCGTTCCCTGGCCGCTGAACGGCCGTTCGAGATGGATGAGTTGGATCCCGGCCGGCATCGCCGGGCGCTCCTGGGCGCCGCCGAGGAGCTGGGTGCCCGGCTGCGCGCGGTGGAGAAGGTCTGCCGCACCCTGACCCTCACCGTGCGCTACGCCGACCGCTCTTCCACCACCCGCAGCCGCACCCTCGCGGAGCCGACCGCGCACTCGGCGGCCCTCACGAAGGCGGCCTACGGCATGTACGAGGCACTCGGCCTCCAGCGCGCCCGGGTCCGCTCGATCGCCCTGCGCGCCGAGGGCCTGGCCCCCGCCGACCAGGCCTCCCACCAGCTCACCTTCGACCCCGTGGACGAGAAGGTCCGCCGCATCGAGGAGGTCGCCGACCGCGCGCGAGCGAAGTTCGGACCACGGGCGGTGATGCCGGGGACGCTGGCGGCGTAACTCTCCTTCGGCGTATGTCAGTTGGCCCACGGCGGGGTGATGCGGGTGCCGTCGGCCAGCTCGGCCTCCAGGCCGATGGACGTGGTGACCCAGGAGATCGCGGTGTGGCCGGTGGGGTTCTCGACGGCCAGGGTCGCGCCGGGGTTGATGATCACCGTGTCGCCGGCGGAGATCCGCTCGGTGTGGCCGTCGAGGGTGATCAGCAGCTCGCCGAGGAGCAGGTGGAAGATCTCCTCGCGGGTGACGGTGTGGGCGGGGGCCTTGGTCTCGGGCGGGATCTCGCCCCGCCAGGCACACAGCTCCTTGCTGCCGGTGCCGGGGGTGGCGTACGAGACGAAGCGGGCGCCGTGGATCTCGTGGGTCACGGCGTCGGAGGAGCGGACGACGGGCATGGTGATCTCCGTTCGAGCGCGGGTAAGTGGTCAAGCTTCTTGACTATATGGTCAAGCTGCTTGACTGATTCGTCAAGGGGGTTCTCCCGTGGGGGTGTTTCAATGCCTCCGTGCAGAACTCCGAAGCCATGGCCCTGACCGCCGCGCTGCTCGCCGTCGCGGGCGACCTCACGCAGCGCATCAACGAGGGTGTCGTGGCCCGCGGCTTCACGGACATCCGGCCCGCTCATGGCTTCGCCTTCGCGCGGCTCGCCCCGGGCGGGGCCACCGTCACCGATCTCGCCGTGCATCTCGGGGTGACCAAGCAGGCCGCCAGCCAGCTGGTCGACGAGATCGTACGCAAGGGGTACGCCGAGCGTCGGCCGCATCCCGGGGACGCGCGGGCCCGGCTGATCGTGCTCACCGAGCGGGGGTGGGCGTGCACCCGCGCGGCGGAGGCGGCGGCCGCCGAGGTCGTGGGGGCGTGGGCCGAGGTGCTGGACGAGGGTGAACTGCGCGTGTTGCGGGAGGGTTTGCTGCGGATCGCGCCCTATGGTCCCTTGAGGCCCTCCTGGTGACGGACTGTCAGGCGTGTCACGGCCCGCTTGTTACTCGAAAGTTTTACTGACGCGTAACTTCACATGTCAGCTACTCGCCCGTAACTTGACGAGTGAACAGACAGCATCCTCGTGATCCGGATCACAGGGCAAGGCCCCCACCACCCTTGAGCCGCAAGGAGATCACATGGTGCTGCCCTGGAAGCGCGTGCTCAGACCGCTCGCCGCACTGGCTCTGACGATCGCCGTCGCCGCCGTTCCCGCCGCCACCGCACGGGCCTCGACGGCACCCAGCAGCGGATGGAACGACTACTCCTGCCAGCCGTCCGCCGCCCATCCCCGCCCCGTCGTCCTGGTCCACGGCACCTTCGGGAACTCCGTCGACAACTGGCTGGGCCTCGCCCCGTACCTGAAGGACCGCGGGTACTGCGTCTACTCCCTCGACTACGGCCAACTGCCCGGCGTCCCCCTCTTCTACGGCCTCGGCCCCATCGACAAGTCCGCCGCACAGCTGTCGGCCTTCGTCGACAAGGTGCTCACCTCGACCGGAGCCGCCAAAGCCGACCTCGTCGGCCACTCCCAGGGCGGCATGATGCCCCGCTACTACCTGAAGTTCCTCGGCGGTGCCGCCAAGGTGAACGCCCTCGTCGGCCTCGCCCCCGACAACCACGGCACCGACCTGAACGGCCTCACCAACCTGCTGCCGTACTTCCCCGGCGCCGAGGACCTGCTCAAGGCCACCACCCCCGGCCTCGCCGACCAGATCTCCGGCTCCGACTTCCTCACCAAGCTCAACGCGGGCGGCGACACCGTCCCCGGAGTGCACTACACGGTCATCGCCACCAAGTACGACGAGGTGGCCACCCCGTGGCGCGACCAGTACCTGAGCGGCTCGGACGTCCACAACGTCCTGCTCCAGGACCTGTGCCCGCTCGACCTGTCCGAGCACGTGGCGATCGGCCTGTTGGACCGGATCGCCTTCCACGAGGTGGCCAACGCCCTCGACCCGGCCCACGCCAAGGCCACCAGTTGCGCGTCGGTCTTCAGCTGACGTGCCGCCGGGGCCTGTCCGGCCTGAGCCGCCGGACAGGCCCCGGAAACTTTCCGGGCGCCGCTCAGCGCCCGTGCCGGCCGCCGCCCGCAGCGCGCCGCCGCACCGACAGGAACAGCACCGCCGAGCCCAGCGCCAGCGCCGCCGCGCCGCCGATCGCGACGTACGAGGTGCCGGTGGACGCGCCGGTCTCGGCGAGGTTCTCCGACGCCCCGGCGGCCTTCGGCTCGTTGGCGGAGGCCGGAGTCGGTGCCGGTGCCGTGGTGGGCTCGGCCGTGGTGCTCGCGTCGTCGTCCCCGTGCCCGTGGTGCTCGATCGTCGACTTGTCGGCACCGTCCGCGATCTGCTCGTCGGAGGGCGCGGAGGCGCTCGGAGCGGGGGCGCTCGAAGCTGGGGTGCCCGAAGCAGGGGTGGTGCCGCCCGTCGTACCGCCGCCGAAGTCGACGTCGGAGCAGGAGTAGAAGGCCTCCGGGCTGTCCGAGCGCTGCCAGACCGCGTACAGCAGCTGCCTGCCCGTGCGCTCGGGAAGGGTGCCCGAGAAGGTGTAGAAGCCGCCCGAGGCGACCGGGTCGGTAGCCGTCGCGACCGGGTGCTCCAGATCCAGGCCGGACCAGGCCAGCGGCTTCGCCGGGTCGTAACCCGGCTTGGTCGCGTAGACCTTGAAGGTGCCCTTGTGCGGGGCGGTCACCCGGTACTTGAAGGTGTACGAGCCGCTGCGCACGCTCGTCGCCGGCCAGTCGGCGCGGGCCAGGTCGAGCCCCTTGAACTCCTCGTTGCCGGCGCTGCACAGCTTGCCGTCCGGGATCAGCTCCTGGTGCCGCCCGTTCGCGTCGCCGATCCGGATGCCGTTCCAGTCGTACAGCGCCTGGGTGCCGCCGGCCGCCGCGGCCGCCTTGCACGCCGCCGACTTCGGGCTCTCCGGACCCTCCGCGTAGCACTGCGCGACCCGGCTGACGGGGCCGCCCATCGAACCGTGCGCGGACGCGGGCGCGGCGGACAGCGCGAGCGCGGTGATGCCGAGAGCGGCGACGACGGCCTTGCGGCGTGCGGGCATGGGGAACTCCTCGAAACGGTCCTCGGGGGAGGGCTGAATCCCGTGGGGGCGATCAGAAGCTAGCCCCAAGACACCGTGAAGTCGCCTGCTGAGGGCGGCGGACGGAGATCCTTATGGTCGGCTTAAGGGAGGGCTCAGACTGCGATCAGACTGAGATCGGAAAGTACCGTTCGTGCATGACCGAAGACGAGATCCGGCCGGCGGCCGAGGCCGACGTACCCGCCGTGAAGGCCGTGACCGACGCGGCCTACCACCTCTACGTCGAGCGCATCGGGGTGGTGCCCGCGCCCATGGAGGCGGACCACGCGGCGGACGTGGCCGAGGGAAAGGTGTTCGTGACCGGGGACCCCGTGAACGGCCTGGTCGTGGTCGAACCGCGCCCGGACCATCTCTTGCTTGACAGCATCGCCGTCCACCCCGACGCCCACGGCAGGGGCGTCGGGCGGCGGCTGCTGCACTTCGTCGACGCCCACGCGCGTGCGCTGGGCCTGCGCGAAGTCCGGCTCTACACCAACGCGATGATGTGGGAGAACCAGAAGATCTACCCGAAGTACGGGTACGAGGTCGTGGAACGCCGCGTCGACGGGCCCTACGACCGGATCCACTACCGCAAGCCGCTCGACTGACGGCCCGCCGCGGCCTCAGCCGTCGGGCCACCAGGTGCGCGCGATGTCCTTGCGCACCTCCGGGCGCGCGGCCGGGCGCTGGTCCGCCTCTTCGCGGACCCTGCGGCTGTCCGTCCTCTTCAGGGGCTTCTGCACGGTCACACGGCGCATGGCTGCCTCCTCGGGCGTCCACCTGAATCCGTCGTTCACGGAGGTGGACCCTTTCGGGGAGCGTTCCTCATCGGAGCCGGTCTGTCAGTGGCGGGTGTCACTCTGGAGCCATGGCATACGAGGGTGAGCACACGGTGACGGCAGGTGCCGAGACGGACTGGGACGCGGCGGCCGCCGCCTTCGACGACGAGCCGGACCACGGCCTGCGCGCCCCCGAGGTGCGCGCAGCCTGGGCGGCGAGAATGCGCTCCTGGCTGCCCGGGAGCCCCGCCGACGTCCTCGACCTGGGCTGCGGCACCGGCAGCCTGTCGCTCCTCGCGGCCGAACAGGGACACCGGATCACCGGCGTCGACCGGTCCCCGGCCATGGTCGAGCGGGCCCGCGCCAAGCTCGCCGGGCGGGACGCGGTCGTGCTGTGCGGAGACGCCGCCACGCCGCCCGTGGGGGAGCGGCGTTACGACGTCGTCCTCGTCCGGCACGTGCTGTGGACGCTGCCCGATCCAACGCGCGTGCTGCGGCACTGGCGGACCCTGCTGCGCCCCGAGGGCCGGTTCGTGCTGGTCGAGGGCGTCTGGGGGACCCTCGCCCCGGTCGGCATACCCGCCGGCCGGCTCACCGCCCTGCTGGAGCCGCTGGTCCGCGAGGTGCGCGTCGAGCGACTGTCCGACGACCCGCTGCTGTGGGGGAAGACCGTGGACGACGAGCGGTACGCGGTGCTGGCGACGGTGTGAGACGGCCGGGTCCAGGGATGGGGCCGGGGGCGGGGTCCCGTGCCGGGGGCCGCGCCCTTGGGGGGACTCAGGCCAGCAGGGAGTCGAAGCCTCCCTCGCGGGCCAGTGTCTCCAGTTCGTCCAGGGCGGCCAGGGCGGCGGACGCGGCCTCCGGGTCCGTCTCCGTCAGGCCGCTCTCGGCGAACTCGTCCTCGTCCAGGCGGCGTACGTCCGTGCCGTCGGCGGAGCGCCACAGGTCCAGGTCGAGGTCCTCGACCACCAGCTCGCCGCTGGAGCGGACCGCGGGGCGGGTGATGTCGCAGTACCAGCCCTTGACGGTGCCGTCCCCGGCGCGGACCTCCTTCACCGAGTACCAGCGGTCCCGCCAGTAGTGCTCGGTGAAGACGTCGCCCGGCTCGAAGCGCACGAAGCCGAAGTCGCGGACGCCTTCGCCCGCCCACGGGGCCCGCACGGTGACGTGCGTGCCGTCGTCGCCGAGCAGCTCCGCCGGATAACGGATCTTCGTACGGCCCGCCTTGACGAGGACGACGTCCACCTGGGCGCCGGGCTCAGCCGAGTTCGCGGACATAGCGCACCTCCGTCGCGCAGATCTCGTACCCGAGCCACTTGTTGATCGCGATCATCGGGTCGTTCCCGGCGTCGTTGCCCGTGAACGCCTCCGTGATGCCGGCGGCGCGGGCCCGGTACAGGGAGTGGATCTTGGCGAGCTTGGCCAGACCACGGCCCCGGTGGGCGCGCGCGGTACCGGTCATCGCGGTGGAGTACCGGGTGGCGCCGTCGGTGTAGGCCACGCTGAAGGCGACCGGACGGCCGTCGACGACCGCGGCCATGGTCAGCTCGCGGTCCAGCAGCGGATGCTTCCAGGCCTGCTCGAGCCAGGCGTCGTAGTCCGTGAACTCGACGGTGACCTCGCCGGGTTCGTCCGACACCGTCTCCGCGTCCAGCTCGAACAGCGGCCGGGGGTCGTCCGTGAAGTCGGCGGCCGGGCGCAGCTCGACGCCCTGAGGGACCTCCGGGAGCGGCGGGAGGGTGCCGTTCGCCAGGTCGAGGCGGAGGAAGTGGGCGGGGCGGCCCCGGGTGTAGCCGTGCCGTTCGGCGAAGGCGCGGTTGGCGGGTTCGTCGAGCACCCAGGTGTACAGCTTGCTCGCGCCGACGGCGGCGAGATGCTCCTCGGCGGCCCGGGTGAGGAGCCGGCCGGCACCGCGGTGGGTCCGGTCCGGGCGGACGTAGATGTTCAGGTACCCCTGGCCCGGCTCCGTGCTGTCGTGCGCGAGGGCGACCCCGGCCGCGCCGATCACCTCGCCGTCCTCGACCGCGATCAGCTGGCGGAAGTGGGCGTCGGGGTGGCTACGGGTCACGAGGTGGCGGACCGAGTCCGGGGTGAACAAGATGTACGGCAGGGCGAGATGGCGGACGCGGGCGTAGCCCTCGGCGTCGGCGGGCGTGTCGAGGCGCAGGTCGCGGACGATCACTGTCATGTGCAGGCACCGTACGGGGAGACGTGCGGGGATGCCTCTCATTTTCCTTCGGGTACGGGACAATCGGCCCTGTGACCCTGAAGATCCACATCGATGACAGTGCGCCGCCGTACGAGCAGGTCCGGGCGCAGATCTCCGAGCAGGCGCGGTCGGGGGCGCTCCCGGTGGGGTACCGGCTGCCGACGGTGCGTGGGCTGGCCGAGTCGCTGGGGCTCGCTGTGAACACGGTGGCCAAGGCGTACCGGGCGCTGGAGACGGACGGGGTGATCGAGACGCGGGGGCGCCACGGGACGTTCGTGGCCGCGGCGGGCTCGGCCGCGGTACGCGAGGCGTCGCTGGCCGCTCAGGCCTACGTGGAGCGGGTGCGGCGGCTGGGGCTGGCGGAGGAGGAGGCGCTGGCCGCGGTGCGGGACGCCCTGCGGGCGGCCTATGAGGAGTAGCGGGACGCCCTGCGCGGCCTACGGGGAGTAGGAGTCACCGGTGTGCCGCCCGCTCGGGTGTGCGGGTCACCGACAGGTCCGCCCGCCTCGCCGCCCTGGCGAACGTCACCGCGTCCGCCACTGCCGCGCCGCCGGGATCGTTGTTGAAGTAGGCGTAAACGTCGTGGTCGTCGGACCAGGTGGTCGCGAGGCGGTCCACCCACGTCTCCAGGGAGCGCCGGCCGTAGCGCGGCCACGGTTGGGCCCGGCCCTCGTGGAAGCGGACGTAACCCCAGTCGGTGGTGCGCCACAGCGGGGTCATGGGGCGGGCCTGGACGTCGGCCCAGCACAGGGCCGCGCCCCGGGACTCCAGGACCTTGCGCACCTCCGGTGTCCACCACGAGTCGTGGCGCGGCTCGACCGCGATCCTCGTGCCCGAGGGGAAGCAGGCCAGGCAGGCGTCCAGGAGGGGCGGGTCCGCGCGCAGGGTCGGGGGGAGCTGGAGGAGGACCGGGCCCAGGCGGTCGCCGAGGCCCGCCGCGTGGGTCATCAGGCGGTGGACCGGTTCCTCGGGGTCCTTCAGGCGCTTGATGTGGGTGAGATAGCGGCTGGCCTTGACCGCGACCACGAAGTCCGCCGGGACGCGGTCGCGCCAGGCCTCGAAGTTCTCCTTCGTCGGCAGCCGGTAGAAGGCGTTGTTGATCTCCACGGTGGCGAACAGCCGGGTGTACTCCTCCAGCCACAGCCGTGCCGGAACCCCCTCCGGGTACACCACGTCCCGCCAGTCCTTGTACTGCCACCCCGACGTGCCGACGAACAGGGTCATACCTCCATCAAAGCACCGGACGCCGATTTCTACCGGTGCTTCCACCGGCACTGCTACCGGTGACTGCTACAGGTACAGCCCCGCGTCCGCCCCGTCCCGCGCCCCCGGCACCGAGGTCGGCGCCGTGCCCCGGCGCAGGGCGTACAGCTCGGCGAGGGTCGCGCCGTCCCGGCCGATGCCCTCCTCGGAGCCGAGCCAGTTCACCGCCTCGCGGCGGGTCAGCGAGCCCACCTCGATGCGGGCCAGGCAGCGACCGGGGCGGACCACGGCGGGGTGCAGGCGCTCCAGGTCCTCGTTGGTGGTGACGCCCACCAGGACGTTCCTGCCCTGCCCGAGCAGGCCGTCCGTCAGGTTCAGCAGGCGGGACAGCGCCTGGCCCGCCGTGTGCTTGGCCTCGCCCCTGATCAGCTCGTCGCAGTCCTCCAGCAGGAGCAGACGCCAGCGGCCCTTGCCCGCGCCGTCCTCCTCGCCGATCGCGATGTCCATCAGATAGCCGACGTCGGAGAAGAGGCGCTCGGGGTCCAGCACGCAGTCCACCTGGCACCACTCGCGCCAGGACCGGGCCAGCGTGCGCAGCGCGGAGGTCTTGCCGGTGCCGGGCGGGCCGTGCAGCAGGAGCAGACGCCCGGCGATGTCCTCCGGGGTCGTCTTCATCAGCCGGTCCATCGCCTCCGCCACCGGAGCCGTGTAGTTGGGCCGGACCTCGTCCCAGGTGCCGGCGGAGATCTGCCGGGTGGTGCGGTGCGGGCCGCGCCGCGGGGAGACGTACCAGAAGCCCATGGTCACGTTCTCCGGCTGTGGCTCGGGCTCGTCGGCCGCGCCGTCCGTGGCCCGGTCGAGGACCTGCTTGGCCAGCTCGGCGCTGGTCGCGGTCACCGTGACGTCCGCTCCCCGATTCCAGCGGGAAACGAGCAGGGTCCAGCCGTCGCCCTCCGCGAGGGTGGCGCTGCGGTCGTCGTCGCGGGCGACCCGCAGCACGCGGGCGCCCTCCGGCAGCAGGGTCGCGCCGGAGCGCACCCGGTCGATGTTGGCCGCGTGCGAGTACGGCTGCTCGCCCGTCGCGAAGCGGCCGAGGAACAGCGCGTCGACGACATCGGAGGGCGAGTCGGAGTCGTCGACGTTGAGCCGGATCGGCAGAGCGTCGTGTGGGTTCGCAGACATGCCGCCATGATCCGTCACGGATGCGCTCCGCGCACGACATTTCCACTGCTTGTTCATGGTGTTGCCCGGGGTGTTCCAAGACCTGGCTACAGCCCCGGGTTGACGGAACGTCAACGCTCCGGATGTGCGCGTCTCGTGGGCGCGGGGTGAAGGGCCTAGTTGAGGTCAAAATATCTTTGACATGGACACTTCCCCTCAACGCGCGTAGTTGCTACCACAGTTGTGGCAGAGATCCTGCTAAAGGGAGGTTCCATGAGACGTTCCCGATTTGCGGCATACGTGACCTCGCTCCTCCTCGCCACCGGCCTCGGCCTCACCGGGGCCGCCTCGGCGCAGGCGTCCTCGACGGCCGTGACCGGCGGCTACGTGGCCCTCGGCGACTCCTACTCCTCCGGAGTCGGAGCGGGCAGCTACATCAGTTCCAGCGGCAGTTGCGACCGCAGCACCAAGGCGTACCCGTACCTGTGGAACGCCGCGCACAGCCCGTCCTCGTTCGCCTTCAACGCCTGCTCGGGCGCCACGACGGACGATGTGCTCGCGGGCCAGCTGGGCTCGCTCAACTCCTCCACCGGCCTGGTGTCCATCACCATCGGCGGCAACGACGCCGGTTTCGCCGACGTCATGACGACCTGTGTCATCCAGTCCGACAGCTCCTGCATCTCCCGGATCAACACGGCGAAGGCGTACGTCGACTCGACGCTCCCCGGCAAGCTGGACGCCGTCTACAACCAGATCAGCGCCAAAGCCCCGTCGGCCCGGGTGGTCGTGATCGGCTACCCCCGCTTCTATCTGCTCGGACAGACCTGCCTCGGCCTCTCCGAGACCAAGCGGTCCGCCATCAACGGCGCCGCTGACTACATCGACGCCGCGATACAGAAGCGCGCCCAGGCCCACGGCTTCGTCTTCGGCGACGTCCGCACCACGTTCTCCGGCCACGAGATCTGCTCCGGCAACTCCTGGCTGCACAGCGTGAACTGGCTCAACATCGGCGAGTCGTACCACCCGACCGCGTCCGGCCAGTCCGGCGGGTACCTGCCGGTACTCACGAACGCGGCCTGATCAGGGCGAAGCCGAAGGAGATGCGGAGGCCCCGTCCGTCGGGGTCTCCGTCGACGTCGTACACGTCACCGAGAACGGCACCGCGTTCGACGTGGTCCGCACCGGACTGCGCACCTCCACGCTGATCTCGTTCTCCAACGTCCCGCTGTCGGGGTAGGCGGTCACCGTCACGGTCACCTGCTTGGTCCGCGCGCCGCCCGACGGGAACGCCAGCGTCTGCCATCCGGGATCCGACACCGATCCGTGCGCGAGCACCCACCGGTACTCCACCTGCGCCGGCAGCCGGCCGACCGTGAACGTCGCCGTGAACGTGGGCGCCTGCGCGGGCGGCGGCGGACAGGTGCCGTTGTACTCCGTGTACGAGCCCGCCAGCGTGACGTGCACCGACTGGGCGGGCTGCGCGCTCCGCGACGCGGCGCTGCTCGACGCGGGCGGCGGCGCCCCGGACTCCGCGTCCGTGGTGCCGCTCGGACTGGAGGAGTATGTGCTCTCGGTCGCCGTGCCGGACTGCGCGCCGGAGCCTCCGTCGCCGCTCCCGTTGTCACGGTCGAGCAGCGCGTACGTCAGCCCCGCCAGGGCCAGGACGACCGCGAGGACACCGGCGACCAGCACCGCACGGGCCCGCCGGTCGCGCACCGGATCCTCGGGCGCCGCCATGGGCGAAGCCGCGGTCCGGGGCTCCGGACGGCCCGTGGGCACGGGCATCGGCGGTGTCGGGGACAGCCGCGGGGACGGCTGCGGGGTGGGCCGGTGCGGCTGGGCCGCGACCGTCGGGGTGTACGGCGAGGCCGGCTGTGTGTCCGTACGGAGCGCCCCGCCCGCCGCGACCAGCCGAAGATCCTGCTCGGCCCGCTCGGCCGGCAGCCGTTCGCCGGGTTCCTTGCGCAGCAGCCCCGCGATGACGGGCGCGAGCGGCCCGGCCCGGCGCGGCGGCGGCAACTCGTCCTCCACCACGGCGCGCAGGGTGCTGAGCGGAGTGTCCTGCCGGAACGGGGAGTTGCCCTCGACCGCCGCGTACAGCAGCACGCCCAGCGACCACAGGTCCGACTCCGGCCCCGGGGTGCGCCCCAGTGCCCGCTCCGGCGCGAGGAACTCGGGCGAGCCGATCACCTCGCCGGTCATCGTCAGCGCGGAGCTGCCCTCGACCGAGGCGATGCCGAAGTCGGTCAGCACCACCCGGCCGTCGTTGGCCAGCAGCACGTTCGCCGGCTTCACGTCCCGGTGCAGCACCCCGACCGCGTGCGCGGCGCGCAGCGCGGCCAGCACCTCGGCACCGACGTGCGCGGCCCGCTGCGGCGAGAGCGGACCCTCCGCGTCCAGCTGGTCGGCGAGGGACAGCCCACGCACCAGCTCCATCACGATCCAGGGACGGCCGCCCTCCAGCGCCACGTCGTACACCGTGACCACGTTGCGGTTGGCGACCCGGGCCGCCGCCCACGCCTCGCGCTCCAGCCGGGCGTACATCCGCTCGACCTCCGCGGCGGGCAGGCCGGCCGGGGCCCGTACCTCCTTGACGGCCACCTCACGGTGCAGCACCTCGTCACGGGCACGCCACACGGTGCCCATGCCGCCCTCGCCCAGCGCGGACAGCAGTCGGTAGCGGCCCGCGATCACACGTTCTCGGCCCGGCTCTTCGGACACGGGCGCCCCCCACGGCATCTGGCGTGATTCCTCCCCAAAAGTAGCTCAGCCGAGCGCGGCTGTAGCCCCCCTGAACACCAATCCGGCACCCAGCACCACGACGAGCAACGCGGAGGCCAACGGCAGGGTCCGGCGCACCAGGACGGCCGCCGGGTGGACCGTCCAGCGCGGGCGCCGCTCCAGCACCCGGGTGACACCCGAACCCAGCCGTACGACGGCGAACCCGGCCGCCGTCAGCGTCAGCGCCAGCCCGGCCCCGTACGCCACGACGAGCAGCAGCCCGAACCAGGCCTGCCCGAGCGCCGCGGCGCCGACCAGCACGACCACGGCGGAGGGACTCGGCACCAGCCCACCGGCGAACCCGAGCAGGATCGTGCCGCGCAGGGTGGGGGCGGTGGGGTGGGTGTGGGTGTGGCCGCCGTGGGTGTGCTCGATGGCGTGGGCGTGGGGGTGCGGATGTGCGTGTTCGTGATGGTGCTCGTGGTCATGGTCGTGGCCATGGTGGTGGTGGCCGTGGTGCTGCTCGTGATCACGGGCATGCTCAGGGTCATCGTGGTGATGGTGATGGTGGGCCCCCGCGGGTGCGCCCACCGTGGCCAACTCGCGTTCCTCCACCTCCTCATGGACATGTGCCTGGACGGCCGTGTGCCCGTGCGCCCGGTCGCGCCAGGCCCGGCGTACGAGGTTCGCGCCCGCCCCGAGCACGAGGGCACCGCTCGCGATGCCCAGCCAGGCGATCACCGAGGGCGCCGCGGCGGAACCGGCCGTGACGAGCAGGCCCAGGGCGACCACGCCGAGGGTGTGCGTGACGGTGACCGAGGCGGCCAGGGGGAGCACGTCCTTCAGCCGGGCCCGGCCGCCGCGCGCGGCCGCCGTCGCGGCCATCAGGGTCTTGCCGTGCCCCGGCGCGAGGGCGTGCATCGCGCCCAGGACGACCGCGACGAGCAGGGCGAGCGAGGCGAAGCCGAGGGTCAGGTCATGGCGGGCGACCAGGTTGTTCAGGGCCTGGGTCCAGCGGTCGGCACCCCGGGGCAGGACCGAGGCGGCGGGCGCCGCCTCGTGTTCCGGTACGAGGGCGGGGCCGCCGGGGCGCACCCGCAGGCGGGCGGCGGAGGTGTCGGCCGGGGAGGAGAGCAACTCCTTGGGGTAGGTGGTGAGTTCGCGGGAGACCGAGTGCTTCGGCACGTCCGACTTCGTGAGCGTCATGCGGTCGCCCCGCGCGGTGATCTCCCGCCAGCCTGGCCCGGACGACGCGCCCGCGCTGTGGAAGCCGAGGGCCACCGAGGCGCCCTGGGGCAGCGAAGCCGTCTCGGCGCACTCCACCCGGAGGGTGTCGAGCCCGGCCTGCCCCGGCCGCAGTCGTGCCCGGCTGGACTCGACGGTGAGGGCGACCGGGCGGCCGTCGACGGTGAACCCGCTGCCGCGCGCAGCCTTCGCGCACCGCTGCCGGGCCCACTCGGCCAGGCCCAGCCGCTGGATGTCGGGCTTGGCCTGGGTCGCCGGGATCTCGGCGAGGTCCTCCACATGGTCGACACGGAGCTGCCCGGGCGCGACGACGAGCCCGTCGTACCGGTTGACGGTGAAGTTGCCGAGGGGGTGGGCGCTCGCGGTGCCGGCCGGGAGGAGCGCGAGGGCGGCCACGGCGATCAGGACGAAGGGGAGACGCAGCTTCACTTGGCGGCCTCCAGTGCCGTGCGGGCCTGGGCGGCACCCAGCGGCGAGAAGCCGGGGTTCAGCTCGAGGGCCGCCGCCAGGGACGCGCGGCCGTTCTTGCTGTCGCCCGTGGCCCGTTCGATGATGCCGCGGTGGTAGAGGAAGGCGGCGTTGCGGTAGCCGGTGGCCGTGGCGCGGCGGGCGTAGGGGAGGGCTTCCCGGTCGTGGCCGTTGACGTGCAGGGCCCAGGCGAGGGCGTCCGCGGTGTGCACGGTGTGGCGGCGGGCCCACTCGGCGCGGGCCGCGCGCAGGGCGGCGGCCTTGTCGCCGTGGTCGGCGGCGGCCAGCGCGGTGTCGAGGTCGGCGTCGACGCCGTTGGCGCGGGCGAGGGCGGTCCAGGCGTCGACGAGCGCGTACTGCTCGCGGGCCTTCGCCTTGTCGCCGGCCGCGCCCCGGGCCTCGTACAGCTCGCCCAGCTCGACGAGCGGGCCGGGCAGCGGATAGCGGGAGACCACCGTCTCCATGCCCTTGATCGCGTCGGCGCGCCGGCCGCTCGCCGCCTGTGCGCGGGCCCGCCCCTCCAGCGCGGGGAGGTAGTTCTCGTCGGCGGCGAGGGCGCGGGCGTAGAGGGTGAGCGCCGTCT
This sequence comes from Streptomyces sp. NPDC047085, assembly GCF_040643735.1. Lineage (NCBI taxonomy): Bacteria > Bacillati > Actinomycetota > Actinomycetes > Kitasatosporales > Streptomycetaceae > Streptomyces > Streptomyces sp. NPDC047085. The sequence goes on from NZ_JBEYUW010000016.1 coordinate 93,038, forward strand.
TGTAGTCGCCCTGGTTCCAGGCGAGCTGGCCGAGCTGGGCGGCCACGTACGCGATGTCGCCGGGCGACGTGGCACCGGCGAGGGCCTGCTGGAGCACCCGCCGTGCCGTCGTCACGTCGCCGCGCAGTTCGCGCACGTACGCGTACCGCGTGAAGACCGGCACACCCGGCCTGCGGGCGTCGGCGGTGTCGGCGGCCCGCGATGCCTCGGTGTACCGGCCGAGTTCGACCAGCGCGTCGATCCGGGAGGACAGGGCGCGCTCGCTGTACGGGTTCCGTTTCAGGGCCCGGTCGGCGTAGGCAAGGGAGTGCTGGAAGTCGTGCCGGGCGGCGGCGAGGGCGGCCTGTCCGGCCAGCGCCTGGTCGTTGCCCGGGGCCAGCGTCAGGGAGCGCCGCAGCGCCTTCTCCGCCTGGGGGTACCGGGCCGGATCACCCTTGGTCCGCGCCTGTTCGACATAGGCCAGGCCGAGCGTGGCCCAGCTGCCGAAGTCCCGTGGCTGTGATCGGAGATGGGCCTGGAGGGCGGTGATGCTCGCGTCCAGGTTCCCGCTGCCGAGCACTCCGGGATCGACGGCGGCGGAGGCGGCCACCGGTGAGGCGGGCGTCCCCTCCCGCGCCGCCCCGAAGGCGATCGCCCCGCCGGTGAGCGCCACGGCCAACAGGGCGGCGCAGCCCCCGAGCTGGGCGCGCCGTCGCCACCGTCGCCCGCCGGTCTCCTCGTCATTCGTACGCGGGGCCATGCCCTCTCCTAGGTCGCCTGATGATCGCGATGCTCGCGATGGTCGCCTGGTCGTGTGTCGGAAGGGGGAAGGGCGCGGCCCGCCGTGGGGGAGAGAGGCGCGGGCCGCGCCGGTCGGTGGGGTGGGATCAGTACGGGCGCTGCATGCGGCGGCGCCACCACGCGAAGGCGGTGCCGATCAGCAGGATCCCGGCCGCACCCGAGGCCGCCGAGGCGGCGATGAGCATGGTGTTCCCGGAACCGCCGGACGACGACCCGGCCGGCTGGAGCGCGTCACCGAGCTGGCTGCGGACGTCCGCACCCGAGGTCGTGCCCTTGGCGAGCGGACCCCGCGAACCCGAGGTGGGCTGGGCGACGTACGGGAAGTACTTCTCGAAGCTCTTGTCGTTCTTGTCGACCGCGTCGCCCAAGTCGTTCTTGGAGCCGACCAGTTCGCCCTCCACGACCTGCAGTGCCTCGTCCACCACGTCGTCGGTGAGCCGGCGGCCGTTCGGGAAGCCCGCGTTGTCACCGTCGAGGACACCGAGCCGCTTGGGGTGCATGCTCGGCTTGATCGAGGTGTTCAGCCGCAGCTCCTCCGCCGGCTTCACGTTCGGCGGCTGGTTGAGGCCCTTCACGCCCTTGAGGAAGACGTCGACCAGGTCGTTGCGCGGCTCGGCGGGCGCCTTGATCTTGTAGATCCCCTCGATGAGCTTCGGCAGCTCGGGGTTGGTGACGTTCTTCAGGAACTGCCCGTCGTACCAGGGCTGGGACGCGTTGAACCTGTCCTTGTCCTTCTGCGGATTGACGACCTCGTTGACCAGCGGGTTGCCGAGGCGGGAGACCTGTGAGTAGTAGCCCTGGGCGTTGCGGCGCTGGGTGGTCGACCAGATGCCGACGACGGGCTGGTGGGCGGACTCGCGGATCAGGTCGTTGGGGACCTGGAGCGCGATCGTGTTGACGTTGTAGCCCTTGAGCGTGTCCCGGCCGACCTCGGTGAGGTTGCCGCCGTACAGCAGGTCGAAGACGCGCAGGTCCAGGAAGAACGGGTCGTCCGCCTGGCCGGCGAAGGTCGAGGCACCGCCCGCCGTCTTGTACACGGCCTGCGAGCGCAGCTTGGCGTAGTCCGGCATGGACGCCTTGCCGACGTTCGACGGAGCCACCGGTACGTCGTCCGCGAGCTTCGTCTTCGACATCACGTGCTGGTTCTTCAGCCGGATCAGGTCGATGTCGTAGGTCTGCGTGACGTTGAGGTCGGGGTCGTCCAAGCTGGTGACCGGACCGGTGTTGTACAGGAACGTGTTCCCGTTCTTCGTGTGCGTCTTGAAGGTGTAGCGGAAGAGCAACTCGCCCTGCGCGTCACCGTTGTTGTCGATGTGGATGTCGTACTGGGCGTCGTCCGCGAAGGTGTAGAAGTTCGGGCCGCCCGCCGGTTCCTCGAACGGGATCCAGTTGGCCACGATCGTCGTGGTGTCGGGCTTGTCCGGGCTGACGAACGCGTACAGGTCCGTGTTGTCGTACTGCGGGGTCCCGGAGATCAGCGGGGCTTCCCGGTGGGAGGAGGCGGAGGCCGCCCCGGGTTCCAGCGTGGCGACGCCGGCGGCTGCGAGCCCTCCGGCGGCCAGCGCACCACAGATGAGCGGGATCAGGCCCTTGCGTCCCCTGCCGCCCCTGGAGAAGAGAGGTGTCATGCCGTCCGTCCTCAGTGCCAACTTGCCTTTGACGGACGGGTATACGGAGCGGAGGGCGCGATCGGATTGGTCGGACGGAAAAAATCTTTTCACCGCCCCGGACCCGCGTTTTCGGCCCGCTGATCCGTATCACCCGCGGGAGGTGTGCGTTCGTGCGGATGCGTGGGGTCAGAGGCAGGGCCGGCTGCGGCCACGGAAGCCAGGTGAGGGGGGCCGGGGTGGAGGCGGACGAGCTGCTGGTGCTCGTGGCGGGCGGTGACCAGAAGGCGTTCGAGGATCTGTACGGACTGGTGTCCGGTCCGGTCTACGGGCTGGCACGGCGGATCGTGCGCGACCCCGCCCAGTCCGAGGAGGTGGCCCAGGAGGTGCTGCTGGAACTGTGGCGCTCCGCCGGCCGGTTCGACCCGCGCCGGGGCAGCGCCCTCTCCTGGATCCTCACCCTCGCCCACCGCCGGGCCGTCGACCGGGTGCGCAGCGCCCGCGCGGCCGGCGAACGCGAGCAGCGCGAGGCCCTGCGCGCCGGCGAACCCGCCTTCGACCACGTCGCCGAGGAGGTCGAGGCGGGCCTGGAGCGCGAGTGGGTGCGGCGCTGCCTGGACCGGCTCACCGCGCTGCAACGCCAGTCCGTCACCCTCGCCTACTACGACGGCTACACGTACCGTGAGGTGGCCGAGCGGCTGAAGCTGCCGCTGGGCACGGTCAAGACGCGGATGCGCGACGGACTCACCCGGCTGCGCGAGTGCCTGGGAGGTGCCGCATGAGCATCCTCGGCCGACTGCTGCGCCGCGAGGACCTGCACTCGCTGGCCGCGCCCTACGCGCTCGACGCCCTCGACCCCGGCGAACGGCGCCGCTTCGAGAAACACCTCAGGGACTGCGACCGCTGCGCCGCCGAGGTGCGGGACCTGTCCGAGGACGCGCTCCGCCTCGCCTGGTCCACCGCGGCGCCCGCCCCGGCCGTCCTGCGCGAGCGGGTCCTGGCCGCCGTCCGCACCACCCCGCAGGAGCAGACACCCGCGCCCGCCCGGGAGCGCGCCGGTGCCGGGGGCCCTGCCGGGCGCGCCCCCCAACTGCCCCCGCATGTCTGGGGCACGCAGCCCCCGCCGGGACGCACCCGTACGCCCCGGGCGCGCCCCCTCTTCGTGCCGCTCGCCACGGCGACCGCCGCCGCGGCCCTCGTCGTCGCCTCCCTCTTCGCCGTCCAGGCCGACCGGACACGGGACCGGCTCGACGCCGAGCGGGACCGGGCACGTGAGATCGCCCACGTTCTCGCCGCGCCCGACGCCCGCGCCGCCACCGGCCGGGACGCACAGGGGCGCAGCATCGGAGTGATCGCTTCCGTATCGGAGCGGCGGGCCGTCGTCACCCTCAGCGGATACGGCACCCCGCCCGGCGGCCGCGTGCACCAGCTCTGGCTCATGCGCCCCCATGCGCAACCACGCTCCCTGGGGCTCTTCGCGGGCGACACGCCCTTGGTCGCCAAGGGGCTCGAGAAGTCCGCGACGTCACTCGCCGTAACCGTCGAACCTGACGGCGGCTCAGCGCAACCCACCAGCCAGCCCGTTGTCCAACTCACCCTGAAAACGGTCGGATTCGGAGAGTAGTCAAATGTGGGTGATCAACGCCCTTACAGGGAAGGTGAATCCTGTGGGCGAGATACACGCGTGCCCCACTGGGGCGATAGGGTTACCCTGCCCGGGCCGGGTGGACTCGTACGGGTGGGGAGTGACATGGAACAGATAACAGTGCGCAGCAGGGCCAGGGTCCCTGCGATCACCTGCGGGAGCAGCGCGACCAGTTCGCGGCTCGACCGCCATCTGTCGGTGCTGGCGGGGCCCGCCATACCGCAGCGGGAGACGGTCGAGGCGACCTCGCTGATGCGTGAGCTGACCGCACGTGACACCGCGCACCAGCGCAGCGACCGAGGCAAGCGGGTCAGCCGGGTCTCCCTGTTCGCGCCCCTGCGCCGACTGCGCCGTTCGCTGTTCGGCGGACACTGAGCACACTCTGTTCGAGTCCCGGCTCGAACCCCGAGTGAACCGGCGTTCCCCCAGCATCCCTCCGGGGCCCGCGCTCAGGCCACCACACCGTCCCGGCGCATCGCTGCGATCTCGTCGTCCGTCATCCCCACGGCATGCAGCAGCGTCTCGGTGTGCTGTCCGAGCGCGGGCACATCACCCATCCGTGCCTCGTCCCCGCCCGGCAGCGTGATGGGAGGCAGCAGCGCCCTCAGCGGTCCGACCGGCGAACCCACCTCACGCCACCGCTCCCGGGCCGCCAGCTGCGGATGCGCCGCGAGCTCGGGCAGATCCCTGAGCCGGGCACACGCGATGCCCGCCTTCTCCAGCCGGGCCAGCGCCTCGTCGGCATCCAGCACACCCAGCGCCCCCGCGACCAGCTCGTCGGTCTCCGCTCGATTCGCCACCCGTGCCGCATTGGTCGCATACGCCGGATCCGTCCCCAACTCCGGTCGGCCTATGACCTGCTCGGCCAGACGCCGCCACTCCCGGTCGTTCTGCACCGACAACAGCACGCGCCCGCCGTCACCCGTCGGATAAGCGTCGTACGGCGCGATGACGGCGTGGGCGAGGCCGGTGCGCGCCGGGGGCTCACCGCCGTGCATCGCATGGTGCAGCGGATGCCCCATCCACTCCGCGAGCGCCTCCAGCATCGACACCTCCACCGGCCCGCCCCTGCCGGTCGTGCCGCGCCGCACCAGCGCGGCCAGCACGCCCGAGAACGCGTACATGGCCGCCGCGATGTCCGCCGCCGGGACCCCCGCCTTCACCGGCTGCTCGGCCGTCCCCGTCACCGACACCAGCCCGGCCTCGCACTGCACGAGCATGTCGTACGCCCGCTTGTCCGCGTACGGCCCGCCCGCGCCGTACCCGGAGATGTCCACGGCGATCAGCCGCGGATGCGCGGCGCACAGCGTGGCGGCGTCCAGCCCCAGCCGGGCGGCGGCCCCGTGCGCGAGGTTCTGCACGAACACGTCCGCCTCCGCGACCAGCCGCCGCACGACCTCCAGACCCCGCGGATCCTTCAGATCCAGGGCGAGGGACTCCTTGCCCCGGTTGCACCACACGAAGTGCGAGGCGAGACCGCGGGCGGCGGTGTCATAACCACGCGCGAAGTCGCCCCCGTCCACCCGCTCCACCTTGATGACCCTGGCCCCCAGATCGGCGAGCTGCCGCGTCGCGAACGGCGCGGACACGGCCTGCTCGACGGCGACGACGGTGATGCCCTCCAGGGGCAGCGGGAGATGATCCATGGGGTGGATGATGTCCTCTGACCGGCGGTTTTGTCAGCAGTGCGGCACCGAGCCCGAGGGAAGGGTGGGCTGATGCGGTACTCCGGCGGCCTGAACCACGAGCGCGCGGAGCGCCAACTCGCCCTGCTAGCCGAGGGCGCGGGTGGGCCCTGGGCCGGGACGCCCTGGCCCGAGGGGCTGCTCGATGCCGCGACGGGGCGCATAGGTGGGCTGGCGGTGCCCGTCGTCAGCCCACAGGCACAGATCGAGATCAAGCGGATGATGCCCGTCTGGGATCCCTCACGGCCGCGCCGGGCCAAGGACGCCGAGGACATCGCGCGGTTGGAGGCCGGCCTGCGCCGGCATGGCTAGAGGAGGGCGAACTGGCCTTCCGGGCCCTCTTCCTGGTGGTCCAGGACGGAGGCGGGGCGGCGGGAGGGAGGGGGTGCAGGGAGGATGCCCGCGTTGTGGAGGTCGGCCGTGGTGAGGGGTGAGGTGATTTTGAAGTCGGCGCGCTGGGGGCGGAGGTCGGCCAGCAGGGCGAGGACGGTGATCAGTTCCAGCAGCTCCGACGTCCAGGGCTGGGGCCAGGCCGGAGGGCGTATCGCGGCGAGGGAGCCGGGGGTGGCCGGGGACGTGCGGGCGGTGAACCAGGCTTCCAGGACGCGGACGCCGGCCACTTCGTAGTCCCAGGCCTCAGGTGGGACGGGGGAGATGCGGCCCTCGTCCAGGTGGAGGGTCTCCTCGTCGCGGTCGTAGTGGAGGGTGAGGGGCCGCGTGGGCAGGGGTGCGCGGACGTAGGGGCGGCGGCCGCCCGGCAGCTTGGGGCGCTCGCCGTCGCGGCGCATCAGCCACAGCATGCGGCGGCCCGACTCCACGCCCCGGTGCCACACGTCGGCGTCCTCGGTGAGCGGGACCGTGAGGTCGGGGCGGACCACGGCGAGGATCCAGGCCAGGACGTCCAACGGGGTGGGGCGTTCGCCGAGCCGGGCGCCCAGGTGGTCCAGCAGGCCCGGGGCCAGGTTGGGTTCGGTGCCGCCCGGGCGGCGGTACAGGGGGCGGATGCGGCCCATGCGGAGGGTGGGCAGGTGGGCGGTCGCGAGGAGGGGGGTGTCCTCGGGGGCGGCCTCGGCGCCCGTCTCCACCACGAACACCTGCCGCTCGTCCGCCACCCGCCACAGCTCCGGGCGGGCCGTGTCGATCAGCCGGTGGTCCGGGATCAGCCACTGCTCGTCGAAGGGCGCCGCCAGCACCCGTACCGGCTGCGCGCACGGGCCCTCGGCGCGCGCCAGCCGCTCGGTGCCGGTCGCCTGGCCGGGCAGCTGGCCCACCGCCGAGTGCAGCGTGCGGGAGCGGGTCGGCTCGAACAGGGCCTCCCGGTCGGGCCCTTCGGCCTTCAGCAGGGCCTCCCAGCGGGCCTTCAGGGATGCCGGGTCGGGTGCCGTCGGCCAGACGCGGCCCGGCCGCAGCGGTGCGACGGACCACGGCATGAGGTCCGCCAGCGGCGGAGCGTCGTCGTGCGTCACGCTGGGCATCGTACGGCCTGGGCGTGGGAGAGGGTCAGGTGGCGTCCAGGGTCACCGTGAAGGAGAAGCGGTCGCCGCGGTAGTGGATGACCGCCACGTCCAGCACCCGGCCCGCCGCGTCGTACGTGATGCCCGTGTAGTGCAGGATCGGGCTGAGCAGCGGCACTTGGAGCAGACGGGCGGTCTCCGGGTCGGCGAGCCGGGCCTCCACGGTGTCCGTGATGCGGCTGATGTCCGCACCCACGACGTCCCGCAGCACCTTGGTCATCGGCCAGCGGATCAGGTCCGCCGGGTCGACGCGCGCGGCCAGTTCGGGACGGACGTGGTTGACGGCGTGGTTGGTCGGCTCGCCGGTCTTCTCGTCGCCGCGCAGCCGGTGATAGGTCGCCACCTCCGTGAGATCCGGGAAGTACTCGGCGAGTTCGGCCGGCACCGGCGCACTGCCGTGGTCCAGCAGCTCGGTCGTCATGCCGGACTGCTGGGCCACGATGGCGTCCACCGAGCCCAGCAGCCGCACCGGGGCCCCGCGCCGGGCACCGGGTTCGATGAACGTCCCGCGCCGCCGGTGCCGGCTGATCAGCCCCTCGTCCTCCAGCTCCTTCAGCGCCTGCCGCATGGTCAGCACGCTGACCCCGTAGTGCTCCGCCAGCTGCTCCTCGGTGGGCAGGCGCAGCGGGTCCTGCGGCGAGCGGCCCAGGATGGAGGCGCGCAGCGACTGCGACACCTGGTACCAGAGCGGCAGCTTGCGGTTCAGGACGATCGAATCCGGAGCGAAGGAGGTCACATGGCTATCCGTACCTGTTGAAGAACGTTCAGTGCAATGGAGGTGACAGCGGGGGCAGAGCGGTCACAACGCGCGGAAGTGCCGTTCGAGGCCCTGCCACACGTCGTCGTAGCGCTGCTGGAGATGCTCCGCCCCGGCCGCCTGCGGCGTGAGGGTCACCGGCCAGCGGGTCTCGAACATGAACGCCAGGCCGTCATCGATCTTCTGCGGCCTGAGCTCCGCCGCGCTCGCCCGGTCGAAGGTCTCCCGGTCCGGGCCGTGCGCCGACATCATGTTGTGCAGCGAACCGCCGCCCGGCACGAAGCCCTCCGCCTTGGCGTCGTAGGCCCCCTCGATCAGGCCCATGTACTCGCTCATCACGTTCCGGTGGAAGTACGGCGGCCGGAACGTGTCCTCACCGACCAGCCAGCGCGGGGCGAAGACCACGAAGTCGACGCCGGCCAGGCCCGGGGTGTCCGACGGGGAGGTCAGGACCGTGAAGATGGACGGGTCCGGGTGGTCGTACGAGATGGTGCCGATCACATTGAAACGGCGCAGGTCATAGACGTACGGCACATGGTTGCCGTGCCAGGCGACCACGTCGAGGGGCGAGTGGTCGTACGTGGCCGTCCAGAGGTTGCCGCAGTACTTGTTCACCACCTCCACCGGGCCCTCCGCGTCCTCGTACGCGGCGACCGGCGCCCGGAAGTCCCGTGCGTTCGCGAGGCCGTTGGCGCCGATCGGGCCGAGGTCGGGCAGCTGGAAGGGCGCCCCATAGTTCTCGCACACATAACCACGGGCGGACTCGTCCAGCAGCTCCACACGGAAGCGCACCCCACGCGGAATCAGCGCCACATGGGCGGGTTCCACATGAAGGAGACCGAACTCGGTGTGCAGCAGCAGCCCGCCGCGCTCCGGCACGATCAGCAGCTCCCCGTCGGCGTCGCTGAACACCCGCTCCATGGAGGCGTTCGCGTGGTAGAGGTGCACGGCCATGCCGGCGCGCTGGGTCGCGTCGCCGTTGCCGCCCAGGGTCCACAGGCCCGCCAGGAAGTCCGTGCCCGCCGGCGGCTCGGGCAGCGGGTTCCAGCGCAGCCGGTTGGGGTCGGGCACCGTCTCGGTGAAGGGGGCCGTGCGGATCCCGCCGTTGTCGCTGCGGGTGAACGCCGGGTGCGCCGCCGAGGGGCGGATCCGGTACAGCCAGGAGCGCCGGTTGTGCGCCCGCGGCTCGGTGAACGCCGTACCGCTCAGCTGCTCCGCGTACAGGCCGAGCGGCGCGCGCTGCGGCGAGTTGCGGCCCTCGGGCAGGGCGCCCGGCACCGCCTCCGAGGCGTGTTCGTTGCCGAACCCGGAGAGATACGACAGTCCCTCGGCGGTCTTCCGTGCGTCCCCGCTCATGATCGCTCCCTTGCGCTCCTGATTCCTATGCATCACCGTAGGAATGAGCCGGGGCGTGCGCAAGAGGGCGACGCGTCCTCCACCCGGGGGAGGGCGAGAACCAGACTTCAGGGGGATTCGGTTGCCTGACCGTTGTTCTACCGTCGCGGGCATGTCCTTGACGTCGTGGTCGCGCAGCGCTCTCACCGCGCTCGCGGTCTGCGTCCTGCTGCCCCTCGGCGCGGCGGGCTGCGGAGGTGGAGAAGCGCACGGGCGCGGGGGCGCGATCTCGCCCTCGCCGGTCGGCAAGGTCCTCGACGACACGGACGGGACCGGCCGCCATCTGCGCGAGGTCGGCAAGCAGCACGCGCCCGAGGTCGGCATCGAGGTGACCCCGGACGAGGCCGGCGGCTGGGACGTCCTGCTGACCCTGTACCGATTCCGCTTCTCCGCCGCGGACGCGCGGCCGAAGGCGGTCGTCGGACGCGGCTTCGCCCGCCTCTTCGTGGACGGCAAGCCGGTCACCAGGCTCCGGGCGCGGGAGTACCACCTGCCCGGCCGCCTCGTCCCGCACGGCACCCACCAGGTGACCGCCCGTCTGTACGCCGACGACGGCACGGTCTGGGCCGTCCACGGCAAACCGGTCGAGAGCACCGCCGACATCACCGCCTCTGCCGCCGAAGGGGCACCGGCCGCGTCTCCCTCGGCCGGCACCGCGACGGTGACGGCCGGGCCGTGAGTGCGTAGGGCGGGCCGTGAGTGCGTAGGCCGGCTTTCTCCGTACTGGGGGGCGAGGTTCACCGGACCCCGGCGGAAAGGCATCATGAAACCCGTGCCCCACGCGACATCGCTCCGCCGTGCGCCGGTCCAGCGGCGCAGCGCCGAACGGCTGACGAGGATCCTCGACGCCTGCGCCGACCTGCTCGACGAGGTCGGCTACGACGGCCTGAGCACCCGGGCCGTCGCCCAGCGCGCGGGCGTGCCCATCGGCTCGGTCTACCGCTTCTTCGGCAACAAGCGGCAGATGGCCGACGCCCTCGCCCAGCGCAACCTGGAGCGCTACACCGAGCGCGTCACCGAGCGGCTGAAGGAGGCGCGGGGCGGCGGTGACTCCCGCTCGGACCAAGCCGCCGAGGGCCGGGCGGACTGGCGGGCCGCGATGGACGCCGTACTGGACGAGTACCTGAGCATGAAGCGCACCGCGCCCGGCTTCTGCCTCGTGGACTTCGGCAACCAGATCCCCGTCGGCGCCCGGCACGCCGAACCCAACACCCGGGTCGCGGAGCGGCTCACCACCCTGCTCTCCGGCTATCTCGGACGCACCCCCGACGAGGATCTGCGCCGCGTCTTCCTGGTCGCCGTGGAGAGCGCGGACACCCTCGTCCACCTGGCCTTCCGGATGGACCCGGACGGGGACCCGGCGATCATCGCGGAGACGCGGGAGCTGCTGCGGGCGTATCTCGGGCGCGTGCTCGACTGACTCTCCCCTCGGCGCAACCGACCGACAGAGGGCTCCCCTCCATGCCTACCGGTCGGTATGCTCACCGCCGAGCCCCTCCGCGCTCGCCCGGCACCGCCGCCGCCGACCCTTCGGGAGGAACCGTGTCCCGCACCGCCCTGCGAATCTGCCCCCTGTGCGAGGCCACCTGCGGGCTGACCCTCACCATCGAGGGCACCCGTGTCACCGGTGCCCGCGGCGACCGCGAGGACGTCTTCAGCAAGGGCTTCATCTGCCCCAAGGGCGCCTCCTTCGGCGCCGTCGACGGCGACCCCGACCGGCTGCGCACCCCCCTCGTCCGGGCGGACGGCGTGCTGCGCGAGGCCACCTGGGAGGAGGCCTTCGACGCGGTCGCCGCGGGGCTGCGCCCGGTCGTGGAGCGGTACGGCGCCGACGCCGTCGGCGTGGTCCTCGGCAACCCCAACGTGCACACCATGGCCGGCGCCCTCTACCCGCCCGTGCTGCTCGGCGCCCTGCGCACCCGGAGCGTGTTCACCGCCTCCACGGTCGACCAGATGCCCAAACACGTCTCCAGCGGGCTGCTCTTCGGCGACGCCCACGCCATCCCCGTACCGGACCTCGACCACACCGACCACCTCCTCCTGATCGGCGCCAACCCCCTGGAGTCCAACGGGAGTCTGTGCACCGCCCCCGACTTCCCCGGCAAGCTCAGGGCGCTCAAGGCCCGCGGCGGCCGGCTCACCGTCGTGGACCCGCGCCGCACCCGCACCGCGAAGCTCGCCGACCGTCACCTCGCCATCCGGCCCGGCGCCGACGCGCTGCTGCTCGCCGCGATGGCCACCGTGCTGTTCGAGGAGCACCTCGTGGACCTCGGGGACCTCACCCCGCACGTGCAGGGGCTCCCCGAACTCCGGGAAGCGCTGCGGGACTTCACCCCCGAAGCCGTCGCCGAGGCGTGCGACGTCGACTCCGGCCTCATCCGCACCCTCGCCCGCGAACTCGCCGCCGCCCCCACCGCCGCCGTCTACGCCCGCATCGGCAGCTGCACCGTCCCGCACGGCACCCTGGCCAGTTGGCTGGTCGACGTCCTCAACATCCTCACCGGCAACCTCGACCGTCCCGGCGGCGCCCTCTTCCCGCATGCCGCCACCGACAAGACGCCCCGCCCGGCCGGTCCCGGCCGTGGCTTCGCCCTCGGCCGCTGGCACTCCCGGGTACGGCGACTCCCCGAGGCCAAGGGAGAGTTGCCGCTGTCCGCGCTCGCCGAGGAGATCGACACCGCGACCGAGGAGGGCGAGCCCGTCCGCGCGCTCGTCGTGATCGCCGCCAACCCGGTGCTGTCCGCCCCGGACGGCGATCGCCTCGACAAGGCGCTGGAGTCCCTGGACTTCATGGTCAGCGTCGACCCGTACCTCAACGAGACCTCCCGGCACGCCGACGTCGTCCTGCCTCCGCCCCCGCCCGCGCAGAGCCCGCACCACGACTTCGCCTTCAACAACTTCGCCGTCCGCAACCAGGTCCGGTACACCCGCCCCGCCGTCCCCCTCGAACCCGGCCGCATGGCCGAGACCGAGATCCACGCCCGGCTGCTCCTGGCCGCCACCGGCATGCACGGCGCCGACCCGGCCGCCGTCGACGCCATGGTGATCGACCAGACCCTCGGCAAGGCCGTCCAGGAACCCCACTCCCCGGTCCACGGCCGTGACCCGCAGGAACTCGCCGCACTGCTCACCGGGGACACCGGTCCCGAGCGCCGGCTCGACATGATGCTGCGCCTCGGCCCCTACGGCGACGGCTTCGGCGCCCGGCCCGAGGGGCTGACCCTGGCCCGGCTGCTCGCCCACCCGCACGGCATCGACCTCGGCCCGCTGCGCCCGCGCCTGCCGCAGCCGCTGAAGACCGCGAGCGGCAAGGTCGAGCTGCTGCCCGGCCCCATCGCCGGCGACCTGCCCAGGCTCCGGGAGGCGATCGGCGAGCGGCCCGCCGGACTCGTCCTCGTCGGCCGCCGCCATCTGCGCTCCAACAACAGCTGGATGCACAACGTGCCCGCCCTCACCGGCGGCAGCAACCGCTGCACCCTGCACATCCACCCGGACGACGCCGAGCGGCTCGGCGTACGGGACGGGGCGGACGTACGCGTCAAGGGCGCCGGGGGCGAGGTGACCGCGCCCGCCGAGGTCACCGACGCCGTCCGGCCGGGCGTGGTGAGCCTCCCGCACGGCTGGGGCCACGACCGTCCCGGCACCCGCCTCGGCCACGCGACCGCCGCCCCCGGCGTCAACGTCAACCAGCTCCTCGACGGCAGTCTCCTCGACCCCCTGTCGGGCAACGCCGTCCTCAACGGAGTGCCCGTCGACGTCGCGGCAGCGCTGTGACCTGGACTTTCGCGCTTATTGCTCACGCGTCAACGTCTTGTTAACGCCGTTCCGACCGACCTAACGTCATCGCACCGCCGGCCCCAGGTGGGATGTTCAAGGGCGAACGTTAGGTATCCACACATGCTGACCATCCTCGGCTTCACCATGATCGCGACCTTCCTGGTCCTGATCATGCTGAAGAAGATGTCGCCGATCGCGGCGCTCGTGCTGATTCCCGCGCTGTTCTGCGTGTTCGTCGGCAAGGGCGCCGAGCTCGGCGACTACGTCATCGACGGCGTCACCGGCCTCGCCCCCACCGCGGCGATGCTCATGTTCGCGATCGTCTACTTCGGCGTGATGATCGACGTCGGCCTCTTCGACCCGGTCGTTCGCGGGATCCTGAGGTTCTGCAAGGCCGACCCGCTGCGCATCGTCGTCGGTACGGCGGTGCTCGCCGCGATCGTCTCGCTGGACGGCGACGGCTCGACCACCTTCATGATCACGGTCTCGGCGATGTACCCGCTGTACAAGCGCCTGAAGATGTCCCTGGTCGTGATGACCGGCGTGGCCGCCATGGCGAACGGCGTGATGAACACGCTGCCCTGGGGCGGCCCGACCGCCCGCGCCGCGACCGCGCTCAAGCTCGACGCGAGCGACATCTTCGTGCCGATGATCCCGGCGCTGGCCGTGGGTCTGCTGTTCGTCCTCGTCCTGGCCTACGTCCTCGGCCGCCGCGAGCGCAGGCGGCTCGGCGTGCTGACGCTGGACGAGGCGCTGGTGGAGGAGCCTGCCGAGCAGGAGACGGTGCTGGTGGGCGCCGGTGCCGGCAGCGGCACCAGGACCACCACCGGGGGCTCCGCCGGCGGCGGCCTGCCCGAGGAGCCCGAGGGCGAGGCGTTCCAGGGCCTCGACCCGAACCGCCCGACCCTGCGCCCCAGGCTGTACTGGTTCAACGCGCTGCTCACGGTTGCCCTGCTCACCGCCATGATCATGGAGTGGCTGCCGATCCCGGTGCTGTTCCTGCTCGGCGCCGCGCTCGCGCTGACCGTCAACTTCCCGCACATGCCCGACCAGAAGGCCCGTATCGCCGCCCACGCCGAGAACGTGCTCAACGTCTCCGGCATGGTCTTCGCCGCCGCCGTCTTCACCGGCGTCCTGCAGGGCACCGGCATGGTGGACCACATGGCCAAATGGCTGGTGGGCAACATCCCCGACGGCATGGGCCCGCACATGGCCCTCGTCACCGGCGTGCTGAGCATCCCGCTCACGTACTTCATGTCCAACGACGGCTTCTACTTCGGCATCCTGCCGGTGCTCGCCGAGGCGGGCCAGGCGCACGGCGTCTCCTCGCTGGAGATCGCCCGCGCCTCCCTCGTCGGCCAGCCGCTGCACATGTCCAGCCCGCTCGTCCCGGCCGTCTACGTCCTGGTCGGCATGGCCAAGGTCGAGTTCGGCGACCACACCCGGTTCGTGGTCAAGTGGGCCGCGCTGACCTCGCTGGTCGTGCTCGCCGCGGGAATCCTGTTCGGCATCATCTGAGCACCGGAGGGTTCGGCATCGTCCGAGCACGAGAGGGAGGATGTACTCATGAGGCCCGGCGGGAACCGCGGCTGGCTGCTCCGCCTCGTCATCGCCTTCGGCTTCGCGCAGGGGGCGGTGTCGATGGCCCGGCCCGCCGTGTCCTACCGGGCCCTCGCGCTGGGCGCCGACGAGCGGGCCGTCGGTGTCATCGCGGGCGTGTACGCCCTGCTCCCGCTCTTCGCCGCCGTACCGCTCGGCCGCCGCACCGACCACGGCCGCTGCGCGCCCCTGCTGCCGCTGGGCGTGGTCCTGATCTCCGGCGGCTGCGCCCTGAGCGGACTCGTCGGCTCCCTCTGGGCTATGGCCCTGTGGAGCGGCGTGATGGGGCTCGGCCACCTCTGCTTCGTGATCGGCGCCCAGTCCCTGGTGGCCCGCCAGTCCGCTCCGCACGAACAGGACCGCAACTTCGGGCACTTCACCATCGGCGCGTCCCTGGGCCAGCTCGTCGGCCCGATCGCCGCGGGCGCCCTCATCGGCGGCCCCGACATGGCGGGCAGCAGCGCCCTCGCCCTGGTCGTGGCGGGCGCGGGCGCGGCCGTCGCGCTCACCTCGCTGTGGCGCGTCGAGGACCGTACGACCGTCAACTCCCGTGCGCGCCGGGGCGATCGGGTTCCCGTCGGCGGGATCCTGCGGGCCCGGGGCGTACCCGCGGGCATGCTCATCAGCCTGTCCGTCCTCTCCGCCACCGACATCCTCACCGCGTACCTGCCCGTGGTCGGCGAGCACCGGGGCATCGCACCGGCGGTGATCGGCGTGCTGCTCAGCCTGCGCGCGGGCGCGACGATCGCCTGCCGTCTCGTCCTGACCCCGCTGCTACGACTGCTCGGCCGGCCCGCGCTGCTCACCGTGACGTGCCTCCTGGCGGCCGTGCTGTGCGCGGGGGTCGCCCTGCCGGTGCCGGTGTGGACGCTGGGCACGATGCTCACCGTCCTCGGGTTCTGCCTGGGCGTGGGGCAGCCGCTGTCGATGACGACGGTCGTCCAGGCGGCTCCCGAGGGCGCCGGCTCGACCGCCCTCGCCCTGCGCCTGACCGGCAACCGGCTCGGCCAGGTCGCCGCGCCGGCCGCGGCGGGCCTGGTCGCCGGGGTTGCGGGGGTGGCGGCGCCGTTCGTGATGCTGGGGGCGCTGCTGCTCCTGTCGTCCGGAGTGGCGCTGCGCTCACCGGGGCGGCCGGCGGCGGACGGGGAGAAGCGGGCCGGGCAGACGCGGGGCGGGGCGGGCCGGCGGGCTCGGTCGCCGTTGAGCCGGAAGGGCGATGTCTGAGGGGCGTGCGGCGCCGCTTCCGTGCCGTGCGCGGGGAAGTGAAACAGAGTCAGGTGAAACAGATTGTATGAAAATCACCTGATTCGGAGTGTGGTTGATGCCGACCCCGTCCCTGTCCCGTCGTGCCGCCGCCCTGTCGGCCCTCACCCTCGCGGGAACCGCCCTGCTCGGCGGACCGGCCGTCGCCGCGCCCGGTGACAACGGAGACGTCAAGATCCACGTGGTGGGCACGGCCGCCGCCGCCCACCTCAAGCAGCCGAAGGTGTGCCGCTTCTACCTCGACGCGTTCAACTTCGACGTCGCCCGGGGGATCCACTGGACGATCGAACCGCAGCCCGCGCGGGTCGGCGGCACCACGCTCTCCGGCGCCCTGCGGCTCACCGCCGGTGTGGGCACCACCGCGGTTCTGCTGCTGCCCGACGGCCAGTACAAGCTGACCTGGACCGTCGACGGCGGCAACGGCGCGGGCAAGTACAAGGTCTTCAAGGTCGACTGCCCGAACACGCCGAGTGGCGGCCCCAGTGGCGCACCCGGCGACCCGCGCGACGGCGGGCACCGCGGCCCGAACGGCGGCCCGCCCGCCGGTGGCGGCGGCCTGGCCCGCAGCGAGGCCTTCACCCCGGTCGCCGGCGCCGCCACCGTGGGTCTGGCCGCCGTCGGCGGAGCGGTCTGGTTCCGCCTCCGCCGCCGCCCGCATGGCGCGGCGTAACCAACACCGCAGGCCTTCCACGACGGGTCCGGGCGGGCCGGGTGACACCGCCTGGCCCGTCGGGGGAGTGGTTCGGGTCCGAGGGGCGGCACCTGTGCGTGGGGCGGGTCCGGTTCGTGAGGTGGCATCCGTGCGTGAGGTGGCTTCCGTGCGTGGGGCGGTGTCCGGGCGTGAGGTGGCATCCGTGCGTGGGACAGGGCCTGTGCGTGGGGCGGTTCGCGTGCGGGGCGCCGCTCCTCGGCGTGCCGATGATGCCGATGGCGCCGCTCTCCCTGAGCGTGGCACGGCTCCCGGTCGCACCGCAGTGGCCAGTGGGCCTGCCGGCGGCGTGCGTGGTGCCGCTCCTGGTCGTGCCGCCATTGCCCGTCACTCCGTCGCCTCGAGCAGGCGGAGCGGCCCGGCCATGCGGCCGTGGTACCGGACACGCGTCTTCCGGCTGGCCCGGACCGTCGCCCTGAGCGTCGTGCTGCTGGTCGGCGGCGTTCGGTGCGTGGGCGGCGGGGGTGGTCCGGCCGAGGACCAGGGCGACCCCGGCGCCACCGACATCCGCGTGGACGCCCGCGGCGGGCAACAGCCGCCCGAAGCCGGCCGTACGAGCCCGCCCCCGTCAGGGCGGCCCTCCCCGGTGGGCCAGGGGCCGGCGCGGCAGGCGAGCCCGGCACAGGCGACGTCCACCCCCACCGCACGAGCCACCCCTGCCGCACGCACCACTCCGACCGCACGAGCCACCCCCGCCCCACGCGCCACCCGCGCCCAAGGCCCCAGCCGCACCCCGGCACCCAGCCACTCCCGGGCACCCAGCCACTCCCCGACACCTGCCCCCACCCCCACCCCGACCCCCACCAACACCCCTGCTGCCAAGCCCCATCCCCGCCCCGACCCCCATCCCCGCCCGCGCCCCCTTCCCCTCTCCCTCCCCCCGTCCCGCGCCACCGCCCTCGCCATCCCCTACCTCGGGGTCGACGCCCCGGTCATGGGGCTCCGGCTCGACGCCGACCACCGGATGACCGCCCCTCCGGACGACGACCCGAAGCTGGTGGGCTGGTACCAGGACGGCCCAACCCCCGGGGAGCAGGGCACCGCCGTCGCGGTGGGGCACCTGGACACGGACACCAGGCCGGCCGTCTTCGCGGGTCTGTCCCAGCTGGCCCCCGGGCACCGGATCGAGGTGCGGCGCGCGGACGGCCGTACCGCCGTCTACACCGTGGACACGGTCCGCACCTTCGAGAAGTCGCACTTCCCCGACCGCGAGGTCTACGGCGACCGGGGCCGCCCCGAACTGCGCCTCATCACCTGCGGCGGCACCTACCACCGCCGGACCGGTTACGCCGGCAACGTGGTCGTCTTCGCCCACCTCACGAGCGTGCGGGCGCCGGGCGCGAAGCCCGGCGGCCATTGAGCCGCCCCGCCCCACCGCGGCCGGCGTCGTCACGTGTCTTCCCCACCCCGGGCACATTCCGTTAACTTCCGTGACCCACAGGCCCCGTACGACCCGCACGGGGCCTTCGGACCCACGGAGCGGCCGCGCTCCGGACAGCCCCCGGGGGCGACAGTCATGACACGCGCCATCTCGCTGCACGACGTGAGCAAGTCCTACGCGCGGGGCCCCCGCGTGGTGGAACACCTCTCGCTGGACATCGCGCCCGGCGAGTTCCTGGTCCTGCTGGGCCCGTCCGGCTGCGGAAAGTCCACCGTGCTGCGGATGATCGCGGGGCTGGAGGACATCGACGAGGGCGAACTGCACCTGGACGGCGAGTACGCCAACGACTGGCAGCCGTCGGATCGGGACATCGCGATGGTCTTCCAGAACTTCGCCCTGTACCCGAGCATGACCAGCCGCGACAACATCGGCTTCCCGCTGCGCATCGAGGCCCCCGGCGCCGACCCCCGCCCACGAGTGGACGCCACCGCCCGCATGCTCGGCATCGAGGACCTGCTCGACCGCTTTCCCGGCCAGCTCTCCGGCGGTGAACGTCAGCGGGTGGCCATGGGCCGGGCGATCGCCCGCCACCCGTCCGCGTTCCTGATGGACGAGCCGCTGTCCAACCTCGACGCCAAGCTCCGCAACCATCTACGGGCCGAGATATCCCAGCTGACCCGGGAGTTGGGCGTCACCACGGTGTACGTCACCCACGACCAGGCCGAGGCCATGTCCCTCGGGGACCGGGTCGCCGTGCTGCGCGGCGGGGTGCTCCAGCAGGTCGGCGCCCCGCGTGAGGTGTACGCGCTGCCCCGCAACGTCTTCGTCGCCGCCTTCATCGGCACCCCGCGCATCAACCTGCTGCGCGGCCTGGTCCGCGCCCCGCTGGACGGCGCCATGACCATCAGCCTCGGCAAGCAGTACCTGCGGCTGCCCGAACCCCTCTCCCTGGACCACCAGTTGCTCCGTGTGCAGCAGGGCTGCGAGGTGATCATGGGGCTGCGCTCGGAGGCGGTGCGCATCGCCAAGCACAGCGCGGCCCGGCCCGGCGAGGTGCCGCTGACCGGGCTGGTGGAGCACGTGGAGTTCCAGGGGCACGAGACCCTCGTCCACTTCAACACCGGTTCCCGGCCCGCCGTCGTACCCGAACTGGAGGCCCCGCGCCCGGCAGCCCGGCCCGCGCGCCGGCGCCGCCGGGAGGCGCCGGGCGTGCTGGACCGGCTGCGGGAGCGGGCCGGGGCGCTGCGCGCCGGGCCGGTGGTGGTGCTGGACCGCCCGGCCGACGACCGGCCCGATCCGGCGCCGCCGGAGGGCCGGCTCCCCGGCGACCTGGTCGTCCGGACCACCCCCGACATCCGGCTGCACCACGGCATGCAGGTGCCCCTCCTCGTCGACCTCGCCCACCTGTTCGTCTTCGACCAGCACGGCGACCGCATCTGCCCGTCCCCGGCGCGGCTTCCGGACCTGGACGAGTGAGCCCACTAGGGATGGGGCATGCGCCATCACCTCACCCCCACCCGGATCGCCCTCACGGCGGCCGGTCTGCTGCTGGCCGCCGCCCCCACCGCGTACGCCACCCTCGCCGCGCCCGCGCACACCCCCGCGCACACGCTCGCCCCGGCCGACTCCGCGCACGCGCTCGCCCCGGCTCACTCGGCGCACACGCGCGCCACCGCCGACTCCTCCGCACACCGGCGCGGAGAGCCGTACATCGAGACCCGGCTGTTCTTCGGCACCGCGCGCCCGGACGGCGGCCCGGCCGTCACCGACCGGCAGTTCATGGCGTTCGTCGACCGGGAGGTGACGCCGGACTTCCCGGACGGGCTCACCGTGCAGAGCGGGCGCGGGCAGTGGCGGGACGCGAGCGGCACGATCGAGAAGGAGCGGTCGTACGAGCTGATCCTGCTGTATCCGGAGGGGCGGGCCGAGGCGAGCGACCGGAGCATCGAGGAGATCCGGCGGGCCTACGAGAAGGTATTCGGCCAGGAGTCCGTGGGCAGGGTGGACGAAAGGGCGCAGGTCGACTTCTGATATTCCGGGGGACGACGTCCGGTGACGCAGGGCCCTGTGGCGCATAAAAACTATCGCCGCTAGTTTGTGTGCCGGACGACGGAGACCCGCCGGGAGGAAGCACCATGAAGGCACATGACGGCCTCTACATCGACGGCGCCTGGCGCCCCGCCGAGAGCCAGGACGTGATCGAGGTCGTGAACCCGGCCGACGAGCAGGTCATCGGCCGGGTCCCGGCCGGCGGCGCCCTGGACGTCGACACCGCCGTACGCGCCGCGCGCGCCGCCCTCCCGGCCTGGGCGGCCACGCCCCCGGCCGAGCGGGCCGCCCGCCTGGCCGCGCTGCGGGACGTCCTGGCGGCCCGCAAGGACGAGATCGCCGAGACGGTCACCGCCGAACTGGGCGCCCCGCTCGCGTTCGCGCAGACCGTGCACGTCGGCCTGCCGATCGCGGTCGCCGGCTCGTACGCCGAGCTGGCCGCCGGCCACTCCTTCGAGGAGAAGGTCGGCAACTCCACCGTGCTGCACGAGCCCGTCGGCGTCGTCGGCGCGATCACCCCCTGGAACTACCCGCTCCACCAGATCGTCGCCAAGGTCGCCCCGGCGCTCGCCGCGGGCTGCACGATCGTCCTCAAGCCGGCCGAGGACACCCCGCTCACCGCCCAGCTCTTCGCCGAGGCGGTCCACGAGGCGGACGTACCGGCCGGTGTGTTCAACCTGGTCACCGGCCTCGGTCCGGTCGCCGGCCAGGCCCTCGCCGAGCACCCGGGCGTCGACCTGGTCTCCTTCACCGGCTCCACGGCGGTCGGCCGGCAGATCGGCGCGGTGGCCGGCGCGGCCGTGAAGCGGGTCGCCCTCGAACTCGGCGGCAAGTCCGCCAACGTCATCCTGCCCGGCGCCGACCTCGCCAAGGCCGTGGGCGTCGGCGTGGCCAACGTGATGTCCAACTCCGGTCAGACGTGCAGCGCCTGGACCCGGATGCTGGTCCACACCGACCAGTACGACGAGGCCGTCGAGCTGGCCGCCGCCGCGGCCGCCAAGTACGGCGACCGCATCGGCCCGGTCGTGAACGCCAAGCAGCGGGCCAGGGTGCGCGGTTACATCGAGCAGGGCATCGCCGAGGGCGCCCGCCTGGTCGCCGGCGGACCCGAATCCCCGCACGAGCGCGGCTACTTCGTCAGCCCGACCGTCTTCGCCGACGTCACCCCCGAGATGACCATCGCCCAGGAGGAGATCTTCGGCCCGGTCCTCACCGTCCTGCGCTACGACGACAAGGACGACGCCCTGCGCATCGCCAACGGCACGGTGTACGGCCTCGCCGGCGCCGTCTGGGCCGCCGACGAGGCCGAGGCGGTCGCCTTCGCCCGCCGCATGGACACCGGCCAGGTCGACATCAACGGCGGCCGGTTCAACCCCCTCGCCCCCTTCGGCGGCTACAAGCAGTCCGGGGTCGGCCGGGAACTCGGCGCGCACGGGCTCGCCGAGTACCTCCAGACCAAGTCCCTCCAGTTCTAAGGAAGTCCGCGAGTCATGGCCGTACGAGCCGCCGTCCTGCCCGCCGTCGGCGCGCAGTTGGAGATCACCGACATCGAGCTGCCCGACCCCGGTCCCGGACAGGTCCGGGTCCGCCTCGCCGCCGCCGGGGTCTGCCACTCCGACCTGTCCCTGTCCAACGGCACCATGCGGGTGCCGGTCCCGGCGGTCCTCGGCCACGAGGGCGCCGGCACGGTGGTCGCCGTGGGGGAGGGCGTCACCCACGTCTCCCCGGGCGACCCCGTGGTCCTCAACTGGGCGCCGTCCTGCGGCAGCTGCCACGCCTGCACGCTCGGCGAGGTCTGGCTGTGCGCCAACGCGATGAACGGCGCCGCCGACGTCTACGCCCGCACCGCCGACGGCACCGACCTCCACCCCGGCCTGAACGTCGCCGCGTTCGCCGAGGAGACCGTGGTCTCCGCGTCCTGCGTGCTGCCCCTGCCGGACGGGGTGCCGCTGGTGGACGCCGCCCTCCTCGGCTGCGCCGTGCTCACCGGCTACGGCGCCGTCCACCACTCGGCCCGGGTCCAGCCCGGCGAGACGGTCGCCGTGTTCGGCGTCGGCGGCGTGGGCCTGGCCACCCTCCAGTCGGCGCGCATCGCGGGAGCGTCCCGCGTCATCGCGGTCGACATCTCCCCGGAGAAGGAGGAACTGGCCCGGGCGGCCGGCGCCACCGACTATGTCGTCGCCTCCGAGAACACCCCCCGCGAGATCCGCACCCTCACCGGCAAGCAGGGCGTCGACGTCTCCGTGGAGTGCGTCGGCCGCGCGGTCACCATCCGCGCCGCCTGGGAGTCCACCCGCCGGGGCGGCCGTACGACCGTCGTCGGCATCGGCGGCAAGGACCAGGAGGTCACCTTCAACGCCCTGGAGCTCTTCCACTGGGGCCGCACCCTCTCCGGCTGCGTCTACGGCAACACCGACCCCGCCCGCGACCTGCCGGTCCTCGCCGAGCACGTACGACAGGGCCGCCTGGACCTCTCGACCCTGGTCACCGACCGCATCACCCTGAAGGAGATCCCGGCCGCCTTCGACAACATGCTCGCGGGCAAGGGAGGCCGCGCGCTGGTGATCTTCTAGCCGCACTTCCCGGCCCACGCGCAATGCGCCGGCGGACAGGGCGCGTTCAGCGCCCCGGCCCGGTCTCCGAAGCCCCTTCGGACAGCGGCTGCGGAGTGACCTCCGCCGCGGTTACCACCGCTCGCGCGTGCGGCCGGGTCCGGGTCCGGGACACGGCCACGCCGGCCAGACACAGCACACCACCCGCCAGCGTGAGCAGCCCCGGCACCTCACCGAGCACCAGCCACGACATCAGCACGACCAGCGCCGGTACGGCGTACGTCGTCGCCCCCATCCGGCTGGCGGTGGTGCGTGCCAGCGCATAGGCCCAGGTGGTGAAGGCGAGCGCGGTCGGGAAGACGCCCAGGTACACCATGTCGAGGGTCGCCGACACGGGTGCGTGCGCCGCGTCCGTGACCAGTTGCCCGGCGAACGGCAGACACACCACCGCGCCGACGAGACACCCGAAGGTGGTCACCTGCAGGGCGCTCGCCCGCCCGAGAGCGGGCTTCTGCGCCACGACCCCGGCCGCGTACGCCATCGCCGCGAGCAGACACAGCACCACCCCGAGCACCGAGGACCCGCCCCCGGACGACATCGACAGCCCCACGGTCACCGCACCGGCGAACGACACCCCCATCCCCGCCAGCAGCCGGGGCGGCATCGCATCACCGAGCAGCCGGGCCCCGAGCAGGGCGATCAGCAGCGGGCCGACGTTCACGACGAGGGCGGCGGTACCGGCGTCCACCTGCTGCTCGCCCCAGTTCAGCGCAACCATGTAGAACCCGAACCACAGCACCCCGGACAACCCGATGCCCCGCCAGGCGCTGCGCGGAGGCCACCCCTCCCGCCGTACGACACAGAGGGCACCCAGCGCGACGGCCCCCGCGAGCAGCCGCCCGAGCGCGAGCGCCCCAGGCGAGTAGGCGTCCCCGGCACTCCGGATCGCCACGAAGGCGGACGCCCACAGCACGACGGTGACGACGGCGGCAGCGGTCGCGAGCAGGTGAGGGCGGTGCGCATCGGTCTTCATCACGTCTCCCGAGGCTAGGAAGCGGCTGAGGTTCCGGCTGGCGGAAATCGGACGGAGTCTCTTGCGGGCCGGTGCTGCTGCCAGGGGTGGGGGTCGCCCCCACCCCTGGCCGGACTCAGGACAACCGCTCCGTCTCGATGCCCAGCAACTCGAACAGCGCGCGCTCGCCCGACGAAGTCACCTTCACGGCTCGCTCGGAGCCGATGCGGACGCACCACCCCGTGTCCAGCGCATACCGGCACAGCGCGGCGCCCGCCGTGCCCGCGAGGTGCGGCCGGCGCTCGGTCCAGTCGAGGCAGGCGCGGGCCAGTGGACGCCGGGTGGACCGGTCGAGGGCGATACCCACCGCGCCGAACCACTCCAGCCCCGCGTCCGTCAGCGCGAACCCGGTGTCCTGCCGCAGCAGGCCCCGCGAGGTCAGCGCGTCGGTGACCGCGATCCCGAGCCGGCCGGCCAGGTGGTCGTAGCAGGTGCGGCCTCGGGCCATCGCGGAACGGGCGCTCGCCTCCCGCAGCGTGCGGCCCTGCTGCCGTATCCCCGCCCCGGGCACGCCCACCTGCACCTGCGCCGCCAGATCCTCGACCAGCTGGGCCACCCGCGCGTCGGCCAGCCGCACGTACCGGTGCCGTCCCTGCCGCTCCTGCGCGAGCAGCCCGCCCGCGACCAGCTTGCCCAGATGCTCGCTCAGCGTGGACGGGGCGACCCCGGCGAGCCGGGCCAGCTCACCGGCGGTCCAGGCGCGCCCGTCGAGGAGGGCCAGCAGACATGCGGCCCGGGTCTCGTCGGCGATGAGCGCGGCGAGCGAGGCGAGGCCGGCGGCCTGGGAGTCCTGGGAGCGCTGGAAGTCCTTGGCGGTCATGCACCCCAGCATGCGTCACGGACACTTCGGCCATGGCCGAACTATCGCTGCACGCCCTGCCGCACCTGCTCGTACTGCTGCGCCAGCCCGTCCAGCAGTGCCGTCAGCCCGGCCTCGAAGGCCCGCTCGTCGATCTTCTCCTGCTGCTCGGCGAGCAGATGCGCCTGCCCGAGGTGGGGATAGTCGGCGGGGTCGTACGCGCTCGCGTCGTCCACGAAGCCCCCGGCGAAGGAGCCGAGCGCGGAGCCCATGATGAAGTACCGCATCAGCGCGCCGATGGAGGTCGCCTGCGCCGGCGGCCAGCCCGCCTCGACCATCGCGCCGTACACCGCGTCGGCCAGCCGCAGCGCGGCCGGGCGGCGGCCGGGACCGCGCGCCAGGACCGGGACGATGTTCGGGTGGTCGCGCAGGGCGGCCCGGTAGGAGACCGCCCAGTCGTGCAGCGCGGTCCGCCAGTCCCGGCCGTCCTCGAACATCGACAGGTCCACCAGCCCGCTCACCGAGTCCGCGACCGCCTCAAGGATCTCGTCCTTGGTGCGGAAGTGGTTGTAGAGCGAGGGCCCGCTCACCCCCAGTTCGGCGGCGAGCCGCCGGGTGGAGACGGCCGCCAGGCCCTCCGCGTCCACGAGTTCCCGGGCCGTCTCGACGATCCGGTCGGTGCTGAGGAGGGGCTTGCGTGGTCGGGCCATGGCGCACATAGTAGGGCTGCGAGCAGAAACTAGCAGTGCTAATTTAAATGTACGGCTTTCAAGATCCGTCGGCCGTATACGACTCGTATGTCCTGTAAGTCTCGTCTGTCTCTGTCTGGTGTGGGGTGATCGCGTGGTGAACCTGGAGCTGAGCGAGGAGCAGGCCGCCGTACGGCGGCTCGCCCGTGACTTCGTGGAGCGCGAGATCGCCCCCCACGTGATCGCCTGGGACCGCGCCGAGGAGGTCGACCGGGGCATCGTGAAGAAGCTCGGCGAGGTCGGCTTCCTGGGCCTGACCATCGACGAGGAGTACGGTGGCTCGGGCGGCGACCACCTCGCGTACTGCCTGGTCACCGAGGAGCTGGGGCGCGGCGACTCCTCGGTCCGCGGCATCGTCTCCGTGTCCCTCGGGCTGGTCGCCAAGTCGATCGCGGCCTGGGGGAGCGAGGAGCAGAAGAGGCGCTGGCTGCCCGGGCTGACCGCCGGCGAGTACGTCGGCTGCTTCGGGCTCACCGAGCCGGGCACCGGCTCCGACGCGGGCAACCTCACCACTCGCGCGGTGCGCGACGGCGACGACTACGTGCTGAGCGGCACCAAGATGTTCATCACGAACGGCACCTGGGCCGACGTCGTCCTCCTCTTCGCCCGCTCCACGGACGCCCCCGGCCACAAGGGCGTCTCCGCCTTCCTCGTGCCCACCGACACCCCCGGCCTGACCCGCCGCACCATCCACGGCAAGCTCGGCCTGCGCGGCCAGGCCACCGCCGAACTGGTGCTGGAGGACGTCCGGGTGCCCGCCTCGGCCCTGGTCGGCGAGGAGGGCAAGGGCTTCTCGGTCGCCATGTCCGCCCTGGCCAAGGGCCGGATGTCGGTCGCCGCGGGCTGCGTCGGCATAGCTCAGGCCGCCCTGGACGCGGCCGTGCGGTACGCCGGTGAGCGCGAGCAGTTCGGCAAGTCGATCGCCCAGCACCAGCTGGTGCAGGAGCTGATCAGCGACATCGCCGTCGACGTGGACGCGGCCCGGCTGCTGACCTGGCGGGTCGCCGACCTGATCGACCGGGGACAGCCGTTCGCGGTCGAGTCCTCCAAGGCCAAGCTGTTCGCCTCCGAGGCGGCCGTGCGCGCCGCCAACAACGCCCTCCAGGTCTTCGGCGGCTACGGCTACATCGACGAGTACCCGGTCGGCAAACTCCTGCGTGACGCCCGCGTGATGACCCTCTACGAAGGCACCAGCCAGATTCAGAAGCTGCTCATCGGGCGGGCGCTGACGGGAGTTTCGGCGTTCTGAGCACGCGCCCGGCCTTCTGGGCGCGCGTCCGGCGTCCGGCTTTCTGAGTACACGTCCGCGTCCGGTTTCTGAGTACGCGTCTGAGTACGCCGGCGGATGTGCCGGGGACGCTGCCGGGCGAGGCTTGTCCCATGAGTGACACACCGGTCAAGCAGCAGAGTACGGCCGCGTTCTACGGGCAGGCCGTCGCCTCCTTCGCCGTCGCCATGTCGGCGACCGCCGTCGGCATCTACCAGCTGGACACCAACGCCTGGGTCCGCGCCTTCCTGGCGATCGCGGTCCTGTACCTTGTCACCTCCGCCTTCACCCTGGCCAAGGTCATCCGGGACCGACAGGAGGCGGGGCAGATCGTGAGCCGGGTCGACCAGGCGCGGCTGGAGAAGCTCCTCGCCGAGCACGACCCCTTCGAGAAGCTCTGAGCAGGCCGGATCCGAGCGGGTGCTCTAAGCGGCCGCTCACCTTCGGCGGTATGGTGGTGCTCCTGTCACCGAGAGGGGCGAGCGAGCGATGAGTACGGCGGAGGAGACGACCGGCGGCGAGGCCGAGCCGTGGGACGAGGTCACCCCTGACGCGGCGCGGCGGCTGCTCGTCGCCGCCGTGGAGGCCTTCGCCGAGCGCGGCTACCACGCGACGACCACCCGCGACATCGCGGGCCGCGCCGGCATGAGCCCGGCCGCGCTCTACATCCACTACAAGACCAAGGAAGAGCTGCTCCACCGGATCAGCCGGATCGGCCACGACAAGGCCCTGGACATCCTGCGCACCGCGGCCGGGCGCGAGGGCACGGCCGCGGAGCGGCTCGCCGACGCCGTCAGCTCCTTCGTCCGCTGGCACGCCGGGCGGCGCACCACGGCGCGCGTCGTCCAGTACGAACTGGACGCGCTCGGCCCGGAGGCCCGCGCCGAGATCGTCGCGCTGCGCCGCCAGGTGGACGCCGAGGTGCGCGGCATCGTCGAGGACGGCGTGGCCTCGGGCGAGTTCGACGTGCTGGACGTGCAGGGCACCACGCTGGCCGTGCTGTCGCTGTGCATCGACGTGGCCCGCTGGTTCAACGTGGACGGCCCCTACACCCCCGAGGAGGTCGGCGCGCTCTACGCCGACCTCGTGCTGCGGATGGTGGGCGCCGGCAAGGCGTCCCAGGCGTCGCAGGGGTAGTGGCTCAGAGGTAGTACCGGGAGACCGACTCCGCCACGCACACCGGCTTGTCGCCGCCCTCGCGCTCCACCGTGAAGGCGATGGTCACCTGGATGCCGCCCGGGACGTCCTCGACGCCGGTGATCTTCCCGGTGGCGCGCAGGCGGGAGCCGACGGGGACGGGGGAGGGGAAGCGGACCTTGTTCGTCCCGTAGTTGACGCCCATCTTCACGCCCTCGACGTTGATCAGCTGCGGGCCGAAGAGCGGGAGCAGCGAGAGCGTGAGATAGCCGTGGGCGATGGTGGTCTTGAACGGGCCCGCCGCGGCCTTCTCCGGATCCACGTGGATCCACTGGTGGTCCCCGGTGGCGTCGGCGAACAGGTCGATCCGCTTCTGGTCGACCTCCAGCCAGTCGGTGTGGCCCAGCTGCTCGCCCACGGCGGCCTTCAGCTCGTCGGGGGAGGTGAAGGTCCTCGGTTCTGCCATGATCCCGGCCTCTCGCTCGCGTGTCTAAGCAACTGCTTAGCATGGTCGGGTACGGGGGCGATGTCAACGGATGGGGGGCCGTCCGGGGTCGGTAGGCTTGGAGGGGTGCCCCAGATTCCCGAGAAGATCCACGAGCTGACCGTCGGCCAGTTGTCCGCGCGCAGCGGCGCCGCCGTCTCCGCGCTGCACTTCTACGAGGCGAAGGGCCTGATCACCAGCCGCCGCACCGCCGGCAACCAACGTCGCTACACCCGCGACACGCTCCGCCGCGTCGCCTTCGTCCGCGCGGCCCAGCGGGTGGGCATCCCCCTGGCCACGATCCGCGAGGCCCTCGCGCAACTCCCCGAGGAGCGGACGCCGACCCGCGAGGACTGGGCCCGCCTGTCGGAGGCGTGGCGCTCGGAACTCGACGACCGCATCAAGCAGCTCAACCGCCTCCGCGACCACCTCACGGACTGCATCGGCTGCGGCTGCCTGTCCCTGGACACGTGCGTGCTGTCCAACCCGGACGACGTCTTCGGCGAGCGCCGGGCCGGCTCCCGCCTCATGGCGGAGGGCCGCTGACGGCGGAGCCGGGCCGCTGCCCGGCCCGGCCCCGGCGCCGGGCAGCCGGCGACCCTACTCGTACTCGGTTCCGCCCTTGCGCGTCAGGTACGCGGGGCTGACCGCCTTGGCGATGGCCCGGCCCCCGGTCACGGGGCTGTACCGCTCGACGACGGGCCGTATCACCACGCCCTCCCGGAGATGCAGACCCTTCCCCGACACCGTCTCCCGGCCGCTCGCCAACTCCAGCACCCGCTCGATGTCGTACGGCCCGGAGAACAGCCGAGGCACCAACGGCAGCTCGCCGTCCAGCACTTCGGCCGGGTCCAGCCACCGCACCGCGCCGTCCAGCTCCGCGGAGACGTCGAACGCGGCGTAGCCGAGCGTGTCCCGTCGGCCGTCGGCGCCGTAGGTCAGGTCCTGGACGCCGGCGCCGTAGACCTCCCCGAAGATGCCGACCCGCGTGGCGCCGAGCCGCTCGCAGAGCCGCGCCGCGGCCTCGGCGACCCCGTGTCCCCGCACGGCCCGCCAGTACAGGTTCCGCGAATCCTCCGTCAGCGCCAAGGACTTCGCCCCGAAGCCCTTGGAGGACACGTACACTCGCCCCTCGTCGGCGACATACGTCAGCAGGCAGGCCGAACCGTGCAGCTTCTCCGTCAGGACGACCGGCTCGCCCGGGGTGAAGACGTCCGGATAGCGCTGGATGTTCTCGATGTCGACCCAGGGCAGCAGATCCGGCGCCGACTCGACGTCCCCGCTCATTGTCGGCGGGATCGGCGGCACCCACTTGGTGATGCCCAGCCGCTCCGCGAAGTCCGTGCCCTGCGCCGCCGCCCGCGCCAGGTCGACGTCCGCCAGCGCCCGCGGCCGGCACACGATGCCCTGCGACAGCTCACCCCGCAGCCGTACCGCCTTCACCCGGTTCGCCTCACCGCCCGCCAGTCGCCCGGTCAGCCCCAGCTCCTCGATCAGCCCGGCCGGGAGCACGGACTGCTCGGGGATGTACACGGCGGCCTCGCCGGTGCGGTACGCGCCCTTGGCGACGACCGCCCGGTACAGGCCCACCTGGGCCAGTTCCAGCGCATCGGCGTTCGGATGCTCGTGCACGGTCAGCACTTCGGCGGTGACGCGCAGCGTCGACATGGAGACTCCTCGGAATGCCGGGTGTGGGTGTGTCAGCTCGGTTTCATCGCCTCCCACTGTCCGCACGCGAAATGGGTGGAGCGACCGGATTAGGGCCTGCTAACGTCGCGATCTTCGGCCGGTGGCGACACTGCGCCCGGAGTCATGAAGGGGCCAACTCCCTTGCTCACTCCTTCTCTTGACGCCGCCCTCGCGGACATCGAGACGGTCTTCAACGGCTTCTCCAGCCCGCACGAGACCGGCTGCGAGCTCTGTTTCGGGCCGGAGGAGACGGTGTATCTGCGCACGCCGTACACACGCGTACCGCTCGAACTGGTCGGCCGGTTCGTGTTCAAGCACCCGCTCCACTTCGAGGACCACGCCGCCGTGATGCGGCGTCTGCTGCCGCAGTGCGCCCGGGCGATGGCGGACGGCAGCCTGGACGGCGTCGGCT
This sequence comes from Streptomyces sp. NPDC047085, assembly GCF_040643735.1. Taxonomy (NCBI): domain Bacteria; kingdom Bacillati; phylum Actinomycetota; class Actinomycetes; order Kitasatosporales; family Streptomycetaceae; genus Streptomyces; species Streptomyces sp. NPDC047085. Next base: position 123,360 of record NZ_JBEYUW010000016.1, read on the forward strand.
GGTGGCACCACGGGCTGAGCCGGGTGGACTGGCGGTCCTGGCCGCGGAAGCAGGCCGCCGCCGTCGAGGCCTTCGTCCTCGCCTGGTGGTACGACGCGCTGACCGCGCCCGAGCCGCCGTACCCCGTCGCCGACGTGTTCGAGACGTGCGGCGCGATCCTGCGCACGATGACCCCGCTGCTCGACCGGTGGGACGCCCATCCCGCCGCCGACGCCCACCTCGTCCGCTGCGCGAGCGCGTGGCTGCACTCGCTGATCTACGACGACTGGCCGTTCACGTGGTGGACCCGGGACGACGAGGCCGCCGGCATCGCCGAACTCCAGGCCTGGTTCGCCCGGCACGCACCCGCGCGGCTACGCGCCCAGGGGGAGGAGGATCTGGCGATCCAGGCCCGACTCGTCGGTCTGCCCTACGACGAGCGCTGGAACGATCCGTACTGGACCAGCCCCTCCGCCACCAACTGAGCGTTGGACGAGGCCCGTTCCCCGTCCGGCAGGAACAGCGTGTCCTCCAGGCCGATCCGGGTCGCCAGGCCGAGGCGGCCGGCCAGTCGCAGCACCGGCCAGGTGCCGCCCTCCTCGCCGTGCAGCAGCACGGGTCGGCCGTGGGCGTCGTCCAGCTCGGCCAGCAGGGCCCGCGCGGATGTCTCCGCCGTCACCGGGTCCGGGTCGGTCACTTCCGCGAGCACGCGCAGCACCCTCGGCCCCAGCGGCGAGGCCGCGAAGCGGGCCGCTCCGTCGGTGCCGGACCAGATCCCCGCCTCCACGCCGATGCCCATGGCCAGCAGCTGCTCGGCGACCTCTTCGGCGCCCGGCTCGTGCCAGTTGACCGAGGCGAAGTCGGGCAGCACCGTCCAGCCGCGCACCCGGTCGAGGCGGGCCGCGGGATCGGGTTCGGCCCAGGCGCCGGTGGTCACTCCGACCGGCACCGACGCAGACGCCCGTATCGCTTCGAGTGTCGGGGCGAGCACCCGTGGGGACAGGCTGTCGTGCCCGCAGGGCGTCTTCGGATGGACGTGCACCTCCGTGGCACCGGCCGCGACCGCATCCGCGGCGGACCGCGCCAACTCCCGCGGCGACAGCGGCACGCACGCGCCGTCGGCGGCCGAGCGGCGCCCGTTGAGACAGACCTGCATCATGCCCCGATGGTGCCAGTCGCCACTGACAACGGTCCCGAGGCGAGGTCAGGCAGGGGGTGCGGCATCCCCGGCACACCCCCCGGGTTTCCCTCCCCGTCGGTCGGTCGGGCCCCTCGGTCAGCCGGGCGGGCCCCCGTCGGGGTCACTCGGTCAGGCCCCCGTTGGCCGTACGGTCAGGCCCCCGTCGGTCGTACGGTCGGGCCCTCGTCGGTCGGGCGGTGAAGCCCCCGTTGGTCGGGCGGTCAGGCCCCCGTCGGTCACTCGGTCAGGCCCCCGTCGGTCACTCGGTCAGGCCGACATCAGCAGTGGTTCGCGGCGTGCGGACTCCAGTGTCCGGGGCGTGAGTACGGGCCGGGGCACGAGGATGCCGCAGTCCGTGCAGACCGGACCGGACGACGGCTCGTGGACCAGGCCGTACGTCCACCTCAGGCGCTCTCCGCCGCACACCGGGCAGGCCGAGCCCGGCTCGCGCTCCAGCGCGGCGATCAGCCGGCGCAGCACCTCCGCGAGAGGCTCGTCGGGGTGGACCCCCGGGTCGTCGCACCAGGCGACCCCGAACCCGCCCCAGGTCATCCGGTGCCAGTCGTCCACACTGCCGGGCCGGCGCAGCCCGTCGTGCTTCTCCTTCCTGCGGCGTTCCGCGAAGTCGGCCTCATAGGCCAGCCACACCGCCCGCGCCTCCTCCAGCTCCTCCAGCGCGGCCACGAGCCGCGCCGGATCGGGGGAGCGGTCCTCGGGTCCGAAACCGGCCCGGGAGCACAGATGGTCCCAGGTCGCCCGGTGCCCATAAGGAGCGAACCGCTCCAGGCACTTGCGCAGTGAGTAGCGCCGTAGCGCCAGATCACACCGCGGATCGCGCACCTGTCTCGCCAGACTTCGGAATCCGGCCATGGCCCTGCACCTCCGTCACATCTGCGTTCGCTCTTCGGTCACTTCGGTGTCGCCGCACGCGTCGCGCGACATCGCCGAGTAGACGTATCGACACACGATCCGGCTCCATCCGATTTCCGATGCCCTCCCATAAGGCGGCCCGGGTTGACGCGGTCACCGGGCCCCGGGACACCAAAACTTGACGCATGTTCACCTTCCAACTCGGGGATACCGGCGGTAACGTCCGGCCACCCCCGTCGGGAGGAGCTGCCCCATGACACGGCGCACCCCACGCAACGTGTTGTTCGACAAACTGAGAACTCCCCGCAAGCTCTCCGGGTTCCTGAAGACGGCATCCGTCTGCGTTCTGATCGCCGGCCTTCTCTCCCCGCTCACCCAGGCCGTGGCCGCGCCGAGCATCACGGCCTCGAACGACTACTGCGGCGGCCAGTGTTCCGACATCCTGCCGCCCGGCGAGAACGGCAATGCCACCCTCGCCCAGATCCTGCTCAACCAGATGTTCGGCACCCAGCCCTCCCACGCCGAGGACCAGCTCGGCCCGTACGCGGGCCTCGCGACCGGCTACTCCGGCCTCACCGACGCGAAGATCAACACCTTCTTCAACGACGCGTCGTTCGGCGTCCCCTCCGACCAGGTCGCCTCCTCCGAGAAGCCGGCCGGCCGCGGTGACGTGACGATCGTCCGGGACAAGAAGTCCGGTGTGCCGCACATCACGGGCACCACCCGGTACGGCACCGAGTTCGGCGCCGGTTACGCGGCCGCCGAGGACCGGCTGTGGCTGATGGACGTCTTCCGGCACGTGGGCCGCGGCCAGCTGACCTCCTTCGCGGGCGGCGCGGCCGCCAACCAGGGCCTGGAGCAGCAGTTCTACCGCAACGCGCCGTACACCGAGGCCGACCTCCAGGCGCAGATCGACCGCGCCGTGGCGAGCAACGGAGCGCGCGGGCAGCAGGCGCTCGCGGACGTCAACGCCTACCTCGACGGGATCAACGCCTACATCGACGCCTCCGACAGCGGCCGTTACTTCCCCGGCGAGTACGTCCTGACCGGCCACAAGGACGCGATCACCAACGCCGGCACCATCGCCCACTTCAAGGTCACCGACCTGGTGGCGCTGGCCTCCGTCATCGGCTCGCTGTTCGGCTCCGGAGGCGGCGGCGAGGTGGGCAACGCGCTGTCCCTGATCGCCGCCCAGTCCAAGTACGGCGTCGAGGAGGGCACCAGGGTCTGGGAGTCCTTCCGCGAGCGCAACGACCCCGAGGCCGCCCTCACCGTGCACAACGGCGAGAGCTTCCCGTACGTGACCAGGCCCGCCACCGCACAGGGCGAGGCCCTGCCCGACGCCGGCTCGGTCACCCAGGAACCGCTCGTCTACGACCGCACCGGCAGCGCGGCCTCCGCGAGCGCCGCGAAGACCTCCGCCACGGCCGCGAAGACCGCCCTCACCTCCGCCCGGCGCGGCATGTCCAACGCCCTCGTGGTCAGTGGCAAATACACCGCGAGCGGCCACCCCATCGCCGTCTTCGGACCGCAGACCGGCTACTTCGCCCCGCAGCTGCTCATGCTCCAGGAGATCCAGGGCCCCGGCATCAGCGCCCGCGGCGCCTCCTTCGCGGGCCTGAGCATGTACGTCGAACTCGGCCGCGGCCAGGACTACTCCTGGAGCGCGACCACGTCCGGCCAGGACATCATCGACACCTACGCCGTCGAACTGTGCCAGGACGACTACCACTACCTGTACCACGGCACCTGCACGGCCATGGACAAGGTCGAGCAGAAGAACTCCTGGACGCCGACCACGGCCGACGGCACGCCGGCGGGCTCGTACACCATGCGGGCGTGGCGCACCAAGTACGGGCCGGTGGAGTACCGGGCCACCGTCGGCGGCAAGAAGGTCGCCTACACCACCTTGCGCTCCTCCTACCTGCACGAGGCCGACTCGATCATCGGCTTCCAGATGCTGAACGACCCCGACTACGTCAAGGGCCCGGGGGGCTTCCAGAGCGCGGCCCAGCACATCAACTACACCTTCAACTGGTTCTACGCCGACTCCCAGCACACCGCGTACTACAACAGCGGTGACAACCCCGTCCGGGCCGCCGGTGTCGACGCCGAGTTCCCGGTGTGGGCGCAGCCCGCGTACGAGTGGCGGAACTGGGATCCGGCCGCCAACACGGCCGACTACACCCCGGCCTCCGCCCACCCCAACTCCGTCGACCAGGACTACTACATCTCCTGGAACAACAAGCAGGCCAAGGACTACACGACCGCGCCCTGGGGCAACGGCTCCGTGCACCGCGGCAACCTGCTGGACGACCGGGTGAAGAAGCTCGTCGCGGCCGGCGGGGTGACCCGCACCAAGCTGGTGCAGGCCATGGCGGACGCGGCCCTCGCCGACCTGCGCGCCGAGGACGTGCTGCCCAAGCTGCTGAAGGTGATCAACTCCTCGCCGGTCACCGACTCCACGGCGGCCGCCGCGGTGAACAAGCTCCAGGCATGGGTGACGGCGGGCGCCAGGCGCACCGAGACGTCGGCGGGTTCGAAGACGTACGCCAACGCGGACGCGATCCGCATCCTGGACGCCTGGTGGCCGCTGCTGGTCAAGGCGGAGTTCGAACCCGGACTGGGCAGCGACCTGTACAACGCGATCACCGGCAACCTGCCCGTGGACGAGGCGCCGTCCGCCGGTCACGGCCCGACCGGCTCGCACGCCGGAAGCTCCTTCCAGTACGGCTGGTGGAGCTATGTCGACAAGGACATCCGCGCGGTCCTCGGCGAGCCCGTGCAGGGCGGCCTGGCCCGGACGTACTGCGGCGGCGGCAGCCTCGGCTCCTGCCGGGACGCGCTGATCAGCACGCTGAAGCAGGCCGCCGGCCTGACCGCCGCCCAGGTCTACCCGGGTGACGACCAGTGCTCGGCCGGCGACCAGTGGTGCGCCGACTCCATCGCCCAGCGCGCCCTGGGCGGCATCAAGCACGGCAGGATCAGCTGGCAGAACCGGCCGACCTACCAGCAGGTCGTGGAGTACACCGCGCACCGGTGACACGTCCGGTGACCCACCCGGCGGCGGGTCAGGTGATGCGGCCCGCCGCCAGGACCACCCGCGCCAGTTCGGGGTGCACGATGTCGCTGTGCGCCCCGGCCGGCGGGCCGCCGTGCCGGACGACGGACGCCACGTCCACGTTCACGCACCCCGAGGCCGGCAGCGGTCCCCGCAGCGCGCCCGCGAGATCCAGCCCGGCCGTGCCGGGGACCGCCTGCACCCCGTCGTGGCCCATCGCGCCCCAGCGGACGCCCAGCAGGTCGCCGACGGCGTTCCCGGTGAGCGAGCGGTCGTCGTCCGCCATCCGTGAGGCCAGCGGGTAGAAGGTGCCGAGCGCCGAGTCGAACCGCGAGTGGCAGCACACCAGCGGGCCGTCGATCCGGCCCTGTCGGCCGTGCAGCGCGCCCGCCGCGTCATGGTCGTGCGGCAGCCGCTCGGCGAACGCGTAGTGCGAGAAGGCTCCTTGGAGCAGGGTCACGGACTTCACCGTGCGCACCCCCGCGGGCAGCCCGCGCAGCGCGAACGCCACCAGCCGCCCGCCGAAGCTGTGCCCGACCAGATGCACCCGCACGTCCGCCGCCGCGCGGGCCAACTGACCGACCACCGGCCCCAGTCCGTGCTCACCGACCGTCCCGGCACGCCGCTTCATCGCATAGTACGTCGCCTGCCGCAGCAGCTCCTTGGCGCCCTCCCAGGGATTCGGCAACCCGAACTGTGCCGGTGCGGCAGGGGAGTTGAGTCCGATCAGGGCCTCGGCGAACTCCTCGCAGGCGGCGGTCGTGTCCCCATGGAACACGACGGGGTCGCCCTCCTCGGACGTGTCGGTCACGGCGAGCGCCTGCCCCGGCGCCTCGACCAGCAGCCGCACCAGCCGCCCGAACTCCGCCAGCCCCTCCTCCCCGCGCGGCTGCTCGTCCAGCAGCCGGGCCAGCTGGTCGAGCACCGAGGTCCGGCCCGGGAACGCCTCCAGCAGCGCGCGCCGCGTGTCCTTGTCCAGGGCGGACCGCGGCGCCGCCTCCGCCTCGGTGGCCGCCACCGACCGGGGGAAGTCGGGGATCGGCTCGTCGCTGAACCGCATCGACGGCCAGATCACACCCACGTACCCGATCCGCGCCCCCGGCGCGAGCTGGGGGACGGGCGCGAAGAACCGGCGGTACAGCGCGGTGGCGCCCGTACGGTCGTTGTTCCAGCCGTGCGCGAAGACGATCAGGTCACGGACGCCCTCGCCCGTGACCTGCGTCAGCAGCCGGTCGCGTTCGGGGCGGTCCACGTCCCCGTCCGCGTCGAAGGTCAGCTCCCAGTAGGGAGTCACGCTCATCCCAGGATCCGCCATCACAGGCTCCCTTGTGCCCCCGAAACGGTGCGATACGGGCGCATCGTCCTGCGGCGGGGCGGGGTTGGCCATACAACGCGGCTCAGTTGTAGAGGAGATATTCCTTTCGAATCCGCTGGAACGCCGTCAGCTCCTCCTGCCAGGCACCGGTCACCTCGTCGGTGCCGGCACCCGCGTCGATCATCGTCCGCACCCGCGTGGAGCCGGTCAGCTTGTCGATCCAGTTGTCCGCACGCCAGGCGAAGCCGGTCCACGCCTTCCTGGCGGTCACCAGCAGCGCGATCCCGGTGCGCACCGGGTCGTAGACGGCCCGGTCGGTCACGTGGATCTGGACGCCGCCGACGGTCTTGCCCTGGAACTTGGAGAAGGTGGGCGCGAAGTACGCCTCCCGGAACCGGACGCCCGGCAGCCCGAGTTCGTTCACGGCGGCGGCCCAGCGCCCGTCGATGCCGTCGGCGCCTAGGAGTTCGAAGGGTCGTGTCGTGCCCCGGCCCTCGGAGAGGTTGGTGCCCTCGAACATGCAGGTTCCGGAGTACACCAATGCCGTGTCCGGAGTGGGCATGTTGGGGCTCGGCGGCACCCAGGGCAGCCCGGAGTCGTCGTAGAACCGCGACCGCTTCCAGCCCGTCATCAGGACGGTCTCCAGCGGTACGGGGGCGGCGAGGAACTCGCCGTTGAACAGCCGGGCCAGCTCGGCGACCGTCATCCCATGCGCCTGCGCGATCGGCTGCCGGCCGACGAACGTGGCGAACTCCTTGTGCAGCACCGGCCCCTGGGCGGACCGTCCGGTGACCGGGTTGGGCCGGTCGAGGACGACGAACCGCTTGCCCGCGAGCTGGGCCGCCTCCATGCAGTCGTAGAGCGTCCAGATGTACGTGTAGAAGCGGGCGCCGACGTCCTGGATGTCGAAGACGATCGTGTCGACGCCGGAGGCCGTGAACACGTCGGCCAGCGGCGAGCCGCTCTTCAGGTAGGTGTCGTAGACGGGCAGTCCGGTCGCGGGGTCGTCGTAGCGTCCCTCGGAGCCGCCGGCCTGGGCGGTGCCCCGGAAGCCGTGCTCCGGGCCGAAGACGGCGGTGAGCCTGACGCGGGGGTCGGCGTGCATGACGTCGACGATGTGGCGGGCGTCCCGGGTGATGCCGGTGGGGTTCGTGACCACACCGACCTTCTGGCCGGAGAGAAGGGAGTAGCCGTCGGCCGCGAGGCGCTCGAAACCGGTCTGGGGGTGCTCGCGGGGTTTGGCGCCGGCCGGTGCCAGGGGTACGGCTGCCAGCGTGGCTGATGCGAGCATGTTCCGTCTGGACAGGTGCATCGGGGTGACCTCCGTGGGTGTGGAAGTACAGGCCGTATGTGACTCGTCGCGTCCCTTAGGTTGCTGCAGTCACCCTTCCTTTCACACATACCGACTGGTTAGTCTGGCGTTCGCCGAGCCGATGCGCGCCGCGCGAAGTCGTGTCGAAGGAGACCGATGGTGGAAGCCGTGCAGGATGCGGGAGTGGTCGTCACCGGAGCTGGTGGCGGGATCGGGGCCGCGCTGGCCCGGAGGTTCGCCGCCGACGGAGCCCGGGTGGTCGTGAACGACCTGGACGGTGAGAAGGCCGAGGCGGTCGCGGCCGAGATCGGCGGGATCGCGGTGCCGGGCGACGCCTCCGCGATCGTCGGCGAGGCCCGGGACGCGCTCGGCGGCACCGTCGACGTCTACTGCGCCAACGCCGGCGTCGCCTTCGAGGACGGCGTGCCCGGCGCCCCGCTCGACGAGAAGTCCTGGGCGGTGTCCTGGGACGTCAACGTGATGGCCCATGTCCGCGCGGCCCATGTACTGCTGCCGGACTGGCTGGAGCGCGGCCGCGGAAGGTTCGTCTCCACCGTCTCGGCCGCCGGACTCCTCACCATGATCGGCGCGCCCTCCTACAGCGTCACCAAGCACGGCGCGCTGGCCTTCGCCGAGTGGCTGTCCCTGACGTACGGTCACCGGGGCGTCAAGGTCCACGCCATCTGCCCCCAGGGCGTCCGCACCGACATGCTGGCCGCCACCGGCAGCGCCGGCGATCTCGTGCTGCACCCGACCGCCATCGAGCCCGAGGCCGTCGCCGACGCCCTCTTCCAGGGCATCGAGGAGGACCGCTTCCTGGTCCTTCCGCACCCCGAGGTCGCCGAGTACTACCGCGCCCGGGCCACCGGCCCCGACCGCTGGCTGGCCGGGATGAACCACATCCAGCAGAAGTGGGAGGCCACCCGGTGACCGCCTCCCCCTACGCGGCCCGGCCGTGGCTGGCGCTGCTCACCGAGGCCCAGCGGGGACCGGTCGAGCCCGCCGACTCCCTGGTGCACGCCCTGCGCCGCGCGGTCGCCGAGGCCCCCGACCGCACCTTCCTCGCCTACTTCGACGCCCGCCTGAGCTACCGCGAGGTCGACGAGCTGAGCGACTCGGTGGCCGCCCACCTCGCCGCGCGCGGTCTGGAGCGCGGGGACCGGGTCGCCGTCCTGCTGCAGAACTCCCCGCACTTCGTGCTGGCCGTGCTCGGCGCCTGGAAGGCGGGTGCGACCGTCGTGCCCGTCAACCCGATGTACAAGTCCGCCGAGGTCTCCCACGTCCTGCGGGACGGCGAGGTGGCCGCGCTGATCTGCTCCGACCGGGCCTGGGAGGCGTACCTGAGGGAGACGGCCGCCGGTTCGCCGGTGCGGATCGTGCTCACCGGATGCGAGCTGGACTTCCAGACCCGCGACGACGCGCGCGTGCTCGCCTTCGAGCGGCTGCCAGGGGCCGCCGACGCCGACGACCTCGTGGCCGTCGCCCGGCAGGGCGGCCGGGCCCCCGAGGGTCGTGACCCGCGCCCCGAGGACATCGCCCTGGTCAGCTACACCTCCGGCACCAGCGGCACCCCCAAGGGCGCCACCAACACGCACGGCAACATCATGCACAACGCCGAACGGCAGCGGACCGGGCTCGGTCTGCCCGAGGCACCCGTCTACTACGCGCTCGCGCCGCTGTTCCACATCACCGGCATGGTGTGCCAGTTCGGCGCCTGCCTGAACAGCGCGGGCACGCTCGTGCTCGCCTACCGCTTCGAGCCGGGCGTCGTCCTGGAGGCCTTCGCGGAGCACGCCCCGCACTACACGGTCGGCCCCTCCACCGCCTACATGGCCCTCGCCGCCCACCCCGACGTCACCCGCGAGCACTTCGCCTCCTTCGTCAACCTCTCCTCGGGCGGCGCCCCGGTGCCGCCCGCCCTGGTCGAGCGGTTCCGCGAGCGCTTCGGGCCGTACATCCGCGTCGGCTACGGCCTCACCGAGTGCACGGGCCCCTGCGCCGCCGTACCGCCCGGCCTGGAGGCGCCCGTCGACCCCGTCTCCGGCACGCTGTCGGTCGGCGTGCCCGGCGCGGACACCGTCGTACGCATCGTCGACGAGCAGGGCGAGGAGGTGCCGTTCGGGGAGCACGGCGAGATCGTCGTACGCGGGCCCCAGGTGGTCCCCGGCTACCGCGGGCGCCCCGACGCCACCGCTGAGACCTTCCCGGACGGCGAGCTGCGCACCGGGGACATCGGCTTCATGGACGAACAGGGTTGGCTCTACGTCGTCGACCGCAAGAAGGACATGATCAACGCGTCCGGCTTCAAGGTGTGGCCGCGCGAGGTCGAGGACGTCCTCTACACCCACCCGGCGGTGCGCGAGGCGGCCGTCGTCGGGATCCCGGACGGCTACCGCGGGGAGTCCGTCAAGGCGTACATCAGCCTGCGGCCGGGCACCGCGGCGGACCCGGATGAACTCGCGGTGTACTGCAAGGAGAGACTGGCCGCCTACAAATACCCCCGCCAGGTGGAGATACTGCCCGACCTCCCCAAGACGGCGAGTGGGAAGATCCTCCGGCGGGAACTGCGTTCCCGCGCGCAGGACCGTAGTGACGACAGTCGATAGACACGACAGAAAGGCAGGTGGCGGCAGTGCCCAGGACGACGGACGGAGACGGGACCCCCGTTCCGCAGCGGCTGCTGGACGCCGCCACCCGCCTCTTCGCCGAGCAGGGTTACGACCGCACGTCCGTGCAGGAGATCGTGGAGGCGGCCGGCGTCACCAAGGGGGCGCTGTACCACTACTTCGGCTCCAAGGACGATCTGCTGCATGAGGTGTACGCGCGCGTGCTGCGCCTCCAGCAGGAGCGGCTGGACACGTTCGCCAACGCGGACGCGCCCATCGAGAAGCGGCTGCGGGACGCGGCCGCGGACGTCGTGGTGACCACGATCGAGAACCTCGACGACGCGATGATCTTCTTCCGGTCCATGCACCACCTGAGCCCGGAGAAGAACAAGCAGGTCCGCGCCGAGCGCCGGCGCTACCACGAACAGTTCCGCGCGCTCATCGAGGAGGGCCAGCGCGAGGGCGTCTTCTCCACGGCGACCCCGGCCGACCTGGTCGTGGACTACCACTTCGGCTCGGTCCACCACCTGTCGACCTGGTACCGCCCCGACGGCCCCCTCACCCCCCAGCAGGTCGCCGACCACCTCGCCGACCTGTTGCTGCGGGCCCTGCGCCCCTGAGCGTGCGGGGGCAGGGCCTGACAGCGCATGCGCAAGGCCCGACAGCGCATGAGCAGGGCCTGGCAGCGCATGCGTAAGGGGCGACCGCCATGGCGGCCGCCCCTTACGCGCGTTCCCTACGGGTACGTCACAGGTACTTCTTCAGCTCCCGGCGCGCCAGCGACCGCTGGTGCACCTCGTCCGGGCCGTCGGCGAGCATCAGCGTGCGCGCCGCCGCGTACAGCTCGGCGAGCGGGAAGTCCTGGCTGACGCCGCCCGCGCCGTGCAGCTGGATGGCACGGTCGAGGATGCCGACGACCGCGCGCGGGGTGGCGATCTTGATGGCCTGGATCTCGGTGTGGGCGCCCCTGTTGCCGACGGTGTCCATCAGCCAGGCCGTCTTCAGCACCAGCAGCCGCAGCTGCTCGACGCTCACCCGGGCGTCGGCGATCCAGTTCTGCACCACGCCCTGCTGGGCCAGGGCCTTGCCGAAGGCCGTGCGGGAGACCGCGCGCCGGCACATCAGCTCGATCGCCCGCTCGGCCATGCCGATCAGCCGCATGCAGTGGTGGATGCGGCCGGGGCCGAGGCGGGCCTGGGCGATGGCGAAGCCGCCGCCCTCCTCGCCGATGAGGTTGGTGACGGGCACGCGCGCGTGGTCGAAGACCACCTCGGCGTGGCCGCCGTGGGAGTGGTCCTCGTAGCCGAACACCTGCATGGCCCGCTTGACCGTGACCCCCGGGGTGTCGCGGGGGACCAGGACCATGGACTGCTGACGGCGGATGTCGGCGCCGTCCGGGTCCGTCTTGCCCATCACGATGAAGATCGTGCAGTCCGGGTTCATCGCCCCGGAGATGTACCACTTGCGGCCGGTGATGACGTACTCGTCGCCGTCCCGCTCGATGTGCGTGGTGATGTTGGTGGCGTCGGAGGAGGCCACCTCCGGCTCGGTCATCGCGAACGCCGAGCGGATCTCACCGGCCAGCAGCGGCTCCAGCCACTGCTTGCGCTGCTGCTCGTTGCCGAACTGGGCCAGCACCTCCATGTTCCCGGTGTCGGGCGCGGCGCAGTTCAGCGCGGTGGGCGCCAGGTGCGGGGAGCGGCCGGTGATCTCGGCGAGCGGCGCGTACTGCAGGTTCGTCAGTCCGGCGCCGTACTCGGCGTCCGGCAGGAAGAGGTTCCACAGGCCCTGCCGCCGGGCCTCGGCCTTCAGCTCCTCGACCACGGCCGGGGTGTCCCACGGCGAGGCCAGCTCGGCCCGCTGCTCCTCGGCGACCGCCTCGGCCGGGTAGACGTACTCGTCCATGAAGGCGAGGAGCTTGGCGCGCAGTTCCTCGGTGCGCGCGTCGAACGCGAAGTCCATGTCCGGTCAGCCTTCCTGAAGCGTGGTCAGTCCGTGGTCGATGAAGACGGGCACGAGGCCGCCGATCCGGTCGAAGCCGCGCCCGACCGTCTGGCCGAGGGTGTACCGGTAGTGGATGCCCTCCAGGATCACGGCGAGCTTGAACCAGGCGAACGCCGTGTACCAGGAGACCGCCGAGACATCGCGCCCCGAACGCGCCGCGTACCGCTCGATCAGCTCCTGCGGGGACGGGTGCCCCGGTGCCTCGGCGGTGGTGGACACGGGCGAGTCGGGCGCCCCGAGCGGCCGGCTGTACATCACCAGCAGGCCCAGGTCCGTCAGCGGGTCGCCGAGCGTGGACATCTCCCAGTCCAGGATCGCCTTGATCTTGTCGTCGGCGCCGATGAGGACGTTGTCCAGCCGGTAGTCGCCGTGGACGACCGCGGGCGCGGGGGAGGTGGGCAGGGAGCGTCCGAGGGCGGCGTGGAGCTCGTCGATGCCGGCCAGTTCGCGGTTGCGGGAGGCGTCCAGTTGCTTGCCCCAGCGGCGCAGCTGCCGGTCCAGGAAGCCCTCCGGGCGGCCGAAGTCCTCCAGGCCCACCTCGGCGGGGTCCACCGCGTGCAGTTCGACCAGCGTGTCCACCAGGGACAGCACCGCGTTGCGGGTGCGCTCCTCGCCCAGCGGGGCGAGCTGGTCGGCGGTGCGGTACGGGGTGCCCTCGACGAACTCCATGACGTAGAAGGGCGCCCCGAGCACCTCGTCGTCCTCGCACAGCAGCACCGGCCGTGGGACCGGGACCTCGGTCGGGTGCAGCGCGCTGATCACCCGGTGCTCGCGCTTCATGTCGTGCGCGGTGGCCAGCACATGGCCGAGCGGCGGCCGCCGCACGACCCACTTCGAGGCGCCGTCGGACAGCAGGTAGGTGAGGTTCGACCGTCCGCCCTCGATCAGCCGGCCGGTCAGGGGGCCGCTCACCAGACCCGGACGCTCACGGTCGAGCAGCGCGCGGAGCCGGTCGAGGTCGAGTCCGGGCGGGTGGTCGGCGCTCATACATCACTCCTACGTACGGGTGAACAGGAACCCGTCTCATGATGCCGACCGGTCGGTATGTCGTCCAGTGCGTGTGCCGAACAGGCCGCGAAACGTGACCGGAGCCACGATAGGCCGACGGCTCCCCGGTGCGCTTCCCGGGGAGCCGCCGACCTCTTGTCTTCCGCCGCTTTTCTGCCGCTCGCTGGGTTCCGACGCCCGCCGGGGGTGGTGGCGGGAGGTCAGTGGTCGTCCCAGTGGTCCCCGTGCTCGGCGTGCCGGTGTCCGTCGTGCAGATAGTCGACATGGTCGCCGTGCCGCACGCGCGCGTGCCCGCACTCCTCGTGGTGGACGTGCGCGTGGTCCGCGTGCGCGGTGTGGCCGGCCGGCTCGCACTCGTCCCAGTGGCCGCCGTGCTCGCGGTGCAGATGGCCGTCGTGCACGTAGTCGAGGTGGTCGCCGTGCGGCACGGCCGTGTGTCCGCAGTCCGGACCGTGGCTGTGCGTGCCGTGCTCGACGTGTTCCTGGTGGAGCGTGGTCATGGTGCGTGCTCACCTTCGGGAGGCGCGGGATCTGACGACCGACAGGCTACGCGCGTATGGGGCTTTTCCGGGCATATCGGATGATTGGTGTCGAAGTGGGCACGTGCCGTGCCGCGAGGTCCGAGCGAGCCGGCGCTGGACCCGGCGCCAGAACCGGCGCTAGAAGACGAGTGCGGTCGCGCACACCGCCATCGCCACCGTGCACAGCACCGCCGCCGTCGCGTGCCGGGGTGCCAGCGCCGCGGGGCGGGGGCTCGCCGTGAGGGCGCGGATCCGGTGGTGGGCGACCCACAGGAAGCCCAGCCAGAGGGCACAGCACAGCGCGCTCACCACGAGTCCGGCGGCCGTGGCCCCGCCGTGCAGCGCGGTCTTCACGGCGAGCACGGCGGCCACGGTGCTCGACAGCGTCGTACGCCGCCAGGCCAGTCGGGTCCGCTCGGGCTGCAGCCCCGGATCCCGGTCCTCCGTGCTCATCCCGCCCATCCGACCAGCACCACCACGACCATCGCGACGGCCACCACCGCGACGACCAGGCTCAGCAGTGCCGGGAACCGGGACGCCGGCAGGTCCTCGCCCCGGCGCATCGCCCGCTCGCAGCGCACCCAGTGGTTCACCGCGCGCAGCGAGCACAGCACACCGGCGCCGAGCAGCGCGAGCGCGAGACCGGCCCGCCACGCCCAGCGCAGGTCCGGCAGGAACTGGTCCACCGCGAATCCGCCGCCGATGAGCGCGAGGGCGGTCCGCAGCCAGGCCAGGAACGTGCGCTCGTTGGCCAGCGAGAAGCGGTAGTCGGGGGTGCTGCCCTCTGCCCGTACCCGCTCCGGCGCGAACCAGAGCCGGACGTTCCGCACGAATTCGATCACGCGCAGGACCCTACCGGGGTGTCACCGGGCTGCCCGGAACGCCCTCAGCCTCTCGTACGCCGCCAGCCCGTCCGGCGTCCACTCCCACTCGCCGAGCCGCCGCTCCACCTCGTCCTCGGGCAGGAAGTCGTACCACTGCACCTCCTCCGCCTGAGGCTGTACGGGAAGGTCGCAGCGCACCTCGTAGACCGCCGACCACCAGCCGTGCCCGGCGCCGTCGTCGTACAGGAACTTGAAGCGGAACTCGGGCTGGGGCAGCCCGCTCACCCCCAGCTCCTCCTCGGCCTCCCGCAGCGCCGCCTCGTCGTAGGACTCGCCCGCGCCCACGACCCCGCCGACGAACACGTCGTACAGGGAGGGGAAGACCAGCTTGGTGGCGGTGCGGCGGTGGACGAAGATCCGGCCGGCCGCGTCCCGGGCCAGGATGAAGGCGCAGCGGTGGCGCAGCCCGCGGGCGTAGGCCTCGCCGCGCGGGGCCTGGGCGATGACCTGGTCGTTCTCGTCGACGATGTCGAGGACTTCCTCAGCAGGGTTCATGGCGGCCATCCAAGCAGCCCCGGGGGCGCGGCTCGGTACGGCTGTCAGTAGTGCTGTCAGTGCTGCCGTCAGTATTGCTGTCAGTACTGCTGGAGGTCGCGCACCGGTTCCTCCGGCGCAGGGCCGCACGGCATCGCCGGGTGCAGCCCGAGCAGCACGATGCCCGCGACGATCGCCGCGAGCCCGGCCGCCTCCCAGGCCAGCGCCCCGGTGTCGGTGTGCAGCCGGTCGCCGAGGAAGCCCACCCCGCACAGGATCCCGGCCAGCGGCTGAGCGGCCGTCAGCGCGGGCAGCGACATGCGCAGCGGGGCCGTCTCGAACGCGCTCTGCACCAGGATCAGCCCGGTCACGCCGAGCGCGAGCACGCCGTACGGCTGCCAGCCCGTGAACAGCTCCGGGAAACCGCCGGCCGCGAAGCGGGTGCTGCTCACCCGGGTCAGCGCGTCCTGCACGCCGTACAGCAGCCCGGCGGCGGTGGCCAGCAGAACAGGTCCCCAGCTCAGCCGGGACCGCTTGGCGTACGCGGCGAGCAACAGGGCCGCGCCCAGCATCGCGCCGATGATCAGCCAGTGCCGCAGCGGGTCGGTGACGGCGCTTCCGGCGCGCGGCTCGCCCGCCAGGATGAACGCGCTCACACCGCCCGCGAGCAGCGCGAGGCCCGCCCAGCCCTGACGGCCCAGCGGCTGTTTCGTCTGGTGACGGGACAGGGCGAGAGCGAACAGCAGGTTCGTGGCGAGCAACGGCTCGACCAGGGAGATCTCGCCCTTGCCGAGGGCGACGGCACCCAGCGCCATCCCGGTCACCATCAGGGCGATGCCGCCCAGCCAGCGCGGCACCCGCATCAGGTCGAGCAGCAGACGGAACGACAGGAAGTCGCTGAGCGGTGCCTTCTGGGCCACGTTCTGCTGGAGCACGAAGCCGAAGCCCACGCAGCACGCCGCGCTCACGGCGAGCAGGAGAACCAGAACGGACACGCTGCGTACCTCGATCATCCGGCCGGACCACGGGTGCGTAGTGGCCGACTGTAGCGTTCCCGGGACGGCGATGACCTGAGGAGTGCCCGGAACCGGGCAGTTGACTCGGTCACGTCGCCCGGCCGATCGAAAGGTCGATCAGACCGACCACGGATCGGCATCGCGACCGACCACGGATCGGCCTCGCGACCGACCGCGGATCGGCATCGGGGCCGTCCGCGGACCGGCACGGGGACCGACCGTGGATCGGCATCGCGACCGACCGTGGACCGGAACGGGACCGACCGCGGATCGGATCGGCGTGGCGCCGGGACCGTCCCGTCATGGTCCGTCGGGCGCACGCCCCGCGCCATGGCCCACGCCACATCCGCCGACCCGAACTCCGCGTTCCCGGCCCGGCACCGAGAGGCCCCGTGCCGCAAGTTCCCCTTCCCGCACGGTGCTTGAACGCAATAACATTCCGGTTCCGCTTGACGCAAACCGTGGCGGGGGGTTGGCTGTGCGTGATCGGTCGATGGCAGCCCGAGAAACAGGAAGTCCCGCGGTGCCCTCATTCCCGCCTCTGCTCGGCGCAAGCCGGGCCCCCACGGAACCGTCCGGCGACACCGCCCCGGGCGACTCCAGCGCGTTAAAAACGGGCCTCGACGCCCACGCCGACGCCTCCGACGCCCACGCCGACGCGTTCGACAGCACTCTCGGCGACGTCGAACTCCTCGCCGCCCGGGCCGCGTTGACCCAGGGCCGCTGGCAGGCCGCCCGCTCGCTGCTGCTGCACACCGGCGACGACTGGGACCGCCGGGGCCACCGCGTCACCGTGCTCGCCCGGGAGCCGTACGCCACCGCCTGGGCCCGGGAGTGGCAGCTCGCCGAGCCCGAGTCCGCCGACGCCGCCACCCTCCTCGCACTGTCCCTGGTCCGGCGGGCCCTGCGCGGCAAGGAGGATCCCGAGCGCGCCCGCGAGGGCTGCCGCACCGCCGCCGCGCTCGCCCCCGCCGACCCCACCCCCTGGCTCGGCCTGCTCCTGCTGGCCCGCACGTTCGGGCCGGAGACCGAGCTGCTCCGAACCTTCGCGGAGCTGCGCGAGCGCCACCCCGAGCACCACCACGGCCACCATCTGCTGGTCGCCCGCCTCGCCGAGCGGCCCCGCGGCCGCGGGGCCGAGTCCCACGAGGTGTACGACCTCGCCGAGTACGCGGCCGCCGAGGCCCCCGCCGACTCCCCGCTGGCCGTCCTCCCGGTGGTCGCCTACGCCGAGCGCTACCGCGTGCTGGCCGCCACCGGCCTCGCCCCCGCCGACCCGGCCGCCACCGGGCACTGGTCCGGCCCCCGGGCCCGCCGGATCCTCCGCGCGTCCTTCGACTGGTGGCTGGAGTGGGAGCACGACGAGCACCCGCGCCGCCACATCGACCTCAACCACCTGGCCTTCGCCATGTCCTGCGCCGGCCGCCCGGCCGAGGCGGCGGCCCTCTTCCAGCGCATCGGCGCCCACGCCACCCCGGCCCCCTGGTCGTACCCGCACCGCGACCCCCGCACGGCCTTCGCCACGGCCCGCGCCCGCGCCCTGGGCGCGATGTAGGCGACGCCCCGCAGCGGAGACCCCCGTAAGAATTGATTACGGAACTCTGACCGACGTCCGTACTCCCTGGCCCCGCCCGGGCGAGGAGTGCTCGAATAAGCATGTGAACTCCGAACGATCCGAGGCCCCCGACGCGCAGGGCAGGCCCGTCGGCCGCCGCGTCTTCCTCGGCACCCTGGGCCTGGGCGCCCTCGGCGTGGCCACGGCGCCCGTGCTCCAGCGCGGCCTGGAGGGCTTCCTCGGCACCGTCTCCGGCAAGGACCCGACGGGCCTGACCGGCCTGCTGCCCAACGGCGGCGGATTCCGCTACTACTCGGTCGCCGCGTCCGTCCCGCACAAGGGCCCCGCCGACTACCGGCTCACCGTCGACGGACTGGTCGACCACCCGGGCACCTACACCCTCGCCGACCTGCGCGCCCTGCCGCAGACCCGGCTGGTCAGGGACGTCCAGTGCGTCACCGGCTGGCGGGTCCCGGGCACCCCGTTCGAGGGGGTGCGGCTCGCCGACCTGCTGGACGCGGCGGGCGTACGGCCGTCCGCGAGGGCCATCCGCTTCACCTGCTTCGACGGCACCTACACCGAGAGCCTCACCCTCGACCAGGCCCGCCGCCCGGACGTCCTGGTCGCGCTGCGCATGCAGGACAAGGACATCGGCCACGACCACGGCGGCCCCGTCCGCCTCTATGTCGCCCCCATGTACTTCTACAAGTCCGCCAAGTGGCTGTCGGGGATCACGGTCACCGACAGCGTCCGGCCCGGCTACTGGGAGGAGCTCGGCTACGACGTCGACGCGTGGGTGGGCCGTTCGAACGGACGGACCGATGAGCCTACGAGCTGAGACCCCGGCGCCGCCGAGCGCCCGTGTCCACCGCTTCACCCGCGCGGAGAGGTGGGTGCACCGCACGACCGCCGCGCTGATGGGTGTGTGCGTCGTCACAGCGGCCTGCCTCTACATCCCGCAACTGGCCGTGCTCGTGGGCCGCCGCGAGCTGGTCGTCCGCATCCACGAGTGCGCCGGTCTCGCGCTGCCCGTGCCCGTCCTGCTGGGCCTGGCCTCCCGTGCCTTCCGCGCCGACCTGCGCTTCCTCAACCGCTTCGGCCCGCACGACAGGGTCTGGCTGCGCGCCGCGCTGGTCCGCGACAAGCGCCGCTCCTCGCGCCCGGCGGGCAAGTTCAACGCCGGTCAGAAGATCTACGCGGCCTGGATCGCCGGTGCCACCCTGGTCATGCTGGGCACGGGCCTGATGATGTGGTTCACCCACCTCACCCCGCTGATGTGGCGCACCTCGGCCACCTTCGTCCACGACTGGCTGGCCCTGACCATCGGTGTGGTCCTGGCGGGCCACATCGGCATGGCGCTGGGCGATCCGGAGGCGCGACGGGGCTTGCGGACGGGGGCGGTCAGCAGGGAGTGGGCCAAGCAGGAGCACCCCTTGTGGCGCCCCTGAGGTGAGTCCCGTTCGTGGCGGCGCCCCTGAGGGAAGTCCCGCTCGTGCCGCGGCCCTTGAGGCTTCTTCCGCGGCTGATGCACTTGGCCCCCGCGGGCCCGCCGTCCCGGGACCGGCGGGCCGGCGCCTCGCAGGGCGCCGACGCGGGGTAACCGGAACCTACGCCTCCGCCAGTTGAAATGGAAGCCCCGATTCCCATTGACCCTCGACGTGCACCCATGCACCCTGAACCCCACGCACCACGAGGGAGCACAGGAATGAGCCGAGCCACGGAGACGCTCCGCGTCGTCGAGTACTGGACGGACAAGGACACCCACGTGATCATTCCGGTCCAACGGACCGAAGAAGTCGACCGCATGAGCGACGCGCAGCTGATCTCGACGTTCGGCAACCCCGAAGACGGCGCGGTCGCCCGCATCGTCCACTAGGAAGGTCACGCGTCAGCGCGCCCGTCGGCGCACTCCGGGCACCGCCCGCAGGGAGTCGCGGGGTGCAGCCGTGAACTCCAGGAGTCGGGCGGGCAGTTGGATGCCCGCGTTGTCGACCGGGATGCCAGCGGGCTCACCCGCTCCTCGACGCCGTGCGGCCGCTGATGTCGAAGAGAGGGTGAGCCGTCATCGCCGTACCGCTCCCGGATTTCCTAGATGACCAGTGAGAGCAGCAGGACCAGACCGCCGGCGACCACGGAGATGATCGTCTCCATCACCGACCAGGTCTTCACCGTCTGCCCGACGCTGAGCCCGAAGTACTCCTTCACGAGCCAGAAACCGGCGTCGTTGACATGGCTGAAGAAGAGCGAGCCGGCGCCGATGGCCAGGACCAGCAGGGAGGCGTGGGTGGTCGACATGTCGGCCGCCAGCGGAGCCACGAGCCCCGCCGCCGACACGGTGGCGACCGTCGCCGAACCCGTCGCCAGCCGGATCGCCACCGCGATCAGCCAGGCCAGCAGCAGCGCCGGGATCGACCAGTCCTTGGAGATGTCCAGGATCATCTGACCCACACCGGAGTCGATCAGCGTCTGCTTGAAGCCACCGCCCGCGCCGACGATCAGCAGGATGCCGGCGATGGGCATCAGGCCCTTGTCGACGGTCTGCTGGAGCCGCTCCTTGCTGAACCCGGCGGGCCGGCCCAGCGTGAAGAAGCCGACGATCACCGCGGCGAGCAGCGCGATCAGCGGGGAGCCGATGATGTCGAAGACCCGCTGGTTCATGTTGGCGGGGTCGTCGACGACGATGTCCACCAGTGCCTTGGCCAGCATCAGCACCACCGGCAGCAGCACCGTGGCGAGCGTGGCGCCGAAGCCCGGACGGCGCTCCAACTGCTCCGAGGCGCGCTCGGGCAGCATCCGGTCGGGAGCCGGGACGTCCACCCAGCGGGCGGCCACCTTCGAGAACAGCGGACCGGCGATGATCACCGTGGGGATGGCGACCAGGATGCCGAGCGCCAGGGTCACGCCCAGGTTGGCCTTGACCGCGTCGATCGCGACCAGCGGGCCGGGGTGCGGCGGGATCAGGCCGTGCATCACGGACAGACCGGCCAGCGCCGGGATGCCGATGCGCATCAGGGAGTAGTTGCCGCGCTTGGCGACCATCAGCACGACCGGGATCAGCAGCACGATGCCGACCTCGAAGAACAGCGGCAGGCCGATCACGGAGGCGATCAGCACCATCGCCCACGGCATGGCCCGCCCGCCGGCCTTGGCGAGGATCGTGTCGACGATCTCGTCGGCACCGCCGGAGTCGGCGAGCAGTTTGCCCAGGATCGCCCCGAGCGCGATCAGGACACCGACGCCGGCCACCGTGCTGCCCAGGCCGGTCGTGAAGCTGAGGATCGCCTTGTCGAGCGGCGCTCCGGCGACCGCGCCGAGCACCAGCGAGCCGATGGTCAGGGACAGAAAGGCGTGCAGCTTGAACTTGGTGATGAGAACGACGATGACGGCGATGCCCGCCAGGACGGCTGTGCCCAGCTGAGCATGACCGGCCGAGGTGATCGGCGGAACAGGGTCCGCTGCCAGCATCTCGACGCTGAGTCTGGTCACGGGGAGTTTCCCTTTGCAGATATGGGGACGAGGGGTGGGGTGCTACTCGGATGTGTCGGAAAGGGCGTCCAGGGCCTTCACCGCGCGCTCGGTGATCTCCTCGGGGTCACCGCTGACGCTGACGGCGACTCCCGCCTCGTCGGGCTCCAGCGGCTGGAGCGTCGCGAACTGGGAGTCCAGCAGCGCCGTCGGCATGAAGTGACCCTGCCGGTGGGACATCCGGTCCTCGATCAGCTTCCGGTCGCCCGTGAGGTGCACGAACACGATCCCGGGAGCGACGGCCCTGAGCCGGTCGCGGTACGACCGCTTCAGCGCCGAGCTGCTGACCACCCCACCGAGTCCCGCTCTGCCGTGCGCCCAGTGCCCGATGGCGTCGAGCCACGGCCACCTGTCGGCGTCCTCCAGCGGGATCCCGGCCGTCATCTTGTCGATGTTGGCCTTCGGGTGGAAGTCGTCGCCCTCGGCGTACGGAACGCCCAGCCGGGCGGCGAGCAACGGACCGATCGTGGTCTTGCCCGTCCCGGCGACGCCCATCACGACGACGACCTGGGGGGTGCGCATGACTGCCTCACTGTCTTCTTCGACATCCGACGCCGACATCCGGCGTCGCCACACTGAAACCTATTAGGTACGACGAATTCAAGAGTGTGTGACGTATAAGTCTGACTTTTTGTCTCCGTGATCCACGCCGTACGCTGAGTGCATGAGCACATTGGGCCGGGGGCTGCACGGCCGTGTACTGGACACCCTCGGCCCCGCGATCACCGCGGGCGAGTACCCGCCGGGCAGCGTTCTGCGCACCGACGAACTGGCACAGCACTTCGAGGTGTCGCGGTCCGTGATGCGCGAGGCCGTGCGCGTGCTGGAGTCCATGCACCTGGTCGAGTCCCGCCGCCGCGTGGGCGTGACGGTCCGCCCCGAGGCCGAGTGGAACGTCTACGACCCCCAGGTCATCCGCTGGCGCCTGGCCGGCGCCGACCGCCCGCGGCAGCTGCGCTCCCTGACCGTGCTGCGCTCGGCGGTCGAACCCGTCGCGGCGGGCCTGGCCGCCAGGAACGCCACGCCCGAGCAGTGCGCCGAACTCACCGAGTGCGCCCTCGGCATGGTCGCCAACTCACGCGGCCACAAGCTGGAGGGGTACCTGGTCCACGACATCGCCTTCCACCGGGTCATCCTCACGGCCTCGGGCAACGAGATGTTCGCCCGCCTCGGGGACGTCGTCGCGGAGGTGCTGGCGGGCCGCACCCATCACGAGGTCATGTTCGAGGACCCCGACCCGGCCGCCGTCACCCTGCACGTACAGGTCGCGGAGGCGGTCCGCGAGGGCGACGCCACCCGCGCCGAGGAACTGACCCGGCAGATCACCGTGGGCGCCCTCCAGGAACTGGACATCCTGGCGCCCTGAGGGACGGTCAGTCGAGGAAGTCCCCGTCGACGTACACCCACGCCCCGTCCACCCGCTCGAACCGGCTCCGCTCGTGCAGCGAGCCGCCGCGGTAGGAGGCACGGAAGGTCACGGTGCCCGTGGTGTGGAAGGCGGACCCGTCCGTGCCGTCCAGGATCTCCAGCCCCGTCCACTTCATGCGCGGATCCAGATCCAGCCGCTCCGGCCGGGTCCTCGGGTGCCACGTCCGCAGCAGATACCCCGCGTCCCCCTTCACGAACGCGCAGTACCGCGACCGCATGAGCGCCTCGGCCGTGGGCGCGGCCGCCGAGCCCGAGTGGTAGCGGCCGCAGCAGGCGTCGTAGGACTCGGGGCGGCCGCAGGGGCAGGTGCGCGTGGTCATGGGCCCCATTCTGCCCGTACCAGCGGAGGCGCCGACGTCCGGCGCGGTGCACAGTGGAAGGGGAGACGCGCAGGTGCGCCCCCTTGCCGCGCAGCGCAGTGAGGAGGGACGGACGATGACCCGACCCGTGAGCAGCACTCCGACGTCCGTCAAGGAGTGGCGGCTGAACCTGTATCTGTCCGAACACGACCCGGACACCACCGCCCGGATCGTCCTGGACACCGGTGACAACATCCTGGAGAGCCGCGCCGAGGCCCGCCGCAATCCCGTGGACCAGGCGGTCCCGGAGATAGGCGACGAACTCGCGGCCGGCCGCGCCCTGATAGCCATGGGGCATGTGCTGCTGAGCGCGGCCCAGGGCGACATCAAGGCGATGGGAGCGACCGAGACGGAGGCTCCCGCGGGGCTCTGGCAGCCCCAGGAGTGAGGGAGGCCGTCGTGCCCTTCTCGGACCGACTCGAAGCGGGCCGGCGCCTGGGCGCCCGCCTGGAGTACCTCAGGGGCCAGGACGTCGTGGTGCTGGGGCTGCCCCGGGGCGGGGTGCCGGTCGCCGCGCAGGTCGCCGACGCCCTGGACGCCCCGCTGGACGTCTGCCTGGTGCGCAAGCTGGGCGTGCCCGAGCAGCCGGAACTGGGGATGGGAGCGATCGGCGAGGACGACGTACGCGTCATCAACCAGCAGGTGATGGCCGGGGCGCACGTCAGCCAGGAGGATCTGGACCGGGTCGAGGAGCACGAGCGCGAGGTGCTGCGGCAGCGGGCCGAACGCTACCGGGGCGAGCGCCCCGCCCCGGCCGTCGCCGGCCGCACCGTGGTCATCGTCGACGACGGCGTGGCCACCGGCTCCACCGCCCGGGCGGCCTGCCGGATCGCCCGGGCCCGGGGCGCGGCCCGGATCGTGCTGGCGATCCCGGTGGCCCCCTGGGACTTCGCCCAGCGGCTGGGCGACGAGGCGGACGAACTGGTCTGCCTGGAGACCCCTTCCGACTTCATGGCGATCGGTCAGTTCTACGGCGACTTCACCCAGACCGACGACGAAGAGGTGACCGCCTGGCTCCGGCGGGCGGCCGAGCGCCACGAGCGCTTCGAGGGCTCCGGGTCCGTGGACCGGGAGGTGGAGGTGACGGCCGGCACCGTGCGGCTGCGCGGCCGGCTCACCGTGCCCGAGGGCGCGACCGGCGTCGTGGCCTTCGCCCACGGCAGCGGCAGCAGCCGGCACAGCCCCCGCAACCGGGTCGTCGCCGAGGGCCTGAACCGGGCCGGTCTCGGCACGCTGCTGTTCGACCTGCTCACCGAGGACGAGGAGCGCGACCGGGCCAACGTGTTCGACATCGAGCTGCTCGCCGGCCGGCTGGTGGGCGCCGCCGCCTGGCTGCGGGCGGAACCCGACGTCGAGGGGCTCGCCGTCGGCTACTTCGGCGCCAGCACCGGCGCGGCCGCCGCGCTCTGGGCCGCCGCGGACCCCTCGGCCCGGCCCGCCGCGGTCGTCTCCCGCGGCGGCCGGCCCGACCTCGCCGGACCACGGCTGCCCGAGGTGACGGCACCCACGCTGCTCATCGTGGGCGGCGCCGACCTCCAGGTCCGCGACCTCAACCGCGAGGCGCAGAACCGGATGCACTGCGAGAACCGGCTGGCGATCGTCCCCGGCGCCACCCACCTGTTCGAGGAGCCCGGCGCACTGGAGGCCGTGACCGACCTGGCCTGCGACTGGTTCATCGACCACATGGCACCCGCGCACGTGTAGCGCGCGGACAACTCGGGGACCGGCGCGAGGAGTTCGGGCCATGCGTGAGGGCGCCGTCACCCTGTTCGTCGCCGGCGACGTCATGCTCGGCCGGGGCGTCGACCAGATCCTCCCGCACCCCGGCGATCCCGTCCTGCGCGAGGACTGCGTCACCGACGCCCGGGGCTACGTCTCCCTGGCGGAGGCCGTCAACGGCCCGATACCCCGCCCGGTCGACCCCGCCTGGCCCTGGGGCGAGGCGCTGCCGGTCCTGGAGCGTGCCGCACCCGACGTCCGTGTGATCAACCTGGAGACCGCCGTCACCCAGAACGGCGACTTCGCCCCGGGCAAGGCCGTCCACTACCGCATGCACCCCGCCAACCTGCCCTGCCTCGCCGCCGCCCGCCCCGACGTCTGCGTCCTCGCCAACAACCACGTCCTCGACTTCGGTCCGCCCGGCCTGGCCGAGACCCTGGACTCCCTGGCACAGGCCGGGCTCACGACGGCGGGCGCGGGCCGGGACGCGGACGCGGCCTGGCGTCCGGCGGCCGTCCCGCTGCGCACCGGCGGACGCGTCCTCGTCCTCTCCTTCGGCATGCCCACCAGCGGCATCCCGCACAGCTGGGCCGCCGGCCCCGACCGGTCCGGCGTGGCCCTCGTCGACGCGCCGAACGCGACCGCCGCCGCCGACCTCGCCGACCGCCTGCGCCGCACCGTACGCCCGGACGACATCGTGGTCGCCTCCGTCCACTGGGGCCCGAACTGGGGCTACGGCGTCTCCCGCGACGAGATCCGGTTCGCCCACGCGCTCGTCGACGCCGGCGCCGACGTCGTCCACGGCCACTCCTCGCACCACCCCCGGCCCCTGGAGATCTACCACGACCGGCTCGTCCTGTACGGCTGCGGCGACCTCGTCGACGACTACGAGGGCATCGGCGGCTACTCCCGCTACCGCGACGACCTGCGGCTGCTGTACCTGGTGTCGGTCGAACCCGGCACCGGCCGGCTGACCGGCCTGCGGATGGTCCCCCTGCAGGCGCGCCGGATACGGCTGGAGCACGCCTCGGCCGAGGACACCGACTGGCTCCGCACCGTCCTCGACCGCTGCAGCCGCCGTGACTTCGGCACCCGCGTCGAGACCGCCGACGACGGCACGCTCACGGTACGAGCCCTGCGCCCCGGCCCCGCCCGGTGACCCGGCTCAGCCCCGCCCGCCCTTGCGCAGGAATCGGCGCAGCCGGGTCAGCGGCCAGGCGTTGATCACATCGTCCTTGGTCAGCCAGCCGCGCTGCGCGGTGCCGACGCCGTAGCGCAGCTGGGCGAGGTGCAGGACCGAGTGGGCGTCGGTGTTCACCGCGAACTTCACCCCGTGCTGCTCCTTGGCGCGCAGGATGTCCTCGTCGCACAGGTCCAGCCGGTCCGGCTGGGCGTTGACCTCCAGCGCCGTGCCGGTGCGGGCACAGACGGCGAACACCTCGTCCCAGTCGGCGTCCACGCCCGGCCGCTTGCCGAGCAGCCGGGTGGTCGGATGGCCGAGGATGTGCACGTGCGGGTTCTCGCAGGCCCGCACCAGCCGCCTGGTCATCGCCTTGCGGCTCAGGTCGAAGTGCGAGTGCAGGGACGCCACGCACAGGTCGAAACCGGCGAGGAACTCGTCCGGCCAGTCCACCTCGCCGTCCGGGCCGATGTTCAGCTCCGTGCCGTGCAGCAGCCGCATCCGGTGCTGGGTCCCGTCCAGCTCCCGCAGCCGCTCCCGCTGGGCGAGGATCTTCTCGTCCGTCATGCGCTGCATGTAGAGATTGGGCGCATGGTCGGTGACCGCGTAGTACGCGTACCCGCGCTCGGCGGCCGCCTCCACCATCGCCTCCAGCGGGGCCAGCCCGTCGGTGAGGTCGGTGTGCGTGTGCAGATCGCCGCGGATGTCCCGCTCGGTCACCACCTCGGGCAACTCCCCGCGCTGCGCCGCCTGCACCTCCCCGCGGTCCTCCCGCAGCGTCGGCGGGATCCACGGCAGGCCGAGCCGCTCGTACACGTCCTCCTCCGTCCGGGAGGCGACCGACTCCCCGCTGTCCGCGTCGAACAGCCCGTACTCGGACAGCTTCAGGCCCTCCCGGACGGCGATGGTCCGGGTACGGATGTTGTGCGCCTTGGACCCCGTGAAGTACTGCAGCCCCGCGCCCCACGAGTCCGGCGGCAGCACCCTCAGATCGACCTGGACACCCTTGGTGGTGCGGATCGAGGTCTTCTTCTCGCCCGTGGCGATGGTCTCGGCGGTCGACGGCAGCGCGCCGAGCGCCTCCATGAACGGCGCCGACCGCTTCGCCGCCACCAGGATGTCGATGTCGCCGATGGTCTCCCGCATCCGCCGCAGCGACCCCGCGTACGTGCACTTCTTGCAGCCGGTGACCTGCGACAGCTCGGCGACGATGCTCTCCGCGGTGTCCAGCGCCAGCGGGATCAGGATGCGGCCGCCGGCCTGCTGCATCAGCTGGATGCCGTGCAGGATGTTCTCCTGCGTCTTCTCCCCGAAGCCCTTCAGATCGGCCAGCGCGTCCGACTCGATCGCCGCGGCCAGCTCCTGCACCGACGAGATGTGCAGGTCCTCGTAGAGCCGCATCGCCTTCTTGGGGCCGAGCGTGGGGATCGTGATCAGCTCCCGCACCCCGGCGGGGATCTTCGCCCGGCGCTCCTCGACCACCGAGACCTTGCCGGTGCGCAGATACTCCAGCACCTTGTCGGCGATCGACCGGCCCACGTTCGGGATCTCCCGGAGGCCGTCCTCGTCCATCTGCGCGATGTCGACCGGATGGCCGCCGATGGCACGCGCGGCCTTCTCGTAGGCGCGCGCCTTGAACGCGTCGCCTCCCGTGATCGCGATGAGGTCCGCGTACTCCCGCAGGAGCGCCTCGACCTCGTCATTGGGCCGGGCCACGATTCCAGTCCAGGGACAGAGCCGGCGACGCCGGCCGGAGATCCGGCCGGCACCACCGGCGTCGGGCCGGGGAAAACGGTTCAGGCCTTCGCGTAGACCTTCTCGACGAAGTCGGCCAGTTGCCGGTCCGTCACGTGGGTCACCAGATCGGCCTCACTGATCATGCCGACGAGTTTCTTGTTCTTGATGACCGGCAGCCTGCGTATCTGGTGGCTCTCCATCTCCTCCAGCACGTCGGCCACGGTCGCGTCCGCGTCGATCCAGCGCGGCGTGCCCTCGGCCAGGTCACCACACGTCACCTTCGACGGATCGTGGCCCTTGGCGATGCACTTCACAACGATGTCGCGGTCCGTGATGATGCCGGCCATCCGTTCGTCGCGGCCGCTGACGGGCAGCGCGCCCACGTTCAGTCGCGCCATCAGCTGCGCGGCCCGGTCGAGAGTCTCGGTCGCGGGGATCCACTGGGCCCCGGGATGCATGATGTCTGCGGCGGTGGTCATGGGTTCAACCTCCTGGAGCACACGCCCCTACGGGCACGGAGGGCGTCCTCCTTCCACCGTACGAGCGTGTCCCCGTCCCCGCGACAGCCCGGAGCGGTTCCGCCCGAGCTAGACCGCCGCGCGGGTGCCGAGCGTCGGCAGCGGCGGCAGCGCCGCCCGGTACACCCACGCGTCGAACAGCCCGTCCAGCGGCTCGCCCGCGAACCGGCCCACATGCTCGGCGAACGCCGCCGTCGTCACCGACCCGTTCCGGTGCAGCCGCACCCAGCTGCGCACCATGAGGAAGAACGCCTCGTCGCCCAGCGCGCAGCGCACCGCGTGCAGGACCAGGCCGCCCCGCTCGTAGAGCCGGTCGTCGAACATCGACTTGCGGCCCGGATCGGCCAGCCGCAGATCCTGCGGCAGCGTGGCCAGCAACCGGTGTGCGGCGGCGGCCAGTTGCTGGGCGCTCCGGCCGCCCGAGCGCTCGGACCACAGCCACTCCGCGTACTTGGCGAAGCCCTCGTTCAGCCAGATGTGCCGCCAGTCCGCGATGGACACGCAGTTGCCGAACCACTGGTGCGCCAGCTCGTGCGCCACCAGCCGCTCCGAACCCCGCGCCCCGTCCACATGGTTGGAACCGAACAGCGACAACCCCTGTGCCTCGACCGGCACATCGAGTTCCTCCTCGGTCACCGCGACCGCGTACTCGTCGAACGGGTACGGCCCGAACAGCTCCTGGAACAGCTCCATCATCGCGGGCTGCCGCGCGAAGTCCCGCGAGAACTGGGGGAGCAGACGCGCCGGGATGTGCCCGTGCTGCGGGATGCCGCCCGGACCCGGGTCGCCCAGCAGCACGGTCTGGAACTTGCCGATCACGAGACCGACCAGATAGCTGGAGGTGGGTGCGGACTGCTCGTACACCCAGGTGGTCGTCGAGGCCTTCGTCGTACGGGTCAGCAGCCGCCCGCCCGCGACCACCGCGTACGCGGACGGTGTGGTGACCGAGATCAGGTACGACGCCTTGTCGGCGGGCCGGTCGTTGCACGGGTACCAGGACGGCGCCCCGACCGGCTGGCTCGCCACCAGCGCCCCGTCCTCCAGCTCCTCCCAGCCGATCCCGCCCCACGGGCTGGCCACCGGCCTGGGGTTGCCGGACCAGTGCACCTCGACCGTGAAGGCCGCCCCGGCCCGGACCGGCTTGGCCGGGCGCACGCGCAGCCTGCCGCCGCGGTGCGTGTAGTGCGGCTGCCGGCCGTCCACCCGCACCCGGCCGATCCTGAAGTCGGCCAGATTGAGCTGGAACTCGGTGAGCGCCGCCCGTCCCGCGATGGCGTTGATCCGGGCCGTGCCCGCCAGCCGGTTCGGGCCCGGGCGGTAGTCCAGCGTGATCTCGTAGCGGTGCACCCGGTAGCGGGAGTCACCGTTGTCCGGGAAGTACGGGTCCCGGCCGACCGCCTGCTGAACTGCCACTGCTGTGTCCGCTCCCTGCGCCGTTCCACCACTCCGTGCCGGTGCACCACCCACCAGACCCGAGTGGGCAGCGCTCACGGACGCCATGCCTCGATCGGGTTGCCGAGCCAGCGGGTGTCGTCCGGGACGGACTCCGCGGCCATGACGAGCGACGCGGGACCCAGGGTCGTACGGGCCCCGACCGTGCTGCCGGGCAGCACGATCCCGCCAGGGCCCAGCGTGGCGCCCTCACGGAGGACCACAGTATCCGTCCGCAAGATCCGGTCGTGGAAGAGGTGAGTCTGCAGCACGCACCCGCGGTTCACCGTGGCCGCGTCCTCCAGCGTCACCAGGTCCGACTCCGGCAGCCAGTAGCTCTCCACCCACACGCCCCGGCCGATGCGCGCGCCGAGCCCACGCAGCCACGCCGTCATCACCGGCGTCCCCGGCACGGCCCCGGCCAGCCACGGCACCGCCAGCACCTCGACGAACGTGTCCGCCAGCTCGCCCCGCCACACGAACGCACTCCACAGCGGATGTTCCCCGGCCCGGTGCCGCCCCACCAGCAGCCACTTCGCCAGCACGGAGACGACCCCCGCCACGGCACCCGCCGCCGCCAGCACCAGCCCCGACAGCGCCCAGGCCCACGCCCCCAGCGCACTCAGTGCACACAGCGCCGCCACCGTCGCGGCGGCCAGCGCCGCCGAACACAGCACCGGCACGATCCGGCACAGCTCCACCAGACCCCGCGCCCACAGCAGCCGCGCCGGCGGCTCGTACGTACGGCTCTGGTCCCCGCCGGCGGCACTGCGCGGCAGCTTCACCGGCGGCAGCCCCAGATACGAGGTGCCCTTCTTCGCTTTCTTCGGCGTCGCCGACAGCACCCCGACCAGCCCGCCGTCCGGCACGCTCCGCCCCGGCGCGGTCATCCCGGAGTTCCCGAGGAAGGCCCGCCGGCCGATCTCCGCGCGCCCGATCCGCAGCCAGCCGCCCCCCAGCTCGTACGGCGCCGTCAGCGTGTCGTCCGCCAGGAACGCCCCGTCGCCCACGGTCGTCAGGCTCGGCAGCGCGAGCACGGTCGACACCTCCGCCCGCCGCCCGATCCGCATCCCCAGCAGCCGCAGCCACACCGGCGTGACCAGCCCCGCGTACAGCGGGAACAACGTCTCCCGGGACCGGTCCATCAGCTGCGACACGGTCCACGCCTGCCAGCCGACCCGGCCGTGCGTCGGATGCGTGCCCTCGCGCAGACCCAGGCTGAGCACCCGTACGGCGACCAGGATCAGCAGCGCGTACGCCAGCCCGTAGGCGAGCGTGGCCGGGACCAGCCCGAGCGCGGCCCCGCGCAGAGCCCCGGCGAGCGAGGCGCCGGGCGCCACGAAGACGCGGGCGACCAGCAGCGCGGCCACACCCGCGAGCAGGGGCAGGGCACTGAGCCCGAGGCCCGTCACGCCATACATCACCCGCCAGTACGTGCCCCGCTGCGGCCGCTCCTTCGGCCAGTTCCGCTTGGCCTTGCCGAGCTTGACCGCGGGCGCGCCCGCCCACCGCTGACCGGTCGGCACCTGCCCGGTGACCGCCGACCCCGGCGCCACCTCGGCCCGCTTGCCGACCCGCGCCCCCGGGAACAGCACGCTGCGCGTCCCGACGACGGCGTGCGCGCCGACCCGCACCGGACCGATCTCCAGCCGGTCACCGTCCAGCCAGTACCCGCACAGGTCCACCTCGGACTCCACCGCGGCCCCGCGCCCCAGCCGGAGCATGCCGGTGACCGGCGGCAGCGAGTGCAGGTCCACGTCGGGTCCGACCTTGGCGCCCAGTGCCCGCGCGTACCGCTCCAGCCAGGAGCCGGTCAGCGAGGTGGCCCCGCTGAACTCGGCCAGCCGCTCGGCCGCCCACAGCCGCAGATGCACGCTCCCGCCGCGCGGGTACCGCCCCGGTCCGAGGCCCCACAGCAGCAGCCGTGCCCCGCCCGCCGCGAGCGCGATCCGTCCCGGCGGGCTGAAGAACAGCAGGGCCCCGGCCGCCAGGAGCCACCAGGGAGCGGTGGGCAGCCAGGCGTACCCGGGCAGCAGGTTCCCGGCCGCGGCGAGGACCAGCGTCCAGCGCAGCCCGAGCAGCGTGACCAGCGGAAGGAGCAGCAGGAGCTGCACGACCTGGGCGCGGACCGGCACCGGCGCGACCGTGCGCGTACTGCCGTCTTCCTGCGCCGAGGCTTCCAGCCGGCGGGCCAGCTTGCGCAGGGTGGGCTGCTGGTAGATGTCGAGGACGGCGGCGCTCGGGTATCGGGTGCGCAGCCGGGTGGTGAGCTGGGCGGCGGCCAGACTGCTGCCGCCGATCGCGAAGAAGTCGTCCGAGGCGCCGGTCACCGGGATGCCCAGGACCTCCGCCCACTGCTCGGCGAGCCACGCCTCCGTGCCGTACAGCTCGGCCTTCGGCGCCTCCACGCCCTCCAGGGGCCACGGCAGGGCGTTCCGGTCCACCTTCCCGGAGGTCCGGGTCGGCAGCTCGGCGACGGGCGCGAGCAGCGGTACGAGCGCGGCGGGCAGCTCCGCGCGCAGCTTCTCGACGGCGGCCGCGTGGTCCCAGCCGTCCTGGGTGACGACATAGCCGACGAGGAGCTGGTTGCCGCCGCGGGCGGTGCGCACGGCGGCGGCGGCCCCCGCCACCCCGGGCAGCGCCTGCAGCGCGGCGTCCACCTCGCCCAGCTCGATCCGCCGGCCGCCGAGCTTGATCTGCTCGTCGGCCCGCCCGAGGAAGATCAGCCCCTCGGGCTCGGCCCTGACCAGGTCACCGCTCCGGTACGCCCGCTCCCAGCCCAGCGACTCCAGCGGCGCGTACTTCTCCGCGTCCTTCTCGGGGTCGAGATACCGCGCGAGCCCGACCCCACCGATCACGAGCTGCCCGCTGCCGCCCATGGCCACGGGCTCACCGTTCTCGTCGACGACGGCGAGCTCCCACCCGTTCAGCGGCAGCCCGATCCGGACCGGCTCCTCGCCGGTCATCAGCGCCGCACAGGCCACCACGGTCGCCTCCGTCGGCCCGTAGGTGTTCCACACCTCGCGGCCCTCCGTGACCAGCCGCTGCGCCAGCTCGGGCGGGCAGGCCTCGCCGCCGAAGATCAGCAGCCGCACGTCGTTCAGGGTCTCGGGCTCCCAGAGCGCGGCCAGCGTGGGCACCGTCGAGACCACGGTGATCTCCTGCTCGACCAGCCAGGGCCCGAGATCGGCACCGCTCCTGACCTGCGACCGGGGCACCGGCACCAGACAGGCGCCGTATCGCCACGCCAGCCACATCTCCTCGCAGGACGCGTCGAAGGCGACGGACAGCCCCGCCATGACCCGGTCCCCGGGCCCGATCGGCTCCTCGGTCAGGAACAGCGCGGCCTCGGCGTCCACGAACGCGGCGGCGCTGCGGTGCGTGACGGCCACGCCCTTGGGCTTCCCGGTGGACCCGGAGGTGAAGATGATCCAGGCGTCGTTTCCGGCGCCGGGACGGCCGGCCGGGGCCGCGGAGGCACCCTTGGTGCTGATCCGGTGCCCGGCCCCGACGACGGCCCGCACCTCCGCCTCCCCGAACACCAACTCGGCCCGCTCGTCCGGGTCCTCGGCGTCCACGGGAACGTAGGCGGCACCGGCGGCGAGCACGGCGAGAATCGCGACGTACAGCTCGTTGGTCCCCGACGGAACCCGCACCCCGACCCGGTCCCCGAGCCCGACCCCCGCGTCGGCGAGCCGCCGCCGCAACCGCTCGACCTCGACGGCCAGCGCACGGTAGGTGAGACGGTGGGTGCCGTCGTCCAGGGCGAGTTCGTCCGGGTACGACCGCACGGACGCGTCGAAGACGTCGACCAGGGTGCGCGGCGAGGCCGCCGGCCCCGCGGAGAACCGCGCCCTGTCGCCGAACTGCGTGCGGATCTCTTCGTCGAGCAGGCCGAGAGCACTGCTCTCGTCTATGGCTGCCATCGGGTCCTCACGTCGGTCCGGCCGGGTAACAAACCGGAAATGTTAGTACGACGCTAGGTTCCGAACCGTCGCGCGGCCACTCGGAGGGGCCGTTCGAGTGCGCGCAGTGACCGGTCGGAGGTCGCTGACCTGCCGGTCTTCGCACCGGACGAGAGATGGCCCACACGGCCGCCAAGAAGCGGACATTCAGGGGCGGTTGGTACGCCGTCAGGTGCCGCTTCCCGGACCGGCACCCGAGCCAAAAGCAGAGGGCCCCTGATGAACAGGGGCCCTCACTGGTGTCCGAGGGGGGACTTGAACCCCCACGCCCGATAAAGGGCACTAGCACCTCAAGCTAGCGCGTCTGCCATTCCGCCACCCGGACAAGGTGTCTGTCGTGCGAGGTCTTCCCTTTCGGCGGGGCTTCCCTCGCGGCGACGAAGGAAACATTACCAGGCTTTCGAGGGTGGCTGATCACCCCTGTCCCCGGACCCGGATCCGCGTGAACGGGGTGTGACGGGCCGGGACCGGTCTTGGGCCCGGGGCGGGGGCGGAGGGAGGATGAGGGGGACCACCAGCAGACAGCGGGAGGAAGCAGCGTGAGCGACACGGACACGGCCAAGGGCGTCACCGGCGAGGACGAGGTCGTGGACCTCTGCCGCGAGCTGATCCGCTTCGACACCAGCAACTACGGCGACCACTCCGGCCCGGGCGAGCGCCAGGCCGCCGAGTACGTCGCCGAGAAGCTCGCCGAGGTCGGTCTCGAGCCGAAGATCTTCGAGTCACACCCCGGCCGCGCCTCCACGGTGGCCCGCATCGAGGGCGAGGACCCGTCCCGGCCCGCGCTGCTCATCCACGGCCACCTGGACGTCGTACCGGCCAACGCCGGCGACTGGACCCACCACCCCTTCTCCGGCGAGGTCACCGACGGGTGCGTGTGGGGGCGCGGCGCCGTCGACATGAAGGACATGGACGCGATGACCCTCGCGGTCGTCCGGGACCGGCTCAGGAGCGGGCGCCGCCCGCCGCGCGACATCGTCGTCGCCTTCCTCGCCGACGAGGAGGCGGGCGGCACGTACGGCGCCCGGTACCTGGTCGACCACCACCGGGACCTGTTCGAGGGCGTCACCGAGGCGATCAGCGAGGTGGGCGGCTTCTCCTTCACCGTGAGCGAGCAGCGGCGGCTCTATCTGATCCAGACGGCCGAGAAGGGCATGCACTGGATGAAGCTGACCGTGGCCGGCACCGCCGGGCACGGGTCGATGATCCACCGGGACAACGCCATCACCGAGCTGTCGGAGGCGGTCGCGCGGGTCGGCCGGCACAAGTTCCCGGTGCGGGTCACCAAGACCACCCGGGCCTTCCTCGACGAGCTGGGCGACGCGCTCGGCACCGAGCTGGACCCGGAGGACATGGAGTCCACCCTCGCCCGGCTCGGCGGCATCGCCAAGCTCATCGGCGCGACCCTGTCCAACACCGCCAACCCCACGCAGCTGAACGCCGGTTACAAGGTCAACGTCATCCCCGGCGAGGCCACCGCGCACATCGACGGACGGTTCCTGCCGGGCCACGAGGAGGAGTTCCTCGGCGACCTCGACCGGCTGCTCGGACCGAACGTCCGCCGCGAGGACGTGCACTCCGACAAGGCGCTGGAGACCAGCTTCGACGGGGCCCTCGTCGAGGCCATGCAGTCCGCGCTGCTGGCCGAGGACCCGACCGCCAAGGCGATCCCCTACATGCTCTCCGGCGGCACCGACGCGAAGTCCTTCGACGACCTCGGCATCCGCGGCTTCGGCTTCGCGCCGCTCAAGCTGCCGCCGGAGCTGGACTTCGCCGGCATGTTCCACGGCGTGGACGAGCGGGTTCCGGTGGACGGACTGCAGTTCGGGGTGCGGGTGCTCGACCGGTTCATCGACGCGTCGTGACGTCGTCGACGTGGGTAATCGGGCGCGCGTGCGAGATCGACTGAGAAGGGTGAATGTGACCATAGGTTCGTAGCTCCATTACTCCCTCCTCGTTACAGGTGATGCGACCCCGCACCTTGGGGTCGCTTTGCCAACAAGGAGGAAGAATGATCAAGAAGGTCGTCGCTGCTGCGGCTGCCACCGGTGGTCTGGTTCTCGCCGGCGCGGGCCTGGCCGTCGCCGACTCGGGTGCCCAGGGTGCCGCCGTGCACTCGCCGGGCGTCATTTCCGGCAACGTCGTCCAGGTGCCCGTGCACGTCCCGGTGAACGTGTGCGGCAACACGATCAACGTGATCGGGCTCCTGAACCCCGCCTTCGGCAACACCTGCGTCAACGACTGACGCCGACTCCCTGAGGGGCGTCTTTAACGAGCCGTCGGCCTCGGAGCGCGCACCATGCGCTCCGAGGCCGACCGGCCTTTCACACAGTCGAGATCAGCATCGAAGACCAGGGAAGTCCCGAAGTCCAGGGGGGACACAGAATGCGACAGAGCACTCGCAAGGGCCTGATGACCATGGCGGCCGCGACCGGTGTGATCGCCGCCGCGAGCGGCTACGCGCACGCCGACGCGGGCGCGGCCGGCTCCGCCACCGGCTCGCCGGGCGTACTGTCCGGCAACACCGTGCAGGTGCCGGTGCACGTGCCGGTGAACGTCTGCGGCAACACCGTGAACGTCGTCGGGATCCTCAACCCGTCGGTGGGCAACAGGTGCGCCAACTCCGGAGATCACGGCGGCTCCGGGGGGCACAGCGGCTCCGGCGGCTCGCACGCGGGCGGTCACACCGGCGGTTCGCCCGGTGTGGGCTCCGGCAACACAGTCCAGGTGCCGGTCGACGTACCGGTCAACGTGTGCGGCAACAGCGTGGACGTCGTGGGCGTCGGCAACGGCACCACGGGCAACGACTGCGCCAACGGCGGCGGGCACGGAAACCCGCCGGGCGAGCCGGGACACCCCGGCCACCCCGGGCAGCCGGGCCACCCTGGTACCCCGGGGCATCCGGGAACGCCTGGGACGCCGGGAACGCCTGGGACACCGGGCGGGTCGGGGCAGCACCCCGGAACGCCGGGCACCGGTGGGCACGGCCGGCACGCTTCGTCCCACGTCGGTCAGCAGGGTGGGCGCTCCGCCGAGCACCTGAGCGCCGGCCAACTCGCTCACACCGGCGGTGACGTGCCGCTGGGCGTGGCGCTGCCGGCGGGCGCGGGCGCGCTGCTCGCGGGCGCGGTCCTGTACCGCAAGGGCCGGGCCGCGGCGTAGCGCACGGCAGGAGTGGTCGTAGCAGGAGAAACGGAGCGGGCCCCGCCACATCGGCGGGGCCCGCTCCGGTCATGCGTCCCGCCTCACCACGTGGCACGCACCTGGCGGATGATCCGCCGACGCAGCCGCACCCTGCGGCTGCCGTCGCGCATCAGGCTCAGTCGGTCCAACTCCCAGTGTCCGTACTCGGCATGGTCCGTCAGCAGACGCGTCGCCTCCTTGCGGGACACCCCGCGAGGTACGTACACGTCGACAAATTCGTATTCCGGCATCGCATCTATTGTGCGGGCTGGTGCCCGGTACGGATAGCGTCTGCACTATGTCTGATGCTGCGCAGCCCACCGCTGCCGAGGTACGCGCCGCCGCCGAGGCGATCAAGACCGCGCTCGACCGCCACCTGGCGGCTGTCGAACGCAGGTCGGGGGAGGACGACCCGGCCGTCTACGAGGCGTTCAACCAGCTGGCCGCGGCCGCCGAGGCGTACGACGAGCTGCTCTACGACCGCTACGACGAGGTCACGCCCTTCGAGATCCCCGGTGCGGAGGACACGCTGCCCCCGTACGCGGGCCCCGAGGAGCCGAACGCGGTCAGCGTGCTGATCCGCCGCGACTACGCGGTGGCGGAACCCCAGCGGCTGCTGGCGCAGGCCCAGCGGGTGGAGGCGGCGGAGTACGAGGTCGTCGGCGGAGCGGACGACGAGGGCGCCGGCACGGTCCCCGGGGCGCTGGGCATCCTTTTCGGCGAGTTCGAACCCGACGAGATCGCATCCCGGCACAAGGAGTTCGGTCTGGAGGAGGGCGACTCCACGCTCTGGGTCACCGCAGCCGACGAGCCGGCCGAGCCCGGCGAGTGGCTGGAGGCGCCGTTCGAGCAGGTCGACCCGCAGCGGGTGGTGTGCAGATTCGACGTGAGCGCGGTGTTCGACGACGAGGACGAGGACATCGAGGACGACGAGGTCGACGAGGACGACGAAGACGACGTGGCCGACGAGGCCGACGAGGCCGACGAGGACGGCATCGACGAGCTGGACGGGGACGAGGAGCTGGAGCCCATCGACGCCGAGAGGTGAGACAGAGCGGCGGAGCCGTCCGGGCCGAGCCCGGTACGGCACCGCCGCGATCCGCCGCCGTGACTGATCGCCACCGCGGCGGAGAAGCGCGAGCGGATCAGCCCGCCGCCGGGACCTGGGTGCGCAGCAGTGTCTGCAGGCGGGTCGTGCGGGGCTTGGCCAGGGCTTCCGCCACCGCCCTCGGGAGGGCCTGCTCCACCCCGTGGACCACGGAGAGGTGGCGCTCGGCGCGGCCGAACGCGGTGTACACCCACGGTCTGCTGAGCGCCTGCGCCGCGTCGCCGGGTAGGACCGCGACGACGGCGGGCCAGCGGGCGCCCACCGCCTGATGCGCGGTCAGCGCCCAGCCGTGCCGCACGGAACCCTCCACCCGCTCGCGCGGTACGACGACGGGGGTGCCCGCGCACTCCAGGTGCAGTCCTTCGGCGTCGGCCTTCACCACCCGGCCCGGCACCGTACGGCCCGGGGCGGCGGAGTAGACGATCCGGTCGCCGGGGTCGAAGCCGCCGAAGCGGCCGGGGCCGGGGTTGAGGCGCTCCTTGAGGGCGGCGTTGAGGGCCCGGGTGCCCGCGGCGCCGCCGTGGCCCGGGGTGATCACCACCGTCTGCTCGGTCGGGACACCGATCGCCCGCGGCACCGAGTCGGCGACCAGCTGCACGGTCCGGTGCACGGCCTCGCCCGCGTCCCGCACCGGCACGATGACGATCTCCTTGCCGGGCGCCTCGACCTGGTTCAGCTCGCCGATGCCGATCCCGGAGACCAGCTCGCCGATGGGGCCCGGGTCGGGCGTGCGGGAGGCGATCTGCGGGCAGGCGCGGGCCGCGAGGAGGTCGGCGAAGACCCGGCCGGGCCCGGCCGACCACAGCACCGCGGGATCGCCGCTGAGCAGCAGCCGCGCCCCGTCGGGCAGCGACTCCACCAGCATCGCGGCGCTCTCCACGTCGAGCTGGGGCGCGTCCAGCACGATCAGCAGATCGAGGTCCAGGGCGCCTTCCGCGTCCCGCCCGGGGCCTTCGGCACCGGAGAGGAGCCCGGCGACGGTTCCGACGGAAGACACAACAGAAGACACAGTGGACCCGGAGTCCCCGGAGTCGCCCAGCAGCGCGGCGAGACGGCGGCGGCCGTCCGGGGCGTGACAGGCGGCGAAGGCGCGCAGGCCCGCGGCGCGGGCGGCGGCCAGCACCGCGGCCGGTTCGGCGCGGGCCGCCTCGCCGCCGGTGTGCAGCACCAGGCCGTGCCCGGCGAGCGCGCGGACCAGCTCGGCCGCGCCGCCGGAGACCCCGGCGGCGGCCGTCTCCCAGGGCCCGGCCGTCTCCTTGGACAGCGAGTTGACCAGGCGGGCCAGGCCGTCGGCCAGGCTCTCCTCGGCGAGCGCGTACCGCTCCAGGCCGACCAGGACACGGACCGGCCGCTCCGCCTCACCGCCCTCTTCCTCCTCGTCCTCCCGCTCCGCCCGTTCCTCCTGCCGGGCCGGGGCGCCGGGCTCCTCCAGGGCGTCCTGGAAGACCAGCGCCTCGCCCTCGGCGATCGCGTTCTGCACGGCGGCGTCCGCGTCCGGCACGGCCCGCTGGGCGAGGGCCGCGGTGAGCGCCGGCAGGTCCAGCGCGGTGTGGCCGGCCAGCGCGGCCTGCTCCAGCAGCCAGACGGTCAGGGCGCGGCCGCGCCGCTCGTCGTCCGGGCCGCAGGCCGCGCCCAGCAGGGCCCGCGCGAACCCGTCGGCCTGGTCCGGCCGTACACCGGCGACCCGCAGCAGCTGCCAGGGGTCCTCCCGGAGCGCGCTGTCGGCGCCCTCGCCGAGGGCCGCGGCCACCTGGGGCGCCAGGGTGTCGGGCGCGCCGCCCTCGGTCAGGACGCGCCGCACCGCCTCGACCGTCTCCGCTGCGGGGGCGCTCGGCACGGCCGGGACCGGGGTGGGCACCGGCCGGGGCGCGGGCTCCGGGGCGGGGCGGCGCGGGGCCCGCTCGGGCGTGGCGAAGACCGCGGTGACCGGCTTCTCGCCGCTCTCCACCGCACGGACCGCCGCGAGCAGGTCGGCCGCCGTGCCGCTGAGCTTCGTCCCGCTCTCGATGGGCCCCTTCTTCTCGGCCTTGCGCCGCTCGATGCGCTCCCGCTCGAGCCGCTGTGCGGCCAGCTCGGCCTGCGCCTCGGACGCCTGCGACGCACCCTCGCCCCCGGCGTCGAGGGCGCCCTCCGCCGTCCCGTCGCCCGCTTCGGCCCCGAGCTCCGCGCTCCCGGCGCCCTCCGCCGGGCCTGTCCCTGGTTCCTCGGCCTCCGCCGCGCCTGTCCCGGTCTCCTCGGTCCCGTCCGTCGGCCCGCTCGCACGGCTGTCGTCGGATGCCGTCTCCTGCCCGGCGGCCTGAGGGGTGTCCGAGGGCTCCGGCGTACCCGGCCCGGTCTCCTCCGTGGTCTCCGGCTCCGTGCTCACAGCGTGCTCCAGTCGTGATCGGGATAGCGGTGCACGGGCGCCGACACGTCGTCGAGCGCCCGGCAGATCTCGTCAGGAAGACTAAGCGCCTCCACTGACAATGCCGCCGTGAGCTGCTGTGCGTTGCGCGCGCCGACGATCGGCGCGGCCACGCCGGGCCGGTCCCGGACCCAGGCGAGGGCCACCTGGAGCGGGGTGACCGCGAGCCCGTCGGCGGCGGTCGTCACCGCGTCCACGATGCGGGTCGCGGTGTCGTCCAGGTACGGCTCGACGAACAGCGACAGGTGCTCGGAGGCCCCGCGCGAGTCCGGGGGAGTGGCGTGCCGGTACTTGCCCGTGAGCACGCCCCGGCCCAGCGGGGAGGAGGGCAGCAGGCCGACGCCCAGGTCGAGCGCGGCGGGCAGCACCTCGCGCTCGACGCCGCGCTGGAGCAGCGAGTACTCCATCTGCGTACTGGCCAGCCGGGTACGGGTGCCCGGCGCCGCCAGCTGCCAGGTGGCCGCCTTGGCGAGCTGCCAGCCGCAGAAGTTGGACACCCCGGCATAGCGGGCGCGGCCGCTGCTCACGGCCAGGTCCAGGGCCTGGAGCGTCTCCTCCAGCGGGGTCTCCGCGTCGAAGGCGTGGATGTGCCAGAGGTCGACGTAGTCCGTGCCGAGGCGGGCCAGGGAGGCGTCCAGGGCGGCGAGCAGATGGCCCCGGGAGCCGTCGAAGCGGCGGTCGGGGTCGGGCA
Organism: Streptomyces sp. NPDC047085; assembly: GCF_040643735.1. Lineage (NCBI taxonomy): Bacteria > Bacillati > Actinomycetota > Actinomycetes > Kitasatosporales > Streptomycetaceae > Streptomyces > Streptomyces sp. NPDC047085. Next base: position 164,393 of record NZ_JBEYUW010000016.1, read on the forward strand.
CGCTGCCCGCCTTGGTGGAGATCACCAGGTCCCGGCGCGGCACCAGCCCGTCCATCAGCTGTCCGAGCAGATACTCGGCCTCGCCGTCGCCGTACACGTCGGCGGTGTCGACGAGGGTGCCGCCGACCTCCCAGAACGCCTTCAGCATGTCCGCGGCGTCGTGCTCGTCGGTGTCCCGGCCCCAGGTGAGGGTGCCGAGTCCGATCCGGGACACGCGCAGGCCGGTACGGCCGAGATGCCTCTGCTCCATGTGCGCGAGATTACTGGCCATGGCTACTGCCGTGGGTTGCCTGTGGACAACCCGGTCTCCGGGCGCGGGCACAGGAGTTCCGGGGCACAGTGACCAAGCAGGCGCGGGTCGGGTCTGTGCGGGGGCGGGTCCGGCTCGCTAAGGTCTGCGCCAAGGGACGTTACTCATGGGTAAGGGGAATCGGCCATGCAGCTCGGGATCAACCTCGGCTACTGGGGCGCCGGGATGGACGCGGACAATCTGGCCGTCGCGCAGGAGGCCGAGCGGCTGGGCTACTCCGTGTGCTGGGCCGCCGAGGCATACGGCTCCGACGCGGCCACCGTGCTCTCCTGGGTCGCCGCGCAGACCGAGCGCATCGACGTCGGCTCGGCCATCTTCCAGATCCCGGCCCGGCAGCCCGCGATGACCGCGATGACCGCGGCGACCCTCGACTCGCTGTCCAAGGGCCGCTTCCGGCTCGGGCTCGGCGTCTCCGGCCCGCAGGTCTCCGAGGGCTGGTACGGCGTCAAGTTCGACAAGCCGCTGGCGCGCACGCGCGAGTACGTGGAGATCGTGCGCAAGGCGATGACCCGGGAGCGGCTGTCGTACGAGGGCGAGCACTGGACGCTGCCGCTGCCCGGCGGCCCGGGCAAGCCGATCAAGCTGACCGTGCACCCGCAGTGCGAGCACATCCCGCTCTACATCGCCGCCATCGGCCCCAAGAACCTCGAACAGACCGGTGAGATCGCGGACGGCGCGCTGGTCATCTTCCCCTCCGCCGAGCACCTGGAGGAGACCACGGTCAAGTACCTGCGTGCGGGCCGCGAGAAGGCCGGCAAGACCCTCGACGGGTTCGACATCTGCCCGACCCTGCCCCTCGCCGTCGGCGACGACAAGGACGTGTCCCGCCTCGCCGACGTCTTCCGCCCCTACACCGCGCTGTACGTGGGCGGCATGGGCAGCTTCAAGCAGAACTTCTACAACCAGCTCGCCCGGCGCATGGGCTACGAGAAGGAGGCCGCCGAGATCCAGGAGAAGTACCTGGCCGGCGACAAGCAGGGCGCGGCCGCCGCGGTCCCGCAGGACCTCATCGACAAGACCACGCTGCTCGGCTCCGTCGACCGCATCGCCGACCGGATGAAGGCCTACGCCGCCGCCGGCGTCACCACCCTCAGCCTCGCCCCGGCCGGCTTCACCCTGGACGAGCGGCTCGCCTCCCTGCGCGCCGGCACCGAGGCCCTGGAGCGCGCCGGACTCGCGTGACGCGAACCGGGAGGCCTCGGAAGCTTCAGCGGCCGTGGTGGGGGCTCGGGGGTCTTCCCCGCCACGGCCGTCACGCAGAACAACGCGCCAGGACCCGCGCGGTTACGACCCCCGCACTCATCCTTTCGGCCGAGTCGTCCGGCACTGCTGTTGCGATGCCCTCTGTCCGCATTTGAACTGTTCTTTGCGGAGTGCTGCAGGCGGAACGCGCCGCAGGGAGGAGCTCACGATGCTTTCGGCCAAGAGTCTGTTCCAGGAGATCCTCGACAACGACGCCTCCTTCCGGCTCTTCTGCTCCATCGCGGCCAGCGGGGAGTCCCAGGGCGGCTGGGAGAACGGGCGGATCGCCGCACTGGTCCCGGGCAGCGAACGCGCGCTCGCACCCAAGATCGCCCGGCACGGGGCGGACGAGGACAAGCACGGGCGGATCTTCAACGCCCTGCTGCGCAAGCGCGGCCTGCGACCCGTCGACGTCCCGCCGGACACCGACTACACGATGCTCCTCGAGCGGCACGGCATCGGCCTCGCGCACGAGAGACTGCGGGCCGACCAGCCGCTGACGGTGCCGGACCTCGTCACCTACCTCGCCCACAGCCGGGTCACCGAACAGCGCGCCTCCGAGCAGATGGAGCTGCTGCGCAAGCACTTCGGCGACGACCCCGACGTCGGCCGCGCGGTGCGGATGATCTCCCACGACGAGGACAACCACCTCGCCTACTGCCACGAGGAACTCCTCCGCTTCGCCCGCTCCGGCCACGGCCGCACCATCCAGCGCACCTTGCGCGCGTGCGCGCTCGCCGAGATCCGCATCTACCGCGACGTCAGCCTCGCCGTCATGGCCCACATGGGACGCATCCTCGGCTGGTCGAAGGCCAGAGCGGCCGTCCTCGCCGCCGGGATCCACGCCGTGTACGCCTACGAGCGCCTCGGCGGCTGGCGCCGCATGGTGACCCTGAGCATGCCCGAGCGCCGCAACGCCCTCGGCGGCCCCGCCACCCCCGCCCCCGAGTTCGTCTGAGCCCCGCTCACAGCCAGCCGCGCCGCTTGAACGTCCGGTACAGCAGCACCTCCAGGGCGGCCATCAGCAGGATCACCACCGGGTAGCCCCACAGCCAGTGCAGCTCGGGCATGTGGTCGAAGTTCATGCCGTAGACGCCCGCGATCAGCGTCGGGACCGCGGCCATCGCCGCGAAGGCAGAGATCTTCCGCATGTCGTCGTTCTGCCGCACGCTCATCTGCGCCAGATGCGCCGACAGGATGTCCGACACCAGCCGGTCCAGGCCCTCCACGGACTCGTTCACCCGCGAAAGGTGGTCGTTCACGTCCCGGAAGAAGGGCCGCGCCTTCTCGTGCACGAACGGCACCCCGCCGCCGAGCGTGCCGGTACCGGCCAGCCGGGTCAGCGGCACCGCGAGCGGCACGGTGGCCCGGCGGAACTCCAGGATCTGCCGCTTGAAGGTGTAGATCCGGGACGCGGTGTGGTGGGCGCCGCCGTGCTCCGGCTCGAACACCTCGGCCTCCAGCTCCTCCAGATCCGTCTGCAGCTCCGTCGCCACGTCCAGGTAGTGGTCGACGGTGGCGTCGGAGATCGCGTACAGCACCGCAGTGGGACCCTTGGCCAGCATCTCCGGGTCCCCCTCCAGCCGGTGCCGGATGGCCGCCAGCGACGAACTCTCGCCGTGCCGGACGGTCACCACGAAGCTGTCGCCCACGAAGACCATGACCTCGCCGGCCGAGACGGTGTCGCTCTCGGGCTCGTACACCACCGGCTTGAGGACCATGAACAGCGAGTCGTCGTACACCTCCAGCTTGGGCCGCTGGTGCGCCTTCAGTGCGTCCTCGACGGCCAGCGGATGCAGCGCGAACTCCTCCGTGACCAGGTCGAACTCCCGCACCGACGGCTCGTGCAGCCCGATCCACACGAACCCGCCCGCCGCCCGCGCCGCGTCCAGCGCGTCGGACAGGTCCTGCGGACGCTCGGTGCGGTGCCCGTCGCGGTACACCGCGCAGTCCACGATCACGGAGCGCATTCTCCTCTCGCCCTCCCGCGGGCGCACGTTGTGATGCGCTTACCCTGGGCCGCATGCCCACGCTGATCCTCGTCCGGCACGGACGCTCCACCGCCAACACCTCGGGCGTGCTCGCCGGCTGGACGCCGGGCGTCGCCCTGGACGAGCGCGGCGCCGCACAGGCCGCCGCGCTGCCCGGACGGCTCGCCCCGCTGGCCCTGTCCGAGGTCGTCGTCAGCCCCCTGCAGCGCTGCCAGGAGACCGTCCGGCCCCTGCTCGACGCCCGGCCCGGACTGCGCGTCCACACCGACGAACGGATCGGCGAGTGCCACTACGGCGACTGGTCCGGCCGCAAGCTCGCCGAGCTGAAGGACGAGCCGCTGATGGAGGTCGTCCAGGCCCACCCCTCGGCCGCCGCGTTCCCCGGCGGCGAGTCCATGCGGGCCATGCAGACCCGCGCCGCCGAGGCCGTACGCGAGTGGAACGCGCGCGTGGAGCGCGACCACGGAGCGGACGCGGTCTACCTCATGTGCTCGCACGGTGACATCATCAAGTCCCTGGTCGCGGACGCACTCGGCCTTCACCTCGACCTCTTCCAGCGGATCTCCGTGGAACCCTGTTCCGTCACCGTGATCCGTTACACCCGTCTCAGGCCGTACCTCGTCCGCCTCGGCGACACCGGCGACTTCGCCTCCCTCGCCCCCCGCGAGACACCCCCGGAGGACGACGCACCGGTCGGGGGCGGTGCGGGAGCACCGTGATCGTCGGCCGCAGTAGGGTGAAGCGACCCACCCCGTCGCACCCCACATGGCCAGCACTGCCGAAACCCTCGAATCCAATGGAGACAGGACGTGTCCCGTCAGGTGTTCCTCTACGATCCGCCGGACCGCTTCGTGGCGGGCACCGTCGGACTGCCCGGACGCCGTACGTTCTTCCTCCAGGCCACCGCCGGCCCCCGGGTGACCAGCGTGGCTCTGGAGAAGACCCAGGTCGCCGCGCTCGCCGAGCGCATGGACGAGCTTCTCGACGAGGTCGTACGGCGTAGTGGCGGCAATGCCGCCGTCCCGGCCGTGGCGCCCACCGAGATCGCCGACACCGCCCCGCTGGAGACCCCCATCGACGAGGAGTTCCGCGTCGGCACCATGGCCCTCGCCTGGGACGGCGAGGAACAACGCATGATCGTCGAGGCGCAGGCCCTCGTGGAGCTGGACGCCGAGACCGAGGAGGACCTCGCCGAGGCCGAGGAGCGGCTGCTCCAGGACGAGGAGAACGGACCCCCGATGCTGCGGGTCCGGCTGACCGGCGCGCAGGCCAGAGCCTTCGCCAAGCGCGCCCTCGACGTCGTCAACGCCGGGCGGCCGCCGTGCCCGCTGTGCAGCCTCCCGCTCGATCCGGAAGGACACGTATGTCCGCGCCAGAACGGATACCGCCGCGGAGCGTGACGGCCGCCGACGCCGAGGCCGACGCGGCCTTCGCCCTGCTGCTCACCCACGGTGAGCTGACCGTACGCGGCCGGATCCGCGAGGCGTCCAACGCGGCGCTGTTCTGCACCATCGCCCTCGACGGCCAGGAAGCCACCTGCGTGTACAAGCCGGTGGCCGGGGAGCGCCCGCTGTGGGACTTCCCCGACGGCACCCTGGCCGGCCGCGAGGTCGCCGCCTACGAGGTCTCCGAGGCCACCGGCTGGGGGCTCGTACCCCCGACCGTGCTGCGCGAGGGGCCCTACGGCGAGGGCATGTGCCAGCTGTGGATCGACGTGCACCCCGAGGCGGAGCTGCTCGCCCTGGTCGACGGCGAGGAGCCGGAGCCGGGCTGGAAGGCGATCGGGTTCGCCGAGGTCGGCGAGGGCCGCACCGCGCTGCTCGTGCACGCCGACGACGAGCGGCTGCGCCGGCTCGCCGTCCTCGACGCCGTGATCAACAACGCCGACCGCAAGGGCGGCCACCTGCTGCCCACCGCCGGGGGCCGGCTCTACGGCATCGACCACGGCGTCACCTTCAACGTCGAGAACAAGCTGCGCACGCTGCTGTGGGGCTGGGCGGGCGAGCCCCTGACCGACGAGGCCGTCGAGGTGCTCAAGGGCCTCGGGAAGGGCCTCTCCGACGGCGGCGCGCTGTCCGCGCGGCTGGCCCCCCTGATCACCCCGGCCGAGATCGACGCCACGCGCGCGCGGGTCGACGCGCTGCTCACCGCCGGCCGGCACCCGGAACCGAGCGGACAGTGGCCGGCGATCCCCTGGCCACCGGTGTGAGCACATCCGGGGCCGATATTCAAGAACGCCCAACCGGCCATCCGGCCCGATCCCGTTCGTATACGCAGCGTGCGGCCGGTTAGGCTCATGTACATGCATGCCTGGCCCGCTTCCGAGGTCCCCGCCCTGCCTGGTCAGGGCCGCGACCTGAGGATCCACGACACCGCGACCGGCGGCCTCGTCACCCTCGACCCCGGTCCCGTCGCCCGTATCTACGTCTGCGGCATCACGCCGTACGACGCGACCCACATGGGTCACGCGGCGACCTACAACGCGTTCGACCTCGTTCAGCGCGTGTGGCTCGACACCAAGCGGCAGGTTCACTACGTCCAGAACGTCACCGACGTCGACGATCCGCTCCTCGAGCGCGCGGACCGGGACGGCGTCGACTGGGTCGCCCTCGCCGAGAAGGAGACGGCCCTCTTCCGCGAGGACATGACCGCCCTGCGGATGCTCCCGCCCCAGCACTACATAGGCGCCGTCGAGGCGATACCCGGCATCGTCCCGCTCGTGGAGCGGCTGCGCGACCTCGGCGCGGCCTACGAGCTGGAGGGCGACATCTACTTCTCCGTCGAGTCCGACCCGAACTTCGGCAAGGTCTCGAACCTCGACGCGGCCGCGATGCGGCTGCTGTCCGCCGAGCGCGGCGGCGACCCGGACCGCCCGGGCAAGAAGAACCCGCTCGACCCGATGCTGTGGATGGCGGCCCGCGAGGGCGAGCCCAGCTGGGACGGCGGCTCCCTCGGCCGGGGACGCCCCGGCTGGCACATCGAGTGCGTGGCCATCGCCCTCGACCACCTCGGCATGGGCTTCGACGTCCAGGGCGGCGGCTCCGACCTCGCCTTCCCGCACCACGAGATGGGCGCCTCGCACGCCCAGGTGCTGACCGGCGAGTTCCCGATGGCCAAGGCGTACGTCCACGCCGGCATGGTCGCGCTGCACGGCGAGAAGATGTCCAAGTCGAAGGGCAACCTCGTCTTCGTCTCGGCGCTGCGCCGCGACGGCGTCGACCCGGCCGCCATCCGCCTCGCCCTGCTCGCCCACCACTACCGCGCCGACTGGGAGTGGACCGACCAGGTCCTCCAGGACGCCGCGGACCGGCTCGGCCGCTGGCGCGCGGCCGTCTCCCGGCCCGACGGGCCGTCCGCCGACGCGCTGGTCGAGGAGATCCGCGAGGCCCTCGCGAACGACCTCGACGCGCCCGCCGCGCTCGCCGCGGTGGACCGCTGGGCGGCGAGGCAGGAGCAGGAGGGCGGCACCGACACGGGCGCGCCGGGCGTGGTCACGCGCGCGGTGGACGCGCTGCTGGGGGTGGCCCTGTAAGCGCTCCGTAGGGGCGCGGGGAGCCGCGCGACCAGCCACAACGGACCCGCAGACGCCGGACGGCAGGTCGCGGCACCCCATAGCGCATCGGCAACAAAGAGAAGGGGCGGTTCCCGAACACGGGAACCGCCCCTTCGCCGCACCTCAGCCGCCGTACGCTCAGTCCTCCGAGCCGTCCTCGTCGTCTTCCTTGCCCCCGCCGCCGGCCGCCGGAGGCCTCTGCTTACCGCCCGGAGGTCCCACGTCCCGGCGCCGCAGATACCGCTCGAACTCGCGGGCGATCGCCTCACCGGACGCCTCCGGCAGCTCGGCGGTGTCCCGGGCCTCCTCCAGCGTCTGGACGTACTCGGCGACCTCGCTGTCCTCCGCGGCCAGCTGGTCCACGCCCACCTGCCAGGCACGCGCGTCCTCGGGCAGCTCGCCCTGCGGGATGCGCAGGTCCAGCAGGTCCTCCAGGCGGTTGAGCAGCGCCAGCGTGGCCTTGGGGTTGGGCGGCTGGGAGACGTAGTGCGGAACGGCCGCCCACAGCGACACCGCCGGGACCCCGGCGTGCGTGCAGGCCTCCTGCAGGACGCCGACGATGCCCGTCGGGCCCTCGTACTTGGTCTCCTCCAGGTCCATCCGCTGGGCCAGGTCCGGGTCGGACGTCACCCCGCTGACCGGCACGGGACGCGTGTGCGGGGTGTCACCGAGCAGGGCGCCCAGGATGACCACCAGCTCCACACCCAGCTCGTGCGCGAAGCCGAGCAGCTCGTTGCAGAACGACCGCCAGCGCATGGACGGTTCGATGCCGCGCACCAGCACCAGGTCGCGGGGCTTCTCGCCGCCGACCCGGACCACCGACAGACGTGTCGTCGGCCAGGTGATCTTGCGCACACCGGCGTCCATGAACACCGTGGGGCGGTTCACCTGGAAGTCGTAGTAGTCCTCGGCGTCCAGCGCCGCGAACACCTCGCCCTTCCACTCGCGTTCCAGATGCGCGACCGCCGTGGAGGCGGCGTCGCCGGCATCGTTCCAGCCCTCGAACGCGGCCACCATGACTGGGTCGATCAGCTCGGGAACCCCCTCCAGCTCGATCACCCAGTGCCTCCTTCCGACGTGCCCTCGCTTGACGCCCCAACCTTACGGCGTCCGGCGGGAGCGTCCGCAGCCCCTTGCCCGGGGGATGCCCGGATCACTGCCCCGATCTCCGCGCCGGAACACCCCTTGTCAACGGGGTGTCCGACCCGTTCCGTACCGGGGTTTCACACCGGAACCGGACTCGGTCATGGGCCTGACAGGCAGTCCGGCGGCGAGCACGACACCGCGCACGGCACCGAGCACAGCAACGAGTTGCTCGCCCGCGCCTGTCGTCGCGACGGAAGCCCACGACCAAACTCATCGCCTCCCGCGGCCAGTTGCGCGACACCCCCGGCCGGCGGCTCGTCACGCGGCCACCCCGTCGAACCACTCCCTCCCCTCCGCCCAGTGCCGAGGCGCCGTCGTCGTCGGCGCCGAAAGCCTCCCGCAGGCAGGCGAGTTCGGCGGGGTCCGCGTGATCGATGTTCATACCGCCATGGACAGCAGCCGCCACTGACAACCGGGCACGCGAGAGAGGGGCGGCTCCATCGGCGTGGAGCCGCCCCTCTCGGTGGCCCGGCCCCGGTGCGGCGGGGGCCGGAACCTCGGCGGCGGGCCGGCTCGGTCGGGGAGTGGCCGGCCGCCACCCAGGTCTACTTCTTGTCGAGCACGTCCTGGACCCGGGAACGGACCTCGTCCGTGGCCAGGCCCCGGATCGTCAGCGTCGTACGGCGGCGCAGCACGTCGTCCGCCGTCTCGGCCCACTCGTGGTCGCGGGCCCAGACGACCTGCGCCCAGATCTCCGGGGCGTCCGGGTGGACGCGGTCGGCCAGCTCGGGGTGCTCGTTGGCCATGCGGGCGATGTCGAAGGCCAGCGAGCCGTAGTGGGTGGCCAGGTGCTTGGCGGTGTCGGCGGCCATGCGCGGACCGGGCGCCGGGCGGTCGGTCAGCAGGCGGTGGGCCACCGCGCGCGGGTTGGCGATGCCGGGCAGCGGCAGCTTCTTCGGCAGCGAGGAGATCGGCTCGAAGTCGTCACCGAGCGGGTGGCCCGGCAGCTCCTCCAGCTTCTTCATCACCGTGCGGCCGATGTGCCGGAACGTGGTCCACTTGCCGCCGGCCACCGACAGCATGCCGGCCTTGCCCTCGGTCACCACGGTCTCCCGCTTGGCCTTGGCGGTGTCGCCGGGGCCGCCCGGCAGCACGCGCAGACCGGCGAACGCGTAGGTGATCAGGTCCCGCTGGAGCTGCTGGTCCCGCACGGAGAACGCGGCCTCGTCCAGGATCTGGGCGATGTCCTTCTCGGTGACCGCGACGTCCGCCGGGTCACCCTCGTACTCCTCGTCGGTGGTGCCGAGCAGCAGCATGTCCTCCCAGGGGAGGGCGAAGGTGATGCGGTACTTGTCGATGGGGGTGGCGAGCGCGGCCTTCCAGGGGGAGGTGCGCTTCAGGACCAGATGCGCGCCCTTGGACAGACGGATGGAGGGGGCGGCGTTCGGGTCCTCCATCCTGCGCAGGTGGTCGACCCAGGGGCCGGTCGCGTTCAGCACCAGGCGGGCGTCGACGCCGAACTCCTCGCCGGATATGCGGTCCTTGAGGTCGGCGCCGGTGACCCGGCCCTTGGTGAAGCGCAGGCCGGTGACCTCGGCGTGGTTGAGGACGACCGCGCCCGCCTCGACGGCCGCGCGGACCGTCATCAGCGCCATGCGCGCGTCGTTCATCTGGTCGTCGCCGTACACGGCCACGGCCTTCAGGTTCTCGGTGCGCAGCTCGGGCACGTCCTGCGCGGCCTTGGCCGGGGAGAGCAGGTGGCCCACGCCGTCACCGAAGGCGGAGAGCGCGGAGTAGGCGAACACGCCCGCGCCGAGCTTCGCCGCGCCGTGCGGCCCGCCCTTGTACACCGGGAGGTAGAAGGTGAGCGGGTTCGCCAGGTGGGGGGCCACCTGGCGGGAGACCGCACGGCGCTCGAAGTGGTTCTCCGCCACCAGCTTCACCGCGCCGGTCTGCAGGTAGCGCAGACCGCCGTGGAGCAGCTTGGAGGAGGCGGAGGAGGTGGCGCCGGCGAAGTCACCGGCGTCGACCAGCGCCACCCTGAGCCCGGACTGCGCGGCGTGCCAGGCGGTGGAGATGCCCAGGATGCCGCCGCCGATCACAAGAAGGTCGTACGACGCCTTGGAGAGCTGCTCCCTGGTCTCGGCCCGGCTCGGGTTGGAGCCGGAGGCCGGGTGCGTCCCCAGGGCAGGCACGGACTGCAGGGTGGGCTGACTGGTCATTTCGGGTTCTTACTCCTCGTCAGAGTTGGCTGGGCGGTCCGGGCCGCTCAGTCCTCGTCCTCGATCCAGCCCATGGTCCGGTCGACGGCCTTGAGCCAGTTCTTGTACTCACGGTCGCGGGTGTCCGCGTCCATCTGCGGGGTCCATTCGGCGGCCCGGCGCCAGTTGGCGCGCAGTTCGTCGGTGCTGGACCAGAAGCCGACGGCCAGGCCGGCGGCGTAGGCGGCGCCGAGGCAGGTGGTCTCGGCGACCATCGGGCGCACCACAGGTGCGTCCAGGACGTCCGAGAGCGTCTGCATCAGCAGGTTGTTGGAGGTCATGCCGCCGTCGACCTTCAGGGCCACCAGCTCGTCGCCGGAGTCCTTGACCATCGCGTCGGCGATCTCCCGGGTCTGCCAGGCGGTCGCCTCCAGGACCGCACGGGCGAGGTGCGCCTTGGTGACGTACCGGGTCAGGCCGGCGATCACACCGCGGGCGTCGGAGCGCCAGTGCGGGGCGAACAGGCCGGAGAAGGCCGGTACGAAGTAGGCGCCACCGTTGTCCTCGACCGAGAGCGCGAGCGTCTCGATCTCGGCGGCGGTGGAGATCAGGCCCATCTGGTCGCGCATCCACTGCACCAGCGAGCCGGTGACGGCGATCGAGCCCTCCAGGGCGTAGACCGTCGGCTGCTCGCCGATCTTGTAGCCGACGGTGGTCAGCAGGCCCGCGTAGGAGTTGATGATCTTGTCACCGGTGTTCATCACCATGAAGGTGCCGGTGCCGTAGGTGGACTTGGTCTCGCCCTCGGAGAAGCAGGTCTGGCCGAACAGGGCCGCCTGCTGGTCGCCGAGCGCGGACGCGACCGGGATGCCGCCGAGCAGGTCGCCCAGCTTGCCGCCGGAGACCTCGCCGTAGACCTCGGCGGAGGAGCGGATCTCCGGCAGGATCGCCAGCGGGACACCGATGGACTCGGCGATCTTCTCGTCCCACTGCATGGTGTGCAGGTTCATCAGCATGGTGCGGGAGGCGTTGGTCACGTCGGTGACGTGGTGGCCGCCGTTGACACCGCCGGTCAGGTTCCAGATGACCCAGGTGTCCATGGTGCCGAAGAGGATGTCGCCCGCCTCGGCGCGCTCCCGCAGGCCGTCGACGTGGTCGAGCAGCCAGCGGGCCTTGGGACCGGAGAAGTACGACGCGAGCGGGAGGCCGGTCTCGCGGCGGAAGCGGTCCTGGCCGACGTTGCGCCCGAGCTCCCTGCACAGGGCGTCGGTGCGGGTGTCCTGCCAGACCAGGGCGTTGTGGACGGGCTCACCGGTGTTCTTGTCCCACAGCACGGTGGTCTCGCGCTGGTTGGTGATGCCGATGGCCTTGATGTCGTCGCGGGTGATGCCGGCCTTCTGGATGGCTCCGGCGACGACCTCCTGGACGTTGGTCCAGATCTCGTTGGCGTTGTGCTCGACCCAGCCCGGCTTCGGGAAGATCTGCTCGTGCTCCTTCTGGTCGACGGAGACGATGCGGCCGTCCCGGTCGAAGACGATGCAGCGCGAGGAAGTCGTGCCCTGGTCGATGGCCGCGATGAACGGGCCTGCGGTGTGGGCGTCGGTCACTGTGTGCTCCTGAAAGGTCCGTGGTGAGGGGCTGTACGTACGGCGCGTGCTGGAAGACTCGGCTTGTTCGAGCGGCTTCTTAAGCGAAGGCGACGTTGTAGATGCCTGCGGCGATGGCGGCGCCGATCAGCGGACCGACCACCGGGATCCAGGCGTAGCTCCAGTCGGAGCCGCCCTTGTTGGGCAGCGGCAGCAGGGCGTGCACGAGGCGGGGACCGAGGTCACGGGCCGGGTTGATCGCGTAACCGGTCGGGCCGCCGAGCGAGAGGCCGATGCCGACGACCACGAGCGAGGTGATCAGGGCGCCCAGGGTGCCCAGACCGTTGCCCTTGTCGTTGAGGCCCTGGGTGAGGACCGCGAGCACCAGCACCACGGTGCCGATGATCTCCGTGGCGAGGTTCTGCACCACGTTCCGGATCTCGGGACCGGTGGAGAAGACGCCCAGGACCGGGCCGGCGCCCTTCTCCTGGGCCTCGACGGCCTTGGCCGCCGTGGCCTGCGCGCCCGGACCGCCGACGATCTCCTTGTCGGTGAGGTGCGCGTGGAACTGGCCGTAGTAGGCCAGCCAGACCAGGGTGGCGCCGATCATGGCGCCGAGCAGCTGGCCGCCCCAGTACGTGGGCAGGTTGCTGAAGTCCTTGTCCTTGATCGCGAGCGCGAGCGTCACGGCCGGGTTCAGGTGGGCACCGGACAACGGCGCCGAGGTGTAGACGGCCGTCAGAACGGCAAAACCCCACCCGAAGGTGATGGCGAGCCAGCCGGCGTTACGGGCCTTGGAGGCCTTCAGGGTCACGGCGGCGCAGACGCCGCCGCCGAGCAGGATGAGTATGGCGGTACCGATGGTCTCGCCGATGAAGATGTCGGAGCTGGACACCCGCGACTCCTTTGTCCTTCGTCCAGGGAAACCGAACCCCGGGTCCCTCCGGAGGTTCTGGCTGCCCTCGGGGGTGAGAGAGCAGTACCGGTCCTTGGCGTTGCCACACTCTAGCGCGTATTGCCGGTAGGTGTTCGACAATGCCGACCGATGGACGGGAGTCTTGCTTTGGCGTTACGCACGCGTCAAGGGTTCTGTTATGGGAAACAGGATCGTTATTGATCGCCGTTTCCTATCTCTCTTCATGGCTGAATGAACGACCTCGCCCCGATATGACCGTTTCAGGGTATGGCGACAACCGGAACGCCGCCTAGCGTCCCGGTCGTTGCCCCTGAATCAGTTATCGGCGGCGGGCCCCCCGCCCGCCGCTCAGAACCGCCCCGCGCCCAGATCCCTGGAGACCGCGCGGGCGCAGTCCCGCACCGCGGCGATCAGTTCCGGCCGCACCTCGTAGCGGGCCTCGCCGTCCCGGCACACCCGTTCCACGGCACCCGTGATCCCGACCGCGCCCACCGGCATCCGGCGCCGGTCGTGGATCGGCGCGGCGATCGACGCCACGCCCTCCCAGGTCTCCTCCACGTCGGCCGCGTACCCACGCGCGCGCGTGATGTCGAGCAGGTGCTCGAAGTCCTCCGGCTCGCACACCGTGCGGTCCGTGAACGGCTTGCGGTCGGCCTCCAGCGCCTCGCTGTGCGCCACCGGGTCGTACGCCGACAGCACCTTGCCCAGCGCCGTGGAGTGCAGCGGCTGCATGGCCCCTATCTCCAGCACCTGCCGGCTGTCGTCCGGCCGGAAGACGTGGTGCACGATCAGCACGCCCTGCTGGTGCAGCACGCCCAGATACACACTCTCCCCGCTGGAACGGGCCAGGTCGTCGGTCCACACCAGGGCCCGCGCCCGCAGCTCGTGCACGTCCAGATAGGTGGTGCCGAGGCGCAGCAGCTCCGCGCCCAGCTGATAGCGCCCGGAGGCGTCGTCCTGCTCGACGAAGCCCTCCGCCTGAAGGGTGCGCAGGATGCCGTGGGCGGTGCCCTTGGCGAGGCCCAGTGACGAGGCGATGTCCGAGAGGCCGAGCCTCCGCTCGCCGCCTGCGAGCAGCCGCAGCATCGCCGCCGCCCGTTCGAGCGACTGGATGTTCCGTGCCATCGCCGCCTTGCCTCCGTCCTTCGACCATCAGCGAACGACGCGATCCCACGTCGTTCGGCAATGCCGAACACTACCGGTCGATGCCGACCTCCCGCTAATGGTTGGACGGCTCCTGTTACATCTGCCGTTACATCGCACGGGCCCGCACCCGTACGTCACCCGGCCCGTGCCCATACTTCTCATGGGCCCGCACCCGTACGGCGCACGGGTCGGCGTCCATACATCTCACGGCCCCCCGCCCTACGTCGTACAGGCCAGCGCCCTACGTCGTACGGGCCCGCGCCCCACTTCGGACAGGCCCGCGCCTGCCGCCCCGGTCACCCGGGTGCGCCATCCGCGTCCGCCTCGTGGACGCCGGTGCCCATCCAAGCCCACTCCCGGTTACCCTGACGCCGTGCCCCTCGCCCGGTCCCGCCGGGGAAGGCGCATAGCCGACAGCCGTCGCATCCCAGGGAGCCCCTTCATGGCCTCGTTGCCAACGACCCCTTCCGCCGACAGCCGGACCCGTGCGTCCGCGCTCCGAGACGCACTCGCCACCCGCGTGGTGGTGGCCGACGGAGCCATGGGCACCATGCTCCAGGCCCAGGAGCCCACTCTCGAGGACTTCGAGCACCTCGAGGGCTGCAACGAGATCCTCAACCTCACCCGCCCCGACATCGTCCGCTCCGTCCACGAGGCGTACTTCGCCGTGGGCGTGGACTGCGTCGAGACCAACACCTTCGGGGCCAACCACTCCGCGCTCGGCGAGTACGACATCGCCGACCGCGTCCACGAACTGTCCGAGGCCGGCGCCCGCGTCGCCCGCGAGGTCGCCGACGAGTTCACCGCCAAGGACGGCCGGCCCCGCTGGGTCCTCGGCTCCATCGGCCCCGGCACCAAGCTGCCCACCCTCGGCCACGCCCCCTACACCACCCTGCGCGACGCCTACCAGCGAAACGCCGAGGGCCTGGTCACCGGCGGCGCCGACGCCCTGCTCGTGGAGACCACCCAGGACCTGCTGCAGACCAAGGCGGCCGTCCTCGGCGCCCGCCGCGGCCTCGACGCCCTCGGCCTGGACCTGCCGGTCATCGTGTCCGTCACCGTCGAGACCACCGGCACCATGCTCCTCGGCTCCGAGATCGGCGCCGCGCTCACCGCGCTGGAGCCGCTCGGCATCGACATGATCGGCCTGAACTGCGCCACCGGCCCGGCCGAGATGAGCGAACACCTGCGCTACCTCGCCCGCAACGCCCGCATCCCGCTGTCCTGCATGCCCAACGCGGGCCTGCCGGTCCTGGGCAAGGACGGCGCCCACTACCCGCTGACCGCGCCGGAGCTGGCCGACGCCCAGGAGACCTTCGTCCGCGAGTACGGCCTCTCCCTCGTCGGCGGCTGCTGCGGCACCACCCCCGAGCACCTGCGCCAGGTCGTCGAGCGCGTTCAGGGCCTCACCCCGCCCGAGCGCAGCCCCCGGCCCGAGCCCGGCGCCGCCTCCCTCTACCAGTCCGTCCCGTTCCGCCAGGACACCTCCTACCTGGCCATCGGCGAGCGCACCAACGCCAACGGCTCCAAGAAGTTCCGCGAGGCCATGCTGGCCGCCCGCTGGGACGACTGCGTCGAGATGGCCCGCGAGCAGATCCGCGAGGGCGCGCACATGCTCGACCTGTGCGTGGACTACGTCGGCCGTGACGGCGTCGCCGACATGGAGGAACTGGCCGGCCGCTTCGCCACCGCCTCCACCCTGCCCATCGTGCTGGACTCCACCGAGGTCGACGTCCTCCGGGCGGGCCTGGAGAAGCTCGGCGGCCGCGCGGTCATCAACTCGGTCAACTACGAGGACGGCGACGGCCCCGACTCCCGGTTCGCCAAGGTCACCCGGCTCGCGCAGGAGCACGGCGCCGCGCTGATCGCGCTGACCATCGACGAGGAGGGCCAGGCCCGCACCCCCGAGAAGAAGGTCGAGATCGCCGAGCGGCTGATCGCCGACCTGACCGGGAACTGGGGCATCCGCGAGGAGGACATCCTCATCGACGCCCTGACCTTCACCATCTGCACCGGGCAGGAGGAGTCCCGCAAGGACGGCATCGCCACCATCGAGGCGATCCGCGAGCTCAAGCGCCGCCACCCGGACGTCCAGACCACCCTCGGCCTGTCCAACATCTCCTTCGGCCTCAACCCGGCCGCCCGCATCCTGCTGAACTCCGTCTTCCTCGACGAGTGCGTCAAGGCCGGCCTGGACTCGGCGATCGTGCACGCCTCCAAGATCCTGCCGATCGCCCGCTTCAGCGAGGAAGAGGTGCAGACCGCCCTCGACCTCATCCACGACCGCCGCGCCGAGGGCTACGACCCCCTGCAGAAGCTCATGCAGCTCTTCGAGGGCGCCACCGCCAAGTCCCTGAAGGCGGGCAAGGCGGAGGAACTGGCCGCGCTGCCGCTGGAGGAGCGGCTCAAGCGCCGCATCATCGACGGCGAACGCAACGGCCTCGAAGCCGACCTGGACCAGGCACTGGAGACGCGCCCGGCCCTGGACATCGTCAACGACACCCTCCTGGACGGCATGAAGGTCGTCGGCGACCTGTTCGGCTCCGGCCAGATGCAGCTGCCGTTCGTGCTCCAGTCCGCCGAGGTCATGAAGGCCGCGGTCGCCTACCTCGAACCGCACATGGAGAAGTCCGACGCCGAGGGCAAGGGCACCATCATTCTCGCCACCGTGCGCGGCGACGTGCACGACATCGGCAAGAACCTCGTCGACATCATCCTGTCCAACAACGGCTACAACGTCGTCAACCTGGGCATCAAGCAGCCCGTCTCCGCCATCCTGGAGGCCGCCGAGGAACACCGGGCCGACGTCATCGGCATGTCCGGTCTCCTGGTCAAGTCCACGGTGATCATGAAGGAGAACCTGGAGGAGCTGAACCAGCGCGGCCTCGCCGCCCGCTTCCCGGTCATCCTCGGCGGCGCCGCCCTGACCCGCGCCTACGTGGAGCAGGACCTCCACGAGATCTACGAGGGTGAGGTCCGCTACGCCCGCGACGCCTTCGAGGGCCTGCGCCTCATGGACGCCCTCATCGGCGTCAAGCGGGGCGTGCCCGGGGCGCAGCTGCCCGAGCTGAAGCAGCGCCGGGTCCGCGCCACGACCACCACCGTCGAGGCCCCCGAACGCCCCGAGGAGGGCCACGTCCGCTCCGACGTCGCCACCGACAACCCCGTGCCGACCCCGCCGTTCTGGGACACCCGGGTCGTCAAGGGCATCCAGCTCAAGGAGTACGCGAGCTGGCTGGACGAGGGTGCGCTGTTCAAGGGCCAGTGGGGCCTCAGGCAGGCCCGCACCGGGGACGGGCCGTCGTACGAGGAACTGGTGGAGAGCGAGGGCCGCCCGCGCCTGCGGGGCCTGCTGGACCGGCTGCAGACGGAGAACCTGCTCGAAGCGGCCGTGGTCTACGGCTACTTCCCGTGCGTGTCCAAGGACGACGACCTGATCATCCTGGACGAGCGCGGCAACGAACGCACCCGCTTCACCTTCCCGCGCCAGCGCCGCGGCCGCCGGCTGTGCCTCGCGGACTTCTTCCGCCCGGAGGAGTCGGGGGAGACCGACGTCGTCGGCCTCCAGGTCGTCACCGTCGGCTCGCGCATCGGCGAGGAGACCGCCCGGCTCTTCGCGTCGGACTCCTACCGCGACTACCTCGAACTGCACGGCCTGTCCGTGCAGTTGGCGGAGGCGCTGGCCGAGTACTGGCACGCCCGGGTGCGCGCGGAACTCGGCTTCGCCGGGGAGGACCCGGCCGACATCGAGGACATGTTCGCCCTGAAGTACCGCGGCGCCCGCTTCTCCCTCGGCTACGGCGCCTGCCCCGACCTGGAGGACCGGGCCAAGATCGCCGAACTCCTCGAACCGGAGCGGATCGGCGTCCACCTGTCCGAGGAGTTCCAGCTGCACCCCGAGCAGTCCACGGACGCGATCGTGATCCACCACCCCGAGGCGAAGTACTTCAACGCCCGCTGAGCCCTCCGGGGGTTCGGCGGGGGCGCCCCCGCCGCCGAGGCGGGGGGGCCGGGCGCCCACTCGGCGAGGTGGGGCGCGCCGTGGGCGGGTGCGGCGGAGGGGGGGCTGGTCGCGCCCACGCGGCGGGAGCCGCATATCGATACAGCCCCGCGCCCCGTTGGGGCGCGGGGCCGCGGGCCTGCCAAAAGGGCTCCAGGCCTGCGCCGGGGGGGTTGAGATAGGAAGAGCGGCGGGTAGGGGAAGAGTGTAACAATGTGTGTGTAGAT
>NZ_JBEYUW010000017.1:0-171909 GCF_040643735.1 Streptomyces sp. NPDC047085
GTGCGTGCAGCTGCAAGGCGGAGGAGGGAGTCGACGCGGAGCGTCGGCGACCGACGACAACGCCGCAGATGTGCGTGCCAGACCCCGCGACCCCGACAAGATCCGGAAGACAGGCCCTAGAGACGGCGGCGAGCCGAAGACGGGCGGGGTCCGGACGCACAGCGCCGGACCCCGCTTCGGCATGCGCGGGAGCTGACCGAGTGGGAGAGCCCGACGCCCCTGCCAGAGTGGCCCCGGCCGTGAGCACGGCCTTGTGTGCGCGCACTTGACGCGAAGCCCAGCCAGTGGATATGTACATGCCATCCCTTTGGTATGGACCAATCCTGTGCGGCCTCGCGCGCCGGCCCGGCGCCCGACTCCCCAGTGGAGGCAGCGATGCGAAGACCATCGGCACTCGTCGCCCTGTTCCTCGGCGCACTGCTCCTGCTCCTGACCCCACCGCCCGCACTCGCCGCGGGCTCGGCAACGGCGTCCTTCGCCAAGACCTCGACCTGGGACGGCGGTTACCAGGGCGCCTACACCATCACCAACGGCGGCACTACGACCGTGTCCGCCTGGACCGTCGAGTTCGACCTGCCCTCCGGCACCACGGTCGGCTCGTACTGGGACGCGCTGCTCACCCGGAGCGGCGACCACTACACCTTCAAGAACCGTGAGTACAACGGCTCGTTGGCGCCCGGTGCGAGCACCAGCTTCGGGTGGGTGTCGAGCGGCACCGGCACGCCGGCCGGCTGCCGGCTCAACGGCGCGCCCTGCACGGGCGGTTCGGGCGGCGGCGACACGACCCCGCCCAGCGTGCCCGGCGGGGTGAGCGTGGGCTCCGCGTCCAGCTCGTCGCTGACGGTGCGGTGGACGGCCGCCACGGACGACTCCGGATCCGTCGCCGGCTACGACGTCTCACGCGACGGCGGCACACCCGTCACGGTGACCGGAACCTCGTACACCGTCACCGGGCTGCAGGCGGGCACGAGTTACTCGTTCCGCGTGCGGGCCCGGGACGCCGCGGGCAACGTCTCCGCGTACAGCGCGGCGGTCAGCGGCACGACCTCCTCCGGAGGCACCCAGCCGGGTGGCGGCGTGCACACCGCTCCGTACATCGACATGGGCGCGTGGCCCACCCCGAGCATGCCCGCCATGGCCTCGGCGAGCGGGGTCAAGAGCTACACCATGGCGTTCATCACCGCCTCCGGCTGCAAGGCCATGTGGTTCAACGCCTATGACCCGCGCGACGGCTGGGCCAAGGACCAGATCGACGCGATCCGGGCGAACGGCGGTGACGTGAAGGTCTCCTTCGGCGGCGCCTCCGGCATCGAACTGGCCCAGGCCTGCGGCTCGGTGGACTCCCTGTACGCCGAGTACGACGCGGTCGTGAACGCGTACGGCCTGACGTACGTCGACTTCGACATCGAGGGCGCGGCCGTCGCCGACGCGGCGTCGATCAGCCGCCGTTCCCAGGCCCTGGCCCGTCTGCAGCAGGCCCACCCCGGGCTGCGGATCTCCCTCACGCTCCCCGTGCTCCCGGAGGGCCTGACCTCGGACGGCCTGAACGTGGTCAAGACGGCGCGGGACGCCGGGGTCGACCTCGACCTCGTGAACATCATGGCCATGGACTACTACCGGAGCGTCGACTACGGCGACGCCGCCCTCCAGGCCGCGCAGTCCACCTTCACCCAGCTGCGGTCGCTGTACCCCGCCAAGTCGGACGCCCAGCTCTGGGCGATGACCGGTGTGACGCCGATGCTCGGCCAGAACGACGACGGCCATGTCTACGACCAGACCGACGCCCGCCAGCTGGTCTCCTTCGCGCAGGGCAAGCACCTCGGGGAGCTGGCCTTCTGGGAGGCGACCCGGGACCGTAACGCCTGCACCGGGGCCCTGTACCAGTGCACGAACGTGCCGCAGTCGCCCTACGAGTTCGCGAAGATCTTCGCGGCGTACACGGGCTGACGCACCCTCGGCACACGCCTGCGGCCGCTCGCCCGAGCCACGACCCGGTGGCCCGGCGAGCCGGCCGACGTCCAGTTCTTCCACGACGGCCGCCGTCATCGCCCGGCCGAGCGCCGGCGCCGATTCCCTCTCGCGGTCGCGTGACCGCACCGGTTCCGCCCCACCCCCCGCACGGCCGAGGACCGGCTGCGTCACCCCCTGAGCACCCGCATCCACTCCTAGGGCCGGTAGACCATCCCCGGCTGGGGCTTCGCCGGGGCGAGGAGCTGCGACACCGTGACGATCGTGTAGCCGCGCTGCTTGAGAGCCTTGAGGATCCCCGGGACGGCGGGCACGGTGCCCTTGTGCAGGTCGTGCAGCAGGATGATGCCGTCGCGGTCGGTCTGGTCGAGCACCCGCTTGGTGATCAGGGCCGAGTCGGTCGTCTCGTAGTCCTTGGCCGTGACGCTCCACAGCACCTGCGCCAGACCCAACTCCTCGCAGACCTTGGCCACCTTGCGGTTGGTGCGGCCCTGCGGCGGACGCATCAGGATGGGCTTGGTGCCCGTGATCCTCTCGATGGCGTTCTGCGTGCGGGTCAGTTCCTGACGGGCGTCGTCCGTGTCGATCTCGGTCAGGACCTTGTGGTTCCAGGTGTGGTTGCCGATTTCGTGTCCCTCGTCCGCGATGCGACGGAGGATCTCGGGGTACTTCCCGATGTGGCCCTCGCCCTGAACGAAGAAGGTCGCGTGCAGATGCTCCCGTTTCAGGATGTCCAGCAGTTTGGGGGTCGTCGGACTCGGGCCACCGTCGAAGGTGAGGGCCACGCACTTCGCCTTACGGCAGTCGACGGGTCCGGCCACCGATCCCGACGCCTTGTCCCGGGCGGCGCGCGGCGACGTGTGCTCGTACGTCGTGACCGTCAGAGCAATGGTGACCGCGACGGCCACGACGACGGCCACGGCTGTGGCCAGAGCGATGAGTATGCGCGACCGTAGTCTTCGCGTGTACCGGGGCACGGGAGCCCTTTCCCTCGATCAGGTGATTGCCGACGTGCTGATTGACGGCTTTTCCGATCCTCGGGTTCATCCGCGCGCGTGTTCAGTGGCGGTCGTGTCGAGTGGGGCAGCTGCCGAAGGGACATCGCCGCCGGCATACTCCCATGCCGGTTCCGGCACGCCGTGGGCGCGTCCCGACGACATGTACACCAGCCCACCACCGTGGGACATCGGCCGACCTCAGCCGGCGTTCCTCGCGCTCGCCGAGGCGGGGTTCGTGCGGGGCCGGGTGCTGGACGTCGAGTGCGGAACCGGTGAACACGTGCTGATGTGCGCCGCACGGGGGCTGGACGCCACCGGCGTCGATCTCGCCTCCCGGGCCCTTCGGGCCGCGGAGAACAAGGCGCACGAGCGGGGCCTCACGGCCCGCTTCCTCCACCACGATGCCCGCAGGCTGGGTGAGCTCGGGGAGCTGTTCGACACCGTGCTCGACTGCGGGCTGTTCCACATCTTCAGCGACGAAGACCGCGCTGCCTTCGCCGACAGCCTGCGCTCCGCGGTGCGGTCGGGCAGCCGCTACTACATGCTCTGCTTCACATCAGACACCGGCCGGCCATGGCGGTGGCCAGATGCCGGCCGTGCGCCACGTCGAGTGGTCCGACACCCACGGAACCGTCCGCTTCTCCGAATGCGAGTGGAAACTCGAAGCCGAACCGGACGCACTGACTCTGCGCGTCCAGGCCGACGACGTCGGCTTCGTCAACAACGCCCGGCCCAGACCTCTCCCGCAATGCCTGGCCAAGCCCGTCAGGAGGTCAGGATGGAGATGCCGTCTCCGAGCAGTTTCACGCCGAGGACGAAGAACAGGACGGCCATCACAGCGACATTGTGCTGAGCTGCCCAGTCTTTCCAGTTGCCGAGCGTGGTCTTGGCTCGCTCTCCCCCGAGGAGAAAGACTGCCAGGGGGGCCAGCAGGCCGAGGGTGGCGATCACGACGAAGATCGCCAGCGATGCGATCTGCTGCCCGACCGGCAGTCCTGCCGAGCCGATCGCGGCGCCCGCGGCGATGGTCAGCGGAGCGTTCTTGGCGTTGAGCGCGGCCAGGCCGACTCCGAGTGCGAAGACCTTGAGGGGTGTGAGGCGGTCGATCGCGCTCATCCACTTCGGCAGTTGGGCCTGCGAGGGATCTCTTGGGCGCCGGTGCCATTGCCGGGCGCCGAAGACGACGAGGAGCACGCCCAGGGCGAGCTTGAGTGCTCCCACCCAGGTGGCCGGGTGCTTGTGGGCGGAGGCACCTGCCGGGGAAGCGATCGCCAGCATCACCGCGCCCAGCACCGCGAGCCCCAGGATCCAGCCGACGGTGAACAGGACGCCGTTGAGACGCCCTCGGGGCGTGGCGAGTATGAGGATGATGGCAATGATCGGGAGCGGGCTGACCGCGACGGCGGCCGCGAAGCCCAGGACGTCACCGAGAACTGCGCCCATGATTGCCTCCGGATGGCGATCCAGTGGAGCGGGCTTGGCGGGAGCAGGTGACTCGACCTGTCTGTGCCGTGCAATGGGTTGTTCTGTGATCAGCTGCGCCATTGTCTTCACGGCTGCGAGGAAGTGTGCCCGAGGTGGCGACGGCGGCATACCCGCCCTTCCCGCCTTCCATCTTCCTTCGCCTGATCGGATCTGTCCTCAGGAGCTTCCGAGGGCACGAGCGTGGCAGAACTGAGGATGCGAGGTGCTGCGTCCGCAGTGAGGATTGGCATGTGAGGGCAAGGGCGCCTCATGTTCGGGTGCTTGGCCCCTCGCGCCGATCCGCGGGAGGAGAGTTTCACGATGACTGCGAAGCCAGGTGCAGCTCAGTCAGGACACCCCGAGCGGCCAGGCAGGTCGGATGGGGTCTGCAGCGAGTTCACCGTCTTCACCGAGATCAAGCCGGGCCATGCGGATGCGTTGCGTGAGGATCTCGCCGCGATGGCCGACGCGGCGGAGGACGAGAGGGTCCATGCGGCGGTGCGCCAGATCGGCACCCTGCATGACGCACGGCACGTGATCTTCGACAACGACACCCGATTCATGTTCGCCAGCGTCTTCGACGGCTCCTGGGACAACTACATCGACGACTTCGCCCAGACGGTCGTCGGGGAACGCTTCGACAAGGTCTTCTCGCACAGCGTGGGGTTCCCCGGCGTCAAGGATCCCAGGGTGAAGGACTGGTTCATCGCCCACCAGGCGCCCGCGGGGGTCTTCGTCAGCGCCTATCCCGATCTGACCGTTCAGCAGATCTACAAGGACCAGCGCGTGGACGACGCGTTCCAGGAGGTGCTGGACACCGCCGAGTTCCACGAGGCGCTGGAAAACCCGGCCAACGCGCGACTGGTGGCCACGCCCGCCTTCCAGAGGCTGATGGAGGAAGCCTCGGCCTAGCGCCCGGACGCCACCGACGCACAGAGCCGACCCGCCGTCCGTGGACCGTGTCGGCGGGTCGGTCGGCACGTGAGACTCCGAACGGTCGCGCCGCTTCTCAGCAGCGTGACGGAATCCCGACACGGAGCGTAATCTCCCCTGGTGGGGACGGTGAAGTAACCCGTCCCGGGTGATCGCATCGACCAGGGGCTGAAGATGCGAGGCGGAGCTCACTCCGTGAGGATTGGCATGTGAGGGCGATGGCGGCTCACGTCCAGGCGCTTGGTGACCCTCGCACCGGTCCGTGGCAGGTGAATCCGACGATGACTCCGACACCAGGTTCACCCCAGTCAGCACACCCCGATCGGCCAGGCGCGTCGGAAGGGGTCTGCAGCGAGTTCACCGTATTCGCCAAGATCAAGCCGGGGCACACGGAAGCGCTGCGTGCGTTGCTGGCCGATATCGAAGGTAGGTCGGCCGACTCGGGGAACCGTGCGGCGATACGGGAGATCGGCACCTTGCACGACGCACGGTACGTGATCTTCGACAACGGCACCCGATTCATGTTCGCCAGTGTCTTCGACGGTTCCTGGGACACGTACATCGACGACTTCGCCAAGACGGTGGTCGGGCAGATCTTTGAAGAGGTCTTCTCGCACACCGAGGGGTTCCCCGGCATCAAGGATCCAGGGGTGAAGGAGTGGTTCCTTGCCCACCAGGCGCCCGCGGGGGCTTTCTTCAGCGCCTACCCCGATCTGACCGTTCGGCAGATCTGGAAGGACCACGAAGTGGACGAGGCCTTCGAACGGGTGCTGGACACCCCTGAGTTCCGGGCGGCGTTGGAGAACCCGGCCAATGCGCAGTTGGTGGCCACACCGGCCTTCCAGAACCTGCTGGAGTTGGCCTCGAGCTAGGCAGGTCGCGAGCGGCGCAACCGGCACTCACAGCCGACCCGATGCTGACGGAGCGCGTCGGCGGGCGCGGGTCGCCCGCCGAGGGCTGCCCAGGCCAGGACTGATGTGGAGCACAAGGCATCATGGACACGACAGCAAGTGGCAGCGCGGGCACCGTACACGTCGAGATCGATGACATCCAAAGCGGAGCACTGCGCCCACGGCCCGTCCCGTACGAGGGAAAGTACCTCTTCCTGCGCGTCGACGACCGGGCCGCCGGGCGTGCCCTGCTGCGGCGGCTGCTCCCGCTGACCGCGGTCGGCCTGCCCAGCACGGACCGGAGCCAGGATGCCTGGGTTGCCGTGGCCTTCACCTACGAGGGGCTGAAGGCCCTGGGGGTGCCCCAGGAGTCGCTGGACAGCTTCCCGCAGCCGTTCCGCGAGGGCATGGCCGCTCGGGCGGAGCTGATCGGCGACGTGGGCGAGAGTGCGCCGGACCACTGGGAGGCACCGTTCGGAACGGGCGAGGTCCACATCGCGTTGAGCGCCCTCTCCTCCGACGCGGCGCAACTGGACAAGGAGTTGGAGCGGGTCCGAGTCGCGTTCGAGGACACGCCCGGTGTCCAGGTGATCTGGCAGCAGGAGGTCCGCCAGCTCCCGACCGGGCGCACCACCTTCGGATTCCGTGACGGGATCAGCCATCCGAACATCGAGGGCGTCGGGCTGCCCGGCTCCAACCCGCAGGAAGCCCCCATCAAGGCCGGTGAGTTCATCCTCGGCTACCCCGACGAGACCGGCAATCTGCCACCCATGCCGCAACCCGAGGTGCTGGGACGCAACGGCACCTACGCGGCCGTTCGCAAGGCCCACACCAACGTGGCGGCCTGGCGCCGTTACCTGCGTGCGAACACCTCCAGCGCCGAGGAGGAGGCACTCCTGGCGGCGAAGTTCGTCGGACGCTGGCCCAGCGGAGCGCCCCTGGCGCTGTCGCCGGAGCACGACGATCCGGAACTGGCGGCCGATCCGCACCGCGTCAACAACTTCCTGTACCGGGAGAACGACGACCGGGGGTTCCGGTGCCCCGCCGGTGCGCACATCCGGCGCGCCAACCCCCGCGATTCCACCATCATCGGCGACGCGCGGATGCACCGCCTCATCCGCCGCGGCACCACCTACGGCCCGCCGCTGCCCGAGGGCGTGCTGGAGGACGACGGCGCCGACCGCGGCCTGGTCGGAGTCTTCCTCGGAGCCCACCTGGAGCGGCAGTTCGAGTTCATCAAGGCCGAATGGATCAACGACGGCAACTTCATCGGCTACCCCGGCGAGAAGGACCCGGTAGCCGGGCACCACGGCGGAACCGGCACCGTCACCATCCCGGAGAAGCCGGTCCGGCGCCGCCTGCACAACCTGCCCAGCTTCGTGGTCACCCGAGGCGGTGAGTACTGCTTCGTGCCGGGTCTGCGCGCCTTGCGCTGGCTCTCCGAACTGGAGGGCTGAGGACACATTCCCGGCCCCTGAAGTGCGATCACGGTCTCCGGGAAGAGAGGTCGACGTCATGGCAGCACAGTTCGTCCGCTACACACCGGACGTCGAGAACGACGATCCGCACTTCGACGAGAACGTGCAGACGGTGATCGGAAAGACTGAGCAGTACATCGCCGAGTCGGTCGAGGCCGGCGGTACCGGACGGGCCCTGCGCGACGCCCATGCCAAGGGCTACGGGCTGGTCCGGGGGGAGGTGGAGATCCTGGACGGGCTGCTCCCCGAGTACGCCCAGGGGATCTACGCGACCCCGGGAACCCACGAGGCGCTCATCCGCTTCTCCAACGGCTCGCCCCACGCCGGAGCCGACGCACGCCTGGGCGCGGCCACCGGACTGGCGCTGAAGATGTTCGACATCCCCGGTCCGACCCTGTTGGAAGACGAACCGGACACGGGCACCTTCGACTACGCCAACATCAACGGACCGATCTTCTTCTGCAACACGGTCGAGCACTACCTGTTCATCCAGGAACTGTTCCTGGACGCGCCGGCCTACTTCGCCCAGGGACGACCCGGAGCACATCGCTTCTACACCGATTTCGTGACCGGAAAGGGGACCCTGGACCAGGACAACTGGGCGTGGGACGAGTTCCTGGCCTTCCTGCGCCTGTCGAAGACCCCTCCCGCGAACATACTGCTGTCGAGCTACTGGACGATGGGCGCGGTCCGGCACGGCGACTACATGGCCAAGGTGCGTTTCACCCCCGACCCGTCCGCCGCCGCCGCGGTGGTCCGGCGCGCCATCGACCCGACCTCCGCGGCAGAGGTCTTCCGGCCGGCGCTGGAGGCCGAACTGCGGGAGCGGCCCTACGCCTTCGACATCCAGGTCCAGCTCTGCGCCGACCTGGAACGCATGCCGGTGGAGGACCTCACCGTGGAGTGGCCCGAGAAGCTCTCGCCGTCCGTCACCGTTGCCAAGCTGCGGCTGCCGCGGCAGGACATATCCGGCCCGGAGAACCTGGAGAAGATGGACTCACTGTCCTTCACCCCCTGGCGGGTCACCGCGGAGCACGCCCCCCTGGGCAACATCATGCGGGCCCGCAAGGAGGTCTACCGGCATTCCTCCATCGCGCGTCACAAGCTCAACGAGCAGCCGCGCACAGAGCCCCGCAGCGCCGACGAGGTGCTCGGCCCGGCGCGATGACGCCTCGGCGCATTCTCCGGCAATCGCTCCCGCCCTGTTGACGCGTCAGCGGAGCTGCGATTACGTCTCGCCACGAGCCTGGTCAGCAGTGAACCTGTGGAGTGAGGGGCGAGCCGTTGTTCTACTACCTGCTCAAGTACGTCCTGCTGGGCCCCCTGCTCAGGCTGGTCTTCCGGCCCAGGATCGAGGGCCTGGAGAACGTACCGGCGTCGGGTCCGGCGATCGTCGCCGGGAACCATCTGTCGTTCTCCGACCACTTCCTCATGCCGGCGATGCTGAAGCGGCGCATCACGTTCCTCGCCAAGGCGGAGTACTTCACCGGACCGGGCGTCAAGGGCCGTCTGACCGCGTTCTTCTTCCGCAGCGCGGGCCAGATCCCGGTGGACCGGTCCGGCAAGGAGGCGGGGCAGGCAGCCATCCGTGAGGGCCTGGGGGTGCTGAGCAAGGGCGAGTTGCTCGGCATCTACCCGGAGGGGACCCGGTCGCACGACGGGCGGCTGTACAAGGGCAAGGTCGGAGTGGCCGTGATGGCGCTGAGGGCCGGGGTGCCCGTCGTACCGTGCGCGATGATCGGCACGTTCGAGGCGCAGCCGCCCGGCAAGATCATCCCGCACATCCATCCGGTCGTCATCCGCTTCGGCAAGGCGCTCGACTTCTCCCGCTACGCCGGCATGGAGCACGAGAAGGCCGTCCTGCGGGCCGTCACCGACGAGATCATGTACGCGATCCTGACGCTGTCCGAGCAGGAGTACGTCGACCAGTACGCGGCGGTCGTCAAGGCCGAGCAGGCGGCCGCGAAGAAGGAGCGCAAGTTTCCTCGGGCACCACTGAGTTGACGGGCCGTGAGTCATGAGGAGGGGCGGGCCGGAGATTCCGGCCCGCCCCTCGTCGCCGTGGCAGCGGTGTGGTTACGGCTTCGGCGTGGCGTGCGGCGTGCAGGTCACGTCGGAGGTGTCCAGCGTGCCGTTCAGCAGGTAGGCGTCGACGCGCTGGTTGATGCACGGGTTGACCAGGCCGGTCACACCGTGGGAGCCCGCGTCCTTCTCGGTGATCATGCGGGAGCCCTTGAAGCGCCGGTGCAGGTCGACGGCGCCCGCGTACGGGGTCGCCGCGTCCCGCGTGGACTGCACGATCAGCACCGGCGGCAGGCCGTGGTGCGTCGTGACCTCGACCGGCGTCCGCTGCTTGCTGGGCCAGGTGGCGCAGGGCAGGTTCATCCAGGCATTGGCCCAGGTCATGAACGGGTAGTCCTTGTTGAGCCGGGTGTTGTCCCGGTCCCACTTCTTCCAGCTCGTGGGCCACTTGGCGTCGGCGCACTCGACGGCCGTGTAGACCGCGTTGCCGTTCTCCGCCGAGATGTTGCCCGCGGTGTCCGACAGGTCGGGTGCGGCGGCGTCGACCAGCGCCTGGGTGTCACCGGCGACGTACTTGCTGAACACCGAGGCGACCGGCACCCACGAGGAGTCGTAGTACGGGGCGCTCTGGAAGAAGGAGATCAGCTCGGCCGGGCCGACGACCCCGCCGATGGGGCTCTTCTTGGCGGTGGCGCGCAGCTCGAGCCACTTGGCCTGGACGGCGTCGCGGGTGGTGCCGAGGTGGAAGGCGGCGTCGTTGGCGGCGACCCAGTCCTCCCAGTCCTTCCACCGGCCCTCGAAGGCGATGTCCTGGTTCAGGTTGGCCTCGTACCAGATGTTCTCGCGGGACGGGCCGACGACGCTGTCCACGATCATCCGGCGCAGGTGGCCCGGGAAGAGGGTGCCGTAGACGGCGCCGAGGTAGGTGCCGTAGGAGACGCCCAGGTAGTTGAGCTTCTTCTCGCCGAGCGCGGCCCGGATGACGTCCAGGTCGCGGGCGGTGTTCGGCGTGGTCATGTACGGCAGCATCGCGCCGCTGCGCTCGCCGCAGCCCTCCGCGTACTCGCGGGCGAGCTTGCGCTGGGCGGTCTTGTCGGCCTCGGTGTCGGGCACCGGGTCGGCCTTGGGCGCCTTGACGAACTCCTGCGGGTCGATACAGGAGATGGGCGCCGAGTGGCCGACGCCTCGCGGGTCGAAGCCCACGAAGTCGTACGCCTTCGCGACGTTGGCCCAGATCGGGTTCTTGGTGGTCACCCGGCGCGGGAAGCGCAGACCGGAGCCACCGGGACCGCCCGGGTTGTAGACGAGGGCGCCCTGGCGCTCCTCCTTGGTTCCCGTGTTGCCGATACGGTCGACGGCCAGCTTGATCTGCTTGCCGTACGGCTTGGCGTAGTCGAGCGGCACGGAGACCCAGCCGCACTGGATGGGCTGCTCGATCCCCCAGTCGGCGGGGCAGTCCTTCCAGTCGATACCGGCCTTGGCCGCGCGGGCGGCGGCGATCTCGGCGCCCAGGGCCTCGCGGCTCTGCGCGTGACGGCTGTCGGCGCTGGCCGCGGGCGCCGACACCGCGCCGGCGATCAGAGTCGCGGTGACCAGCGCTCCGGCTGAACTGAGCGCCAGCAGACGGCTCTTCGGTCTGATGTCCCTCAAGAGGGCCCCTCCCCGTACATCGCTGCGAATGGTCAGGCGGGGATCCTCTCGGCTGTGAGCCGTCTGAGAACAGGGTTCGTAGACGTTCTTTACCAATCCGATAAACGGACGGTCACGTCCCGCTGACCGGAGAGCCATCAGGGCGGCCGTGCCGCCGCTAACACAGCAGCGTCAGCGCCTCCTCCAGCAGCCGTCGCAGCCTGAGCGCGTCCGGGGCAACGGCGCTCACCAGGACGGCGGGCCCGGCGAGCGGCACCAGCGCGGCGCACTCCCCCAGCATGCGTGCGGGGGGCTGCCGTTCCCCGAACTCGGGCCGCACGACGACCAGTTGACCGACCGATCGGTGTCCGGCGAGCACGGCGGGCCCGTCCCAGCCACCCGGCGCCCCGGGGCCGCAGGCCAACTCCTGGTCCAGCACGGTCCGGCCCGCAACCCGTACCGCGAGCCGGCTGGTGAGCCGCCCGGGTTGCTCCCCGACCCGCCCGAGCACCTGCTCCTCGCGCAGCACCAGCCGTGCCCCGGCGCCGAGTTCGGCCCGCGTGGTGACGTACAGCTCGCTGCCGCACGCCGAGATCAGCTGCTCGGGCAGCCAGTTCAGCTCGGCGCCGTCGGCAACGTCGAGCCGTACGTCGTACCGCGCCTCGGCCTTGACCTGCCCCGGCAGGGCGATGGTGGCGGCGGCGGACCCGACGTGCAGCCGGGCGCCCTCCTGCACCTGTGCCTCGACCGCGAAACGGTCACCGCCGAGCGGCCCGCTCATCGCACCGACGACCATGACCCGTGCTTCGGCGCCACTCCCCCGGGTCCGGCGCAGCGCGAGCGGCCCGTCGCCGTCCAACACGGGCAGCGCGGTACCGCCGCGCCCGTCGGCCCGAGCGACGATCCGCGCCCGCGCCCGGACACCGGTCGCGGCCATGCCCGCGCCTCCGGTCGCCGTCATGCCGTCCACGCGGCGAGCCGCTCCCGCACCCACGCGGCCACGTCCACGACACCGGCCTCGGCGCGCAACGACTGGAAGACGACCGGGAGTTCGGCCCGCTGTTCCTTCGCGTCGGCGGCCATCCGGGCGAGGTCGGAGCCGACGTACGGCGCCAGGTCGGTCTTGTTGACGACCAGCAGGTCGGCGGTGGTGACGCCGGGTCCGCCCTTGCGCGGGATGTCGTCGCCGCCGGCCACGTCGATCACGAAGATCTGCGCGTCCACCAGCCCCTTGGAGAAGGTCGCGGTGAGGTTGTCCCCGCCGGACTCCACGAGGATCAGATCCAGCGGCCCGACCGCGTCCTCCAGGTCCTCCACGGCTTCGAGGTTGGCGGAGATGTCGTCACGGATCGCGGTGTGCGGGCAGGCGCCGGTCTCCACCGCCGTGATCCGCTCGGGCGGCAGCACGGCCTCCCGGAGCAGGAACTCCGCGTCCTCGCGCGTGTAGATGTCGTTGGTGACGACGGCCAGCGACACCTCGTCGCGCAGCGCCCGGCAGAGCGCGGCGACGGTGGCGGTCTTGCCCGATCCGACGGGCCCGCCGAGCCCGATGCGCAGGGCGCGGCGCGAGCCGTCGGGGCGGTGCGCGTCGGCGCTGACGGCGGAGGGGCCGTGGTGGGAGTGGTCGAGGTGCATTTCAGCAGCTCCAGTTTTCTGCCAAGGTCGGCGACATCCAGCCCGTCCGGCGTTTGAGGACGAGGCCGTTCAGGCCGATCGGGGGTCCAGGGGGCAGAGCCCCCTGGCGGGGTCGAAGGGGCAGAGCCCCTGGGATGGGACGGGTAGGGGCGGCGGGGGCGCTCCCCTAGGACGCAAACAACCGCACAGGCCAGCCCGCATGCCACTCCGCCCCGATCTCCAGCAGGGGCCCCGACGCGGCCGGCAGGGCGTCGACGCCTTCGTCGAACACTCTGCGCGCCGCCTCCACCGCCGAATCCGCAACGCGATCCAGCTCCGGCGCCAACCGCGCCAAAACCCCGGTCGCGTCGAACGGATCAAGACTCAGCAACCGCACAGTCGCCGTCGCCGGCCCGCTCACGCTCTCGTACACCGCGCAGTGCGCCGCATCCTCGGGTGCAAGCCCAGCCGCCCGAGCAGCAACACCCAGCACAACCGGCTGATGGGCGCCCTTGGGAAACTCCCGTGCCAGGGAGTCCAGTTCGCCGGACGGCCAGCTCGCCCGTGCCGCCCGCAGCAGCTGCCGGCCGAGCCTGCGTGCGGCGCCCCGCAGCGCCGGTGACGGCGTCCGGGCGTCCGCCGCCGCGTCCAACTCCCGTGGGTCCGCGCCGAGTACGGCGGCGGCCGCGAGCGCCGCCGCGACGAGCCCGGCGGTGTGCAGCCGCCCCCGGCAGAAGTCCTCCAGGCTCGCTGCCGAGGTGATCCGGCCCGCCTTGACGGCGGCCTCCGCCCCGCCGGAGTGCGCGTGCCCTCCGGCGGGGAAGCGGCCGTCGGCCAGGACGAGAAGTGCTGCCCGTGACATCACGACCCCATCAGAAGAGGAAGTAACGCTGGGCCATGGGCAGTTCGGCGGCCGGTGTCGCCTCGACCAGCTCGCCGTCGATGTGCACGGCGAAGCTGTCGGGGTCGATCCGCACGTCCGGACGGGCGTCGTTCTCGCGCATGTCGGCCTTGGTGACCGCCCGCGTCGACCGGATCGCCACGAACGTCTTGCCGAGCCCGAGTCGCTCCGGCAGCCCGTCCTCGATCGCCGACGGGGCCACGAAGTTGACGGAGTTGGCGGCGGGGGCCCGCCCGATCGCGCCATACATCGGCCGGGGCAGGATCGGCTGCGGGGTGGGGATGGAGGCGTTGGCGTCGCCCATCTGCGCGTAGGCGATCTGCCCGCCCTTGAGGACGAGGAGCGGCTTGACCCCGAAGAAGGCGGGCTCCCACAGCACCAGGTCGGCGAGCTTGCCGGTCTCGACGGAGCCGATCTCGGCGGCGAGTCCCTGGGCGAGCGCGGGGTTGATCGTGTACTTGGCGACGTACCGCCGCACGCGACGGTTGTCGGCGCGTCCGTCGCCCGGCAGCGCGCCCCGCCGGCCCTTCATCACATGGGCCGTCTGCCAGGTGCGCAGGATGACCTCGCCCACCCGTCCCATCGCCTGGGAGTCGGAGGAGATGATCGAGATCGCGCCGAGGTCGTGGAGTATGTCCTCCGCGCCGATGGTGGACGGCCGGATCCGGGACTCGGCGAAGGCCAGGTCCTCGGGGACGGCCGGGTTGAGGTGGTGGCACACCATCAGCATGTCGAGGTGTTCCTCGGCGGTGTTGACGGTGAACGGCCGGGTCGGGTTGGTGGAGCTGGGCAGCACGTTCGGCTGCGAGACCACGGTCATGATGTCCGGCGCGTGCCCGCCGCCGGCGCCCTCGGTGTGGTACGAGTGGATGCCCCGGCCCGCGATCGCGGCGAGGGTGTCGCCGACGAAACCGGCCTCGTTCAGGGTGTCGGTGTGGATGGCGACCTGGATGCCGGTGCGGTCCGCCACGGTGAGCGCCGCGTCGATGACGGCCGGGGTGGAGCCCCAGTCCTCGTGCAGCTTCAGGCCCATGGCGCCGCCGCGGATCTGGGACAGCATCGCCTCGTGGGAGACGGTGTTGCCCTTGCCGAGGAAGCCGACGTTGACGGGGTAGGCCTCCATCGCCTCGAACATCCGGGCGAGATGCCAGGGGCCCGGGGTCACGGTGGTCGCCTTGGAGCCCTCTGCGGGGCCCGTGCCGCCGCCGACCAGCGTGGTGATGCCGGAGGCGAGCGCCTCGTCGGCGATCCCCGGGCAGATGAAGTGGACGTGCGCGTCGATCGCGCCGGCGGTGAGGATGCGTCCGTTGCCGGCGATGACCTCGGTCTCCGGGCCGATGACCAGATCCGGATGCACCCCGTCCATCGTGTCGGGGTTGCCGGCCTTGCCGATGCCGGTGATCCGGCCGTCGCGGATGCCGACATCGGCCTTGACGATGCCCCAGTGGTCGACGATGACGACGCCGGTGATGACGGTGTCGGGGGTGCCGTCGGCGCGGGTGGCCCGGGACTGGCCCATGGACTCGCGGATGACCTTGCCGCCGCCGAAGACCGCCTCGTCGCCGGCGCGGCCGGGGCCGCCGGAGCGGTCCTCCTCGATCTCGATCAGCAGGTCGGTGTCGGCGAGCCGGATGCGGTCGCCGGTGGTGGGGCCGAACAGGTCGGCGTAGGCGGCGCGGGAGATCTCAGGCATCGAGGGCACCTCCGGTCTCGCCGCGCAGTCCCGGCACGATCCGGGCGCCGGCGAGGGGGACGAGTTCGACGTCGACGGGGATGCCGGGCTCGAAGCGCACGGCGGTGCCGGCGGCTACGTTCAGCCGCTTGCCGCGTGCGGCGGCGCGGTCGAACTCCAGGCCGGGGTTGGCCTCGGCGAAGTGGTAGTGGGAGCCGACCTGGACGGGCCGGTCGGCGGCGTTGAGCACGGTCAGCCGGGTGACCTCGCGGCCCTCGTTGCAGACGACCGGGCCGTCCGCGAACAGAACTTCTCCGGGAATCATCGCGGCCCCTCAGATGATCGGCTCGTGGACGGTGACCAGCTTGGTGCCGTCGGGGAAGGTGGCCTCGACCTGGACGTCGTGGATCATCTCGGGGACCCCGTCCATGACGTCGTCCCGGGTGAGGAGCTTACGGCCGGACGACATCAGCTCGGCGACGGTGCGGCCGTCCCGCGCGCCCTCGAGGATGTGCGACGTGATGAGGGCGACCGCCTCCGGGTGGTTGAGCCTGAGCCCACGGGCCCGGCGCTTCTCGGCCACGTCGGCCGCCACGTGGATGAGCAGCCTCTCTTGTTCGTGCGGGGTCAGTTGCACGTCCCACCTCACAGTCCTTGCTCCGGACCGTGCGGGGTCCGGTTGCCGCAGCCACCGCGACGGGACAGGTGTAACACACACGCAAATCGCCCGACGATGATCAACTCGGGCAGAAAAACCCCTGGTGGCGTGGATCGGCAGGCTAGTTCGCCGGAGTTTCAGCGACGTTAACCAGACCTTGATCAACACATGACCGCGGGATGGGCTCACCCATACCGGCTACACGACCGGCCGCACGACGCGGCGAACTACGAGACGCCGGGCCCCCGGTGCTCCGCCGCGATGCCGAAGCGCTGCCGCTCCTGGGTCGCCGGCGTGACCTCGCGGACCCCGGAGACCGAGCGGATCACCGGCTCCTCGGCCGGCGCGTCGAGCGCGTCGAGCCGCTCCAGGTCGGCGGCCGAGACCAGCGCGACGAGCGGCTTGCCGTGCCGTGTGACGACGACACGCTCACCGCCGTACACCACCCGGTTGATCAGGTCGGCGAGCTCAGCCCTGGCTTGCGTCACCGGAATCTCGTAGGCCATGCCCCCATCATAACGTGACGTACGTCCTGTACATTTTTTACAGAAGCGAGGCCGCCGAAGGCCCTGTCGCGAGGAGGGGTATGCCCATGACCCGACCGTCCGCCCGTCACGTCCTGCCCGAGTTCACCGAGCGCACGCACACGGGCCACCGCACACTCGATCCGTATTCGAAGCTGTTCGAGAGCCGGATCGTCTTTCTCGGAACGCCCCTCGACGACACGGCGGCCACGGACGTGATCACACAGTTGATGCAGCTCGAACACGCGGCCCCGGACCGGGACATCACGCTGTACCTCAACTGCCCCGGCGGCTCGTTCCACGCGATGACCGCGGTCTACGACACGATGCGGTACGTCAGTTGCGACGTGGGGACCTACGGCCTGGGCCAGACCGCCTCGACCGCCGCGGTGCTGCTCGCCGCCGGGGCGCCCGGCAAGCGGTTCATCCTGCCCGGCGCCCGCGTGGTGCTCGAACAGCCCGCGTTGCCCGAGCCGGCCCAGGGACAGCCGAGCGACCTGCTCATCCAGGCCGAGGAGTTGGCCCGGGCGCGCTCGCTGATGGAGGAGATGCTGGTCCGGCACACCGGGCGCACCGCCGGGCAGGTCCGGCGGGACCTGGAGCGCGAACTGGTCCTGGACGCCCCGGGAGCGATGGCGTACGGGCTGGTGGACGGCGTCGTGGCGAGCCGCAAGGACGCGCCCGGCGCGCCGGGGGCGAGGTGAGCGGTCCATGCTGCCGGAGGAACTCCCGCCGCTGCCCGCGCTGACGCGTGCGGAGGGCGAGTTGATCGACCGTTACCTGGAGGCGGTCGACCTGCTGGGCCGGATCAACCCCGCCCGGGACGGTGACACCTACCGAGGGCTGCGCGCGGCGCAGGCCCTGGTGCGCAAGGCGGCCGAACTGCGCGACGCGCTCACGCTGATGCACCAGCGGGGCGAGACGGAGCTGCACGGGGACACGCTGGCACGGGCGTTGCGGGTGCTGGACGGTGAGCGCCGGGCCGCGCGCGTCGCGCTCCCGCCCGACTGCGTCGGCTGACGCGGACGCGCGTCCGGTCCGGCGGGGCCCTCGTGTCGAGGGCCCCGCCGGACCGGTGTTGAAACGGCCCGAACGACGGACCGCCGACCGGTGTATCTCCGGATCCTGTTCCGGGCCTCCCGAGTTGCGCATCGCGCGGTCCTGCTGTTCGCGATTCGGATGCTCCGCCCCAGGTCCGGGCCTACGCAAGGGACCTGACGACGCCTCGAACACACCACCGTCCACCCGAACGGGTGAGTGGTGAGTAACGCCACAAATCCCCGATTCCATTGGGATTTTCGGACAGTTGTGAGTCAAGATCCCTGACTGACGACAAGCCCCCGCCACCGCGGCGGGGCGGTCCGGGCGGACGCCGAGTCCTGCCGCCGCCCGGATGACCGGTCGACAGAGTGGATCGGCAGGAGTGGAGGACCCAGGCAAGACGGGTCGCCGGAACGGACGTTCGTCGCACAGACGAGCGGCCGCATCGAGCGGTCCTTGGGGTGAAGCCGCGGCAACGCGGCCGGGCAACTTCGCCAGCCCGAATCCGACAGGTCATCCTTCACAGGCGGCTGACGAAGGGTTGCGCATGACTGCGCTCAATCGTGTCCCGTCGCTGATGGCCCGGGCCGGCACGGCCTCGGCTCTCACCCTGGCCGCCGTCGGCGGCTCCATCGCGGTCCCCGGCCTCGCCACCGACGCCTCGGCCGCGACCATGGCGACGAAAGCACTCCAGGTCGCGGCCTCCAAGAAGGGCTCCCCGTACCGCTACGGGGCCACCGGGCCGCGCCGGTTCGACTGCTCGGGGCTGACGCTGTACTCGTACAAGAAGGCGGGCAAGACCCTGCCGCGCACGGCGGCCCAGCAGTACAACAAGACGCACCACATCTCGGCCGGCCACCGCAAGGCCGGTGACCTGGTCTTCTTCCACTCGGGCTCCAGCGTCTACCACGTCGGCATCTACGCCGGCCACGGGAAGATCTGGCACGCCCCGAAGACCGGTGACGTGGTGAAGCTCGAGAAGATCTGGACCAGGAGCGTCTGGTACGGCCGGGTCAGCTGACGCCGGCTCAGGGCAGGAGCGGCTCCAGCAGCAGGGCCGCCCCGAGGACCGTGAGCGCCGCCCCGGTGCCCGCCTGCAGCGTGCGGGCGGCCCGGGGACGGCGCAGCCACCGGCCGAGCCGGTCCACCAGCAGGGCCACCGCCTGGAACCACACCAGGGCCAGCGTGCAGATGATCAGCGCGAGCAGCAGCGTCCTGGGCAGGGCGGGGCTGCCCGAGGGCACGAACTGGGGCAGCAGGCTGAGGAAGGTCAGCGCGGCCTTCGGGTTGAGGACGTTGGTGACGAAGCCCTGCCGCAGCGGGTGCGCCGCTCCGCCCGGGACCTCCTCGGACACGGCGGCGGGCCGGTGCAGCGCCCACAGGGTGCGCACGCCGAGCTGCAGCACATACGCGCCGCCCAGCAGTTGCAGCGCGTGGAACAGCGCGGGCACGGCGACCAGGACGGCGGCGACCCCGATCACCGCCAGGGTGGTGTGCACCAGCAGGCCGCCCGCGATGCCGAGCCCGCAGACCGCGCCGGCGCGGCGTGAGACCAGTGCGTTGCGTACGACCACCGCGAAGTCGGCGCCCGGCATGGCGACGAGTCCGGCGGCGATCCCGGTGAAGGCGATGAGCTGTCCGTCCATGCGGCCAGCGTGCCCCGGCGGGGCCTTCAGCAGGTATTTCGATTCCGCTGGGTGAGCCTTAAGCATTGCTTTAGCCTGAGATTCATGTACGACCCGAACCGGCTGGCCGCGCTGGTCGCTGTCGCCGAGGCCGGATCCATCACCCGGGCCGCCGACCGGCTCGGCTACACGCCGCCGGCTCTCTCCCAGCAGCTGGCCAAACTGGAGCGGGAGGCGGGCACGGCCCTGCTGGTCCGGCACCATCGCGGGGCCCGGCTCACCGAGGCGGGCGAGGTACTGGTGGCGCGCGCACGCCGGGTGCTGGACGAGCTGGAGATGGCCCGGCACGAGCTGGCGCTCCTGACCGGGCTGTCCGGCGGGGCACTGCGGCTCGGTACGTTTCCGACGGCGGGGGTCCATCTGCTGCCGCCCGCGCTGAGCGCGTTCCGCCGGGCGCACCCGGACGTGCGGCTGTCGGTCGCCGACTACGATCCGCCGGCCGGGGTCACCGCGGTGGCGGCCGGCGAGGTGGACCTGGCGCTGACCCACGCCTACCACCCGGGCGAGACGGCCCCGGTGCCGTCCTCGGTCGGCCTGGAGCCGGTACTGGTGGAGGAGTTGGTCCTGGTGACCGCGCCGGGCCACGCGCTGAGCAGTGCTTCCTCCCGGCTGCCGCTGGACCGGTTGGCCGGGCAGCCGCTCATCAGCATGGCTCCGCATCATGCGGCGCGGCGGGCGGTGGAGGCCCTGCTCGCCGAGGCGGGGGCGACCCCGGCGCTGCTGGTGCCGACGCCCGGCTACGCCGTCGTGTGCGCGCTCGTCAGTGCCGGGCTGGGTGTGGCGGTCGTACCGGAGATGGTGGCGCGGACCGCGGTCACTCCCGTCGGCATGCGCCCCCTGGAGGCGGGCCGGCTGAGCCGCACGATTTCGGTGGCCTATCGCGCCGACGAGGTCGCCCCGGCCGCCGACGCGTTCCGGGCCCTGCTGCGGGGGGCGTTCGGCCGGGCGGGAAGGGCCACATGAGGCCGGCAGCCGTGCGACGGGCTACGGCTCCTGCTGCCCCGCCGCCGTGAGCGGCGCGGTCGGGATGCTCCAGGGGAGTTCGATGGAGACCGTCTTGCCGCCCTCGCGGGTGGGGCGGATGCGGAGCTTGCCGCCGCACTCGGCGGTGAGCCAGCGGATGATGACCATGCCGCGCCCGTTGTCCTGCTGGACGGCGGCGGGCAGTCTCTTCGGAAGGCGCGGATGACTGTCCGTCACACCGATGCGGAGGTGTTCGTCGCGGTCCAGGGTGATGTCGACGGTGAAGGTGGGTGACTGACCGAAGGTGTGCTGTACGGCGTTGGTCGCGAGTTCCGAGACGATGAGCCGCACGGTGTCGGCCACTTCGGTGTCGGACGGCAGCCCCCACTCCGCGAGGGTGCCCACCACGTAGGAGCGGGCCGCGGAGACCGAGGCGGGATCGCTCGGCAGAGTGACGGATGCTTCCAGATGGTCTGCCATGGCGACGTCGTCCCTTTCCCACGGAACCGCGGTCCGGCGAGGAGCGGATGGTTCGAGTACGGTCCCGCACTGGTGCTTCGTCGCCAGATTGCCATCACCGGGCCGTTCAACGGGAGCGATCCACCAAGATATGCATATATCTGTCGCTCAAAGCGGTGAACTCTGCGACGAGAGACCGTATTTGGGCGGCCCGGAAGGAGTAAGGAGGACCCCATGCAGAACGGTCCCGCGGTCCGGCGCCGCAAACTGGGCGCCGAGCTGCGCACGCTGCGCACCGGTGCGGGACTCACCAGCGGTGACGCCGCCCGCCTCGTGGGCTGGCACCAGTCGAAGGTGAGTCGTATCGAGACCGGTGCCAGCGGGGTCAAACCGGCCGATGTGCGGTTACTCCTGGACGCCTACGGAGTGCGGGACCGGCAACTGCGCGAGTTGCTGCTGATGTTGGCCGGGTCGGAGGACGCGGACGCCCGGCACCGCTGGTGGCACGCCTATCGGGGGGTGCTGCCGCCCACCTACCGGGACTTCATCAGCCTGGAGTCGCAGGCGAGCGGGATGCGCACGCTGGAGACCACGGTCGTCCCGGGTCTGCTGCAGACGCCCGAGTACGCCCGTGCGGTGACCCGGGCGGCGGTGGAGGGGGTGGACGAGGAGCGCCTGGACACGCTGGTGGAGGTGCGGCTGGCCAGGCAGGACGTGCTGCGCGCCGATCCGCCGCTGCGGCTGGACGCCGTACTGGACGAGGCGGTGCTGCGGCGCGAGGTCGGCGGTCCGGAGGTGATGAGGCGCCAGCTGAGCCGGCTGCTGGAGGCCGCGCGTCTGCCCCAGGTCAGGCTCCAGGTTCTGCCGTTCGGTGCGGGGGCGCATATCGGCCTCACGGGGCCTTTCGTTATTTTCTCATTTCCGAGCACTTCTGATCTGGACGTTGTTGTTCTCGACCAGTTGACGAGTAGCCTCTACCTGGAACGGAAAGAAGACCTCCAGGCCTACGCGGAGGCCTTCGACACCCTTCGGATCCACGCCCTTTCACCCGAGGACTCGTTGGATTACATCGCCGAGATAGGTGACGGCGCGTAAGGAGGCACCATGACAGCACTGCCTCGGAACCTCCCTGCCAGTACCGATCTGCACGACGTGCGCTGGCTGCGCAGCAGCTACAGCACGGGAGCGAACAACTGCGTGGAGACGGCCCGGCCGCACTCCGGCCCCGGGGTCGGACTGCTCGCCGTGCGCGACTCCAAGGCCCCGGCCGGACCCGCGCTGCTCTTCTCCCCCGAGAGCTGGGCGGACTTCGTGACCGCGCTCCGGTGAGCACCGACGCCCACTGACCCCTACCCGACCAGTTCCCAATCAGATCCGATCATTTTCGGGCGATGTCCGGCCGTGTCACGCCGACTCATGGTCGCGCCTCGCCGATCACCCGTACAGCGCGTTCGATCTCGGCCTCGGAGAGGTCCGCACGGGCGGTCAGCCGCAGCCGTGAGATGCCGTCGGGCACGGAAGGAGGACGGAAGCAGCCCACGGCCAGGCCCGCCGTACGGCAGTCGGCCGCCCATCGCACGGCCTGCTCCGGGGAGGGAGCCCGCACCGAGACCACCGCGGCGTCCGGACGCACCGCTTCCAGACCCGCGGCGGTCAGGCGTGCGTGCAGTTCGGCGGCGACCGCGCGAGCCTGTTCCGCCCGCGCGGGCTCGCGCCGCAGCAGCCGCAGCGCAGCCAGCGCCGCGCCGGCCGCCGCGGGGGCCAGGCCCGTGTCGAAGATGAACGTGCGCGCCGCGTTGACCAGATGGTCGATCACCCGCGCCGGACCGAGCACCACCCCGCCCTGGCTGCCCAGCGACTTGGACAGGGTGGCCGTGACGACCACGTCCTCGGCGCCCGCGAGACCCGCCGCGTGCGGGGCGCCCCGGCCGCCGTCGCCCAGCACGCCAAGCCCGTGGGCGTCGTCCACGACCAGCCCCGCCCCGTGCTCCCGGCACGCCTCCGCCAGCGCGGCCAGCGGAGCCGCGTCGCCGTCGACCGAGAACACCGTGTCGGAGACGACGATCGCCGCCCCCTCGTGCGCGCCCAGCGCCTTGTCCACGGACTCCGGGTCGGCGTGCCCGACCACCTGTGTGGTGCCCCGGGCGAGCCGGCAGCCGTCGATGAGCGAGGCGTGGTTGCCCGCGTCGGACA
Source organism: Streptomyces sp. NPDC047085 (assembly GCF_040643735.1). NCBI lineage: Bacteria > Bacillati > Actinomycetota > Actinomycetes > Kitasatosporales > Streptomycetaceae > Streptomyces > Streptomyces sp. NPDC047085. The sequence goes on from NZ_JBEYUW010000017.1 coordinate 23,093, forward strand.
CGATCAGCGAGCCGTGCGGGCCCAGCGCGGTGACCGCGGCGAGGTTCGCCGCATAACCGGACGAAAAGACCAGAGCCGCCTCGAAGCCGCAGAAGTCCGCCAGTTCGCGCTCCAGCTCGGTGTGCAGCTCGGTGGTGCCGGTGACCAGCCGGGAGCCGGTGGAGCCGCCGCCCCAGGTCCGGGCGGCCCGGGCCGTGCCCTCGGCGACCTCGGGGTGGTGGGCGAGGCCCAGATAGTCGTTGCTCGCCAGGTCCAGCAGCGGCGAATCGGCCGGACGCGGGCGCAGGGTCCGTACGAGTCCGGCACGGCTGCGCGCCTCGGCCTGCTCGTCGATCCAGCCGAACGCCATGTGTCCTCCGGGGGCATTTGTAGGTAGCGGACAGACCCTAGCGGCCCGGCCGGGCACGCATGGTGTGGCAATACCCACACGGTGATCCGGCTCCGTTGTCGATTCTCTCCTTGGCCGGGGGCGGTCCCGTAGGACAGGATCGGACCTCATGGACCTGCTGAACACGCTGGTGGACAAGGGGCTTCGGCGCGAGCTGCCGACCCGCGAGGAAGCGCTCGCCGTACTCGCCACCTCCGACGACGACCTGCTCGATGTGGTGGCCGCGGCCGGCAAGGTGCGCCGGCACTGGTTCGGCCGGCGCGTGAAACTCAACTACCTGGTCAACCTCAAGTCCGGCCTGTGTCCGGAGGACTGCTCCTACTGCTCCCAGCGGCTCGGCTCCACGGCCGGCATCCTGAAGTACACCTGGCTCAAGCCCGACGAGGCCTCCCAGGCGGCCGCGGCGGGCCTGGCCGGCGGCGCCAAGCGGGTCTGCCTGGTGGCGTCCGGGCGCGGCCCGACGGACCGGGACGTGGACCGGGTCTCCGAGACCATCAAGGCCATCAAGGACCAGAACGAGGGCGTCGAGGTGTGCGCCTGCCTGGGCCTGCTCTCCGACGGCCAGGCCGAGCGGCTGCGCGAGGCCGGCGCCGACGCCTACAACCACAACCTGAACACTTCCGAGTCCACCTACGGGGACATCACCACCACCCACACGTACGCCGACCGGGTGGAAACGGTGCAGAAGGCGCACGCGGCCGGTCTGTCCGCCTGCTCCGGTCTGATCGCGGGCATGGGCGAGAGCGACGAGGACCTCGTCGACGTCGTCTACTCGCTGCGCGAACTGGACCCGGACTCCGTTCCGGTGAACTTCCTGATCCCGTTCGAGGGCACCCCGCTCGCCAAGGAGTGGAACCTCACCCCGCAGCGCTGCCTGCGCATCCTCGCGATGGTCCGGTTCGTCTGCCCGGACGTGGAGGTGCGTATCGCGGGCGGCCGCGAGGTCCACCTGCGCACGATGCAGCCCCTCGCGCTGCACCTGGCCAACTCCATCTTCCTCGGCGACTACCTGACCAGCGAGGGCCAGGCCGGCAAGGCCGACCTGGAGATGATCGCGGACGCCGGGTTCGAGGTGGAGGGCGCCGACCAGGTGACGCTGCCCCAGCACCGGGCGGACGCCGCCGCGGGCGGCTGCGGCTCGCACGCGGAGACGGGCTGCGGCTCGCACGCGGAGACGGGCTGCGGCTCGCACGCGGAGGCGGGTTGCGGTTCGCACGGTGACGCGGGCTGCGGCTCGCAGGCCGAGGCCGGGTGCGGTTCGCACGCGGGCGGCGGGGTGTGCGGTACGGCGTCCGTGCCGGCCGCGGCCGAGCCGCGCACCGACCTCGTCGCCGTGCGCCGCCGGGGCGCCGGAACGGATCTCGCGCCCAATGCCTGATCAGCACGACCGGCCGGAGCGGCCGGCCCGGCCCGGCCTGAGCGTGCCCGAACTGCTGGAGCTGGACCGGCGGCACGTGTGGCATCCGTACGGCCCGATGCCCGGGCGTGTCGAACCGCTCGTCGTGGAGTCGGCGAGCGGGGTCCGACTGCGGCTCGCGGACGGCTCGGGCGAGCTGATCGACGGCATGTCGTCCTGGTGGTCGGCGATCCACGGCTACAACCACCCCGTCCTCGACGAGGCCGCGCGCGAGCAGCTCGGGCGGATGAGCCATGTGATGTTCGGCGGGCTCACGCACGAGCCCGCCGTCCGGCTGGCGAAGCTCCTTGTCGACATGTCGCCTGATGGACTCGAACATGTCTTCCTCGCCGACTCCGGCTCGGTGTCCGTCGAGGTCGCGGTCAAGATGTGCCTGCAGTACTGGCGCTCGCTCGGCCGCCCCGGCAAACAGCGGCTGCTGACCTGGCGGGGCGGCTACCACGGCGACACCTGGAACCCGATGTCGGTGTGCGACCCCGAGGGCGGGATGCACGAGCTGTGGACCGGGGTGCTGCCGCGCCAGGTGTTCACGGACGCGCCGCCCGCCGAGTACGAGGAGTCGTACGCCGAGCATCTGCGGTCGGCGATCGCACGGCACGCGGACGAACTGGCCGCGGTGATCGTCGAGCCGGTGGTGCAGGGCGCGGGCGGGATGCGGTTCCACTCCCCCGCCTATCTGCGGGTGCTGCGCGAGGCGTGCGACGCGCACGACGTGCTGCTGGTGTTCGACGAGATCGCGACCGGCTTCGGGCGCACCGGCGCGCTGTTCGCGGCCGAGCACGCGGGCGTGACCCCGGATGTCATGTGTGTCGGCAAGGCGCTGACCGGCGGCTATCTGACGATGGCGGCGACGCTGTGCACCCCGCGGGTGGCCGACGGGATCTCGCGGGGCGACGTACCGGTTCTCGCTCACGGCCCGACGTTCATGGGCAATCCGCTGGCGGCCGCCGTGGCGTGCGCGTCCATCGAGCTGCTGCTCGGGCAGGACTGGCGCGCGGAGGTCCGGCGGATCGAGGCGGGCCTGCGGGAGGGGCTGGCGCCGGCCGCCGACCTGCCCGGGGTGAAGGACGTCCGCGTCCTGGGCGGCATCGGCGTCGTCCAGCTCGACCACGAGGTGGACATGGCCGCGGCCACCCGGGCGGCCGTACGGGAGGGCGTGTGGCTGCGCCCGTTCCGCGACCTGGTCTATACGATGCCGCCGTACGTCACGGGTGACGCGGACGTGGCACGGATCGCGCGCGCGGTGTGCGCCGCGGCGCGGGAGGGTTGAGATGCCGGTACTGGTGATCACGGGGACGGGCACGGAGGTCGGCAAGACGGTCACGACCGCCGCCGTCGCCGCCGCGGCGCTGGCGGCCGGGCGTTCGGTGGCCGTGCTGAAGCCCGCGCAGACGGGGGTACGGCCGGACGAGCGCGGGGACGCCGACGAGGTCGCGCGGCTCGCGGGACCGGTCACGACCGCGGAACTGGCCCGCTACCCCGAGCCATTGGCCCCGGGCACGGCAGCCCGGCGGGCCGGGATGGCCCCGGTGCACCCGCACGAGGTGGCCGAGGCCGCGGCCAAGCTGGCCACCGAGCACGATCTGGTGCTGGTGGAGGGCGCGGGCGGGCTGCTCGTACGGTTCGACGCGGCGGGCGGCACGCTGGCGGACGCGGCGGAACTGCTCGGCGCGCCGGTGCTGGTCGTCGCCCCGGCCGGTCTTGGCACCCTCAACTCCACCGAGCTCACGGCCCGTGAACTGCGGGCGCGTGGCCTGGAGTTGGCCGGCGTCGTGATCGGCAGCTGGCCCGAGTCCCCGGACCTGGCCTCCCGCTGCAACGTGGCCGACCTCTCCGAGGTCGCCGACGCCCCCCTGCTCGGCGCGATCCCCTCCGGCGCGGGCAACCTGCCCCCCACCGACTTCCGCACGGCCGCGCCGACTTGGCTGGCACCTCCCCTGGACGGCGTCTGGGACGCGAAGGCATTCGGGGCGCGGGAGGCACCGTAGCCGGAACGGCACGCGCGGCCGCGGAGCCCGGCGCGGCAGCGCAGTAGCCGGGGTGCGGCAGCGCAGTAGCCGGGGTGCGGCAGCGCAGTAGCCGGGGTGCGGCAGCACGGTGGCCGGGGTGCGGCAGCACGGTGGCCGGGGTGCGGCAGCACGGTGGCCGGGGTGGCGCGCCCGGCCGCGGAGCCTGGCGCGCAGCGTAGCCGGGGTTGCGCGCACGACCACAGCGCACTAGCCAAGGTTGCGCGCCCAGCCGCTGAGCCTGGTGCGGCGGTGCGGTAGCCGGGGTGCGGCGTCGTAGCCGGGTGCGGCAGCGCGGCGGCCGGGGTGGCGCGCCCGACCGCGGAGCCTGGCGCGCAGCGTAGCCGGGGTGCGGCAGCGTCGTAGCCGGGGTGCGGCAGCACGGCGGCCGGGGTTGCGCGCCCGACCGCGGAGCCTGGCGCGCAGCGTAGCCGGGGTGCGGCAGCGTCGTAGCCGGGTGCGGCAGCACGGTGGCCGGGGTTGCACGCCCGGCCGCGGAGCCTGGCGTGGCGGCGCCGTAGCGGGGGTTACGCGCCTGGCCGCAGTGCCCGGCGCGACAGCGCAGTGGCCGGAGTTGCGCACCCGGCCACGCAGCCCGACGCGACAGCGCAGTAGCCGGGGTTACGCGCCCGGCCGCAGAGCCCAGCGCGGCGGCGCACGGGCCGAGTCCTTCCCCCTCCAGTCGACCGAGTCATTCCTCCTCCAGCCAACCGAGTCGAGCCGTTCCCCCTCCAGGCGACCGAGTCGAGTCGTTTCCCTTCCAGCCGACCGAGTCGGGTGGTGGGTGGGCGAGGTCGGGGTCCAGGGGCGGAGCACCTGGCGGGGGTCCGGGGGCGGAGCCCCTGGAGGGGGCCGGGGCGGAGTTCCGCGGCGTGGGCCGAGGGTGCGTGTGCGTCGTACGGGGGACACTGTTCCCAGGCCGTCCAGCTCCGGGAGGTTGTCATGCGGTTGCTTTCCTCCGCTTCCGGCCAGGTCACGCGGGGTCCCGTCCACCATCCGGTCTTCGCCCGCTACTACGCCCGGATCAGCGTGGGCGCCGAAACCCGGTTCGGCATGGCCGGGCTGCGCGAGCGGCTGCTCGCCGGGCTGTCGGGGCGGGTGATCGAGATCGGCGCGGGCAACGGGCTGAACTTCGCGCACTATCCGCAGACCGTCGCCGAGGTCGTCGCCATCGAACCGGAAGCGCTGCTGAGGAAGTTGGCGCTGGAGTCCGCGCTGCGCGCCGACGTGCTGGTGGACGTGGTGCCGGGGACCGCGGAGGCGCTGCCGGTCAAGAGCGAGGGCTTCGACGCGGTCGTACTGTCGCTGGTGCTGTGCAGCGTGCGGGACGTGGAGCGGGCGCTCGGCGAGGTCCGGCGGGTGCTCAAACCCGGCGGCCAGGTGCGGTTCTTCGAGCACGGCCGGGGCGGCGGCCGCATGATGACGCTGACCCAGCGCGCCCTGGACCGTACGCTGTGGCCCGCGGTGAACGGCGGCTGCCATCTGGCCCGTGAGCCAGTCGCCGCGCTGCGCGAGGCCGGCTTCGAACTCGGCCCGCTCCGGCAGGTGCTGATTCCGGAGAAGGGCCCCACGCTGCCCACCTCCTTCTGCACGCTGGGCACCGCCTGGCGGCCCCCCGAGTGAGCCGAGCGCCTCACGCGAACGCGCGGAAAGTTGCCCCTTACACGCGGTACGCCTCCTCGGCCCCAGGACGTATTTCGGCTGTGGGGCCGATCACACTAGGCTCGGCCCGGACCCGGTGTGTCGGGATGTCGAGGGGACCGGGAGGCGGTCTTGTACACATCTGCTGAGAAGGACGCTCCGGGCGGTGCGTCCGGTGGTGGGATCGCGGCCCGCGCCCGCGGGCTGACCAAGGCGTACGGCTCGGGCGAGACCGCCGTACTCGCCCTGGACTCGGTGGACGTGGACATCGCGCGCGGCCGCTTCACGGCCGTGATGGGCCCGTCCGGCTCGGGCAAGTCCACGCTGATGCACTGTCTGGCGGGGCTCGACACCGTGTCCGCCGGTCAGGTGTGGCTCGGCGACACCGAGATCACGGGGCTGAAGGACCGGGAGCTGACCCGGCTGCGGCGGGACCGGATCGGGTTCATGTTCCAGTCGTTCAACCTCATCCCGACGCTGAACGCGGCCGAGAACATCACCCTGCCCATGGACATCGCGGGCGCCAAGCCGGACCGGCAGTGGCTGGACCAGGTCATCGACACGCTCGGCCTGCGCGGACGGCTCACGCACCGCCCGGCGCAACTGTCGGGCGGTCAGCAGCAGCGCGTGGCCTGCGCGCGGGCGCTGGCCTCCCGGCCGGAGCTGATCTTCGCGGACGAGCCCACCGGCAACCTGGACTCGCGGGCGGGTCTGGAGGTGCTGGGCTTTCTGCGCAGTGCCGTGGACGATCTCGGGCAGACCGTCGTGATGGTCACGCACGACCCGGGCGCCGCCGCCCACTCCGATCTGGTGCTCTTCCTCGCCGACGGCAGGATCGTGGACCGGATGGAGCGGCCGACGGCGGAGGCCGTACTGGAACGCATGAAGGCTTTCGACGTGGTCCGGGGCCGGCTCGGCGACGACGCCCCGGCGCAGGACGACGCCCTGGCGCAGGAGGACTGACCCGGTGCTCAAGGCGACCCTGCGCAGTTTCCTCGCGCACAAGGGCAGGCTGGCGCTGTCCGCGCTGGCCGTCGTGCTGTCCGTCGCGTTCGTCGCGGGCAGCCTGATCTTCTCCGACACGGTCACCCGCACCTTCGACCGGCTGTTCGCCTCGACCGCCGCCGATGTGACGGTCGAGCCGAAGGAGGACTTGAAGTCCCCCGTGCCGACCGGCGCCGTCCAGACCGTGCCCGCCGCGCTCAAGGACCAGGTGGTGAAGGTCGACGGGGTCGCGGCGGCCCATGCGGACGTGTCGGTGCAGAACGTCGTCGTGGTCGACAGCCACAACAAGTCGGTCGGCCCGACCACCGGCGCCCCGACCATCGCCACCTCCTGGTACGTCACCCACCGCAGCCCGGTGAAGCTGACCTCCGGTCACGCGCCGAGCGGCGCGGGCGAGGCGCTGCTGGACGCGGACACCGCCGACAAGAAGCACGTACGGATCGGCGACACGCTGACGGTGCAGGCGCAGCCGGGCAGCTTCCGGGTCAGGGTCGTCGGCATCGCCACGTTCACCACCACCAACCCGGGCGCGGCCCTCGTCTTCCTCGACCCCGCGGTGGCCGGCCGCGAGCTGCTCGGTTCGGCCGACCGGGCCACGAGCATCTCGGTGGACGCGGCCAAGGGCGTCACGGACACCGAGCTCAAGCGCCGTGTCGCCGCGGCGATCGGCACCGGTGGCGGCACCTACGACCTGAAGACCGCCGACGAGCAGGCCAAGTCGGCCGCGGCCGACCTCGGCGGGTTCCTGGACGTGATCAAGTACGTGATGCTGGGCTTCGCCGGGATCGCCGTACTGGTCGGGGTGTTCCTGATCGTCAACACCTTCTCGATGCTGATCGCGCAGCGCACCCGTGAACTCGGCCTGCTGCGGGCGCTGGGCGCCGACCGGCGGCAGGTGCGGCGGTCGGTGCTCACGGAGGCACTGCTGCTGGGGCTGGTCGGCTCGACGCTGGGCCTCGCGGCCGGGGTCGGGCTGGCGGTCGCGCTGATCCGGCTGATGAGCGCGTTCGGGATGAACCTGAAGGCCACGGAGATGGTGATCGGCTGGGGGACGCCGGTCGCGGCGTACGCCGTCGGCGTGGGCGTCACCTTCGTCGCCGCGTACCTGCCCGCGCGGCGGGCGGCGGCCGTCTCGCCGATGGCGGCGCTGGCGGACGCCGAAGTCGCCGGTGTGGGCAAGCCGTTGAAGGTGCGGGCGGTCGTCGGGGCCGTGGTCGGGGTGGCCGGCGCGGCCGCGCTGGCGGGGTGCGCGGCGGCCACGAAGACCGGCTCGGCGGGCTCGCTGCTGGGGCTCGGCGTGGTGCTGACGCTGATCGCGACCGTCATCGCGGGTCCCCTGCTGGTGCGGCCCGTGATCCGCGTCCTGGGCGGTGCCTTCCCCGCGCTGTTCGGGTCGGTCGGCCGGATGAGCCAGCGCAACGCCCTGCGCAACCCGCGCCGCACGGGCGCCACGGCGGCCGCGCTGATGGTGGGACTCGCGCTGGTCGGTGGGATGTCGGTGGCCAGCGCGTCCATGTCCGCCTCGTTCGACCAGAAGATCGACCAGACGCTCGGTGCCGACTATGTCGTCCAGAGCGCCAACTTCACGCCGTTCACCAAGGAACTCACGGACACCGTCGAGGCCACGCCCGGCGTCGGGCTCGTGGTCCGCACGCGGATCAGCCCGATCGCGCTACGGCTGCCGGACGGGGACCGCGTGAAGACCGCGGCCTCCGGGTACGGTCCCCGCCTCGACGACGTCGCCCATCTCACCTACGCGCGGGGCGACTCGGCGGCCGCGCTGGCGGACGGGCACCTCGCCATGGACGCCCGTTTCGCCAAGGACCACGGGGTCCGGGTGGGCAGCGTGCTGCCGGTCGAGTTCCCGGGCGGGCGCCGGGCGGAGCTGACGGTCGGCGCCCTCACCGACCAGGGCGCCGGTGACGGCTTCGGCCCGCAGGGTGGCGTCTTCCTCGGCATGGCGACGATGGACACGTACGTGCCCCGCGGCCAGGACTCCGCCCTCTACGTCAACGCGTCCCCGGGTACCGACGCGAAGGAGCTGCGCCCTCGGCTCGAGCGGGCGCTGGAGCCGTTCCCGCAGGTCCAGGTGCGCGACCAGGCCGACTACAAGAAGCTGGTGCACGATCAGATCGCCGTCCTGCTCTATCTCGTGTACGCGCTGCTCGGGCTCGCGATCATCATCGCCGTGCTCGGGGTGGTCAACACGCTCGCGCTGTCGGTGGTGGAGCGCACCCGGGAGATCGGGCTGCTGCGCGCGATCGGGCTGGGCAGACGGCAGCTGCGCCGGATGATCCGGCTGGAGTCGGTGGTGATCGCGGTGTTCGGCGCGGTGCTGGGGCTGGGGCTGGGCCTGGTGTGGGGCGTGTGCACCCAGCAGGTGCTGGCCCTGCAGGGGCTGACCGCGCTCGCGATCCCCTGGGGCACCGTCGTGGCGGTCGTGATCGGCTCGGCGGTGGTCGGCATCGTGGCAGCCCTGTTGCCGGCGCTGCGGGCCTCGCGGATGAACGTCCTGGCGGCGATCGCGCACGAGTGAGTACGGGCCAGAGCTCATACGACAGTACGGGCGCCAACTCACACGACTGAGTACGGGCGCGAACGCACACGACCGGGTACGGGCGGGTCGGCCCCGGTGCCGGGACGCCGCACCCGTGATGGAATCGCGACCGGGATCGCATCGGGGATCGCATCGGGGATCAAGTCGCTCACCACTTGGGAGAGTTCATGCCGCGTCCGTTCCGCTTCGGGGTCAATCTGCTCACGCCCGCGCCCGCCGCCGAGTGGCGGGCGAAGTGCCGTCGCGCCGAGGAGCTGGGGTACGACGTGATCCTGGTCCCGGACCACCTCGGCATGATCGCGCCGTTCCCGGCGCTGGTCGCGGCCGCCGAGGCGACCGAGCGGCCCCGGCTCGGCACACTCGTCCTCAACGCCGGTTTCTGGAACCCGGCGCTGCTGGCCCGCGAGGTGGCGACCACGGACGCCCTGGCCGGCGGCCGCCTGGAACTCGGCCTCGGCACCGGATACGTACAGGCCGAGCATGAGGCGGCCGGACTGCCGTACGGCACTCCGCGCGAGCGCGTGGACCGCCTCCGGCGCACGGTGGCGGAACTGGAGCGGCTGCTCGGCGCCGAGGAGTACGAGCCCCGTCCGGCGCAGCGCCGGGTGCCGCTGCTGATCGGCGGTGACGGTGAGCGGACGCTGCGGCTGAGCGCGGAGCGGGCGGACATCGTCGGCTTCACCGGGGCGCGGATGGTGCCCGGGAGCGCGACGGGGAAGCTGGAGCCGGTGACCGCCGAGGAGGTGGACCGGCGCGTGGCCCGCTACCGGGAGCTGGCGGCGGGCCGGGCCGAGCCGGCGGAGCTGAACCTGCTCGTGCAGCTCGTGGCCGTCACCGACGATCCCGAGGTCGCGCTCAAGCCGCTGCTGGAGCGGCAGCCGCAGCTGAGCCTGGAGCAGGCTCTGGACCTGCCCATCGTGCTGGCCGGTCCGCTGGACGAGGTCGTCGCGCGGGTGCGGGCGCTGCGCGAGCGGTTCGGGTTCTCGTATCTGACCGTCCTGGAGCCGTTCATGGAGGCGTTCGCGCCGGTGATGGAGCGGTTGCGGGAGGAGCCCGTGTGAGCGCCCCGCAGCGGGAAATACGCTCGCCGGGCGGCCCGGCGGTCTGCTTGGCTCGCCCCATGAGCGATCTTCACATCCGCCGCGCCACCCTCTCGGACATCGACACCGTGCTGGACTTCTGGCGTACGGCGGCGGAGGGGACGAGCATCAGCGACGACCACGACGGAGTGGCCCGGCTCATCGCGACCGACCCCGAGGCCCTGCTCCTCGCCGAGCGTGACGGCGTCCTGGCGGGCACGGTCATCGCCGGGTTCGACGGCTGGCGCTGCTCCGCCTACCGCCTGGCCGTCCATCCGGACCACCGTCGGCAGGGCATCGCCACCGCCCTGCTGGAGGCGGCGGAGCGCCGGTTCGCCGCGCTGGGCGGCCGGCGCGTCGACGCGATGGTCCTGGAGGCCAACGAACGGGCCCACCACACCTGGGCCGCGACCGGCTACCGCCGCGAGGACCACTGGCGGCGCTGGGTGAAGCCCCTCACGGACTGAAGACGCTCACGGGCTGAAGACGCTCACGGGCTGAAGACGCTCACGGCGCTCACGGACTGAAGACCCGCGACTCTTTGCCCATCCTTTACCATTGAGGGAGCACTCGGCCCTTGATGAAAGGTTGTGAGCGTCCTCCCATGGACGGTCCTCTCCGTCGGCGACACCGCGCGTCGCGCCCCGCCTTGCCCGATCATGGGAGAGGGGTGACCCGATGACCGAAGTGCTGCTCCTGCTGGTGGCGATCCTGCTGTCGCTCGCCTGCGGCGCCTTCGTGGCGGCGGAGTTCTCGCTCACCACGGTCGAGCGCGGCGAGCTGGAGCGGGCCGCCGAGCGAGGCGAGCGCGGGGCGGCGGGCGCGCTCAAGGCCGTGAAGAGCCTCACCTTCCAGCTGTCCGGTGCGCAGCTCGGCATCACCGTCACCAACCTGGTGGTCGGCATGCTCGCCGAGCCGTCCATCGCGAAGCTCCTCGCCGGACCGTTCCGGGCGATGGGGGTGTCGTCCACCACGGCGAGCTCGGTCGCGCTGGTGCTGGGCACGGCCCTGTCGACGGTGTTCCTGATGGTCGTGGGCGAGCTGGTGCCCAAGAACTGGGCGATCTCCTCACCGCTGGCCATGGCCAAGCGGGTCGGCAGCCCGCAGCGCTGGTTCAGCGCCGCGTTCCGCCCCTTCATCACGCACCTCAACGAGACGGCCAACCGTGTCGTGCGCGTGTTCGGCATCGAACCCGCCGAGGAGCTGGCCTCCGCGCGCGGGCCGCAGGAACTGGTGGCCCTGGCCCGGCACTCCGCGAAGGAGGGGGCGCTGGAGGCGGACACCGCCGAACTGTTCGTCCGCACCCTGAACCTGGCCGACCTGACGGCGGAGAACGTGATGACCCCGCGCGTCCAGGTCGTCGCCCTGGACACCCAGACCACCTGCGAGGACGTGGCGAACGCGACCCGGGCGACGGGCCTGTCCCGGTTCCCGGTCTATCGCGGCGGCCTCGACGCGGTCGTCGGCATCGCCCACATCAAGGACGTCCTGGCGCTGCCCGCCGGGGAGCGGCCCTTCCGCTCCGTCACCCAGGTGATGCGCGAGCCCCTGCTGGTGCCGGAATCCCTCACCGTGGACCGGCTGCTGGACCGCCTGGGCGGCAAGCGGACCATGGCCGTCGTCATCGACGAGTACGGCGGTACGGCGGGCGTGGCGACCCTGGAGGACATCGTCGAGGAGGTCGTCGGCGAGGTGCGCGACGAGCACGACCCGCACGAGACACCCGACCTCGCCCCCGCCGGGGCCGACGAGGAGGGCCGGGCCCTGTACTCCGCCGACGGCGCCGCCCGCACGGACCAGCTCGCGCGGGTGGGCCTGCGGGTGCCCGAGGGGCCGTACGAGACGCTGGCCGGCCTGGTCGCCACCGAGCTGGGCCGCATACCGGAGATCGGGGACATCGTCCAGGTCGCCGGCTGGCGGCTGGACGTGGTGGACGCCTCGGGCCACCGGGCCGCGCGGGTGCTGCTGCACGCCCCGCTGGACGACGCGCCGAGCGACGAGTGGACGGAGGGGGCGCGATGACCGTCGTACAGGTGCTGATCGGTCTGGCGACCCTCGTCGTGAACGCCTTCTTCGTGGGCGCCGAGTTCGCGCTGATCTCCGTGCGCCGCTCGCAGATCGAGCCGCTCGCCATGGAGGGCGACCGGCGGGCGAAGCGCGTGCTGTGGGGGCTGGAGCACGTGTCCGCGCTGCTGGCCGCCGCCCAGCTCGGCATCACGCTGTGCACGCTGGTGCTGGGCGTGGTCGCGGAGCCGGCCATCGCGCACCTGCTGGAGCCGGTCTTCCACGCGGTAGGGGTGCCCAAGAGCGCGGGCCACGCGGTGTCGTTCGTGATCGCGCTGACCCTGGCGACCTATCTGCACATGCTGCTGGGCGAGATGGTGCCCAAGAACATCGCGCTCGCCGAACCGGTGCGCAGCGCGCTGCTGCTCGGTCCGCCGCTGGTCGACCTGTCCCGCGCCCTGCGCCCGGTGATCTTCACGGTCAACGCCTTCGCGAACGGCCTGCTGAAACTGCTCAGGGTGGAGGCCAGGGGCGAGGTCACGGCGACGTTCTCGGACACCGAACTCGCCGAGATCGTCCGGGACGCCGGCCAGGCGGGCCTGATCGACGGCCGCGCGCAGGAACGGCTGCACGACGCCCTGGAGCTGGGCAGCCGACCGGTGCGGGACGTCGTGGTGCCCTTGGAACGCGTGGTCTACGCGCGCGTGGGCGTCACCGCCGAGCAGTTGGAGGGGCTGTCGGCCGAGTCGGGCTTCTCCCGGTTCCCGGTGGTCGACGTGGGCCGCCGGATCGTGGGCTATCTGCACGTCAAGGACGCGCTGGACGCCTCGCCCCGGGACGTGCCGTTCCGGCTGCGCGACATGCGGCCCATCGCGCGGGTGCGCGAGAGCACCCCGCTGGACGACGTGCTCACCGCGATGCGGGGCAGCCGGACCCACCTGGCGGCCGTACTCGGCGAGGACGGCCGGCTGGCCGGGCTGGTGACGATGGAGGACGTCCTGCGCGAGCTCTTCGGGCAGCCCGTGTGAACCACGCCGGACCACCACCGCGTGCCCGGCCCCGGACCGACAGGTGGTGACCGGTGCCGGGCCGCCCTGCGTGACCGGTGCCGGACCGCGCGGCGTGACCGGTCGCGGACCGACCAGGTATCCGGTGGCGGACCGACCAGACAACCGGTGCGGGGCTGGCCGGGGTGACCGACCGGGGTGACCGACCGGCGGGTATGGCGTCGGGATAGCATCGCTGTCGCCATGCAGACGAACTCCACGCCTCCCGCGCACACCAGCCTGGTCGCCGTCGGCGACTCCTTCACCGAAGGCATGTCGGACCTGCAGCCCGACGGCAGCTACCGGGGCTGGGCCGACCTCCTCGCCGGGCGGATGGCCGCCCGCACCCCGGGCTTCCGGTACGCGAACCTCGCCGTGCGCGGCAAGCTCATCGGGCAGATCGTCGACGAGCAGGTGGACGTGGCGGCCGCGATGAACGCCGACGTGATCACGCTCGTCGGCGGGCTCAACGACACGCTGCGGCCCAAGTGCGACATGGGCAGGGTGCGGAGCCTGCTGACCGAGGCCGTGGAACGCCTGGCGCCCAGCTGCAAGCAGCTCGTGCTGATGCGCAGCCCGGGCCGGCAGGGCCCGGTGCTGGAGCGGTTCCGGCCCCGCATGGAGGAGCTGTTCGCCTGCGTCGACGACCTGGCCGACAAGCACGGCGCCGTGGTCGTCGACCTGTACGGGGCACCGTCGCTGGGCGACCCGCGGCTGTGGGACGTGGACCGGCTGCATCTGACGGCCGAGGGGCACCGCCGGGTCGCCGAGGCGGTGTGGCAGTCGCTCGGCTACGAAGCCGAGGACGTCGAGTGGCGCACGCCGATGCCGGCGACACCCCCGCCGGGCTGGGCGAGCCGGCGCGTCGCGGACGCACGGTTCGCCCGCGAGCACCTGATCCCGTGGATAGGCCGCCGCCTCACCGGCCGCTCCTCCGGCGACGGCCGCCCGCCGAAGCGTCCGGAACTGCTGCCGTACGAGGGGCAGGCATAGCACTCCCGGCCCCCCGCCCGGGACCGACCGGGCCACGTGACGCGGCTCTCGTAGCTTCCGCCGAACGACCCCATGGCGCTGGCCTGCACGAATCGCCAGTAGAATCTGGACACGTGACTTCAGCGCCCGCCAAGCCCCGCATCCCGAACGTCCTCGCCGGACGCTATGCCTCCGCCGAGCTCGCCACGCTCTGGTCGCCCGAGCAGAAGGTGAGGCTGGAGCGGCAGCTCTGGCTCGCCGTGCTGCGGGCCCAGAAGGACCTCGGCATCGAGGTGCCGGACGCGGCGATCGCCGACTACGAGCGCGTCCTCGACACCGTCGACCTGGCCTCGATCGCCGAGCGCGAGAAGGTCACCCGGCACGACGTGAAGGCGCGGATCGAGGAGTTCAACGACCTCGCCGGGCACGAGCACGTGCACAAGGGCATGACCTCCCGTGACCTCACCGAGAATGTCGAGCAGCTGCAGATCCGGCTGTCGCTGGAGCTGATGCGCGACCGTACGGTGGCCGTCCTGGCGCGGCTGGGCAAGCTGGCCGGCGAGTACGCCGAGCTGGTCATGGCCGGCCGCTCGCACAACGTGGCCGCGCAGGCCACGACCCTCGGCAAGCGCTTCGCGACCGCCGCCGACGAGCTGCTCGTCGCCCACGGCCGCGTCGAGGAGCTGCTCGGCCGCTACCCGCTGCGCGGCATCAAGGGTCCCGTCGGCACCGCGCAGGACATGCTGGACCTGCTCGGCGGGGACGCCGGCAAGCTGGCCGAGCTGGAGGACCGGATCGCCGGGCACCTGGGCTTCTCGCAGGCGTTCACCTCGGTCGGCCAGGTCTACCCGCGCTCGCTGGACTACGAGGTCGTCACCGCGCTGGTGCAGCTGGCGGCGGCGCCGTCGTCGCTGGCCAAGACGATCCGGCTGATGGCCGGGCACGAGCTGGTCACCGAGGGCTTCAAGCCGGGTCAGGTCGGCTCGTCCGCGATGCCGCACAAGATGAACACCCGCTCCTGCGAGCGCGTCAACGGCCTCATGGTCATCCTGCGCGGCTACGCCTCGATGACCGGCGAGCTGGCGGGCGACCAGTGGAACGAGGGCGACGTGTCCTGCTCGGTGGTGCGCCGGGTCGCGCTGCCGGACGCGTTCTTCGCGCTCGACGGCCTGCTGGAGACCTTCCTGACCGTCCTCGACGAGTTCGGTGCCTTCCCCGCCGTGATCGCCCGCGAGCTGGACCGCTACCTGCCGTTCCTCGCCACGACCAAGGTGCTCATGGGCGCCGTGCGCTCCGGTGTGGGCCGCGAGGTCGCGCACGAGGCGATCAAGGAGAACGCCGTCGCCACCGCGCTCGCGATGCGCGAGCAGGGCGCCGAGCGCAACGACCTGCTCGACAAGCTCGCCGCCGACGAGCGGCTGCCGCTCGACCGTGAGCAGCTGGCGGCGCTGATGGCCGACAAGCTGTCCTTCACCGGCGCGGCCGCCTCCCAGGTCGGCGTGGTCGTCGGCCGGATCGAGGAGATCGTCAAGCAGCACCCGGAGGCCGCCGGGTACACCCCCGGAGCGATCCTCTGACCCGCTTCACCCAGGCGGAACTGGAGGCCGCCCGCGACCGTCTCGTCCCGGACGTGGTCGCGGACGGCCTCCATGTGCTGTTCTGCGGCATCAACCCGGGCCTGATGACGGCGGCCACGGGCCACCACTTCGCCCGCCCCGGGAACCGCTTCTGGCCGGTGCTGCACCTGTCCGGCTTCACGCCGAGGCTCATGAAGCCTGCCGAGCAGCAGGAGCTGCTGACATACGGGCTGGGCATCACCAACGTGGTGGCGCGGGCGACCGCACGGGCCGACGAGCTGACCGCCGAGGAGTACGTGGAGGGCGGGCGGCTGCTGACCGCCCGGGTGACGCGGTGGCGGCCCAGGTGGCTGGCGGTGGTCGGGGTGACCGCGTACCGGGCCGCCTTCGGGGAGCGCAAGGCTCAGGTGGGGCCGCAGGAGCGGACGATCGGGGACACGCGGGTGTGGGTGCTGCCCAATCCCAGCGGACTGAATGCGCACTGGACGGCGGCGACGATGGCGGAGGAGTTCGCCAGGCTGCGGGACGCCGCGCGCGTTTAGGACCTGTCTTCCGGATCGGGCCGGCTCCGGCCGACCGGGCCTCCCGCGGACCCAAGCGGGGACCGTCCGGGCCCGTCGGGTCACGGTGGGTCTATCTCCGTGACCGTGGCCAGCAGCCGGATCTCGTCGGTGCCGTCCCGGTCGGCGACGCCGAGAGCGACCCAGCGGCCGGCCTCCTCCGCCCGCCAGACGTCGAGTTCGTCGGTGTGGAGGCTGAGGCTGGCCCAGGGCTCCGGTATCGCCTCGCCCCGCCCCATGCGCAACCGCACCGTCAGCTGACCCCAGGGCGGCTGTTCGCCCCAGCGGTCGTTCAGCCGCTGCGCGATGGCCTCTCGGAGCGCGTGCATGTCGGCGGCGGCCCGCTCCCGCACCCAGGGCTCGGCCGCGCTCATCCCGCGGCTCGTCTCTAACACCGCCATGCTGTACCCGGGCCCCGCCGTGCCGAGATCCGACCTGCTGTCCTCCGCCGGGAACTCCCGGGCGGACAGCAGGTCGATGACGGTCAGACACTTCGCGATGTCCATGTGATCCAGTAAAGCGGGCCCCACTGACATGTGGCGGGCCGTCAGGCGTCCCGGCGATGGATCCGCCACGCTCCCGCGAGCAGCGCCGCCGCCGTCCACAGCGCGGTCACGGCGAGCCCGGTCCAGGGGCCGAGCGAGCCGCCCCACGTGCTGTGCAGGGCGACTTGGCCGGCCCGGTCGGGCAGGTAGTCGGCGATGCCGGCGGACAGGTCGCCGATGACGAAGGACACGATCAGCAGGAACGGGATCAGGACGGAGAGCGTCGCGACGCCGCTGCGCAGCACGGCCGCGAGTCCGGCGGCGAACAGCGCCATCAGCGTGAGGTGCAGGCCGCAGCCGACGGCTCCGCGCAGCCCCTCGGTCCAGGTCGGACCGGACGCGCCGAGGACGGTCTTGCCCACGATCAGCGTCACCAGGCCGGTGAGCAGCCCCACCGCCAGCACGGGAAGGGCGATCGCCGTGACCTTGGCGGCGAACCAGCGCCACCGGTCGGGCACGGCGGCCAGCGTCAGCCGCAGCGCGCCGCCGTGGAACTCCGACGAGACGGCCGTCGTCCCGAAGGCGATCGCGGCGATCTGTCCGAAGCTGATCCCGAAGAACACCGAGTACAACGGGTCCGTGTCGTCGCTGTCGGCGGCGGCGAGCGCCGAGAACGCCGCCGTGGCCAGGAGGATCGCGGCCAGGCTGCCGACGAGCGAGCGCAGCGTACGGATCTTGATCCACTCGGCGCGCAGGACGGGGGTGAACGGCATGGTCAGGCCTCCTGGGGCTGTGCGGTGAACTCGGTCTCGGCCGCGGTCAGATCGAAGTAGGCCTGCTCCAGGGTGGCCTCCTGGGCGGTCAGTTCCAGTACGGGTACGCCCGCCTCCGACATGAGGCGGCCGAGGTCGTCCACGCGGGCGTGGTGCACGGTCCAGGTGCCGTGCTCGTCTCGGGAGGCGTCGTGGCCGTGGCGGGCGAGCAGGTCGCCGAGGGCGGCGGAGTCGGTGGTGCGGATGCGGACCTGGGGCCGTACGCGCGCGTGGATGAACTCCTGGACCGGGGTGTCGGCCAGCAGGCGGCCCCGGCCGAGGATGACGAGGTGGTCGGCGAAGGCGGCGGTCTCGTTCATGAGGTGGCTGGAGACCAGGACCGTACGGCCCTCGGCGGCGAGCCGGCGCAGCAGGGTGCGGATCCAGACGATGCCTTCGGGGTCGAGGCCGTTGGCGGGCTCGTCCAGCAGGATCACCTCGGGGTCGCCGAGGAGGGCGGCGGCGATGCCGAGCCGCTGGCGCATGCCGAGGGAGTACGTCTTCACCCGGCGGTGTGCCACCGACGCGAGCCCGGTCTCCTCCAGGACGGTGTCGACCCGACGGACGGGAATGCGGTTGCTCGCCGCCAGCGCGCGCAGATGGGCGTGCGCGGTGCGGGAGCCGTGGGCGGCCCGCGCGTCGAGCAGGGCGCCCACCCGGCGCAGGGGTTCGGCGAGTTCGGCGTAGGGCCGGCCACCGATGCCGGCGGTGCCGGAGGTCGGGCGGTCGAGGCCGAGGACGAGCCGCATGGTGGTGGACTTCCCGGCGCCGTTGGGGCCGAGGAAGCCGGTGACGCGGCCGGGGCGGACGCTGACGCTGAGGCCGTCCACGGCCCGTCGGCCGCCGTACTCCTTGGTGAGGTCCCGAAGGTCGATGCTGGTCATGGCAACAGCGTTGCCTGGCGCGGGGATCGGGGCCTCCCCCGCCGGTGGAGATCGTCTCCCCCGTGCGGGGGAGGGCGTTGTCAGTGCCGCCTGCCACGATGTCCGCATGGCCGCCCACGTGATCCGCTTCCTGCGCCCGCTGCTGCGCGGGACGACGTACACGCGCCTGCTGCACCTGTGGACGCCGATGCTGATCGTCAGCATGTGGCTGTTCATCGACATGTCGACTCCCTGGGTGCCGGCGCTGGTCCTCGTCCCGCTCGGCCTCGTGCCGGCCGTGCGGATGGGCGAAGGGGTGCAGGCGCGGCTGCTGCTGACGCCCGGCAAGGAGGATCCGGGCATCTCCGTGACACCGTCGGCGGCCTGGCGGGACCGGTGGCGCACCGTCCTGTGGCTGGAGCTGCGGATGCTCCTCGGCGTGACGGCCGTGTACGCCATGGTGTGGCTGCCGGTCATCGTGTACGACCTGGCGAAGCGCGCGTGGGGAGGGGCCCCTTCCGATGTGCCTCTGCTGGACCGGCTGCCGCCGGACGAGGCCTGGGTGGCCCTCCTCATACCGTTCCCCCTGCTCGCCCTCTACGGCGCCGTCGTCGGCTTCGGCGCGCTCGTCACGGCGGGTGCGCGCCGGCTCCTCGGGCCGTCCGCCGTCGAACGGCTGGCGGCGCTGGAGGAGCGCACCGAGCAGCTGCTGGAACGCACCCGGATCGCCCGGGAGTTGCACGACTCCATCGGGCACGCGCTGACGGTGGCGGTGGTGCAGGCGGGTGCCGCGCGGGCGGCCGGAGATCCTGGGTTCACCGACCGCGCGCTGGCCGCCATCGAGGAGACCGGCCGGGCCGCCTTGGAGGATCTGGACCGCGTGCTGGGGGTGTTGCGCGAGTCGGGGCGGCCGGTGAGCGCCCGGCCCACGCTGACCGACGCCGACCGGCTGCTGGACTCGGCGCGTGCCTCCGGCGCCAAGGTCGACGCCGAGGTGACCGGGCCCGTGGCGGCGCTCCCGGGGCCGGTCTCGCGCGAGGGGTACCGCATCCTCCAGGAGGCGCTCACGAACGTGCTGCGGCATGCGGGGGCCGTGCCCGTACGGGTCCGGGTGACCGTCGCCGACGGCACGCTCGCCCTGGAGGTCCGCAACCCGCTTCCGGCCGCGATAACCGGGCCCGGACGGGGCAGCGGACTGCGCGGCATACGGGAGCGCGCCGCCCTCCTCGGGGGCAACGCCCGTACCGGGCCGGACGAGGGCGACTGGCAGGTGCGCGCGGAGCTGCCGCTCAGTTGATCTAGGCTGGCCGGATGCCGGTGACCGTACTCCTCGTCGACGACGAACCTCTGGTCCGCACGGGTTTGCGGGCCGTGCTGGAGGCGCAGCCCGACATCGAGGTGGTGGGTGAGGCGGCCGACGGGGCGGCGGTGATCCCGCTGGTGCGCCAACTGCGGCCGGACGTGGTCGCGATGGACGTGCGCATGCCGCTGCTGGACGGGATCGAGGCCACGCGCGCGGTGCTGCGCACCGTCGAATCGCCGCCGAAGATCCTCGTGGTGACCACTTTCGAGGACGACGAGTACGTGTACGAGGCGCTGCGCGCCGGTGCCGACGGGTTCCTGCTGAAGCGGGCCCGGCCGGCCGAGATCGTCCACGCGGTGCGGCTGGTCGCGGAGGGCGAGTCGCTGCTGTTCCCCGCGTCGGTGCGCCGGCTCGCCGCCCGGTACGGCGACGGCCGCGGGGCGGGCGACCCGCTGTCCGAGGCCCGGCTGACCGACCGGGAGGCGGAGGTGCTGCGGCTCATGGCACGGGGGCTGACGAACGCGGAGATCGCCGGCCGGCTGGTCGTCGGGACGGAGACGGTGAAGTCGCACGTGAGCGCCGTACTGGCCAAGCTCGGGGCGCGCGACCGCACCCAGGCGGTGATCGCCGCCTACGAGTCGGGGTTCGTCGCGCCGGGCTGATCCGCGGCGGGCCGCCGGATCGGGGCGAGCCCGGCACTCGCCGGGGTGGGCCGGGCCGAGTACGATCCGCCCAACACGCCCGCGAGCTGGGAGGACGGACGGTGGGCCAGCTGACCGGCGGCGATCCCTCGCTGCTGCGAAGGATCAATTCCGCGGTGGTGCTGCACGCGCTGCGTGCCACGGACTGCGCGACGCTCACCGAGATCACCCGGGTCACGGGCCTGTCCCGGCCGACCGTCGAGGGGGTCGTGGAGGGGCTGATCGAGGCGGGGCTCGTGGTCGAGAAGGCGGCCGAGGAGGGCACCGCACGCCGCCAGGGGCGGCCCGCGCGCCGGTTCCGGTTCCGGGCCGAGGCCGGGCATCTGCTGGGCCTGGAGATCGGCGCGCACCGGGTCGCCGCGCTCCTGTCCGACCTGGACGGGCGGGTGCTGGGCGCGCAGGCCAAGGAGGTCGACGAGACGGCCCCGGCGGACGAGCGGCTGGAGCGGCTGCGCGGCGCGGTCGCGGAACTGCTGCGGCGGGCCGGGATCTCCCGTGGTTCGCTGCGGGCCGTGGGGGTCGGCACGCCGGGCATCGTGGAGGCCGACGGGACGGTACGGCTGGGCACGGCCCTTCCGGAGTGGACGGGCCTGCGGCTCGGCGAACGGCTCAGCCGCTCCTTCAAGTGCCCGGTGCTGGTGGAGAACGACGCCAACGCGGCGGCCGTGGCCGAGCACTGGAAGGGCGCGGCGACGGAGACCGAGGACATGGTGTTCGTGCTGGCCGGGCTGAGTCCCGGGGCGGGTTCGCTGATCGGCGGGCGGCTGCACCGGGGGTACGGCGGGGCGGCCGGGGAGATCGGCGCGCTGCATCTGCTGGGGCGGGAGGTCACCCCGGAGACGCTGCTGTCCACCACGGACGAGCCGTTGCACCCGCTGGACGAGCAGGCGGTCGCCCAGGTGTTCGCGCTTGCCCGGAAAGGCGACCAGCGGGCGCGGGCGGCCGTCGAACGGTTCATCCAGCGGCTCGTCCACGACGTCGCCGCGCTGGTGCTCGCCCTCGACCCCGAACTCGTCGTGATCGGCGGCTGGGCGGCCGGCCTGGACGGCGTGCTCGACCCCCTGCGCCGTGAGCTCGAGCGCTACTGCCTGCGGCCGCCCCGGGTGACACTCTCCCTGCTCGGCGAGGCTGCCGTCGCCACGGGCGCGCTGCGGCTGGCCCTGGACCATGTGGAGGAGCAGCTGTTCGCGGTGGAGGGCACGGTGACGGCGCGACGCTGAGGCGGGCAGGCGCAGGGCGAGGGCCGGCCGCTGCGGCGGGTGAGCGGATGCAACGGCGAGCCGCTGGGGCGGTCGTCGCCGGTCCCGTTGCCGGTGAAACGCGTTGCGCCCCGGCGGAGTTCCGGGGCGCAGGGGAATGCGTGCGTCAGGAAGCGCGCCGCTCCGGGTCGTGGTGTATCTCGACGTCGGGCGAGTCGCCGAAGGTGAGCCGGCAGGTGTCGGCGCGGTAGGTCGCCACGGAGAGAGCGGCGGTGCGTCCCCCGGCGAAGAAGCGGGTGGTGACGACCAGGACGGGCGAGCCGGGCAGCCGGTCGAGGTCCTTGGCGTCGTCCGCGCGGGCCGAGCCCAGCTCGACGGCGCGGTCCTGGCCCTCGAGGTCCAGGCGCTGCAGCTCGCGCAGCACCGCACGCGCGCGTGCCGGGCCGGAGGGCGCGTCGATCGCGGTGAGGTCGGGCACCGAGGCAGCCGGGATGTAGAGCAGCTCGGTGGCGACGCGCTGGCCGTGGGACATCCGGGACCGGCGCACGACGTGCACCTCTGCGGACCCGGTCTCCAGTGCCGCGGCAACGGCAGCGGGCGGCGCGGCCTGTTCGGAATCGGCCGCCTGCCAGGCGTCGTCGCCGGCCCCCGGCCAGACGTGCCGCTCGGAGCCGACGGCCACGCCCACGCGCGGCGGCGCGACGGTGGTGCCGACCCCGCGACGGCGCTGCAGCCGGCCCTCCAGCTCCAGCTGCTCCAGGGCCTGGCGGAGCGTGGCGCGGGCGACGCCGAAGCGGGCGGCGAGGTCGCGCTCGTTGGGCAGGATCTCACCGACCGAGAACTCGGAGTCCAGTGCCTCACTGAGCACGGTCTTGAGATGCCAGTACTTCGGTTCCGGCACCGTTTCCAGCTGCGTGGTCCCCACCCTGTCCTCCGCAAGAGCCGTGGTCCGGCGGTTTTTAGCGCCCTTGTTTATTAAAGGTTGTTGCACTTCTCTGCGACCATAGGGCGGCCCTCACCCTTGGTCAAGACCAATCCTCGATCCCTCGGCGGACACACCGGGGTCGCGCCGCTGAGCGTTCACAAGGCGTTCGTACGCGTGCGCATGTGTGACATCGCGGCAAAGCCCCCGTCGTACGACGGGGGCTTTGGTGGCCGAGTGGGTGAAGTGAATTTCTGTGGTCTATGGGAAGGGAGTGTTCAGAGGGCCGCGAGGTAACGCAGCTTGTCGGGGTTGCGCATGATGTACACCGTGGTCACGCGGCCGTCGGCCACATCCACCTGGAACACGCTGTCCGGCTTGTCCCCCGACAGCACGAGCACGGCGACACCGCCGTTGATCTCGATGAGCCGGATGGACAGATCCGGCACGCCCTGGGGGGCCACCGCGACCAGGAAGCGGCCCACCTTGTCGGCGGACTCCAGGATCCGGCGCGGCGTCTTCGCCTTGCCGCCGCTGTCGCCGACGAGGCGGGCGTCCGGGGCGAGCAAGGCCATCAGCTCGTCGAGGTCGCCCCCGGCCGCGGCGGCGAGGAACCGTTCGGTCAGCTCCCGGCGCTGTACCGGGTCGACCTCGTAGCGCGGCCGCCGCTCCTCGACGTGCCGGCGGGCCCGCCCTGCGAGCTGCCGTACCGCCGCCTCGCCGCGGTCCAGCAGGGCGGCGATCTCGGCGTACGGGTAGCCGAAGGCCTCCCGGAGGACGAAGACCGCGCGCTCCAGCGGCGACAGCGACTCCAGCACCACGAGCACGGCGAGGGAGACGGAGTCGGCGAGCACGGCACGGTCGGCGGTGTCGGGCACGGTGTCGCCGAAGTCCGTGACGTACGGCTCGGGCAGCCAGGGGCCGACGTACGCCTCGCCGCGGGCCTGCACCGTGCGCAGCCGGTCGATGGCCAGACGGGTGGTGATGCGCACGAGATAGGCGCGCGGCTCACGGACCTGCGTGCGATCGTCGCGGGACCAGCGCAGCCAGGCGTCCTGGACCACGTCCTCGGCGTCGGCGACACGCCCGAGCATGCGGTAGGCGACTCCCATGAGGAGGGGCCGGTTCTCTTCGAAGACGTCGGTCACGGTGTCGGTGGTCACCGGCCCATCCCATCCGACACACCTGCGGGTGTCCAGGCGGAATCGCCGCGTCCACAGGTGGCCCCGACCACAATGATCGCGGACCGCCGGTGGCCGGCGGCCGGGATGCGGAGGTGACCGATGCGGTACGCGGTGCTGGGCACGGGCGAGGTAGGCCGCACACTGGCCGGCAGACTCGTGGAACTGGGCTACGAGGTGATCCTCGGGTCGCGCACCAAGGACAACCCCGTCGCGCAGGAGTGGGCCACGGCCACGGAGGACCGCTCGCGCGCGGGGACGTTCGCGGACGCCGCGGCCGCGGGTGACGTCGTGATCAACGCCGTGGGCGGCCGGGTCGCGCTCGAGGCCCTGCGGGCGGCGGGCGCGGAGAACCTGGACGGCAAGCTCCTGGTGGACGTCTGCAACCCCCTGGCGTTCGAGGGCGATCAGGTGCGGCTGGACCCGGTGGAGTCGGACAGCGTGGGCGAGCAGATCCAGCGCGCCTTCCCGCACGCGCGCGTGGTGAAGACGCTCAACACCGTCAACTGTCAGGTGATGGTGGATCCGGGGCGGGTCCCGGGCGAGCACAACCTGTTCGTGTGCGGGGACGACACCGGTGCCAAGCAGCAGGTGATCGAGCTGCTCGGGGAGTTCGGCTGGCCGGCGGACCGGGTGCTGGACCTCGGCGGCATCCGGTCGGCGCGGTCCGTGGAGATGCTGCTGCCACTGTGGCTGGACCTGATGCGGCACTTCGGGCACGCGGACTTCAACTTCGAGCTGCGCCGGGCTCGTTGACGTTGTCGCGACGGCCGTTGACGCTCGTGCGGGTCGCACGACACCAGAGGGCTACCCGTCGGTAGTAATTGCTGACAAGCTGTCTATGGCGTCCGTCAGCAGCCCACCGAGGAGCACTCATGTCCACCACCGTCTCCTTCCCGGTCCCCACTCCGCGCGGTCCGGAGGACGTAACTGTGTCCTACGCGCGCGTGGGACACGGTGAACCGCTGGTGCTGCTGCACGGCATCGGCCATCACCGGCAGGCCTGGGACCCGGTGGTGGACATCCTGGCGACCGAGCGCGAGGTGATCGCCGTGGACCTGCCCGGCTTCGGCGCGTCTCCGGGCCTGCCCGCCGGCCTCGACTACGACCTGCCCACGACGAACTCCGTACTGGGCGCCCTGTTCGAGGCGCTGGAGCTGGACCGCCCGCACGTGGCCGGCAACTCGCTGGGCGGCCTGCTGGCCCTGGAACTGGGCCGCGAGAAGCTCGTCCGGTCCGTCACGGCCCTCTCCCCGGCCGGCTTCTGGAGCGAGGCCGAGCGGCGCTACGCCTTCGGTCTGCTGCTCACGATGCGGGGCATCGCCCAGCGGCTCCCGCTGCCCCTGGTGGAGCGGCTGTCCCGCTCGGCGGCCGGCCGTACCGCGCTGACGAGCACCATCTACGGCCGCCCGGCGCGCCGTTCACCCGAGGCCGTGGTCGCCGAGACGCTCGCGCTGGCCGGGGCCACCGGCTTCGACGCGACGCTCCAGGCGGGCACCACCGTGCAGTTCACCGACGACCTGTCCGGCATTCCGGTCACCGTCGCCTGGGGAACCCGCGACCGGCTCCTCGTACGCCGCCAGGGGATCCGGGCCAAGCGGATCATGCCGCACGCCCGGCTGGTGCGGCTGCCCGGCTGCGGGCACTGCCCGATGAACGACGACCCGGCGCTCGTCTCCCGCGTCATCCTCGACGGAAGCCGCTGACCGCCACCGGCCGAGCACACCCGAGCCGAGCCCCCGCGAACCGAGCGCACCGGAACCGAGCGCGACCCCGGCTCCCACGAGGGCGCTGCCCACAGCCTGAGCGGGCCCGTACTCGCCCGTGCCGACGAGCGGCGCGGTGCAGGCGGCGGCGACCGGGATGAGCCCGGAGAACAGCGTGGCCCGCTCCGTGCCGAGCCGCTGCATGCCCATGTACCAGCACACGAACCCGACGACCGTGACGACCGCCGCCTGCCACACCAGCGCGGCGGTCTCGGTGGCTTCCGGGCGGCGCAGCCATGCCCCGCCGTCGAGCACCAGTCCGGCGAGCGCGGCCTCCACGGCGGCGACGCCGCAGACAGTCGCCGCCAGCAACCGCGGCCCGAGCGGCCGCAGCACCGGCGCGGCGAGCACCGCGAACCCCACCTCGCCGCCCAGCGCGCACGCCGAGAAGGCGAGTCCGGATCCGTCGGTGCGGCCCCACCCCTGCACGGTGAACGCGCCGACGGCGACGAGCAGCGCGCCGTACAGCACCGCATGCTGCGGACGGCGCCGGCCGAGGAGCGGGACGAGGACGGCCACCACGACCGGTGCGCAGCCGACGAAGACCCCCGGGACCGCGGGCTCGGCGCCGCGTTCGGCGGCGAGGACGGCCAGGTTGAAGCCGACCATGCCGACGGCGGCCAGCAGGGCCAGGCGGGCCCACTGGCGGCGGCCGAGCGCGCGCAGGCGCGCGGCCCCGTCCCGTCCGGCGAGCGGGGCGAGCAGCAGGCAGGCCAGCGCGTAGCGCAGGAACTGGCCGCCGGAGTACGGGTAGTGGACCAGGACGCTGTTCGCGGTGAAGGAACCGCCGACGAGCACGCAGGCGAGGGCGGCGAGGAGCGCGGCGCGGGCGGTGGAGCCAGTCACGCGGGCGGTGGAGGCATTCACGCGGGCCCTAGAGCCATTCACACAGGTGCCGGTCGGGGTGGCACTGCGGGAGGTGGCCGGGACGGACCCACGGGCAGCGGCGGTGGCGCCGCCTCGCGCGGCGACCGACGCGGTCCCGTACGCCGTCGTGGCGGTCTTGCGGACGGAGCTGGGCTTCATGACGCCGACGCTAGGGATCACGGCGGTCCGGTTTAAGGTCCACTTCCATGACGTCATCGGGGACCAATGCGACCGGCCTCACGGGCTCCGCCGCCTGGGAACTGCTCCTGCCCGCCGCCTCCGCGCCGGCACGCGCGCGTGGCCGCGCCCTCCAGGCGGCGCTGCGCGAGGCGATCCGCTCGGGCCGGCTGACACCCGGCACCCGCCTGCCGTCCAGCCGGGATCTGGCCGCCGACCTCGGCGTGTCACGGGGCCTGGTCACGGAGGCGTACGAACAGCTGGTGGCGGAGGGGTACCTGCGCAGCGGACGGGGCGCGGGCACCTGGGTCGGGGACGCCGTACGAGCCGCCCGGCCGCACGCGCGTGACCTCGCTCCGCGCTCCCCCGGCACCCTTGTCGACTTCGTGCCGGGCACGCCGGACCTGTCGCTGTTCCCGAGGGCCGCCTGGGCCGCCGTACAGCGGGCCGTGCTGGCGGAACTGCCGCACCACGACCTCGGTTACCCGGACCCGCGCGGACTGCCCCGGCTGCGGGTCGCGCTCGCCGGGCTGCTGGCCCGCCGTCGGGGCGTGGTCGCCGACCCGGAGCGGATCGTGGTCGTCTCCGGTGTCGCCCAGGCGTCCGCCCTCCTCGGACACGTGCTCCACGCGCGCGGGATGCGCACGATCGGCGTCGAGGACCCGGGCAGCCCGCAGCACGACGCCCTGTACGCGGCGAGCGGACTGGCCACCGTGCCGCTGCCGCTGGACGGGGACGGCCTGGCCCTCGGTCCGTTGGGCACGTCCGGCGTACGGGCCGTGGTGACGACGCCCTCCCACCAGTACCCCACCGGGATCGCGTACTCCGCCCGGCGGCGCACCGAACTGCTCGACTGGGCACGGTCGGTGGACGGCCTGGTGCTGGAGGACGACTACGACGGGGACTTCCGCTACGACCGCGCGCCCGTGGGTGCCCTCCAGGGCCTCGATCCGGAACGCGTCGCCTACACGGGCTCGGTCAGCAAGTCCCTCGCACCCGGGCTGCGGCTGGGCTGGCTGCTCGTACCCGAGGCGCTGACCGAGGAGGTCGTGGAGCGCAAGCGGACCATGGACCTCGGCCATCCCTCCCTCGACCAGGCGCTGTTCGCGCACTTCGTGGAGCGCGGCGACTACGACCGGCAGCTGCGCCGCTGCCAGCGCGCCTACCGCGAGCGGAGGGACGCCCTGGTCGGCGCGCTGGCTGAGCACTTCCCGGAGGCACGGGTATCGGGCATCGCCGCGGGCCTGCACGCCATCGCGGAACTGCCCGAACGGTACGGCCCGGAGGGCGACTTCCTGGAGCGGGTGGCCGGCGCCGGGATCGCCGTACGCCCGCTCAGCGCCTGCACACACACGCTTACCGGCGATTCGGCTGTCCGGCTGGTGCTCGGGTACGCGCATCTGCCGCCGGCGCGGATCCGGGCGGGCGTCCGGACGATGGCCGAGGCGCTCACCGCGTGACGGCCGGTCCGGCCGTGTGACGCACGCCGGCCACAGCCGTGTCCCGCGCGCCGGTCGGACCGTGTCACGCGCGCGGGTCGGACCGCGTCACGCGCGCGGGTCGAGCCATCGCAGACGCGCAGAGCGAGCCCGGTCACAAGCGCGGACCGGGCCGTGTCGCGGACGCGGGTCAAGCCATCTCACACACGCGGGTCCAGCGCCCCCGTCACGAGTGTGGGTCGGGCCGTGTCACGCGTGCGGGTCCAGCCCTGTCACACGCGCGGGCCGGGCCGTGTCAGGCACGCGGGTCAAGCCCTTTGGCGCGCGGGTCGGGCCGTGTCACGCGGGCGGGTGCAGCTCTCTCTCACACGCGGGTCGGGCCGTGTCACGTGCGCTGCAAGGGACCGTTGTTCACTCGCGGTTCGCGTGCGCGCCGCCGCGCACCAGTAGGTGTGGCTCTGCACACTGGCCGGATCCCATTCCAGGAGGCGCAGCCATGTCACACCGTCCGTTTCCCGGCCGTCGCAGCGTTCTGCGCGGCTCCCTGGCCGCGTCGGCGGCCCTGACCCTGCCCGTGGGCCTAGGCGCGGCGCCCGCGTTCGCCCGCTCCGGACGCCCCGAGGCGGGCTGGGGCGTGCAGGCGGGCGACATCGGCGTCGACTCCGGCCTGGTATGGGTGCGTTCGGACCGGCCCGCCCGGATGATCGTGGAGACGTCGGCCACCGAGTCGTTCCGCGACCCGCGCAGATGGCACGGCCCGCTGCTGGGCCCCGACACCGACTTCACCGGCACCACCCGGCTGCACGGGCTGCCGTCCGGCGAGCAGATCCACTACCGCGTGCTGCTCGCCGACCCCGACGACCCGCGGCGCACCGGAGAGCCGGTGACCGGCACTTTCCGCACCGTTTCGCGGCGCCGCCGGGACGGCGTGCGGTTCCTGTGGTCGGGCGACCTGGCGGGCCAGGGCTGGGGCATCAACCCCGACCGGGGCGGCTACCGGATCTACGACGCGATGGCGAAGCTGGACCCGGACTTCTTCCTGTGCAGCGGCGACAACATCTACGCCGACGGCCCGATCGCCGCGACCCAGGCCCTGCCGGACGGCAGCACCTGGCGGAACATCACCACGGAGGAGAAGGCGAAGGTCGCCGAGACCCTCGCGGAGTTCCGGGGCAACTTCCGCTACAACCTGCTGGACGAGAACCTGCGCCGGTTCAACGCCCAGGTGCCGTCGATCATCCAGTGGGACGACCACGAGGTCCGCAACAACTGGTACCCGGGCGAGGTGATCGCCTCCACCGACGCCCGGTACACCGAGAAGAGCGTCGACGTACTGGCGGCGCGCGCCCGGCGGGCGTTCAGCGAGTACTTCCCGATCTCCACGCTGCGCCCGGGCGCGAAGGAGGGCCGCGTCCACCGCGTGCTGCGCCAGGGCCCCCTGCTGGACGTGTTCGTGCTGGACATGCGCACCTACCGCAACGCCAACTCGCCCGACGCCCAGACCGTCGACCCGCAGGGCATCCTGGGCCGTGAGCAGCTGGAGTGGCTGAAGCGGGAGCTGTCCCGGTCGCGGGCGGTGTGGAAGGTGATCGCCGCGGACATGCCGATCGGGCTGGTCGTGCCGGACTCGACGGAGGGCAGGCCGAACTTCGAGGCGGTGGCGCAGGGCGACCCGGGCGCCCCGCTCGGCCGGGAGCTGCAGATCGCCGAGCTGCTGCGGTTCGTCAAGCACCGGCGGATCACCGGCACGGTGTGGCTGACGGCGGACGTGCACCACACCTCCGCCCAGCACTACCAGCCCTCGCGGGCCGCGTTCACCGACTTCGAGCCGTTCTGGGAGTTCGTCTCGGGGCCGCTCAACGCCGGCGCGTTCCCGGCCAGCGCGCTGGACGGCACGTTCGGTCCGGAGCGGGTGTTCGTGAAGGCGCCGACCGCGTCGAACGTCTCGCCCGCCGGTGGTTACCAGTTCTTCGGCGAGGTCGACATCGACGGCGGCAGCGGCGAGCTGACGGTACGGCTGCGCGAGCAGGACGGCACGGTGCTGTTCACCCAGACGCTGCGGCCCGGCCTGGTCGGCCAGTAGAGCACAGGCGGACCGGCCCCCGGCGCCTCCGGCTCGACCGCCGGAACGCCTCCGGCCCGACCACCGCAGCACGTGCGGGTCGGCGGGCCGGACCGTCGAGGCCGCCCGGTCCCGTACCCTCGTCACCGTGCCGCGCACCGGCGTCATCCCCCGGTGCGCGGCGCGGTTCCGCGTCCGCCAACTTCCCTGTCGAGTGGGCGTCTTCGCAGGTCAGGCCCATTGTCAGTGGTCGCCTCTACGGTTTTTCCATGACGCGATCACTGCAGGCCGTGGCCTATCGCCGACCCTCCGCGCTGCACTCCGACACGGACGGCCGCCGCCTCGGGCTGGAAACGTCCCGGGGGGCGACGCCCAGGGGTGTCGAGGACCATCCGCGCTTCTTCGCGGGCTTTCTGACCTCACCTCAGGTCGCCTCCGCAGCCCTGCTGGCGGTGGCCGACGTGGCGGCCGCGCGCTACTACCAGCCGCAGCTGCGCGCCTCGCTCGACCCGGTGGTGACGGGCAACGGCGACCGGCTGCGCTTCGAGTCCTTCTCCGGCTGCGGCGGGGTGTACGCGCGTCTGGACGTTCTCACCCCGGGTCTCGACGGCGGCGAGGTGGGGCACGGCACGACCAACGTGGACGTGAACCACCCGCTGCGCGAGGCGCTGTCCCGGATCGGGACCGACGATCCCCTCCATCTGCGGGTCGGTCCGGACGAGTTGGCGGTCACCACCCTGGACGGGCCGGTGGTGGAGAAGAAGGTGCCGCTGCCCGACCGGTGGCTGCGCGGCTTCGCCGAGGCGCAGGTGATCGCGGCCGGGTTCGACCTGCGAGCCGAGCTGCCGGCGGACGAGGCGGTGCGCTTCCTGCGCGGGCTGCCGAGGTCGGGCGGGGCACGGCGGGCCTCGGGCGGCCCGCGCTGGGTGGTCCCGGTGGGCCGGGGGCTGCGGCCGACGACGCGGCCGGTGCCGGGCGCGGTGTGCCTGCCGGGCCCCAGCGGCTGGCCGCGCTGCAGCGAGTGCTGCGCCATGCGACGGCCCTGCGGGTGTACGGCCCCGCGGTCGGCGGAGCGGCGGGCACGGCCGCCGCCTGGGAGGTCGTGCTGCCCGGCATGCGGCTCACGCTCACGCTGTCGCCGGACGCCTCGCGCGGCTTCTCCGGTGAGGGCGGCGTCCTGGACGCGCTCGCCACGGAGGAGGCGGCCGGGGACGCCGAGCTGATCGCGGTGCTGCTCGCCTGGGAACCCCGCATCGACGTGGCCGACCTCGCCGCGTCCGCGGGCCTCACTCCCGAGCGGGTGCGCGCCGCCCTGGTCCGCCTCGGCACCTCGGGCCGCGTCGGATACGACACGGCGGAGGCGGCCTACTTCCACCGGGAGCTTCCCTACGACGCCGACCGCGTCGAGAAGCACAACCCGCGGCTGCGCTCGGCCCGCGCGCTGGTGGCGGCCGGTGCGGTGACGCTGGACGGCGCTGTGGCCACGGTGACCGCGGAGGACGGTCACGCACACCGGGTGCGGGACGAGGCGGGGGTGCTCAGCTGCAGTTGTCTGTGGTGGGCGAAGTACCGGGGCGGGCGGGGCCCGTGCAAGCACGCGCTGGCGGTGCGGATGGTGCGGCGGGGCGCCGTGGTGGACCAGGAACTGATCGGAATCCAGGGGGGTGCGCGATGACCGCGCTGATGGAGGCGGTACGGGCGGGCCGCACGGCGGAGACGCTGAGCGCGCTGACGGGGATGACGGATGCCGAACGGCGTGCGTTCCTGCCCGAGTTGAAGGAGCTGCGCAAGGAGCTGCGGGCGGTGCCGTGGTGGGAGAGCAGGTCGGAGCGGATCCATCCGGCGCTGCACCTGGCCGGGGCCGCCTGCCACACGGGCCGGGCGGCGGCCGCGGCCTGGCTCGCGGCGGCGGACCTGCGCTGGAGCCCGGCGCCCGTCGCGTCCCTGCTGCGGGCGCTGGAGCACCGGGACAGCGGCTGGCTGGCCGATGTCGCCCACCGGCTGGCCCAGCGGCCGGGGTCGGCGGGTGTGCCGTACGAACTGATGGCGGGACTGGTGAGCCGGTCGGGGTGCGAGGTGCCGCTGACGGACGCCTACGTGGTCGGCTGGATCCGGCACATCGGCCTCCGCCGGCACCGGGGCACCGTCCTCGATCACCTGCGGCGTGAACCGAACCTCGCCCCGCTGGTCGGCGCGCTCTTCACCCTCGCCGATCTCTCCGAGGTCCGCTGGACGCTCGGACACGGGCCGGATTCCTGGGGGGCCGCGCTCGTGGCCCTGACCCGGGAGGGCTTCCTGGACCGTGCCGTCCTGGTGGACGCCTGTGTGGCCCGGCTGCTGCGCGGCGGGGGCCCCACGGACCACCGGGTCTTCCTTCCGCTGCTGACCGAACTCGGCCTCACCCAGGAGGAGCAGCGGGCCCGGATCGCCGACTGGACGGCACTCGCCCGTGACGCGGTCTCCCCCGTCGCCTCGCACGCGCAAGAAGTGCTCGCCGCCCTGGCGCTGGACGGCGACCTGACCACGCGGCAGCTGGCCGAGGCCTCCGAAGGGCTGCTGTTCCGGGCCGAGAAGAAGCTCGTGCGGGCCCAGCTGGTGCTGCTCGGCAAGGTCCTGTCCCGCGACGCCGATACCGCGGAGGAACTGCTGCCGGTCGTGGCGCAGGCGTTCGGGCACGAGGACACCCAGGTGCAGGAGCG
Organism: Streptomyces sp. NPDC047085; assembly: GCF_040643735.1. Lineage (NCBI taxonomy): Bacteria > Bacillati > Actinomycetota > Actinomycetes > Kitasatosporales > Streptomycetaceae > Streptomyces > Streptomyces sp. NPDC047085. The sequence goes on from NZ_JBEYUW010000017.1 coordinate 55,821, forward strand.
AGCGCTCAAGCTGGTCGAGCGCCACGCGAAGAAGGTCGGCTCCGACGAGGTCCACGGCGAACTCGCCCGGGCAGCGGGGCAGCTGACCCCGACGCTGCGCCTGCGCGCGGCCGGCGTGCTGGGCGCCGCCGTGAACGGCGCCGGGCCCGAGGTGTACGAGGAGGTGCTGCCGCCCGCCCCGGAGCCGGTCCGGCTCGCGCCCGCGCCCCGATCGGCGGCGGAGGTGGCCGAAGAGCTGGGGGCGCTGCTGGCCTCCGACGGTGACGTGGCCGTGTTCGAGCGGGCGCTGGACGGTCTGGTGCGGCACGCGTACCAGGACCTCCCGGCGCTGCGCGAGGCGCTCGCGCCGGTGATCGCGAACCGCTGGTGGGCGACGGCCGAGTACCCGCGCTGGCCACGCGCGGACGACCTGTTCGGCAACACCCGCTACGGCCTTCTCGGCGCCCAGGAGGCGCTCGACCTGCTCCTCGCGACCGTGCACGGCACCGCGCGCACGGCCACGCTGCTCAACGCGGTACGGCGCGGTCCCGAGGAGCACGAGTGCCCGCACAGCCCCCTCGCCCGGGCCTTCGACGCCCGGATCCGCGAGGTGGCGTACCGGCTGCGCACGGACCCGATGCCCCTGCTGCTGGCCACGCCCACCTGGAGCACGGGCCTGCTGGAGCCGGACGAACTGGTGTCGCGCCTCGCCGAGTACCGGCGTCTGGACGCCCGGGTCTGCGCGACCGACTTCGCCCAGGCCCTGTTGCGGGTCCGCCGGGACGACCGGGCGGCGGCCGAGGAGGCGGGGCGTCGGGCCCGGGCGCTCGGCACTCCGGAGGGGGCCCGGCTGGCCCGCTGGCTGAGCGCGGACAACACCCTGCCCGCGACCAGGCGGCGCACCAAGGGCGTGCGGATCCTGCTGGAGCCGGCCGAGCTGCCCGAGGTGCTGGACGGTTTCCCGCAGGACTTCCAGCGGCTCGGTCATCCGATGTCCGTCTTCACCGACCGCTGGCGCTGCAACCACTGGAATCAGGCCATACGTCCGCACTGGCTCGCCGTGCTGCCGGAGCGACGGGAGCTGGTCGCGGCCCGGATGCTGCACGATCTCGCGGACACGGCCGTCGAGGACGACCGCGGTGCCGCCGTCCTGCCGCTGCTCGCCGAGTCCGGCGGCGAGGCGGGCGAGGCCGTGCACCTGTGCGTGGCCTACGGGCTCGGCGCGCGGCACCAGGAGGACCGGCTCGCCGCCGTGGACGCCCTGCTGGTGCTCGCCTCGCGGGGGCAGCTCGACGCGGCACGGCTGGGCGCGGATCTGGGCGAGCTGGTGGGACGCGGCGCGGTGAAGCCGCAGCGGCTGGCCGACTCGGCGCGGACGGCGGCGGCCACCGGGGCCGACGCGACGATCTGGGAGGTGCTCCGGCACACGCTGCCGGTCCCGCTCGCCGGGCTCGCGACCGCCCGTCCGGAGGCGGCGGCCGTGGCGGCCCGGGGCCTCGGGGACCTGCTGGCCGTGGCGGCGGACTGCGCCGAGCGGTCCGGGGCGCGGGGCGGCGTGCCGCACCTGGCGGAGACCGTGGCCCGCGGCGGCTCGTCCCGGCTGGTGACCCAGGCCCGGCGCCTGCGGGACCTCCTGGTCGAGGAGGTGGCCGCCTGAGCCGTAGGAGCACCCGCTGACCCCGGCGGAGGGTCCGCTGACCCCGACCGTAAAAAGTGGCGCAAAAAGGTCATAGCCATGCTTTACCCATCGGTCACAAACAGTTCGTGATCACGCAACACCGTTCCTTCACAGTGGGTACATGACTCCAGACATGTCTCATGTGAACCGGGCGAGGCACGGACGCCCCGTCCACCACTGGCGGCGGGACCTCGTCGAGCTCGCCGCGCTGTTCACGGCCGTCGCGGTCGCGGACGGGGTGGCGAACCTGATCGGACACGGGCCCGACGGCCCGGCGCTGCTGGTGATCTCGGCGATCGTGCTGACCGCGACCGCGGCCTTCCACACCTGGTGGGCACGGCGCCACGGACACGCACCGCCGACCTCCGATACCGGTGCCCGGCCGGCCGCGGCAGCGCGGCCGGCCGGGCCGTCCGGGCGGCTCGCCGCGCCCTCCTCGGAGATGGCCGCGGCGAGCACGCTGTGGCGGATGCGGACGACGGTGAAGGACGAGCCGGGCTCGCTGGCCGCGCTCTGCACGGCGCTGGCCGGACAATGGGTCGACATCCTGAGCCTGCAGACGCACCCGCTGGCCGAGGGCACGGTGGACGAGTTCCTGCTGCGGGCGCCGGAGCCGCTGACGGCGGCCGAGCTGACCCGGGCGGTCTCGCTGGCCGGCGGCACGTCCACCTGGATCGAGCGGGCCGACGCCCACGACCTGGTCGACGCCCCCACCCGGGTCCTCGGCCTCGCCACCCGCACCGCGCTGGACGCGGCGGAACTCCCGCTGGCGCTCAGGCAGTTGCTGGGCCGGTGCACGATCCGCTCGCTGCCGGCCAGGCCGGTCGGCGGTGGCAGCGGGCCGGAGCCGGTGCCGGCCGAGGGGGTCCTCGACGACACCGTGATCCGGCTGCGGGCACCGGAGGGCGGCGTGCTGACCGTGGAGCGGCCGTATCTGCCGTTCACGCCGACCGAGTTCGCTCGGGCGCGGGCGCTGGTGGACCTGGACGGCCGGCTCGGCCCGCGCATCCCGAGCAGCCAGGACGTGCTGACGCTGCCCGAGGGCAGCGACATCATGGTGCGCCGGGTCGACACCGGTGATCTGCCGGCGGCCCGGGAGATGCACGACCGGTGCTCGCCGCGCACCCTCGGCATGCGCTACCACGGACCGGTCGGCGACGCGGACCGCTATCTGAAGCACCTGCTCAGCCCCCGCTTCGGGCGCACCCTGGCCGCGCAGACCACCTCTGGCCGCATCGTCGGCCTCGGGCATCTGCTGTGGGACGGCGACGAGACCGAGGTCGCGCTGCTCATCGAGGACGAGTGGCAGCGGCGCGGCATCGGCTCCAAGCTGCTCGGCCGGCTGGTGACGATGGCGGTGGAGGCGGGCTGCGAGAGCGTCTACGCCGTGACGCAGTCCTCCAACACCGGGATGGTCGCGGCGATGCGCGGCCTCGGGCTGCCCCTGGACTACCAGATCGAGGAGGGCACGCTGGTCATCACGGCCCGCCTGGACGCCACTCCCGTCGTCTCCCGGCCTCCGTACGGCACCCTGCCGGGCCGGATCGGCAGCCCCGCCCACCGCGACTGAGCCAACAGCGACGGACGGCCGACGGCCCGGCGGACCCCCGCCGGGCCGTCGGCCGTTCGGTTCAGGGCGCAGCGCTGGTCAACGGCGCCGTCGTGCCCGTCAGTTCATCGCCTCCTGGAGCGCCACGGGCGTACGGGCGGGCACGCCGAGGGCGTGGTCCAGGTCCGCCCACAGGTCGTCGACGTCCTCCAGGCCGACCGACATCCGCAGCAGCCGGTCGCTCACCCCGGCGCCGCGCCGGTCGTCGGCGTCGACGATGCGGTGGCTGATCGAGGCGGGGTGCTGGATCAGGGTGTCCACACTGCCGAGGCTGACCGCCGGGGTGACCAACCGGACCCGCGAGATCACCTCGTGTGGGTCGCCGTGCACCTCGAAGGCGACCATCGCGCCGCCCAGGCGGGGATAGCGGACCCGGGCCACGCGCGGGTCGGCGGCGAGCCGGCGGGCCAGTTCGGCGGCGGTCGCGGAGGCGGCCCGGACCCGCACCGGCAGGGTGGACAGTCCCCGGAGCAGCAGGTAGCCGGCCAGCGGGTGCAGGACACCACCCGTGGCGAAACGTATCTGCCGAAGCTTGCCCGCGAACTCCTCGTCGCAGGCCACCACACCGGCCAGCACGTCCCCGTGGCCGCCGAGGTACTTGGTGGCGCTGTGCAGCACCAGCCGCGCGCCCTGCTCGGCGGGGCGCTGCAGGACAGGTGTGGCGAAGGTGTTGTCGGCGAGCAGCGGGACGGTGCCGCAGGCGTGGGCGACGGCGCGCAGGTCGACCTCGGCGAGCGTGGGGTTGGCAGGCGTCTCGACCATCACCAGACCGGTGTCGGGGCGCAGCGCGTCGCCGATGCCTGCCGGGTCGGTCCAGGTCACCTCGGTGCCCAACAGCCCGGCGGTGAGCAGATGGTCGCTGCAGCCGTACAGGGGCCGTACCGCGACCACATGGCGCAGGCCCGCCGCCGACCGGGCGAGGAGGACGGCGCTGAGCGCGGCCATGCCGCTGGCGAAGGCGACGGCGGACTCGGTGCCCTCCAGGCGGGCGAGGGCGGTCTCGAAGCGGGCGACGGTCGGGTTGCCGAGGCGGCCGTAGATGGGCGGTCCGGCCGGGTCGGCGCCGTCGGTGGCGAAGGCGTCGATGCGGGCGGCCTCGGCGCGGCTGTCGTACGACGGGTAGGTGGTCGACAGGTCGATCGGCGGGGCGTGCAGGCCTTGGCGGGCGAGGTCGTCGCGGCCGGCGTGCACGGCCTCGGTGGCCAGTGCTCTCGATGCGGTGCGTACGGCGTTGTAGGCACCAGTGCTCGCTGAGTCCATGGCCGGAAGGTTGAACACCGGACGGGTGACCTGGATCGAACACCGTGTTACGTTCGGCCAATGGCTGAATCCGTCGTACTGGATCCGGTGGATCTTCATCTGTTGCGGCTGTTGCAGAACGACGCCCGGACCACGTACCGCGACCTCGCCGCGCAGGTGGGCGTGGCGCCGTCGACCTGTCTGGACCGGGTGACCCGGCTGCGCCGCTCGGGCGTGATCCTCGGCCACCAGCTGCGACTGGACCCCGCGAAGCTGGGCCGGGGGCTGGAGGCGCTGCTGTCGGTGCAGGTCAGGCCGCACCGGCGGGAGCTGGTGGGGCCGTTCGTGGAGCGGATCCGGTCGCTGCCGGAGTCGCGGACGGTGTTCCATCTGACCGGGCCCGACGACTACCTCGTGCACGTGGCCGTCGCGGACATGGCCGATCTGCAGCGGCTGGTGCTGGACGAGTTCACCTCGCAGCGGGAAGTGGCCCGGGTGGAAACCCGGTTGATCTTCCAGCAGTGGGACTGCGGTCCGCTGCTGCCCCGGGCCACGCCCTGAGCTGAATCACCGGTGCATGGGTGACGCGGGCACAGTCCTGGTACGAGGATGGACGGCATGTCTGAGACCAAGATCCCGCTGCCCCGCCAGGTCGCCGACGCCTACGTCGACGACCTCATCGCCCTCGATCCGGTCACCGGCACCTTCCTCGGGGTGAAGGAGAGTTCGAGCAGGCTGCCCGACTACTCGCCGGCGGGTCAGGAGGCCCTCGCGGAGCTGGCCCGGACCACGCTCGCGCGGCTGGACGAGGCCGAGCGGCAGCCCGGTGCGGACAGCGACGTCGAGCGCCTGTGCGGGCGGCTGCTGCGGGAGCGGCTGACCGCCGAACTCGCCGTGCACGAGGCGGACGAACATCTGCGCGCCGTCGGCAACATGCACACACCCGGGCACGCCGTGCGGGACATCTTCACCGTGACCCCGACGCAGACGGACGAGGACTGGGCGGCGATCGCCGAGCGGCTGCGCGCCGTGCCGGCCGCTCTCGCGGGCTACCGGGAGTGCCTGGAGCTGGGCCTGGAGCGCAAGCTCTACGCGGCGCCGCGGCCGACCACGACCTTCGTCGAGCAGCTCACCGAGTGGTCCGACACCGACGGCCAGGGCCGCGGCTGGTACGAGGACTTCGCCGCCGCGGGCCCCGACGCACTGCGGGCCGAGCTGGACGAGGCGGCTCGCGCGGCGACCGCCGCCGTGGTGGAGCTGCGCGACTGGATGCGGGACGTGTACGCGCCGGCCGTCGAGGGCGCCCCGAACACGGTGGGCCGCGAGCGGTACGCGCGCTGGTCCCGCTACTTCAACGGCACCGACCTGGATCTGGACGAGGCGTACGCGTACGGCTGGTCGGAGTTCCACCGCCTGCTCGGCGAGATGAGGAAGGAGGCCGAGAGGGTGCTGCCCGGCGCGGAGACTCCGTGGGTGGCGCTCGCGCACCTGGACGAGCACGGCAGGCACATCGAGGGCGTCGAAGAGGTCCGGGTGTGGCTGCAGGGCCTGATGGACAAGGCCATCGAGGACCTGGACGGCACGCACTTCGAACTCGCGGAGCGGGTGCGCAGGGTGGAGTCGCGCATCGCCCCGCCCGGCGGGGCCGCGGCGCCGTACTACACGGGTCCGTCGGAGGACTTCTCGCGTCCCGGCCGGACCTGGCTGCCGACCATGGGGCAGACCCGGTTCCCGGTGTACGACCTGGTGTCGACCTGGTACCACGAGGGCGTGCCCGGGCATCACCTGCAGCTCGCGCAGTGGGCGCACGTGGCCCAGGACCTCTCCCGCTACCAGGCCACGGTCGGCGGGGTGAGCGCCAACGCGGAGGGCTGGGCGCTGTACGCGGAGCGCCTGATGGACGAGCTGGGTTATCTCGCGGACCCGGAGGAGCGGCTCGGCTACCTGGACGCCCAGATGATGCGCGCGGTCCGGGTGATCATCGACATCGGCATGCACCTGGAGCTGGAGATCCCGGCGGACTCGCCCTTCCACCCGGGTGAGCGCTGGACGCCGGAGCTGGCCGAGGAGTTCTTCCGGACGTACAGCAGCCGTCCGGCGGACTTCGTGGAGAGCGAGCTGACCCGGTACCTGACGATTCCGGGCCAGGCGATCGGCTACAAGCTCGGCGAGCGGGCGTGGCTGCTGGGCCGGGAGCGGGCGCGCGAGCGGCACGGTGACGCCTTCGACCTGAAGGCCTGGCACATGGCGGCCCTGTCGCAGGGCTCGCTGGGCCTGGACGACCTGCTGGACGAGCTGTCCCGGCTCTGATCACCCGGGGCTCAAGGCTGTCACGGTAGGGAGGCGGTGGGGCGGGGCGCGAGCGAGTGACAGCACGCACCCCGGCCCCTGCCCCCTCTCGGCTCAGCACCCCACCGACCCCCTGCCCCCTCCCCCTCGGCCGTACGGCCCCCTCCCGGTAGCGCACGCGGAGGGCACGCGGCTTGCTGGGGCAGAGGGGCGATGTGGAGGAGGTGGGCCGGCTGTGGAGGGCAAGGAGCCGCGGCAGAAGGCGTTGGAGACTCCGCGGGCGGCCGGGCTGTCCGGGGTCGTGTTCGCGCTGTTGCTGGCGGCGGCGATGGTCCTGATCCGGCTGGGCCTTCCCGAAGGGGCCGACGCGGCGGACGTCCAGGGGTTCACCGACTCCGGGCAGCGCCACGCGGTGCGGACGGCGATCGCGCTCGTCCCGTTCGCCGGCATCTTCTTCCTGTGGTTCGTCGGCGCCGTACGGGCCCATGTCGGCGAGGTCGAGGACAGGTTCCTGGCCACCGTCTTCCTCGGCAGCGGGCTGGTGTTCACGGCCACCATGTTCGGTTCGGCCGCGGCGGCCACCGGCGTGCTCGATCTCGGGCCCCCTTCCGGCGGCACCGCGGGGCTCGCCGCCCGGAACTTCGGCCGGCACCTCGCCTACGGGCTGATGACCGAGTACGCGATGCGGATGGCGGCCGTCTTCGTGTCGTCGATGTCGGTGATCGGGCACCGTCTGGGCACACTGCCACGCTGGCTCACGACCATCGGCTTCCTCGCCGCGCTGACGCTGCTCCTCGCCTCGTCGAACGTGCCGTGGGCGGAACTGGTCTTCCCGGCCTGGTCGCTGCTGCTCAGCCTGCACATCCTCACGGTGGCCCGCCGCACCCGGCCCCGTACCGCAGCGGGCTCGTGAACCGGCCGGGCCCCGGCCGGTCACCCGATCGGCGTGCCAGGGCGCGCGGGTCCCGTGCCGGTCTCGCATGCTGGCGGACGGGGGACGACCGCCGTCCGGGAGCGCCTGTGGAGAGTGGGCCGTGTGCACCGGACCTGGCCACCGGAAGGGCGCAGCGTCGATGAGGCTCGTCGTCGATCTCAACAAATGCCAGGGGTACGCCCAGTGCGCGTTCCTCGCTCCCGACATCTTCGCCATGCACGGTGAGGAGTCGCTGATCTACAACCCGCTGGCACAGGAGGAACAGCGGGAACGGCTGGCCCGGGCCGTCGCCGCCTGCCCGGTACAGGCGATCACGGCCGACGGTCTGGACGGCGCGCACGGGCCTGCCGGGGAATCCGCACGGGAGTCCTCCGATGGCAGCTGACTACATGGACTGGCTCCGGCGCGAGGGCAGGATCGTGATCGTCGGCGCCTCGCTGGCCGGACTGCGGGCCGCCGAGACCTTGCGCGAGGAGGGCTTCGCCGGCTCGCTCACCCTCGTCGGGGACGAGCCGTACGAACCGTACGACCGGCCGCCGCTGTCCAAGGGGGTGCTGCTGGGCAAGGCGTCCCCGAACCACACGGATCTGCCCCGTCTCCGGAACGTCGACGCGAAGTGGCGGCTCGGTGTCGCGGCGACCGGACTCGACCTGTCGGCCATGCGGGTCCAGCTCTCCGACGGGGACGCGGTGGAGTACGACCGGCTGCTCATCGCGACCGGCGTGCGCGCCCGGCCCTGGCCGAACGAGGCGGAGGCGCGGCTCGACGGCGTCTTCGTGCTGCGCACCCGGGACGACGCGGTCGGGCTGGTCGAACGGCTGAAGGCCGGGGCGCGGCGGGTGTTCGTGATCGGGGCCGGGTTCGCCGGTTCGGAGGTGGCCTCGGCCTGCCGGGAGATGGGCCTCGCCGTCACCGTGGCGGAACGGGCCGGTGCCCCGCTGGTGGGCGCGCTCGGCGGAGTGATCGGCGCGGTCGCCGCCGACATCCAGACCGAGAACGGCGTGGACCTGCGCACCGGGGTCACGGTGACGATGCTGGAGGGCGACTCGGCCGGCCGGGTGCGCGCCGTCCATCTGTCCGACGCGAGCGTCGTCGAGGCGGATGTCGTGATCGTCTCGCTGGGTTCGCTGCGCAACACCGAGTGGCTGACCGGGTCGGGGCTGGGCGCGGGCCCGCGCGGCATCGCCTGCGACGCGGGCTGCCGGGCCTTCGACTTCCGGGGCATCGTCACGGACAACGTCTTCGTCGCGGGTGACGTCGCGCGCTCCCCGCACCCGATGTTCGGCTACCAGTTCCTCTCGCTCGAGCACTGGGGCAACGCCGTCTCCCAGGGCGAGACCGCCGCGCACAACATGATCTGCCCGCCCGCCGACCGCCGCCCGCACATCTGGATGCCGGCCTTCTGGTCCTCGCAGTTCGGGGTGAACATCAAGTCGGTCGGCGTGCCGCCCATGGGCGAGCAGCTGATGATCACGCAGGGTTCGCTGGCGGAGCGCCGGTTCGTCGGTGTCTACGGGCATCAGGGCCGGATCGTGGCGGCCGTGGCCTTCGACAACGCCAAGTGGCTGGAGTTCTACCAGCGGGAGATCGAGCGGGGTGCACCGTTCCCGGTCGAGTACACCACGGTGGACCGGCGTCCCGAGGGCCGGCAGCCGGTCCCGTCCGACTTCCCCGACCCCGCCCTGCCCACCCACGGTCCCACCGTGACCCTCAGCGGCTACTCGCCGGCCGAGCGCCGGCTGGTCTTCACCCCCGCCCGCCACTGACCGCCGCCTGTGCCCCGACGCTCCAAGGACCTGTCATGACGCAAGCCTCACTGGCGCGCCAGATCGTCGACTACGCGAACCGCGCCAACCCGTATCCGCTGTACGCGGAGCTACGCAAGACGCCGGTGCTGCACGAGGAGGCGGACGGCCCGTACATCATCAGCTCGTACTGGGACATCGAGAGCCTGCTCCACGACCCGCGGATCAGCTCCGACGCCGCCAACCTGGCCGCCGCCGGGGACAACACGCTCTCCCAGGCCGAGGACACGGGGCTGCCGCCGTCCTTCATCCGGCTGGACCCGCCGGAGCACGACCGGCTGCGGCGCATCGCGAACAGCGCCTTCGGGCCGCCGCACCGGCCGCACCGGGTGAACGACATGCGGGACGAGATGCGGGCCATCGTCACCGAGCTGATCGACGCGTTCGGGGACGCCCGGCAGATCGACCTGGTGGACCAGTTCGCCTATCCCTTCCCGGTCACCGTGATCTGCCGGCTGCTGGGCGTGCCCCGGGAGGACGAGCCGCGCTTCCGCAGCATGGTCGATCCGATCGTCGCCGGCCTCGATCCCCGGACGCAGCTGGATCCGGTCGCCTCGAAGGCGGCGCAGGAGTCGCGGGTGCAGCTCGGGATGTATCTGGCCGGGCTGGTGGAGCAGCGGATCAAGGAGCCGCGCGACGACATGCTGTCCGATCTGGCGGGCAGCCGGGGGCCGGACGGCTCGATGTCGACGATGGAGGTGCTGGCCACCTCGGTGCTCCTGCTGATCGCCGGGCACGAGACGACGGTCAACCTGATCACCAACGGCATGTTGACGCTGCTGCGTCACCCCGAGATCCTGGCGCGGCTGCGGGAGGATCCGGACCTGTCGGTCAAGATCGTGGAGGAGCTGCTGCGGTACGAGCCGCCGGTGCAGTTCGTCCCGCAGCGCACCAACATCACCGACATCGAGGTGCGCGGGGTCACGATCCCGAAGGGCTCGCGGATCTGGCTGGTCCTCGCCGCGGGCAACCGGGACCCGGAGCGGTTCCGCGACCCCGACCGGTTCGACCCCGACCGCGGGGACATCCGGCACCTCGGCTTCGGCAGCGGAGTCCACAGCTGCTTCGGCGCCCCGCTGGCCCGGCTGGAGACCCAGCTCGCGCTGTCCGAACTGGCCCGGCGGCTGGAGGAACCCCGGCTCGTCGAGGACCCGCCGCCGTACCGGGAGAACCCGCTGCTGCGCGGTCCCCGCCATCTGAACGTCGCCTTCAGCGGCCTGCGTTGAGGCGCGGTCTCCCCGTGAGACGCCCTGTGTCGAGGCCCGGGGCGTCCGGCGCCGTGAACGGCGGCCCGCGCCCGGGTCAGTTCGCGATCCGCCGGAGCTGGACCAGACCCACCCAGGTCTCCGGCTCCGGCCGGGTGTAGGCGGCCCGCACGGCGTAGGTGCCCGGTTCCAGCGGGACGCAGAGGTGCTCCGCGCGGTCCGCTCCCGCGCCCGGCCAGGCCGAGTCGAACAGCACGACCGGGCCGGGCACGTGCCAGCGCAGTTCGGTCTCCCAGACGGCGGTGTCCAGGGCGGCGCGGGCGCCGGCGAGCAGTGCGTCCTCCGAGTACGCGGCGGACCATCGTACGAAGGTGCCGTGGTCCGCCAGATAGGAGGTGGCGGCGGGCTCGTCGCCGAGGACCAGGGCCGCGCTGTCGCCGACCGGGAGCAGGCCGACGTAGCCGTCGACCTCGCAGGCGCGGTCGTAGTCGGTGTCCAGATCCTCGCTGTCGGCGCCCGCCCAGAACGGCAGCACCTTCTCCGGGACCGCTATCAGCGGGCCACCGCCCGACTCCACCCACTCCAGCGCACCCGGATCCGCGTATCGCACCATGGGGGCGAACCTACACGGCACCCGGGACCGGCCGGTCAGCAGCCGCAGTCGCCCTCGACGGGTGCCGTCAGCGGGTCGGCGTCGCGCCGCGCGCTGCCCTGCCAGGTCTCGTACGCGAAGCCCTCGCGCGCCCAGTACTCGAAGCCGCCGAGCATCTCCTTGACCTGGTAGCCGAGTTCGGCCAGGGCGAGGGCGGCACGGGTGGCGCCGTTGCAGCCGGGGCCCCAGCAGTACGTCACCACCGGCACGGACTTGTCGAGGAGCCGCTCGGCCTGCTCGGGGATGAGCGCGGTCGGCAGGTGGACCGCGCCGGGGACGTGGCCCTGGTCCCAGGACTCGGTGGAGCGGGAGTCGACCACGACGAAGCCCGGGTCGCCGCCCGCGGCGAGCGCGGCGGCCACGTCGGAGACGTCGGCGTGGAAGGCGAGGCTCGCCCGGAAGTAGGCGGCGGCGTCGGCCGGGGCGGCGGGGGCGACGCGCAGGACGGGGTTCACGGTGTCGGTGATCATGGCCAGAAATCTAGGCGCGCCAGGCCGCTGCCTGAAGTGGGGAATCCCGGGCTTCCTCTTGTCCGGCCGGGGATTCCCCTGCTATCCATCCCGGATGACCATGTATTCCCCGGACGCCACCGACTGGCGCATTCTCGAGGTCCTGCAGCGGGACGGACGGGCCAGCTATGCCGAGCTGGCACGCGCCGTCTCCATGTCGCCGAGCGCGGTCACCGAACGGGTGCGCCGCCTGGAGGAGTCCGGGGTCATCCAGGGGTACGCGGCGGTCGTCGACCCCGAGCGGCTCGGTCTGCCGATTCTCGCGTTCGTGCGCCTGAGGTACCCGAACGGCAACTACAAGCCCTTCCACGATCTGGTGGCCGCGACGCCCGAGATCCTGGAGGCGCACCACGTCACGGGCGACGACTGCTTCGTCATCAAGGTCACCGCGCGCTCCATGTCGCATCTGGAGGAGATATCGGGGAAGATCGGCGCGCTGGGCTCGGTGACCACCAGCGTGGTGTACTCCTCTCCTCTGCCCCGGCGTCCGCTCGGGCACTGAGGGCGCGCGCCCACCGACCCGTCACAGGCCCCGCTGCCGCAGCGTCGACCCCGATCTCCCTTTCTCGACCTCCAGTTGGGCGTGGATGCGGCGGCGCAGATCGGCGACGTGGCTGACGATGCCGACGCTGCGGTCGCGTTCGCGCAGTGAGTCGAGGACGTCGAGGACCTCGTCCAGGGTCTGGTCGTCGAGGCTGCCGAAGCCCTCGTCGATGAAGAGGGTGTCCAGGCGGACGCCTCCGGCCTCGTCGGTGACGACGTCGGCGAGTCCGAGGGCCAGGGCGAGGGAGGCGAAGAAGGTCTCGCCGCCGGACAGGGTCGCGGTGTCGCGTTCCCGGCCGGTCCAGGCGTCCACGACGTGCAGTCCGAGCCCGCTGCGGCCGCGTCCGGTGCGGTCGTCGGAGTGGACGAGGGTGTAGCGGCCGGCCGACATTCGCTGCAGCCGGACCGTCGCGGCGGCGGCGACCTGTTCCAGACGGGCCGCCAGCACGTACGACTCCAGGCGCATCTTGCGTTCGTTGTCGGCGGAGGTGCCCGCCGTGAGGGCGGCGAGGCGGGCCACCCGGTCGTACTCCTCGCGCAGCGGCGCGAGGGCGCGGGCGCCGGCCGTGGCGCGGGTGGAGAGGCGGTCCAGTTCGGTGCGGCAGCGGGCGGCCGCGTCGCGGGCCGAGGCGGCCTCGCGCAGCCGCCGTTCCGCCTCGGCCGCGGCCTGCTCCGCCGCGCCAAGGTCGGCGGGCGGCCGCTGGGCGGCGGCCGCGGTGTCGGCCTCGGCCAGTACGGCGCGTACGGCGGCCTCCTCCGACTGCCAGGCGTCCAGGCGGTGTTGGAGCTCGCGGTGGGCGGCGTCGTCCAGGAGGGCGTCGGCGGCGGCCGCCGGGGTGTCGAAGCCGGCGCGATAGGCGGCGTCGGCGAGGCGGGCGTCGGCGTCCTTGAGGTGCTGGGCGGCGTCCTCGGCGGCGCGTGCCGTGTCGGCGGCCTCGGTGAGCAGGGCCGCCTGCCGTTCCAGCTGTGCGGCGCGGGCGGCGACGCTCGTGGCGGCCCCGCGCGCCTGCGCCAACTCCGCTTCCAGAGTGCTCTGTTCGCGTTCCAGGGTCTCGCGCCGGGTGAGCCGGGAGGCGGCGCGGACGGCGGCCTGCTGGCGGGCCTCCAGGCGCTGCTCGCGTTCGCGCTCGGCCTGCCGCAGTTCCTCGTGGGCGGCGTGCAGGGAGGAGGCGTCGCGGCGGGCGCGCGCGTACTCCTGCTCCAGGGCGTCGGCCTCGGCGGCCAGCCGGGCGGTGGGGGTGTCGCCGGCCTCGGCGGTGGCGGCGGCCAGTGCCTCGCGGACCAGGCCGAGCCGCCGTTCGTCCTCGGTGCGCCGCTCGTCGGCCCGCTGGTAGGCGGCGAGGGCGTGCTCCTCGGCCTCGCGGTCGACGTGCCCGGCGACCTTGCGGGCCGGGGCGGGGTGCTCTGTGGCCCCGCAGACGGCGCAGGGCTCGCCGTCGGTGAGGTGGGCGGCCAGTTCGGCGGCGATGCCGCTCAGCCGCTGTTCCTTGAGGTCGAGCCAGTGGGCGCGGGCGTCCAGGGCGGCCTGTTCGGAGGCGAGCGCCCGGCGCTGCGCCTCCTCCAGGTCCGCGGCCAGCTCGTCCCGGGTGCGGGCCGCGTTGAGCCGCCGCCGGGCGGGTTCGCGCTGGACGGCGAGCTGTTCGGCGCGGGTCGCAGCCTCCTGGGCGGTCTCGACGCGGCTCTGCAGGGCCGTGCGTGTGGCGTCCCATTCGGCGAGCCAGGTGTCCGCCTCGCGCAGGACGTCCTCGTCGGCGCGCTCCTGCCGGTCCAGTCCGTCGCGCTCCTCGACCAGGTCGGCGAGCCGCTGCTCGGCGCGCCGGGCCGACTCCAGGCCGCCCAGTTCCTCGGCGGCGCGGCGGGCGGCGGCCGCGAGCCCGGCGGCGCCTGCGTCGGCGTAGGTGTCGGGCAGCATCCCGCGCGCGTGTGTCTCGGCGGCCGCGGCCCGCCGGTGCGCGGCCTCCGCGTCCTCCCGCAGCTCCAGCGCGGGCGCCACGGTCTCCGCCTTGCGGGCCCGCTCCATGCGCTGCTGCGCCTCGCGGTGGGCGCCGGACCGCTCCTGGAGGCGCTCGGCGCGCTGCCGGGCCTCGGCGAAGCGGCTCTGCAGCCGGGCGAGTTCGCGTACCTCGGCCAGGGTCCGCTGGGCGTGCGCCTGGGCGGACTCTGCGGCGGTGAGCCGGCAGTGGGCCACGGTGAGGCGCTCGCGGGCGGTGCTGCGGGCGACGGCGGCGGCGCCGAGGACCGCTTCGGCGAGGCCGGGCTCGCCCGGGGCCAGCTCGGGCAGTTCCATGGCGTCGCCGGCGGCCTGCTGCATCCGGTGCGCGTCGGCGAGCAGCGCGGCGTCGCCCTCGCGCACCCGGGCCTCGGTGGCGCGCCGGCGTTCGGCGAGCCGCTTCTCGACGTCGGCGAAGCGCTGGGTGTCGAAGAGGCGGCCCAGCAGCCGGCCGCGGGCCTCGGCGTCGGCGCGCAGGAAGCGGGCGAAGTCGCCCTGAGGCAGCAGGACGACCTGGCAGAACTGCTCGCGGCTCATGCCGAGCAGCTGGGTGATCTCCTCGCCGATCTCCTGGTGGGAGCGGCTGAGGTCCTTCCACGCGCGCGTGGTGGCGTCGTACTCGCGCAGCCAGGTCTGGGCCTTGTCGAGGGTGGTGCCGGTGCCGCGCTTCTTGGGCCGCTCCCACGGCGGCTGCCGGACGATCTCCAGCCGACGTCCGGCGACGGTCAGCCGGAGGCGCACCTCGGTGCGGGTGCCGGGATCCGCGTGGTCGCTGCGCAGGTGGGTGCCCTGGCCGCTCTGCCGGGCGCCGGGCACGGAGCCGTAGAGGGCGTAGCAGACGGCGTCCAGGACGGAGGTCTTGCCGGCGCCGGTGGGGCCGTGCAGCAGGAACAGCCCGGCGGCGGACAGCGCGTCGAAGTCCACCGTCTGGGAGCCGCCGAAGGGCCCGAAGGCGGTGATGTCGAGCCGGTGCAGCCTCACCGCGCCACCTCCCGGACGGCGTCGGCGGCGCGCACGGTGTCGAAGGCCTCGCGGAGCACGGCCGCCTCCTGCTCGTCGGGTCCGGCGCCGCGCACATGGGCGACGAAGTCCTGGGCGATCTGCTGGTCGGCGCGGCCCGCGAGGCGGCGGGCGTACGACACGTCGGGGTCGTCCGGGGCCCGCTCGGGGGCGAAGACCAGACTGAGGGTGTGCGGGAAGCGCGCGGTGAGCCGGGCCATGGGGTCGGCCGGGCGGACGGCGTCGGTGAGGGTCGCCTCGACCCAGGCGTCCTCGTGGCGGGTCAGCTCCGGGTCGGCGAGCAGGTCGTCCAGGGTGCCCCGGACGCGGGCCAGCGGGCGCGGCACGGGGCAGGGGAGGCGCTCGGCGGTGACCGAGCCGGCGGCGTCCAGGTCGACGAGCCACATGCTCTTGACGTGGTCGGCCTCGGAGAAGGAGTACGCGAGCGGGGAGCCGGAGTAGCGCACGCGCTCGGTGAGGGTCTGGCAGCCGTGCAGGTGTCCGAGCGCCACGTAGTCGACACCGTCGAAGACTCCGGCCGGTACGGCGGCCACCCCGCCCACAGTGATGTCGCGCTCGCTGTCGCTGGCGCGGCCGCCGGTGACGAAGGCGTGGGCGAGGACGACGGAACGGGTGCCCGGCGCGCGCGTGGCGAGGTCGGCGCGGACGCGGTCCATGGCGGCGGCGAGCACGGCCTCGTGCCCGGCCTTGTCGACCGCGAACTCGTCCTTGACCAGCGCGGGTTCCAGGTACGGCAGCCCGTAGAAGGCGACGTCCCCGTGGGCGTCGGTGAGCACGACCGGGGTCCCGGCGGCGGAGGGCGCGGTGCGCAGGTGGATGCCGGCGCGGTCCAGCAGCCCGGCGCCGACGCCGAGGCGGCGGGCCGAGTCGTGGTTGCCGGAGATCATCACCGTGGGGACGCCGAGGTCCGCGAGGCGGTGCAGGGCGTCGTCGAACAGCTCGACCGCGGCGAGCGGGGGCACCGCGCGGTCGTACACGTCTCCCGACACGACCACGGCGTCCACGGCGTGCTCGCGCACGGTGGTGACGAGGTGACCGATGAACTCGGCCTGGGCCCCGAGCATGTTCACCCGGTGGAAGGCTCGGCCGAGATGCCAGTCGGACGTGTGCAGGAGTCTCATGATCCTCGAGACTAACCGCCGGGTCTGACATCACGGGCGGTTACTCCCGTATCAGACCGTCACGACCTTGCCCACATGCGCCCGTTATGCCCGATTAGCCACGAACATCCCTGCGCTGCAAGGGATGCACGTCACGCGTCCCCGTACGCCTCCCCGCCCAGTTCGAACCCCGCCGTGCCCGCCGTCACATCGGCCAGCCACGCGCGGAAGGCGTCCACGTCGGCGTCCGGCAGGCCGATCTCGATGGTGACCTCCTCGCCGTAGCGGACGTCCCGGACCTCGCGGCCGGTGGAGCGCAGGTCGTTCTGGACCTTGCCCGCGCGCTGGTGGTCGACGGTGACCGTGGCCAGCCGGAAGCGGCGCCGGGTGATCGTGCCGAGCGCGTCCAGGGCCTCGCCGACGGAGCCGCCGTAGGCGCGGATCAGGCCGCCCGCGCCGAGCTTGACGCCCCCGTAGTAACGGGTGACCACGGCGACGACGTACCGCATGTCGCGGCGCAGCAGCATCTGAAGCATGGGGACGCCCGCGGTGCCGCCCGGTTCGCCGTCGTCGCTCGCCTTCTGCACGCCCGCGTCGGCGCCGATGACGTACGCCCAGCAGTTGTGCGTGGCGTCGGCGTGCTCCTTGCGGACGGAGGCGATGAACTCCTGGGCCTCCTGTTCGGTGGCCGCCGGGGCGAGGGCGCACAGGAAGCGGGAGCGGTTGATCTCGGTCTCGTGCACACCCGCGCGGGCCACTGTGCGGTACTCGTCCTGCATCCCGCCAGCCTATGCGGAGTGCCGCGGTGGTCCGTACGCGCACCTCGGCCGGGCCGGGCCGCTCTTCCCTGCCGCGTGGGCCCGGCTACTTCTCCTTGTTCTTCTTGCCGCGCGGGACGGTGAACGACGTCAGCAGCGCCGTACCGGCGGTGAGCGCGGGCCATCCGGTGCCGTGCCAGGCCAGCAGGGCGAGCGCGGAGGTCGGGAACTTCTCGCGCAGCCGCTCCAGGGTGTCGTCCAGGCCGTCGCCCGCCAGCTCCAGGACCAGCTGCTCCAGCCCCGGGTTGTGCCCGACCACCAGCAGCGTCTCCACCTCCGGCGGCGTCTCGTGCACGACCTCCAGCAGGTCCGGCACGGAAGCCGCGTACAGCCGGTGGTCGTAGCGCACCGGGGGCGGTGTGCCCCACTGGGCGGAGGCCAGCTCCCACGTCTGGCGGGCCCGTACGGCGGTGGAGCACAGCGCGAGGTCGGGCAGGTCGTCCGCCTCGGCGAGGGCGCGCCCGGCGGCCGGCGCGTCCCGCAGGCCGCGCGGCGCCAGCGGGCGCCGGTGATCCTCGACGCCGTCGGGCCAGGCCGACTTGGCGTGCCGCAGCACGATCAGCCTGCGCAGCGGGCCCACACCCGACCGCTCCATCATGCGAGGCTCCCCAGGTCGCGGGCGAGGTCGAGAGCGAGGAGGCGGTCGGCGTACGCGTACGTCTCGAACCGCGCGCCGTCGGCCGGCTCCGGGCCGTTCTCGACGTCTCTCAGCACATTCAACACCCCCGGTAGATCCAGATCGTCCTCCCAGGCCTCCCGCAGTCGCGCCCGCACGTCGTCCGGCACCGGCCGCGAGGGCGACCGCGCCCATCGCGCGACCGCGGAACGCCAGCGGGCGAGGGTCCGCGCGGCGTCGTCCAGTGCCGCTTCGTCCAGCCGTGCCGGCGTGTTCCGGGGAACGGAGAGCAGGGCGAGGCGCAGGGTGGAGGGGTCGGAGTCGGCCAGGAGGGTCTGGAGCCGGGGGGCGCCGGCCGCCACCGGTGCCACCGTCAGCACCACCCCGCCCCCGGGTGTCGTCTCCCCCTCCTCCATCACGTGGAGGGTCTGCGCCTCACCCAGCCCCGAGGCCAGGTCGCGGCCCTCCTCGAACGGGCGGATGCCCAGGGTCGTCGCGGCGGTGCGGAGTTCCGCGCGCTGGCGCGGGGCCGTGAGGATCGTCCAGACGGGGGTGCCGCCGAGTTCCAGGGCGCGGACGAGGAGGTCGGCGGTGAGCAACACGCGCAGGGATGTCAGGTCGAGTCCGGAGGCGTAGGCCTCGATCCGGGTCAGACCGCGGCGGGCGGGGGCGGCGGAGACGGGCTCACCGGTTCGGGCGTCGAGGATGCGCAGCACGGGGCGAGCGTAGGCGCGCGAACGCCCGTACGCAGGCACCTTGCGCCGATTCCGGACGCCGTGGCGGGATGCCGGGCGGGTCGTCGGAGGGTGCGGGAATCGGTGTCCCGTGGGCGATGTTGCCCCCACGACAGTTCCCCGAAGCCCCGAGGAGGCGGCCGTGTACGGCGACGAAGCGACGATCCGCAGGATCCTGACCGAGCTGGGTGACACCTGGGCGGTGGTCGGCCTGTCCTCGAACCCACAGCGGGCCGCGTACCGCGTGGCGCAGGTGCTGCAGCGGTTCGGCAAGCGGATCGTGCCGGTGCACCCCAAGGCGGAGACGGTGCACGGCGAGCAGGGCTACGCCTCCCTCGCGGACATTCCCTTCGAGGTGGACGTGGTCGACGTGTTCGTCAACAGCGAGCTGGCCGGAACGGTCGCCGACGAGGCGGTGGCCAAGGGCGCCAGGGCGGTGTGGTTCCAGCTCGGAGTCGTCGACAAGCCCGCCTACGAACGGGCCCGGAAAGCCGGACTTGACATGGTCATGGATCGCTGCCCGGCGATCGAAATTCCCCTCTTGCCCTAGCGTATCTGCGTCTTCATCACAATTCTCCGCTGAATATTGACATTCTCACTTGGCGTCTGACCTGTGTGAAGGCTCACCCCAAGACAGGCAAGATTCCGGGTCAAGATTTGGTAATCAGTCTTTGCGGCGGCGGAAAGCGTTCCTAGCCTTTGGCCTCATTGCTCGTCAATAATGCGTTAACGATCTGAGAGGCCCACCCTGACATGGTGAAACTCGACCATGCCGCGCCCCCGACAGCCGCGAAGGACACCGGCGGCCTGCGCCGCGACGTCGGACTGATCGGTCTGATGTGGGCCTCGGTCGGCTCCATCATCGGTTCCGGCTGGCTGTACGGAGCCGAGAAGGCGGTCGTCGTGGCCGGCCCCGCGGCGATCATCTCGTGGGTGATCGGCACGGTCGCCATCGTCCTGCTGGCACTCGTGCACGCCGAACTCGGCGGCATGTTCCCGGTGGCCGGCGGCACCGCCCGCTACCCGCACTACGCGTTCGGCGGCCTGGCCGGCATGTCCTTCGGCTGGTTCGCCTGGCTGCAGGCGGCCACCGTGGCCCCGATCGAGGTCGAGGCCATGATCGGCTACGCCGGTCACTGGAAGTGGGCCCAGAGCCTGCAGCACGCCGACGGAACGCTGACCACCGGCGGTTTCGTCACGGCCGTCGTCCTCATGGCCGTGTTCGTCGGCGTCAACTTCTTCGGTGTCCGGGCCCTGGCCCACACCAACAGCGCGGCCACCTGGTGGAAGATCGCCGTCCCGCTCGGGGCGATCTTCGTCATCGCCGCGACCAACTTCCACGGCAGCAACTTCACCTCGGAGGGCTTCGCGCCGTTCGGCGCCAAGGGCGTGCTCGGCGCCATCAGCTCCAGCGGCATCATCTTCGCGCTGCTCGGCTTCGAGCAGGCGATCCAGCTGGCGGGCGAGAGCCGCAACCCGAAGCGTGACCTGCCGCGCGCGACCCTCGGCTCGGTCGCGATCGGCGCCGCGATCTACATCCTTCTGCAGGTCGTGTTCATCGCCGCGCTGCCGCACAGCTCGTTCGCGCACGGCTGGGCCAAGCTGGACTTCCCGGGCATCAGTGGCCCGTGGGCGGGCCTCGCGACCCTGGTGGGCCTCGGCTGGCTGGGCTGGGTCCTCTACATCGACGCCATCATCTCCCCCGGCGGCACCGGCCTGATCTACACCACCGCCACCTCCCGCGTCTCCTACGGCCTGGCCAAGAACGGCTACGCACCGAAGGCGTTCGCCAAGACCGACAAGCGCGGCGTGCCGTGGGTCGGCCTCATCATGTCCTTCGTCACCGGTGTGGTCTGCTTCATGCCGTTCCCCAGCTGGCAGGAGCTGGTCGGCTTCATCACCTCGGCGAGCGTGCTGATGTACGCGGGTGCGCCGCTGGCCTACGGCGTCTTCGCCGACCGGCTGCCGCACTTCGAGCGCCCGTACCGGCTGCCCGCCGGCAAGGTCGTCGCGCCGCTGTCGTTCGTGGTCGCCAACCTGATCATCTACTGGGCCGGCTGGAACACGCTGTGGCGCCTGGGCTTCGCCATCCTGCTCGGCTACCTGCTGCTGGGCTCCTACGCCCTGTGGGCCAACGCCACGAAGAAGCCCGACGCGCCCCGGATGGACTTCAAGGCCGCGCAGTGGCTGCCCGCCTACCTGCTGGGCATCGGCCTGATCTCCTGGCAGGGCGGCTTCGGCGAGGGCAGCCAGGGCAACATCCCGCTGTGGTGGGACATCCTGGTCGTCGCCGCCTTCTCGCTCGGCATCTACTACTGGGCCAAGGCCACCGCGTCGAAGCCCGAGGCGATCGAGCGCAGCATCGACGAGGTCGTCGTCACCGACGCCCCCGCGCACTGAGCCCCTCGCTCCCTGGTGCCCCGTCGGCCGGTCCCCGGCCGACGGGGCACCGTCATGTCCGGCTCTCCGTCTCGGCGGAGGATTTCTCGGCGAGCCGGTGGTCGGCCACCTTCAGCGCCTCCTCGACCAGGCGGCGCAGATGGCCGTCGCGGAGCGAGTAGACCACCCGACGGCCTTCCTTGCGCGTGGTCACGAGTCCGGCGAGGCGCAGCCGGGCCAGGTGCTGGCTGACGGCGGGCCGGGCTGCGCCGCATGCCTGGGTGAGCGTGGTGACGTCGGCCTCGTCCGCCGTCAGAGCGTGCAGCAGGGTGAGGCGGGTGCGGTCGCCGAGCAGGGCGAGGAGTTCGGCGGCGACCGTGAACTGCTCGTCGCCCGGGGTGCGCCGCTGCGCATGGTGCGCAGGTGATAGGTGCATGCGTGCGCTCATACGCACATAATGGCGTCGTGGGCGCCATGCGTCCACTCCCGCACACCGGAAGGGGATCCACGTGAGCGAGCGGCACACGCACCGGCACCCGGGGCACGAGCACGCACCCGACCCCGGCGCCGGGCACACGCACCGGCACGGCGACCAGCCCCACAGCCATGACCACAGCCATGACCACGGCCACGGCCACGGCCACGGCCACGGCGACAGCCATAGCCACAGCCACGGTCAGGCGCCCGCACATGCCCATCCCCACCCTCACCCCCGCTCCTCCCCCGGCCTTCGCCACCGGCTCGTTCACCTCCTCACCCCCCACTCCCACGAGACCGCCGACAAGCTCGACCCCGCCCTGGAGGCGTCGGCTCGGGGCATGCGCGCCCTGTGGGTGTCGTTGGCCGTGCTCGGGGTGACCGCGTTGGCGCAGGCGGCGGTGGTGGCCGTGTCCGGGTCGGTGGCACTCCTCGGCGACACGGTGCACAACGCGGCGGACGCGCTGACGGCCGTACCGCTGGGCATCGCCTTCGTGCTGGGACGGCGTGCGGCGACCCGGCGGTTCACCTACGGCTACGGGCGTGCCGAGGACGTGGCGGGGCTGGCGATCGTGCTGACCATCGCCGCGTCCGCCGCCTTCGCGGCCTGGGCGGCCGTCGATCGGCTGCTGGATCCGCGCCCGGTCGAGCATCTGCCGGCGGTGGCGGTGGCCGCGCTGGTCGGCTTCGTGGGCAACGAGTGGGTGGCCCGGTACCGGATCCGGGTGGGCCGGGAGATCGGCTCGGCCGCACTGGTCGCCGACGGGCTGCACGCCCGGACCGACGGGTTCACCTCACTGGCCGTGCTGCTGGGCGCCGGCGGTGCGGCCCTGGGCTGGCAACTGGCCGACCCGCTGGTGGGGCTGGCGATCACCGCCGCGATCATGCTCGTGCTGCGGGACGCGGCGCGGGAGGTGTTCCGGCGGGTGATGGACGCCGTCGACCCGGCGCTGGTGGACCGGGCCGAACGGGCGGTACGCACCGTGCCGGGCGTGCGCGAGGTGGGCGAGCTGCGGCTGCGGTGGATCGGGCACCGGCTGCGGGCGGAGCTGGCGGTCGTGGTGGACGGCGAGGCGACGGTCCGCCAGGCGCACGCGATCGCCGTGGAGGCCGAGCACGCGCTGCTGCACGCCGTACCGAGACTCACGGCCGCCCTGGTGCACGCCGATCCGGCACCCGTTCCAGGTGAGGCCGATCCGCATCTGGCACTGGCCCACCATCTGACGGCCTGATGTCAGCACTCAACCATCCGACGGCCTGATCTCAGCACTCAACCATCCGACGGCCTGATCCCGGCGCCCAGCCGTCCGACAGCCTGGCCTCAGGCGACGCCGAGCCCCTCCAGCACCACCGCGCCGGGCAGTTCGGCGAGCGCCTTGCCCGGCACGAGCAGCTTGCCGCGCCGGCGTCCGCTGCCGACCAGGACGTACGGCAGGTCCACCACGGCCGCGTCCACCAGCACCGGCCAGCCGTCGGGCAGTCCAATCGGGGTGATGCCGCCGTACTCCATGCCGGTCTCGCCGGTCGCCGTGTCCATGGAGGCGAACGAGGCCTTGCGGGCACCGAGTTGGCGGCGTACGACGCCGTTGACGTCGACCCGGGTGGTGGAGAGCACCAGGCACGCCGCCAGGGTGGTCTCGCCGCCGCGCTTGCCCGCGACCACCACGCAGTTCGCCGACCGCTCCAGCAGGTCGCGGCCGTAGTGCTCGACGAAGACGGCCGTGTCGGCCCACTGCGGGTCCGTGTCGACGTAGACGATCCGGTCGGCGGGGACGCCGCCCCGCCAGTGGCGTACGGCGTCGGCGACCGGGGCGGTCAGCTCGTCCAGGCAGTCCGGGGCGGGGATGGCGGTGTCGAAGTCTCCGATGGGTGCGCGCATGGCCGCACGCTAACAGCCGCGCCGAAGCAGCTCAGTGCACGGGCGGCACCGAGACCGCCATCACCATCTCCATGGGCACGTCGCCGGTGTTGCCGTACACGTGCGGGACGTTGGCCTCGAAGGACACGCTCGCCCCGGCGGGAACGCGGTGGTCCTCGCCGTCCACGGTGAGCGTCAGCTCGCCCGCGGTGACGTGGACCAGTTCGACGGTGCCGGCGGGGTGGGGTTCGGAGGGGCTGCTGTCCCCCGGCATCAGCCGCCAGTCCCACATCTCCAGCGGTCCGGGCGCCTCGGTGCCGGCCAGGAGCCGGTTGTAGCTGCCGGCGTCGGTGTGCCACATCCGTACCGCCCGCTCGGCGGGAACGATGCGGACCTTCGGGCCCTGCTCGTAGTCGAGCAGGGTGGTGATGCTGACGCCGAGCGCGTCGCCGATCTTGACGACGGTGCCGATGCTCGGATTGGTGCGGGCCTGCTCGATCTGGATGAGCATGCCGCGGCTGACGCCGGACCGGGCGGCGAGCACGTCCAGGGTGAAGCCGCGCACCGCGCGCCAGTGCTTGACGTTGCGCGCCAGGGACTGGGTCAGGGTTTCGAGGTCCGACACGTTCCGTCCAATATCCGGGAGCCAGAGTGCAATATTATGGATGACAGAGTTCAACTGACCGAACTACGGTGGGGTGCACCGTTCGTTCATCAAACTGTACTGCGAGGCACCAGTGACCGCGTTCTTCGCCCTGACCACCAGCCTCCTGTGGGGACTGGCCGACTTCGGCGGCGGGCTGCTGACCCGGCGCACGCCCGCACTGACGGTGGTGGTCGCGTCGCAGGCGATCGCCGCGGCCGTCCTGGGGGTGATCGTGGTCGCCACCGGCGGCTGGAGCGAGGCCGGACCACGCCTCTGGTTCGCGGTCGCGGCGGGCCTGGCCGGCCCGGTCGCCGTGTTCTCTTTCTACAAGGCCCTCGCCCTCGGCCCCATGGGTGTCGTCTCCCCGCTCGCCACGCTCAGCGTGGCCGTGCCCATGGGGGTGGGGCTGGTCCTCGGCGAGCGCCCCGGATCGCTTCAGGTCGCGGGCATCGCGGTCGCCGTCGCCGGTGTCGTCCTGGCGGGCGGGCCCCAGCTGCGGGGCGCGCCCGTGCAGCGGCAGACGATCGTCCTCACACTGATCTCGGCGCTCGGCTTCGGCACGGTCTTCGCGCTGATCACGGAGGCGTCGACCAACGTCACCGGCCTGTTCCTGTCCCTCTTCGCGCAGCGCGTGACGAGCGTCGCGGTGGGCGGAGCCGCGCTGTACGCGTCCGTCCGGCGGGGTGCTCCCGCGCTGCCGGCGGAGGGCCTGCCCCGGACCGCGCTGCCGGCGCTGGCCTTCGTCGGCCTCGCGGACGTGGCGGCCAACGGCACGTACGCGGTCGCCGCCCAGCACGGCCCGGTCACCGTGGCGGCGGTGCTCGCCTCGCTCTACCCGGTGGTGACCGCGCTCGCCGCGCGCGGTTTCCTCAGCGAGCGGCTGCGCGGCATCCAGGCGGCGGGCGCGGGGCTCGCCCTGCTGGGCACGCTGCTGCTGGCGACCGGCTGAGTCAGCCGTCGGCCTCCAGCCGGGCCAGTCCCTCGACCGCCTCCTCGTCGAGGTCGGCCAGCGCCCGCAGCTGCTCCGGCGTGATCCCGTCCGGCAGCGGCACCGGCGCCGGGGTCCGGAGCGGCGGCTGCCAGCCCTCGTCGGGCGTCCAGCGCCGTACGACCCGGGCGGGCGCCCCCGCCACCACGGCGTGGTCGGGGACCGTGCCCCGCACCACCGCACCGGCCGCGACGACCACGTTCCGGCCGATCCGCGCGCCCGGCAGGATCACCGCGCCGGTGCCGATCCAGCAGCCCGGGCCGATCTCGACCGGCTCCATCCGCGGCCACTGCTTGCCGATGGGCTCGTGCGGGTCGTCGTAGGAGTGGTTGGTGGAGGTGACGTAGACGTACGGCCCGAAGTAGCAGTCGCTGCCGATGGTGACGCTGGTGTCGGCGATGACATGGCTGCCGCGGCCGAGGACGACTCCGTCGCCGATGCGCAGGATCGGATCGGGCCCGAGGTCCAGGTCCGGCATCAGGCCGGCGGTGAGGGTGACCTGCTCGCCGACGATGCAGTACGAGCCGAGGTGGATCCAGGGCTCGCCGAAGATCGTGCCGAGCGGGAAGGCCAGCCGGGTGGCTTCGCCGATCGAGCCGAAGCGGAAACGGCCGGGGTTCTCGGCCGACACCGATCCCGTGCGCTGGACCCAGGACCAGGCCGCGTGGACGGCACGCTGGGCGAGGCCCCGTCTCCAGGATGAGAACGTGTTCTTGCTCTTCGGCACGGGCTCACGTTACTCACCGGTTGCCTCCGGCGAGAGGGTGGGCCCCTGTGATCTTTGCCCCAGTCGTGACGTACGGTGCCCAGGACTACGGACTCAGGGAGACGTGATGACGCACAAGGCGCTGATCGTGGGCATCGGCGGGAACGAACCCCAGGTCGATCCGGAGGCGTTCGTCGCGCCCACGGCCTCGGTGATCGGGAACGTGACCCTGCACGCGGGGGCCGGCGTCTGGTACGGCGCCGTGGTGCGCGGCGACGTCGAGCGGATCACCGTGGGCGCTCAGGCGAACGTGCAGGACAACGTCACGCTGCACGCGGATCCCGGGTTTCCGGTGACCATCGGCGAGCGGGTTTCCATCGGGCACAACGCGGTGGTGCACGGGGCGACCGTGGGGGACGACTGCCTCATCGGCATGGGGGCGACCGTGCTGAACGGGGCCGTGATCGGGGCCGGGTCGCTGGTCGCCGCCCAGGCGCTGGTGCCGCAGGGGATGGTGGTGCCGCCCGGGTCGTTGGTGGCGGGCGTGCCGGCGAAGGTGCGGCGGGAGCTCTCGGAGGAGGAGCGGCAGGGGGTCACGCTCAACGGCACGATGTACGCGGAGCTGGCGAAGGCGCACAAGGACGTGCACCAGTAGGAGGACCGCTCGCGGGAGCGCTACTCCCCGGCGCCGACCGGTTCCGCTTCTCGGTCCTCGTGCTCGGCCTGGGTCTTCTTGGCCTTGCGCTTCAGGATCAGCATCGACGTCAGGCCGATGAGGACCGCTGCCACCAGGCCCAGGTACGAGAAGCGCTTGAGCCAGTCCTCGGCGACGACGCCGACGTAGTAGATGACGGCCGTGGTGCCGCCGGCCCAGCAGATGCCGCCGAGGAGGTTCGCGATGAAGAACTTCCAGTACGGCATGTGGAGGACGCCCGCGAGGGGGCCGGCGAAGATGCGCAGCAGGGCGACGAAGCGGCCGAAGAACACGGCCCACATGCCCCACTTCTCGAAGGACCGCTCGGCGGTGGCGACGTGGGCCTCGCCGAAGTGCTTCGGGAACTTCTTGCCCAGCCAGGCCAGCAGGGGGCGGCCGCCCTTGCGGCCGATGGCGTAGCCGATGGAGTCGCCGATCACGGCCCCGGCGGTGGCACAGACGCCGAGGACGATCGGGTTGATGCCGGAGTGCTGGGAGGACATGAGCGCCGCCGAGACCAGGATGATCTCGCCCGGCAGCGGAATGCCCAGGCTCTCCAGACCGATCACCAGGCCGACCACGGCGTAGACGGCGGCCGCAGGCACCGTGTCGAGCCATTCCTGGACGTGCACCGCGGGTTCCTCCCCTGTCGCTGTCGCTGCCTGCCGGGGCGTCGCATGCGCGGCACGCCCACTGGGAAGGCTACCTGGTCGGCGGTGAACGGCGGCTGACCGTGCCTGCGGCGGCACCGTCCCGCCCCTGCTCCTTCGGTTGTCGGACATCCCGATGTCATGCGGGAGGGGGAGGCTCTCCGCGGTTTCGCCGATCCGCCTCCCCCAGGTCCCCGCCGCGGGGCCCGATGCGGAAGGACCACGTCCCCGTGTCCTCACTGTCCCCGCTCTCCTCGGTCACCCCTCTCTCCTCGCTGTCCTCGCTCTCCGCAGGCTCCTCGCTGTCCTCGCGCTCCTCTCTCCCCTCTCCCCCCTCGCTCGCCTCGCCGTCGTGTCCCCCGACCGAGGCCCCGGCGCGCCGCGCCTCCCTCCTGGCGGCCCCGCCCGTACGTCTCGCGCTCTGCCTGTCTCCGCTCCTGCTCGTCGCGGGCTGGGCGCTGACCCATCGGTCCATGGCCTACGACGGGGCTGCCCGGCTGGCAGCGGCCGATCCCTGGTGGCTGCTGGCCGGCGTCGGGTTCACCTGTCTGACCTGGGTGGCCGCCTCCTGTGTCCGGCAGGGCGCGCTGCCGGACCGGTTGCCACCGGGGCTGCTGCTGGCCTCGCAGGTCGCCGCCGGTGCCGCGAACCACGCGCTGCCCGGCGGCCTCGGCGCGCACGCCGTCACGCTGCGCTTCCTGCGTACCCAGGGCGTGCCGCCCGCTCGGGCCACCGCTTCCATCGCCCTGTACTCGCTGGCCAAGTCCGTCGCGAAGACGCTGGTGCTGCTGGTGTTCCTCGCGGCGTCCCCGGCCTGGCGACGGCTCGGCGAGCTGGTGCCGGACGGGCGCGCGCTGCTGCCGGCCGCCGTCGTGGCGGGTGCCGTGGTGACGGTGACGGGGGTGCTGGTGATCGTTGTACGGCCGTTGCGGCGCCCGGTGACGGGGCTGGTGCGGTCCGCGCTCGCCGATGTGCGGGAGGTGCACGCGCGGCCCGGCCGGGTGCTGGCCCTGTGGGGCGGGGCGGCGGCGATGCCGCTGGTGCAGGCGGCCGTCCTGGTCTGTGTCGGGGCGGCGCTCGGGCTGGGGCTGCCCTGGGAGCACGTGGTCCTCGCCTATCTGGCGGCGGGCACCGCCGTGGGTGCCGTGCCGTCGCCCGGCGGGCTCGCGGTGGACGCGGCGCTGGTGTGGACGCTGGTCGCGTTCGGCTCCGAGCCCGCCGTGGCCACGGCGACCGTCATCGGGTACCGGGTGCTCACCGACTGGCTGCCGCTGCTGCCGGGCGCCCTCGTGCTGTCGGCGCTGTTCCGCGCGAAGGTGCTGTGAGCGGCGCTCACAGGCGGCGCGCGACCAGACGGTAGGCGTTGCACAGGCCGAGGCGGTGGGCGAGCGGGCGTACCGCGAACCGGTCGAGCAGGGCCGCCGAGAGCAGGGCCGGCACCCCGGCAAGGAGCAGTGCCGTGCGCAGGCTCCGGCGGAGGGCGCCGGGCGGCTCGGGCAGCCAGGGCGCGTCCTCGCGCGGGGCGGTGTGGTCGAGGGCCAGCCAGACGGCGGCCAGGAGGTCGACCGGGTCGTGCGGTTCCGTGTGCTGCTCGGCGACCACCGTGAAGCCGAGCGCGGCGAGCCGTTCCCGCAGGTTGGCGACCGGCATGAAGTGCAGGTGCTGCGGCTGCAGCCAGGGCAGCCACCAACGGCCGAGGAGCCGGGCGTACCGGCTCTCCGGGTCCGGTACCTCGATGAGGAGATGCCCGCCGGGGCGGACCGCCTCGTGGGCGGCGCGGAGTTCACGGTCGGGGTCGGTGCTGTGCTCCAGGTAGTGGAACATGCTCACCACGTCGTAGCGGGCGGCGAGTTCGGGGGCCAGGTCGGGGAAGGCGCCACGGTAGGCGTGCTCCACGCGGCCCTCGCGGGCGGCGAGTTCGACGCCGTCGGTGAAGTCCAGCCCGTCGAAGGCGGTGCCGGGCAGGACTGTCCGGGCGGCCTCGCAGAAGTGGCCGTGCCCGGTGCCGACGTCCAGCCAGTTCTTCGGGGTGGGGTCGTGCGGCAGCATCGCCTCGGCGCGGCCCCGGTACATCGCGGTACGGCCGCCGAAGGTGCCGCTCATGCGCTGTTCGCCGAGGCCGTCGTAGAAGTCGCGGTAATAGAACTCCAGGCCCTGCTCGGTCAGTTGAGGGTTCTGGAAGGTGTGGCCGCAGTCGTCGCACCGGTCGAGGGTGAAGTGGCCCGGCTTGTGCTGGAGCAGGTCGGTGGTGCGCAGGCGGGTGGTCAGCCGGCCCGAGGCGCACCAGGGGCAGGTGGTGCGCGGGGCCGCGAAGAAGCGGTCCGTGCCGTCGGCCAGGTCGGCCTGGTAGGCGGGGCGCAGGGCGGCGATCCGTTCGCCGTTCGTGCTGTGGTCGCTCATCGGCTCTCCCTCATGGGCTGCTGTGTGCCAGTCGTTCCAGGTGGGCCGCCGCCGCGCGGGCGCCGCCCGCCGCGCGGAACGCGGTGCCGACCCGGGCGGCGGCGACCCGGTGGGCGCGGTCGTGCAGCACGGTGTCGAGGGCCTCGCCCAGACGGGCAGCTGTGACCCGGCCGAAGCGGACCCGCACGCCGGCGCCCGCGTCCACCACCTGGCCGGCCACCACGGGCTGGTCGTCGCGGATGGGCGCCACGACGAGCGGAACGCCGTGCCAGAGCGCCTCGCACACCGTGTTGTGGCCGGCGTGGCAGACGACCGCGTCCATCCGTTCCAGCAGCGGCAGTTGGGGAACGGACGGCAGGATCAGCACGTCCTTGTCGACGGGACCGGCGGGATGGGTGGGGACGGCGGGGCCTGGGGGATCTACGGGGCCTGCGGGTCCTAGGGGGTCTGCGGCGTCGGCGACCAGGGTGCCGCCGGGGTCCACGACGACCGCCTGCACCCGGTCGGCGCGTTCGCGCAGGGCGGCACGGCACTCGGCGAGGAAGCGGCCCCCGGCGTCCGTGTTGGCCGTGCCCAGGGTGACCAGGACCTTCTGCCGACCGGGGTCCAGCCACTCCCACGGAAAGCCGGACCCCGACGGCCGGTCGGCGAGGGACGGACCGACGTAGTGGATCCGCTCCCCCAACGGCGCCTGGGGACCGATCAGTTCGGGGGTGCTGAAGATCAGCATCAGGTGGGGCGAGTAGCGCGGGTCGGCGGTTCCGGCGGGGTCGCCGATGCGGGCGCGCAGCCCGGCCAGCCGCTCCCGCAGCCACTCGGCGACCTTGGGCAGACCGTCGTATGCGCCGGTGAACTCGGCCGAGGTGGTGGCGGAGGTGGCCCAGGGCAGGCCCAGGCTCTCGGCCACCAGGGCGCCGGCGAAGGCCTGTTGATCCGCGACGACCACATCGGGGCGGACCTCCTGGACGGCCGCCCGGACGCCGGGCGCCATCGCCTCGGCGAGCGGCACCAGGTACCACTCCCACAGGAACTTCAGCGCCTCGGCGCCCCGCAGCCCCGGCGGTCGTACGACGCCCTCCGCACCCGGCACCGGCCCCGCGCAGGCGAACACGTCCGCGTCCGGGCCGGCGAGCCGCCGTACCAGCGCCGGGTCGGCGCACACCCAGGCCACCCGGTGTCCGCGCGCGCTGAGCCGGGCCGCGACGCCGACGGCCGGGTTGATGTGCCCGACGAGCGGCGGGACGACGAACAGGAAGCCGCTCACCGGACCCCGGCCCGTGCGCCGCCGGCGGAGTGGATCAGGTCGAGGATGTGCCCGCCGACCGTCCCGGCCGCCTCGACCAGCACCGAGTGCTCGTGCCCGGGCAGCACGACCGGCCGGAAGTCCGTCAGCCGTGCCGCCATCAACGGCACCAGGTCCACCAGGTCCGAGTCACCGCCGTACACACCGAGGACCGGGCAGCGCACGGCCCTGATCTGCTCCTCGGTCAGCACCCGGCTGGCGGGGATGTCCCGGCCGAGCGTGGTCTCCAGGGCGAGCCGGGCCGCGCCCCTGGCCAGGCGTGCGGTGTGCCGGCCGCGGTGGGCGGTGATCCAGGCGATCGCGTCGGGCTGGTTGTACGCCAGTTCGTCGACCACGCGGCGCAGAATGCGGCCGAGTTTCGCCGCCCAGCCGGGGGTCGCCGGTTCGGACTCGATCAGGGTGAGGCCGGCGGTGCGCTCGGGGTGGCGGGCCGCGTAGCCGAAGGCGATGGTGCCGCCGTAGGAGTTGCCGACGAGGTGGATTCGGCCGCTGATCCCGAGCCGGGCGAGGAGTGCCTCCAGGTCGTCGATGTTGTGGTCGAGGGTGTAGCCCTCGCGTGGGCGGTCGCTGCGGCCGTGCCCGCGCAGGTCGTACATCACGACGTCCAGGCCGGCCGCCACGAAGACGGGGGCCACGGTGAAGTAGTAGCTGGCCAGGCTGTCGGTGAGCAGCCCGTGCACCAGGACGACCGTGGCGTGCGGGGTACGGCCGTCCGTGGGTCCCATGCGCTGGACGTGCAGCCGGATGCCGCCGGCGTCGACCATCGCCATGGCTCAGCCCGCCTCCGTCGTCTTCAGGCTCCACACCACGTACTCGACGAGCCGCCCGACGGTCAGCTCGATGATCTCGTCGAACTCCATGCCCGCCAGGAACTCGGCGAGGTTGACCCGCCGTCCGTACCGCTCCTCCAGCAGGCCCGCCAGGGTGACGAGGTCGATGCTCTCCAGTTCCAGGTCGTGGTTGAAGGACGTCGACATGCCGATCACCACGTCGTCCTCGCCGTACTCCGCGAGCAGGGTGCGGAGCATGCCGGTGATGTCGGCGAGCACGGCGTCGGCGGAGGCCGGAGGGGTGGCTGGAGAGGACGTCGGCGCGGGGGCCGGCGGGGTGGCCGGCGGGGTGGGGGTCATCAGGGGGTGCTCCTCGGCTGGTTGGTCAGGTCGGCCGTTGTGGATCGCGTGGCTGTGGTGGGTCACGGTCACGGCGCTTCTTCCGGTGCGGCACGCAACCCGGGCCCCGTCGTCCAAGCCACGACGTAGGAACGTTGCGGCAGGGTGGTTGGGTTGGCGGCGGGCGCGCAATGCACGGTGTAGGCGCGCTCCAGCCGGCCGGAGACCACCAGGCGGGAGCCGTCGGGGTCGGCTTCCCGTACGGCGAAGTCCCGTGGCCGGCCGCCGAATCCGACGCCCTCCGCCTTCGCGACCGCTTCCTTGGCGGTCCAGAAGCGGGTGAACCACAGGTCCTCGGTGCCGTCGCCCTCGGAGAGGGTCCGCAGCAGCCGCAGTTCGTCCGGGCCGAGGGCGGTGGCCAGGGTCGCGGGGTCGCGCGCGATGACCTCTTCGATGTCGATGCCCGGACCGGGAGTGGAGGTGTGCGGTCGTACGACCGCCACGCCCGCCTCGGCCCGGTGCGCGAGCGAGACGTCCAGCGGGGGCAGGGTGCGTCCGTGCAGGCCGGTGACGTACGGGCGGCCGAGTTCGTCGTTGCGCACCCGGATCTCCGCGGGAAAGACGGGGCCTTCGCCGTGCTGCCACAGCCACTGCCGTACGGCGTCCTTGACCGCGATCCGGCCGAGCAGCCACTGTCTGCGCCCGCGCGGCGGGCGCCCGGCGTACTCCTTGCGCTCCGCGCCGCCCAGCGAGTTGCGCATGATCAGCTCGCGGGAGGCGAGGTCCGGCCAGCGCTCGTGCACCAGCGCCCAGCCGCCGGGCCGGGCCTCGGAGAGGGTGTGGCGCTCCGGGAAGCGTTCGACGGGGCGGGTGTGCGGATCGTTATCGAAGCGGCGGTCCTGCCAGCCGGTCAGCACCGCCCACACCCGCCCGCCGACGGTCAGTTCGGCGTCCGCCTCCAGCAACGCGTCGGTGAGAGAGGTGATCCGGAGCAGGCAGTCGACCGGTGTGCCGGGGGCGGGGTGGGGACCGTGGAACCGCATCTGCCTCATCTGTACGGGGAACACCACCGTTCGCTCGGTGCGGGTCGCCATGATCCAGTAGCCGAGGAGCTGACCCACGTTGTCCAGCAGCGCGCCGGGCGCCGCGGGTGCCGTGATCACGCCCCGGATGTGCCGCTCGCCGATCGCCGTCAGTTCGGTCACGCCCTGGTACGCCGGGCCGTGGAACATCCAGCGGTCGCGGTAGAGCTGGGCGGCGGTGTGATCGGGGGTGCGTTCGGGGGCGTCGGGGAGGGGGCTCGACGCGGGCGGTGCGGGGTGGCGGGGGGCGAGTTCGACCACGGCGCGGGCGGTGGGGCCGAAGGTGACGGTGACGCGGTCCCGGTGGCCGGGAGCGGGGGTGACGGTGACGGTCACGTCGACCGGGGGTGTGGCGGTGAGCCAGCGGTCGAACCGGGCTCCGTGCACGGCGACCGCGCGCATCCCGGGGACCGCGTCCTCCGCCGCGTCCATCATGTGCCGGACGATGGTCGTGGCGGGGACGACCGGCCAACGGTCTTCCGCGTCAGGCCAGTTGGAGCGTTGCGGGAAGAAGCAGTGGTCCAGGAGGTGGGGCATGGTGTGGGGCGAGATGTGGAGGGTTGTGGGGGTGGCGGGGGGCGTGGGGGCCGTGGAGGCCGTGAAGTCCGTGGAGGTGAAGGGGCGCGGGGCACGGCCGCGCAGTGCGCTCGCCGTGATCAGTTCCGCCGCCGTGTCCACCGTGTCCCTTAACAGGGCGGACAGCTCGGCGGCGGCAGGGAAGCGCGCGGCGAGGTCGTCGAGCGGGGACGTGCCGGGACGGGGCGAACCCGGCGCCTGCGCCGGTTCCGGCCGGCCTTGCCGCAGCTCCGCCCGCAGGGCGTCGAGGTCCGGTCCGGCCAGGGACACCAGGGCACCGTCGAGGTCGAGACGGACGGGCGGGCGCGCGGGGGTCGGCAGGGGCGCGGTGGTACGGGGCGCGGGCTCGGGTACGGGTACGGGTACGGCAGTGGACGGTATCGCGGGCGCCACCTGTGCCCCTGCCGCCCACAACGCCGTTGCCGCGCACCGGAGTTGGGCCATGCCGGTGCGGTGAGGCGAGTTGGCGGCCACGGTGAGGTGGTCCCGGTCGCCGAGGGTGTCGTCGATGAGAGAGGCCAGGTGCCCGGGGCCGGTCTGGACGAAGGTGCGGTGGCCTGCCGCGTACAGGGCCTCGATCAGCTCGCGGAACCGGACGGGTTCCAGCAGGTGCCGTACGAACAGCTCGCGCACCGCGGCCTCGTCGCGCGGGAAGGGCGCCGCGGTCGTCCCGGACCATACCGGCACGGTCGGCGGGTGCAGCCGGAAGTGGTCGGCGGCCTGCTTGATCGGCGCGAGGTACGGTTCGAGCATCGGCGTGTGGAAGCCCGAGCGGAACGGCAGCACCTGGCACAGGACGCCCTCGGCGCGGAAGGCCCGTACGAACTCCTCGACCGCCGCGTCCGGTCCGCAGACCATGGACTGACGGGGGGCGTTGTCGTGGGACAGCACGATCCCAGCGCCGGCCCACGAGGCTTGCAGCGCGGTGCGCACCCGTTCGGCCGAGGCGCCCACGGCGGCGAAGGCGAGACCGGGCACCGTGACCATGTCCGGATCGAACTCGGCCATGAAGGCGTCCACTTGGTCGGCCGAATACAGTCCGGCCACCGCCATGGCCGTCCACTCCCCGACGCTGTGACCGGCGACCGCGTCCGGTACGACCCCCATGCGGCGCAGCGCGGCGTCCAGCAGCCGGCCCACACCGACCACCCCGAATCCGTGCCGCCCGACGTCCCCGACCGGCACCTCCGCGCCGTTGCCGTTGCCGGAGCCGCTACCGGAGCCGGTGTCGGTGAGCTGGGGCAGGCCGAAGTGGGCGGCGATGTCGTCCACGCGGGGCACGAAGTCGCCTTCCAGTCCCGGGAAGACGAAGGCCAGTCTGCCGTCGGCAGTTCCGAGCAGCGGGGTGGGCCGGAACCACACGTCGTTGCGCCCCTGCCACGCGCGCCCCCTGCCGACGACCCTGCGGGCCAGGGCGAGCCGCTTGGCGGTGGGGTCGACGATGCCGAGCCGTACGGGACCGGCGTCGGGACGCGGTCGCGCGGGATCGAGACCGGCGGCGAGGACGCCGGAGTCGTCGGTGTCGAGGAGGGCGGCAAGGCGGTCGACACTCTCGGCGGCCAGCAGGAGAATCCGCTCGGCACCGTTCCCTGCCGTGGCTCCGTCTCCAGTCTCGGCCTTGGGCTCGGCCTCTGGTCCGTGCTCGGCGATGGGCTCCCGGCGGCGAGCACGGGTGCTGGGGCTGGGACGGGCGGACGACCGTACGCGCGGGCCGGACGGGCTGGGCGCCTCCTCCAGCACCACATGCGCGTTGATCCCGCCGAATCCGAAGGCGTTCACGGCGGCCCGCCGGACCGGTTGTTCCGGGCCGGTCTCCCAGGGGAGCGCCTGTTCCAGGGTGCGGAAGCGCGTGGCCCCGAGCGCGGGGTGAGGGTCGTCGCAGTGGAGGGTGGGCAGGAGGGTGCGGTGGTGCAGGGCGAGGGCGGCCTTGACCAGACCGGCGACTCCTGCGGCCGGCATGGTGTGCCCGATCATCGACTTCACCGAGCCGAGCACCGGCCGCCGATCGCCGCAGGACGCCGCGCCGGGCCCGAACACCTCGGCCAGGGTGGCGAGTTCGGCGGTGTCACCGGCCGGGGTGGCGGTGCCGTGGGCCTCCAGCAGGCCGAGGGAGTGCGGGGCGGCCGGGTCGAGTCCGGCGGCCCGCCAGGCCTGGCGCACCGCGCGGGCCTGGCCGCCGGGATCGGGGCTGGCGAGCCCGGCGGTACGGCCGTCGCTGGCCACGCCGGTCCCGCGGATCACGGCGTACACGCGGTCGCCGTCGCGTTCGGCGTCCGCGAGGCGTTTCAGTACGACGACACCGGTGCCCTCGCCGATGAGGAGGCCGTCGGCGTCGCGGTGGAAGGGGCGGCTGCGCTGGGTCGGGGACAGGGCGCGGAGCTGGGAGAAGACGCTCCAGAGGGTGATGTCGTGGCAGTGGTGCACTCCCCCGGCCAGCATCATGTCGCAGCGGCCGGTGGTGAGTTCGGTGACGGCCTGGTCGACGGCGACCAGGGAGGAGGCGCAGGCCGCGTCCACGGTGTAGGCGGGTCCGCGCAGGTCGAGGCGGTTGGCGATACGGGAGGCGGCGAGGTTGGGAACGAGGCCGATCGCGGACTCGGGGCTGTCCGGACCGCCGAGCCGTTCCGTGAACGCCGCCCGGACCCGGTCCAGTTGGGCGGACGACAGATCGGGCAGCAACTCGCCTAACGTGCGGACGAGTTGTCCGGCGGTCCGCACCCGCTGGTCCAACCGGACCAGGCCGGGAGTGAGATAGCCGCCCCGGCCGAGGGCCACGCCGATCCGGTGCCGTTCGGGCAACCGGCCCTCGCCCCCCGTACCGGTAACACCGGCCACGGCGCCCGCGTCGGCGAGCGCGGCCGCGGCGACGTCGAGGGCGATCAGCTGGTCGGGCTCGGTGCCCGGCACGGAGGCGGGCATGATGCCGTACCGGGTGACCTCCACCTCGGCCAGGCCGTCCACGAACCCGCCGCGCCGGCAGTACACCTGGTCGGCGACGGCGGGCCCGGCGGCGGAGTCCGGGCGGTAGTAGTCCGCGTCCCACCGCCCCTCGGGGACGTCACCGATCGCGTCCACACCGCCCCGCAGGTTGCGCCAGTAGGCGTCGAGGCCAGGGGCTCCGGGCAGCAGGACCGCCATCCCGACGATGGCGACGGGAGTCTGACGTCCGGTCATGTCACCAGCTGCCCGAGGCGGTCTGGACGACGGCGCGGACCGACGGGTCGCCCCAGGCAAGCTCCCGGAGCAGGGCCGCGGTGCCCTCGTCCGGGTCGATCAGCCGCACCCCACGCCGGGCGTACTCCCGGCCGAGTTCCGCGCCGACCATGCCGGTGTGGGTGTCCGACGGTGCCCAGGGGCCCCAGTGCACGGTGAGCGCGCGGTGGCCCGTGCGGTCGGCCCAGTCGGCGCCGATCCGTTCCAGGGCGTCGTTCGCGGCGGCGTAGTCGGCCTGGCCGCGGTTGCCGAGAACGGCGGCGATGCTGCCGAACAGCACGGTGAAACCAGGTCCCTTGGGCAGCTCCTCCAGCGCGGCGAGCAGAGCGGCGGCCCCGGCCGTCTTCGTGCCGTAGACGCGCTGGAAGGACTCGGGCGTCTTCTCGGCGATCAGCCGGTCCTCGATCACCCCGGCGGCGAAGACGACCCCGTCCAGCCGACCGTGTTCGGCGTGGATCTCCTTCACCGCCTGCAGGACGGCGTCCCGCTCGCGGAAGTCGACCGAGCGGTACCGGGCCTCGCTGCCGAGCTCCGTGAGTTCGGCGAGCGTGGCGGTGATCTCCCGCTGGGCGAGGATCAGTTCGGCGGCGCGGTTGATCTCGGCGGGCCGCAGCGCGCCGTCCGCCGCGAGCGCGGCCCGCAGTTCGACGGGGGTGCGGGCGGCGGCGGTCGCCGGGGGTTCCGGTGCGGTGGGCACGGGAGTACGGCCGAACAGTTCGATCCGGCAGCGGCTCGCCGAGGCCAGTGTGGCCGCGAACCTCGCCGTGATGCCCCGGGCGCCGCCGACCAGCAGCACCACCGAGTCCCGGTCGATCCCGAGCGCGGCGGCCTCGGCGACGCCGTCCCCGGCGGGGCCCGCGCCGGTGCTGCCGAGCGGTCCCAGGGGCGCGGGCACCAGCTCCTGCCCGTACCGCAGCCCGGCGGCCGTGCGCCGGACGACGGGCGCCGGCTCCGGCGCGAGCAGCTCGGCGAGCAGGGCGTCGGCGACGGCCTCGGGCGTGGTGTCCGCCACGGCCACGACCCGGGCGAGCAGGTCCGGGTACTCCCGGCCGACGGTCCGGAACAGTCCGTCCAGACCGGCCGACCCCAGGGCACCGTCACCGGCACTGGCACCGTCACGGCCCCCGCCCCCGCCACCGCCACCGCCACCGCCACTGACTGAGGCCCGCACGGCCAGCAGCCGGCGCGGACGGCGTGCCAGGGCGGCCTGGAGCACGGGGAAGGCGTCCGGCAGGACGGGGAGGTCGGGGCCGGGGAGTGCGCCCAGGTACAGCACGCCGTCGATCCTGCCGTCGGCCTCACCGAGGAGGTGGCCCTGGTGCAGGGCGACCACGTCGGCGCCGTGCGCGGAGAGCCGCGCGCCGACCTCGGCGGCCGCTCCGCCACCGTCGCCGAGCACGACGAACCGGTGGCCGGACAGCGTGACGGCCGGGTCAGGATCGCCCTCCGGTTCCGGGAGCGGCACCGATCGAAGCTCGAAGCGCTGGGGGGCGACGCCGAGGGGGGTCTGCTCGGACTCGGCGACGGCTTGCCGCTGGTCGGCGGTCGCCGACCCGCCCGCCCCGCCCACGCGTGCCGTCAGCCAGGCCGTCACCGAGGCTGCCGTGCGGGCCTTGGCCAGTTCCTCCAGCTCGGCATCGTCCAGGACGTCGGCACCGCCCGCGATCCCCAGGCGCTTGGCGAGCTCACCGGCTATCTCGGCCCGCTTGATCGAGTCGATGCTCAGGTCCGCCTCCAGGTCGAGGTCGGGCTCGATCATGTCGGCCGGGTAGCCGGTGCGCTCGCTGATGATCTCCAGGACGACCCGCTGCACGTCGGTCTCCGGGGCCGGGGCCTGTGCCGGTGCCGGTGCTGGTACCGAGGCTGGTGCCGGGGGCTCTGGCGTCGGTGGCTCCTGTGCGGCGGCTCTGGTCGACAGGGACGCGGAGAGGCCCGGTTCGGCCGGTGCCGTGGGCAGGGTCCGGGCCGACGGTACGGCGGCGACCGGTGCTGCCGGCGTGGCCCCGGCCGTGGACCCGAAGTAGGTGAGCAGCACATCGCGCTGGGCGGCGATCATCTCGCGGCTGGTGCGCAGGAATTCGGAGATCAGGGCGTCGCGGTCGGCCGGGGCGCCGTCCGGCTGGTTCGTCGTCACAGTCGTCTCCACGACTCGTCGGGCCGGTGCGAGGGCACCGGGGAGGAGTGCTCCGTCGGCGGTGCGGACGAGGTGTCCGTCGACCGTCCAGCCGGGCCGTTTCGGCGCCGGTGTCCGGAGCGCGTCGACGGCGTCGCGGCCCCGGAGGAGCCAGGCGGTGCGCACGGGCAGCCCCGCGACGGCCAGTTGGGCGAGTGCGTCGAGCCAGCCGGGCAGTCCGCCGTCGGCCCGGGGCTCGCAGGCGACGGTGCGGTGCGGACGGTCGCCGAGGATCTGGCCGACGAGCCGGGTGAGGACCGTGCCGGGGCCCGCCTCCACGAAGATCCGCGCTCCCGCCTCGTGCATCGCCTCGATCTGCGCGGCGAAGGCGACCGGGGAGCCGATCTGGGCGGCGAGTTCGGCGCGTACGGCGTCGGGGTCGTCCGGGTACGGGGCTGCGGTGCGGTTGGCCCAGACGGGGAACTCGGGCTGTCGTACCGTCTTGTCCGCGAGGACCTTGCCGAACCGCTCGCCGGCGGCGGCCACCACCGGGCTGTGGAAGGCGCACGCGACCGGGATGCGCCGCGCCCCGTGGCCGGCCTCGCGCAACCGGCGTACGGCGGTGTCGATCTCCGCCGTCGGTCCCGAGATCACCGTCTGCTCCGGTGAGTTGCGGTTCGCGACGACGACCGACTCGGGTATGCCCGCCGTGCGCAGGGCCCGTTCGACGGCCTCGCCCGGGGCGCCGACGGCGGCCATGGCGCCGGGCTCCTCCCCCGCTGCCGCCAGGATCGCGGCGGCCCGCTCGGTGCTCAGCTCCAGCAGGGTCTCCGGGTCGAGGGCACCGGCCGCGCACAGGGCGACCAGTTCGCCGTAGCTGTGCCCGGCCGCCAGGTCCGGCTGTACGCCGGCGGCGGTGAGGAAGGCGTGCGCGGCGAGGCCCGTGATGCCGAGCGCGGGCTGTGCGGCGCGGGTGTCGGTGAGGGCGGCCCGGTGCTGCTCCCGGGTCGTCTCGTCGAAGGCGGCGGGCGGGTACAGGGTGTCGGCGTGGGCGCGGCCGAGGTGCAGGTAGTGACGCAGCTCGGGCAGGGCGATCAGCAGGTCGGCGAGCATGCCGGGCCGCTGACTGCCCTGGCCGGGGAAGAGAAAGGCGACCTTGCCGTCGGCCACCTGCCCGTCCGCCTTGCCGTCGGCCACCTGCCCGTCCGCCTTGGCGTCGCCCCCGCCGTCACCCCTGGCGTCAGCCCCGCCGTCACCCTCCGTACCAGCCGTCGGCCGCGCCGGTACGCTCAGCCGCACCCCCGCCGCCGGATCGTGCTCCCCGGCGAGAACCCGCCTCAACTGCCCGACCAGCTCCTCCACATCACAGGCCACGACCGCCACCCGCACCGGCTCGTGCGAGACGTCCGCGCGGTGGGCGGCGGCGAGCGCGAGGTCACGGAGCCGCCAGGGGCGGCCGTCCGTCTCCGCGGCCTGCAGGATCGCCTCGACGTCCCGGTGCGCGGCCGCCGTGTCCTTGCCCCGGAACAGGAACAGCTCCGCGGGCCAGGCGTCCAGGGTCTGCCCGGGTACCTCCGCGCCGTCGTACGCCCCGACGACCACGTGGAAGTTGGTCCCGCCGAATCCGAACGCGCTGACCCCGGCGAGGCGTTCACGCGCCGGTGCCGCCCAGGGCCTGGCGCGGGTGTGGAAGGCGAACGGGCTGCCGTCCCGCGTCCAGGCGGGGTTGGGCCGGTCCAGGTGCAGGGTGGGTGGCTTGACCCCGGTGTAGAGGGAGAGCGTGGTCTTGATCAGGCCCGCGAGTCCGGCGGCGCACTTGGTGTGCCCGATCTGCGACTTGACCGAGCCCAGCACGCAGCCACCCTTCGCGGCGCCCGCCTCGCTGAACACCTCGTCGAGCACGGTGAGTTCGGTGCGGTCGCCGACGACCGTGCCGGTGCCGTGCGCCTCCACCAGTCCGACCTCGGCCGGGGAGACACCGGCGTTGCGGTACGCCCGCAGCAGCGCGGCCCGCTGTCCTTCCGGGCGGGGTGCGGTCAGGCCCAGGGAGCGGCCGTCGCTGGCGGAGCCGAGGCCCTTGATCACGCCGTACACGCGGTCGCCGTCGCGTTCCGCGTCCGCGAGCCGTTTGAGGACGACGCAGGCCACGCCCTCGCCGAGGGCGATGCCGTCCGCGTCGGCGGCGAAGGCGCGGGAGCGGCCGGTCGGTGAGAGGGCGTGCACCGAGGAGAACAGGACGTAGTCGTTGATGCCGTTGTGCAGGTCGGCCCCGCCGCACAGCACGACGTCGCTCGTCCCGGAGGCCAGTTCCTTGCAGGCCACGTCGAGCGCGGCGAGGGAGGAGGCGCAGGCGGCGTCGACGGTGTAGTTGGCGCCGCCGAGGTCCAGCCGGTTGGCGATCCGGCCGGAGATGACGTTGGCGAGCATGCCCGGGAAGGAGTCCTCGGTCAGCCGGGGCAGTTGGTCGTCCAGCCCGTCGGGGACCCTGCCGTAGTACGAGGGAAGGACGGAGCGCACGGTGGCGGCGTTGGACAGGTCGCTGCCCGCCTCGGCGCCGAAGACGACGGAGGTGCGTGAGCGGTCGAACTCCCGCCCCCGGTCGCCGTATCCGGCGTCGTCCAGTGCCCGGCGCGCGGCTTCCAGGGACAGCAGCTGGACCGGTTCGATGCTGCCGAGGGAGGCGGGCGGGATGCCGTAGCGCAGCGGGTCGAAGGGGATGGGGGGCAGGAAGCCGCCCCACTTGGAGGCGGTGCTGCCGCTTTCGTGGTGCACGGCGGGGTCCCAGCGGTCGGGCGGGACCTCGGTGACGGCGTCGTGTCCGGCGACGACGTTCGCCCAGAAGGTGGCGAGGTCGGGCGCCCCCGGGAACATGCAGGCCATGCCGACGACAGCGATGTCGAGGGGCGCGGGCGGGGCCGGCTCGGCGGCGGGCCGGGGCTCGGGCCGTGCGGCGCGCGTGGTGAGGAAGTCGGCGGCGCCGTCGGTGACCGCGTGGTGCAGTTCCGCGAGGGTGGTGGTCGCCGAGCGCAGGAGGGCGACCTCGCCCGCCATGAACATCCCGTCCGAGAGCTGTCGTTCCGGGCCGACGGGCCCCGACTCGCCCTCGGGCGAACGCTCGACGCCCTTGCTGGCGATGCGCAGCCGGCCGACGTTGAGGCGCTCCAGGGCCTCCCACACGTCCCGGTCGGGCAGGCCGGACGCGCGTAACCGGGCCTCGTGGTCGTGGAATTCGGTGGTGAACGGGCTCGGGACGCAGCGGGTGGCGTGGCCGGGCGCGGTCTCCAGCAGTGCGGTCGCGGTGGCGGTCAGGACCTGTCGTTGGAAGAGCGGCTGGATCGCGCCGTGGGCGACGGCCTCCTCGGTGAACAGGTAGGCAGTGCCCATGAGCAGGCCGACGGCGGCGCCTCGGGCGGTGAGCGGGGCGGCCAGGGCGGCGACCATCGCGGCCGAGCGCTCGTCGTGGATGCCGCCCGCGAAGAACACCTCCAGCTGCGGCGCGGTCGCCTCTCCGGACTCGGCCAGGAAGTCGTCCAGTACGGCGAGTTGGGCTTCCCAGAGCGGGAAGGAGGCACGGGGGCCGACGTGCCCGCCGCACTCGGAGCCCTCGAACACGAACCGGCGTGCCCCGGCCCGCAGGAACTGCGCCAGCAGCCCCGGCGACGGCACGTGCAGGAAGGCGTGGATCCCGGCCCGCTCCAGCGCCTCGGCCTGGGCGGGCCGTCCGCCCGCGATGATCGCGTGCGTGGGCCGTAGTTCTCGTACGGCGTCCAGCTGGGCGTTCCGGATGTCCTCGGGCGCGAACCCGAGCACGCCCACGCCCCAGGGGCGTCCGTCGAGCGCCGCGCGCGCCTCCGTCAGCATCGCCCGGGTCCGCTCACCGTCGGCCAGGGCCAGCGCCAGGAAGGGCAGCGCCCCGTCCTCAGCGACGGCCGCGGCGAAGGCCGTCCGGTCGCTGACCCGGGTCATCGGCCCCTGCGCCACCGGCAACCGGGTGCCGAGCGCCCAGCTCATGGGCGACGAGCCGGCCCGAAGAGCCCGCGCGGAGCCTTCCGCGCCTCCGGGACCGCCGACCGCCCCGCGTATCTCCGCCTTCAGCTCCCGCACCGTCCGCCGCACATCGCCCCACCGCTCGGCGAACCGGGCCGCGAGGAACCCGTCCTGACCCAAAGGCAGGAGTTGGCGACGCAGGTCCTGCGCGCCGAGCAGCGACGCGATGGCGTCGGGGTCGCCGGCCGGGTCGTCGGAGGGCGGGCGCAGCGCGTCCGGGCCCCGGCGGCGCAGGATCCGATGCCCTCCGACGACCGCCGTCTCCGAGCCGTCCAGGGACCGCAGCACGGCCCGGGTCGCCTCGGGCAGCCGGGACTCGGCCAGCAGCGCCAGCTGGCTGTCGAGGACCACACCGGCCGCCCCGCCCGCGACGGCCGCTGCCGCCGTACGCGGCCCCATGCCGCCACAGGCCCACACAGGGACGCCCGACTCACCCTCTCGCAAGAGCTGTTGGAGCAGCACGAAGGTGCTCGTCGCACCGACCCGGCCACCGCTCTCGCAGCCCCGCGCGATCAGCCCCCGTGCCCCGGCCCGCACCGCCTCCCTCGCCTGCGCCACATCGGTGACCTCCACCAACACCCGGTACCGCGAGGCGACTTCGGCCGGGCTCCAGGGGGCGTCGGGAGCCAGCACCACGATGTCGGGAGCGCCGTCCAGGTCGCCGGGGCGCAGGGCGCAACGGCCC
Source organism: Streptomyces sp. NPDC047085 (assembly GCF_040643735.1). NCBI lineage: Bacteria > Bacillati > Actinomycetota > Actinomycetes > Kitasatosporales > Streptomycetaceae > Streptomyces > Streptomyces sp. NPDC047085. The sequence goes on from NZ_JBEYUW010000017.1 coordinate 99,467, forward strand.
GCCACCCGCACGCCGAAGGGTCGCGGCGCCGCCCGTTTCAGCCGGTCCAGCTCTTCGCGGGATCTTCGGCAGCCGCCGCCCAGGTCGAGGACGCCGAGCCCGCCGGCACGGCAGGCGGCCTCGGCCAGCACGGCGTCGGGTTCTCCGAAGGGGGTGATGCACAGGATCAGGTCGTGGGCGCGCACAGGGGAGGTCATGATGCTCCGAAGAATCGGCAAGACAGCACGGTGGGGGGTTTGTGCGGCAGGACACTCTGGTGCGGGCACCGGAAACTAGCGAGGTGCTTACTCACGGGTCAACAACGCTGCGAGCTTTTCGGGGCCCGTGGCATCGATTCGGCCAACACACCGAATTCCACCCAAGCACCGGATATCCGAGCAATCCCCTTCAGTCGTGCTGCCATGCAGCCGCCCCGACCCCCGCACGACACACCCCCACAGGCCCGGCAAAACGCCTGGAGCGTTCACCGCCCACTCACTCGACCGCAAGGCCCCAGGACACGAAATCGATGTCTGTAAATTCCGCATGTCCAGGGGCCCATGGCTCGATCGCGGCGGCGGACGGACCACAACCGGTCGCGAGCCCCCATCACCCCGGCAACGAACGCACTTCCGTAGGCACGGACGCCGTTGCCTCCGTGGGCACTGACGCCGTTGCTTCCGGGCGCACGGAGACCGACGCCCCGCCGACCACGGAGACGACCGCACCCCTGACGGAGGACACGGCCGCAGCCACCCGATCATCGGCACCCGCCGGACCACCAGAGCCGACCGGAACACCCGTACCCACCGGTCCGTCCGGAACGGGATCGTCGTGTGCCCCGACCTGGGCGATCCGGGGCTCGTACTTCTGCGGGAACGACTCGTCCCCCTGCCCAGCCCGCCCGAGCCGACCGCCCGGAGCGTCCTCGCCTGGCCGCCCGGACGGCGGCTCGGCACCCCCCTTCGAGGGGTCCCGCGCCCCCAGCCCGGAGTCCGGCTCGCCCGGTGAGCCGGTGTGCCACGACTGCCCGTCCGGCCCCGGCTCCAGGTCCCACCGCTGTCCGGGCGAGCCGTCGCGGACGGCCACGGACAGGCGCCCGGAGTCCGGGGCGAGGGCGAGGCCCTGGTGTCCGCGGAGCACCAGTTCGCCCCGGACCGTGAGGTCGTACGACACCTCCCCCGCGTGCACCAGGCAGCCGGACGTCACCACGCGCCTCGTCCCGGGGTCGGCGGCGAGGCAGACGGTGGGAGCGGCGGCGCTGCGCAGCACTCCGTCGTCCCCGTACGACCACTGCTGGGACCGGGCGGACGAGCATGCCGCCAGCCGCACGGTCGCGCCCGCCGCGATCTCGCCGCCGCGCACGTCCAGACAGCGGCCGGAGACGAGGCTGCGGAGCCGGCCGTGGGCGACCTCGATCCGGCCGCCGGCCGAGGCGGCGGACGAGGAGGCGGTCCGCCGGCCGGTGTCGGCGGAGGACCGGGAACGCGCGAGGGTGGCACCGCCGGGTCCGGGGACACCGTTGTCACCGGACCAGCTCTTGGCCACGAGCACGGTGGCGAGCAGCGCGAGCGCGGTGAGGCCGACACCGGCGGCCATCACCCTTCGGTGGCGGTTCGCCGGCCTCGTCCGATGGCGGCCGGTGGCCGGAAGCCGAGCCGCCTCCGGCGCGCGTGCGGAGGCGTCGGGCCGCGCCCGCGAGGCGCCGCGCCCGGGCCGGGAGTCGAGATAGCGGCGGGCGCCCCACCCGAGCACGGTCTCGGCGAGCAGGACGTCCAGACCGCCGTCGAAATGGCTCAACTGGTCGGCGGCGTGACGGCAGTGGGCGCAGGCCGTCAGATGCCGGCGTACATCGGGGAGCAGGTCGCCGCCGTGGCGCATGGGGACGTCGAGGAGACGGTTGTAGAAACGGCATTCCCTGGAGGGCGCGAGTTCCCGGTGGGCGCGTACGCAGCCCGTCCGGAATTGTTCGCGCGCCTGTTCAACGGCGGTCGTCGCGGTGGCCTCGTCGACCCCCGACAGACCAGCGGGTATGTTTATGGGTTCGGCTTCGACCTCGGTATGCCACAGAAGGCATTGGGAGGCGCCGGGAAGGGCACGGAATGCGCGCTCGGCGAGTTGCCGCTTTTCGGGCGTGCCGGGCATGGTCGCGCGAAGACCGCGACCGCCGTTCGGCTTGCGCAATTCCGGCATGACGCCGCATGCCGCGTCGTCGGCGGCCCAGGCGCGGACGATCTCACGGACGGCCACCAGCAGTTGCGGGCGCAGAGCGCCGCCGACCGCCCCGCCGCTCAGCCGGCCGAGCACGTCATGGAAGGCGGCGGTGGCCACCAGGTGGGCCGAGGGACCGGCGGCGGCCAGGCAGACGATCGCGTAGTCACGGGCGGCGGGCCAGTGCCGGGCCAGCAGCAGGGCGACGGCGTGGTGCCGGCCGGCATGCGGTCCGTCGAGCCGGGCGACGAGATCACGGTCGGACTCCCCGGGGCTCGAACCGGGGTGTGGCGGGAACGGGGGGCGTGGGGGGTGGGAGGACTGCACGGAACCTTTTCCTTTCCAGCCGCAGGACGGCATACGAAAGGGCGTCCTGTCGGAAAGCGGCGCCTGATCGGTGCACACCTGAAGGGCGGCCTCAGGGTTCGGCCCTGGCCATTGCCCTTCTCATGGGTGGCTCACCTTGGCACACACGCCTCACAGGAAACAAGAAGTCCTCATGACTCGGCCTCACATTCGGGCAACCGAATTCGCCCTCCAGCAAAAAGAGGGGCCCGCAGCGGGGCCCCTCTCTCCCAAAGGCCTTGTCAGTCCTTGTTGTTGGGACGCAGCGTCCACACCACCTGCATCTCGCTGGTGACCGCTCCGTCCGCGCGCCGGATCTCGATCGCCACGGGGAACTCGGGGCGCTGCCCCGCGTCCAGCTCGGCCACCACGTCGGCGGCCGGGCGGCCCAGGGTCGCGGTCGCCGTGACGGCGCCCATCGCCAGCTTCTTGTAGGCGATCTCGGCCCGCACGGCGAGCGGCACGGCACGCGAGAGCTGGTCCCCGAACGCGGCCAGCACGATCGCGCCGCTGGCCGACTCCCCGAGCGTGAACATCGCGCCGGCGTGCGGCCCGCCCACGTGGTTGTGGAAGTCGCCCTGGTCCGGCAGGGACACCACGGCCTTGTCCGGAGAGGTCTCCAGGAACTCCAGGTTCAACGTCCGGGCCATCGGCACGGTGGCGGCGAGCATCTCGCCGATCGACATCTGGTCTGCGCTCATGCCGCCATGTTACTCGCGAGTAGCAGAGCTGACCAGTGCCCTCGCCCGCCATACGTCCCGCATCCGCCCCCTGATCCACCCCGGTGATCACCTCTGTATCGTTGCGGCCCATGTGGCCAGGGGAACAGCCGCCGGGGAGCGGCCAGCAGCACAACCCGTACCAGCAGCCCGGCTACCAGCAGCCCCCTCCGTACCAGCAGCCGGGCCATCAACAGCCGGGTCACCCGCAGCCCGGCCCGTACGCGGGGCACCAGCCACCCGCCCCCTGGGACCGGCCCGGCGCCGGGGCTCCGGCACCGCGGCCGGGCGGCGGCGGACGCACCAAGCTGGTGGCGGTCCTCGCGGCGGCGGCCGTGGTCGTCGCGGCCGGCGTGACCGGGTTCCTGCTGCTGGGCGGCGGGAGCGACGACCAGGCCGGGCCCGGCCCCGGCCCGAACTCCCCCACCGCCTCCGCCCCTTCGGCCACGGCCACGACCACGGACAACCCCCGCGCGACGGGCCACGACCCGAAGCCGACGGTCGCCGGCTGGAAGGTCGTGGTGAACCCGGTCACCGGCATCGCCTTCGACGTCCCCGCCGAGTGGCAGGTGCGCTCCAGGACCTGGATCACCTACGTCACCGAGGACTCCGATCCCAACGGCGAGGACGGCAGGGTCCTGGTCGGCATGAAGGCGCCCGCCGTGCTGAAGGAGAAGTGGTGCGGCTCGGACGACGACAGGAACGGCACGACCGACTACACCTCGCTCGCGAACGTGGGCACGCGTGGCAACAAGGGCGCGAAGAGCACCGCGGAGGTCGCCCGTGAGGACTCGGCGAACTGGGTCTACGGCTGGTTCACGCAGCCGGACCGCAAGAGGGTCACGACCGGCCCGGTCACGTCGTACACCACCGCCTCCGGGCTCACCGGCAGCGTCGTCACCTCCCGGTCGTCCGGGGTCGAGAAGAAGCACAAGTGCGACTCCGACGGCAAAGCGACCACGTTCGCCTTCAGGAATCCGGACGGCGCCATTCTGTCCTGGTCCTTCTTCGGCGCCCAGGGCGTCTCCGAGGAGGTCCCGGACGCGACGGTCCGCGCCATCATGCGCACGGTGCGCCTGTACGCCGAGCCCTCGGGCTCCTGATGCGAGACCCCCGACTTCGGTACGTCCCTGACAAGGGGTGGTGACCGAAACGTTTCCTGGGGCCCACTAGGGTTACTCGCCATGTGGCCAGGAGAACAGCCGCCCGGGGGCGCGCAGAACCCGCAGAACAACCCGTACCAGCAACCGGGTTACCAGCAGCCGAATCCGTACCAGCAGCCCGGATACCAGCAGTACCCGCAGGCGAACCCGTACGGCCAGCAGCCGCAGTGGGGAGCGCCCGGCCCGGCCGGCGCGCCCCAGCCGGCGCAGCCGCCGCAGGGCGGAGGCGGGGGCAACCGGACGAAGATGATCGCCATCATCGCGGCCGCCGCGGTCGTCGTCGCCGCGGGTGTGACCGGATTCCTGGTGCTCGGCGACGGCGGCTCCAAGAAGGACGAGGCCGGCAACGGCAAGGGCAAGTCCACGGCCAGTCAGTCGCCGTCGGCGGACCCGTCGGCGTCCTCGTCCACGCCTGAGGACAACCCGCGTGGCAACGAGACCGAGAAGCCGGTCATCCCGGGCTGGAAGGTCGTCGTCAACCCGCGGTTCGGCACGGCCTTCGACGTCCCGGCGGACTGGGAGGTCGAGTCGACGGACACCTCCCGCTTCATGGAGGACCGCGCCGACGACAACAAGCTGATCACCTCCGTCGCCGCCCCGGCCGTGTACAAGTCGAAGTGGTGCACGGACGACTCCGACCACGACGGCAAGACCGACGACAACGCGCTGGCCGTCGCCGGCACGCGCGGCGAGAGCGGCGCGAAAAGCGAGGCAGACGCGGCGGTCACCCGCGTGCCCTGGTACGTCTACGGCGGCTACACCCAGCCCGACAAGAAGCACATCACCTTCGACAAGAAGGCCACGGCGTACACCACCAAGTCGGGCGTCAAGGGCGCCTACGCGTGGGCGCGGTCGACCAACACCCCGCAGAAGGGCAAGTGCGCGAGCGACGGCAAGGCCATCTCGTTCGCGTTCAAGAACTCGGCCGACGACATAGTGTCGTTCGACCTTTACGGCGCCAAGGGCGTGAGCCAGGAGCTCGACACCGCGACGATCATGAAGATCCTCAGCTCGGTGCGGCTGCACGGCGACCCGACGGACAGCTGACCGGACGGACACCGGTCGGACACCGGACGGACAGCTGACCGGACGGTCGGCCTACCGGACAGGCGGCGGACGGGGTGGGCCGCGGGCGGCCGGGAATCCGATTGGCAAGCCGGGCGGCGAACGGCGATAGTCGCCCGGTGACCTCCACCGCCGACACCCGCGACTCCTCCGCCGCCCGCCCAGGCAGACCCGCCCGGGCGGGCCGCAACTACACGCTGCTGACCTCGGCGGCCGTCATCACCGGCCTCGGTGCCAACGGCTCGCTGATCGCGGCCGCGTTCGCCGTGCTGGAGGCCGGCGGGGACGGCGGGGACGTGGGGCTGGTCGCCGCGTCCCGCACGCTGCCGCTGGTGGTGTTCCTGCTCATCGGCGGCGCGGTCGCCGACCGTCTGCCCCGGCACCGGGTGATGGTCGCCGCCAACGCCCTCAACTGCCTCTCGCAGGGGGCGTTCGCGCTGCTCGTGCTGGCCGGTGAGCCCCGGCTGTGGCAGATGATGCTGCTCACCGCGCTCGGCGGCACCGGGCAGGCGTTCTTCAGCCCGGCGGCCGAGGGCATGCTGATGTCCTCGGTGGAGGGGGAGCAGGCGGGCCGGGCGTTCGCCTTCTTCCGCATGGCCACCCAGGGCGCGGCGCTCGGCGGCGCGGCCCTGGGCGGCGCGCTGGTCGCGGCGGTGGGCCCCGGCTGGGTGCTCGCGTTCGACGCGGCGGCCTTCGCGCTCGCCGGGGCGCTGCGCTCGTTCCTCGACGTCAGCCACATCCCGCCGCGCGCCCCGGGCGAGGGCATGCTGGCCGACCTCCGGGAGGGCTGGCGGGAGTTCATTGGCCGGCCCTGGCTGTGGGGCATCGTCGTCCAGTTCTCGCTCGCCAACGCGGTGATCGGCGCGGCCGACGCCGTCTACGGCCCGCTCGTGGCCCGCGACAGCCTCGGCGGCGCGGGACCCTGGGGCCTCGCGCTGGGCGCGTTCGGCGCGGGCACGGTGGCGGGTGCCCTGCTGATGACCCGTTGGAAGCCACGCCGCCTGCTCCTCGCCGGCACCCTGTGCGTCTTCCCCCTGGCGCTGCCCTCGGCCGCGCTGGCCGTGCCGGTGCCGGTGGGTGTGCTGTGCGGGGTGATGTTCGTCGCCGGTACGACGGTGGAGGTGTTCGGCGTCTCCTGGATGACCGCGCTGCACCAGGAGGTACCCGAGGACAAGCTCTCCCGCGTCTCCGCGTACGACTGGTTCGGCTCGGTCTCGCTGATGCCGCTCGCCACGGCCCTGGCCGGGCCCGCCGAGACGGCTTTCGGGCGCACCGCCTCCCTGTGGGGTTGCGCGGTGCTGGTCCTCCTCGTCACCGCCCTGGTGCTCCTCATCCCCGACGTCCGCACGCTCACCCGCCGCACCGAGCGGGTCGCCGCGTCCCGGCCCGCGTCAGCCGACGCCGAACGCCCCGCCGGGGGGCTCGGGTGACGGTACGGCGTCCGTGTCGTCGACCGGGCGGGCGGAACCGATGAACTGCCGCAGTCCCGGGCCGTGTTCGACCCGTGCCGGGAAGACGTCGGCGGCGGTACGACGGGCCAGGGTGGCCGTGTCGAGGGGCCGGTGCGAGGCCACGAGAACCGCGTTGCCGAACCGCCGGCCGCGCAGCACGCCCGGCTCGGCGATCAGCGCCAGCTCCTCGAACACGGCGGCGAAGTTGGCAAGTTGGGATCGGAGGAAGCCGAACGGCGCCGCGTCCGCCAGGTTGGCCAGATAGACCCCGTCCGGGCGCAGCACCCGCTCGGCCTCCCCGGCGAACGCGAGCGAGGTGACGTGGGCCGGGATGCGGGACCCGCCGAACACGTCGGCGATCAGCACGTCGGCCGAGTCGTCGGAGGCGGCCTCGAGCCAGGCCCGGGCGTCGGCGGAGTGCAGCGCGACACCCGAGCCCTGCGGCAACGGCAGATGCTCGGCGACCAGCTCCAGCAGCCCCCGGTCGGCCTCCACGACGTCCTGCCGGGACCCGGGCCGGGTGGCCGCCACATACCGGGGCATCGTCAGCGCCCCGCCCCCGAGGTGCAGCACGTCCAGCGGCCGCCCCTCCTCGGCGACGGTGTCCAGCACGTATCCGAGCCGCCGCGCGTACTCGAACTCCAGATACGCCGGATCGTCGAGATCGACGTACGACTGCGGTGCCCCGTCGACCGTGAGCAGCCAGGCCCGCTCCCGATCGACGTCGGGCATCAACTTGGCGGTGCCGTAATCGACGTCCCTGGTGACAGGTATGGCTTCACTCACAGACCCATTGTCACCGGTACCGGCGACCCGTGGTCACCGGTACCGGCGGACACCGGAGGCGGAGGCATGCCTCGGGGGTGCGGGGCCTCAGCCCACGGAGGTGATCGTCCCGGCCCCCACGGTCCGGCCACCCTCACGGATCGCGAACCCGAGGCCCGCCTCCAACGGCACCTCCCGTCCCAGTTCCACGCTCATCTCCACCGTCTCGCCGGGCCGGGCGACGGCCGCCTCCCCCAGGTCGACGTCCCCCACCACATCGGCGGTACGGATGTAGAACTGCGGGCGGTACCCGGTGGACACCGGCGTCGTACGGCCGCCCTCGCGCCCGGACAGCACGTACACCCGTGCCGAGAACCGACGGCTGGGCACCACACTCCCCGGTGCCGCCACGACGTGCCCGCGCCGCACCGCGTCCCGCGGCACACCGCGCAGCAGCACGGCCACGTTGTCCCCTGCCTGCGCCTCGTCCATCGGCTTGCCGAAGGTCTCCAGCCCGGTGACGACGGTCTCCACGTCGGCGCCGAGCACCGCGACCCGGTCCCCCAGGCGGAGCGTCCCGCGCTCCACGGCGCCGGTGACGACGGTGCCGCGCCCGGTGATGGTGAGCACGTTCTCCACGGGCAGCAGGAACGGCGCGTCCAGGTACCGCTCGGGCATGGGCACGTAGGTGTCCACCGCGTCCAGCAGCGCCTCGATGGACGCCGTCCAGCGCGGGTCGCCCTCCAGGGCCTTCAGCCCGGAGACCCGTACGACGGGCACCGCGTCGCCCGGGTACCCCTGGGCGGTGAGCAGGTCGCGGACCTCCAGCTCGACCAGGTCGGACAGCTCCTCGTCCCCCGCGTCGGCCTTGTTGAGGGCGACGACGATGTGGTCGACGCCCACCTGCCGGGCGAGCAGCACGTGTTCGGCGGTCTGCGGCATGATCCCGTCGAGCGCGGAGACGACGAGGATCGCCCCGTCGAGCTGCGCGGCGCCGGTGACCATGTTCTTCACGTAGTCGGCGTGGCCCGGCATGTCGACGTGGGCGTAGTGCCGGGTGTCGGTCTCGTACTCGACGTGCGCGATGTTGATGGTGATGCCGCGGGCGGCCTCCTCCGGGGCCCGGTCGATGCGGTCGAACGACACGTACCGGGTGGTGCCGCCGGTGCCGCGCTCGGCGAGGACCTTGGTGATGGCGGCGGTCAGGGTGGTCTTGCCGTGGTCGACGTGGCCCATCGTGCCGATGTTCAGGTGCGGCTTGGTGCGCACGTATGCCGTTTTGGACATGGCTGTACCTCGAAGCCTCTCAGCCGTACGGAAATGCGGGGACCCCGAGGACTCGCCGACCCTCCCCCTGCGGGGTCCGCCGGACGATCCGGAGAGGGTCAGCTTCGGGCGCCGTCGACAGCGGCCAGGAGAACCGGAACGGCAGCCTTCGGCGCATCCGCGACCGCGGATGCTGCGAGGAGGAAGGCGTGCCGGAACATGACGCCGATCATGGCGGACGCGCTGTCCCACGTCGAATGGTTTTTCTTTCAACGCTGCGCCCCGCGTGCCGGTTGGCACGCGTGGTGACGAGGGTTGCGGCCGCTGCCGTACGGGCGTTACCTGGAAGTACCGGCGGTGAAGCGAGCGCCTGTGGGACCGCGGAGATGTCCGAGGCCCACGTCTCCCGTGCGTCTTCGGCCGTGCCCCTCCGTCCCTCCCTCGCCCCCCTCGCCGCCTTCAACCGGCGCTCTACGCGGAGGTGACAGAGGTGAAAGCCGTCGTCTACGAAGAACCCTTCAGCGTGGTGGTGAAGGACGTCCAGGACCCGGGCATACAGCACCCGAACGATGTGCTCGTACGGGTCACGTCGTCCGCGATATGCGGCTCGGACCTCCACATGTACGAGGGCCGCACGGCGGCCGAGGCGGGCATCGTCTTCGGACACGAGAACCTCGGCATCATCGAGGAGGTCGGCAGCGGCGTGACCTCCCTGTCCGTGGGCGACCGCGTCGTGATGCCCTTCAATGTCGCCTGCGGATTCTGCAAGAACTGTCTTGCCGGAAAGACCGGCTTCTGCCTGACGGTGAACCCCGGATTCGCGGGCGGAGCCTACGGCTACGTGGCGATGGGCCCCTACAAGGGCGGCCAGGCCGAGCTGCTGCGCGTGCCCTTCGCCGACTTCAACTGCCTGAAGCTGCCTCCGGGCAACGAGTTCGAAACGGACTTCGTGCTGCTCGCCGACATCTTCCCGACCGGCTACCACGGATGCGAACTCGCCCAGGTCTCCCCCGGCGAGAGCGTGGCCGTCTTCGGCGCCGGACCCGTGGGCCTGATGGCGGCCTACTCCGCGCTGCTGCGCGGTGCGTCGAAGGTGTTCTCGGTCGACCGGGTGCCCGAGCGGCTGGCCAAGGCCGAGGAGATCGGGGCCATCCCGATCGACTTCACCAAGGGCGACCCGGCGGAGCAGATCAAGGAACAGACGAACGGAGAGGGAACCGACAAGGGCGTGGACGCCGTCGGCTACCAGGCCCAGGCACACGACGCCAGCCACGAGGAACCCGCCATCGTCCTCAACGAGCTGGTCATGACCGTACGCCCCACCGGCATGCTCGGCGTGCCGGGTCTGTACGTGCCCTCGGACCCGGGCGGTCCCGACGAGCACGCCAAGCACGGTCAGCTGCTGGTCTCCATCGGCAAGATGTTCGAGAAGGGCCAGCAGATGGGCACCGGTCAGTGCAACGTCAAGCGGTACAACCGCCAGCTGCGCGACCTGATCATCGCCGGGCGGGCCAAGCCCAGCTTCGTGGTCTCGCACGAGCTGCCGCTGGAAGAGGCGCCGCAGGCGTACGAGAAGTTCGACAAGCGGATCGAGGGATACACCAAGGTGGTCCTGCATCCCGGTCACGCCCTCGCGGCGTGAGTCACGGGTCCGGGCGCGCACAGGCGCCCGGACCTCGCTTCGCTGTGACGGTGCCGCGACACACTCGTCGGCGATCACACGTGTTCGTCGGATAGTGTCACCGGATGCTCGATGCCAACCGCTCTGGCACCGCCATGGCCTCTCCCCGGGCCGCCGCCACGGAGCTCGCCGTCGCCGCCCCCGCGGCCGTGCCCGTCCCGCCCCGCTCACGCGTGGCCTTTGCCGCCCGCTGCACGCGCGCGCTGTCGTCCCCGTACGCCCGGCTGTCGCTGCTGTTCGCGCTGCTCGCGGGGGGCGGTGTGTGCGTGCTGCTGTTCGAGCCGCAGCGGCTGCTGACACACGGCTGGCCGCCGGGGCTCGGCGGGGCCGCGGCGGCCGTGGTGTTCGGGGTGGCGTACGGGCTGTGCACGGTGGTGTTCGTGCCGCGCCCCCTGCTCAACCTGGCGGCGGGGGCGCTGTTCGGCTCCCAGCTGGGGCTGACCACGGCGCTGGCGGGCACGGTGCTCGGCGCCGGGGTGGCCTTCGGGCTCGGCCGGGTGCTCGGGCAGGACGCGTTGCGCCCGCTGCTGCGCGGCCGCTGGCTGAAGGCGGCCGACGGCCAGCTCAGCCGGCACGGGTTCCGGTCGATGCTGGCGGCGCGGCTGTTCCCCGGCGTGCCGTTCTGGGCGGCGAACTACTGCGCCGCCGTGTCCCGGATGCGCTGGCTGCCGTTCCTGCTGGCCACGGCGCTCGGCTCGATCCCGAACACGGCCGCCTACGCGGTCGCCGGCGCCCGTGCCTCGGCGCCGACCTCCCCCGCCTTCCTGATCGCGATGGCCGCCATCGCCGTCCCGGCGCTCGCCGGCACGGTGGTGGCCTGGCGCAAGCGCCACCACCTGCGCGGCCGCTGATCAGCCCGGTGTGATCGCGCCCGACCGATCACCCCGGTGCGATCGCACCCGTCCGATCACCCCGGTGTGATCGCGCCCGGGTCCGGGGCATCACGTCCGAGTCCGGGTCAGGTGACACCGGTCGTCCCACCCGTGATCCGTCAGACGCCTTCCAGGATCATCGCGTTGGCGAGGCCGCCCGCCTCGCACATGGTCTGCAGGGCGTAACGGGCTCCGCGTGCGCGCATCGCGTGGACCAGGGTGGTGGTGAGGCGGGTGCCGCTGGCGCCGAGGGGATGGCCGAGGGCGATGGCGCCGCCGTGGACGTTGACCTTGGCGAGGTCGGCGCCGGTCTCCTGCTGCCAGGCCAGGACGACGCTGGAGAAGGCCTCGTTGATCTCGAAGAGGTCGATGTCGTCGAGGTTCAGCCCGGCCCGGCGCAGCACCTTCTCGGTCGCCGGGATCACGCCGGTCAGCATGAGCAGCGGGTCGGATCCGGTGACGGCGAAGCTGTGCAGGCGGGCCAGCGGGCGCAGGCCGAGCCGGGCCGCGGTCTCGCTGGAGGTGATCAGCACGGCGGAGGCGCCGTCGTTGATCGGGCTGGCGTTGCCCGCGGTGATGTTCCACTCGATCTGCGGGAAGCGCTCGGCGAAGGTGGGGTCGTAGTAGGCGGGCTTGAGGCCGGCGAGGATCTCCGGGGTGCTGCCGGGCCGTACGCACTCGTCGCGGGCCACGCCGTCCAGCGGGGCGACCTCGGCGTCGAAGAGGCCCGCCTGCCACGCGGCGTCGGCCTTGTGGTGCGAGGAGACCGCGAACTCGTCCATGCCCGCGCGCGTGAGGGACCACTTGGCGGCGATGAGTTCGGCGCTGACGCCCTGCGGGACCAGGCCGTCCGGGTAGCGCTCGGCGACGCCCGGGCCGAAGGGGTCCTTGCCCGCAGGCACGTTGGACCACATCGGCACCCGGCTCATCGACTCCACACCGCAGGCGACGACGAGGTCGTACGCGCCGGAGATGACGCCCTGCGCGGCGAAGTGCACGGCCTGCTGGGAGGAGCCGCACTGCCGGTCCACGGTGGTCGCCGGGACCGACTCGGGCAGGCCGGCCGCGAGGACGGCGTACCGGGTGGTGTTCATGGCCTGCTCGCCGACCTGGTCGACGGTGCCGCCGATGACGTCGTCGATCAGCGCCGGGTCCACGCCGGAGCGCTCGACCAAGGTGCGCAGGGTGTGGGCGAGGAGCTGCACGGGATGGACGTGGGCGAGGGAGCCGTTCGGCTTGCCCTTGCCGATGGGGGTGCGTACGGCTTCGACGATCACTGCGTCGCGCATGGCGCGGGCCTCCTTGGCGGCCTGGCTGTCCGTAGCGGGCCAGGACAGCTACTGGTGAGTAGGAAATCCAAACTCACCATAACGCCCTAGGTTGGAAAATCAAACCCTCATTTAGACTGCCTCCATGGCCGCCACGAAAGACCCGCGCCCCTGCTCCATCGCCGACGCCCTCGCACTGGTCGGCGAGAAGTACTCCCTGCTCGTCCTGCGCGAGGTCTTCCTGGGCAACGGCCGCTTCGACCAGCTCGTGCGCAACATCGGCGCCCCGCGCGACGTCCTAGCCGCCCGGCTGCGCCGGCTCGTGGACGCCGGGATCCTCACCAAGCGCGCCTACAGCGAGCGCCCGCAGCGCTTCGAGTACCGGGCCACGCCGGCGGGGCTGGAGCTGGAGCCGGTCCTGATGACGCTGAAGGAGTGGGGCGACCGGCATCTGCGCAAGGGCGCCGATCTGCCCATGGTCATCGAGCACAGCTGCGGCAACGAGCTGGTCCCGGTCGTCACCTGCCGGTCCTGCGGCGACGAGGTACGGCACGCGGACCTCACGGCCCACCCCCAGGCTCCCGGCTGGACGATCACCGGCCCCACAGCGGCGTGATGCTCCGCCGCCCCTTCGAGGTGCTGCCCAACCCCCGTACCCGGCAGGCCGGCAGGGCCCGCTAGGCTGCCTTCGTCACATGATCACCTCGTCTTTCCTTCAGCACTTGGACGTCGTACCTCCATGTCTTGGTTTGAATCCCTCGTCCTCGGACTCGTCCAGGGGCTGACGGAGTTCCTCCCTGTCTCCTCCAGCGCGCATCTGCGGCTGACCGCGGCCTTCTCGGGCTGGGACGACCCCGGCGCGGCCTTCACGGCGATCACCCAGATCGGCACGGAGACGGCGGTGCTGATCTACTTCCGCAAGGACATCGGGCGGATCATCTCGGCATGGTTCCGGTCGCTGTCCGACCGGGCGATGCGCCACGACCACGACGCCCAGATGGGCTGGCTGGTGATCGTCGGCTCGATTCCGATCGGTGTGCTCGGCGTGACACTCAAGGACCAGATCGAGGGGCCGTTCCGCGATCTGCGGATCACGGCGACGATGCTCGTCGTCGTCGGCGTGGTGATCGGCATCGCCGACCGTATGGCGGCCCGCGACGAGACCGGCGGCCGGCACCGAGCGCCCAAGCAGCGCAAGACACTTGAGAACCTGAGCGTCAAGGACGGCCTGATCTACGGCCTCTGCCAGGCGTGCGCCCTCGTCCCGGGCGTCTCCCGCTCCGGCGCCACCATCAGCGGCGGCCTGTTCATGGGCTACAAGCGCGAGGCCGCGGCCCGCTACTCCTTCCTGCTGGCCGTCCCGGCCGTGCTCGCGTCCGGCGTGTTCGAGGTCAAGGACTCGCTGGACGGCGGCGAAGTGGCCTGGGGCCCGACCCTGTTCGCCACGGCGATCGCGTTCGGGTCGGGATACGCGGTCATCGCCTGGTTCATGAAGTGGATCTCCAACAAGAGCTTCATGCCGTTCGTCTGGTACCGCGTGGCCCTCGGCGTCGTCATCATCGCCCTGGTCAGCGCGGGTGTGCTCAGCCCCCACGCCGCCGAGTCGGCCGACTGAGACGGCGGGACGACCTCCATCCCGTCCCCAACGACTCGAAGGCCCCCGCGTGTTGAACGCGGGGGCCTTTCCGTCATGCGGCTACTCGGTGACGTGGAAGCCGTGCCGCTCGCCGAGCTTCTTCAGCGAGGTCATGCCGGGGATGCCGTCGGCCGACTTCCCCGTGTAGCCGAGGCGCCGCTGCCACTGCGCGTACGCGCTGATCGTCAGCGTCCCGAACGAGCCGTCCACGTACGCCGCCTCGAGCAGTTTCTCCGCCTTCAGCGCCCGCTCCACGACCAGGACTTCCGCCTTGTGCGTGGTGTGCCCCTGCGGTGCGGCCGGGTCCTTCTTCGCCGCCGCCACCACGTGCGCCAGCGACACCTTCGAGGTGGACGGCTTCGGCGGGCGGGGCGCGGTCTCGAAGAGGTCGGGCATCGGGCCCGGGTCGACGTGGTCGTTGCCGGGGATCTGGTGATGACCGTAGTGGCCACCGTGGTGGAGCCAGGTGTCGAGGGGGACGGTGTCGCGGGCGAACGCGGTCGGCGGGCCGCCGGGCCAGGTGTCCGGGATGCCGAAGCCGCGGAGCCACGTCACGATCTCGCCGAGGCCCTTGCAGGGCGTCTCGCGCACGGAGGCGTAGCGCTTGCCGTTCACGGTTTCACCGGCGGTGAAGACGACCTCGATCTGGATGCAGTAGGCGCCGGTCCGGTTCGTCTTCAGCGCGCCGTCGTTCAGGAGTGCCATGGAGCGGGAGTTGGCGGGGAAGAACTGGGCGATCTGCCCGGTGAACGGGTCCCACAACAGGTGCGGCGCCACGCCTGCCCCGCCGCCGGTGAACCAGCCGAGCTCGTTGGCGAACGTCCAGTCCTTCGAGTTGCTGGTGGTGTGCCAGACAGCCCGCGCGGGACCGCCGTTCATCGCCCCGGTGTTGCCGAGCGAATGCCGGGCCGCGCCGGGCATCCACAGGTCGACCATGGTCAGCCTTCTCTCTGTCAGCCGTCAGACGACTCTCGTTAACGTCATCGGTTCTCCGTACGGTTCGTCCACGGATCCCCCAGGGTGTGCGACTGAATCATGCGTGTCCGTGGGCCGGTTGTGCAGGCGAGTTTCGGAGTCGTGACAGGAGGGACGGCTTCGCGACAAAGCGGGACTTGAGCCACCGCCGGTGTCGTGGCCGCGCGCACGGGGACCGACGCGACAGTGACCGATCCCCTACGGTGTGCGTAGCCGCGCGGTAGCGCAGTGTCAGTGCTTGCCCCTAGGCTTGTCCGCATGTCCCCCGATTCCATGCCCCTTGGTTCCGTGCGGTCTGCCGCCGAAGTGAACGAGCAGATCCGGGCGTTGTGGCTGCGTGCGGGCGGAACCCTCTCGGCCCAGGAGCGCGCGGAGTACGAGCTGCTGGTGGTCGAGTGGGCGGCGGCCATCCGCGAGGAGATCATCGAGGCGGCCTAGTTCCGCCACGACGCCAGGGGCTCCCCCGACCCCACCGCCCACACCTCGGGAGGCGGCGGGCGACCTCCCCTCAGCGTCCGCCCGCCACGCGCAGCACCGCCCCCGTCGTGTAGGACGCGTCCGGCGACAGCAGCCAGGAGATGGCCGCGGCGACCTCCTCCGCCCGGCCGGGACGGCGCAGAGGGGTGATCGCGGCGGCTCGGTGGGGACGGTCGGGGTCGCCCATCGCCGCGTGGATCTCGGTGTCGATCACGCCGGGCGCCACGGCGTTCACCCGGACGCCGTCGGGACCCAGTTCCTTGGCGAGGCCCACGGTCAGGGCGTCGACGGCCGCCTTGGTCGCCGCGTAGTGCACGTACTCGTCCGGGCTGCCGAGCGTGGCCGCAGCCGAGGAGACGTTGACGATCGCGCCGCCGCCGCGCCCGGTCATCAGCCGGGCGGCAGCACGTGAACACAGCAGCGTGCCCAGCAGGTTGACGTCCACGACCCGGCGCAGCACGGCCGTTTCGGTGTCGATGAGGCGCCCCAGCGGCCCCGTCACGCCGGCGTTGTTCACCAGCCCGGTCACCGGGCCCAGTTGCTCCTCGGCCACCGCGAACAGCCGCTCCACATCGGCCTCCACAGAGGTGTCGACCCGTACGGTCACACAGCGCGCGCCCGCCGCGCGCACCTCCTCCGCGACCCCTTCGGCGGGCTCCGCGTCCCGCACGTACCCGACGGCCAGGTCGTGCCCGTCCGCCGCGAGCCGACGGCAGGTCGCGGCACCGATGCCCCGGCCGCCGCCCGTGACGACGGTGATCGAACGTGCCATCGGGTCCTCCTGAGCCGGCACCGAATCCTCCTGACATGACGAACGCGCCCAAGATCGAGAGCCTACGCCCGCAGACGCGTGAGTACCCCGTCGGCCACCGGATACGGCCGCTCCTCGGGCAGCAGCCGCACCGCACGACCGAGCCACCCCTCCCGACCGGCACGGCAGCGGACCGTTCGAGCCGAGTGGATATCGAGACAGGCCATCGCAGCGCGGGTCGGTGAACTCCGTGAGTATGGGATCGACCAGCCGACGCGAGACCGACTATGCGGCCTTCGGCTGTCTCTTCGGAGTGCGCAACTACGCAGGCTTTCGACCGCTCGCACCCGACCGTGGCCTTCCTGACGATCTGTCGAGTGGGTTGCAATCGCATTTGGGGTCCTCGGTCGCAGCGGGCGCCCTGCACAGCGCCAGCTGGGTCAGCTGGGCGGAGCTTGCTGTGATGGATCTCGCGACCGAGCCTGATCACTTCATCGGTCGGCTGACCTGGCGCACGAAGTCGCTGAAACGCACTGGCAACATGTCTTCGCCGTGATGAAGGCTTTGGCCGACCGCTTCGGTGATGACGGGGTCCGCCTCGTCGTTGCGTTCGACTGACCGCACGGAGCCTCTCACCTCAGGACCCACGGGCCATCCGCTCGCCCAGGCAGCCAACTGCTTCGGCCCGCGAGCCGAGCCGGCAGGGCTCGTCCTGCACGTCTCAAACCCGGCGGGTTAGTCGTTGCCCGTGCTGCGTGTCCACAGGGAGATGTCGCTACTCGTCGCTACGGCAATGGTCTTTCCGGAGGGCGAAAACCCGACTGCTCGGAGTTCGGAGTAATCGGAATGGAAGATGTGCCACCACCGCTCTCCGTGTGGGCCGGCGTGGGGCAGCCCACCATCGGTGGACAGCAGGACACGATCGTTCGGCCAGGCCGGGGTGACGACCTCCAGGGTCCAGCCGTCCGCGGTGGTGGTGTGCAGCCCTCCGCCGAAGAGTCCTGCGATGCGTACGCGACTTCCGGTGATCGGACCCAGTCCGGGGCAGGACAGGTCGGCAACCGCGTCAGGGGTGCTGTCCTCGGGGTCGGGGTCGCGATCCCTGGCGATCTTCGCCCCCGTAACGGCATCGAACAGTCCGTGACCGTCGTGGGAGACGGCCATCACGAGATCATGGCCACTTTCGGGATGCGTCGCGAAGCCGATCCCGAGAAGCCCGCCGACAGGGACGCAGGACTCGAAGACGGGCTGCCAGGGCTCAGGAGCGGGCACCACAGAAGCCGCGAGAAGCCGGTTCCGCATCGCCCGCTGGTACGCCGAGAGCTCCGGCTCATACTCCGACTGCTCGAGGGGAGCCGCCTTCTTCGTCCACTTCATCACGGCTCCATGATCCACGCTTCGGCAGGCTCGTCCAACGGAGTTGACGTGACGCTGCCGTGACCGGGGCCGGGCGCCACTCGCCCTGCGCGTCTTTCCGGAGAACTGCTTCGGTCCCTACCGGACGTTGTGGCATCGCGACCCGAGTGCCGGCTGGTCGATTCACGTCGACGGGCCACGACTGGACACCGCGTGCCCCAGGTACTACGGCGCCGCCTGCGACCACACAGGCCATGCCCGGATCGGGCTCACGTGGGCGGGCCCTGCCACCTTGCGGGTGACGATGGATTCCCCCTCCTTGGACTGGACCCTCACCGCCTCGGCGACACGACTCCTCGGTCTCCTCAATGGCATCAGTGGGGCGCTGCCGCTCGCCACCTGGCGCCCCCGACTTCTGGTCCGGGCGCGCGAGCGTCTGGCCCGTGCGCTGGGAATGGGGGACCTCCAGCTGTCCGGCACGATGCCGAGCGGTCACACCGGAACGCTCATGCCACAGCGGATGTACTTCGTCGACGACTCGCATGCCACATTCGACGGCGTCGACCTCGGGCGCCCGGTCCGGCTGAGGGAGAACCCGCGCATCGGTGACGCGCCTCTGCCGGCGCGCGGCATTCTCGCCATCGGCCAGGCGGTATGGGAGATTCTCGACCCGGCGGAATACGAGCGCACTCGTACCGAGACCGCCCGAGATCTCGCCATACCGGGAGAGGGCAGTGCGTGACGGCGCCCTCCTCTTGGCTGAATGCTCGGCACGCCTCTTGGCTCCTGGCCGCCGGTGCCCAACACTGTGCCGATGACGCAGCGTGTGGAGCTGGCGACGGTGATGGATCGGCTGGCCGTGGACGAGCTGGTCACCGCGTACGCGATGGCGGTGGACGACGGTGACTGGGTGGCGTACCGCGGACTGTTCACGGCGGACGGGCGGGCGGACTACCGTTCGGCCGGCGGCATCGAGGGTGACGCGGAGCGGGTGGCCGGGTGGCTCGCCGAGAGTCTGGACATGTTCGAGATGCGACAGCATCTGATCGTCAACCGGCATGTGCGGTTCGGGATCCTGGATCACGACACCGGGGACACCGCCCGGATCCGGGCCGACTACCTCAACCCCATGCGGTTCGACGGTTCGGGCGCGCCGGACCTGGTGTGCGGCGGCCGGTACGACTTCGGGCTGCTGCGCACGGCGGACGGCTGGCGGCTGACCGAGGTCGTCGTGCACGAGAAGTGGCGCCGCCTGCCCGACGGCGGCCCGGCCGCCGCGACCGGCCGGCCCGGCTGATCCGGCCCGGTACCAGGCCCTCTGTCGGAGATCGCGTCCGGCGCGCACACTGGAGGAAGCCCCCTGGTAGGGAGACTCCGTATGAGGATGATCGACCGCTGGCCGGCCTCCCTGTGGCGGCGCTCCTGCGCCGCCGCCCTCGCGGGTGCCCTGCCCGTCCTCGCGTTCCCGGCGCCGGCCCTGTGGTGGTTCGCCTACGTGGCGCTGGTCCCCTGGATCCTGCTGGTCCGCTCGGCGCCGACCGGGCGGCGGGCGGCGTTCGACGGCTGGTGGGGCGGTTTCGGGTTCATGGTGGCGATGCATCACTGGCTGCTGCCGAGCCTGCACGTGTTCATCTTCCTGATCGCCGCGCTGCTGGGCGCGCTCTGGGCGCCCTGGGGGTGGCTGGTCCGCCGGTTCCTGGGCGGCAGACCCTCGCCGGGGCGGGGCGTGGCCGCGGTGCTGGTGCTGCCGTCGGCGTGGCTGGCGGTGGAGCTGGTCCGCTCCTGGCAGGGGCTCGGCGGGCCCTGGGGCATGCTCGGTGCCAGCCAGTGGCAGGTCGGCCCGGCGCTGCGGCTGGCCTCGGTGGGCGGGGTGTGGCTGCTCAGTTTTCTGGTGGTGGCGGTCAATGTGGCGGTCGCCATGCTGGTGGCCGTGCGCGAGTTCCGGATACCCGCCCTCGCCTCCCTCGTCGCCACGGCCGCCGCCACCTCGGCGGCCTGGGTGTGGTCACCCCGCCCGGACGTGCACGGAGGCGTCCGGATCGCTCTCGTACAGCCCGGCGTCATGGGCGGCGCGGACCGGCGCTTCGACCACGAGGAGGAGCTGACCCGGCAGCTGGTCGGGCAGCACGTGGACCTGGTCGTCTGGGGCGAGAGCAGCGTCGGCTTCGACCTGGGCCGGCGGCCGGACCTGGCGTGGCGGATCGCGGCGCTGTCCCGGGCGACCGGTGCGGACATCCTGGTCAATGTGGACGCCCGCCGCTCGGACCGGCCCGGCATCTACAAGAGTTCGGTCCTGATCGGCCCGGACGGACCGACCGGCGACCGGTACGACAAGATGCGCCTGGTTCCGTTCGGGGAGTACGTCCCGGCCCGCTCCCTGCTCGGCTGGGCCACCTCCGTGGGCAAGGCGGCGGGCGAGGACCGCCGGCGCGGCACCGAGCAGGTCGTGATGGACGTCGGGCACGGGCTGCGCGTCGGACCGATGATCTGCTTCGAGACCGCGTTCCCCGACATGAGCCGGCATCTCGCCGAGGACGGTGCCGACGTCCTCCTCGGCCAGTCCGCGACGTCGACCTTCCAGCACAGCTGGGCCCCGGAGCAGCACGCCTCACTGGCCGCGCTGCGGGCCGCCGAGACCGGCCGCCCGATGGTGCACTCCACGCTGACCGGCGTCTCCGCCGTCTACGGCCCCGGCGGACAGCGCCTCGGCCCGTGGCTCGGCACCGGCGCGAGCACCGCGCGGGTGTACGACGTACCGCTCGCGCACGGTGTCACGCCGTACGTCCGCTACGGCGACTGGCCGGTGCACGGGGCGCTGCTGATGCTGGCCGGGTGGTCCGCGGCCGAGGGGGTGCGGGCGCTCAGGCTGCGCCGGAGCGGTCCACGACCGCTCGCACGACCCGCTCGCAGAGTTCGTGAGTCTCCAGTGCGTCCCGGGCACTGAGCACCTTGCCGGCCCGGACCGCGTCGAGGAAGGCGAGGACCGCCTGCTCGATGCCGCGCTGCCGGGCCACCGGCACCCAGTCGCCGCGCCGGCGCAGCGTCGGCTGTCCCTTGTGGTCGACGACCTCGGCGAGGTTGATCACCTGGCGCTTGGTGTCCTGTCCGGAGACCTCCAGGATCTCCTCGTTCGAGCCGCTGAGCCGGTTCATCACGCCGAGCGCGGTGAAGCCGTCACCGGCGAGCTGGAGCACGACGTGGTGCAGGAGGCCGCCCTCGATGCGGGCGCGCACGGTGACGTCGTCGACCGGGCCCGGGGCCAGGAAGCGCAGGGTGTCGACGACATGGATGAAGTCGTCCAGGATCATCGAGCGCGGTTCCTCGGGCAGCCCGACCCGGTTCTTCTGCAGGAGGATCAGGTCCCGCGCGTGGTCGAGGCACTGGGCGTACGCGGGGGCGTAGCGCCGGTTGAAGCCGACGAAGAGCGAGACGCCCTGCCGTTCGGCGAGGGCCACCAGTCGTTCGGAGTCGGTGAGTTCGTAGGCGAGCGGCTTGTCCACGTAGGTGGGCACGCCCGCTTCCAGGAGCCGGGTGACGATCTCCGGGTGGGCGGTGGTGGGCGCGTGCACGAAGGCCGCGTCGAGGCCCGCGTCCAGGAGGGAGTCGAGGGTGGCGTGCCGGCGCTCCTCGGGCAGGTGCAGCGCGTCGGCGACGCGGGTGAGGGTGGCCGGGGTGCGGGTCTGGAGGTGGAGGTCGACCTCGGGCTGTGCCCCGAGCACCGGGAGGTAGGCCTTCTGCGCGATGTCGCCGAGTCCGATGCAGCCGACCTTCACGTGAACTCCCCTACCGCTTGCCTGCTGATGCCTCCTCGGAAGCATACGGCGGCCGCCAGTCGGCGATGCCGTCGAATCCGCGCAGGAACAGCGCGGGGCCGGCCTTGGACAGCGCGGCGATCGCGGTGTCGCGCACGGCGCAGGCGACGCGGCCGCGCGCCATGTTGAGGCGGCCCACCTTGACGGCCTGGCGGGCGATCGCGGTGGTGCGCGGGAGCCGGGCGGCGGTGTAGGCGGCGAGGTCGTGGCTGTGGTGGGCGAGGACGACGGCGTCCTCGACGGCCTGGTTGCCGCCCTGGCCGAGGGTCGGCGGCATGGCGTGGGCGGCGTCGCCGAGGAGGGCGACCCGGCCGGCGTGGTAGGCGGGCAGGGGCTGGGCGATGTGGTGGACGTCGTGGCGGAGCACGTCCTCGGGGCGGGCGGCGGCGATGACGGCGGGGATCGGGTCGTGCCAGTCGCCGTACCGGCGCAGGAGTTCGGCCTTCTCGTCGTCGGGTGCGCGTTCCCCGGCCGGGGTCATGGCGGCCGCGTAGGCGTAGACCCGGCCGTCCTTGAGCGGGTGGGTGCCCCAGATGTGGCCCCGGCCCCAGGTCTCGTGCGAGGCGAACGCGACGCCGGGCACCGGGATCAGGACCCGCCAGGTGGTGAACCCGGAGTACGCCGTTCCCGGGTGGGCGGGGAAGAGCGCGCCGCGCACGCGGGAGTTGATGCCGTCGGCGCCGACCACCAGGTCGGCCTCCAGCTCCTCGTCTGCGGTGCTGACGCGGGCGGGCCGGGCAGTGTCGCCGGGGTCGGCGAGGCGCGCTTCGGCGGCGGTGCGGACGGCGCCGGCCGGGAGTAGGGCGGCGAGGCGGTCGACGAGGGTGGTGCGGGGCAGCAGGACCAGCGGTCCGCCGAACCGGGCCTCGGCGGCCTCGGCGCTGGAGCGGGAGAGCCAGCGCCCGCTCGGGGTGCGCAGGCCTCCGTCGCCCTGCCAGGCGGCCAGGTCGCGGATGTCGTCGCCGATGCCGAGGACGTCCAGGGCGCGCAGGGCATTGGGGGCGAGCGAGATGGCGGCGCCGACCGGCTCCAGCGAGCGGGCCCGCTCCAGCACGGTGACGTCCCAGCCGCTCCGGTGCAGGGCGGCCGCCGCGGCCAGGCCCCCGATCCCGCCGCCGACGACGACCGCGCGCCGCTGCTGTGCCATGACTCCTCCTCATCCTCGGTACTACAGCTGTAGTGAGCACGACTGTACTACAGCCGTAGTGAGACGGATAGGGTCACCTCATGTCCGCACACACCCCGGGCGCCCTGCCCGGCCGCACCCCGGGCCTCACGCCCAGCCCCACTCCGAGCGCCTCCCGCGCCGACCTCGTCGCCGACACCGCCCTCGCCCTGCTCGCCGAGCGCGGGATGCGCGGGCTGACGCACCGGGCCGTGGACGAGGCGGCCGGGCTGCCGCAGGGCTCGACGTCGAACGTGGCGCGCACCCGGCAGGCGCTGCTGGAACTCGCGGTACGGCGGCACGCCGAGCGGGAGGCGCGGGTGCTGGCGGTGGCGGAGATGCCGGACCCGACAGGCGGACTCGAGGCGCTGGCCGACGGCCTGGCCCTCGCCGTGCACCGCTCCCTGACCCAGGGCCGCGAGCTGCTGATCGCCCGCTACGAACTGGCCCTGGAGGCCACCCGCCGTCCGGAGCTGCGGGCCTTCTACGACCGGACCGGCGCCGTCTTCAAGGAACAGCTGGCCGCGATGCTCACCGCCGTCGGCTCCCCCGACCCGGCCCGGCATGTGCTGTCCCTGGTCGCCTGGGCGGACGGGCTGATGTTCTCGTGCGCGGCGGGGTCGTTCAGCACCGAGGTGCCGGGGCTGGAGGAGATCCGGGCCGGGCTGCGGGAGCTGCTGGCGGGAATGCTCCGGCCCTGAATTGACTGGCCCAGCCTTGCGGCGTCGGTCATGATGCGGACATGACGATCAAGCGGGAAGAGCCCGCCATCCACGCCGACGAACGCACCATGCTGGAGGGTTGGCTCGACTACCACCGCCAGACCCTCGTCTGGAAGTGCGAGGGCCTGACCGACGCCCAGCTGCGCACCAGGTCCGTACCGCCCTCCGAGTTGTCGCTGCTGGGCTTGGTCCGGCACCTGGCGGAGGTCGAGCGGTTCTGGTTCCACGAGGTGCTCCTCGGCGAGGACCCGGGCGTCCTGTACTGCACCGAGGAGGACCCGGACGGCGACTTCCACTTCACGGAGGCCGACACCTGGGAGGAGACGTACGCCACCTGGCAGGCCGAGGTCGACGCGGCCCGGCGCAACGCCGCCGGCCTCGCGCTCGACGACTTCTCCAAGGGCACGAGCAGGTCCACCGGTGAGCCCTTCAATCTCCGCTGGATCTACACCCACATGATCGAGGAGTACGCCCGGCACAACGGCCACGCCGACCTCGTCCGCGAGCGGCTCGACGGCAGCACCGGCGACTGAACGTCACCTTCCGTCCCCCAGGTCCCTCCGTGCGGGGCACGAGATCACTCCTGTGGGGGCATTACCGTCCGGTCCACGGTGCCAAGGCGGGGGCCGACCCAGCAGAGTTGCGCGGGTGCATCGAACGACGACCACCGCAGCGCTCCTGGTCACCGTGGCCGTGTCGGCCCTCTCCGGCTGTGTGACGGTACAGCGCCCGGCGACACCCGGTCCACCACCGGACACCGTGCCCTCACAGCCGACGGCACCCCGGCCGGACGGCAGCGCACAGCCACGGGTCGTGCAGGCACCCGCGCAGGAGGCACTGAAGATGGTCGGCCCGTCCCGGCGCCCGCGGACCGGCGAGCCGGACGCCCCGCACCGGGAGCCGGCGGCGCCGACGGCCACGCACCGGCCGCCCGCCCTGGCCGCGGCGCCCCGTTCCCGGCCGCACCCCGACCACCCTGACCGCCCGGACCACCCTGCCCACGCCCGCCGGCAGAAGGCCGGCATTCCGGGCATCTCCCAGCCCGTCCCGAAGGCACCGGACGTGTGCGCCCTCGGCAAGAAGTACGGAGGCTGGCGCAAGGACAGCCCCGAGGCCGTGATCTGCGAGCAGACGTACGGCCATTGACCCGGCAGCACTCGAACACGTCGGGGTGTCCGGCCGCTACCGGGTCGGCCGCTGCCTCGGCGGCCCCCACCCGTCGCCCTCCGGTGTGCCGTCCTCCCGCAGGCGCAGTTCCAGCCGGCTGATGGCCGCCCGTACGCCCGCGCCGTAGCCGTCGTCGGCGAGCGCGCCGGACGCGCGGCGGGCCAGAGTGAGATGGCTGCGGGCGGCGTCGCAGCGGCCCAGCTTCAGATAGTCGGCGGCGAGATTGAGATACAGCGAGGGATAGAAGCCGCGGACCGCCGAGGGGTCGGCACCGGGCCGGCCGTCGGTCAGTTCCTCGGCCGCCGACAACGCCCTGAGGTCCCAGGCCAGTTCGTCGGCCGGGTCGTCCTGGGTGTCGGCCAGATAGTGCGCCAGGGTGCAGCGGTGGAGCGGGTCCCCGGCCTCGCCCATCTCCGTCCAGAGGTCCAGGAGGCGGCGCCTGGCCTCCTCGCGGTCACCGCCGTGATGCAACATCACGACCTGCCCGATCCGCGTCAGCACGGCATCCGGGGCCGTCTGCTCCTGTCGCTCCGCCACCGCGTCCTCCGGACCGTCGTCGGCCGTGTCCTCGGCCGTCCGTCCGGCCGGCCGTGTCACCGGCCGTCTCGTCGGCCGTCTGCTTCGACGCTAGCCGCAGGTACCGGCAAACCCGGGCAGGCGGCCCCGTACGGATCGGCGCCGTGCCCGGTCGGCGGCGCGGACCGGGCCGGGGGCCGGTCCGCGCGCCTCACGGCCCGGTCAGCCCAGGTCGGGGATGCGCCAGTCGATCGGCTGGTGGCCTTGCCGGGCGACGGCCTCGTTGATCTGGGTGAACGGGCGGGAGCCGAAGAACTTCTTCGCGGACAGCGGCGAGGGGTGCGCGCCCTTCACGACCACGTGCCGGGTCTCGTCGATCAGCGGGAGCTTCTTCTGCGCGTAGTTGCCCCACAGCACGAAGACCGCCGGGTCGGGCCGGGAGGCCACCGCGCGGATCACCGCGTCCGTGAACTTCTCCCAGCCCTTGCCCTTGTGCGAGTTGGCCTCGCCGGCCCGGACGGTGAGCACCGCGTTGAGCAGCAGGACGCCCTGCTGGGCCCACGGCATCAGATAGCCGTTGTCCGGGATCGGCAGGCCCAGCTCCTCGTGCATCTCCTTGTAGATGTTCCGCAGGGAGGGCGGGGTCTTCACCCCCGGGCGGACGGAGAAGCACAGGCCGTGGCCCTGCCCCTCCCCGTGGTACGGGTCCTGGCCGAGGACGAGGACCTTGACCTGCTCGTACGGCGTCGCGTCCAGGGCGGCGAAGACCTCCTCGCGCGGCGGATAGACGGGACCCTTCGCCCGCTCCTCCTCGACGAACTCGGTCAGCTCCTTGAAGTAGGGCTGCTGCAGTTCGTCACCCAGAACCCCGCGCCAGGACTCGGGCAGCATGGAGATGTCGGTCACGTCAACGTCCTCACGGTGTCAATCAACTACGGCGTGCGGTCACTTCCAGGTATCAGAACCTACAGGCGACCACTGACAACCGGTGCCGCGAGGCCGCTCACCAGCTCGTCTTGCGGTGCAGCGTCCACATCATCATGATCGTCGAGGGGTCGAGGGCCTGCTCGCCGCCGGAGATGTCGTCGCTGGCGGCCACGTACTGCCGGCCCTGCCACAGCGGGATCAGCCGGGCGTCGGTCACCAGGATCTGCTGGGCCTCCTCCAGGTCCTTCACCACCTTGGCCCGGTCGCTCTGCGCGCGCGAGCGGGGCAGCAGCACCGAGGTGATCTGCTTGGACGGGTAGGGCGTGCCGAGCGCGTTCTGCTCGCCGACGAAGGGCGCGATGAAGTTGTCCGCGTCGGGGAAGTCCGGGAACCAGCCGCGGCCGAACACCGGGTACTCGCCCTTCTGGTAGCCGACCACGTAGGTCTTCCAGGGGCGGCTCTTCAGGGTGATCGTGAACAGTCCGGAGTCCTCCAGCTGCCGCTTCAGCTCCTGGAACATCAGGGCCGTCTCGGAGCCGTAGCGGTCGGTGGTGTACCAGAAGGTGAGCGGGACGCGCTGGTGGATGCCCGCCTCCGACAGGATCGTGCGGGCCTTGGAGACGCTCGGGTCGCCGAAGTGGTCGAAGAACGAGGTGGCGTGGCCGGTCAGACCCTTGGGGACCATCGAGTACAGCGGGTCCACGGTGTCCTTGTAGACCTTGTGCGCGATCGCGCCGCGGTCGACGATCTGGGCGACGGCCTCGCGCACCGCGGGCTCCTTGGCCCAGGCGTCCTTGGGGTTGAACACCAGGTAGCTGATGTCCGTGCCGGCGCCGTCGACCAGTTGCAGGTCGGTGTTGCCGTTCTTCTGCAGCTCGATGATGTCGTCGGCGGCCAGGCCTCGGTAGGTGACGTCGATCCGCTTCTCGTGCAGCGCCTTGACCATGGACGCGGAGTCCTGGAAGTAGCGGATGGTGACCGCGTCGTTCTGCCGCTTGGCGAAGCCCTGGTACCGGTCGTTGCGGACCAGGACGGCCTTCTGGCCCTCCTCGTAGGACTCCAGCCGGTAGGGGCCGGAGCCGTCGACGCCGCCGTCCTTGCGCAGGGAGTTGGCGGGGTAGTCCTTCGGGTCGACGATCGACATGGCCGGGGTGGCCAGCACGAAGGGGAAGGTGGCGTCGGACTTGTTGAGGTGGAAGACGACCTCGCGGTCGCCGACGGTCTCCACCCGGTCCAGGCTGCCCAGCAGCCCGGCGGGACCGCTGGGGGCGTTGATGGTGCGGATGCGGTTGATGGAGTGCTGGACGGCCTTCGCGTCGAGCGTGTCGCCGTTGGCGAACTTCAGCCCGGCGCGCAGCTTGCAGCTGTAGGTGCGGCTGCCGGAGTCGGTGAAGCGGCACCTCTCGGCGGCATCGGGCTCGGGGGTCGTGGCGCCGCTCGGGTAGGCGACCAGCGTCTGGTAGATGTTGCGGAACAGCTCCCAGGAACCGTCCCAGGAAGCGGCCGGGTCCAGCGTGCTGGGGGCACTGGTCGTCCCGACGACGATGGGTCCCTTGTCGTTCGGGTCGCCGTTGGAGAACAGACCGCAGCCGGCCACCAGGGATATGGACGCGATCGCCGCGATCCTCCGCAGAAATCGGTTCCGGTTGAACACGCGCACGCTCCTCGATCTGCCATACCAAGGGTCGGCAGACCATACCGCAGCGTTCGGCCCCCTGAACCTCCCCCGAAGCACACCTTCTTGATCGATTGAGCGATGACGACGTTGTCATCGCGCTGTCCGGCGCCCGAAACGCGTTTCGGGCGCCGTTCCGCTGGGAAACGACGCCCGAACGAGACGACCGGTCGATCCGGTCGAGGGCTAGGGGGTGTCGTCTGGATCAGGCCGGCTCCGGCCGACCGAGCTTCCGCGACGCCGGGATGATCCGGACGACACCCCCTAGGTCAGGCCACGCCGGCGTTGAGGAAGAGACCGCCGTCCACGACGAGCGTCTGACCGGTGATCCAGTCGGACTGCTCGGAGGTGAGGAACGCGGCCGCCCCGCCGATGTCGGAGGGCACGCCGAGCCGGCCGAGCGGGTAGGCCGAGGCCGCCTCCGCCTCGCGGCCCTCGTACAGGGCCTGCGCGAACTTGGTCTTGACGACGGCCGGCGCGATCGCGTTGACCCGCACCCTGGGCGCGAACTCGTGCGCCAGCTGCTGGGTCAGGTTGATCATCGCGGCCTTGCTGACGCCGTAGGCGCCGATGAACGGCGAGGGCGCGAGGCCCGCGATCGAGGCGATGTTGACGATCGCGCCGCCGTTGTCCTTCTGCCAGGCGTGCCAGGTCTTCTGGGCGAGGCCGAGCGCCGAGATCACGTTGGTCTCGAACACCTTGCGGGCGACGTCCAGGTCGAGGTCGGCGATCGGGCCGAAGACCGGGTTGGTGCCCGCGTTGTTGACCAGGAAGTCGACGCGGCCGAAGGCCTCCATGGCGCGCTCGACGGCCTCGCTCTGGTGGGCGAGGTCGTGTGCCTTGCCGGCGACGCCGATGACGCGCTCGGCGCCGAGCTGCTCGACGGCCTCCTTCAGGGCGTCCTCGTTGCGGCCGGTGATGACCACGCGGTCACCGCGGGCGACCAGCGCCTCGGCGACGCCGTAGCCGATGCCGCGGCTCGCGCCGGTGACGAGCGCGACCTTGCCGGAAAGCTCCGGGAGTTCAGTCATGTCAGTGTTCTCCGATGTCCCCGAGGTCCCGAGTTGCCTAGTTCAGCGGTCCGCCGGCGACGTACAGCACCTGGCCGGAGACGAAGCCGGCCGCCTCGCCGGTGAAGAAGGCGATGGCGTTGGCGATGTCCTCGGGCTCGCCGACGCGCTGCACCGGGATCTGGGTGGCGGCGGCCTTCTTGAAGTCGTCGAAGCCCATGCCGACACGGTCGGCGGTGGCCTTGGTCATCTCGGTGGCGATGAAGCCGGGGGCGACGGCGTTGGCGGTGATGCCGAACTTGCCCAGCTCGATGGCGAGGGTCTTGGTGAAGCCCTGCAGACCCGCCTTGGCGGCCGAGTAGTTCGCCTGGCCGCGGTTGCCGAGCGCCGAGGAGGAGGAGAGGTTGACGACCCGGCCGAAGCCCGCGTCGACCATGTGCTTCTGAACGGCCTTGGTCATCAGGAACGAGCCGCGCAGGTGGACGTTCATGACGGTGTCCCAGTCGGAGACGCTCATCTTGAACAGCAGGTTGTCGCGCAGCACGCCGGCGTTGTTGACCAGGATGGTCGGGGCGCCCAGCTCCTCGACGACCCGGGCGACGGCAGCCTCGACCTGCGCCTCGTCGGAGACGTCCGCGCCGACCGCGATGGCCTTGCCGCCGGCCGCGGTGATCTTCTCGACGGTGTCCTTGCAGGCGGCCTCGTCCAGGTCGATCACGGCGACGGCACGGCCCTCGGCGGCCAGTCGTACGGCGGTGGCGGCGCCGATGCCGCGCGCCGCGCCGGTGACGATCGCGACCCGCTGTTCAGTGGTGGACATTGCTGCTTCTCCTCGCCCTTGAGAGAACCTTCGTGG
This sequence comes from Streptomyces sp. NPDC047085, assembly GCF_040643735.1. NCBI lineage: Bacteria > Bacillati > Actinomycetota > Actinomycetes > Kitasatosporales > Streptomycetaceae > Streptomyces > Streptomyces sp. NPDC047085. The sequence goes on from NZ_JBEYUW010000017.1 coordinate 129,297, forward strand.
TCCTTGAGGGGACCCTGGTGTGCGGTGAGCGACCGCTTAGTACCTTCAGCACCCGTGACGCTAGAAGCCCTGGCACCCGGTGTCAACGGCACACCGGGCGCGTGTGATCCATTACCTCACCAGGAGGTCCAGCAGACGCTCCGTCTCGGCCGCCGGATCGGCGGTCAGTCCGGTGTGCACGGGACCCGGCTGCACGACGGTGGAGCGGGGCGCGATCACCCAGCGGTAGCGGCGCCCGGCGTCGTCGTGGGCCGCCTGCCCGGCCTCCTCGCCTCCCGCGCAGTGCCGCTCGATCGCGCCGAGCGCGGCCCGCACCCCGGCCACGTCGGCGTCCGGGTCGAGGGCGAGCAGCCGGGCCTCGTCCAGATGGGTGCGGGCACCGACGTAGGCCTGGGCGCGGCAGTAGACGACCACGCCCGCGTTGATGCACTCGCCGCGCTCGACGCGGGGTACGACGCGCAGCAGGGCGTACTCGAAGACGTCGCGGTCGCCGCCCTGACCCGCCCGGGTGATGTGGCGCTCGGTCACATGTCCGGCCATGTGGATGTGGGTCTCGCTCACTTGCCCTCCTCGAGGCCGGTGATGCGCTCGGCGATGACGGCCGCGCGGGCGAGCAGGGGCCGCGCGTAGGCCCGGCGCAGGTCGTCCGGGGTGTCGAAGCCGGGCTCGTCGGCCAGCCAGACGTCGGGGATCTCGGCGGTGACCTCGGTGAGGAGGTCCTCGGTGACCCGGGGGGCCAGCTCGGCCGCGGCGGCGGTGACGTCCGGCGCGAAGCGGGCGAGGGCGTGGTCGGAGGCGTCGTAGCGGCGGCCCGCGGAGGCCTCCGCTGCGGGCCAGTTGTGGTGCCAGATCATCGTGGCGCCGTGGTCGATGAGCCACAGTTCGCCGCGGTGCACCAGGAGGTTGGGGTTGCGCCAGGAACGGTCGACGTTGTTGATCAGCGCGTCGAACCAGACGATCCGGCCGGCCTCCTCGGGGCTCACCGGGAAGGCGAGCGGGTCGTAGCCGAGGGCGCCGGAGAGGAAGTCCATGCCGAGGTTGGTGCCGCCGCTGGTCCGCAGCAGGTCCTGCACCTGCTGCTCGGGCTCGCCGAGTCCCAGGACGGAGTCCAGCCGGACGGTCACCAGGCGGGGCATCCGGAATCCGAGCCGACGCGCGAGTTCGCCGCACACGACCTCGGCGACCAGAGTCTTGCGGCCCTGTCCGGCGCCGGTGAACTTCATGACATAGGTCCCGAAGTCGTCGGCCTCGACGAGCCCCGGCAGCGAGCCGCCCTCACGCAGCGGCGTGATGTAGCGGGTCGCGGTGACTTCCTTGAGCATCGCCCCAGGTTACTGGGGCGGCACGGGGGCGGGCCGACGGCTCGTCACAATCGCGCCGCGCCGCCGTCCGATCACCGTCCGGCAACGATCGGATCTCGTCCGGGTGGCAGACCGGTCTCCGCTGAACGGTCCGGGCCGGCGGGCCGTACCCCTGGTTGAATCACAAACGGCCTGGACGAAGGGGTTCCACATGACCAGCGCATCGACCCAGCCCGCGGCGGGACCGGCCCGCCGTACCGTCATGGCGGCCGCCGGAGCGGCCGGGCTCGCCGTCGCGCTGACCGCCTGCGGGTCGGGCGACGACTCGAAGGACGCGAGCGGTTCCGCCGGTGGCGCCGCGTCCGGCACGACGCTCGCCAAGACCTCGGACATCCCGGAAGGGGGCGGCAAGATCTTCAAGGACCAGGGCGTGGTGGTCACCCAGCCGACGGCGGGGACCTACAAGGCCTTCTCGTCCAAGTGCACCCACCAGGGGTGCGCGGTGACCGGCATCACGAACGGCGTGATCACCTGTCCCTGTCACAAGAGCGAGTTCTCGGTCGAGGACGGCAGCGTGAAGAAGGGGCCCGCGACCCAGCCGCTGCCCGCCGAGAAGATCACCGTCTCGGGCGACGAGATCAAGCTGGCCTGAGCGACGGTCACGCCCGTCGGCGCGGCCGCTTGAGGCAGCCGAGCACCTCGTCCGTGGTCGTGACCGTCGCGACCAGCGCGAGCGTGTTGCGGACCATCGCGGGGACGTAGTCGGCGGGCACCCCCGCGATGGCGTCCGCCGGAACGACGGCGGTGTAGCCGCGGTTGACCGCGTCGAACACCGCGTTGGGGACGGCCACGTTGGCCGAGACCCCGGTGACGACCAGGGTGCGACAGCCGAGGTTGCGCAGCAGGGCGTCGACCTCGGTGCCCTGGACCGGGGACAGGCCGTGCAGCCGTCGTACGACGAGGTCCTCCTCGGTGACCTCGATCGGGGGCGCCACGCGCACCGCTGTGCTGCCGGTCAGCTGCTGGACGGGCAGTCGTTCGGCCGCCCGGAACAGGCGGGCGTTGCGGCTGGCACCGCGGCCGTCCGGGCGGCGCTCGGCCAGGGCGTGGATCACCTGCACCCCGGTCTCGTGCGCCGCGGCGACCAGCCGGGCCACGTTGGCGAGGGCGCCGGAGGAGCGGGCCTGGCGGGCGAGTTCGGGCAGCGCGGCGTCCGGGCCGACCACCCCCTGCTGGCACTCCACGGTGAGCAGGACGGTGCTCGCGGGGTCGAGGAGCTCCCCGAGTTCTTCGTACGACGGCATGGCGCCCCTTTCGCCGAGGTGCGGGGCGGCGAGCGTAACCACCCCGGCGTGGAAGGGGAAGGCGACGGGACCACGACCCATTCCCTTTTCTGACGTGATGTCAGAGGATCAACACGGTACGGAAGTCTCTGGCACGACGTGGGAGAAGAGGGGGCCGCATGACCGTCACTCAGCAGCGCCGGGGCCGGAAGATCATGATGACGCCGGGCGAGCTGGACGAGTTCCTCACCAGCCAGCGCACCTGCCGGGTCGCGACCGTCTCGGCGGACGGCGCACCGCACGTCAGCGCGCTGTGGTTCGCCTGGGACGGCACCTCGCTGTGGCTGTACTCGGTGGTGCGCAGCCGGCGTTGGGCCCAGCTGCGCCGCGATCCCCGGGTGGCGGTCGTGGTCGACTCGGGCGAGGAGTACGACCAGCTGCGCGGGGTCGAGCTGTCCGGGCGGGTGGAGTTCGTGGGCGAGGTGCCGCGCACCGGCGAGCTGTGCGCCGAACTCGACACGCCGGAAACGCTGTTCGCCCGCAAGAACTTCGGCCTGGACGAGATGCCGCACGACGGCCGGCACGCCTGGGCCCGGCTGACCCCGGAGAAGATCGTCTCCTGGGACTTCCGCAAGCTCGGCGCCTGAGGCGCGGGGGCTCGCACCGGCTGGGCCGCTTGGGGTGCTGGGGCGCCTGGGACGGTGGGCTCGTGTGACCCAGGGGGACGCATGGGGCGTGCATGGGGCTCCTGGGGCAGCCCCTGGCCCGGGCGGCAAGCCCGTACGCCCTGTACGCCCGGCCCGCCGTCGCCTCAGCCGAGCTGTCGCGCCGACGCCCGCAGCGCCTCGACCGCCGCGCGGATCGAGGGGCGGCGGTCCGCGTCCGCCCGCCAGACGACGTAGACGTGCCGGCGCACCCGCTGCGTGAACGGGACGACGACCACGCCCCGGGGCATCGGGTCGCGGCCCAGCAGCGGCGCGATGCACACACCCAACCCGGCGGCCACCAGCGCGAGTTGGGTGTGGGTCTCGGCGGCGCGATGGCCCACGATCGGCTCGATGCCCTTCGAGCGGAGCGTGAACATGAGCCACTCGTGGCAGAACTCGCCCTCGCCCCAGGTGATCCACTCGTCCTCCGCGAACTCGGTGAGGTCCACTTCCTCGCGGTCCGCGAACCGGTGCCCGGCGGGCAGGGCGACCTCCGCGGCGTCGTCCAGCAGCGGCGCCTTGACCAGGCCGTCGGGCACGGGCATCGGCTTGTTGTACCAGTCGAGGACGACCGCGAGATCGAGGTCGCCACGCACGACGCCGGCGACGCCCAGCTCGGGTTCCAGTTCACTGGAGCGCACGCGCAGTCCCGGGTGCTGGGCGCGCAGGGCGGACAGCGCGGCCGGAAACAGGCCGCGGGCGGCGGTCGGGAACGCCGAGAGGCGGAGTTCGCCGACGACCTGGCCCCGGTGCGCCTCCAGGTCGGACTGGGCCAGCTCCACCTGGGAGAGGATGCGGGCCGCGTGCTCGGACAGCAGCCGTCCGGCGTCCGTGAGCCGTACGCCCCGGCCGTTCTTGGCGAGGAGCTGCTGGCCGACCTCCCGCTCCAGCTTGCCCAGCTGCTGCGAGACCGCGGACGTGGTGACGTGCAGCGCGTCGGCGGCGGCGCTGACCGAGCCGTGCCGGGCGAGGGCGTCCAGGGTGCGCAGGCGCTCGAGGTTCAACATGTAAGCGATTCTAAGAGGTATCCAGGGAGATTTCTCGATTGTGCTACGAGGTTGCTTCCGGCATCGTTGGGGCATGAGCACGGTCACCGCACCCCGCACCCACTCCCCGGCACCGGCCCACCCCCGCACCCGCCTCGACTGGCGGCTCCGCTTCGGCCTCCTGTCCCTGATCTGGGGCTTCAGCTTCCTGCTGATCAAGGTCGGCACCGAGGGCTACGCGCCCTTCCAGGTCACCCTGGGCCGACTGGTGTTCGGTACGGCGGTGCTGGTGGCGGCGATGGCCGTGAAGCGGGAGCGGCTGCCGCGCGGGGCGCGTCTGTGGTGGCACATGGCGGTCGCCGCGTTCTTCCTGAACGCCCTGCCGTTCTCCCTCTTCGCCTACTCCGAGCTGACCATCCCGTCCACGCTGGCCGGCATCTGCAACGCCACCTCGCCGCTGTGGGGCATGGCGCTGTCCCTGGTCGCCCTCTCCGAGGACCGGCCGACACGGGTGCGGTTCGCCGGCCTCGGCCTGGGCTTCCTCGGGGTCCTGACGGTCCTCGGCGCGTGGCAGGGGTTCCACGGGCTGGACGCCACGGGTACGGCGATGGCGCTGCTGGCCTCGCTGAGCTATCCGGTCGGGTGGATCTATGTCCGGCGGACGCTGGCCGGCACCGGTAACTCGCATCTGTCCATGACCGGTGCGCAGTTGATGATCGCGACGGTCCAGCTCGCCGTCGTCACGCCGCTGTTCACCTCGTTCCCCGCGCACTTCTCGCTGGTCCCGCTGCTGGCGATCGCCGCGCTGGGGGCGCTGGGGACGGGGCTCGCGGTGCTCATCCAGTACGGGCTGGTCGCCGAGGTCGGGCCCACGACGGCGCAGATGGTCACGTACTTCATCCCTGTCATCGCCACCGCGGCGGGCGTGGCGATCCTCGGGGAGTCGCTCCGGTGGACCACGCCGGTCGGGGCCGTGATCGTGCTCGCGGGGGCGGCCCTGACCCAGGTGAAGCCGAAGACGTAAGGGGGGCGGGGCGCCCGAGGGGGTGACGCGCCCGGGGGGCTCGCCCGAGCCAGCACGCCGAGGGAGTGGTGCGCCCGAGGGCGTGGCACGCCCACGGTGGTGGGGCGCGCCGGGTGCGTGCGGCCGGCACTCCGCCCCCTCGGCCGTGAGCATCCCCCGGCCGAGGCTCCCTCAGCGGTACGAGCGGTCCGGGGAGGGACGGATCGCGGCCGCCACCGCCTCAGCAAGCGGGGCGATCTCCCGTGGCGTGACCGGAGAGACCGTGATGCGGATGCCCGGTGCGGTGGTGAGGCGGTAGCGGGCCCCCGGGGCCACGGCCCAGCCGGACTGCAGAAGGCGGGCGACCGCGGCCGTCTCGTCGGGGACCGGGATCCAGACGTTCATGCCGCTGCGGCCGTACGCCGTGACGCCCTGCTCCGCGAGCGCGTCGATCAGGGACTGCCGGCGCGCGCCGTACGCCGCCGCCACCGCCGCCCTGTCCACCGCGCCGTCGGCCCACAGCCGGGCCACGGCGCGCTGGAGCAGGAGGCTCACCCAGCCCGGGCCGAGCCGCTGGCGGCCACGCACCCGGTCCAGCGTGACGGGGTCCCCGGTGAGGACGGCGACCCTGAGGTCGGGGCCGTACGCCTTGGAGGCGGAGCGGACGAAGGCCCAGTGACGGGTCACTCCCGCCAGGGGATGCAGCGGGAGATCGACGATGGCGTGGCCGTGGTCGTCCTCGATCAGCAGGGTCCCCGGGTGCTCGCGCAGCACCGCGCGCAGGGCACGCGCGCGTGTGGCGCTCATCGACGCGCCGGTCGGGTTCTGGGCGCGGTCGGTGACGATCAGGGCGCGCGCCCCGGCCCGCAGGGCGGCGCGCAGCTCGTCGGGCAGGGGACCGTCGTCGTCCAGCCCCACGGGGACCGTGCGCAGTCCGAGCGCCGGGATCAGATCCAGGACGCTGCCCCAGCCGGGGTCCTCGACGGCGACCGCGTCCCCCGGTCTGAGGTGGGCCGCGAGGACGCGCTCGATGGCGTCGAGGGAGCCCGAGGTGACGGTCAGCGGGCCGTCGGGGACGCCGTCGGCCTCGAGTTCGGCGCGGGCGATCCGGGCGAGGTCCGGGTCGATCGGGTCGTCGCCGTACAGGACCGGTTCCCGGTCCGCCTGTGCGGCCGACGCGGCGAAGGCCGGGGCCAGGCTCGGCAGCAGAGCGGGGTCGGGGTTGCCGGTCGACAGGTCGCGTACACCGGGAGGCACCTCTAGGCGCAGGCCCTCGCGCCCCGTCGTGGCCGGCTTGGACCGGACGCGGCTGCCCCGGCGCCCGGCGGTCTCGATCACCCCGCGCTCGCGCAGGGTGCGGTAGGCGGCCGCGACCGTGTTGGGGTTCACCCCGAGCCTGGTCGCCAACTCCCGCATGGGAGGAAGGGGTTGGCCCGGCTCCAGCTCTCCGGCGCCGACCGCGCGCTCGACGCTGGCCGCGATCTCGGCTGCGCCGCGCCCATGAATCGGATACTCTCCTAGCACAAAAGCAATTATGCACTAGTGCAATGCAGAGCGCAAAGGAGGGCCCGTCATGCAGGGGACCCAGGAAGTACCGGCGCAGTCCACCGCCTCCGCCTACACGCCGACCGACCGCACCGTGCCGACCCGGTCCGCGGAGCGGGCGTCGTACGACAAGGAACTGGTGCACTCGATACTCGACGAGGGTTATGTCTGCCACCTCGGGTTCGTCCGCGACGGCGCCCCGGTGGTGCTGCCGACGCTGTACGCCCGCGTAGGCGAGCGGCTCTACGTGCACGGGTCCACCGGTTCGCGCCCGCTGCGGATGACCGGCCAGGGTGACCCGGGCCTGCCGGTGTGCCTGACGGTCACCCATGTCGACGGGCTGGTGCTGGCCCGCTCCGCCTTCCACCACTCGATCAACTACCGCTCCGTGGTGGTGCACGGCACCGCCCACGACGTCACCGACCCCGAGGAGCGGCGGCTGGCCCTGGACGCGCTGGTGGACCACGTCGTACCGGGCCGGGCCGCCGACTCCCGGCCCGCGAACAAGAAGGAGCTGGCCGCCACCGCGGTGATCCGCCTCGACCTCGACGAGGTCTCGGCGAAGACCCGCACCGGCGGCGCGAACGACGAGCCCGAGGACCTCGCCCTGCCGCACTGGGCCGGCGTCGTCCCGGTCCGCAGGGCCTACGGCACCCCCGTCGCCAACGCCGATCTGGCGCCGGGCACCGAACTTCCGGACTACCTGAAGGCGCCGGTGTAGGAGACGCGCCCGGCGGCCGGACCACCTGAAGGCGCCGGCGTAAGCGGGCGTGCGCGGCAGCCGGACCATCTGAAAGCGCCGACCCATGACGTGCGCGGCGGCACCGTCACCCACACGGTCACACGGAGACCGGCTCCCGGCGCCCGGCCCCGCGGGTCTCGCTCACCGCGAGTCCGGCGACGGCGCCGAGCATCAGCAGGGTGCCGGTCACGGTGGCCGTCGTGAGGCGCTCACCGAGCAGGACGACCGCGAGCACGGCCGCGGTCACCGGCTCCAGCAGCATGATCACGGAGACGGTCGCGGACCGTACGACGGCTGCTCCGGCGAAATACAGGGCGTAGGCGAGGGCCGTCGGGACGGACGCGATGTAGAGGATCAGCGCCAGCAGCCGTACGGGATGGTCGGTGTGCGGGAACAGCCCCTCGCCGAGGGCGAGCGGAAGCAGGCACAGGGCGGTGACCCCGAAGGCCCAGATCGTGGTGTCGGAGGCGTCGGCGCCGCCGTCGCGGCCCCACCACCGGGTCAGCAGCGTCATCGCGCAGTAGCCGGCCGTCGACACGAGCGCCAGGAGCACGCCCGCGGGCCGGACCGTGGCGTCCGAGCCGCCGAGGGTCAGCACGACCAGCCCGGCGAGCGCCCCGACAACCGCGAGGAGACCGCCCACGCCGAGCCGCTCCCCCAGCATCATCCGGGCGCCGAGCGCGATGAGGACCGGGCCGGCGCCGAGCGTGACCACGGTGGCCACGGCCAGCCCCGTCGACTCGACGGCCGCGAAGTAGGCGGTCTGGAACACGGCCAGCCCGATGCCGGTGGCGACGGCCTTCGCGACCCGGCGGCGCAGGGGTTCGGGGGCGGCCGGGCGGGCCGGGCGGCGCAGCAGCCGGCCGGCCAGCAGCAGGACGAGTCCGACGGCGCACCGCCAGAAGGACAGGGTGAAGGGGCCCATGTCGCCGGCCCGGTAGACCAGGGAGGCGGCGGCACCCGCGGTGCCCCAGGTGGCACCGGTGACGATCAGATAGAGCAGGCCACGTCCGACGGACAGGCCGGAGACAGCGTTCGACACGAGGTTTTCTCCGCAGAAGCGCACTGAGGAAGTGCGGAAGTGGGATGGCGGCCCGCTCGGCGGGGCGCGTGGACTTCATCTGCGGGCAGCACCGTCCCGCCCTGCGCCGCACGGCGCTGGGCGTGTACTCCCGGAGGCCCGCCTCAGGCGGCCGGGGGCGGAAGGACGAGTGCGTTCGAATGCATGATCAGCACCTTAGGCGGCCGTGCCGCGCGCGGACAACTCCCGGTCCGCGCGGCCGGCCGCGACGGGTTCCGGGGACCCCTTGGCGGGCGTCGAGGACTGGGCGATGAACGCGCCGACGAGCACGACCGCGCCGCCGACGACCTGGGGCGCCGAGAGGTGCTCGCCGAGCAGCACCCAGGCCAGCACGGTCGCGATGACCGCCTCCAGGCAGGCGACGACACCCGCGACCTGCGGCGACAGCCGCCGCACCGACAGTACGCCGGTGACGTACGCGACGACGGTGGCGACGAGGACGATCCAGAGGATCAGCGCGAGGGCCGGGACCTCGGTGCCGTCCATGTGCGCGGAGCCCGCCAGCACCGACCAGTCCATGGTCCAGGGACGGGCGACGGCGGTGAGCACGACGGCGCCGACCAGCAGGCCGTACGCGATCACACCGAGCGGGTCGGGTGCCTCGTCGCCCGCGTCGCCGCCCTGGTCGGACAGGACGAAGTAGCCGACCTGGCAGCAGGCGGCGCCGAACGCGAACAGCACGCCCAGCGCGTCGAAGCTCAGCCCCGACCACACCTCCACGACACAGGCGAGTCCGCCGGCCGCGAGGACCACGCCGAGCGCGGCGGCCCGCGTCACCGGCCGACGCTGCACGAACCGCACCCAGCCGAGCACCAGCGCGGGCGCGAAGTACTCCAGGAGCAGCGCCACACCCACCGGGATGCGGGAGAGCGAGGCGAAGTAGCAGGCCTGGACACCCGCGACGGCGAGCAGTCCGAACCCGGCGAGCAGAGCCGGGCGGCGGCGCACCAGCGCGCGGTGCCGCACGGCCAGGGGCAGCATGACCACGGCCGCGCCCGCCACCCGCAGCCACACCACGTGCAGCGGCTCGAGTCCCGCCTCGATCAGCGGCTTGGCCGCCACCCCGGACCCGCCGAAGGCCAGCGCCGACGCCAGCGCGAGACCGAGCCCGACGCCCTTGCCGTGGCTCCCCTGACTGCTCTCAGACATATGCACGGGCACATGATGACAGGCGATGACATGAGCGTCACCTCCTTTGACACCTGTCTCAGGGGATGGACGGGAAAAACGGGCGTGCCGCGCCGGGGCTGGGGGCGCAGGCAATTCCCCTACAACTGGGGCCAGGGACGCACGCAAGCACCCCTGACTGGGCGGGGGCGCAGACAAGTTCCCCTATAAAAGGCAGCGCGTACGTGGGCGGACAGCCCCGCTCAGCAGACCGCCCCGCCGTCGGCTACCTCCGCCGTGCCGGACTCGATCCGCGCGCGCAGGCCGGGTGCGGTGATGCCGGCGCGTTCGAGGACCTCGACGGCGCGGGACTGCGGGTCGCCGACGAGCGCGGCGAGCAGATCGATGCCGGTGGCTCGGTGCTCGCCGCGGTGCAGGGCACGCCGGCGGGCGTCCTCCATGGCGGCCGCCGCGGCGGGCGACCAGCCCGGGGCGTCCTTGGCCTCGCCACCGTGGCGTGCGGGGCGGGGTACGACGGCGATGGCGCCGGAGTCCTCGACGCTGCTCTGCCAGCGCAGCCCGTAGCCGATGCTGCGCTGCACGAGGTAGCCGAGCAGACGGGCGAGTTGCGCGCTGGTGCCGACGACGGCACGGACCTGGGGGTCGGCCTCCAGGAGCGAGTGGAGCAGATGGGCGGTGTCGATCTGCCGGTCCCCGTCCCGCAGGGCCCGGCGGCGGGCACCGGCGACCACCGCTGCCAGCTCGGCACTGAGCCCGGCAGCGTCGTCCGCGCGGTCGTCCGCACGCGGGCCGTCCTGGTCACGGGCGGGCTGGCGGGCTATACGGGGTTGCACACCCTCCACCCCATCAGCCCCGACGGGGCGTGGCATCCGCGAGGGGAACCATTTTCGCGTCCCACACAGAGTGGACATCCCCGGCCGGAATCTCATCCTTACGGAGGAGATCAGGCCGAATTCGGCCCTGGGGGCGCGCGCCGCCTTGCTCTGCGCCATCAGTGTGGAGGGTGCATGCGAGTGCTGGCTCGTGGCGCTGCAGCCCCCGCCATCTGTTCCCGCCCCCATTCCTGACGGTTCATCAGTATTGAATGTTCGAGGCCCTGCGGCTACGTTCCGCGACACCGTAGCCCGATACGAAGGGGTGGTCGCATGGCCGAAGTCAGCGCGGAGGCACGCATCCAGGCACCGGCCGAGAAGGTATGGGCCCAGATCGTCGACTGGTCGGCGTACGGGGAGTGGAACGCGACCCACACCAGCTTTCCCGCGGGCGGACCCGAGAACCTGACGGTGGGCGGGACCTTCCAGGAGAACATGAAGCTGATGGGCTTCCCGGCGGAGGTCGACTGGACCATCGAGGCGCTGGAGCCGGCGCGGGTGTTGGCGATCCGCGGCAAAGGCCCGATGGCGGTGACCGTCGCCACCCGCTACACGCTCACCCCCGACGGGGACGCGACAACGGTCCGCATCGACGGCGAGTTCACCGGCGCCGCGGTGTCGCTGATGGCGGGCAAGCTCAAGGACTCGGCGACGGCGGCCCTGAACGAGTCGCTGCGCAAGCTGGGCGGGCTCGTCGCCTGACCGCGGCCACCGTCGTGGCCCGAACCCGGACGCGGGAAGGCGCCCCGCGGAACTCCACGGGGCGCCTTCGCGACCGTACGGCCTCGGTACTCGGCCTCGGCGTTCAGTGCTCGTCGGCGAGGATGAGGTACAGCTTCTTGCGGGCGTCGTTGATGACGGCCAGCGCCTTGTCGCGCTGTTCCTTGGTGCCGGTCTTCCAGACCTGCCCGAAGGCCTCCATCAGCCCGAAACCGGCCTGGCGGATCTCGCCGAGGGCCTCCCAGTCGACCCCCCGGGAGGCTTCCTCCCAGGGCGCGTCCGGACCCTCTTCGACGGCGCTGCGGCCGCTCTCGGTGAGGGAGAATAGCTTCTTGCCGCCCTCGGTCGCGCTGGCGATCAGACCCTCGTCCTCCAGCAGTTGCAGCGTGGGGTAGACAGAGCCGGGGCTGGGCCGCCACGCGCCACCGCTGCGTTCGGCGATCTCCTGGATCATCTCGTAGCCGTGCATCGGCCGGTCCTTGAGCAGGGCCAGGATCGAGGCCCGCACATCACCGCGCCGCGCCCGTCCCCTCGGTCCGCCCCGCCCTCGAGGACCCCAGGGGCCCGGCCCGAAGCCCGGCCCGCCCGGGCCGAACCCGGGTCCGCCCGGCCCGAAGGGACCGAAGGCGGCCCGGCGCCCGTCGAACGCACCGAATCCACCGAACCCGCCCCGGCCATGACGGCCCGGGCCCTCATGGCCGTGCTCACGCTCGAATCCATGGGTACGCATTGCGATCACTCCATTCCATCGTCGATCTGTCACGTGCCACTCGCGTCTCTTACGCGATGCCTCAACGATATATCGGAACCGATCGCATGACAATGCCCTTCCCGAGACCCAGGTCGACCGGGTCCATGGGGGGATCCGTTCGTGGCCGCTCGCGTCCGACTCGCACCGTCGCCGTCGCGACGGCCGCAGCAACCTGAACTGGATGGGCATGGCGAGGGCGCTTGCGTTCGTGACGCCCACGTACCTGTCGGCGGCCACGTACGGCGTGATTGCCTCCGGGCGCAAGGAGCTGACCCCCCGCTTGGTGACGGACTTCGCTTGCCTGCTGGGGATCGACGCCCGCGAACTGGCGTTGTTCACGGGCGTTTTGCTGCGTGAGGTACCGCCTCCTCCTTCCCCGGAGGCCGTGGACGCTGCGGCGCTGCTGTGGGAGGTGCGACGGTTGTCCGCCTCCAGGCGCGACACGTCTCCGAGGTGGCTCGTTCGCTGCGCGAGGACTCCCCGGACGGGTAGCCCCTCAGCCTGCCCTGACCCTGATACCCGCCGGCATGCGCCCGGCTCGGTTCTCTAGCCGTCGAGCGAGAAGCGATAGACGGTCGACTGCCTGGTCCGGAAGCCGAGGCGCTCATAGAGCCGGTTCGCCGCCGCACGGTCCGGCCGTGAGGTGAGATCCACCGTCCGGGCGCCCGCCTCCCGGGCGATCCGCAAGGCCTCCTCGGTGAGAAGACCGGCGACTCCCCGGCCTCGCGCCGCGCTGTCCACGACCACGTCTTCGACGCGGGCCCGCAATCCGGACGGCAAGGGCAGCATCACCAAAGTCAGGGTTCCGACGATCGTCCCGGCCGTCCGGGCGACGAGCACCGTGTTGGCATCGCAGGTCACCATCCGCTCGACCGCGTCATGGTCGAGTGGCTTCGCCGTCGAGGACAGCTACGGCAACAACCGGCCGAAGGCGTCCACGAGTTCCTGGCTCGCTTCCCTGACAATGTCCACCTGGACGTCCATGCGGTGAGCTTAACCGTCACCGAGGCTGCTGAGCCCGCTCCGACCCGGCGACCTGCCGCAAGGCGCGGGAGGCCTTCAGTGGGGTGCCCTCAGTGGGCAGCCGGTGCCGACGCGGGAGGTGAGGTCGGCCCGCAGGGCGGCCAGTTCGGCCATGCGCGTGTCGATGATCCGGATCTTGTCCTCGAACAGCGTGGACAGGGCCTCGGCACTGTCGGGTGCCTCACGCAGATCCGCCCCGATGCGGCCGATCTCCGCGAGCGTGAAGCCGAGGCTCTGGGCGGTGCGGACGTAGTGCAGCCAGACCACCGTCTCGGGCGCGAAGTCGCGGTAGCCGTTGGGCAGGCGTCTGCCCTCGATCAGCCCGATCCGGTCGTAGAACCGGACGGTGTCCTTGGACAGACCCGTCCGCGCCGCCAGCTCCCCGATGCGCATGACTCCCCCGCCGATCGCCGGACTTGACCTTGGAGCGTACTCCGCTCTCTAGCGTGAGCGCGCCGGAACCGAACCCACCCCTGGAGCCCGCCATGCCCCTGTCCGCCCCGTCCCGCCCCGGCTACTTGCGCCTCGTGCGTGCCAGTGGCTGGTACGACCTCCTCGTCACCGCGGGCTTCGCTACGCCGTGGACGTACGCCCTGGTGCACCGGCTGCTGTCGGCGACCGGGGACGCGACCGGGCTCGGCGGCATGCCCGCGCTCACCCCCGTCCAGACCCTCTACGCCAACCTGATGGGCTCGGTCGTGGTCGTCTGGTCCGTCCTGCGTGTCGTACGACCGCTGCCGCTGCACGGTCTCCTCGACGGCGTCGCCCGCGCACTGTTCGCCCTGTGGCAGGCGTACGCCCTCGCGCACGGCGGGCCGGGAGTGCTGTGGCCGTTCCTCGTCGTGGAGGTGGCGTTCGGCGTGGCCCAGCTCGCGCCGTGGCTGCCGTACGGCAGGACCGCCGTACGGCAAGAGGGCCAGCGGTCGTGAATTGGCCTTGGTCCGCTGCTCGTCGCGGCTCTAGCGTCTGCGGCATGCGCATCCGAATCGTCGACGCCTTCACGGACCGCCCCTTCGCCGGCAACCCGGCCGGAGTCCTGCTCCTGGACGACGCCTTCCCGGAGGACGACTGGCTCCAGCACGTCGCCCAGGAGGTCAACCACGCCGAGACCGCCTTCGCGCACCGACTCCCGGACGGCGGTGAGGCGGACTGGGCGCTGCGCTGGTTCACGCCCGCCGCCGAGGTGGCGATGTGCGGGCACGCCACGCTCGCCACTGCACACGTCCTGCACAGCACCGGCGCCCACGAGGGACCGGTGCGGTTCGCTACCCGCAGCGGCGTGCTCGTCGCCACGCCCGGCGCGGACGGCTGGATCACCCTGGACTTCCCGACCGCCCCGCTCGCCCGGGTCGAGGTCCCGGCCGGCGTCGCCGACGCGCTGGGCGCCGAGCCCGTGGTCGCCTACGACACCGGTCCCCACGTCGGTGATCTGCTGGTGGAGCTGGCGGACGAGAAGACGGTGCTGGGTCTCGCCCCCGACCTGCGGGCCCTGGGCGCCTACTCCGCACGCGGCATCATCGCCACGGCCCGCGCCGAGGACCCGGCCCGGGGCTACGACTTCGTCTCCCGCTGCTTCTTCCCGAACGTCGGCATCGACGAGGACCCGGTCACCGGCAGCGCCCACACCGCGCTGGCCCCGCACTGGTCCGCCCGCCTCGGCCGGGACGACCTGACCGGGCTGCAGGCCTCCCGCCGTACCGGCCTGGTCCGCACCGGACTGCGCGGCGAGCGCACGCTGCTCGTCGGCCGCGCGGTGACGGTGATCGACGGCGAGCTGCTCGCCTGAGTACCGGCGCACTGCACTCCCGGATGCTCAGGCCGTGGGCAGCCAGCCCACCTTGCCCGCGAGCAGGGCGTAGCCGACGAAGGCACCGATGTCGAGCAGGGAGTGCGCGACGACCAGCGGACCGACCCGGCCCCAGCGGCGGTACAGCCAGACGAACACCACGCCCATGACCATGTTGCCGAGGAAGCCGCCGACGCCCTGGTAGAGGTGGTACGACCCGCGCAGGACCGCGCTGGCCACCAGCGCGGTCCCCGGGGTCCAGCCCAACTGCCCCAGCCTGCGCAGCAGGTAGCCGACGACGATGACCTCTTCGAGGATCGCGTTCTGCAGCGCGGAGAGGATCAGGACCGGGTACTTCCACCACACGTCGGGCAGGGCCTCGGGCACCACGGTGAGGTTGAAGCCGAGACCCCGGGCGGCCAGGTAGAAGGCGATGCCGGTGCTGCCGATCACGGCCGCGATGGCCGCGCCCCGGGCGAGGTCGGGCCAGGGGCGGGTGCGGTCGAAGCCCAGTGTGCGCAGGCTCTCGCCCTCGCGGAGCAGCAGGTGGGCGACGAGGGCGACGGGGACCAGTGCGGTGGCGATGCCGAAGAGCTGCCAGGCGAGGTCGAGCCAGGGGCGGCCGGGCGCGGCCGAGGCGTTGAGGGTGGCCGCCTGGTCCTTGAGGCCGCCGGGCTTGGTGACCGAGCCGATGAAGCTGATGAGGGCGGACACTCCGCTCGCCCCGAGCGAGAGCGCCAGGACGAGCAGGGTCTCGTCCCGCAGCATCCGCCGCGGAAGCCGCTCCCGCGGCATGGACGGAATGGACTCGGCCACCGGGTCAGCCTCCACCTGCACTCCAACCGTCAGGCGGCTCCCAAGCCCCCTGCCTCACCTTCCTCCCGCAAGCATCGCAGAACCAGCGCAACCCACCGGCCACCGGGCCACTGTGCACCCCGAACCGAACCGCCCGAGCCCACCACCAACCGGCCGGTCCCTTCATTCCGCCGCAACGGCGCTCAGCCCCCACGGCCCGGACCGGCGGTCTGGACGGCGCTCAGCCCACCCCACCCCCTCCCCGACCTCCCCCTTCCCGACCGGTCCTCCCCCGGCAGCGGCCCTCATCCCAGCGGCACCGTCTCCGGCAAGCCCACCGGCCAGGTGTGCACCGGCTCCCCCGCGTGCATGAGCTCGGCATAGCGGCGCGTCGTCGCGGCGAGGGCGGTGTGCCGGCTCATCCCCTGTTCCAGGGCCCGGTGGAAGGTCGCCGCCTGCCAGGACGCCCCGTTGACCCGTCGGCGGCACCGCTCCTCGATGACGCCCAGGTAGAGATCACGGTCGGCGGCCTCGACACCCCACGCATCCAGCCCGGCCGAGGCCAGCGGCAGCAGCTCGTCGCGGACCAGGGTCACCGCGTCGACCTCGCCCGTGCCGCCGTACCGTCCGCGCCGGGGCCAGACGAACCGCGCGTCGATGCCGTGGCGGCAGGCCGCGTCGAAGTTGGCCTCGGCCGCCCGGAAGGACAGCCGGCTCCACACCGGGCGCGTCTCCTCGGCCAGCGCGCGTACCAGGCCGTAGTAGAAGGCCGCGTTGGCGATGACGTCGGTGATGGTGGGCCCGGCCGGCAGCACCCTGTTCTCGACGCGCAGGTGCGGGACGCCGTCCGCGATGTCGTAGACGGGCCGGTTCCACCGGTACACCGTGCCGTTGTGCAGGACGAGTTCGGCGAGCCGGGGTACGCCGCCGGCGTCGAGGACGTCCAGCGGCTCCTCGTCGTCGCAGATCGGCAGCAGCGACGGGAAGAAGCGCAGGTTCTCCTCGAACAGGTCGTACGCGGAGGAGATCCAGCGCTCGCCGAACCAGGTGCGCGGCCGTACGCCCTGCGCCTGGAGCTCGGGCGGTCGGGTGTCGGTGGCCTGCAGGAACAGCGGCGGCCGGGACTCGCGCCACAGCTCGTGCCCGAAGAGGAAGGGCGAGTTGGCGCCCAGGGCGATCTGCGCCGCCGAGGCCACCTGCGCCGCGTTCCACACGTCGGCGAAGCGCCCCGGGGTGACCTGCAGATGCAGTTGCACGGAGGTGCACGCGGCCTCCGGGGCGATCGACTTCGAGGTGCAGAGAAGATGCTCGATGCCCTCGATGTCGAGGCGGAAGTCCTCGCCCCGGGCGGCCACGATCTGGTCGTTGAGCAGGGTGTAGCGGTCCACCTCGGAGAGGTTCGCGGAGACCAGGTCGTCGCGGTCGAGCGTGGGCAGAATGCCGATCATCACGATTCCGGCGTCCACCTCGCCGGCCTTCCGGTCGGCGTACGCGAGAGCCGTGCGCAGTTCCTCGGCGAGCCGGTCGAATACCCGGCCGCCCAGTCGGTGTGGGGCGATGTTGACTTCCAGGTTGAACATGGCGAGTTCTGTTTGGAAATCGCGGCTGGCGATGCGCTCCAGCACTTGACCGTTCAGCATTTTCGGCGCGCCGTCGCGCCCGGCGAGATTCAGTTCGATCTCCAGCCCCATCAGGTTCTTGGGGCGATCGAACCGCTTCTCGGCCAGCAGTCTCTCCAGTCCCGCCAGACACTTTCGCAGCTTTTCGCGGTACCGCTGGCGATCGGACAGGTCGAACTGCCCCGCCACGACCTTCTCCCCCATCGAAGTGTCCCTCCTCGGATGGGCGGGCCGAGGAACCGGCCGCCGGGGTCCCGGGTCAGGTGGGATGATGCCCAGCGGAAGCGATCGATAACGCCCCATCCGACGCCGCGGCCCACTAGTCTGTCGGAATGTGCCCGGGGGCACATTCACGGGGCATGCGTCACCGCGCAACCACGAGTTCCCTGAGCACCTCGTGAAAAACGCCGACGACATTCGGCCGACCGCGAGGGCGGCGTTTTACGAGGTCAAGCGGCACGCTCCGACCGAGAATCGGGATGAATCCCGTGAAATCGACGGCGGAATAACCCCTTGCGCAGTGCACCGGAATCCGATAGACGAAACAGCGTCTGAACACGTGTCGTATAAACTTCGCTGGCAAGGCTTAAGGTTGGCGCTCCGGTATCGGTTCCCGCCGAGTCCTGTCGTGTTCCTGCCGTCACGGTGACGGACGACAGAACTCAGCCGCACCCACCCACACCGCCCCGGGCCCACCACTCAGGCCACCTGTGAGCAGACAGCGTCGTCCGCCCCACCCCCTCGCGCCGCCGCGCCTGTCGAACGAGAGGCGACCCACATGCCGCTGCACGTGCCCCCTGCCCCCGCGCCCGCACTGCGCTCCGTCCTCACGGCCCTCGGTTCCCCCACCGCGGTCCGCGAGGCCCGAACCCCGTCCCTGCGAGCCGCCCAGGGACCCGCGACGCCT
This sequence comes from Streptomyces sp. NPDC047085, assembly GCF_040643735.1. Lineage (NCBI taxonomy): Bacteria > Bacillati > Actinomycetota > Actinomycetes > Kitasatosporales > Streptomycetaceae > Streptomyces > Streptomyces sp. NPDC047085. Next base: position 147,546 of record NZ_JBEYUW010000017.1, read on the forward strand.
GAACTCCCGCTTCCCGTACACGTGTTGGACCGGATCACCGCGCAGGGCCTGTCCGCCACGCGACTGGCCGGCTGGCGCTTCCTGATCCGCTGCGGGGACCGCGCGGTGGCCGCGGCCGACACGATGCTCACACCCGACGGCTGGGCCTTCTCGCACTTCTTCGAGGGCCCCTACGTCACCTCCACCGAGCACGCACTGCAGCAGGCGGAGGCGGTACAACAGCCGTACCAGCCGCGCCTGCTGTCGGTGCCCGGCCTCTACATGCTCACCCTGTGGCTGCACGGAGACGCCGGCGCCGACCCCGCCGAGGGTCATCCGGCCGCCACCGACCTGCTCATCCCGCTGGCCCCGGCGCCGCCCGGGATCTCCGCGCACCGGCCGCACCGCGTCTCGGAGTTGCTGCCCGTCCTGACGAACCGGGCGACCCCCGTCCCGCTGCTCGGCTCACCCGCCTGAACGACGCCCGCGCACGCGTACCCCGCTTCCGGAATGTGAAGCGGGGTACGCCTGTTTCCGGATTGCGCTCGTACGAGCAATTACCCGCTCCTACGAGCCGGGAAAGGGCTCTCTGCCGTGCGGACTAGCCCTATCCGGCCCCCCAGAACCACCCAAAGGGACAGTGCAGTTGGAATGAACCGTCCGCGTGGGTGATGCGTCCTGAACTGGTGACAAGCGGTGCTGCGAAATCCCTGCGGAATGACGCCCGGAGAGCAACACTGGTTTCCGACCGACTAATCACCACGGGGGACGGCCATGACCACGACAGAGCGAAAGATCCCACCCATGTGTCAGCACCAGCCACCGTGCCCGCCAGCCGAGTCCGCCGACCGGGAGTCCGCCCGTCTCGTGGCGCACCACCCCGAGCAGGGATGGAGTCTGCTGTGCAACGGCGTCCTGCTCTTCGAGGACACCGGTGAGCTTCTGCCCGACGGTCGCGTCATCGCGCCGCACCGTCCGCTCGGCACGGACCAGGTGATGACGGCAGCCTGAGCACGAACCCGGGCGGCCCGCCGCGCCGCCCGGTGACCCGAGGGGCCGGCCGCACGCACACGGTGCGCACCGGCCCCGACGTGTGTCCGGCGACGATTACGGCCCGTAATCGCATGCTCAACCTTTTGTGGCGCCGCCCTCTTCTGCCGTCGCTCTCCCGCCATTGCATTCCTGTCGTGCTCTCCGCCATCGCCTTCCTGACGTGCTTTCCTGACGCGCTCTCCCGCCATCGCTTCCCTGACCTGCTCTCCGCCATCGCCTCCCTTCCCTTCCCACCGGTCCCGTCCTGTCGGCTGGTCGAATCGTCCGCGCGGGAGTGGGATGGGAGGAAAGCCCGCGAACAGGCTCACCCGCGGGAGTCGCCCGCGGGCGCCCGTGAGGAACGGTGGAGTCATGTCCGGTTACGACGCCTCGGCGGCCACCCGGGTGGTGGTCGGCGTGAGCGGCTCCCTGGGCAGCGTCACGGCCCTGCGCCGGGCCGCCGCGCTGGCCAGGCGCCTGGGAGCCGAGCTTTGGCCGGTGCTGGCGTGGGAGCCGCCCGGCGGCGATCCGGCGGCGCGCCGCACCCCCGCCTCCGGCCTGCTGGTCGAGGAGTGGCAGCGGCTCGCCAAGCAGCGGCTGGCCTCGGTGCTCGACGAGATCTTCGGCGAGGACGGCCCGGGCGTCCCCATGCGCGCCCTCGTCGTCCGCGGCGCGACGGGCAGGGCGCTGGTCGCGATCGCGGACCGCGAGAACGACGTCCTCGTCGTCGGCGCCGGCCGGCGCGGCCTGCACCGCGCCTTCTCGGGCCGGGTCTCACGGCACTGTCTCGCCCACGCCGTCTGCCCGGTCCTCGCGGTGCCGCCGTCGCCGCTCGAGTCCGACCTGGTGGCCGTCCACCGGCGCAACGCCTGGCACCTGCGGATGGACACCCGCGATCTGTGAGGCCCGGCCGAGCCGTCCTCACCACCTCCGGCCCTTCCCGGTCACCTCCTTCGGCCCTGCCCGGCCCGACGGGTCCGGCGCTGCGGACGCGTCAAGAACCGCCGGTGCGTCGTCAGGGAATCATCAAGGTGCGAGGCGACCGCGCGCCGCGGAGCCCGCCCCTCCCTACCGTCGGTCCCATGGAGCACCGCGACGACACACGCGCCGAGCCGGCGTCCGTACGCCCGGGCGGCACCGGCGCCGTCGTGTACGACCGCCAGTGGGCCGCCGGCCTGCGCACCGCGGCCCTGTGCGCGGCCGGACTGCTCGGCATGCTCCTGTTCATCGACTGGGCGGCCGGCACCTTGTCCTGGGGGCGCTGCGCTCTGTGGATCGCGCTGGCTCTGCTCCTCTTCCTCGTGCTGTTCCCCGCACGCGTCTGTGCCGGTGAGGGCTGGCTGGCCTCGCGCCGCATGGTGCGCACCCGCCGCGTTCGTACCGATCTCCTGGTCGCGGTCCGCCCGCTGGGCGGCGTCTCGCAGCGCCTGGTCCTGCGCGACGCCCTCGGCGCCCGGGTCGAGGTCGACCCCGAGATCTTCATCGACAACCCCGACCTCTGGTGCCTCCTCGACGAGGGCACCCGCCGCTCGGAGGCGGCCGGCACCCTGCTGTGCGGCACGACCGCCCTGCACCGGCTCGCCGAACGCATCGACCGCGAGACGGCGCTGGCCGTCTTCAGGACCTCGGGGCTGGAGTAGCCCGACTGAACGCCCCCGCTGCGGCTGCGGATCCGCGTTGCCCAGGGCAGCATGGAGGTGTCGTACGCGATGACGCACGGTGTCCGCACCGGGAATCCGCGGCCGCCGCTCCCCCGCACCTGCCGACGCGTCCCGTCAGGCTCCGGGCCTCCGCTTCTTGACGCGTCGCCGCCCCCGGTCGGGCCATTCTTAACGCAAGATTGACGCCCACCGGCCCCGGATCCGTGGGCCCAGGCGTCACGCTCTGCTTACGCTGGTGCCGCCGTCCGTGTGATGGCCGGAAACAGCTGAGCCGCACACCAGGAGCACGCCGATGGCCACGACCGAGCACCCCCCTCCCAGTCGTCTGCGCACGTGGATGCTGGAGGGGCTGTCCGACATGGGCAAGCACGGCGGCCACGCAGGACCCCACGCCGAACCGGAACCCCCGCACAAGGGCCAGCGCTGGTACCGGGTGATGTGCCTGACGGGTGTCGACTACTTCTCGACCCTCGGCTACCAGCCGGGCATTGCGGCCCTGGCGGCCGGACTGTTGTCGCCCATCGCGACCATCGTGCTCGTCATCGTGACCCTCGCCGGCGCCCTTCCGGTCTACCGCCGGGTGGCCGAGGAGAGCCCGCACGGCGAGGGTTCGATCGCCATGCTGGAGCGGCTGCTGTCGTTCTGGCAGGGCAAGCTGTTCGTGCTGACCCTGCTGGGCTTCGCGGCCACCGACTTCCTCATCACCATCACCCTGTCGGCCGCCGACGCCTCCACCCACCTGGTGGAGAACCCGCACCTGACCAGCACGCTCCACGGCCACCAGATGCTGATCACCCTGTTGCTGGTGGCCCTGCTCGGCGCGGTGTTCCTCAAGGGCTTCCTGGAGGCCATCGGCGTCGCCGTCGCGCTGGTCGGCATCTACCTCGCGCTCAACGTCGTCGTGGTGATCGTCGGCCTGTACCACGTCATCACCGCCGGGCATGTGATCACCGACTGGTCCAGCGCCCTGACCACGGAGCACGGCAACGTCTTCGTCATGATCGGCGTGGCCCTGATCGTCTTCCCGAAGCTCGCCCTGGGTCTGTCCGGCTTCGAGACCGGCGTCGCCGTGATGCCGCACGTCAAGGGGGACGACAGCGACACCGAGGAACAGCCGGTCGGCCGGATCCGGGACACCAAGAAGCTGCTCACCACGGCCGCCCTGATCATGAGCGCCTTCCTGATCGCCACCAGCTTCATCACGACGCTGCTGATCCCGGCGGACGAGTTCAAGACCGGCGGCCAGGCCAACGGCCGCGCGCTCGCCTACCTCGCGCACGAGTACCTGGGCGGTGCCTTCGGCACGGTCTACGACGTCTCGACCATCGCCATCCTCTGGTTCGCCGGCGCCTCCGCCATGGCGGGTCTGCTCAACCTGATGCCGCGCTACCTGCCGCGCTACGGCATGGCCCCGCACTGGGCGCGGGCCGTCCGCCCGATGGTCATCGTCTTCACCCTGGTCGCCTTCCTGGTCACCTGGATCTTCGACGCCAACGTCGACAAGCAGGGCGGCGCCTACGCCACCGGCGTGCTGGTGCTGATCAGCTCCGCGGCGATCGCGGTGACCATCGCCGCGCGCAAGGCGGGCCAGCGCGGCTGGACCGTCACGTTCGGGATCATCTCCGTGGTGTTCCTGTACACCACCGTCGTCAACGTGATCGAGCGCCCGGACGGTGTGAAGATCGGTGCCTGCTTCATCGCGGGCATCATCCTGGTCTCGCTGATGTCCCGGCTGGCCCGCGCCTTCGAGCTGCGCGTGACCCACGTGACCATGGACCCGATGGCGGAACGATTCGTCCGGGACATGGCCAGCCGCAAGATGCGGTTCATCGCCAACGAGCCCGACCGGCGCGACAAGGCCGAGTACCGGGACAAGATCGAGCAGATCCGGGCCGACAACGAGATGCCCGAGCAGGAGGACTTCGTCTTCGTCGAGGTCACGGTGACCGACCCCTCCGAGTTCGAGGCGGGTCTGATCGTACGCGGCGACGTCCTGCACAACCGCTACCGCGTCCTGACGGTGGAGTCCTCCTCCATCCCCAACGCCCTCGCGGCGCTGCTCCTCCACGTCCGGGACATGACGGGCTGCACCCCGCACATCTACTTCGAGTGGACCGAGGGCAACCCGTTCGCCAACTTCCTGCGCTTCTTCCTCTTCGGGCAGGGCGAGGTCGCCCCGGTCACCCGCGAGGTGCTGCGCGAGGCGGAACCGGACCGTGCCCGCCGTCCCCGCGTCCACACCGGCTGAGCACCGACGCACACCACTCGTTTCACACCCCGTGTCCCGGGTTTCCGGCCGCGCGATCTATGGTGACGACCATGCAGTCCTACACCATCGGGCAGGCCGCGCGGCTGCTCGGCGTGAGCCCGGACACGGCCCGCCGCTGGGCCGACGCCGGCCGGGTGGCCACCCATCGCGACGAGTCCGGCCGGCGTCTGATCGCCGGCAAGGACCTCGCCGCGTTCTCGGTCGAACTGGCCCAGACGAGCGCCGGTGAGGAAGACGCCTCCTACACCTCCGTCCGCAACGCCTTCCCCGGCATCGTCACCGCCATCAAGCTCGGCGACGTCGCCGCCCAGGTGGAGATCCAGGCGGGTCCGCACCGACTGGTCTCCCTGCTGACCCGGGAGGCCGTCGAGGAACTGGGCCTGGAGGTCGGCATGGAGGCCACCGCCCGCGTGAAGTCGACGAACGTACACATCGACCGCGTCTGACTCCGCACCGCCCGGTGCCGAGGTGCCGGCACGGTGCCGATCCGGTGCTGGCCCGGTGCCGATCCGTTGCCGGCTCGGTGCCGTCACCGTCGTACCCCTCACCGGCACAGCAGCGCCGCCCACAGGTCGATGGCCCGCCGCCTCGACCTGGACCCGCTGGAGTTCAAGGCGCGCAACATCATCGGCCCCGACGAGCCGATGCAGACGCCGGGCGGCCACGAGGAGGACCTGCACATCGCGAGCTACGGCCTCGACCAGTGCCTGTCGATCGTGCGCCGGGCTCAGGCGGAGCCGCGGGCCGAGGCCCCGAGGGCTGGCTGGTCGGCGAGGGCGCGGCCCTGGCGATGATCGCGACCGGCCCGCCCGGCGGCCACATCGCCGACGCCCGGGTGGCCCTGCTGCCCGACGGCACCTTCGATCTGGCCGTCGGCACCGCCGCCTTCCGCCGCTACCGGCTGCCCCAGTACGCCGATGTGCCGCGCGCCGAGGTGCACTTCATGAGACGGCCGACGCGATCGGCCCGCTGGGCGCCAAGTCGATGAGCGAGAGCCCCTTCAACCCGGTCGCGCCGACCCTGGCCAACGCCCTGCGGGACGCGACGGGGCTGCGGTTCACGGAGTTGCCGCTGACGCGCGACGGGGTGTGGCCGGCGCTGGAGCGGCGGGGCGGTAGCCGCCGTCCACCCGGATCGCGGTGATCCCGCTGACGTGCCGGGCCCCGCAGCGGTCCTGCGGGAGCACCAGCTGGGGGCCGGCCGCGTCGAGCGGGGTGTCGTCGATCGTGACGGCGAGCAGCACGGGGGCGGCGGCGAAGTCGGGGTCGATCTCGGCCCAGGACAGCAGGGCCTGGTGGCCGTCGGTACCGGTGACGGCGATGAGGAAACGCAGCCGGTCCTTGCGCCTGGCGGGGTCGAAGCCGGGTCCGGCGCCGGTGAGCACGTCGCACAGGCGTGGGCCGGTGAACCGGTGGTGCTCGATGCCGCTGGTGGCGCACTCGAAGGCGACGTCCGCCCGGTGCTACGGCCAGCGGAGCAGGTCCGGCACGGTCAGCCGGGCGGGCCGGGCCAGATCGCCGGCCAGGGCGATGTGCGCGAGCGTCACCTGCGACCACCTCCGGCTGGAGCCTACCCGCGCGATACCTTCGTAGAAACGCATATGCCAGCCCAAAGCAAGAACATCCCAGCTCATGCGATGTGACAGGTGCCTTAGGTCTTGCAAATGCGGCAGTATTATCGCCGCGTGGCCGGATTCCGGCCCTGGAAGGGCGCGACAGCTGTTCCACAGACCCGAGGAGTAGACACGTGATGACCCGTTCCATGCGCCGGGCCCGGATGCTGCAGCTGGCCGGCGCGGGAGCCGCCGCCCTGATGGCCCTCAGCGCCTGCTCCTCCTCCGACGACTCGTCGACCACCAAGTCCGACACGTCGGGCATGTCCGGCTCCGCCGCTCCCAAGCTCTCGGGCACGGTCACCGTGTTCGCGGCCGCCTCCCTGAAGGAGAGCTTCACCGCCTTGGGCAAGCAGTTCGAGCAGGAGCACCCGGGCACCAAGGTCAGCTTCAACTTCGGCGGCAGCGACACCCTCGCCGCCAGCATCACCGGCGGTGCCCCGGCCGACGTCTTCGCCGCCGCCAGCCCCAAGACCATGAAGATCGTGACGGACAAGAGCGACGCGGACGGCACCCCGGCCACCTTCGTCCGCAACCAGCTGGAGATCGCCACCCTGCCGGGCAACCCCGACAAGGTGTCCTCCTTGAAGGACCTCACCAAGTCCGGCATCAAGGTTGTCCTGTGCGACAAGACAGTGCCCTGCGGCGCCGCCGCGCAGAAGGCGCTGGACGCCGCCAAGATCAAGCTCACCCCGGTCTCCTACGAGCAGGACGTCAAGAGCGCCCTGACCAAGGTCGAGCTGAAGGAGGCCGACGCCGCGGTGGTCTACAAGACCGACGTGATGGCCGCGGGTGACAAGGTGGAGGGCGTGGAGTTCCCCGAGTCGGCCAAGGCGATCAACGAATACCCGATCGCCCTGCTGAAGAACGCGCCCAACGCCCAGGCGGCCAACGCCTTCATCGCCCTCGTGCAGTCCGCCGAAGGCCAGAAGGTGCTGACCGAGGCCGGCTTCCTGAAGCCGTGACCTCGCTCGACAAGCCCGGCGCCGCGACCGGCCCCCGCACGGGCGGGCCGCGGCGCCGCCCTGCCCGCACGAGCCCCCGCGGGGTGCCGCTGCCACTGCTCGTGCCGGGCGTGGTGGCCCTGGCGTTCCTGCTGCTGCCCCTGATCGCGCTGCTGCTGCGCGCCCCCTGGCGGAGCCTGCCGAGGCAGCTGACCAGCACCGAGGTGTGGCAGGCGCTCCAACTGTCCCTGATCAGCGCCACGGCGGCGACCGCGGTCACCCTGGTGCTGGGGGTGCCGCTGGCGTGGCTGCTGGCCCGTACGGAGTTCCCCGGCCGTGGTCTGGTCCGCGCGCTGGTGACCCTGCCGTTGGTCCTGCCGCCGGTGGTCGGCGGTGTGGCGCTGCTGCTCGCCCTCGGCCGCAACGGGGTTATCGGCAGGTGGCTCGACTCCTGGTTCGGAATCACCCTGCCCTTCACCACCACGGGGGTGGTGATCGCCGAGGCGTTCGTCGCGATGCCCTTCCTGGTCATCAGCGTCGAGGGCACCCTGCGGGCCGCCGACCCGCGCTTCGAGGAGGCGGCCACCACGCTCGGCGCCTCCCGTTTCACCGCGTTCCGCCGGGTCACCCTGCCGCTCATCGCCCCCGGCATCGCCGCGGGCGCCGTGCTGGCCTGGGCCCGCGCGCTCGGCGAGTTCGGCGCGACGATCACCTTCGCGGGCAACTTCCCCGGCCGTACCCAGACCATGCCGCTCGCGGTCTACCTCGCCCTGCAGAACGACCCCGAGGCCGCGATCGCCCTCAGCCTGGTCCTGCTCGCGGTGTCCATCGCGGTGCTGGCGGGACTGCGAGACCGTTGGATGACCACCTCATGACAAACCCCCACCCCCCAACCACCGACGGCCCCCAGCCCCTCCACGCACGGCCCGCAACCGCCGACGGCGCTGAACCCCCACCCGTGCCACCTGCACCCGACCACGCAGGTGGCACGGGTGGTGCGGGTGGGAACCCAAAGCCGGCCGCAGGCCGGCTACCCACCACGCACCCGCACCCACACACGCGCCCGAACACGCACCTGCCCACCCCCAACACCGCCTCCCCCCACACCGACGGCCTCGACGCCCACCTCGTCGTCGACCGCACCACCTTCCGGCTGGACGTCACCCTCACCGCCGCCCCCGGCGACGTCGTCGCTCTCCTCGGCCCCAACGGCGCCGGCAAGACCACCGCCCTGCGCGCCCTCGCCGGCCTCACCCCGCTCACCGACGGCCACCTGCACCTGGACGGCACCTCGCTGGACCACACTCCCCCGGAGTCCCGCCCCGTCGGCGTGGTCTTCCAGGACTACCTGCTCTTCCCGCACCTGTCCGCCCTGGACAACGTGGCCTTCGGCCCGCGCTGCCAAGGCGCGAGCAAAGCCGAGGCACGGACCCAGGCGGCCGCCTGGCTGGACCGGATGGGCCTCGCCGACCACGCGGGCGCCAAGCCCCGCCGCCTCTCCGGCGGCCAGGCCCAGCGCGTCGCGCTCGCCCGGGCACTGGCCACCCGGCCCCGGCTGCTGCTCCTGGACGAGCCGCTCGCGGCCCTGGACGCCCGTACCCGCCTGGAGGTCCGCGCCCGGCTGCGCCGGCACCTCGCCGAGTTCGAGGCGGTCGCCGTCCTGGTGACGCACGACCCGCTGGACGCCATGGTGCTCGCCGACCGGCTGGTGGTCGTCGAGCATGGCCGAGTCGTCCAGGAAGGCTCCCCCTCCGACATCGCCCGGCGTCCGCGCACGGACTACATCGCGCGGCTCGTCGGCCTCAACCTCTACCGGGGCCAGGCCGAGCGGCACACCGTACGGCTCGACGCGGGCCCCTCGATCACGACCACGGAAGACCTTTCCGGACCGGTCTTCGTGGCCTTCCCGCCGGGTGCCGTCACCCTCTTCCGGGACCGGCCCACCGGCGCCAGCGCCCGCAACCTGTGGCGCTGCGAGGTCGCCGGTCTGGAGACGCACGGCGACCAGATCCGCGCCGACCTCACCGGTGAACTCCCGCTCGCCGCCGACCTCACCACGGTCGCCGCGGCCGAACTCGACCTGCACCCGGGGGCTTCGGTCTGGGCGTCCGTCAAGGCGACGCAGACGCACGCATACCCTGCGTGAGCAGCCGCGCACATTACGGTGTGGGCCCATGACCATGAGTATCCGCAACCAGCTTCCCGGCACCGTCACGGCGGTCCACCCCGGCGAGGTCATGGCGACCGCGAAGATCCGGCTGGCCGGCGGCCAGGACCTGACCGCCGCGATCACCCTGGAGGCCGTACGGGACCTCGGGCTGTCCGAGGGGACCTCCGTCCGCGCTCTGGTGAAGTCGACCGAGGTGTCCCTCGCCACCGAACACCCGCGGCACATCTCGATCCGCAACCAGCTGCCCGGCACCGTCAGCGACGTCTCCTCCGGCGCCGCCATGGCCACCGTCAAGGTCGCGGTCGACGGCGGCGGCGTCCTCACCTCCGCGATCACCCAGGAGTCCGCGGACGACCTCGGGCTGAAGGCCGGTGACCGCGTGGTGGCCCTGATCAAGTCGACAGAGGTGGCCCTGACCACCACCTGACACGGACGAGGCCCTGATCACCGCCTGACACCGTGAGGCCCGATCACCGGCTGACACGGACGAGGCCCCGCCCGGGTGTCCGGGCGGGGCCTCGTCCCGTCACTCGCTCCGCGTGCCGCCGAACGGCATCACGGCAGCATCACGGCATACGACGTCACTCAGTCCTCGTACGCGTCCAGCGGCGGGCAGGAGCACACCAGGTTGCGGTCGCCGTAGGCCTGGTCGATGCGGCGCACCGGCGGCCAGTACTTGTCGGCGGCCGAGACGCCGGCCGGGAAGACGGCGTCCTCGCGGCTGTAGGCGTGCTTCCACTCACCGCCGAGCGCGGCCGCGGTGTGCGGGGCGTTGTGCAGCGGGTTGTCGTCCGCGGGCCACTCGCCGGCGCCGACCTTCTCGATCTCCGCGCGGATGGCGATCATCGCGTCGCAGAACCGGTCCAGCTCGCCCAGGTCCTCCGACTCGGTCGGCTCGATCATCAGCGTGCCGGCCACCGGGAAGGACATGGTCGGCGCGTGGAAGCCGTAGTCGATCAGGCGCTTGGCCACGTCGTCCACGCTCACGCCGGTCGCCTTGGTCAGCGGGCGCAGGTCGATGATGCACTCGTGCGCGACCAGGCCGCCGGGGCCGGTGTAGAGCACCGGGTAGTGCGGCTCCAGACGCTTGGCGATGTAGTTCGCCGAGAGCACGGCGACCTGCGTGGCCCGCTTGAGGCCCTCGCCGCCCATCAGACGGACGTACGCCCAGGAGATGGGCAGGATGCCCGCGCTGCCCCACGGCGCCGCCGAGATCGGGCCCACGCCGGTCTCCGGGCCGGCGGCCGGCTGCAGCGGGTGGTTCGGCAGGTACGGCGCCAGGTGCGAGCGGACCGCGACCGGGCCGACGCCGGGGCCGCCGCCGCCGTGCGGGATGCAGAACGTCTTGTGCAGGTTCAGGTGCGAGACGTCACCGCCGAAGTGGCCGGGCTTGGCGAGGCCGACCAGGGCGTTGAGGTTGGCGCCGTCGACGTACACCTGGCCGCCGGCCTCGTGGACCTGGGCGCAGATGTCGGCGACGTGCTCCTCGAAGACGCCGTGCGTCGACGGGTAGGTGATCATCAGGACCGCCAGCTCGTCGCGGTACTGCTCGATCTTCGCCCGCAGGTCCTCGACGTCGATCTCGCCGTCCTCGGCGGTCTTGACGACGACGACCTTCATACCGGCCATCACGGCGCTGGCGGCGTTGGTGCCGTGCGCGGAGGACGGGATCAGGCAGATCGTGCGCTGCTCGTCGCCGTTGGCGCGGTGGTAGCCGCGGACGGCCAGCAGACCGGCCAGCTCGCCCTGGGAACCGGCGTTCGGCTGCAGCGAGACCTTGTCGTAGCCGGTGACCTCGGCGAGACGTTCCTCCAGCTCGTGGATGAGCGTGAGGAAGCCCTCGGCCTGCTCGGCGGGCGCGAACGGGTGCAGCTGGCCGAACTCGGGCCAGGTGACCGGCTCCATCTCGGTGGTCGCGTTGAGCTTCATGGTGCAGGAGCCCAGCGGGATCATGCCGCGGTCGAGCGCGTAGTCGCGGTCGGCCAGCTTGCGCAGGTAGCGCAGCATCGCGGTCTCGGAGCGGTGCTCGTGGAAGACCGGGTGGGTCAGGTAGTCGTCGGTGCGCAGCAGCGCCTCGGGCACGGCCTCCGCGGCGGCCGCGTCGAGGGCCTCCACGTCGCCCTCGACGCCGAAGGCGGCGAAGACGGCGCCAAGCTGCGCCCGGTTGGTGGTCTCGTCGCAGGCGAGGGAGACGTGGTCGGCGTCGACGAGACGCAGGTTGACCCCGTTCTCCCGGGCGGCGGCGACGACCTCGGCGGCCTTGCCGGGCACGCGCGCGGTGAGGGTGTCGAAGTAGGCGCCGTGGACGATCTCGACACCGCCGGCCTTCAGGCCCTCGGCGATGATCGTGGCGTACCGGTGGGTGCGCCGCGCGATGGCCTTCAGGCCCTCGGGACCGTGGTAGACGGCGTACATGCCGGCCATCACGGCGAGCAGCACCTGCGCGGTGCAGATGTTGCTGGTGGCCTTCTCACGGCGGATGTGCTGCTCACGGGTCTGCAGCGCCAGGCGGTAGGCCTTGTTGCCATCGGCGTCCACGGAGACGCCCACCAGGCGGCCGGGGAGGCTGCGGGCGAACTTCTCGTGCACCGCCATGTAGCCGGCGTGCGGTCCACCGAAGCCCATCGGCACACCGAAGCGCTGGGTCGTGCCGACCGCGATGTCCGCGCCCAGCTCGCCCGGCGAGGTCAGCAGGGTCAGCGCCAGCAGGTCGGCGGCGACCGTGACCAGGGCGCCCAGCTCGTGCGCCTGCTCGATGACCGGCTTGAGGTCACGTACGGCACCCGAGGCACCCGGGTACTGGAGCAGCACGCCGTTGATCTCACGTGCGGCGATGTCGGCCGGGATGCCCTCGCTGAGGTCGGCGACGACGACCTCGACGCCGGTCGGCTCGGCGCGCGTCTCGATGACGGCGATGGTCTGCGGCAGCGTGTCCGCGTCGACCAGGAACAGGCCCTTCTTGTTCTTGCCCATGCGCCGGGACAGCGCCATCGCCTCGGCGGCGGCGGTGCCCTCGTCGAGCAGGGAGGCTCCGGAGGTGGGCAGGCCGGTGAGCTCGGCGACCATCGTCTGGAAGTTCAGCAGGGCCTCCAGGCGGCCCTGGGAGATCTCGGGCTGGTACGGCGTGTAGGCCGTGTACCAGGAGGGGTTCTCCATGACGTTGCGCAGGATGACGGGCGGCGTGAAGGTGCCGTAGTAGCCGAGCCCGATCATCGACCCGAGGACCTGGTTGCGGTCGGCGAGGGAGCGCAGCTCAGCGATTACCTCGGCCTCGGTGCGGGCGCCCGGAAGGTCGAGGGCGTCGGCGTTCTTGATCACATCCGGGACCGCGGCGGCGGTCAGCTCGTCGAGCGAGCCGTAGCCGACGTGCGCGAGCATCTTGGCCCGCGCCTCCTGGTCGGGCCCGATGTGGCGCTGCTCGAAGGGGATGCCCGCTTCGAGCTCGGAGAGCGGAATGCGATGGGCGGTCATGTACGGAGGCCTCCTGGTCTGTACGACCTGCGAGGGGCACCGCGGCGTGGGTGCCCAGACGGCCTCCCCCTCTGTCATCTCAAACCTGAGAGCTTCACCGGGCGCCCTGAGGGCCCCGGCTTTCACCGTCGGTGAGGGCGGGAGCCGTCGGCGCCCGCCCTGCTTTCCAGAGTGACCTCGTCCGTGCGGTACGGGGGCCTGAGAGATTCCGGGGAGGAGTTGCTCCTTCGGCGCCTCCGAGTGCTCGGAGGACTCTCCCGCACGGGGTCAGCAGCCGTTGCCAGACTACCAGCGAGGTCAACGCCCGGGGCCTCGAGTGGCCGCCTCCCTGAATCTGCTCTTTTGTAGTGCTTACGGATGAGTTGCGACCAAGTGGAGGGAGAGGGACCGTGCAGACCGACATCGATCCGCGCAACCTGATCGGCCGCAAGGCGCTCGACCGCAACGGCACCAAGATCGGCACCATCGACGAGGTCTACCTCGACGACGCCACCGGCGTGCCGGAGTGGGCGGCCATACGCACCGGTCTGTTCTCCCGGGACGCCTTCGTCCCGCTGGAGCCCAGCGAGCTGATCGAGGGCACCCTCCGGGTCCCCTTCGACCGCGCGCTCATCAAGGACGCCCCCGACTTCGGTGTGGGCCGCCATCTCTCTCCCGAACAGGAACTGCAGCTCTACCACCACTACGGTCTGGACGTGACCCCACCCACCGACATCCCCGACCACGACTTCGGCAAGCTGGCGGGAACGGAGGAAACCTGAGGCACCCTTCCCGGCTCAGGGGGCTGCCGGCCCCCTGAGCCGCACCGGCCGGCGACCCCTAAGCATCGGTCTCCACCACACCCTCCACCAGCGGCAGCGGCTCCGCCGGCTCCAGATCAGGATCGTCGACCAAGAACGTCCGCACCCGCCCCGGCTCCGACTGCGGCGTCTCGAACCGCACGGTGACCCGTCCCAGGCCGCTGCCCTGCACCCAGCCGTGCCCGTACTCGGCGTGCCGGACGTCGTACCCGGCACGCCACTGCCGCTCGGCGGGCTCCGGGGGCGGCTCCACGGCCTCGGCCACATCGCCGTCCGGCGCCTCCGCCGCCCCCGAGGGCTGCGCCGCCTGCGCGAACAGATCCTCCTGCGTGTAGTCGGCGAGCCCGGAGACGCCCACGCCGAGCAGCCGCACCCCGCCCGTGGTGTCCACGGACTCCAGCAGCCGCGCGGCCGCCTCACGGATCACCGCGGGGTCGTCCGTGGGCCCCCTGAGCGTCTCGGAGCGGGTCAGCGTCGAGAAGTCGTAGCGCCGCACCTTCAGCACGATGGTCCGCCCGGACAGCCCGGATCCGCGCAGCCGCCGGACGCACCGGTCGGCCAGCCGCTGGACCTCCAGACCGACCCGGAGCCGGTCATGGATGTCCACGTCATAGGTGTCCTCCACGGACACCGACTTGGCCTCCCGCTCGGCCACCACGGGTCTGTCGTCGCGCGCGAGCGCCATCGCGTACAGAGCGTGCCCGTGTGCCTTGCCGAGCATCCGGACCAGCTCGTCCTCACCCGCCTCGGCCAGCTCCTCGACCGTGGTGATCCCGGCCCGCCGCAGATGATCCCCGGTGGCCGGCCCGACCCCGGGCAGGGTCCGCACCGACATGGGTCCCAGCAGCTCCCGCTCGGTCCCGGGCTCGATGATCACCAGGCCGTCGGGCTTGGCCTGCTCCGAGGCGATCTTCGCGAGCATCTTGGAGGCGGCGAGCCCCACCGACCCCGTCAGCCCCGTGGCCGCCCGTATGTCCGCGCGCAGCTTGGTCCCGGCCAGCAGCGCGGACTCCTCGTCCCAGGCCGCTCCCCCGGCCTCCAGGTCCACGAACGCCTCGTCCAGGCTCAGGGGCTCCACCAGCGGCGACAGCGCCCGCAGCAGCGCCATCACCTGATCGCTGACCGACCGGTAGAGCGCGAAGCGCGGCACGAGGTACGCGGCGTTCGGCGCGAGCCGGCGTGCCTGGGCCATGGGCATCGCCGAGTGCACCCCGAAGACCCGCGCCTCGTACGACGCGGTCGCCACCACCCCGCGTGGTCCGAGCCCGCCCACGATGACGGCCTTCCCGCGCAGGCTCGGCTTGGACGCCTGCTCCACCGAGGCGAAGAAGGCATCCATGTCGAGATGCAGGATCGTGGGCGCGTTTCTCACATCTCCGATGCTGCACCACGCCACTGACAATGCGGCCCCCGTGGGGGCGCCGGCGGACCGGGGTGTCAGACCGCCCGGTTGCGCCGTCTCGCCAGTTCGTCCGCGGGGTTCTGCCCCACCAGGGTCTCCCCGGTGTCGATGCGCTCGCCGTGCAGCTGGGAGAGCGCGCTCTCCACGTCCCGCCACACCACGCCCACGGCGATCCCGAAGATGCCCTGACCACCCTGGAGCAGGGCGTGCACCTCGTCGGGCGAGGTGCACTCGTAGACCGTGGCACCGTCGCTCATGAGGGTCATCCGCTCAAGATCACGGAAACCGCGTTCTCTGAGGTGCTGGACGGCCGTACGGATGTTCTGCAGCGAGACGCCCGTATCCAGAAAGCGCTTGACGATCTTCAGGACGACGACGTCCCGGAAGCTGTAGAGACGCTGCGTACCCGACCCGTAGGCAGGCCGTACGCTCGGCTCGACCAGCCCGGTACGGGCCCAGTAGTCGAGCTGCCGGTAGGTGATTCCGGCCGCCGCGCAAGCCGTGGGGCCGCGATACCCGATCTGCTCGGACGTCATGGACGCCGCCCCTCCGCCGCTCGGCACCACCGTCGGCCGCTGCGGGGCGTGATCGGCCGCGCCGGCGGGATGAGCGTATCCCCTGCTCGAACGCAGCTGAGAGCCTGGGGGAGGGTACGGACCGCTCTCCCCGAAACCGCGTCCGGGGGCACCCCCAGCCGTACCGTCGCCGCTGATGCTCACGCCGACCTCCGTCCTTGACCTGCCTTCTCGACGGTAGGCAGTCACCAGGGGTGCGTCAACGATCGCCACACTCGGCACGCCGAGTGATAATCACCCTAGGAGTGGTTTTCCGTGCCCCACCGCGGGGAAAGGCTAGCCGAATGCCGTCGTGGGAAGGCGTAGGACGCTCTCACGGGCCGCTGGCAATTGCCGTCGCGGCGGCCCGTCGCCGCACCGCTGAACGGCCGGTTCCGGGCCCCTGGGGCCGCGCGGCTCGGCACGCGCGGCCGACCGCGCCTCACTGGCTGCTGGTGCCGAAGTCCTCGGGCGAGATCTGGTCGAGGAACTCGCGGAACTTCTCCACCTCGTCCTCCTGCTCGTCCGGAATCGCGATGCCGGCGTCGTCCAGCACCGTGTCACTGCCAAAGATCGGCGTTCCGGTGCGCAGGGCCAGCGCTATGGCGTCGGACGGACGGGCGCTCACCTCGACCCCGCTGGCGAAGACCAGCTCCGCGTAGAAGACGCCCTCACGCAGGTCCGTGATGCGCACTTCCGTCAGCTCCTGACCGACGGCCTCCAGCACGTCCTTGAACAGATCGTGGGTCAGCGGTCGTGCGGGGGCCATGCCCTGCTGCGCGAAGGCGATCGCCGTCGCCTCTCCCGGCCCGATCCAGATCGGGAGGTAACGGTCGCCCCCCACTTCGCGCAGGAGCACGATCGGTTGGTTGGAGGGCATTTCGACCCGGACACCTACGACATCGAGCTCGTTCACACAGCAACCCTAGGCCGTGCTCGGGACGTTTGGGTAGTCGGGCCGGGAACAGGCGGCCGATCCGGCCTCCGGGCGCCCCTCCGTTCAGGGCAGCCGCACGCCGAGAGCGGTCTTGACCATCGCCGCGTGCAGCTTCACCGTGAGCGCCGCCAGCTCCTTCGTACGGGCCTCGGCGTGTGCCCTGGTCTGCGGGTTGCGGTGGCGCTTGAGCGGAGCCACCACCTGGTCCACGAGCCCCGCCTCGCGGTCGGCGGCCGCCTTCATCACCCGAAGGTGGCGCGGCTCGATCCCGAAGCGGCCCAGCTCGGCCACGAGCGAGGCCACGGTGACGGCCTCGGCGTCGTACGCCCCGTCCTCCAGGGGAGCGACCAGCCCGTACGACTCCCACTCCTTCAGGTCACCCTCGTCGACCCCGGCGGCCGCCAGCAGTTCGGCCCGCCCGACGCGGGCGACCGTGGGCCCGTCGGACGGCTGCTCCGACTCCGCGTCCTCCGGGCTGCGCTGCCGCCCCACCACGGGCAGCTGGACGGCCTCACCGCGCTCCATGGCCTCCAGATGCTCGCGGATCACCTTGAGCGGCAGATAGTGGTCCCGCTGCATCCTCAGGACGTGACCGAGGCGCTCGACGTCCCCGGCACTGAACTTGCGATACCCCGAGGGGGTCCGCCGCGGTTCGATGAGCCCCTCCGACTCCAGGAAACGGATCTTGGAGATGGTGACTTCGGGAAACTCGTCGCGCAGCACGTTCAGCACCGTGCCGATGCTCATCAGCCCACTGTCCGTGGCGGCGGTACCGCTTCCGGCACCGCCGCTCGGTGTTTGAAGCATGGACCTTCCCTGGGGTCCCCGGACGGCGTCCGGTGAGGTCAGATGCCCTGTCGGCTCGCGTAGAAGACCAGCCGGTACTTGCCGATCTGCACCTCGTCACCGTTCGACAGAGCGACCTGGTCGATGCGCTCGCGGTTGACGTACGTGCCGTTCAGGCTGCCCACGTCGGCCACCGTGAACGAACCGTCCGGGGAGCGCCGGAACTCCACGTGGCGACGCGAGACCGTCACGTCGTCCAGGAAGATGTCGCTCTGCGGATGACGGCCGGCCGTGGTCAGGTCGCCGTCCAGCAGGAAGCGGCTGCCCGAGTTCGGCCCCCGGCGCACCACCAGGAGCGCCGAGCCCAGCGGCAGCGCATCGACGGCCGCCTGCGCCTCGGGCGAGAGCATCGGCATCGGCGTCTGGCCGGTCGCCTCCGCGTCGTAGGCCTCGAGGCCGGAGATGGAGATCGTGGACGTGGTCTCGGAGGCGCGCTCGGGCGCCACACCAGGACGCAGGGGCGCACCGCAGTGGGAGCAGAAGCGGGCGTTCTCCGCGTTGCGGTTACCGCACCTCGTACACACCAGGACCGACATGGACGGATCCTCCTGCCGCGGAAGCCCCGCGGGGGCGTTGGACGCATACGGGTCAGAGGCAAACCCTCCACCCGCACTTGAGGTTGACGGTTGCCCGAAACCTATGCCGCCGGACTGGGCAGGGTCAACAGACGCCGCGCCCTGGCCTCCGGAAATGTCACCGCCCGGACCAGCGACCTGGTCCCGGAACAGCGGGCGCTGGCCCTCCGCGTCAGGCTGTGCGCGATGGCGAGCGGTCGCGTTGTCGCTGCCCTCTCGCGCGCTCTTGCCGAACAACTTCGCAAACAACTTCACGGGCGATTCCCCTTGACCGAAACAGACCCGCCCGTGGGGCAGGACGAACCCTGATTGCCGACACCGGTCGACCCGGACATCCTCACAACGTCCGTTTCCACCAAACAGTTTCCACCACGCACCTCCCCATCGGTGCGCCGACCCCCCGCAACCTCATGCCCCTGCCGGAAGCCCCCCATGCACCACTGGTTCACCGGGAGGACGACCGAGCGTAGTCAGGCTGCTTCGCCTGTCGCAAGGCATCCACGACGATCTTGCTCGACCGCTCGACAGTCACCGTGGCCTGCTCCTTCTCCAGAGTCTGCACCACGCCTCCCGGGATGTTCAGCGCCGGCTCGAGGTCCTGCGGCTTGCCGATGACCTTGAAACGATAGGGCGCGTCGATCTTGTTCCCGTCGACACTCACGCTCTTGCCGGAGTCGGTCAGATAGGTGTTCGCGACGATGCGCACCCCGTTGATCTCGATCGCCTCCGCGCCGGCCGCGCGCAACTCCTGGATCGCGTCGAGCAGCATGTCCGCTTTGACCGTCCCCTTCGTGTCCTCGACCGTCATGGTGATGCCGGGACCCTGCGCCGCGACTGTGCCCGCCAGAATGCCGAGTTGCTTCTCCTTCTCGGCGGTCTGCTTGCGGGCCTCCGCGGCCTGGTCGGAGCTGCTCTGCAGTTCCTGGCGCTGCTTTTCGAGTCCCTGCTTCTCGTCCTCAAGACGCTGAGTACGGTCGTCGAGTTCATCGAGGATGCGAACAAGATCTTCCTGACGGGCGCCGCGCAGGGCGCTGCCGCTGTCGCTGTTCGACGCCACCTGCACCGCGAGCCCGAAGCCGAGCCCGAACAGCAGCACCGCGACGATGAGTTGCGCACGGGTGAGCCGCGGCGGCCAAAGCCCCTTGACCAGCCGCTGACGCCCGGTGAGCTTCGGCTCACCGCTCTCGGCCGCGGCCGGCTCGGTCTCGGGCCCCGACGCCGGGACCTCGTCGGGCAGTTCCCTGCGCAGCCTGTTCTCCGGCCGCTCGTCCTGGTCGCTCATCGGTGTCACGCCCGGAACACGTGCCGGCGGATGGCCGCGGCGTTGGAGAAGATCCGGATGCCCAGGACCACCACGACGCCGGTGGACAGCTGCGCGCCCACGCCCAACTTGTCGCCCAGGAACACGATCAACGCGGCCACGACCACGTTCGACAGGAACGACACCACGAAGACCTTGTCGTCGAAGATGCCGTCGAGCATGGCCCGCAGACCACCGAAGACGGCGTCCAGCGCCGCCACGACGGCGATCGGCAGATACGGCTCGACGACCGCCGGAACCTCGGGCCGGACCAACAGGCCGGCCACGACTCCCACGACGAGGCCCAGTACGGCGATCACGATGTGCCCTTCTCAGTCTTCTCGGCGTTCGGCTGTGCAGTACGTACGGTCACGCTCGGTGCGGCGGGCAGCCGAACGTCACCCTCGGTGGCGATGGTGGCGCGGATGCCGAAGTTCTGTTCCAGAGCGTGCAGGAACAACCCGTCGGCGCTGTTCTGGAACCTGGTGCTCAGCTGTTGCCCGTCCCCCACGGCCAGCACCGTGTACGGCGGTACCAGCGGCTTGTTGTCGACCAGTATCGCGTCACCCGCGGCCCTGATCGCGGACAGGGCGGTCAGCCGCTGGCCGTTGATGGAGACGGCCTCGGCGCCGGACGCCCACAGTCCGTTGACCACGCGCTGCATGTCCCGGTCACGCACCCGCCCGGTGTCGGAGAACCCGGACGTCTCGCGCGGATTGGTGCCGTCGCCGCCGGCGTCGGCCTCCTTGGCGTCGTCCACCACGAGCCTGACCCCTGGGCCGTGCACCGCCGTGGCACCGGACAGGATGCCCACCACGTCCGAACTGCTGCCGCCACCGCTCGCCCGCAGCGCCTCGCGCTGCCGCGCGCCCACGTCGTCCCGCAGCTTGTCGACATCGCCCTCGAGCTTGTCCGCGGAGGCGGTCTCACGGTCGATGCGGTCGATCAGCTCCTGGCGCTCCTTGGCCACCACCGGCGCCGCCACGCGCGCCTGTGCCGCGCCGACGGTCACCACGAGCGCCGCCAGGACCAGACCCCCCGCCAGGCCCAGCTTCGCCCTGAGGGTCTTCGGCAGCCCGCCCTCGCCCTCGGACTTCTTGCGGGCGGCGGCCTCGGCATACCCGTCGTCGAGGCTGTGGTCCATGACGTTGGTGATCAACGACATGGACGCGTCCGGGCGAGGCGGCCGCCCGGGGCTGCTCCGAACGGGGGGTTGCTGCGGCATGCCGCACATCGTCGCATGTCGCGAGCCGTACCTCCGAACGGCCCCACCGGCGTGCCGGACAGGCCCCCTTAGAGTGACACTTGTCCGGCACGCGCGCGTGCGGTGGATTTGCGCACCGAGCCGTGCCGTCCACCGTTCGGCGCACCGCTCGGTGCCGCTCCGTCTACCGTCCGGCGCTGTCCACGACGGCCGACCACTCGTCCAGCAGGGCCTGCGCGGAGGCGTCGTCCGGGCCCTCCGCCCACAGGTGCGTGACCGCCTCGGCCGGGTCCGGCAGCACCATCACCCAGCGGCCGTCGGTCTCCACGACCCGCACACCGTCCGTCGTGTCGACAAAGCGATCCCCGGCCGCCTCGACGACCCGCCGCATCACCAGACCCTTGACGGCCCACGGCGTCGCCAGGTCCCGCTTGAGGACATGAGCCCGCGGAATCCGCGCGTCGATCTGGCTCAGCGTGAGCTGCGTCCGCGCCACCAGCCCGATCAGCCGTACGAACGCCGCCGTGCCGTCGAAGACGCTGCCGAACTCGGGGACGATGAACCCGCCCTTGCCGTCACCGCCGAAAATGGTGCCCTCTTCGCCGCCCACGCGCGTCAGGTCGTCGGGAGACGTGGTCGTCCACTCGACCTGGGTGCCGTGATACGCGGCCACCTGCTCCGCGATCCGGGTCGTGGTCACCGGCAGCGCCACCCGCCCGCTGCGCCGCTCGGCGGCGACCAGGTCCAGCATCACCAGGAGCGCCCGGTCGTCCTCGATGATCCGGCCCTTCTCGTCCACGAGCGACAGCCGCTCGCCGACCGGGTCGAACCGAACGCCGAACGCGGCCCCGGAGGACGCCACGATCTCACCGAGCCGCATCAGCCCCTTGCGGCGTATCTCGGCCGTCTCGGTGGGCCTGGACTCGTCGAGACCGGGGTTGATGGTCAGCGAGTCCACACCGAGCTTGCCGAGGAGGCTGGGCAGCACGAGGCCCGCACTGCCGTTGGAGGCGTCCACGACGACCTTCAGACCGGCCTCCGCGATCCCGGTCGTGTCGACGTTCCGCAGCAGCGAACCCGTGTACGAGTCGAAGACGCTGGACGGGAAGTACAGATCGCCTATCTCGCCCGGGAACGCCCGCCGGTACTCCTGCCGCGCGAACACCCGGTCGAGCTTGCGCTGGCTGCCCTGCGACAGGTCCGCTCCCTGCCCGTCGAAGAACATGATGTCGACGGAGTCCGGGACACCCGGCGAGGTCCGGATCATGATGCCGCCGGCGCTGCCGCGCGCGGTCTGCTGCCGTGCCACGGGCAGCGGCACGTTCTCCAGGTCGCGTACGTCGATGGCGCTCGCCTGGAGGGCGGAGATGACCGCCCGCTTGAGCGCACGGGCCCCTCGGGAGTGGTCACGTGCCGTGGTGACCGTGGCGCCCTTCTTCAGCATGGTCGCGTACGCGCCGGCCAGCCGTACCGCCAGCTCGGGCGTGATCTCCACGTTCAGGATTCCGGACACACCCCGGGCGCCGAAGAGATGCGCCTGTCCCCTGGACTCCCAGATGACCGAGGTATTGACGAAGGCACCGGCCTCGATGGTCTTGAACGGGTAGACCCGGACATTGCCCTGAACGATCGATTCTTCACCGATCAGGCACTCGTCACCGATGACCGCGCCGTCCTCGATCCGGGCCGCTCGCATGATGTCGGTGTTCTTCCCGACGACGCAGCCGCGGAGATTGCTGTGCTGCCCGATGTACACGTTGTCGTGCACAACGGCCTTGTGCAGGAAGGCACCGCTCTTGACGACCACGTTCGATCCGACGACGGTGTGCTCGCGGATTTCCGCGCCGGCCTCGACCTTGGCGTAGTCACCGATGTAGAGCGGCCCGCGCAGCACCGCGTCCGAGTGCACCTCGGCGCCCTCGGCGACCCACACGCCCGGCGAGATCTCGAAACCGTCGATGTCGACGTCGACCTTGCCCTCGAGGACGTCGGCCTGGGCCTTCACATAGCTCTCGTGGGTGCCGACGTCCTCCCAGTAGCCCTCGGCGACAAAGCCGTAGATCGGCTTGCCTTCCTTCATGAGCTGCGGAAAGACGTCACCGGACCAGTCGACGGGAACGTCGGCTTCGACGTAGTTGAAGACTTCGGGCTCCATGACATAGATGCCCGTGTTCACCGTGTCGGAGAAGACCTGCCCCCAGGTCGGCTTCTCGAGGAAGCGCTCGACCTTTCCTTCCTCGTCGACGATGGTGATGCCGAACTCCAGCGGATTGGGCACCCGGGTCAGGCAGACCGTGACCAGAGCGCCCTTCTCCTTGTGGAAATTGATCAGCTCCGTGAGGTCGAAGTCGGTCAGGGCATCGCCGGAGATGACGAGGAAGGCATCGTCCTTCAACGCCTCTTCGGCGTTCTTGACGCTTCCGGCGGTACCGAGTGGCTTCTCCTCATTGGCATAAGTGAGCTCCATTCCGAGCTCTTCGCCATCACCGAAGTAGTTCTTGACCAGCGATGCCAGGAACTGCACGGTGACGACGGTCTCGGTCAACCCGTGCCTTTTGAGCAGCCGTAGCACGTGCTCCATGATCGGGCGGTTCGCCACCGGCAGGAGCGGCTTGGGCATGCTTGAGGTCATGGGGCGCAGGCGCGTGCCTTCGCCACCAGCCATCACGACGGCCTTCATGTCGGAAGCGTCCTCCTCCAAGAGACGACGGTCCAGCCGACTTCACCCGTCCAGATTGTCCCGCACTTTTCACCCGCGGGCCATCGAAGCACTACGTCAGGACAATCGCCGAGCTCAATCGGCCATGGCGTCCGCACGCACCAGACGGCGGACTTGAACCACGTAGAGCACTCCTGCCCACCAGTAGAGCGTCGTACCCCAACCTGCGAACGCCCATCCGAAAATGGCAGCGAGTGACGCGATCCAACCACTCCCGTCACTGAGCAGCAGCAACGGGAACGCGTACATCAGGTTGAACGTGGCTGCCTTCCCCAGGAAGTTCACCTGCGGCGGCGGATAGCCGTGACGCCTGAGGATGCCCACCATCACCAGCAGAACCAGCTCTCGCAACAACAGGAGGGCGGTCAGCCAGATCGGCAGGATCTCCCGCCAGGTGAGACCCACCAGCGTGGAAAGCACGTAGAGCCGGTCGGCGGCGGGATCGAGAAGCCGGCCGAGGCTGCTGATCTGATTCCAGCGCCGGGCGAGCTTGCCGTCGAGATAGTCACTGACCCCGCTCAGGGCGAGTACCAGGAGAGCCCAGCCGTCGCTGTTCGGGCCGCCGAACTCCGGCCTGAGGATCAACCACAGGAAGAGGGGTACGCCGACGAGCCGCGCCATGCTGAGGATGTTGGGGATGGTGAGGACCCGGTCCGTCTGGACACGGGTCTCCTGGACCTCCACCCGGGGGCCTCCTGTTGCGAAACGAACCAACGATGCCCCCTGACCCTACCTCAACGCAAAAAAGCTCCGGCTCCTGGGCTGTATGCCCAAGAGCCGGAGCTTGAAAGGGAGTTCGGCGGCGTCCTACTCTCCCACAGGGTCCCCCCTGCAGTACCATCGGCGCTGTGAGGCTTAGCTTCCGGGTTCGGAATGTAACCGGGCGTTT
>NZ_JBEYUW010000018.1:0-156588 GCF_040643735.1 Streptomyces sp. NPDC047085
TCCGGGCGAGGTACCTGGTCGACGCCCACTCGCACAACCAGGTCAACGGCATGCCGTTCAAGGCGGAACAGCTCGCCGCCGCGCTCAAGGAGGCCATCGATGACTGACGCCACCAACGGGCTGCTGCAGCTGGTCCCCAAGGCCGAGGCCAAGCAGTCGATGAAGGACTTCAAGTCCGACCAGGAGGTGCGCTGGTGCCCGGGCTGCGGTGACTACGCGATCCTGGCCGCCGTCCAGGGCTTCATGCCGGAGCTGGGCCTGGCGAAGGAGAACATCGTCTTCGTCTCCGGCATCGGCTGCTCCTCCCGCTTCCCGTACTACATGAACACCTACGGGATGCACTCCATCCACGGCCGCGCCCCCGCCATCGCGACCGGCCTGGCGTCCTCGCGCCGTGACCTGAGCGTGTGGGTCGTCACCGGTGACGGCGACGCCCTGTCCATCGGCGGCAACCACCTCATCCACGCCCTGCGCCGCAACGTCAACCTCAAGATCCTGCTCTTCAACAACCGGATCTACGGCCTGACGAAGGGGCAGTACTCGCCGACGTCCGAGATGGGCAAGATCACCAAGTCGACCCCGATGGGGTCGCTGGACGCCCCGTTCAACCCGGTGTCCCTGGCGCTCGGCGCGGAGGCCTCCTTCGTCGCCCGCACCATCGACTCCGACCGCAAACACCTCACCGAGGTGCTGCGGGCGGCCGCCGACCACCCCGGCACCGCCCTGATCGAGATCTACCAGAACTGCAACATCTTCAACGACGGCGCCTTCGACGCCCTCAAGGACAAGCAGCGGTCCGAGGAGGCGCTGATCCGCCTGGAGCACGGGCAGCCGATCCGCTTCGGCACCGACGGCGAGCGTGGTGTCGTACGCGACCGGCAGACCGGTGACCTGAAGGTGGTGACCGTGACGCCGGAGAACGAGGCGGACGTCCTCGTCCACGACGCGCGGTCGTCCTCCCCCACGACCGCCTTCGCGCTGTCGCGGCTGGCCGACCCCGACACCCTGCACCACACCCCGATCGGCGTCTTCCGCAACGTCGAACGGCCCGTCTACGACACGGCGATGGCCGACCAGCTCGACACCGCCATCGAACAACACGGCAAGGGCGACCTGGCCACGCTGCTGGCGGGCGGGGACACGTGGACGGTCATCGGCTGAGGCTGTACTGACCGCCTGACTACTGAGGCTGTTCTGACTACGAGGCCCGGGACTGGATTTCCCGGGCCTCGTCGTATGCCCGGCGGGCCTTCTCCACCTCGCCCATGCGCTCGTGCGTCCACCGGGCCAGCTCCCGTACCTGCTCCGCCGCCTCGCGGCCGAGGCCGGTCAGGGAGTAGTCGACGCGGGGCGGGATGACCGGCTTGGCGTCGCGGTGGACGAGGCCGTCGCGCTCCAGGGTCTGGAGGGTCTGGGCGAGCATCTTCTCGCTGATCCGCCCCACCTTGTCGATCGCCCGCCGCAGCTCGCTGAAGCGCCGCGAGCCGTCGAGCAGCTCGATCAGCACGAGCACGCCCCAGCGGCTGGTGACGTGTTCGAGGACGAGCCGGTAGGGACACATGGCCTCGGCTTCGGCTCCGGTGCGCGCACGCGTGCTGCTTACTGCCATACCAGTACCTTACTTCAAAGTGGGTACTTTCGCTTGGTTAGCGCTCCTCCTAGGGTCGATGACATCGGAACCCCCACAAGGAGAACGCCCATCATGAGCATCGTCGTCACCGGAGCCACCGGACACCTCGGCCGCCACGTCGTGGAGCAGCTGCTGGAGAAGGTTCCGGCGGAGCAGATCACCGCCGTCGTGCGGGACAAGGCGAAGGCCGCCGACTTCGCCGCGCGCGGGGTGAAGCTCGCGGTCGCCGACTACAACGCGCCCGAGACCTTCGACGGCCTGTTCGCCGCCGGTGACAAGGTCCTGCTGATCTCCGGCAACGAGTTCGACAAGGGCCGGGTGCGGCAGCACCAGGTCGTCATCGACGCCGCCAGGGCGGCGGGCGTGGCGCTGCTGGCGTACACCAGCGCCCCGGGCAGCCTCACGGCCGCGCTCGCCGACGACCACCGGGCCACCGAGGAGGTGCTGCTCGCCTCCGGCCTGCCGTACAGCCTGCTGCGCAACGGCTGGTACCACGAGAACTACACCGAGAACCTCGCCCCCGTGCTGGAGCACAACGCGGTCGTCGCCGCCGCGGGCGAGGGCCGGATCTCCTCGGCCGCCCGCGCCGACTACGCCGCGGCGGCGGTCGCCGTGCTGACCGGCGAGGGCCACGAGAACACGACGTACGAGCTGGGCGGCGACGAGGCGTGGAGCCTCGCCGAGTACGCGGCCGAGCTGAGCCGGCAGACCGGCAAGGAGATCGCCTACAACGCCGTCACCGTCGAGGTCATGGAGGGCATCCTCACCGGTGCCGGGCTGCCCGCGCCGGTCGCCACGATCCTCGCCGGTGTGGACGCGTCGGTCGTGAAGGGCGAGCTGGTCGTCTCCACCGGCGACCTCTCCCGCCTGACCGGCCGCCCGACCACCCCGCTGGCGGAGGCCGTGACCGCCGCGCTCAAGGGCTGAAGCGGCGCAAGCTCAGGGACTGAATCCGCTGTTCAGCGTCCTCACCCCGGACTGTCATGACCGTATAGCGGTACGGGCATGACAGACCGGGGTGCTCGGCGCTACCTTCTTTCTCGCGTGCCTGAAAGCGAGAAGGAGGGACCCGTGGCCGGGACACCCAAGGGCGAACACCGGATAGGCCTGCTGAACGGCTTCGCCGCTTACGGCATGTGGGGGCTGGTCCCCCTGTTCTGGCCGCTGCTGAAGCCCGCCGGCGCGGCCGAGATCCTGGCCCATCGCATGGTGTGGTCCCTCGTCTTCGTCGCCGCCGCGCTGCTCGTCGTACGGCGCTGGGCCTGGGCGGGAGAGCTGCTGCGGCAGCCACGCCGCCTCGCGCTCGTCGCGCTGGCCGCCGGCGTCATCACCGTGAACTGGGGCGTCTACATCTGGGCCGTGAACGCCGGCCACGTGGTCGAGGCCTCCCTCGGGTACTTCATCAACCCGCTGGTGACCATCGCGATGGGCGTGCTGATCCTCAAGGAACGGCTGAGGCCCCTCCAGTGGGTCGCCGTCGGGGTCGGCGCCGCCGCCGTCGTCGTCCTGACCGTCGGCTACGGCCGCCCGCCGTGGATCTCCCTGTGCCTCGCGCTCTCCTTCGCCACGTACGGCCTGGTGAAGAAGAAGGTCGCCCTCGGCGGCATCGAGTCACTGGCCGCCGAGACCGCGATCCAGTTCCTGCCCGCCCTCGGCTATCTCCTCTGGCTCGGCGGGCACGGCGGGGCCAGCTTCGCGAGCGACGGACCGGGCCACGCGGCCCTGCTCGCCTCGACCGGCATCGTCACCGCGCTGCCGCTGGTCTGCTTCGGCGCGGCGGCGATCCGGGTCCCGCTGTCCACGCTGGGCCTGCTGCAGTACCTGGCCCCGGTCTTCCAGTTCCTCCTCGGCATCCTCTACTTCCACGAGGCCATGCCCCCCGAGCGCTGGGCCGGCTTCGCCCTGGTGTGGCTGGCGCTGGTCATGCTGACGTGGAGCGCGCTGCGCTCCGCGAGGAAGACGCGGGCGGCGCTGGAGACCGTACCCGCACCCCGTGTCGAGGCGCGGGACTCGGCGGCGTCGGCAGCGTCGGACTCGGCGGCGGCGGCGGTGGCGGACTCGGCGGCCGTGGAGGCCTGACGGGCCGGCTCCCCTGCCGCGGCAAATTGCCGCTATAAGTGGTGGGCATGTCGACACAGACGCCCACCCCGCTGCACTGGAAGCTCGTCATCGACGCGGCCGATCCGCATGCGCAGGCCGACTTCTGGGCCGCCGCGCTGCACTACGTGGCCGAGGACAACGCCGCCCTCATCGAGCGACTGCTGGCGGCCGGCGCGCTGCCCGGCGGGGCGACCGTCGAGTACCACGGCCGCCCCGCCTTCCGTGACCTCATCGCCGTACGGCACCCCGACGACCCGTACGACCCCGACACCGGTACCGGCCTCGGGCGGCGGCTGCTGTTCCAGCGCGTCCCGGAGGCGAAGACCGTCAAGAACCGGCTCCACCTCGACCTGCACGCCGGCGCGGGGCGGCGCGTGGCGGAGGTGGCACGGCTGGAGGCGCTGGGCGCGAAGGTGCTCCAGGAGGTGAAGCAGCCCGCCGGTGAGTGGGTGGTCATGGCGGACCCGGAGGGCAACGAGTTCTGCGTGCAGTAGCGGTACGGCGACCGCACCGGGTTTCCTTGCGCCCGGCCGGCCAGGGTCACACCTGGGCGGCCCGGGCCGCGCGCTCGGTGAGGCGGATCATGCGGGCGCGGGCGGACTCCAGCGGCTGAAGGTCGTCTGCCGCGGGCCCCGGCTCCGCCGTCAGGTCGGTCCACAGGTCGATCAGGTCCCGCCCCATCCGCAGCCCCTCCTCCGGATCGCGCACGGCACGCCAGGCGGTGGCCGCGCTGCGCACATTGCCGTACGCCGCCTCCGCGTCCCGCGCCTCCCGCCGCTGACGGGCCAGGTCGAGGGAGAGGTGGAACGAACGCATCGGGTCGCCCGCCAAGTAGGCGATGTACGCGGTCAGTTCCCGCAGGTGCAGTACCTCACGGTGACGCGGCCCCAGCACACCGGACGCCTCGACGACGGTACGGTCCGCGAGTTCCGCCGCCACCTCGATACGGCCGTCCCGAACAGCCTCGTTGATCCGCGCCATCGGCCCGGCGAGCAACTCGGCGCCCTCCGCGGTCTCGGTCACGGGCTCGTCCCCCAACACCTCTTCGGCGACGGCGTCGAAGCCGCGGGCGGGGGTGGGCGTGGACGTGGTGGGAGGGGTGGCTTCGAAGTCAGGGGTGGGGTCGGGAGTGGGGGTGGGTGCGGGCTTCGTGACGCGTGCGGGCTCGGGGGCGGGAGCGTGTACGGGCTCGGGGGCGCGTGCGGGCCCGGGAGCGTGTACGGGCTCGGGGGTCGCAGCGTGAGATGAGGACGCTTCCATGACGGGGGCCGGTCCGAACACCCCTGTCGGGGCCTGCACCGTACCCGGGACCACCGCCGGAGCCGCCTGCGCGGCACCCGGCGTCGCCGGACGGCGCACCCGTACCGGATCCCCGGCCACCCGGCTGGCGCCGTCCGCCGAGACCTCCAGGGGGACCACGCAGCCGGCGCCGTCGTCGTGGATCTGGGCGCGTATCGGAGCGCCGAGGCAGATGGCGAGGCGCTGAAGGTGGTTCAGGACGGCCTGCTGGATGGTCTCGTCCGCTTCCGCCACGATCGAGGTCCCGCCCACCGACGCGCTGCCCGTACCGGACACCCGGACGTGCACCGCCGCCGGATGTGCCACGGGCTGCTGCACACGCTTCTTCTCGAAGCTGAGTCCGGACATCGGTTTCCCTCACTCCCCCAACCGTCGCGATCCGCTCGTACGCGTCCTGCCAACCAGTGTGTCCGCCCATGTCGCCTCGCGCGTCACTGCGACGTCACAGCCTCGCACCAGCCGCGCCCTTGAAACGGAGTGCTTGCATGTGCATAAAATGCATGCGCCTTTAACCGTGGTACGACATCGCTGACTCTGGGGGACCCATGAGCCGCCGCTTCCTCTTCGTTCTGGGCAGTGCCCGCACCGAGGGAAACACCGAGATCCTGGCTCGACAGGCTGCCGAACAGCTGCCCGGTGACGTGGAGCAGCAGTGGATCCGGCTCGCCGACCTCGCGTTGCCCGACTTCACGGACCTGCGGCATGAGAGCGACCATGTACGGCCGGCCTCGGACACGCCGGCCGGTGTGCTGCTGGACGCCACCCTCGCGGCCACGGACGTCGTGATCGCCTCGCCGCTGTACTGGTACTCGGTCTCCGGCCTCACCAAGCGCTACCTGGACTACTGGTCGGGCTGGCTGCGCACTCCGGGCGTGGACTTCAAGGCGACCATGGCGGGGCGCACCCTGTGGGGCGTGTCGGCCCGGGCGGACCGGGACGCGTCGGTCGCGGACCCGCTCGTCGGCACCCTCAACAACTCCGCCGCCTACCTGCGGATGCGCTTCGGCGGGGTGCTGCTCGGCAACGGCAGCGCGCCGGGGGACGTCCTCAAGGACACCGACGCGCTGACGCGGGCGAAGACGTTCTTCGCACAGGAGGCACCGCTCGCGCGCTTCCCGCACGAAGCGATCTGACATCCCCTACGCGCTGATGTCCTTCGTCGTGAACCTGGCCCACGCCGCCGAGCCGAACACCGCCGCGTACAGCGCCTGGAGGCCGAGGTTCTTCATCAGGTCGTCCCAGTAGACCGGGTCGCGCATCAGGTCGGCGAAGGACAGCCAGTAGTGGGAGAAGAAGTACGGCTGGAGCGCGTGCAGTTGGGGTATCTGGTCGAGGATCTGGACGGTGATGAGCAGACCGACCGTGGTCGCCATCGCCGCGATGCCGCTGTTGGTCAGGGTCGACACGAACAGGCCGAGGGCGGCGACGCCGACCAGTGAGGCGGCCACGGCCAGGGCTATCAGCAGGGCCCGGCCCAGACCCTCGGCGAAGCTGATCCGGGTGCCCGAGATGGTGGTGAGGTCGCCGAGCGGGAACAGCAGCGCGCCGACGAGCAGTGCGGAGACGGCCACGACGAGAGTGGCGAGCACACAGAACGCCATCACCGTCGTGTACTTGGTGAGCAGCAGCCGGGTGCGCCCGGCCGGGGCGACCAGCAGATAGCGCAGGGTGCCGGAGCCCGCCTCGCCCGCGATCGCGTCACCGGCGACGACGCCGACCGCCATCGGCAGGAAGAACGGCAGGGTGGCGGCGAGCGCCGTGAACACCAGGAACAGCCCGTTGTTGGTGATCTGGGCGATGAAGGCCGGGCCTTCGCCGCCGCCCCCGCCGGCCGTCGAGCCGTTCCGTGTCTCGATCTTCACCGCGATCCCGACCAGCACCGGCACCGCCGCCAGCACTCCGAGCAGCGCGAGTGTGCGCCAGCGGCGGACGGTGGTGACCAGTTCGCTGCGCAGCAGCCCGAGGGTCCACAGCGGATGCGGGCGGCCGGACCTGGGTGCGGCCGGTGCCCGAAGTGCCTCAGCCCGCGACATCGAAGCCCTCCCCTGTCAGTGCCACGAACGCGTCCTCCAGGGAGGCTCGTTCGAGCGCGAAGCCCCTCACCCGGACACCCGCCGCGACCAGGGCCGCGTTCACCTCGGCGAGGTCCTGGGCCGGCGGCTCGGCGGTCACCCGGTCGCCGTCCACGGTGACGTCCGTGACGCCCTGTTCCTTCAACACCCGGGCCGCCTCGCCGGGATCCGGTGTGTTCACGACCAGTCGGCCGCGCGCCCCGGCGGCCAGGTCGGCCACCGCGCCCTGGGTGACGAGCCGGCCCTGTGCCATCACCGCCGCATGGCTGCACACCTGCTCGATCTCGTCGAGGAGGTGCGAGGACAGGAAGACGGTGGTGCCGTCGGAGGCCAACTCGCGGATGAGAGTGCGGATTTCGCGCATGCCCTGCGGGTCGAGCCCGTTGGTGGGCTCGTCCAGGACGAGCAGTCTGCGCGGCTGGAGCAGCGCGGCGGCCAGGCCCAGGCGCTGCTTCATGCCGAGCGAGTACGCCTTGGCCTTCTTGCCCGCGGCGGCCGCGAGACCCACCCGGTCCAGGGCGGCGGCGACCCGGGCGCGCCGGGTGCGTGGGTCGGCGGTCGGGTCCGCGGAGTCGTAGCGCAGCAGGTTGTCCCGGCCGGAGAGGAAGCCGTACAGGGCCGGGCCCTCGATGAGCGCGCCGACCTCGGGGAGGACCTGCCGGGCGGCCCG
The DNA here is from genome assembly GCF_040643735.1 of Streptomyces sp. NPDC047085. Lineage (NCBI taxonomy): Bacteria > Bacillati > Actinomycetota > Actinomycetes > Kitasatosporales > Streptomycetaceae > Streptomyces > Streptomyces sp. NPDC047085. Next base: position 7,772 of record NZ_JBEYUW010000018.1, read on the forward strand.
GGGCATGGGGCGGCCCAGGACCCGGGCCGTGCCCGAGGTCGGCTCGATCAGGCCCATCAGCATGCGGATGGTGGTGGTCTTGCCGGAGCCGTTCGGGCCGAGGAAGCCGAAGACGCTGGCCGCCGGGACGGTCAGGTCGAGACCGTCCACGGCGAGTTGCCCGCCGCGGTAGCGCTTGGTGAGGCCGCGGGTGGCGATGACGCTCGCCGCCGCGTCCTCCGGGTCCGGCTGCGTGGCGGACGGTGCGTCGTCCATCGGCTCCCCTTCGATTCGTCGTGCCCGGAGGGCCTCCGATGGCCCCAGGGCCCGTGAAAGCCCCGGAGCCTGATAGCTCCGGGGCCGTGAAGGCCCTGAAGGCCCCTGGAAAGGCCCCGGGAGGGTTACTTCCCTTCGTTCGCCGCCTTCACCAGCGCGTCCTTGGTCACCGCGCCGGCGTACACCTTGCCGTCGTCGGTGATCAGGGCGTTGACCAGGCGGGTGGAGAAGACCGTGCCCTTGCCGAACGTGCCGGAGACCTGGTCGCCGAGCGAGCCGAGGAAGCCGCCGAAGGCACCGCCCTCGGAGCCGGAGGGCATGCCGCCCTCGGCGCCGGTGTCGAAGGTGGCTATGGCGTTCCAGCCCTTGCCGATGACCTTGGCCCCGTCCATCCCCTGGGCGAAGTCCTCGCCGAGCTTCGGAGCGTGCTCCTTCGCCTTCGGCTCGTCCTTCTGCTCGGTGACCTTCGCGCCCTTGGGCGGGGTGAAGTCGAAGGTGGAGGCGGCCGGGCGGGCGAAGGCGACCTGGGTGAAGCCCGCGTCGAACACGGCGGCGCCGCCGCTCTTCGGGGTCAGCGTGAACTTCAGCGGCATGCCGGTCTTCGCGTCCACCGCGATGCTGATCGCGCCGACCGTGGTGCCGGACTGCTTGGGCCTGATCAGCAGCTTGTAGGCGTCGCGTCCGGCGACCTGGGCGGTGCCGTCGACGGTCACGGACGTGGTGTCGTCGACCGACTTCAGGGCCTCGTCGGCGAAGTCCTTGGGCGTGGCCGGCGGCTCGGCCCGGCGGTGGTCCTTGCCGGAGTCGTCGGCGGTGCCGTGGAAGACCTCGTTGCTCTTGCTGTCGTAGCCCCACACGTCCTTGCCGTCGTGGATGAGGCTGTACTCGGATCCGCGCTCGAGCAGGGAGAGCTTCTGCCGGTCGGGGCCGTCGGTGGCCACGCGCAGGGTGTGCGTGCCGGAGACCAGCTCGGTGAGCTTGGACGACGGGTCCGCGGAGGAGCCGTCGCCGCCCTGGGCCGCACCCGAGGCCAGGCTGTTCTCCAGGCCGCCGAGGTCCGGCAGGCCGAGGTCGGTGCTGACCTTCACGGTGCCGGACAGCTGCTGCACGTCCGACTTGGCCATCTTCTCGATGAGCTGCTGTGCGGTGATCTTCGGCAGGTCGGGGTCACCGGAGTCGGCGAGCGCCGGGACCAGCCCGATCGTGGCCGCCGCCACCCCCACCACCGCGACCGGGACGACGTACCGGGCCGCCTTGCGGCGTCCGGAGCGCAGGTCCTCGTCCGCTGCGGCGCCGGTCGCGTCGTCGGATTCGTACGGTGCCATGTGTGCCTTACCTCCGTCGTCGGCGGCGGCTGTCCTCACGCTGGTCCACTTGAGCCGCCATTCTCACCCGAATCGGTGAGGAGTGCTGATTTCCGTGGTTTCCATCAGACCAAATCCGCCGTGCCGGGGCGTCAGACCACGGAGCCAACTCCGTGTACGCCTGCGGTATGACGCACGAGGGCGGTGTCTCCCCCGACCCGTAGGGGTCGCGGGGGGAGACACCGCCCTCGTCGTGTGCTGCGGGCCGGTGGCCGGGCCCGTGGAAGGTCCCGGCAGGGCCTGGCAGGACCTGGCAGGCGTCCTAGCCGGCGCGGTGCACCACGGCGTCGCAGAGCTCGGTCAGCGCCGTCTTGGCGTCGCACTCCCGGAGCGGGGACAGCGCGGCCCGGGCCTCCTCCGCGTACCGGATGGTGTCCCGGCGGGCCTGCTCCAGCGCGGGGTGGGCGCGCAGGCCGGCCAGCGCCCGGGCGTGCCGGGTGTCGTCGCTGAGGTCGGAGTCCAGCAGCTCGCACAGCTCGATGTCCTCGGGCAGACCCAGCCGGGCGGCCCGCTCGCGCAGCCGGAGCACGGGCAGGGTGGGGATGCCCTCGCGCAGGTCGGTGCCCGGGGTCTTGCCGGACTCGTGCGAGTCGGAGGCGATGTCCAGGACGTCGTCCGCGAGCTGGAAGGCAACCCCGAGCCGCTCGCCGTACTGGGTGAGCACGTCGATGACCGTCTCGTCGGCGCCGGACATCATCGCGCCGAACCGGCAGGACACGGCCACCAGGGAGCCCGTCTTGCCGCCCAGCACGTCCAGGTAGTGCTCGACGGGGTCACGGCCGTCCTGGGGACCGGCGGTCTCCAGGATCTGCCCGGTGACCAGCCGCTCGAACGCGAGGGCCTGCACCCGGACGGCCTCGGGGCCGAGGTCGGCGAGTATCTGGGAGGCGCGGGCGAAGAGGAAATCGCCGGTGAGGACCGCGACGGAGTTGCCCCAGCGGGTGTTGGCGCTGTCCACACCGCGCCGCACGGCCGCCTCGTCCATGACGTCGTCGTGATACAGCGTGGCCAGGTGGGTCAGCTCCACGACCACGGCCGACGGCACGACGCGCGGCGCGTAGGGGTCGCCGAACTGGGCCGCGAGCATCACGAGCAGCGGCCGGAACCGCTTCCCGCCGGCTCGAACCAGGTGCTGCGCGGCCTCCGTGATGAACGGGACCTCGCTCTTGGTGGCCGCGAGCAAGCCTTCCTCGACAGCCGCCAATCCGGCCTGGACATCGGCTTCCAGAGCCTGGTCCCGCACGCTCAGCCCGAACGGCCCGACGACGGTCACGAGGGTCTCCTGTCTGCTGGTGCCTGCTGGCGATTACACGGTTTGTCGATAGGTCGTTGCCATCACTCGACTCAGCGTATCCGGTCCCCTTTCGATCACCGATAGCACCCACCGGTCCAGCCCGGGCGGTATCGGCATCACGGACGTGATGTTCTCCACCATCCGATAAGAACGGACATTTCCTTACTTAACGGGAAGGCGCGCCCCCTGTCGCCGGAATACACGCCGACCGGATGCGCGTTCGACAACCCGCAGGCAGTCCCGAACGTGAGGTCGAGCGCACCCCCAGAGGCGGCCCCGGAGGCAACCCCGGAGCCACCTCACCCCTCTTCAACGAAGGGCGCCGCCTCAGAGGTTCCGGGCCCGAGGGGACTTAAACCCACCAATGGCCCCATTAAGAGCGAATCCAACTAATCCCCCATGTCTGATTTTGCGTAATTTGCCGTTACGTGAATTGGGTCACTCACCCTCCCTGGCGGCCACACCGGCCCGGCCACCCTTCTCGCCTTGCCTGTCGGGCAGTTGAGGATTGGCAACCGCAAAGGATCAAGTACCCAAATCGGCATAGATCAAGGTCAACTAGGCCTTCTTGTGAATCCGGTACTTGTTCCGGACATGTGCTGTCGCATACGTTCCGGGCCGTCAGACGAACGCCGAATCCTGCCGCGTCTGACACCACCCATCGACGAACTCATTTCGTACGGCAGGAGCGGGGGACCCAGGTAAGCCGCCAGACCGGTCGACACGTGTCGCACCGGAACGGCTCGGGGTGAAGTCGCGCCTCCTCCAGAGCCCAACGGGCCTGGTGGCGCGGCCGGGCACCTCCCCGCCCGAACCCGACAGCTCACCTCGCAGGCGACGGAGAGGAAAAAGCCATGCCTGCTGCCGCTCAGCCCCGCCGCGCCCGCTCGTCCCGCCTCTTCCGCACGCTCACCGTCGTCGGCACCGGCGCCGCCGTGCTCGCCCTGCCGCTCATCGGGGCCACCAGCGCCTCCGCCGCCGGTTCCACCACCACGACCGGCACCACCCTGGCCGGGTACCCGAACAACCTCGACGGCTGGATCCGCGAGTCGCTCGCGATCATGGCCGAGAAGAAGATCCCGGGCACCTACAACGGCATCCACCGCAACATCATCCGCGAGTCGTCGGGCAACCCGCGGGCCATCAACCTCTGGGACTCCAACGCCGCCAAGGGCATCCCGTCCAAGGGCCTGCTCCAGGTCATCGACCCCACGTTCAACACGTACCACGTGGCCGGCACGTCCTTCGACATCTACGACCCGGTCGCGAACATCACGGCCGCCTGCAACTACGCGGCCGCCCGCTACGGGTCGATCGACAACGTCTTCGGCGCCTACTGATCCACCGGTCCACACGCGCGGCAGGCCCTGCTGAGATCCGGTCAGCCGGCCGGGAACAGTCTTTCGAGGACGACGGCGATGCCGTCGTCCTCGTTCGACTTCGTGACCTCGTCGGCGACGGCCTTGAGTTCGGGGTGCGCGTTGGCCATGGCGACACCGCGTCCCGCCCAGTCGAACATGGGGATGTCGTTGGGCATGTCGCCGAAGGCGAGGGCCCGCTCGGCCTCGATCCCCAGGTACTCGGCGGCCAGCGCCAGCCCCGTCGCCTTGGTGACACCGCACGGCTGGAGCTCCACGGTTCCCGGCCCCGACATCGTGACCGTCGCGAGCGAACCCACCACCGCGCGCGCGGTCGCCGCCAACTCGTCGTCGGACAGTGAGTGGTGGCGCAGCAGCACCTTGCTGATGGGCTCGCACCACAGGTCGTCGCGGCGGCCGACCCGCACGGCGGGCAGGGTCGGGTGCGGCATCAGATACCCGGGCTCGATCAGCGTGAGCCCGTCCACCCCGTCCTGGTCGACGGCCGCGTAGACCTGCCCCACCTCGGCCTCGATCTTGCCGAGCGCGACCTCGGCCAGCTCCCGGTCCAGCCGGACCGACCACAGCAGCCGGTCGGCCCCGGCGTCGTAGACCTGCGCGCCCTGCCCGCACACCGCGAGCCCCGTGCGGCCGAGGGCGTCCAGCAGCGGCCGTACCCGCGGGGCCGGGCGCCCCGTCACCACCAGGTGCCGCGCACCGGCGCGCGTCGCCCGCGCGAGGGCGGCGAGCGACCGGTCGGAGACGGTGTCGTCGCCGCGCAGCAGCGTCCCGTCCAGGTCGGTGGCGATCAGTGCGTACGCGGGGGGTGCGGCCATGATCAGAGAATACGGACATCGCGTCCCCTCGACTCACCGTGCGCTTCCCGGACTTGTGCACCGCCCGGCCCCAAGTGCCCCCTCCGCTGTCAGTGGTGGGCGTTACGTTGTTCTGGAGGCACTGTGGCCTGGGGGGGGGCGGTGCGGACGCGGACGCCGAGGGTGAGCGGGACGCGCAACGCGAGAGCTGCTGCGAACTCTTTAGACACCACGCGGGCAACCCCTGGGGCACTGCCCAAGACGTGCACCTCAGCCGTAACGTGTGGCGCGACCACATGGAACACAGCGCCATGCATGGCCCGGATGAGAGTGAGGCAGTAACCGCATGCCCCCCTTCGACGTCCCCGAGGGCGACCCCTTCGGTCCGCACAACCTTCCCTATGGCGTGTTCTCGCCCGCCGGCAGCACGGAGCGGAGGGTCGGCGTCCGGCTCGGTGACCACGTCCTCGACGCGGGCACCGCGGCCGCCGCGCTCGGCTCCCCGTACGTCTCCCTGCTCGCGCAGCCCTCGCTCGACCCGCTGCTGGCGGCCGGGCGCACCGCCTGGTCGGACGTGCGGCGCGCGCTGACGGCGTGGGTGACGGTGCCCTCCCACCGGTCGGCGATCGAGCCGCTGTTCCACCCCTTGTCGTCGGTGACCCTCCACCTGCCCTTCCAGGTGGCCGACTACGTCGACTTCTACGCCTCCGAGAACCACGCCCGCAACGTCGGCCAGATCTTCCGCCCGGACGCCGAGGACTCGCTGACCCCCAACTGGAAGCACCTGCCGATCGGTTACCACGGCCGCTCCGGCACGGTCGTGGTCTCGGGCACGGACGTCGTACGGCCGTCCGGGCAGCGCAAGGGCCCCGGCGACCCCGCCCCCGTCTTCGGCCCCTCCGTCCGGCTGGACATCGAGGCGGAGGTCGGCTTCGTGGTGGGCGTGCCCTCCGAGCTGGGCCGGCCGGTCGCGCTCGGCGACTTCCGGGAGCACGTCTTCGGGCTCTGCCTGCTGAACGACTGGTCGGCGCGGGACATCCAGGCCTGGGAGTACGTCCCCCTCGGCCCGTTCCTCGGCAAGTCCTTCGCGACCTCGGTGTCGGCGTGGATCACCCCGCTGGAGGCGCTGGAGCCCGCGCGCGTGGCGCCTCCGGAGCGCACGCACCCGCTGCTGCCCTACCTGGACGACTCGGCTCCCGGGATCGAGCCCGGCGGCTACGACCTGCGGATCTCCGTCGCCATCAACGGCCATGTGGTGTCCGAGCCGCCGTTCTCCACCATGTACTGGACCGCCGCCCAGCAGCTCGCCCACATGACGGTCAACGGGGCCTCGCTGCGCACCGGCGACCTGTACGGCTCGGGCACGGTCAGCGGTCCGGCCGAGAACCAGCGCGGCTCCCTGCTGGAGCTGACCTGGAACGGCCGTGACCCGCTCGAACTCCCCGACGGCAAGCGCACGTTCCTGGAGGACGGGGACGTGGTGACCCTGACGGCGTGGGCACCCGGGGAGGACGGGGGCCGGATCGGACTCGGGGAGGTCAGCGGGCGCGTCGTCTCGGGGTGAGGTGAGGGGCGAGGGGTCGCGGTCGGTTGGCTCGCGATCGGCCGGTTCGTGGTGGGGTGGTGCGCGACCGGCTGGTTCGCGGTCGGGTCGTGCGCGATCGGCGTGGTCCGGGGACGCGAACGTCGTGGTCCGGGGACGAGTTCGGCGCAGGACACCTGACGTGCGGCCCTGTCCCCGTCATACTGACGGGGACACGCACCACGCGACGCGCCCTCGGCGCGTCGGCCCGCACCACCCGACACCCGCACGCCTCTCCGACCAGGAACCGGAGCCCCGGCATGACCGTCTGCCTGCTCCTGCTGAGCGTCCTCGCCCTGACGGCCGCCGTACCGGCGCCGCGCGCGCTGACCCGGGCCGCGTGGCCCGAGCGGGAACCCGTGGTCGCCCTGTGGGTGTGGCAGTGCCTGGTCGCCACGGTCCTGTTGTGCTGTCTGACCGCGCTGGTGCTGGGCGCGGCGGCCGTCTTCCACACCGTCCGCGACCAGGTCTTCGCCCCCGCGCCGCCCGCCGTCACCGCCGCGTACGACCTGTCCACCGCGCCGGTGTGGGCCGTCGCCCTCACCGTGCTGCTGGCCGGCGGGGCCGCCTGGACGACCGCGATGCTCGCCCGGGAGCTCACCGAGGCCCGCCGGCGCCGCGGCCAGGCCCGGGCCCAGCTGCGCGAACGCGCCCCCGACCTGCCCGCGGGGCTGCCCGCGACGCGCGGGCCGATGCTGGTGCTGGAGGACGAGTACCCGGACGCCTGGTGGATGCCCGGGCACCCGCCCCAGCTGGTCGTGACCACCGGGGCGCTGCAGCGCCTGACCGACCACCAGCTGGACGCGGTCCTCACCCACGAGCGCGGCCACGCCCGCGCCCACCACGACTGGCTGCTGCATCTGTCCACCGCCCTCGCCACGGGCTTCCCGCGGATCCCGCTCTTCGCCCACTTCTGCGACCAGACGCACCGGCTGGTCGAACTGGCCGCCGACGACACGGCCTCCCGCCGCTGCGGTCACCTCACCACGGCCCTCGCCCTGATCGAGCTGAACCAGCACCGCGGTGTGCTGTCCTGCGCCTCCAGCCGCCGCCTCCTCGGCGAGCGCGTGGACCGCCTTCTGGAGCCCCCGCCGCGGCTGCTGCGCCGGCACCGGGCGCTGACGACGACGGTGGCGGCGCTGGTGCCGTTGCTGCCGCTGCTCATCACGTTCGCCCCGGGGCTGACGGCGCTGTCCTGAGGGTCGACTCCCCCCGTCGGCTATATCCAGTCGTCCGGCTCCGGCTCGTCCCCCGGGCCGGGCCAGTCGTCCTCCGGGGACTCACCGGGCGCGGGCGGCTCGGCGGCGGCCGCGCCGGAGCCGTCCAGGGAGGACAGCACGGCGAGCACTCCCTCCCCGTACGTCGCCAGCTTCTTCTCGCCGACCCCGCTGACCGTGGCCAGTTCCCGCACCGAACCCGGCATGCGGGAGACGATCCCGCGCAGGGTGGCGTCGTTGAAGATGAAGTACGGCGGGACGCCCTGTTCCCGGGCCCGCTCGGTGCGCCAGGCGCGCAGGGCCTCGTAGGCGGGGAGCAGCTCCTCGGGCAGCTCGGCGGCGACGGTCTTGGCCTTGCCGCCGCCCCGGCCGGAGCCGGCGCCGGAACCCGACCGGGAGGCGGCCGGCTTCTTCGGCTCCTTGCGCAGCGGCACCTCCCGCTCGCTCCGCAGTACCGATCCGCTCGCCTCGGTGAGCACCAGCGTGCCGTACTCCCCCTCGACCGCGAGCAGCCCCTGGGCCAGCAGCTGCCGGATGACGCCGCGCCACTCGGCCTCGGCGAGGTCCTGCCCGATGCCGAACACGGACAGCTGGTCGTGGTCGAACTGGATCACCTTGCCGGTGCGCTTGCCGAGCAGGATGTCGACGATCTGCAGGGCGCCGAACTTCTGCCCGCGCTCCCGCTGCAGCCGCACCACCGTCGACAGCACCTTCTGCGCGGCGATCGTGCCGTCCCAGGTCTCGGGCGGGGTGAGGCAGGTGTCGCAGTTGCCGCAGCCCGAGGTGTCCGGGTCCTGGCCGAAGTAGGCGAGCAGCTGACCGCGCCGGCACCGGGCGGTCTCGCACAGGGCGAGCATCGCGTCGAGGTGGGCGCCGGCCCGGCGGCGGAAGGCCTCGTCGCCCTCGCCGGACTGGATCAGCTTGCGCTGCTGCACGACGTCATTGAGGCCGTAGGCCATCCAGGCGGTGGAGGCGAGGCCGTCACGGCCCGCGCGGCCGGTCTCCTGGTAGTAGCCCTCGATCGACTTGGGCAGGTCCAGGTGGGCGACGAAACGCACGTCCGGCTTGTCGATGCCCATGCCGAACGCGATGGTCGCGACCACGACCAGGCCGTCCTCGCGCAGGAACCGGGCCTGGTGGGAGGCGCGCGTGCCCGCGTCCAGGCCCGCGTGGTAGGGCACCGCCTCGACGCCGTTGGCGCTCAGGAACTCGGCGGTGCGCTCCACGGAGTTCCGGGAGAGGCAGTACACGATGCCGGCGTCGCCCGGGTGCTCCTCCCGCAGGAAGGCGAGCAGCTGCTTTCTGGGGTCGGCCTTGGGCACGATCCGGTACTGGATGTTGGGCCGGTCGAAGCTGGCGACGAAGTGGCGGGCCGCCGGCATGTGCAGGCGCTGGGTGATCTCCTGGTGGGTGGCGCGGGTGGCCGTGGCCGTCAGGGCGATCCGCGGGACGTCCGGCCAGCGCTCGCCGAGCAGGGAGAGGGTCAGGTAGTCGGGGCGGAAGTCGTGGCCCCACTGGGACACGCAGTGCGCCTCGTCGATCGCGAAGACGGAGATCTTGCCGCGGGAGAGCAGGTCCAGCGTGGCCTCCACGCGCAGCCGCTCCGGGGCCAGGTACAGCAGGTCCAGCTCACCGGCGAGGAACTCGGCCTCGACCACGCGCCGCTCGTCGAAGTCCTGTGTGGAGTTGATGAAGCCGGCCCGCACACCGAGGGCGCGCAGGGCGTCCACCTGGTCCTGCATGAGCGCGATCAGCGGGGAGATCACCACGCCCGTACCGGGCCTGACCAGGGCCGGGATCTGGTAGCAGAGCGACTTGCCGCCACCGGTGGGCATGAGGACGACGGCGTCGCCGCCTCCGACCACATGCTCGATGACCGCTTCCTGCTCGCCGCGGAAGGCCTCGTACCCGAAGACCCGGTGCAGCGTGGCCAACGCCTCGCTCTCGGCCGTCTCTGGCATCTCCTTGATCACGCCCGTCCCGCGCATCGTCGTGTCCCCCGTACGTCGTCCCTCGACCACTCCCTCAACGATAGGGGCCTCCACCGACACCCCCCGGAGTTATCCACAGGCCCGCCCCGAAAGGGATCGGCACGGCCCGCGGGCGACAGCACGGCGGCCCGGCACCCACCGGGGGTGCCGGGCCGCCGTGGATGGGCCTGCGCGGCCTCAGCGCACGAACACGCTCGCCTGGCTCGCCAGGTCCAGGAAGTACTGCGGTGCCACACCGAGGACCAGGGTGGCCGCCACGCCGATGCCGATCGTCGCCATCGTCAGGGGCGAGGGGACGGCCACGGTCGGGCCCTCGGGCTTCGGCTCGCTGAAGAACATCAGCACGATCACGCGGATGTAGAAGAACGCGGCGATCGCCGAGGAGATCACACCGACCACGACCAGCGGGACGGCGCCGCCGTCCGCGGCCGCCTTGAACACGGCGAACTTTCCGGCGAAGCCGGAGGTCAGCGGGATACCGGCGAAGGCCAGCAGGAACACCGCGAACACGGCCGCCACCAGCGGGGACCGGCGGCCGAGCCCGGCCCACTTGGACAGGTGGGTCGCCTCGCCGCCCGCGTCGCGCACCAGCGTGACCACGGCGAAGGCGCCGATCGTCACGAAGGAGTAGCCGGCCAGGTAGAACAGGACCGACGAGACGCCGTCCTTCGACGTGGCGATGACACCCGCGAGGATGAACCCGGCGTGCGCGATGGACGAGTACGCCAGCAGCCGCTTGATGTCGGTCTGCGTGATCGCGAGGATCGCGCCGCCCAGCATCGTGACGATCGCGACGGCCCACATGACCGGCCGCCAGTCCCAGCGCATGCCGGGCAGGACGACGTACAGCAGGCGCAGCAGCGCGCCGAACGCCGCGACCTTCGTCGCCGCCGCCATGAAGCCGGTCACCGGGGTCGGCGCGCCCTGGTAGACGTCGGGCGTCCACATGTGGAACGGCACCGCGGCCACCTTGAACAGCAGGCCCATCGCGATCAGGGCGGAGCCGATGAGCAGCAGGGCGTCGTTGCCCATGGTGGCGGCGAGCGCCGGGTCGACATTGGTGACCGTGCCGTCGACGACCTGCGCGATGCGCCCGTACGACACCGAGCCCGCGTAGCCGTACAGCAGGGCGATGCCGAACAGCGTGAACGCCGAGGCGAACGCGCCGAGCAGGAAGTACTTGACCGAGGCCTCCTGCGACATCAGCCGCTTGCGGCGGGCCAGCGCGCACAGCAGGTACAGCGGGAGGGAGAAGACCTCCAGGGCCACGAAGAGGGTCAGCAGGTCGTTGGCCGACGGGAAGACCAGCATGCCCGCGACCGCGAAGAGGAGGAGCGGGAAGGCCTCGGTGGTGGTGAAGCCCGCCTTCACCGCCGCCTTCTCGCTGTCGCTGCCCGGCACGGAGGCGGCCTGCGCGGCGAACGAGTCGACCCGGTTGCCGTGCGCCGCCGGGTCCAGGCGCCGCTCGGCGAAGGTGAACAGGCCGACCAGACCGGCCAGCAGGATCGTGCCCTGCAGGAACAGGGACGGCCCGTCGACCGCGATCGCGCCCATCGCCGCGATGTGCGCCTTCGTGGTGCCGTACCCGTCGGCCGCGAGCGCGACGACCGCGGCGAACGCGGCGCACAGGGCCACGACGGACACGAACACCTGTGCGTAGTAACGGGACCTGCGCGGGACGAACGCCTCGATGAGGATCCCGACCAGCGCCGCGCCGACGACGATCAGCGTCGGCGACAATTGTCCGTATTCGATCTTCGGCGCCGGGATCTTCGAGATCGGCTCGGCCGCGGTTGTCCACAGGCTGTGGACGGCTGCTGTGCTCACTTGGCCGCCTCCACCGAGGGCTTGGGGTCCGTCTTGTGTACGTCGGACATGGTCTGCTTGACCGCCGGGTTGACGATCTCCGTGACGGGCTTCGGGTAGACGCCCAGGAAGATCAGCAGCACGATCAGCGGGGCGACGACCACCAGCTCGCGCACCCGGAGGTCGGGCATCGCGGAGACCTCCGGCTTCACCGGGCCCGTCATCGTCCGCTGGTACAGGACGAGGGTGTAGAGCGCGGCGAGGACGATGCCGAAGGTGGCGATGATGCCGATCGCCGGGTAACGCGTGAACGTGCCGACCAGGACCAGGAACTCGCTCACGAACGGCGCGAGTCCGGGCAGCGAGAGGGTGGCGAGGCCGCCGATCAGGAACGTGCCGGCGAGCACCGGGGCGACCTTCTGCACACCGCCGTAGTCGGCGATGAGCCGCGAGCCGCGCCGGGAGATCAGGAAGCCGGCGACGAGCATCAGCGCGGCCGTGGAGATGCCGTGGTTGACCATGTAGAGCGTGGCGCCGGACTGGCCCTGGCTGGTCATCGCGAAGATGCCCAGGATGATGAAGCCGAAGTGCGAGATCGACGCGTAGGCCACCAGGCGCTTGATGTCCCGCTGCCCGACGGCGAGCAGCGCGCCGTAGACGATGCTGATGAGCGCCAGCACGAGGACGACGGGCGTCGCCCACTTGCTGGCCTCCGGGAACAGCTGGAGGCAGTAGCGGAGCATCGCGAAGGTGCCGACCTTGTCGACGACCGCGGTGATGAGGACGGCGACCGGGGCGGTGGACTCCTGCATGGCGTTGGGCAGCCAGGTGTGCAGCGGCCACAGCGGCGCCTTCACCGCGAAGGCGAACATGAAGCCGAGGAACAGCCAGCGTTCGGTGTCCGTCGCCATGTGCAGCGAGCCGCTCGCGCGGGCCTGCGCGATCTCCTGGAGGCTGAAGTTCCCGGCGACCACGTAGAGGCCGATCACCGCGGCCAGCATGATCAGACCGCCGACCAGGTTGTAGAGCAGGAACTTCACGGCCGCGTACGACCGTTGGGTGGACGCCGCCTCCTCGCCGTGCTCGTGGGCATGGTCCCCGAAGCCGCCGATGAGGAAGTACATCGGGATGAGCATGGCTTCGAAGAAGATGTAGAAGAGGAAGACGTCGGTGGCCTCGAAGGAGATGATCACCATCGCCTCGACGGCCAGGATCAGGGCGAAGAAGCCCTGGGTCGGCCGCCACCTCTTGTTGCCCGTCTCCAGCGGGTCGGCGTCGTGCCAGCCCGCGAGGACGATGAACGGGATCAGCAGGGCGGTCAGCGCGATCAGCGCCACCGCGATGCCGTCGACACCCAGTTCGTAGCGGACACCGAAGTCCTTGATCCAGGCATGGGACTCGGTGAGCTGGTAGCGGGCGCCGTCCGGGTCGAAGCGGACCAGGACGGTGACCGCCAGGGCGAGTGTGGCGAGCGAGACCAGCAGCGCCAGCCACTTGGCGGCGGTGCGCTGCCGGGCCGGTACGGCGGCCGTGGCGAGGGCCCCGACGGCCGGGAGCGCCGCCGCCGCTGTCAGCAGAGGAAAGGACATCGGTATCAGACCGCCCTCATCAGCAGGGTCGCGGCGACCAGGAGTGCCGCACCGCCGAACATCGAGACCGCGTAGGAGCGGGCGAAGCCGTTCTGCACCCGGCGCAGCCGGCCGGACAGGCCGCCGAAGCCGGCCGCGGTGCCGTTGACGACGCCGTCGACCAGGGTGTGGTCGACGTAGACCAGGGAGCGCGTGAGGTGCTCGCCGCCACGCACCAGGACCACGTGGTTGAAGTCGTCCTGGAGCAGGTCGCGCCGGGCGGCGCGGGTGAGCAGGGAGCCGCGCGGGGCGACAACCGGGACCGGCCGCGCGCCGTACATGGCGTAGGCGAGACCGACGCCGAGGACCAGGCAGACGAGCGTCGCGCCGGTGACCGTCATGGCGCTGACCGGCGAGTTCCCCTCGCTGTGCCCGGTGATGGGCTCCAGCCAGTGCACGAAGCGGTCGCCGAGGTGGAAGTAGAAGCCGCCGCCGACGGATCCGACGGCCAGCAGGATCATCGGGATCGTCATGACCTTCGGGGACTCGTGCGGGTGCGGCTCGTGTCCCTCTGCGTCCGGCTGCCAGCGCTTCTCGCCGAAGAAGGTCATGAGCATCACGCGCGTCATGTAGAACGCGGTGATGGCCGCGCCCAGCAGGGCCACGCCGCCGAGGATCCAGCCCTGGGTGCCGCCCTTCGCGAAGGCCGCCTCGATGATGGCGTCCTTGGAGTAGAAGCCGGACAGGAACGGGAAGCCGATGATGGCGAGGTAGCCGAGGCCGAACGTGACGAACGTGACCGGCATGTACTTCCTGAGGCCGCCGTACCTGCGCATGTCGACCTCGTCGTTCATGCCGTGCATGACCGAGCCGGCGCCGAGGAAGAGGCCGGCCTTGAAGAAGCCGTGCGTCACCAGGTGCATGATCGCGAAGACGTAGCCGATCGGGCCGAGGCCCGCGGCCAGCACCATGTAGCCGATCTGCGACATGGTCGAGCCGGCCAGCGCCTTCTTGATGTCGTCCTTCGCGCAACCGACGATCGCACCGAAGAGGAGCGTGACGGCGCCGACGACGGTGACGGCGAGCTGGGCGTCGGGGGCCGCGTTGAAGATGGCGGCGGAGCGGACGATCAGGTAGACGCCCGCCGTCACCATGGTCGCGGCGTGGATCAGGGCCGAGACCGGGGTCGGGCCCTCCATGGCGTCCCCGAGCCAGGACTGCAGCGGCACCTGGGCCGACTTGCCGCACGCGGCGAGCAGCAGCATCAGGCCGATGGCGGTGAGCTTGCCCTCGGAGGTGTCGCCGGTGTGGCTGAGCACCGGGCCGAAGGCGAAGCTGCCGAAGGTGGTGAACATCAGCATGATCGCGATCGACAGGCCCATGTCGCCGACGCGGTTGACCAGGAAGGCCTTCTTCGCGGCCGTCGCGGCGCTGGGCTTGTGCTGCCAGAAGCCGATCAGCAGGTACGAGGCGAGACCGACGCCCTCCCAGCCGACGTACAGCAGCAGGTAGTTGTCGGCGAGGACGAGCAGGAGCATCGCCGCGAGGAACAGGTTCAGGTACCCGAAGAAGCGGCGGCGGCGCTCGTCGTGCGCCATGTACCCGACCGAGTACAGGTGGATCAGCGAGCCGACGCCGGTGATCAGCAGGACGAACGTCATCGACAGCTGGTCCAGGCGGAAGGTGACGTCCGCCTGGAAGCTGCCGACCGAGAGCCAGGTCCACAGGTGCTGGGTGAGGGTGCGGTGCTCGGCGTCCTTGCCGAGCAGATCGGCGAAGAGGATCAGGCCGAACACGAAGGAGGTGGCCGACAACAGCACGCCGATCCAGTGACCGACGGCGTCCAGCCGCCGGCCGCCGGTCAGCAGGACGGCCGCTCCGAGCAGGGGCGCCGCGATGAGCAGCGCGATCAGGTTCTCCACGATTCTTCCGACCCCTTACAGCTTCATCAGGCTGGCGTCGTCGACCGAGGCCGAGTGGCGGGTACGGAACAGCGACACGATGATCGCGAGGCCCACCACGACCTCCGCGGCGGCGACGACCATCGTGAAGAAGGCGATGATCTGGCCGTCGAGATTGCCGTGCATCCGGGAGAAGACGACGAACGCGAGGTTGCAGGCGTTGAGCATCAGCTCGATGCACATGAACACGACGATCGCGTTGCGCCGGATCAGCACCCCGGTCGCGCCGATGGTGAACAAGAGGGCGGCGAGATAGAGGTAGTTGACGGGGTTCACTTCGACGCCTCCTCGGGCCGCTTGAACGTCGTCGGCTCGATCGCGGTCCGCTCCAGGCGCTCCTCGGAGCGCTGTTCCAGAGCCCGCAGGTCGTTCAGCGCGTCCGCCGACACGTCGCGGATCTGGCCGCGCTCGCGCAGCGTCTTGCTGACGGTCAGCTCGGACGGGGTGCCGTCGGGCAGCAGGCCAGCGATGTCCACGGCGTTGTGCCGGGCGTAGACACCGGGGGCGGGCAGCGGCGGCACGTGCTTGCCTTCGCGGACGCGCTGCTCGGCCAGCTCGCGCTGGGTCCTGGCGCGCTCCGTGCGCTCGCGGTGGGTGAGCACCATGGCGCCGACGGCGGCCGTGATCAGCAGGGCGCCGGTGATTTCGAAGGCGAAGACGTACTTGGTGAAGATGAGGGCCGCGAGGCCCTCCACATTGCCGCCCGCGTTCGCCCGGCCGATGCCGTTGAACTCCTTCAGGGAGGCGTTCCCGATGCCCGCGAAGAGCAGGACACCGAAGCCGGCACCACACAGAAGGGCCAGCCAGCGCTGACCCTTGATGGTCTCCTTCAGCGAGTCCGCGGCCGTGACGCCGACGAGCATCACCACGAACAGGAACAGCATCATGATCGCGCCGGTGTAGACGACGATCTGCACGACGCCCAGGAAGTAGGCACCGTTGGCGAGGTAGAACACCGCCAGGACGATCATGGTCCCGGCGAGGCAGAGCGCGCTGTGCACGGCCTTCTTCATGAAGACGGTGCACAGGGCGCCGATCACCGCGACGCTGCCGAGGACCCAGAACTGGAAGGCCTCACCGGTGGAGGTGGTGTAGGCCGCGAGCTGCGCGCTCATGCGTCCACCTCCTTCTCTTCGGGCTTCTCGCCCTTGGAGACGGCCACCTGCCGTACGGTCCCGGGCGCGGCCTCCGTCACCCGGCCCCGGTAGTAGTCCTGCTCGTCGGTCCCCGGGAAGATCGCGTGGGGCGTGTCGACCATGCCCTCCTCAAGACCGGCGAGCAGCTGCTCCTTGGTGTAGATGAGGTTGGCGCGGCTGGAGTCGGCCAGTTCGAACTCGTTGGTCATCGTCAGCGCGCGCGTGGGGCACGCCTCGATGCACAGGCCGCACAGGATGCAGCGGGCGTAGTTGATCTGGTAGACGCGGCCGTACCGCTCGCCCGGGGAGTAGCGCTCCTCGTCGGTGTTGTCGGCGCCCTCCACGTAGATGGCGTCGGCGGGGCAGGCCCAGGCGCACAGCTCGCAGCCGACGCACTTCTCCAGGCCGTCCGGATGGCGGTTGAGCTGGTGCCGTCCGTGGAACCGCGGAGCCGTGGTCTTCTTCTGCTCCGGGTACTGCTCGGTCAGCCGCTTCTTGAACATGGCCTTGAAGGTCACGCCGAAGCCGGCCACGGGGTTCTGGAAACCGGGCTTGGTCTCCTTGGGCTCCTCAGCCATCGGACGCCTCCTTTCCATCCGAAGATCCGTCACTGACAGTGTCCGACCCACCACTGACAATCAGCTCCCGCTCGAGGCGCGAGCGGCGCCTGGGCACCGGCGGCAGCTCCTGTCCGGGCAGCGGCGGCACGGGGAATCCGCCCGCCATCGGGTCGAATCCGGCCTGCGGGCCGACGGCCTCCTCGGCGGCCTTCCCCTTGTCGCGGAACAGGTCGGCGATGAAGGAGATCAGCAGCAGGGCGAGGACACCGCCGCCGACGTAGAGCGCGATGTCGGCGAAGTCGTAGTTCTCGTTGCGCAGGGCCCGGACGGTCGCGACGAGCATCAGCCAGGTCACGGAGACCGGGATGAGGACCTTCCAGCCGAGCTTCATCAGCTGGTCGTAGCGGACGCGGGGCAGCGTGCCGCGGAGCCAGATGAAGAAGAACAGCAGCAGCTGCACCTTGATGACGAACCAGAGCAGTGGCCACCAGCCGTGGTTCGCGCCCTCCCAGAAGCCGCTGACCGGCCAGGGGGCGCGCCAGCCGCCGAGGAAGAGGGTGGTCGCCACGGCCGAGACCGTCACCATGTTCACGTACTCGGCGAGCATGAACATCGCGAACTTGATGGACGAGTACTCGGTGTTGAAGCCGCCGACCAGGTCGCCCTCGGACTCCGGCATGTCGAACGGGGCGCGGTTGGTCTCGCCGACCATCGTGGCGATGTAGAGCAGGAAGGAGACCGGCAGCAGCAGGATGTACCAGCGGTCGTGCTGCTGCTCGACGATCCTCGACGTCGACATCGACCCCGAGTAGAGGAACACGGAGGCGAACGCGGCGCCCATCGCGATCTCGTAGGAGATCATCTGCGCGCAGGAGCGCAGACCGCCGAGGAGCGGGTACGTCGATCCGGAACTCCAGCCCGCGAGCACGATGCCGTAGATGCCGACGGAGGCGACCGCGAGGATGTAGAGCATCGCGATCGGCAGGTCGGTGAGCTGCATCGTGGTGCGCGTACCGAAGATCGAGATCTCGTTGTCGGCCGGGCCGAAGGGGATCACCGCGATCGCCATGAAGGCCGGGATGGCCGCGACGATCGGCGCGAGGATGTAGACCACCTTGTCCGCGCGCTTGACGATGACGTCTTCCTTGAGCATCAGCTTCACGCCGTCGGCGAGCGACTGGAGCATGCCCCAGGGGCCGTGCCGGTTGGGGCCGATGCGCAGCTGCATCCAGGCGACGACCTTGCGCTCCCACACGATGGAGAACAGCACGGTCACCATCAGGAAGGCGAAGCAGAACACCGCCTTGACGACGACCAGCCACCAGGGGTCGCGGCCGAACATCGAGAGGTCTTCAGCGGCGAGGTACGGGCTCATGCCTCCACCTCCTTGGGGGCCTCTTCGGCGAGGGTCGCCGGGCCGATGCGGACGAGGGAGCCGGGCTGCGCGCCGGTGTCGGAGGCGACGCCCCCGCCGGCGGAGTTCAGCGGGAGCCAGACCACCCGGTCGGGCATCTCGGTGACCTGGAGCGGAAGTTCTGTGGTGCCGGACGGGCCGGTGACGGCGAGGAGGTCGCCGTCCTTGACGCCGGCCTCCGCGGCCGTCGCGGCCGACACGCGCGCGTGTGCGGCGTGCCGGGTGCCGGCGAGCGCTTCGTCGCCCTCCTGGAGGACGCCCTGGTCCAGCAGCAGCCGGTGCCCGGCCAGCACCGCCTCACCGGCCGCGGGGCGGGGCAGCGCGGCGGCGGTCTCGACGGGCTCGGTGGCGCTCGCGCCGTCCCAGGAGCCGAGCCGGTCGATCTCCGCGCGCGTGGTGCGCACGTCCGGCAGGCCCAGGTGACAGCGTCCATCAGCGCCTTCGGCGCGGGCCATGGCGTCGGCCAGCATGTGCAGCACACGCGCGTCGGTGGGGGCGAGGCGGCGGGTCATCTGGTCGGGCTTGAGGGCGGCCTCGAAGAGGCGCACCCTGCCCTCCCAGTTGAGGAAGGTGCCGGCCTTCTCGGCGACCGCGGCGACCGGCAGGACGACGTCGGCGTGCTCGGTGACCTCGCTGGGCCGCAGCTCCAGCGAGACCAGGAAGCCGACGCTGTCGAGCGCCTCACGCGCGCGTGCCGGGTCGGGCAGGTCGGCGACCTCCACTCCGGCGACCACGAGGGCGGACAGTTCGCCGGTGGCGGCCGCCTCGACGATCTGGTGGGTGTCGCGGCCGTAGCGCACGGGGAGTTCGGCGAGCCCCCAGGCCGCGGCGACCTCCTCCCGCGCGCGCGGGTCGGTCGCGGGGCGGCCGCCCGGCAGCAGCGAGGGCAGCGCGCCCGCCTCGACGGCACCGCGCTCGCCCGCCCGGCGCGGGATCCAGGCCAGCTGGGCGCCGGTCGCGGCGGCGGCGCGTACGGCGGCGGTGAGGCCGCCGGCGACTCCGGCGAGCCGCTCGCCCACGACGATCACCGCGCCCTCGGTGCGCAGGGCCTCGGCGGCCTTCGTGCCGGGCTCGTCCAGGCCGACGCCGCCGGCGAGGGCGTCCAGCCACTCGGTCTCGGTGCCGGGCGCGGCCGGCAGCAGCGTGCCGCCCGCCTTCTCCAGGCCCCGGGTCGCGTGCGTGGCCAGTGCGAACACCCGCTGCTTGCGCGCCCGCCAGGCCTTGCGCAGCCGCAGGAAGACGCCGGGCGCCTCCTCCTCCGACTCGAACCCGACGAGCAGGACGGCCGGTGCCTTCTCCAGGGAGGCGTACGTGACGCCCGTACCGTCGAGGTCGCGGCCGCGCCCCGCTACCCGGGACGCCAGGAAGTCGGCCTCCTCGCCGCTGTGCACGCGCGCGCGGAAGTCGATGTCGTTGGTGTCGAGGGCCACGCGCGCGAACTTGCTGTACGCGTAGGCGTCCTCGACGGTGAGCCGGCCGCCGGTGAGGACACCGGCGCGGGAGCGGGCGGCGGTCAGCCCGCGCGCCGCCGCTTCCAGGGCTTCCGGCCAGGAGGCGGGCTCCAGGACGCCCTCGGCGTTGCGGACGAGCGGGGTGTCGAGGCGGTCCTTGAGCTGCGCGTAGCGGAACGCGAAGCGTCCCTTGTCGCAGATCCACTCCTCGTTGACCTCGGGGTCGTTCTCCGCGAGCCGTCGCATGACCTTGCCGCGCCGGTGGTCGGTGCGGGTGGCGCAGCCGCCCGCGCAGTGCTCGCACACCGACGGCGAGGAGATCAGGTCGAAGGGGCGGGAGCGGAAACGATAGGCCGCCGAGGTCAGCGCGCCGACCGGGCAGATCTGGATGGTGTTGCCGGAGAAGTACGACTCGAACGGGTCGCCCTCGCCGGTGCCGACCTGCTGGAGCGCGCCCCGCTCCAGCAGCTCGATCATCGGGTCGCCCGCGATCTGGTTGGAGAAGCGGGTGCAGCGGGCGCACAGCACGCAGCGCTCGCGGTCCAGCAGCACCTGGGTGGAGATCGGGACGGGCTTCTCGTACGTCCGCTTGCGGCCCTCGAAGCGGGACTCGGCGTTGCCGTGCGACATGGCCTGGTTCTGCAGCGGGCACTCGCCGCCCTTGTCGCAGACCGGGCAGTCCAGCGGGTGGTTGATGAGCAGCAGCTCCATCACACCCTTCTGGGCCTTCTCGGCGACCGGCGAGGTCAGGTGCGTCTTGACGACCATGCCGTCGGTGCAGGTGATGGTGCAGGAGGCCATCGGCTTGCGCTGGCCCTCGACCTCGACGATGCACTGGCGGCAGGCGCCGGCCGGGGAGAGCAGGGGGTGGTCGCAGAAGCGCGGGATCTCGATGCCGAGCTGCTCGGCGGCCCGGATGACCAGGGTGCCCTTGGGCACGCTGATCGCGATGCCGTCGATCGTCAGCGTGACGAGGTCTTCCGGCGGGACCGCCGCCTCTCCGCCACCCGCGGGAGCGTTGGTGGTCACGGTCATGCGTTCACCTCCGGGCGGTCCGCCCAGGCCGTCGACTTGGCCGGGTCGAAGGGGCAGCCCCGGCCGGTGATGTGCTGCTCGTACTCCTCGCGGAAGTACTTCAGCGAGGAGAAGATCGGGGACGCGGCGCCGTCGCCGAGGGCGCAGAAGGACTTGCCGTTGATGTTGTCGGCGATGTCGTTCAGCTTGTCGAGGTCGGACATGACTCCCTTGCCGGCCTCGATGTCCCGCAGCAACTGCACGAGCCAGTACGTGCCTTCACGGCAGGGCGTGCACTTGCCGCAGGACTCGTGGGCGTAGAACTCGGTCCAGCGGGTCACCGCCCGCACCACGCAGGTCGTCTCGTCGAAGCACTGCAGGGCCTTGGTGCCGAGCATGGAACCGGCGGCGCCCACTCCCTCGTAGTCGAGCGGGACGTCGAGGTGCTCGTCGGTGAACATCGGTGTGGAGGAGCCGCCCGGCGTCCAGAACTTCAACCGGTGGCCGGGGCGCATCCCGCCGCTCATGTCGAGCAGCTGGCGGAGCGTGATGCCGAGCGGGGCCTCGTACTGGCCGGGGCTCGCGACGTGGCCGCTGAGCGAGTAGAGCGTGAAGCCCGGGGACTTCTCGCTGCCCATCGACCTGAACCAGTCTTTCCCGTTTTTCAGGATCGCGGGAACCGACGCGATCGACTCGACGTTGTTCACGACAGTGGGACAGGCGTAGAGGCCTTCCACCGCAGGGAAGGGGGGACGGAGCCGCGGTTGACCACGGCGGCCTTCGAGCGAGTCGAGCAGTGCGGTCTCCTCACCGCAGATGTACGCGCCGGCGCCGGCGTGCACGGTGAGTTCGAGGTCGAGTCCGCTGCCCAGGATGTTCTCGCCGAGGTAGCCCGCCGCGTAGGCCTCGCGCACGGCCTCGTGCAACCGCCGCAGAACGGGGACGACTTCACCCCGCAGATAGATGAAGGCATGCGACGACCTGATGGCGTAGCACGCGATCACGATGCCCTCGATGAGGCTGTGCGGGTTCGCGAAGAGGAGCGGGATGTCCTTGCAGGTCCCGGGTTCCGATTCGTCGGCGTTGACAACTAGATAGTGCGGTTTTCCATCACCCTGGGGAATGAACTGCCACTTCATTCCGGTCGGGAATCCCGCGCCGCCCCGCCCCCGCAGACCTGAGTCCTTGACGTAGGCGATCAGGTCGTCCGGCGACATGGCGAGTGCCTTGCGGAGCCCCTCGTACCCCTCGTGCCTCCGGTAGACGTCCAGAGTCCAGGACCGGTCCTCGTCCCAGAAGGCCGACAGCACGGGTGCGAGCAGCTTCTCGGGGCTGGTGTCCTTGAGTTCGGGTACCACCGTCATCACTCCCCCTCCTCTTCTGCCGGGGCCGCGGGCGGCATGTCCTGGGGTTCCTGGGTGCGCGGATGCACCACGCGCGCGGGTGCGGCCTCTCCCCTTGCCAGGCGAAGGCCCACCAGCGAGGCGGGTCCGGCGCTGCCGCTCTCCTCGACGGCCCCTGGCCGCTCGTCGGGGAAGCCGGCCAGGATCCGCGCGGTCTCCTTGAAGGTGCACAGGCGCGCCCCTCGCGTGGGCTCGACGGGGCGTCCCGCACGGAGGTCGTCGACGAGGCGCTTGGCGCTCGCGGGGGTCTGGTTGTCGAAGAACTCCCAGTTGACCATCACGACCGGCGCGTAGTCGCAGGCCGCGTTGCACTCGATGTGCTCCAGGGTGACCT
The DNA here is from genome assembly GCF_040643735.1 of Streptomyces sp. NPDC047085. Taxonomy (NCBI): domain Bacteria; kingdom Bacillati; phylum Actinomycetota; class Actinomycetes; order Kitasatosporales; family Streptomycetaceae; genus Streptomyces; species Streptomyces sp. NPDC047085. The sequence goes on from NZ_JBEYUW010000018.1 coordinate 30,295, forward strand.
TGCCGTCGTCGGTGGTCTCTCCGTTGCCGACGCCGAGGTGCTCCTGGAGGCTCTCGAAGATCGCGTCGCCGCCCATCACCGCGCACAGCGTGTTGGTGCACACGCCCACCTGGTAGTCACCGGACGGCCGGCGCCGGTACATGGTGTAGAAGGTGGCGACGGCGGTGACCTCGGCGGTGGTCAGGTCCAGCATGTCCGCGCAGAACCGCATTCCGGTGCGCGTGACATGGCCCTCCTCGGACTGCACGAGGTGGAGCAGCGGCAGCAGGGCGGACCGGGAGTCGGGGTAGCGCGCGATGATCTCGCGCGCGTCCGCCTCCAGCCGGGCCCGGACGTCGTCCGGGTACGCGGGCGCGGGCAGTTCGGGCATGCCCAGGCTGACGCCCCGCTCCGAAGAAGAGGTGGTCACCGGTCGACGCCTCCCATCACGGGGTCGATGGACGCGACGGCGACGATCACGTCGGCGACCTGGCCGCCCTCGCACATCGCCGCCATGGCCTGCAGGTTGGTGAAGGACGGGTCGCGGAAGTGGACCCGGTAGGGGCGGGTGCCGCCGTCGGAGACGGCGTGCACCCCGAGTTCGCCCTTGGGCGACTCGACGGCCGCGTACACCTGTCCCGGCGGGACGCGGAAGCCCTCGGTGACCAGCTTGAAGTGGTGGATCAGGGCCTCCATGGAGGTGCCCATGATCTTCTTGATGTGGTCGAGGGAGTTGCCCAGTCCGTCCGGTCCCAGGGCGAGCTGGGCGGGCCAGGCGATCTTCTTGTCGGCGACCATGACCGGGCCGGGCTGGAGCCGGTCCAGGCACTGCTCGACGATCCGGAGGGACTGGCGCATCTCCTCCAGGCGGATCAGGAAGCGGCCGTAGGCGTCGCAGGTGTCGGCGGTCGGGACGTCGAAGTCGTACGTCTCGTAGTCGCAGTACGGCTGCGTCTTGCGCAGGTCGTGCGGGAGGCCGGTGGCGCGCAGGATCGGGCCGGTGCAACCGAGGGCCATGGCGCCCGACAGGTCGAGGTAGCCGATGTCCTGCATGCGGGCCTTGAAGATGGGGTTCCCGGTGGCGAGCTTGTCGTACTCCGGGAGGTTCTTCTTCATCTTCTTCACGAACTCGCGGATCTGGTCCACCGCGCCGGGCGGCAGGTCCTGGGCGAGTCCGCCGGGCCGGATGTACGCGTGGTTCATCCGCAGGCCCGTGACCAGCTCGTAGATGTCGAGAATCATTTCACGATCACGGAAGCCGTAGATCATGATCGTGGTGGCGCCGAGTTCCATGCCGCCGGTGGCGATGCACACCAGGTGGGAGGAGAGCCGGTTCAGCTCCATCAGGAGCACCCGGATGATCTTGGCGCGCTCGGTGATCTGGTCCTCGATGCCGAGGAGCTTCTCGACGGCGAGACAGTAGGCGGTCTCGTTGAAGAAGGACGTCAGGTAGTCCATGCGCGTCACGAACGTGGTGCCCTGCGTCCACGTGCGGTACTCGAGGTTCTTCTCGATGCCGGTGTGGAGGTAGCCGATGCCGCAGCGGGCCTCGGTGACCGTCTCGCCCTCGATCTCCAGGATCAGGCGGAGCACCCCGTGGGTGGAGGGGTGCTGGGGGCCCATGTTGACGACGATGCGCTCGTCGTCGGCGCGGGCCGCGGACTGGACGACCTCGTCCCAGTCGCCACCGGTGACCGTGTAGACGGTGCCCTCGGTGGTCTCGCGAGGGGAAGCGTGTGACGTGCTCACGAGTACGACCTCCGCTGGTCCGGAGCCGGGATCTGGGCGCCCTTGTACTCGACGGGGATGCCGCCGAGGGGGTAGTCCTTGCGCTGCGGGTGGCCCTGCCAGTCGTCCGGCATCATGATCCGGGTCAGGGCCGGGTGACCGTCGAAGACGATTCCGTAGAAGTCGTAGGTCTCGCGCTCGTGCCAGTCGTTGGTCGGATAGACGGAGACCAGGGACGGGATGCGGCGGTCGCTGTCGGACGTGCTGACTTCGAGGCGGATCAGCCGGTTGTGGGTGATCGAGCGCAGGTGGTAGACGGCGTGCAGCTCGCGGCCCTTGTCGTTCGGGTAGTGGACGCCGCTGACGCCGGTGCACAGTTCGAAGCGGAGGGCGGGGTCGTCGCGCAGGGTGCGGGCGACGCGGAGCAGGTGCTCGCGTTCGATGTGGAAGGTGAGCTCGCCGCGGTCGACGACCGTCTTCTCGATGGCGTTGTCGGGCACGAGGCCCTGTTCCTCCAGGGCGCCCTCCAGCTCGTCGGCGACCTCGTCGAACCAGCCGCCGTAGGGCCTGCTCGCCGGTCCCGGGAGTCGGACCGAGCGGACCAGGCCGCCGTAGCCGGAGGTGTCGCCGCCGTTGTTGGCGCCGAACATGCCGCGCTGGACGCGGATCTCCTCGCCGCCCTGGCCGCGCTGGCCGGGGAGGTTGGAGGCGGAGAGGTCCTTCTCGGGGTTCACCCCGTTCGCGGACCCGTTCGCACCGTGGGTGCCGTTCGCGTCGCTCACCGCAGCAGCCCCTTCATCTCGATCGTGGGCAGGGCCTTGAGCGCCGCCTCCTCCGCCTCGCGGGCCGCTTCCTCGGCGTTGACGCCGAGCTTGGAGGACTGGATCTTCTGGTGGAGCTTGAGGATCGCGTCCATCAGCATCTCGGGCCGGGGCGGGCAGCCGGGGAGATAGATGTCGACCGGGACGATGTGGTCGACGCCCTGGACGATCGCGTAGTTGTTGAACATGCCGCCCGAGGAGGCGCAGACGCCCATGGAGATCACCCACTTCGGGCTGGGCATCTGGTCGTAGACCTGGCGCAGCACCGGTGCCATCTTCTGGCTGACCCGGCCGGCGACGATCATGAGGTCGGCCTGGCGCGGCGAGCCGCGGAAGACCTCCATGCCGAAGCGGGCGAGGTCGTAGCGGCCGGCGCCGGTGGTCATCATCTCGATGGCGCAGCAGGCCAGGCCGAAGGTGGCCGGGAAGACGGACGCCTTGCGCACCCAGCCCGCGGCCTGCTCGACGGTGGTCAGCAGGAATCCGCTCGGCAGCTTTTCTTCGAGTCCCATGTCGTTAAAGGCCCCTCAGTCCCATTCCAGGCCGCCGCGCCGCCATACGTACGCGTACGCGACGAAGACGGTGAGCACGAAGAGCAGCATCTCCACGAGCCCGAAAATCCCCAGGGCGTCGAAGGTGACGGCCCAGGGGTAGAGGAAGACGATCTCGATGTCGAAGACGATGAAGAGCATCGCCGTCAGGTAGTACTTGATGGGGAAGCGCCCGCCGCCGGCCGGCGTGGGGGTCGGCTCGATGCCGCACTCGTAGGCTTCGAGCTTGGCGCGGTTGTACCGCTTCGGACCGATCAGCGTGGCCATGACCACGGAGAAGATCGCAAAGCCTGCCCCGAGGGCTCCCAGTACGAGGATGGGCGCATACGCGTTCACCGCTCCTCGCTCCTCTCAGTCGGCACTGACTGCTGGCGGTTGCGGCCGGGCTCACTTCCGCCTCACCAGTCCCCCGAGCCCCGCTCGTCCCGGCGAAGATCGAGAACATGTGAAGCAGGTCACAAGCCCAGTCGCCACGCATCTTATGCCTGTCGGTCTGTGATCTGCGACACGGGGTATTGCACAAGCTTTGTGATCTCCACCACCTGACGAAGGATCATGAAGTCGGATGATGAGTGATCTTCATACGCGAAGCGTTCACCCGATCACGAGAAGTGACAATTTCGCGCATCATCGCAGGCCGGAGGGGGCGTCTCCATATCAAGAGGGTTCCGCTGCATGCAAATTGGCGCTGGGCACGGAGGCCTGCTAGAGGTCCGCGTTCACACATCAGAGGGAGCTGTGGGGCGGGAAGTGGACGGGGGTCCGGCGCGTGCACGCGTTCACGAGCGCCGCGCGCACGGGACGCACCCCTTCCGGTAACCGTTCCGTGACCTCCACCACACTCATGAGAGCTGCATGAGAACGGGGCTTGGCCATTGACCGCAACCGATGGTAGGTGCGGGGCAATTCGGGCGTAATGATCAAAGGCCGTGATCACAGGCTTGATCACGGACGTCCGCAATGTCCGTTACGGCGTCAATAAAGAGCGACACGCCCGGGATTCAGGGGCCCCATTGAGCAACTGTGGCGCAGGACACGTTTCTTGAAGATATGAAGGAGCCCCTGATACCGGTTATTCCCATGTCCCACACCGCTCACATACGCAGCCACCGGAAACCCCGCCGCAGCGCGTCCACCATCGCGATGCGGGCCGGAGTTGCCGGTGGCGTCCTCAGCACCCTGGCAGTCGCCGGGGCGTCCGGGTCGGCGAACGCCGCCGAGCCGGTGACGCAGACCCTCGAACTGCCCACCCTGACGGCCGACGTGGCCACCCAGGTCGCCCAGTCCGCGGACGCCACGCAGCTGGCCGCCGCGAACTACGAGCTGCAGGCCGAGCGTGACGCGGCCGCCGCGAATGCCGCGAAGCAGGCCAAGGCGGACCTCGCGGAGGCGAAGAAGAAGGCGGCGGAGGCCAAGCGGAAGGCCGAGGAGGCCGCCCGCAAGGAGGCCGCCGCGCGCGCCTCCCGCAACGCCGAGCGGACGACGCTCTCCACCACGGCGAGCACCTCCACCTCCACGAGCACGTCCACGGCCACCGGTTCGGCCGCCGCGGTGATCGCCTTCGCCAAGGCGCAGATCGGCAAGAGCTACGTCCTCGGTGCCTCCGGCCCCAACGCGTGGGACTGCTCCGGCCTGGTGCAGGCCGCCTTCAAGCAGGTCGGCATCGACCTGCCGCGGGTCTCCCAGAGCCAGTCGACCGCCGGCACCCAGGTGTCGCTGAGCAACCTCCAGCCGGGCGACATCCTGTACTGGGGCAGCGCGGGCAGCGCGTACCACGTGGCGATCTACGTCGGCGACGGCATGTTCGTCGGTGCCCAGAACCCCTCCACCGGCATCGTGGAGAAGCCGCTGTCGTACGACCCGCCGACCGGCGCCGTGCGGGTGCTCTGAGCACACCAGCAAAAGGAAAGGGCCGTAGCCGCTCGGGGGCCGCGGCCCTTCCGGCTGTCCACGGCCTGCCCACGGCCTAGTCCAGGACCTGTTCCCGCCGCCTCCGCGGGTGTTGTGTGCTGTTGTCATGATTCCGGGAGGGTGGACCGAGGGTCCGCCCGCTCACCCGGAGCATCCTCACCGACACAGGGAGACACAGCGATGCCGAGCGTGTTCGTGCAAGGCAGGCCCGTCGATTCGTATCCGCGGCTCGCCCCCGAGGCCCGACGCGGGCAGGTGCGGCGCATCACCGAGGTCGGCGAGGAGGTGCTGCACAAGCCGTGCCGGGACGTCACCGAGTTCGGGCCCGATCTCGCCGCGCTCATCGACGACATGTTCCTCACCATGTACGTCGCCGAGGGAGCGGGACTGGCGGCGAACCAAGTCGGGGTCGATCTGCGCCTGTTCGTGTACGACTGCCCCGACGACGACGGTGTCCGACATGTCGGACACATCGTCAATCCGGTGCTGGAGGCGCCGACGGCCGGGCGCCGGCTGAACGACGAGGGCGAGGGGTGCCTGTCGGTGCCGGGTGCCGTGATGGCCGTAGCGCGGCCGGACCGGGCCGTGGTGCGCGGGCAGGACAGGGACGGCAGCCCGGTCGTCGTCGAGGGCACGGGGTACTTCGCGCGCTGTCTCGCCCACGAGACCGACCACACCAATGGGTACATCTACCTGGATCGGCTCTCCAAGCGGGAGAAAAAGGACGCGCTGCGGCAGATGGCGGACCGGCGGGACGAGGTGTTCGCCCGCCGGGCCGCCAACATCGCGGCTCTCAGCGCCTGATCACGCCTTCGGCGCCACCTTGCTCAGGGCGTTGACGATGCGGTCGATGGCGTCGCCGCCCGTGGGGTCGGTGAGGTTCGCGAGGAGCTTCTGGACGAACTTCATCAGCACCGGGTGCGACATGCCCCGCTGGGTCGCGATCTGCATGATCTTCGGGTTGCCGATCAGCTTCACGAAGGCGCGGCCGAGCGTGTAGTAGCCGCCGTAGGTGTCCTTGAGGACGCGCGGGTAGCGCTGCAGGGCGATCTCGCGCTGGGCCGGCGTGGACCGCGCGTGGGCCTGGACGATGACGTCGGCGGCGATCTGGCCGGACTCCATGGCGTAGGCGATGCCCTCGCCGTTGAAGGGGTTCACCAGGCCGCCGGCGTCGCCGACGAGGAGCAGCCCGCGCGTGTAGTGCGGCTGGCGGTTGAAGGCCATCGGGAGGGCGGCGCCGCGGATCGGACCGGTCATGTTCTCGGGGGTGTAGCCCCAGTCCTCCGGCATGGACGCGCACCAGGCCTTGAGGATCTCGCGCCAGTCCAGCTCCTTGAAGGCGGCGGAGGTGTTGAGCACGCCGAGGCCCACGTTGGAGGTGCCGTCGCCCATGCCGAAGATCCAGCCGTAGCCGGGCAGCAGACGGTCCTGGGGGCCGCGCCGGTCCCACAGCTCCAGCCAGGCCTCCAGGTAGTCGTCGTCGTGGCGGGGCGAGGTGAAGTACGTGCGCACCGCGACGCCCATCGGGCGGTCCTCGCGGCGGTGCAGGCCCATCGCGAGGGACAGGCGGGTGGAGTTGCCGTCGGCGGCGACGACGAGCGGCGCGTGGAAGGTGACCTCGCGCTTCTCCTCGCCGAGCTTGGCGGTGACGCCGGTGATGCGGCCGGTGCGGTCGTCGACGACCGGGCCGGAGACATTGCACAGCTCGAAGAGCCGCGCTCCCGCCTTCTGGGCCTGGCGGGCGAGCTGCTCGTCGAAGTCGTCGCGCTTGCGCACGAGTCCGTAGTTGGGGAAGGAGGCGAGTTCCGGCCAGTCCATCTGGAGCCGGTGGCCGCCGCCGATGATGCGCAGACCCTTGTTGCGCAGCCAGCCGGCCTCCTCGGAGATGTCGACGCCCATGGCCACGAGCTGCTTGACCGCACGCGGGGTGAGGCCGTCGCCGCAGACCTTCTCCCGGGGGAACTCGGTCTTCTCCAGCAGGAGGACGTCGAGTCCGGCCTTGGCGAGGTGGTACGCGGTGGTGGAGCCGGCTGGCCCCGCGCCCACGACGATCACATCGGCGGTGTTGTCGGAGAGGGGCTCGGTCACGGCGGGATCTCCCCAAGGTTCGAAATCTGCGTGCCGACGGGCACTGGACATGGGCAGTCTATTCAGCAGAATTGATCACCCGGCTGAAGGGCTGCCCCGTGAACCGAACTCACCCCGCAGTACGGCTTCGTGTGCCCACCGACGAGGACGCGTTCGTCTGGCACCGGGTCTTCGCCGACCCCGAGGTCATGGAGTTCCACGGGGGCAGGGCCGCCGAGGTCTCGGTCTACGAGGAGCTGACCGCGCGCCAGCGCCGGCACGACGCGGAGCGGGGGTTCTGTCTGTGGTCGGTGCTGGACGAGTCCGGCGACGTCGTCGGCTTCACCGGGGCCCAGCCGTGGCCGCACGCGTGGGGTCCGGCGGGCGAGATCGAGATCGGCTGGCGGCTCGGCCGGGCGCACTGGGGCCGGGGGTACGCGACGGCGGCCGCCGAGGAGACCCTGGAGCGGCTGCGGGCGGCGGGGGTGCCGCACGTGGTGGCGATGGTGGACGCGCGCAACGAACGCTCCATCGCGGTCACCCGGCGCCTGGGCATGCGGCTCGCGGAGACCTTCACGACCCCGTCCTCACAACGCCAGGGGCACTGCTACCGACTTGACCTGTGACTGAGAGTAACCAAGTGTTACAGAAAGCCACCTGAAGCTTCCGGGCGGCCCGGGTGCGCGTTACGCTTCCAGTACCGCTGGGGGTGACATCTGTGCAAATAACACCCAAAACACCCGAAGTGCGCGTCCCCCGTCTGATCGGCCTGATGGCCATGGACGCGCGCGAAACGGCCCGGGCGCGGGGCCTGTTCCTCAACGCGCCGGACCGCCCGGACTTCCAGCACACGGTCGTCGACTACGTCGTACGCCAGTACCCGCAGCCCGGCGCCGAGGTGCCGCCGGACTCGATGGTGTACGTGTGGTTCGACTTCCGTGACGGCGAGGGCGGCGGAGGCGTACGTGAGCCACGCATTCCGCGGCCTCCCACGGGCGGGATGCAGCGCGAACTGAACGAGCCGCCCGACCCGCACCCCGTAGCGGGACTCAGCTCTCCTTGAAGCCCCGGTGCAGCGCCACCACACCCCCGGTGAGGTTGCGCCACGCCACGCGCGACCAGCCGGCCTTGCGCAGCCGCTCGGCGAGGGCCGGCTGGTCGGGCCAGGCGCGGATGGACTCGGCGAGGTAGACGTACGCGTCCGGGTTCGAGGACACCGCACGCGCGACCGGCGGCAGGGCGCGCATCAGGTACTCGGTGTAGACGGTCCGGAACGGCGCCCACGTCGGGTGCGAGAACTCGCAGATCACCACGCGCCCGCCGGGCCGGGTCACCCGGTACATCTCGCGCAGGCCCGCGTCGAAGTCCTGCACGTTGCGCAGCCCGAAGGAGATCGTGACGGCGTCGAAGGTGTCGTCCTTGAACGGCAGCCTCGTCGCGTCGCCGGCCGTGAACGGCAGCCAGGTGTGCTTCTTCTTGCCGACCTGGAGCATCCCCAGCGAGAAGTCGCAGGGGACCACGTACGCGCCCGTCCGCGCGAACGGCAGCGAGGAGGTCGCCGTGCCCGCCGCGAGGTCGAGGATCTTCTGCGCGGGGCGCGCGTCGACCGCCTTCGCCACCTCCTTGCGCCAGCGTCGGTCCTGGCCGAGCGACAGCACGTCGTTCGTCAGGTCGTACCGTTCCGCCACGTCGTCGAACATCGAGGCGACTTCGTGCGGCTGCTTGTTCAGGGAAGCGCGGGTCACCCGCCCATTGTGGCAGCAGGGGATACGGAACGGGCTCAGCGGCCCCGGTACACCAGCCGCCCGCCGATCACGGTCGCCACGCAGGTGCCGGCGCCGCGGCGGACCAGTTCGGCGCGGTCCGCGACGTCGAACACGGCGAAGCGGGCGGGCCCGCCCGGGACCAGCCGCGGCAGCAGGACCAGCGGGGTCGGGGACAGCGCCGCCGGGCCCGGAAGGCGGTCGGGCCGCTGCCCCACCGCGAGCCCGGCCCGGCGCACCGCGTCGGCCACGGCCCGCGACCGGAACTCCCCGGCCACCGCCACCGTGCCGTGCGCCAGCATCCGCTGCACCCCGCGGCGCGCGCTCGCGCCGAGGCGCGCGGGATCGCCGCGGAAGATCTCCCTCGCCCGCGCCCCGCCGATGGGCTCGGTGCCGAGGACGTCGGCCTCGCGCGGGTCGGGGTGGTAGGTGGCCTCCAGCAGCTCCGGACCGTACGGGTTCAGCAGCCCCGGCGTGAGGATGCCGGGCCAGCGCCGCACCTTCGCGCGGGGCTCGGCGGCGGCCAGTTCCTCGTACGGGCCGACGGCGGCCACGGTCGCGCCGTCGACCAGAACGGCCGCCTCGGGAGAGTGCTCGGCGACGTGAAGTGTCAGCACAGTGCGCGCGCCTAGTTGGAGGCGAGCAGCTTCAGTTCGGGGTGCGCCGTGCCGCCCTCGATGGCCGTGGAGGAGATGTGGGAGACCACGCGGTCGTCGACGGGGTCGTTCGCCGGGTCGTCGTGCACGACGAGGTGCTCGTACGTCGTCGCGCGCTGCGCCGGGACGCGGCCCGCCTTGCGGATCAGGTCGATGATCTCCAGGCGGTTGGAGCGGTGCTTGGCGCCGGCCGAGGAGACGACGTTCTCCTCCAGCATGATCGAGCCGAGGTCGTCCGCGCCGTAGTGCAGGGAGAGCTGGCCGACCTCCTTGCCGGTGGTGAGCCAGGAGCCCTGGATGTGCTGGACGTTGTCGAGGAACAGGCGGGCGATGGCGATCATCCGCAGGTACTCGAAGAGGGTCGCCTGCGTGCGGCCCTTCAGGTGGTTGTTCTCGGGCTGGTAGGTGTACGGGATGAAGGCGCGGAAGCCGCCCGTACGGTCCTGTACGTCCCGGATCATGCGCAGGTGCTCGATGCGCTCGGCGTTGGTCTCGCCGGTGCCCATGAGCATGGTGGAGGTGGACTCCACGCCCAGCTTGTGCGCGGCCTCCATGATCTCCAGCCAGCGCTCGCCGCTCTCCTTGAGCGGGGCGATGGCCTTGCGCGGCCGCTCCGGCAGCAGTTCCGCACCGGCGCCCGCGAAGGAGTCGAGACCGGCCTCGTGGATCCGGGTGATGGCCTCCTCGACCGACACACCGGAGATCCGGGCCATGTGCTCCACCTCGGAGGCGCCCAGCGAGTGGATCACCAGCTGCGGGAAGGCGTCCTTGATGGCCTTGAAGTGCTTCTCGTAGTACTCGACGCCGTAGTCCGGGTGGTGGCCGCCCTGGAACATGATCTGGGTGCCGCCCAGCTCGACGGTCTCCGCGCACCTGCGCAGGATGTCGTCGAGGTCGCGGGTCCAGCCCTTGTCCTTGTCCTTGGGGGCCGCGTAGAAGGCGCAGAACTTGCACGCCGTGACGCACACGTTCGTGTAGTTGATGTTGCGCTCGATGATGTACGTCGCGATGTGCTCGATGCCCGCGTACTTGCGTCGGCGTACGGCGTCGGCGGCGGCGCCCAGCGCGTGCAGCGGGGCGTCGCGGTAGAGGACGAGCGCCTCTTCCGGGGTGATCCGCCCACCGGCGGCGGCACGGTCGAGGACAGACTGGAGGTCGGCCTTCTCGGTCACCAGGGCGTCCCTTTCGTCAAGGGTTGTGGACGGACCGGGCCAGCCTACGCCAGGGGGTTCGGCCGCCCGCGCTCAGGCCGTGTACGCGCCGATCAGCAGCCCCGCGAAGGCACCCGCGAGGAGGAACGGCCCGAACGGGATGGCCGACTTGCGGTCCGCGCGCCGGACGAGGACGAGGACGCCGCCGTAGAGCGCGCCGGACAGGAACCCGGCGAAGGTGCCGAGCAGCACGGTCGGCCAGCCGTACCAGCCGAGGACGGCGCCCGCGCCGAGCGCCAGCTTCACATCGCCGAAGCCCATGCCGGCGGGGTTGATGAGCCACAGCACGTAGTAGCCGACGCCGAGCGCGAGCGCGCCGTACAGCGCGGTGGGCCAGTCACCGGCGTGCTCGGGCAGCAGGGCGACCAGCCCGAGCAGGGCGAGCGCGGCCCCCGCGAGCGGCAGCGTCAGCGGGTCCGGCAGCCGCCGCACGCGGAAGTCCACGGCCGCGAGCAGCACCCCGACCGGCGCGAGCAGCAACCAGACGGCCAGCTCGGGGCGGGTGCCGGTGGCACCGGCGAGGGCGGCACACACGAGAGCCGTGGCGAGGGCGAGGAGGGGGGCGGAGGGGATGGAGGGGGTGTACGACGACTCGACGGCCGGGGGCCGGACGCACACCCCGCACGGCGTCCGCCCCAGCCACCCCCGCAGGAGGTGTCCCTCGGGGCAGTGGGAGCGCCACGGTTGCTCGTCCGGGACGGTGAAGCGGTAGGCGGCGCGGGGCAGCAGGGCGCCCGTCGCCGCGCCCCACAGTACGGCGACGGCTGTCAGCGCCAGGTCCACCGGATCGCTCACCCGACCTTGGACATCCGCGCCACCGGGTTCCCCTCGGCCGAACTGTCCCCCGTGTACGTCAGATCGTCGCCGGTCGGCGTCAACTCCACCGGGTGCGGGGCGGGATCGCAGCCTGAGTGGTTGGTCTTCGCGCCCGTGGACGTGGCGACGATCCGTGTCGTGGTCACCTGCTTCAGGGTGAGGATGTCGGTGCAGACGGCGCCGATCTGGTCGGTCTGCGTGAGCCGCCCCAACTCCTCGCCCACGGCCGCCTGGTGGACGGTGAGCCGGAAGGTGCCCATGGGCAGGGTGCCGCCGAGGCCGGTGGCCTGCCCCTCCCAGGTGCCGAGGTAGCGGGCCGGGATCGCGCCGGTTCCCGGGGAGGCTGTGCCCGACGGGGAGGGCGTGCTCGAGGAGGAACCCGTGCCGGCCGTGGGGTCCGGTGTCTGCGACGCGGCGTCGGCGGGAGCGGACGAGGACGCTGCCGTGCCCGGGCGTGATGAGGAGACCGCGCCTCCTCCTGCCGTGTCGTCCGCGCCGCCACCGAACCACGGCCGCAGCAGCATTCCGGCCCCCACCGTCACCCCGGCCAGCACGCACGCCACGGCGAGCGCCACGGTGCAACTCACGCGCCGCCCCCGCCCGTTCTCCCCGGGCACCGAGGTGGCCGCCACACTGACGCTGACCTTGCCGGGACCCGGCACCGCGTCCCTGGGCCCGGGAACGGACGTCGGCGCCCCCGCCGGCACCGCACCCGCCGTACCCGCCGTACCCTCCGTCGTCATCACCGGAGCGGGCCCGAACTCGCCGACCCCGGCACCGGAAGCCACCGCACCCCCGGCTGCCCCCGCACCGGAGGCAGCCCCGGAAGCAGTCTCCGAAGCCTTGCTGAACCCCACCGGCCCGGACGGCGCTCCCCCCGACGTCCCGTCCCCCGCCTCCAGGTTCAGGATCTGTACGGCGCTCCGGCTCACCCGCTCCACCAGCGCCCCTGGCAGCCAGCCACCCGCGATCAGGTGTGCGGCGCCCTCGGGAGCCAGTCGGCGGGCCAGTTCGCGGGGGGCGGGCCGGGTGGCCGGGTCCTTCGCCAGGCACCCCGCCGCGACCTCCCGCAACTCCCCGCTCAGCCCGTCGAGTTCCGGCTCCTCGTGGACGACCTTGTAGAGCAGCGCGGCCGAGGAGTCGCCCGGGAACGGGGGCGCGCCGGTCGCCGCGTAGGCCAGGACCGCGCCGAGGGAGAAGACGTCGGCCGCGCCGGTGACGCCTTTGCCGAGGATCTGCTCGGGGGACATGTAGCCGGGCGAGCCGACGGAGACGCCGGTCGAGGTGAGGGACGCCGTGCCGTCCGTGGCGCGGGCGATGCCGAAGTCGATGAGGAGCGGCCCGTCCAGGGTCAGCAGGACGTTGGAGGGCTTGACGTCCCGGTGGACCAGGCCCAGTTCGTGCACCGCGGCCAGCGCCTCGGCGAGGCCCGCGGCCAGGGCCCGCACGGTGTGCGCGGGCAGCGGGCCGCCGTCGGTGACGGCCGCGGTGAGGGAGGGGCCGGCCGCGTAGCCGGTGGCGACCCAGGGGACCGCGGCCTCCGGGTCCGCGTCCAGAACGGGCGCGGTCCAGGCGCCACCGACCCGGCGCGCGGCCTCCACCTCGCGCCGGAACCGGGCCCGGAACTCCTCGTCCAGCGCGAAGTGCGGGTGCACGATCTTCACGGCGACGGTCCGGCCGCCCGCGCTGCGGCCCAGGTAGACCCGGCCCATGCCGCCGGAGCCGAGCCGCCCGAGCAGCCGGTACGGCCCGACGGCGGCCGGTTCGTCGGCTCCGAGCGGCTGCATGGCGTCCACCTCTCCCCCAGCTCCCCGGGCTCCCCCGGTTCCCCCGGCTCCCCGGGTTCTCCCCGGCTCTCCCGGCTCTCGGTTCCCCCGGCTCCCCGGGCTCTCCCGGTTCCCCCGGTTCCCCCGGCTCCCCGGGTTCTCCCCGGCTCTCCCGGCTCCCCGGGTTCTCCCCGGCTCTCCCGGCTCTCGGGTTCCCCCGGTTCCCCGGGCTCTCCCGGCTCCCCCGGTTCCCCCGGCTCCCCGGGTTCTCCCCGGCTCCCCCGGCTCCCCGGGTTCTCCCCGGCTCTCCCGGCTCTCGGGTTCCCCCGGTTCCCCGGGTTCTCCCGGTTCCCCGGGCTCTCCCGGCTCCCGGCTTCCCCCGGCTCCCGGCTCCCCCGGCTCCCCGGGTTCTCCCGGTTCCCCGGGTTCTCCCGGCTCCCCCAGTACGCCTCACCACCCGCAGCGTAGTGACTACGGCTGAAGCAGATCCACCGTTACGTCCGCAGGGAACCCGGTCGTCGGGCCCACCCGGCGCGCGAACTCGGCGACCGCCGCCAGTTGCGGGGCGCCGAAGCTGAAGTCGAGGGTGGTGAAGTACTGCTCCAGGGTCGTCTCGTCGAACGCCTCCCAGCGCGAGGCCTGTTCGGCGACCTTGGTGACCTCCTCCAGGGAGAGGTTGCGGGAGGCGAGGAAGGCCTCGTGGACCTGGCGGGTGAGGTCCGGCTCGCGCTCCAGGTAGTCGCGCCGGGCCGCCCAGACCGCGAAGACGAACGGCAGGCCGGTCCACTCCTTCCACATGGCCCCGAGGTCGTACACGTCGAGGCCGAGCTTGGGACCGTAGTGCAGGTTGGCGCGCAGGGCGGCGTCGCCGATGAGGACGGCGGCCTCCGCCTCCTGCATCATCAGGCCGAGGTCGGGCGGGCAGGTGTAGTAGTCGGGCCGTACGCCGTACCGCTCGGCCAGCAGGAGCTGGGCGAGGCGGACCGAGGTGCGCGAGGTCGAGCCGAGGGCGACGCGGGCGCCGTCCAGCCGGTCGAGCGGGACCTGCGAGACGATCACGCAGGACATCACGGGGCCGTCGCAGCCGACGGCGATGTCCGGGAAGGCGACGAGGTCATCGGCGTTGCGCAGGAACTCCACGAGGGTGATCGGACCGATGTCGAGGTCGCCCCGCACGAGCTGCTCGCTGAGCTTCTCCGGGGTGTCCTTGGTCAGCTCGAAGTCCAGGAGCGTGCCGGTTCTCGCGAGCCCCCAGTAGAGGGGCAGGCAGTTCAGGAACTGGATGTGGCCGACGCGCGGCCGGGTGCGAGAATTGTCCACATCGCGAGACTAGACCCCGTGCTGTACCGTGCTGAGACCGGCCCCGCCGTCAACACACCCGTCCGGCGGTTCAAACATTCGGGTGACGTGATCTTGAGCTCTATTGCTTTCGGCTGCCCGCGTGCTAGGCTCGCCGCAAGTTGCAGTTTGGTTTCCCTTGCAGTACAGAGCCTGCGGAGCATGTGACCGCGGGCTCTCGTCGTTTTCAGACATATGCGTTGTGCAGCACAGCTTCGCACTTGCAGGTTCTGGAGCAGGGCAACCCTTTTGAGCCCAAGGAGGGCTTATGGCTACCGGAACCGTGAAGTGGTTCAACGCCGAAAAGGGCTTTGGCTTCATCGCCCAGGAGGGCGGCGGCCCCGACGTCTTCGTTCACTACTCCGCGATCAACGCCTCCGGCTTCCGCTCCCTCGAGGAGAACCAGCAGGTGAGCTTTGACGTGACGCAGGGCCCGAAGGGTCCGCAGGCGGAGAACGTCACCCCCGTCTGATCTCTGCCTGATCGCAGAACCTGAGTGCAGTACCCAAGGAGCCCCGCGCCGCAAGGCGACGGGGCTCCTGCCTTTTTTCGTTCATTTCTCGTTCACATAAATATGCGGCCCGGAATCCCGTACGGTCCCGGGTTCCCGCCAGATGCCCTGGGAGGCGGTTGAAAGCGGGAGTACCGGGAGGCTCCCCTGTCCCGGGAACCAGCGGGGAAGGCATGGGGATCGCCGGCGTCGAGCATCGGACGCGGCGCCGGGGAGAGCCCGGCGACCGGAGCACGATCCCGCTCCTCGATCCCGATCTCCGATCCCGCTCTTCGAATCTTCCCGGGGGTACTCCATGCGCACCATCGCACTGCGTACGAAGACGGCTCTGGCCGCGTTCACCGGCGCCGGCGTCCTGGCGCTCGGTGTCGCCGCGGCCGTCCCGTCGACCGGCACGCAGAACGCCCTGATGCGCTTCGCATCGGATCTGTCCGGCCACCAGGCGCACTCTGGCCCGGCTCTCGCGGACGAGCGCCCGCCGGGCCTCGTCCACTACTGACGGCGTCGACAATCCGCCCACCACGGCATATGGCACCGGCCGGGCTCACGCCCCGTCGGTGCCGTTCTTCATGCGAGCCGCGAGCCGCGAGCCACCCCGGTGAGTTCCGCCGTCCACAGGGACGCTGCCCACAGACGCCACAGGCGCCGCTACAGCCGCCGTCCCGCCTCCGTCACGCGCATCGCGTCGTACAGCTCCTCCGCCGCGATCCGATGCCGGCGTGCCGTCGGTTCGTCGCCCAGCGCCTGTGCGGCCTCCGCCATGCCGTGCAGGGCGCGGGCGGTCTCGAACCGGTAGCCCAGGCGGGAGGCCAGATCGTGGGCGTGACGGTGCAGCTCCATCGCCTGCTCGGGTGTGCCGCCGCGCAGGTGGACCAGGCCCACCACGTTCGCCACGGTCGCCTGGCGCAGCGCCGTGCCCTCGGCGGAGACCAGCTCCAGGGCGCGCTCGGCGTGCTCGGCGGCCGAGCGCGTGTCGCCGAGGCGCTGGCAGACCCGCGCCCACTGGGCGAGGACGACGGCCACGTTCGCGGGTTTCCGGGACTCGTCGCACAGTTCGAGGGCCTGGGCGAGGCAGGCCCGCGCCCGCTCGTCCTCGCCGGTGCCCAGGTGGGCCAGCGCCAGCCAGGTCAGTGAGGAGATCTCGTTGCTGCGCTCGCCCAGGCGCCGGTTCAGCTCGGTGGCCTGGGCCGCGTACCGGGCCGACTCGGCGTAGCGGCCCGCCCAGGTCTCCACGGTGCTGAGGTTGACCAGCGCCACCGCCTCGGCCCGGGGCGAGCCCAGCTCCCGGTGCAGGGTGATGCCTTTGTCCAGGTAGGTGCGCGCCTCGTCGAAGTTGCCGATCGCGCCGTGCAGCATGCCGAGCACGTCGATGCACATCGCCTCGCCCCGGCGATCGTCGGCGACGGCCAGCTCCAGGGCCTCCTGGGCGGTGGTGATCCCGTCCTGGAAGTCGCCGAACCACCAGTGGGCCACGGCCAGGTTGCCCAGGCAGACGCCGAGCAGCGCCGGGTCGCCGAGCTGTCGGCAGGCGTCGACGCCGATGCGGCTGACCACCCGGAACTCCTCGTAGTGGCCCCGCAGGTCCAGGTAGAAGAGCAGGTCGCGGGCGAGCAGCGTGGCCGAGTGCTGCAGGGACCGGGCGCCCGCCTGCGCGACGACCGCGAGCAGCGCCTCGTGTTCCCGGTCGAACCAGGCCAGCGCCTCCTCGTCGCCGTCCAGCCGGGGCAGCTCGGGCGCGCTCCGCTCGGACGGGTTGCCGAAGCGGTCACGGCCGGGGAAGAGCACCTTGCAGGCCTGCTCGGTCGCCAGCGTGTAGTACGACACCAGCCGCTCGACCGCACCCTCCTCGTCGTCCTCCGCCTCCCGAACGCTCAGCGCGTACGTGCGCACCAGGTCGTGGAAGCCGTACAGGCCCGCCTCGTGCTGTTCCAGCAGATGCGTGTCCAGCAGGTGTTCCAGCAGGTCCTCGGCCTCGTGGGCGTCGGTGCCGAGCAGCGCGGCGGCCGAGTGGACGTCGATGGCGCTGCCAGGGTGCAGGCCGAGCAGCCGGAACGCGGCGCGCCGGCCCTCCTCCATCGCCTGGTACGACAGCCGGAGCGTGGCCTCGACGCTGCGTTCCCCGGCGCTCAGCTCGCGCAGCCGGCGGGTCTCGTCGGCGAGCCGGTCGACCAGGTACTGCACGGTCCAGCGGGGGCGGTTGCGCAGCCGGGCGGTGGTGATGCGCAGGGCGAGGGGCAGACCGCCGCACAGCCGGGTGAGGTGGGCGACGGCGTGGGGTTCGGCGGCGGTGCGGTCGGTGCCGAGCATCCGGGTCAGCAGCGTGGTGCTGTCGCTCGTGGAGAGCAGGCCGAGCGAGAGCCACTCGGCGCCGTCGAGGTCGAGCATGCGGACCCGGCCGGTGAGGATGACCAGGCAGTCCTCGGAGGCCGGCAGCAGCGGGCGTACCTGGGCGGCGTCGGCGGCGTTGTCGAGCAGGAGCAGCAGTTTGCGCTGGGCGGAAACGGTCCGCCACAGGGTGGTGCGGCGCTCCAGGTCGTCGGGGATCCGCTCGTCCGGGACGCCCACGGTCCGCAGCAGGGAGTGCAGCACGGCGCCCGGTTCCTGCGCCTTCTCGCCGGGACTGAACCCGCGCAGGTCCACGAAGAGCTGCCCGTCCGGGTAGTCGGGCACGAGCAGATGGGCGGCGTGCACGGCCAGGGCGGTCTTGCCGCTGCCGCCCATGCCGTCGACGCCGACGATCCGCGTGCAGCCGCCGCCCGGCGCCCGGCCCACCTCCAGCAGCCGCGCCAGCTCCTCCTCGCGCCCGGTGAAGTCGGGCAGGTCGTAGGGCAGGGTGCAGGGCGCGGGCCCGGGGCCGGCGGGTAACTCCAGCGGGGCCGGTACGAGGAGGGCCGCGCGGTCGGCGACGGACAGCGGCACCCGGGGCGCCACCTCCGGGCTGTCGCGCAGGATCGCCTCGTAGAGCCGGGTCAGCTCGACGCCCGGGTCGATGCCCAGCTCCTCCACGAGCAGTTCGCGCACCCGGCCGAACTCCTCCAGCGCCTCCGCCTGCCGGCCCGCCCGGTACAGCGCGAGCATCAGCCTGCCGCGCAGGGTCTCCCGCAGCGGATGCGCGGTCACCAGCTCACGTAAGGGCCCGATCAGTTCGCCGGACTGGCCGAGTTCCAGCTGCAGCTCGAAGTACTGCTCGGCGACCGCCATGTGCCGCTCTTCCAGGGCCGCGGAGGCCGCGGAGATGATCTCGCCGCCCGCGCCGGCCATGACCGGTCCGCGCCACAGGTCCAGACAGGACTTCAGATGGCCGACCGCCTCGCCGGGCCGTCCGCCGGCCACCGCCTCCCGGGCCAGCTGCTGGTGCCGGCCGAACTCGTGCAGGTCCAGCTCCTCCTCGGCCAGCACGGCTCGGTACCCGGCGCCGTCAGTGAGGATCAGCCCGGAGCCGCCCGGGATCCGGGTGCGCAGCGCGGCGATGGCCTTGCGGATCTGGTGTCCGGCCGTCTGCGGCGGCTCCTCGTCCCAGGCCGCGGCCACCAGCCGGGGCATCGGCACCATGCGGCCCGGCTCCAGCAGCAGGGTCACGAGCACCCGCTCCTGGGTCGGACTGCCGAGTCTCAGCCGACGCTCCCCGGACCAGCCTTCCAACGAGCCGAGGATGTTGAACCGCACGACAGGACGACCCGATGCCGCCGATTCCACGAACCGATCCCCCCGCCCCGTCCCGTTGCCCAGCCCGAGATGTTCGGGACAATCCTAGGTTGTACCCGAACGAGCAACAGGGAGAAGCGACTTAGCGCTACCTGTCACATCCCGGCCCGAGCCGAAAGCTAACCATCTTCAAGCGGTCTGGAGGAGGGGGGAACGCGCGTCGCCGACGAGGGCGGGGTCGTGCCGCAGGATCGCGCTCTCCACCCGGCGCAGCGCCGGCGACGGCTGGATGCCCAGCTCGTCGTCCAGGTGGCGGCGCATCCGGCGGAACACGCCGAGGGCGTCCGCCTGTCGCCCCGCGCCGTACATGGCGATCATCAACTGTTCGCAGAACCGTTCGCGCAGCGGATGATTGGTATGTGCCTCCGTCAGTTCCGCGAGCACCGCCGCGTGCCGACCCAGTCTCAGCTCGGCGTCGAAGCGCAGTTCCATCGCCCGCATCCGGTACTCCTCGTAGCGGGCGCCCGCCAGTTGGCACAGCGTCCCGCCCGTGAATCCGCCGAACACGGGACCTCGCCACATCGCCAGCGCGTCCCCGAGCAGCCGCGCGGTCCGCGCCGCGTCCTCCGCCCCGGCCGATTCCGCGAACCGCACGGTCCGTACGAACTCGGCGGCGTCCAGCTCACCGTCCACCACGGTCAGCCGGTAGCCGGACGGATGGATGGTCACCCGCGATTCGGAGCGGCCCGGCTCCAGGCCGCGCAGTTTGCGGCGTAACCGGCTGACGTGCGCCTGCAGGGCGTTGGCCTGGTTGTCGGGCACGGACTCGCCCCACATCTCCTCGACGAGGCTCTCGCCCGACACCGGCTGCCCCTCGCTGACCAGCAGGGTCTGTACGAGAACTCGCTGCAGGTCGCCGGAGATCTCCGCAGGTCCGGACACGGTACGGACCTGCAGAGCCCCGAGGACCGAGAACTTCAGCATCCTGACTCCGCCTCCTGTTGACGCCGGCGCCGTCGGCCTTCTTCCGGCGACGTATCAACGGTGCGAAACCGGGCTACCGGTTCGTTCCCGATCGGTTCCCCCTCAGCTGGTCCCGCCCACGACCAGGGCGCTCAGCGAGGCCACCCGCTGGGCCGCCACCTCGGGCGAGTCGGCGTGGATCACCAGGTGCCCCGGGCGCAGCGCCTCCGGTGGCATGACGTACCGGACGTGCGGCAGCACCCCCACCTCGGCGGTGTCCAGCCGCCAGGGCGAACCCAGCATCACGGCGGCGGCGAACCGGTTCGGCCGTACGGAGTCCACGAGCCGTCCCGACAGCACCTCCAGCGCCCCGGCCGCCAGGTCGAACCCGCCGGCCGCCTTCACCAGCTCCGGCACCGGATCGTCCGCCAGTCCCGCGCGGCACGCCGTGATCACCGGCCCCCGCGTGGTCAGGGCCACGCTCGTGTGGGCCGGCCCGTACTGGTACCCCGCGAGGTCCAGCAGCGCCGTCACCACCGCCCGTACATCGGCCGCCGTGTCGTTCGTCAGCGGCGCCGGGTGCAGCAGGCCGTACGGCATGTGGGCCGTGATCCCGACGGCCTGGTGCATCCCGTGCACGCTCAGCGTCTCCACGGTCAGCCGCAGATCCCCGGCCGCGACCTCGGTGCCGCCCGGCGACAGCCGGTTGTCGCGCACCAGCCGCTGTACGGCCACGGGGTCCGCCAGCACTCTCAGGGCCCGGGCCGGGTTGACGAACAGCCCGGCCGCCTCGGCCTGCGCGAGCGGAGCGCGCAGCGCGGCCTCGTCGTGGACGTCGGCCACGGCCGAACGCACTTGAACACCGGCGCGCGCGGCCTGTCTGACGAGGCGCGGGTCCGGGTTCAGCAGGAAGATCCGGCGTACGTCGTTGGGTTCGTCTTCTTTCATGCCTCTGCTCGGGGGACTCAAGTCAGCGAGGGTGGAAAGACCAGGCTACGAGCCGGGGTTACCGATCCGTTCCCCACCGGTTCCCGAAGCGAGGAACGCGGACCAGGTGGAGGGAGAAAGGGTGAGGTGGGGCGCTGAAGAGGGTTGCTTGGAGTCGCGGATGTGGATGGCGGCGGGGTGGACGGCGACGGCAACCTCCAGGCATTCGCCGCCTTCCCCGCCGCTGTAGCTGGACTTGAACCAGGCGAGTTCCTCGGTGTTCATCGCTCTCCCAGCAATTTCTCGATCAGGGCCAGGGATTCGGTGGGGCTGAGTGCCATCGCGCGCATGATCCCATAGCGGTCTACGATCTTGCGGACCTCCTCCGGGTCAGTGATCAGTCGCGGGTAGCCCTGAACCTCCACGTACGCAACCTGCGCTCGCTTCTTGGGCGTCAGCAGGTTGAACGGCCCGTCCATGTTGGGGTGTTCGGTCTGCGCGAACGGCATCACCTGGATCTCGACGTTACGCCTGCGACCGATCCGTAGCAGCTGTCGGAGCTGGCCTTTGTGCACCTCGGGTCCGCCGATTGGCCGGTGCAGCACTGCCTCCTCCAGGACGTAGCTGCACATCGGCGGCGGCCATCGCTCCAGAACCTGCTGACGCGCCAGTCGGTCGGCCACGCGCTTCTCGATCGTCTCCTCGTCGAGCAAGGGACGACGGCGGGAAAACACCGCCTGCGCGTAGTCCTCCGTCTGCAAGAGACCAGGCACCCCTTGGTTGGCGTAGAAGTGCAGCTCTACGGACTCCGCCTCCAGCTCGGCGTAGTTCCGATACCACTCCGGATGCCGCGTCCGCGCCCTCCGCATCGCCTCCTCGACCTGCGGAATCACCGTCCTGAACAGCCCCTCCGCGCCCAGGAGTTCGTCAGCCTTCTCCAAGAACTCCGGCCTCGGCGTCCGTACCCCTCTCTCGATCGCCGAGATCAGATCGGGCCCGTACCCCATCAGGCCCCCGAACTCCGTCTGGCTGAGGCCCGCCCGCTCCCGCAGCAACTTCAGCAGCCGCCCCACCACGGCGAAGACACCCACCGCCCCGTTCTCCTCAGCGGGCGTCTCCGGCCTCCGCTCCGTCTCCTCCGTCACGCCACCCTCCGACGACTCGTACCGCAAACGAACCGCACCCGTACGGCTACGCACAGTCGCGATGTCTCCCCTGGTCAGCGTAGGGAGAACTCACCACGCTCAGTGATGTGAATCTGGAAATCTCCACCCCCACCGAATTCGTCCAGCGGCTCAGCGCCACCCCACGCGGCGCCCGGCTGGCCCGCCGGCTGACCGTGCACCAGCTCGTCACCTGGGGCTATCCCCATGGCGACGACCTGAGCGACACCGCCCAGCACCTCGTGGCCGAGCTGGCGGCCAACGCGGTCACCCACGGTCGCGTACCCGGGCGGGACTTCGAGCTGCGGTTGCTGCTGCTGCGCCCCGCGGACACCTTGCGTATCGAGGTGAGCGACGCGCGGGGCGACCGTACGCTCCGCTTCCTCGCGGGCGCGCCGGAGGACGAGTGCGGGCGGGGACTGGTCCTCGTACAGGTGCTGGCGGCGCGGTGGGGCCTGATGGAGCGGGACGTCGGCAAGACGGTGTGGGCGGAGCTGGCGCTCAGTGGCGGGCGCGGGCGCGGCACTCGACGACCGTGTCCGCGAACGCTCGCGCGGGAGGGCTGAGCGCGTCCCAGCGGCGGACGGCCCAGCCGACGGGCAGGGGGCGCAGTCCGGGAAGCGGGACGAGGCGCAGCTCGCCCGTCCCCGGCACGGGAAGCCCCGGTACGGCGGGGACGACCGCGCGCCCCACGCCCAGTTCGGCGAGGAGCAGGGCCGTGTCCCAGTCGGCGACGCTGGTGTCGTAGGCGAACCGCACGCCCTGCTCGGCGCAGGCCGCGTCGAGGTGGGCGGCGGAGGTGGAGTTCGGCGGGAGGCGGATGAGCCGGACGTCCCGGAGTTCGGCGGGGTCGACCTTCGCCTGCTCGGCCAGGGGGTCGTCCGCGCGGACGGCGAGGACCCAGGGCAGCTCCACGACCGTGCGCTGCTCGATGCCGCGCACGGGAGGGCCGAGGGTGATCCAGGCGAGGTCGAGGGTGCCCTCGGCGAGCGCGTCGAAGGTGCCGCGGCCCGAACTGACCGTACGGAACTCCAGGTTGACCTCGGGGTGGCGGCGGCGGAAGGTGACGACCGCGTCGGACATGAAGTGCCGGACGGTGGTCGCGCCGGTGGCCACGCGGACGTACCCGCTGTGCCCGTCGAGGTGGTCGCGCAGCTGCCGTACGGCGAGGTCGAGCCCGGAGATGCCCTCGGCCGCCGCGGCTTCGAGGATCCGGCCGGCCTGGGTGGGCACGACCCCGCGCGGCTGCCGCTCCAGGAGGGTGACCCCGGTCTCGCGTTCGAGGCGCTTGACGTGCTGGCTGACGGCGGACTGGGTGCAGCCGAGGTCCCGGGCGACGGAGCTGAGGCTCCCCGCCCGGCACACGGCCACGAACACGCGCAGGTCTTCGAGCGTCACAACCCCCAAGCTAGCACTTGGATTTGGCGAGCATTTCCAAGGATTGACTGGATGCGGCGGCCGTACGACCATCTGTGGCGGGCCGCGAACGACCCAGGCGGCAACCCGCTCCCCGCCCCCGCCGAGTCCGGACGACGCGGGAATCGACAGGGAGCGGGTGCCGACCGACCACCACGGCCGCCGCTGCCGGGGGTCCCTCAGTCGGCCTTCCGACGCCGACCGCCTCGGCTACGCTCCGGCACATGGGGGACACAGGCTGGCCGCGGGCGAGTCTCATGGCGGAGCTGAGCGAGGAGGAGCGGCAGGCGCTCGTCCGGCTCGGGACCGGCAGGGTGTACGAGGCCGGGGACGTGCTGATCACCGAGGGGCAGCGCGATTCCCATGTGGCGCTGCTGCTGGACGGCTGTGTGAAGGTCGTCGGACTGCGGGACGACGGTGGCAGCGTGCTGCTGGCCGTGCGGGGGCGTGGGGATCTCGTCGGCGAGTTCGCGGCGATCGACGGCCGGCCGCGCTCGGCGAGCGTCATCGCCGCACGTACGACCACGGTACGCACCATCGGCGGTGCGGACTTCCACACGTTCCTGCGGGAGCATCCGTCGGCCGCGGAGGCCGTGCAGCGCTCCATCACGGCGAAGCTCCGCTCCGCCACCCGCTATCGGATCGACACGGGTGGCGGTTCGGTGACCGCGCGGGTCGCCCGGACCCTGGACACGCTGGTCCGCGCGCACGGGCGCGTCGAGAACGGCTCCGTTCGCATCGATCTACCGCTCAGTCAGGGCGACTTGGCGGCACTCGCCGGGGTGTCGCAGGCGGGGGTGCAGCGGGCACTGCGCCACCTGCGCGCGGCGGAGGTGGTGACGTCGGAGTACCGGGGCACGGTGGTGCGCGACCTCGCCGCTCTGCGTCGGGTCGCCGAGGAGGGCGGCACGGGCCGCTGACCCACGGGCCGTGGGTCAGCGGCCGGGGCCGTTCCGGAAGAGGTGCGGTGCCACCTCCTGCGGGGTGGGCAGCGGCGCCAGTGCGGGTAGCGGTGGCGTGGGCGGGGCGGTGCCCGCCGCGAGGCGTCCCAGGTCGAAGGACAGGTACACCCAGGTGTCCGCGCTGAACCCCTTCTCCGGCATGTCGACCCGGTAGCGCTGGAACCGATCGGGATCCAGGCCGCGGTATCCGTGCTCGAGGACGTCCTCGTACAGCTGCTCGGAGACGGCCAGAGCGAGCTCGCAGGCCGGGAGGCAGGACATCGCCTGGCGCAGCACCGGGGAGTCCAGCAGCCGGCAGGCCCGTACGACCGCACGGCTGACGAAGCCGTTGGCCGCCTCGTGCACGATGCCTTGGTGCAGCGCCGAACGGAGCCGGAGCCGGGCCTCGTCGCCGAGATCGCGATTGACCTCGCGCAGAGCGATGCTGAGCTCCCGGACCAGACCGGGTACCACCCGGCCCTCGTCGAGGCCGGGCGGGAGCAGCAGCAGTTCGCCGTCGCCCTGGGGCTGCCGCAAGCAGGCGTCACGGTCGACGCCGGCCTCGGCGCACACGCGTTGCATGAGCTCCACCAGCCGACGCTGGGTGTTCAGTTGGCGCAGATGATCGTGGCGGGAGGACCCGACGAGGTCCACCGCCACGATCAGACGCCGTATGCCGGGAGGCACGGGGCGGTCCGGGGCTGTCACGCCTCGGCCTCCCCGGCCGAGCCGGCCGGTGCGGGCGGTGCAGCCGTGTCCGGCGGCTCCGCGCCCTCGGCCGTCACCGCGTCCGGGCTCTCCGCACCCTCGGCCTCCACCACGGCCGGTGCCCGCAGTTCCGGGGGCACTTCCCGTGAGTCCAGTCGGCGTACGGTGTAGTCGGCGGGCATCCCCGGGTCGGGGGCTCGGCCCACCTCGGCGCGTGCCCGGCGGGCGTTCTTGATCTCCGCCACCAGATCCGCGGCTGTCACCACGCCGGACTCGCCGCCCCGCCGGGCCGCGGCGGCCGCGGCCCCCGTGATGACGTTGACCAGATCGCCGCCGGCGAGCCCGGCGGATTCCTGGGCGAGCGCACCCTGGTCGAGGCCGGTCTCGCGGGGCAGCGCCTCGGGCAGCAGCCGCTGCCACAGCCGGTGCAGCGTCTCGGGATCCGGCAGCTCGAACCTCACATGTGCGAGGATCCGGCGCACGAACGCCGCGTCGTAGTTGCGCGGGAAGTTCGTGGTGAACACGACCAGCCCGTCGAACCGGTCCAGCTGACGCAGCATCACCGCGCGTGAGACGTTGACCGCGTGGTCGGCACTCTGCGACACCCGGCTGAGCCTGCTGCCCAGGATCGAGTCCGCCTCGTCGAACACGAGCACAGCGCCGTGCTCACGGGCCACCTCGAAGCAGCGGACGATGTTCTTGGGTGTCTCGCCCACGTACTTGGACTCGATCTGGGCGTAGTCGACGTTGATGACCGGCCGGCCGAGCCGGTGGGCCAGCGCCTCCGCGCACAGGGACTTTCCGGTGCCGGAGGGCCCGTAGAGATTCAGCGCGGTGCCGCGGCGGTAGGGGTCGATGGAGCGCAGGTTCCAGATGTCGTAGAGCAGCGTGTGATGCTCCACGAGATCCAGGGCCAGTTCCACGCGCTGCCGCACGGCGTCCGGCAGGATCACCTCGTCGAGGGAGCGCCGCGGCTTCTCGGGCACGAACTGCGGTTCCCTTTCGTCGTTCACGCCCTCCTGCGCGCCGTCCCGGGAGCGGGACGCACCGGCGGGACCGCCTCCCTTCGTACGCACGTCATGGTGTCGCTCTGCGCTGCTGTCCGTATCGGTGATGCGTTCCCAGCCACCCGGCACGGTGTCTCCTCTCCTTCTTCTCCACGTCAGGCAGGGGTCCAGGTCCTGACGGCCTCTCCCGTACCGGGCCGCAGGAGCTCGGTCCGCACATCGGAGGGGACTCTGCGCCAGGGGGTGCGCATGGTGACCCGCTCCGAGCCGCCGTCCCGGTAGTCGCAGTCGAGCACCACCTGGACGAGGTGTCGCCGCTCGGCGTCGGGCTCCTGGCGGAAGGTGCAGGCCACCTTGCCGACCTGGTCGCCGACGCGGCCCTGCAGCGCGCTGTCCTGTCCGTGCAGGGCCGGCCGTATGCGGTCCTGCGGTACTCCGAGCCGGCGGGCCCAGATCTCGGCCAGTCCGTCGGCGACGACGTCCGCCAGCGTCGGGCTCCGCCGACCGGTCAGGCGCCGCGCCGCGAGCAGCGCGAGCACCGCGGCACCCGCGGCGAGGGCCACCCACATCCAGCTGTTCACCTTCGGCTTCCTTTCCGCCGCGGCCGCCGCTTCCGCCGCCGAGCGAGGCGTGTGCTCCAGCGGGCCTGCCGTGAGGGTCTCGCGTGCTGTGTGCCGCGTGTGTCGTGTGTGTCGGGTGTCGGCCGGCGTGGCCGTTCCGTCCGTCCCTCCACCGCGGTGTGCGGGCGGGTGCGGCCGCGGGGCCGTCACTCGCCGTCCTCCATCTTCATGTTCATGACCTCCTCGTCGCGGAACTTGGTGAGGTCGAAGCTGACCGTGTTCTCCTTCTGCCGCATCCACC
Source organism: Streptomyces sp. NPDC047085 (assembly GCF_040643735.1). Lineage (NCBI taxonomy): Bacteria > Bacillati > Actinomycetota > Actinomycetes > Kitasatosporales > Streptomycetaceae > Streptomyces > Streptomyces sp. NPDC047085. Next base: position 57,044 of record NZ_JBEYUW010000018.1, read on the forward strand.
GCTCCAGCACGTCCGGGGGGATGTCCTCGAGGACGAGCGGCTGTACCACCTCGTGCGACGCGAACTGCGGACTCTCGTCAGGGCTGAGCGAGGCGATGACCCAGGAGATGGTCTTGGCGACCCATTGACCGTTGTCGAGGCGGCTGAACTCCACCATCTGCCGCACGAGTCGGGTGCGCAGAGCCGACCACGACTTGCGGATCGCCCTGCGCACCTCCATCACGGCCCCGTGCAGGGACATGAACGCCCGCCGAGCGTCTTCGGCGAGCTCCGGGAGGTACTTGTCCACCCACGGCAGGAACGTCGTCTTGGCCCAGCCGAGAATGCGGTCCCAGAAGGTGACCACGACGGCGACCGCCACCCCTGCCGCACCGATGGCCATTGCGAAGAGGATGAGGAACGGAAGTGGCATCAGGACCTCTTCGGGAAGAGTTGGAACTGGACCTGGTCGACGCCCTTCATGAGCTCCATACGGATGTCGTCGGGGAGCCGCTCGTATCCGATGTCCTGACTGATCGCGGTTTCCCGCAGGTCGCCCGGGCCGTGCCCGTGCACCACGCGGACCGATCGCCGGGGCGTGTCGCGGTCGCCCTCATGACCTCGGTACTCGACCGTGATCCGGACCAGGAAGCGCGACAGCCTGTCGGCCACCTGCGGGTCCAATGGAGGCAGCCCGTCGGTCAGCGCCGGATTGCCGGCCTCGTCGCACATGGCGATGACGGCCCGGTACACGTCCGCCTCGGGGAGGCCGAGCAGTTCCGACGACTTGCGGGCCACCAGGCCGTAGACCGCCTGGGTCTCGGCCAGTTCGGCGTCCTTCATGCTCCTCTGGGCATGCTCGGTCAGCTTCAACAGCTTGCGCAGGAGCACCAGTGCCAGTTCACGCAGGACCGGATTGGGCCAACGGTCGACGGGCCCGCGCTCCACCAGACGCACGATCGTGGCGAGGGTGTCGTGGACTTCGTCGAGAGACGATGTGGGGTCGGTCTTGTTCACGCCATGCCTCCCGTGACGCGGCACGGCGGAGCGCCTCCGATGAGCAGGAAGGGGAGCCGTCGCGCAGCGAGGTGTTTCGGACAACTGGCTTGATCAGGGCCGAAGTTACCCTTGCGACGAGGCAGACAAAACGTCAGATGAGGTAAAGTAGTACATCTTCTTTAGGGATTAATGCGGCTGCATCAGGCCATGGCGTAGAAGAACCCGGCCGGGTAGTACCACTCCCCGGAACAGGGCAGGAAGACGTCTTCGGCAGGGCTCAGAGCACCAGACCCCCGCTGCCCTCGTACAGGCCCTCCACCTCACGCGCGAAGTCCCGCATGATCCGGTCGCGGCGCAGCTTCATCGACGGGGTGAGGTGTCCGGCCGCCTCGGTGAAGTCCGTGGGCAGGACGGCGAAGCGGCGGATGGACTCGGGGCGGGAGACGAGCTGGTTGGCCTCGTCCACGGCATGCTGCAGGATGGCCGCCAACTCCGGGTCGCCGAGCAGTAGTTCCGGCGGGACCGGGTGCTTGCCGTTCATCCGGCGCCAGTGGGTGACGCCGTCGGGGTCGAGGGTGAAGAGGGCGGCGACATAGGGGCGGCCGTCGCCGACGAGCATGCACTGAGAGATCAGCGGGTGCTGGCGCAGCCAGTTCTCCAGGGGCGCCGGTGCCACCGACTTGCCGCCCGCCGTGATCAGCAGCTCCTTCTTGCGGCCGGTGATGGTCAGATAGCCCTCGTCGTCCAGTTCGCCGAGGTCGCCGGTGTGCAGCCAGCCGTCCCGGGTGGCGGGGACGACACCGCCCGCCGCCGGGTCCCAGTAGCCGCGCATCACATGGTCCCCGGCGACCAGGATCTCGCCGTCCGCCGCGATCCGTACCCGGGTGCCGGGCAGCGGCCAGCCGACCGTGCCCAGGCGGGGCTTGAGGGGCGGGGTCACGGTCGTGGCGGCGGTGGTCTCCGTCAGGCCGTAGCCCTCGAAGATCTCGATGCCGGCACCGGCGTAGAAGGCGGCCAGCCGGCGGCCGAGCGGGGAGCCGCCGCAGATGGCGTAGCGGACCTTGCCGCCCATGGCGTTGCGGATGCGCCGGTAGACGAGGGGGTCGTAGAGGGAGCGGCCCGCCTTGAGGGAGGCGCCGGGGCCGTTGCCCGTACCGGTCTGCCGGGCCTCCAGTGCCTCGCCGTAGCGCACGGCGGCGGCCGCGGCACGGTCGAAGGTCGTCACCTTGCCGCCCGACTCGGCGTTCGCGCGGGCCGAGTTGAAGACCTTCTCCAGCATGTACGGGATGGTGAGCAGGCAGGTCGGGCGGAAGGCGGCCAGGTCCGGGAGCAGCTCGTCGGCCTCCAGGCTCGGCGCGTGCCCGAGCCGCACCCGCGCCCGGACGCAGGCGATCGCCACCATCCGGCCGAAGACGTGGGACATCGGCAGGAACAGCAGCACCGACGCCTCGTCGCCGGACTTCACCTTGAAGACCGGGTGGAGGAGTTCGATGGCGTTGTCGACCTCGGCGAAGAAGTTGCCGTGCGAGAGGGCGCAGCCCTTGGGGCGGCCGGTGGTGCCCGAGGTGTAGATGAGCGTGGCGAGGGTGTCGGGGCTCAGCATGCCCCGGCGCACGCCGATCTCCCCGTCCGGCACGGGCGCGCCGACCTGGGCCAGCTGCTCGACATGGCCCTGGTCGATCACCCACAGGTGTTTGAGGTGGGGCAGGCGCTGCATCTCGGGGCCGATCTCGGCGGCCTGCGCCTCGGTCTCGGTGACCAGGGCGACGGCACCGGAGTCGTGGAGGATCCAGCGGCTCTGGAAGAGGGAGGCGGTGGGGTAGATCGGCACGGTGACCAGACCGGCCGCCCAGGCGGCGAAGTCCAGCAGCGTCCACTCGTACGTGGTCCGGGCCATGACGGCGATCCGGTCGCCCGGCACCAGCCCCGCCGCGATCAGCCCCTTCGCCACGGCCAGCACCTCGGCCGCGAACCGCGCCGCCGTCACGTCCTCCCAACGGCCGTCGGCCCGCTTGCGGCTGAGCACCACCGCGCCGGGGTCCGCCTCCGCGTTGTCGAACGGCAGGTCCCCGAGCGAGCCGTGCCGCACCGGCGCCGAGAACGGCGGCACGTACGCCTCCCGCACGGCGCCGTTCAGCCGCTGGATCTGGGGCTCCACCAGGACGGGCCGGCCGTCGTAGTCGGTGGCCGGGACGGGAGCGCCGGGGGACACGGGGGCACTCGGGAAAGAGGTCGACACGGGGCGGCTCCTGTGGCGTGCAGCGGCGAACTGCTTGCTGCATGACGTACGTGCCTCGCACACCGAGGCGTTCACCGGGGGCGGGCCTCGGCCGGAGGTGGCCTTGGATGAGTTACCGCCGGTTAGCCAGGTGATCGTACGAGGCCGTTGTGGGGGCCTCGTGCGGGTTCGGGGGTGGTCCGGCGCCGGGGGTGTGCAGCGTCGGAGGTTTCGTGAGCGTGGTTCAGTTCTGCCGCACGAGCACTGCCTTACCGCCGGTAACCTTACTCCAGAGTAAACAACGTGGACCCACTCGCGCGGGAGTTGCACATGACCGGCCGCCCCGTCGTCACGCTCGCCTCGCCGCCCGCGCTCGCCCCGCTGCTGGCCGCCGGGGCCCTGCGTTCCCCCTTCAAACACCCCTCCCCCGACGCCGACTTCCCGGCCACCCGCCTGGTCCTGCCCGCCCTGCGCGTCGACCTCGCCCGCCTCACCGCCTACGAACGGGTCTGCGGCTTCCCCACCGACGCGGTGGGGGCCGCCGACACCCTCCCCCTCACCTATCCGCACATCCTCGGCTTCCCGCTCGCCATGCGGCTGATGAGCGGCGCGCACTTCCCACTGCCGCTGCTCGGCCTGGTCCACATCTCGATCGAGATCGTCCGGCATGCGGGCCTTCCGGTCGGCGGGGAGTACGAACTCGCGGTGCATGTGGGCGGGTTGGCTCCGCATCGGCGGGGCACGGAGGCGACGGTGGTGACCGAGGTGCGGGCGGGTGACGGCGGGGGCGGCGGGGGCGGCGGGGAGGTCGTATGGGAGTCGCGGAGTACGTATCTGGCCCGGCACCGGACCGACGGCGTGTCCGCCGAGGTCCGCGAGGAGCCGTCGGCCCCGCTGCCCGTGCGGGCCGAGTGGCGGCTCGCCGACGACCTCGGCCGGCGGTACGGCGCCGCCTCCGGTGACCGCAACCCCATCCACCTGCACCCCCTCACCGCCCGACTCTTCGGCTTCCCGCGCGCCATCGCCCACGGCATGTGGAGCATCGCCCGCTGCGTGGCCGCCCACGGAGTCCCCGAGGCGGCCGCGGTCCGGGCACGGTTCCGGGCGCCGGTGCTGTTGCCGGGGACGGTGGCGTACGGCGCGGACGGAGGGGGGCGGTTCGAGCTGAGGGGGCCGGATGGGCGGCTGCGTCTGTCCGGGGAGGTGAGGGACGCCTAAGGGGGTGGGCGCGTGCTGGCGGGCCGTCGGGCTCGTGCGGGACAGTGAAGGCATGCGCACGGAACTGGCCCGCGCCTGGCTCGCCACCGCCTTCGCCGAGGCCCGTACCGGGCTCGCCGAGGGCGGTATCCCGATCGGCGCCGCCCTTTACGGCCCTGACGGGAACCTCCTGGGGCGCGGCCACAACCGCCGGGTCCAGGACGGCGACCCCTCCATGCACGCGGAGACGGCCGCGTTCCGCGCGGCGGGACGGCAGCGCACGTACCGCGGTTCGACCATGGTGACCACCCTGTCGCCGTGCTGGTACTGCAGCGGTCTCGTGCGGCAGTTCGGCATCTCGCGGGTCGTGATCGGCGAGGCGAGCACCTTTCACGGCGGCCACGACTGGCTCGCCGAGCAGGGTGTGGAGATCCTGGTCCTGGAGGACCCCGCGTGCGTCGAGCTGATGCGCGCCTTCATCAGGGACAACCCGGCTCTGTGGAACGAGGACATCGGTGAGTGAGTCGCCCATCCCGACCGTCGACCTCCGGTCCTGGACCGACGGCGATGCCGAGGCCCGCACGGTCCTCGCCCGGACCGTCGACCAGGCTCTGCAGAGCGCCGGATTCCTGCTGGTCACCGGGCACGGGGTGGATCCCGGGCTGCGCGGAGCCATCCGGGAGGCCGCGCGGAGGTTCTTCGTGCTGCCCGACGAGGCCAAGCGGGCCTACGAGACCAAGGTCGGCGGGCGCGGATGGCTGGGGCCAGGAGCCGAGGCCAATGCGTATGCGGAAGGGACCGAGACCCCGCCCGACCTGAAGGAGTCGCTGACCTTCGCCACGCAGGAGCCCTTTGCCGATCCGGCCGTCAACGCCGAGTGGTACGCGCCGAACGTGTGGCCCTCCGAGGTACCGGAGCTTCAGCCGCTGTGCGAGGAGTACCTCCGGAAGATGGCGTGGCTGGAGAAGGAACTGCTGGGCCTGCTCGGGTACGCGCTCGGCCTGGCGCCGGACTTCTTCAGCCGGCACATGGACCATCCGACTTTCGGCTTCAACATCAACTGGTACCCGGGCACGGAGGTTGTCGGAGCCCCTGCGCAGGGGCAGTTCCGCATCGGGCCGCACACCGACTTCGGCACGGTCACCATCCTCGACCGACAGTCTGGGAAGGGCGGGTTGCAGGTCTACACCGATGAGGGCGGGTGGGAGGACGCTCCCTACGTTCCTCGGTCGTTCACCATCAACATCGGGGATCTGATGGCCCGTTGGACCGGTGACCGGTGGCGGTCGGGGCGGCATCGGGTGCTGCCCCCGCCTGTCGACGAGCCCGCGGAGGAGCTGATGTCCCTCGTCTACTTCGGCGAGTGCACCCCAGGGACACGGGTGGAGTCCGTGCCGGCACCGGTGGGGCGGGTGGCGTACCCGCCGATCGACTCACACGTCTACCTGCGGGAGAAGCTCGACTCGATCACAGTCGGTTGAGCCGCCTACGCCTCCACCCGCAGCAGCAGCTTGCCCGTGCTCGTGCGGCTGCCCATCAGGCGGTGGGCGTCCGCCGCGTCCTCCAGGGCGAACTCGGCAGTCACGGGCAGGGACACCGTGCCGTCCACCGCTGTCGCGAAGGCCCGCTCGGTGAGGCGGCGCAGCTCGGCCGGGGCGGTCCGCGCGAGGGTGAGGACGGAGAAGCCGGAGACGGAGATGCCGAGGGGGTACAGCTCGGGCTGGCCCACGGTCCACGGCTCGGCGGAGCTCGCGTTACCGAAGGAGACCAGGCGGCCGAAGACGGCGAGGGAGGCCAGGCCGGCGCGGAGGGTGTCGCCGCCGACGGGGTCGAGGACCAGGTCGACGCCCCGGCCGCCCGTCGCCTCGCGCACCGGGTCCTGGAAAGCGCCGACGAAGACCTCGTCGTAGCCGTGCTCCTTGGCGTAGGACGCCTTCGCCGCCGAGGAGACCACGCCGTACACCGCGCCGGCGCCGGCCGCCCGCGCCAGCTGTCCGGCCACCGTGCCGACCCCGCCGGCCGCGCCCTGGACCAGGACCGTCTCGCCCGGCTGGAGCCGGCCCACGGAGTGGACCAGCGCGTACGCGGTCGGCAGGACCGTCGGCAGGGTGGCCGCCGTGCGCAGGTCCAGTCCGGCGGGGACGGGGAAGACGGTCGTCGCGTCGGCCACGACCACCTCCGCGTACGCCCCGCCCTCGGTCAGCGCGGCCACCTCCTGGCCGACGGCGAGGTCCGTGACGCCCGCGCCGAGCGCGCGGACCCGGCCGGAGACCTCCAGACCGGGGACGTACGGCAGGTCCGGCACCCGGTAGCCCTCCGCACGGGCCTTCAGGTCGGCGAAGTTCACCCCTGTGTAGGCCACGTCGATGCTCACCTGGCCGGGGCCGGGTTCCGGCACCTCGGCCGTCACCGCCCGCAGCACCTCGGGGCCGCCGTACTCCTGGAACTCGATCGCGCGCATGCCGGACCCCCGGTTCGAAGTGAGTGTTCAATGAAAAGCGAACACTCGCGAGTGTATGGTTTTCATCGAACACTCCGCAACCGGAACACGGCAGTGAGGAGGACAGCGTGGCCGCCACCAGCCACCGGGCCGCCCCCGAGCACACCCACCCCGACGACGTCCCGGTGGAGACCGCCCTCGCCGCCCTCGCCGACCCCGTCCGGCTCACCCTGGTCCGGGAGCTGGCCGGCTGCGCCGACTGGAGCCGCAGCTGCGGCAGCTTCGACGTGCCCGTCGGCAAGGCGGCCCTCAGCCACCACTTCGCGGTGCTGCGCGGCGCGGGTCTGGTCGAGCAGCGCGACGAGGGCCCCAAGCGGGTCAACCGGCTCAGGCGGACAGAGTTCGACGCCCGCTTCCCGGGCCTGCTCGACCTCGTGCTGCGCCGCCAGTAGAACGTCGTGCTGCGCCGCCCGTAGAACCTCGTGCCGCGCCGCCGGTAGGCCGGCCATCGGCACCTGAACTGGGGGCATCGGTACCGTCGATGGCCCCATCGGCAGGACGCCCCAGCAGCGCGTGGACCGGCCCCGGTGCCCGCTCGTAGCGTCGTCGCCATGACCTCAGACAACAGGGGCACGGCCCAGCTGACGACCGCGATGGTGCTGTCCGGCACCCTCGGCGTCTTCGTCGTCGAGTCGGGCGCCTCGCCCTTCAACGTCGTCTTCTTCCGCGTCCTGTTCGGCGCCCTCGCCCTCGGCGGCTACGTCCTCGCGCGGGGCTGGCTGCGCGGCCACGGCTTCACCCCGCGCACGCTCGGACTCGCCGTCCTGGGCGGGGTGTTCATCGTCTTCAACTGGGTGCTGCTGTTCTCCTCGTACGAGAACACGTCCATCTCGGTCGCCACGGTCGTCTACCACACGCAGCCCTTCTACGTTGTCCTCCTCGGCGCCCTCCTCTTCCGCGAACGGCTCACCGCCGCCAAGGCCGGCTGGATCCTGCTGGCGTTCGCGGGCCTGATCCTGGTGTCGGGCGTCACTCCCGGCGACTTCACGGGCGGCGGGTCGTATCTGACCGGCATCGGGCAGGCCCTGCTGGCCGCGCTCCTCTACGGCCTCTCCACCCTGGTCACCAAGCGGATCACCGGCGTACGCCCGCACCTGATCGCCCTCGTCCAGGTCCTGGTCGGCATCCCGCTGCTGCTGCCCTTCACGGACCTCGGCGCGATGGCCGGCACCGGCGCCGACTGGGGCTGGCTGGCCGGGCTCGGGATCGTTCACACCGGCGTGATGTACGTCCTCATGTACGCCGCCTACGCCCAGCTCCCCACCGCGAAGATCGCAGTCCTGGCCTTCGTCTACCCGGCGGTCGCGATGCTGATGGACTGGGCGGTGTACGGCCACCACATCGGTCTCGTCCAGGCGTTGGGCGTGCCGCTGATCGTGACGGCGAGTCTGAAGGTCACCCTGGCCCGGCCTGCTCGGACAGCAGCCGCCGCGCCCGCTCCACGAACAGCCGCGCATGCGCCGGAAGCCGCTTCCCGGCCCGCCACGCCAGCTGCGTGCGAAGCGTGAACGGAGGCTCCCAGCCGAGTCGTACCAGGGAGCCCTCCGCGAGTTCGGCGGCGACCGTCACCTCGGGCAGCAGCGCGATCCCGAGGCCGGCCGCCGCCGCGCGCTTGGTCGCCTCGATCGTGCCGAACTCCATGAACGCCACCGGCTTGAGAGCCGTCAGCTCCCGCTCGAACAAATCCCGGTAGGCACAGCCAGGTTCGGTGGCCAGCAGGGACTCGCCGGTCAGCTCCGCCGTCGCGACCGGCCCACCGCCGGCCAAAGGGTGCCCGGGGGCCGCGACCAGCGCCAGCGGCTCCACCGCCAGCACCGCGCTCTCCAGCCCCGGGTGCTCGGTCTCCTCCTCCATCAGGAACCCGACGTCGTACGTGCCCTGGCGCAGCGCCTGCCGGGTCTCGTCGCCGATGGTGGTGCGCAGCGCGAGCCGCACCTTGGGGTGGCGGTGGTGGAAGTACTCCAGCAGCGGGGGCAGCCGGTAGGAGGTCAGGGACTCCATGGTGCCGACGGTCAGCGTCCCCGACGGCTCCTCCGGCTCGGTGACCGCGGCCCGGGCCTCCTCGGCCAGCTCGATGATCTGCCGGGCGTAGGGCAGCAGCCGCTCGCCCGCCTCGGTGAGCCGGATCCTGCCGCCGAGCCGGTCGAACAGCTCGACGCCGAGCGAGGACTCCAGCATCCGGATCTGACTGGTCACGCTGGACTGCGCGTACGACAGCTCGGCCGCGGCCCGGGTGAAGCTCAGCACGGTGGCCACCTTCTCGAAGGTGACGAGCAGCCGCAGCTCCATCGGTCCCCCTGACATGAGACGGCCCCGGTGACCGGGCCAGGGTAACCGGTGACAGCTGTGCCATCCCGGGGGGCGACCCCCGGACCCCCGGCCGGGCAGGGGGCGCGCAAGGACAAAGCGGCCCGTCGGCGATACTTGAGCGCATGGCTTACGACGATCTTCGCTCCCTGCTGCGGGCACTGGAGCGCGAGGGAGACCTCAAGCGGATCAAGGCCGAGGTCGACCCGTATCTGGAGGTCGGGGAGATCGTCGACCGGGTGCAGAAGTCCGGCGGTCCGGCGCTGCTCTTCGAGAACGTGAAGGGCTCGGCGATGCCCCTCGCGATGAACGTCTTCGGGACCGACCGCCGCCTGCTGAAGGCGCTGGGCCTGAAGTCGTACGGGGAGATCTCCGAGAAGATCGGCGGGCTGCTGCGGCCCGAGCTGCCGCACGGCTTCGTGGGCGTGCGCGAGGCGTTCGGGAAGCTCGGCGCGATGACGCACGTGCCGCCGAAGAAGGTGAAATCCGACAATGCCCCGGTGCAGGAGGTCGTCCTGACGGGCGACGATGTCGACCTCGACGCGCTGCCCGCCCTGTTCACCTGGCCCAAGGACGGCGGCTCCTTCTTCAACCTGGGGCTCACCCACACCAAGGACCCGGAGACGGGGATCCGCAACCTCGGGCTCTACCGCCTTCAGCGCCACGACAAGCGCACCATCGGCATGCACTGGCAGATCCACAAGGACAGCCGCAACCACTACCAGGTGGCCGCGCGGCGGGGTGAGCGCCTGCCGGTCGCCATCGCCTTCGGCTGCCCGCCCGCCGTGACGTACGCCTCCACCGCGCCGCTGCCCGGCGACATCGACGAGTACCTGTTCGCCGGGTTCATCGCGGGCAAGCGGATCGAGATGGTCGACTGCAAGACCGTCCCGCTCCAGGTCCCGGCGAACGCCGAGGTCGTCCTGGAGGGCTGGCTGGAGCCGGGCGAGATGCTGCCGGAGGGCCCCTTCGGCGACCACACCGGCTTCTACACCCCGCAGGAACCGTTCCCGGCCCTCACGATCGACTGCGTGACGATGCGGAAGCGCCCGCTGCTCCAGTCGATCGTCGTCGGCCGGCCCCCCACGGAGGACGGCCCCCTCGGCCGCGCCACGGAACGCTTCTTCCTGCCGCTCCTGAAGATCATCGTCCCGGACATCGTGGACTACCACCTGCCCGAGGCGGGCGGCTTCCACAACTGCGCGATCGTCTCGATCGACAAGAAGTACCCGAAGCACGCCCAGAAGGTCATGCACGCGATCTGGGGGGCCCACATGATGTCCCTCACCAAGCTGATCGTGGTCGTGGACTCCGACTGCGACGTGCACGACCTGCACGAGGTCGCCTGGCGGGCCCTCGGCAACACCGACTACTCCCGCGACCTCACGGTCGTCGAAGGCCCGGTCGACCATCTCGACCACGCCTCCTACCAGCAGTTCTGGGGCGGCAAGGCGGGCATCGACGCCACGAAGAAGTGGCCGGAGGAGGGCTACACCCGCGACGGCGGGTGGCCGGACATGGTCCTGTCGGACCCGGATACGGCGGCCCTGGTGGACCGCCGCTGGAAGGAGTACGGGCTGTGAGTTCCGCGTCCGCCGCCCTCCCGCAGCCAGGACGCACCAAGGCGTTCCTGCGTCTGGTGATGATCGAGCACTCGGTCTTCGCGCTGCCCTTCGCCTACATCGCCGCGCTGACCGCGATGTTCCAGTGGGACCGGAACATCCACTGGGGCCGCCTGCTGCTGGTCACGATCTGCATGGTCGGCCTGCGCACCTTCGCCATGGCGGTGAACCGGATCATCGACCGCGAGATCGACGCCCGGAACCCGCGCACGGCCCACCGCGAGCTCGTGACCGGCGCGATGACGGTGAAGCACGCCTGGACGGGCGCGCTCATCGCCCTGGTGGTCTTCCTGGGCGCCGCGGCCCTCCTGAACCCGCTGTGCCTGGCCCTGGCCCCCGTCGCGGTGATCCCGATGGTGGTCTACCCGTACGGCAAGCGGTTCACGAACTTCCCGCAGGCCATCCTGGGCCTGGCCCAGGCGATGGGCCCGGTCGGCGGCTGGCTCGCCATCAGCGGCGAGTGGTCCTGGCACGCGGTGATCCTCGGCCTGGCCGTGGGCATCTGGATCGGCGGCTTCGACCTGATCTACGCCTGCCAGGACGTCGAGACCGACCGGGAGATCGGCGTCATGTCGGTCCCGGCCCGCTTCGGCATCCCGGCCGCGATCTGGGGCGCCCGCGTCTGCCACGCGATCACCACGGCCCTCTTCGTCTGGTACGCCCTCGCCACCCACGCCGGCGCGTTCTTCTGGCTGGGCCTGCTCATCGTCGCGGGAGCCTTCCTCTACGAACACCGCATCGTCCGCCCGCACGACCTGTCCCGGCTGAACAGGGCGTTCTTCAGCACGAACGGCTTCATCGGGATCTCGCTCTTCGTCTTCGCCCTGCTGGACCTGCTGGTGCGGGGTCTCACGCTTTAGTCCGTTCGGGTGAGGCGGGGGCGCAGGTCCGGCCGGAGCGCCGCCTGGGGCAGCCGCCGGACCCGTGGCTGCCCCTCCCGGCCTGATACGTGCCCCGACCCGCCGGTACGCTCAAGGTGTGAACGCAGGAGAAACGCAGCGCGCGCCTTGGATCGTGGGGGTGTCCGGAGCTTCCGGGACGCCGTACGCGGCTGCCGTGCTGCGGGCGCTGCTGGGTGCGGGGGAGGCGGTCGACCTGGTGGTCAGCCGGGCCGCGCGGCTGACGCTGCTGGACGAGACGGGGATCTCGTTCCGGGACGCGCACTGGCAGGAGGACCTGCGGGAATGGCTGGCCCGGGGGGCCGACGGCAAGCCCGGGACCTTCGACGTGGACGTCAGCGGGGTGCGGTACTGGAGCGCGGGGGATCTCGCGGCGGGGCCGTCCTCGGGGTCGTACCCGGCCAAGGGAATGCTCATCGTCCCGGCCTCCACGGCCTGTGTCGCCGGTGTCGCCCTGGGGCTGTCCAAGGACCTGCTCCAGCGTGCGGCGAGCGTCACACTGAAGGAGCGCAGGCCGCTGGTCGTGGCCGTACGGGAGGCCCCGCTGAACGGGCAGACCCTGCGGCACCTGGTGGCGCTGGACGACGCCGGCGCGAGCGTGGTGCCGGCCTCGCCGGCCTTCTACGCGGGCGCCACCCACATTCAGGACCTGGTGGACTTCGTCGCCGGGCGGGTGCTGGACGCGGCGGGCGTCGGGCACGGCCTGTACCGGCGCTGGAAGGGCGAACTGGGCGGCGGCACGGACCAGTAGCGCACTTCGCAGTACCTCTCATCACTTCGGGAACTCTTCAGCGGAAGGCTTCGATCGCATGGACGCGGTGGACAGGCAGCTCATCCAGGCCCTGAGGGAGAACGGCCGGGCCTCGTACGCGGAGCTGGGGCGTCTCGTCGGCCTGTCGGGCCCCAGCGTCACCGACCGCATCAACCGGCTGGAGGCGGCCGGTGTCATCACCGGGTATCGCGCCACGGTGAACGCGGCCTCCCTCGGCCTCGGCGTGACCGCCCTGATCGGCATCTCGCTGTCCGACGCCGCCGACCACGAGGACGTGGCCCAGCGGCTGAAGGAGCTTCCCGAGATCGAGGACTGCTGGTTCATCGCCGGCGACGACTCCTACATGCTCAAGGTGCGGGCGACGGACGTGGACGGCCTGGAGCGGATCATCCGGCGGCTGAGCGGGACCAAGGGCGTGTCCCGGACCCGTACCACCATCGTGTTGTCCACGAAGTGGGAGAACCGGGTCGGGGAACTGCCCGAAGAGGTGTAGGCGTACGGTTGGCTGAGTTGTCGTAGGAGGGAAACAGGCATGGACGTCGGGCTCAAGCGCGAGCTGGAGGAGAAGGTCCGCTCCGGTGAGCGGCTGACCCGCGAGGACGGCATCGCGCTGTACGAGTCGGACGACCTGGCCTGGCTGGGCGGCCTCGCGCACGAGGTGCGGACCCGCAAGAACGGCGACGTGGTGCACTTCAACGTCAACCGGCACCTGAACATGACGAACGTGTGCACGGCGTCCTGCGCCTACTGCTCGTTCCAGCGCAAGCCGGGCGAGAAGGACGCGTACACGATGCGCATCGAGGAGGCGGTGAAGCTCGCCAAGGCGATGGAGTCGGAGAACCTGACCGAGCTGCACATCGTCAACGGCCTGCACCCGAACCTGCCGTGGCGCTACTACCCGCGCTCGCTGCGGGAGCTGAAGGCCGCCCTCCCGAACGTCTCCCTGAAGGCGTTCACGGCCACCGAGATCCACCACTTCGAGACGATCTCCGGTCTGTCGGCCTCCGAGATCCTCGACGAGCTGATCGACGCGGGCCTGGAGTCCCTCACCGGCGGCGGTGCCGAGATCTTCGACTGGGAGGTCCGGCAGCACATCGTGGACCACAAGACCCACTGGGAGGATTGGTCCCGCATCCACCGCCTCGCGCACGAGAAGGGCCTGAAGACCCCGTGCACCATGCTCTACGGCCACATCGAGGAGCCCCGCCACCGCGTCGACCACGTCCTGCGCCTGCGTGAACTCCAGGACGAGACGAACGGCTTCCAGGTCTTCATCCCGCTGCGCTACCAGCACGACTTCGTGGACATGAAGGACGGCAAGGTCCGCAACAAGCTGCAGGCCCGCACCACCATGGCCACCGGCGCCGAGGCCCTGAAGACCTTCGCGGTCTCCCGCCTCCTGTTCGACAACGTCCCGCACGTCAAGGTCTTCTGGGTCATGCACGGCGTGCAGACCGCCCAGCTCGCCCTCCAGCACGGCGCGGACGACATGGACGGCTCGGTCGTCGAGTACAAGATCACGCACGACGCGGACAACTACGGCACCCCGAACAAGCTGACCCGCGAGGACCTGCTGGACCTGATCCGCGACGCCGGCTTCCGCCCGGTGGAACGCAACACCCGCTACGAGATCATCCGCGAGTACGACGGCCCGGACCCGCTGCGCCGTGAGTCTCCGCAGCCGATGCGGGTGTGACCGAGTGGCACTGACCTTCGAGTTGGACCCGGCGGTCTCGCCTGCCCTGCGGGACGACCTGCTCACGCTGTGGGCGGACGTGTCGAACGCGGGCGGCTCCGTCGGGTTCGTGCCGCCGGTGACCGTGGAGGACATACGCCCGGAGCTGGTCAAGCACTTCGTGGCGATGGCCGAGGGCCGCACCCGGCTGCTGGTGGGCCGGGACGAGACCGGGACGGTCGCGGCGACGGCGTTCCTCACCGACAACACGCACCGGCTGATGCGGCACTGGATATGGCTGTACACGGTGATGGTCCACCCGAGGCACCAGGGCAAGGGGTACGGCCGGGACCTGCTGGCCGCCGCCGAGGAGGCGGCCCGGACGCTGGACGGCGTCGAGGCGATACGGCTCACCTGCCGGGGCGGGCTCGGCCTGGAGCGGTTCTACGGCTCCTGCGGCTACAAGGAGGTCGGCCGGGTACCCGGCGCGATCCGGGTCGCTCCGGGCGACGACCGGGACGACATCTTCATGCTGCTGCCCCTGCACTGACCCGGCACCGACCCCGCCGCAAGATCGGGTCCGCGCCGTGCTTCACTGGACGATGACCCGTTTTGGAATCGGAAGACTGGATTGAGATGCTCCGCTACACACTGATGCGCCTCGGCATCTTCGCCGGCTGCCTCGTGGTCGTCTGGGGAGCCGTCTACTCGGGCATCTTCCCGCGCGGCTTCGGCGACTCCAACTTCCTGTGGGTCCTGCTGCTCGCGCTGGTCCTCTCCGCGCCGATCAGCTGGGTCGTGCTGCGCAAGGAGCGGGACAGGGCCTCCGTGCAGATCGTCACCAAGGTCGACCGGATGAAGGCCAACCTGGAGGCCAACCGCAGCCAGGAAGACGCCGTCGGCCCCAACTAGTCTGGCTTCATGGGTTCCGTGAAGACCAGACGGATGCCGAGGGCGGTGCGCGAGCGGCAGATGCTGGACGCCGCCGTGCGGATCTTCGGCCGGCGCGGGTACATGGCCGCCTCGATGGACGAGATAGCCGAACTCGCGGGCGTGTCCAAGCCGTTGGTCTATCTGTACCTGAACTCGAAGGAAGACCTCTTCACCACCTGCATCCGCCGCGAGGCCGCCGCGCTCATGGAGGCCGTCCGCGCCGGTGTCCGCCGTGACCTGCCCGCCGACCGCCAGCTGTGGGACGGGCTCCAGGCGTTCTTCGCGCACACCGCCGAGCACCCCGACGGCTGGGCCGTCCTGCACCTCCAGGCCCGCACCCACGGCAAGGCGTTCGCGGCCGAGGCCGCGGCGCTGCGCGAGGAGATCGTCGCGTTCGTGACCCAGCTGATCGCGGTCGCCGCCCGCGAGGCCCACCGCGACCCCGACCTCCCCGAACACGAGGTCGCCGGGCTCGCCGAGGCCCTGGTGGGCGCCGCCGAGTCCCTCGCCGACTGGGCCAACGCCACGGAGGGCGTCACCGCCAGGGAGGCCGCGTCCACCCTGATGAACTTCGCGTGGTCGGGCCTGGGCAGCCTGATGAGCGGGCGGCGATGGACTCCGCCGACGGGCGAGGTCTAGGGGGTGTATTCCGGATCAGGCTGGCTCCGGCCGACCGATCCGGCCCGGCCGTCACTCCGCGCCCACACTTCGTGACCCAACGGACACCAATGACCCTGGTACGGAGCAACTTCCCCTTTCTACACTGCTGTTGATGGGGGGGTGCGGGTGGGCAGACGATTGCACGGGCGTGGAGCGCTGTTCGACATCGAGCCGGCCGGTCTCGCTCCCCGGCTGGTGGGCCTGCGTCCCGCACAGCACCGGAGTCACCCGTTCGAGCACCCGGCGGAGCCGCCGCTGGTGGTGCTGACGGGGGCGCGCGGGCTCGGCAAGAGCGCGGTCCTCGGCGCGTTACGGGACGCCTACAAGGGGCACACGCCGGTCGCGTTGATCGACTGTGCGGAGGAGCAGTTCGCCGGTCCGCCCGCCGAGCGGCCCGCCGAGTCCTGGTCGCCGGTGGCGCAGGGGCTGCTGGTGATCGCCGAGCAGCTGGCGGAGCCGGTGACGGGCGCCGGGCGGATCACCTTCCCGCGGCTGATGTCGGGGCTGGTGGCGGTGGCCGCGGGCGGCTGGGGCGACGCCGACTCGGAGCGGATCCGCCGGGAGGTCGAGCGGATCCTGCTGCTGAACGAGAGCGGCTCGTGGATCAGCGGGTTCGCCGGGCGCTGGGCCGGGAAGGTGGCGGCGAAGGTGGTGGCCGCGGCCACCGGCACCGGGCCGCTGGTGTCGGGCGCGATCGAGGCGACCCTGGAGTCGGTCGCCGAGGGCTTCGCCAGCCGCCGGCACCAGAAGGCGTCGGTGTGGTACCGGACGTATCCGAACGCCGGCGGGCACGCGCAGCGCGGACTGATCCTGCTGTCGGGCCACTTCCGGGCGGGCGGCACCTCCCGGGAGCACGCCGAGCGGTATCTGGTGCGGGCCCTGCTGGCCGACCTGACGGAGGCGTACGCGGGGATGCTGCCCCGTATGCAGCGCCTGGGGCGGCCGCTGGTGCTGCTCGACAACGCGCAGACCGCGCCCGGCCCGGGGCTGGTGGAGGCGGTGCTGCGGGACCGCGCCGAGGGCGTCGGCGACCAGGTGGCGTTCGTCGCCGCCCGGCGCGGCGAGGGCCGGCAGGAGCTGCGCAGCGCGGTCCGGCGGGAGCTGGCCGAGGTGGCCCGGCGCAGCGACTGGACCCCGGACGCGGCGCCCTCCTCGCGGGCGCTGCTGGTCGCGCTGCCCCCGCTGAGCCCGGACGACACCCTGCACATCGTCGGCGCCATCTGTGAGGACGCGCAGTTACCGGCGCAACTCCCGCACGCCGTCCACCGGCTGGCGGGCGGTAATCCGCTCGGCATCGTGCTGCTCGCCGAGTCCGCCGCGCAGAACCTGCCCGCGGCCTCCGCGCCGGCCGAACTGCTCACCGCCGGCGTCCGCCCGGCCGAGGACCAACCCGCCGTGCCCGCCTACCAGGCGCTGCTGGACCGGCTGGTGCCGGCCGAGCACCTGGAGGAGCTGACCGTGCTGGCCGCCGCCCACGACCACGGCTCGGCCTGCGCCCTGGCGGCGGCGCTGCTCCCGGACACCTTCGGCCCGGCGAACGTACGGGCGTTGCAGACCCTGCTGGCCGAGGAGGGGCTGCCGGTCGTACCCGGCCAGTTCGTCGGGGACCCGTTCGTACGGACCCTGCTGCTGCTCCGGCTGCATCTGCGCGACACCGACCACGCGTCGTGGCGTACGGCGCACGAGACGCTGATCGCCCACTACCCGGACCCGGAGCACGCCCGCTACCGGCTCCACCACGAACTCGCCCTGGGCGTCACGGAACCGGCGGTCGCCCACCTGCGGGACACGTTCCTCACCGAGGACACCCGCACCTGGCTGCGCACCTTGCGGTTCGTCGCGTCGGCGCCGTACTTCCACGCGCATGACGCCGAGGGCCGCGACTTCACCGGCCGCGCCGACCGGCGGGCCGCGGTCGCGCTCGGCCGCACGGACGCCGACCACGCCGTACCGGAGGGCGCGGACGCCGTACTGCACCTGCGGATACGGCGGTTGCTGCACGCGGTGTGGCTGCTGGCGGACCCGCTGGTGCTGCCCGGCCCGCAGGTCGGGGACCGGCTCCGCTTCGAGCTGGAGCAGCTGTCCAACCTGCGGCCGGCGGGCAACGCCCTGCTGTGGCGGGCCTCCCGGGACTGGCCGGCGGCCGCGCTCGCCGGGCGCCCCATGGACGGACCCGGCGACGCGGACGGCGACGCGGACGACGGCCCGGACGACTCGAGGGGGGACGCGTGATGGCGCGCAGGGGTGTGGGCACGTGGTTGCGCGAGGGCGTGTGGGAGATCCCGCTGCGCCGCTATCTGGCCCTGCTGCTGGCGGCCTGCCTGGTGACCGGCCTGGTGTTCGCGATGCGGGCCCTCACCCACGAGGACCGGTCCTGCGCGCCCGGGGTGTCCCGCCCGCAGGACAGCGACGAGTGCGTGGGCGTGGCGACAGGGCCGTACGACTTCGGGCACGCCCAGCTACAGAAGACGGTACGGGCGATCGCGCGGGAGAACGACCGCCTGAAGCCCGGCAGTTACGTCACGGTGGCCCTGATGCTGCCTTACAGCTCGACCTCCCCGACCAACCTGAACGACATCCAGCACCAGCTGCAGGGCGCCTATCTGGCGCAGTACCAGGCCAACCACGCCTCCAACGGGGAGGCGCCGCAGATCCGGCTGGTGACGGCCAATCCGGGGGCCGACGGCGGCCGGTGGCGGGAGACCGTGGACCAGCTGGTCCGCATGACGACGAGCGCGGACCGGCTGCGGGCGGTGGCGGGCATCGGGCAGAGCACCGACAACAACAAGAAGGCCGTCCAGGAGCTGACCCGGCACCACATCCCGGTGGTCGGCTCCTCCATCACCGCCGACGACCTCGCCAACGGGCAGCAGGGCAAGGATCCCTTCCCCGGTCTGGCCCGGGTGGCGCCGACCAACACCGACGAGGCCCGCGCGCTCGCGTCCTTCGCCAAGGTGACGGCGGGCAAGGCGCTGCTGGTGTACGACCGGCCCGGCGACCCGTACACGCGCACGCTGCAGGAGTCGTTCGCGGCGCTGATCAAGGGTTCGCCGTACGAGCCGCAGCCGTTCACGCCGCCCGCCGACCGCAGCCAGGAGGGCACGACCGCGAACACCTTCCGGCAGATCACGCACCTGGTGTGCGACACCTCCCGGGAGACCGACACGATCCTGTTCGCGGGCCGGCACACCCAGCTGCGGCAGTTCATCAACGCGCTGGGCGGACGCGGCTGCCAGGACCGGAGGTTCACGGTGCTGACGGGCGACGAGGCGTCCTACCTGACCCACGAGAAGGTCCTGGACCGCGACGCCCTGCGGCACAACCTCTCCGTCCGCTACACCTCCCTGGCCCATCCGGACGCCTGGACGAAGAGCCCGGCGAAGACGGGCGGTTCGGCGGCGGACTTCCAGGCGCTGCGCACGCTGCTGGCCTCCGCGGAACGCTCACCGGTCGGCCCGATCGGCCCGGTCACCCTGGACGACGGCCAGCTGATCGTCGGCTACGACACCCTGCGCCTCGCGGTGCACGGCATCCGCGAGGCGGTGCCGGACGGGCGGAGCGTCCCGGCCCTGCGGGACGTGGGCCTGCAGTGGCCGCAGGTCAAGGGGTCGCTGCGGGTGGACGGGGCGAGCGGCTGGATCTGCCTGGACGTGCACGGCAATCCGTACGACAAGGCCGTGCCGATCGTCGAGCTGACACCGGAGGGCGGCTCGCGGTTCGTGCGGATCGCCTGGCCGGAGGGGAAGCCGCCGGCGAAGGAGTGCCTGCCGCCGTCGTAGCCGGCCTCGGTCCTCCCAGGTCTCGGCTCAGTCCTCCCAGGTCTCCGCGATGTCCGCGGTGTCCGTGGCAGCCGCGGGCGCCAAGGTTTCGATCAGGCGTTCGAAGCGGGTGCGCCAGCGCTGTTCCGTCTCCGCCTCGCCCTGGAACTCGTGCGTGAAGCGGAGCGCGCTGGCGTCCTCGCCGTCCCGCTCCAGATGGAACCGGACCCGGCCGCCGTCGCCGACGGTGTACTCCGCGACCCGGTCCACGTCCCACGCCGTGACCTGCCCGGCCCCCACGCCCCGCAGGGCCACCGTCCCGCCGAGCCGGGGCTCGAGGACGTCCACGGCGGTGTACCACGCCCCCAGCCCCTCCGGGGTGGCCACCCAGGGCCAGACGTCCTCCATGCGCCTCGGAAGCCGCACCAGGATGTGGATGATGTGCGTGTTCCCGTGGGTCTGGCTGGTGCCCTGTGCGATGGAACCGCTCATGACACCAGTGTCGCCGACCCCGGACTCAGACGCCCGCGTAGGAGTGCTTGCCGCTGACGAAGATGTTGACGCCGTAGTAGTTGAACAGCCAGCAGCCGAAGGCGAGCATCGCCAGGTAGGCGGCCTTGCGGCCCTTCCAGCCGGCCGTCGCGCGGGCGTGCAGGTAGCAGGCGTAGGCGATCCAGGTGATGAAGGACCAGGTCTCCTTCGGGTCCCAGTTCCAGTAGCGGCCCCAGGCGTCGCCCGCCCAGATCGCGCCCGCGATGATCGTGAACGTCCACAGCGGGAAGACGGCCGCGTTGACCCGGTAGGCGAACTTGTCGAGGGAGGCCGAGGCGGGCAGGCGCTCCAGGACCGAGGTGGCGAAGGCACCCGGCTTGCCGCCGGTCTGCAGCTTGTTCTCGTACGAGTCCTTGAACAGGTACAGGATCGTGGCGACCGCGCCGACGTAGAACACCGCGCCGCAGAAGATCGCGGTGGAGACGTGGATGTACAGCCAGTACGAGTGCAGGGCCGGGACCAGCTGGTCGCTGGCCGTGTAGAGGACGGTGACAGCCAGCCCCAGGTCCAGCAGGACCGTGGTGATCAGGAACAGCCCGAGCCAGCGCACGTTCTTCTTCAGCGCCAGCAGCCCGAGGTACACGCCGACGGCGACCGTGGAGAAGGTGATGTTGAACTCGTACATGTTGCCCCAGGGCGCCCGCTGCACGGACGCCGCGCGGGCGACCACGCCGGCCAGCTCCACCAGGAACGCCAGCGCCGTGAGCGAGACGGCGATGCGCCCGTACATGTCGCCCTGCACGTCACCGCCGTGCGCGCCGGGACCGTCCGGCACATCCCGGGCGCCGGACGCGGAGCGCACCACGACCTTCGGCCGCTCCAGCACGGCCGTGCCGCCCGCCTTCTTCACGGTGACGGCCGGACCCTTCGCGGTCTCGGTGTGCGCCGTGAGCGCGGCGGCCGTACGGCCCACCTTGCTGCGGCTGCCGAAGAGCCATTCGGCGATGTACGCGAAGAAGGCCAGCGTGTAGACGGCCATCGACGAGTAGATCAGCGTGTTGCTGATGCTCGCGAGATGTTCGTTGGTGGCGGCGGCGAGATCGGTAGCGGCGGCGAGAGTCACTTCTCAGCCCCTTCGGCAGGTACGACTTCGGGGTCGGGGGTTGCTTCGTTGGACGCTGAAGAGTCGTCGGGGTCGGGTGCCCCCGGCGCCTGGTCGTAGAGGATTCCGGCGAGGTCGCCCAGTTCCTCGGGCACCTTGGCGGACTCGCTGCGGCCGAGCCCGGCCATCTCGACCACCGTGACGCCGTCGGCACCGGTCACCGCCCGCACCCACACGCGGCGGCGCTGGATGAACAGGGACCCGGCCAGACCGAAGATCGCCGCGAGGGCACCGCCCAGCGCCCAGCCGCTGCCCGGCTCCTGGACGATCTCGAAGCCGGCCCATTCCTTGACGTCCTTCTCGAAGGTGATGGACCCGGCGCCGTCCGGCAGCGTGAGCGTGTCACCGGGCCGCAGCAGCTTCTTCAGCAGCTGGCCCTTGCCGTCCTTGAACGCCTTCATGTGCTTCTTGTCCAGCTGGTACACGTTCTGCGAGAGGCCCGCGTCGACCCCCAGGTCGCCGTGGTAGGCGTTCACCGCGAGCAGTGGGTTCACCAGCGAGGGGAACTGCGAGAGCATCGTGCCGGCCTTCGGGTCGAAGGTCGGCACGAAGAAGGCCTGGAAGCCGAGCTGGTCCTTCTTGCCCCGGGCGTCCCGGTAGCCGTCCATCACCTTGATCACGCCGTTGGAGGTGACGTTGCCGTCGAGCGGCAGCAGCGGTACGGCGTCGTGGTAGACGACCTTGCCCCGGCCGTCGCGGACGGTGACGACGGGCGCGTAGCCGTGGCTGACGAGGTAGACCTTGGAGTCGTCGATCTTCAGCGGCTGGTTGACCTGGACGGTGGTGGTCTTCTCCTTGCCGTACGCGCCCTCGCTGTAGGCGATCTTCGCCTCGAAGGTGCGCGGGGTGCCCCGGTTGGGACCGGTCAGCTCATAGGTGGCCTTGAAGTCCTTCAGGTCGAAGCTGAACGGCACGAGGTCGTCGTTCTGGAACATGCTGCCGGACTTGAAATCGTCGTACAGCGGCAGCGCGTTGGAGAAGCCGTCGCCCTCCACCATCAGCTTGGTGCCGTCCGCCTTGTACAGCTGGCCGGAGGCGAAGGCGACCAGCAGCACGATCAGGGCGATGTGGAAGACCAGGTTGCCCAGTTCCCGCAGATAGCCCTTCTCGGCGGCGACGGCGTCACCGGTGCGGTGGGCGCGGAAGCGGCGCTTCTTCAGCAGGGCGAGCGCGGCCTCGCGGACCTGCTCGGGCTCGGCCGTGGTGCGCCAGGTGGTGTAGGCGGGCAGCCGGGTCAGCCGCTTGGGCGCGGCCGGCGGGCGGCCGCGCAGCTGGCCGACGAACTGCCAGGTGCGCGGGACGATGCAGCCGATGAGGGAGACGAACAGCAGGATGTAGATCGCGGAGAACCACACCGAGCTGTAGACGTGGAAGAGGCCCAGCTTGTCGTAGATGGGCGCGAGCGTCTTGTGCGCCTTGCGGAACTCGTCGACCTTGTTCAGGTCGGCGCCGCTCTGCGGGATGAGCGAACCGGGGATCGCGCCGAGGGAGAGCAGCAGGAGCAGCAGCAGCGCGACCCGCATGGAGGTCAGCTGACGCCAGAACCAGCGGATCCAGCCGATGACGCCGAGGCCGGGGACGGAGGCGAGCTCCTCCTGCGGAGCGGTGGACAGCTGGGAGCCGGCCGCGCCGAGGTCCTCCTGGTCCTGGCTCTTGTCGGGCCCCGCTTTTTCAGTAGTGCTCATCGAGTCAGATCCCCACAGTGAAGCCGTTGGACCAGGTCTGCATCTCCTGCACCAGGCGGTCCCAGGCCCCGGTCAGCAGCAGCACACCGGTCACGATCATCATCGTGCCGCCGATGCGCATCACCCAGACATAGTGGCGCTTGACCCAGCCGAAGGCACCGAGCGCCTTGCGGAAGGCGACGGCCGCGAGCACGAAGGGCACGCCGAGGCCCAGGCAGTAGGCGACCATCAGCAGCGCCCCGCGCCCGGCGCTCGACTGTTCCATGGCGAGGACGTTCACCGACGCGAGGGTGGGGCCGATGCAGGGCGTCCAGCCGATCCCGAACAGGGCCCCGACTATCGGCGCGCCCACCAGGCCGGCCGTCGGGCGCTTGTGGAAGCGGAACTCGCGCTGGGTGAGCCAGGGCATCAGCCCCATGAAGAACACGCCCATGAGGATCATGACCACGCCGAGCACCTTGGCCAGGACCACCTTGTGTTCCTGCAGGGTCCAGCCGAAGGAGCCGAACAGCGCCCCGCCGGAGACGAACACGGCGCTGAACCCGAGCACGAACAGGGAGGCTCCGGCGACCATGCGCCCGCGTCTGGCCTCGGCC
Source organism: Streptomyces sp. NPDC047085 (assembly GCF_040643735.1). Lineage (NCBI taxonomy): Bacteria > Bacillati > Actinomycetota > Actinomycetes > Kitasatosporales > Streptomycetaceae > Streptomyces > Streptomyces sp. NPDC047085. The sequence goes on from NZ_JBEYUW010000018.1 coordinate 80,498, forward strand.
AGATCGGTTCCGGCGACCCCGGTGACGTAGGAGAGGTAGCCGGGCACCAGCGGCAGGACACAGGGCGAGAAGAAGGAGACGAGGCCGCCGAGCAGGGCGATGGGCAGGGCGACCAGCAGGGCCCCGTGGAGAACGGTCTGGTTCTGCGCGGCCAGCGTGACGAGTGCGCTCACGTCACTTCTCCGCGAGGACCGGCTTGACCATCTTCAGCAGGGTGGTGTCGTCGAGCGCCTCCAGCGCCCGCGCGGCGACCTTCCCGTCCTTGTCGATGACGAGCGTGGAGGGGATCAGCTGCGGGTTGAGCGTGCCCTTCTTGAAGCGGAGCATCAGCTTGCCCGTCGGGTCGTACAGGCTCGGGTAGCCGATGCCGTGCTCCTGCTCGAAGGCGACGGCGGGAGTGGTACTGGTGTCCCGGGTGTTGATGCCGACGAACTGCACGCCCCGGTCCGCGTACTCCTTCGAGACCTTGGAGAAGTACTTGGCCTCCTCCCGGCACGGACCGCACCAGGAGCCCCAGACGTTGATGACGACGACCTTGCCCTTGTAGTCGGCGACGTCCAGGGACTTGCCGTCGATGGTCGTGCCGGACAGGTCGGGGGCCGCGGTCCGCTTGCCCCGGGCGACGGTGTCGATGCCGTTGTTGCCGGTGACGAAGCCGGTGTTGCCGCCACCGCCGGAGGTGCCGCCGTTGCCGCACGCGGACAGGGTCAGGGCCGCGACGGCGGCCATGGCGCTGAGCAGGACGGCGCGGCTACGGGTACTCATGTGAAAAGTTTCGCATGCCCGTTCCGGGGATCTCGCGCACCCCCCTGGCGGACGGAAAACCGCATATCAGGGCGTATTTACACGGGACATTTCCGGCAGCGGTCGAGCGAGGACCAACAGGGATCGAGCGAGGCCCGTCAGGCGAGGAACGTCTTCCAGCCGCCGGCCGGCTTCTGTCCGACCTCCAGCGTGCGCAGCTTGGCGAGCACCTCGGGCTTCTGGACGTCCATCCAGTCCACGAACTGCCGGAAGGAGACCAGGCGTACGTCCGCGCCCTTCTCCTTCTCGCGCGCGATGTGCTTGAAGGCCTCCTCGACGGAGTCCATGTAGATGCCGCCGTTCCACTGCTCGAAGTGGTTGCCGATGAAGAACGGCGCCCGGTTTGTCCTGTATGCCCGCTCGAATCCCGCGATGTACGCCTGCGCGGACTGCCTGCGCCAGCCCGGGTAGTTGTAGGCGGGCGCCTTCGTCGAGTTCACGGACTGGTTGGCGAGCATGTTGTAGTCCATCGACAGGACCTCGAAGGAGCGCCCGGGGAACGGGATCTGCTGCAACGGCAGGTCCCAGATCCCCAGCTTCTTCGTGGGCCACGTCTGGCGCCCGCCCGGCGAGGAGGCGTCGTAGCGCCAGCCCAGCTCGCGGGCGGTGGGCAGCAGGCTGTTCTGGCCGAGCAGACAGGGGGTACGGCCGCCGACGAGCTCTTTGTCGTAGTCGAACGGCAGGGAGGGCAGGTCGGTCCAGCCGGTGTTGGTCCGCCACTGCTTGACGAACGACTTGGCCTGCTCGATCTCGCTCTTCCACTGGCGCGGGGTCCAGTTGCCGACCGTGCCGGAGCCGGCGCAGAAGTGCCCGTTGAAGTGGGTGCCGATCTCGTGGCCCTCCAGCCAGGCCCGGCGGACGCCCGCGAGCGTGGACTTGATGTGCGGGTCGGTGAGGTAGCCGATGTCGGAGGCGCCGCGCGGGTTGTTCGGGGGGTCGTAGAGCCGCTTCTTCGACTCGGGCAGCAGATACAGCCCCGAGAGGAAGAAGGTCATGCTCGCGCCGTGCTCCTTGGCGAGGTCCAGGAAGCGCGGGAAGAGGCCGTTGCCGACCTCGCCGGCGCCGTCCCAGGAGAAGATCACGAACTGCGGCGGGGTCTGACCCGGTTCGAGCGGCTCCGGCGCGGCGGGCTGGTGGGGCTGCTTGCCGGTGAAGGAGGTGGAGCCGTCGCCGATGGGCCGCCCCTGCGTCGTACTCCCGCCGCTGCGCCCTCCGCTGTGACCGCCGGGGCCGTCGGTGCCGCCGTCCCGGCCGCCCCCACCGCCCGGACCCCGGGAACCGGAGGGGCGCCCACCGCCGTCCGAGGACGTGAGGCTCCCGCAGCCGGCGATTCCCGCGGCGGCGGCCGCGCCCGCGCCGAGGCCGAGTATTCCCCTCCGGGAAAGGGTCCGGGAGTTGGTGCGCATGGAGGTCCCCGATTCGTCACGCCCGCTGGTGTCACCCAGACAGATGGCGGGACGATCGGGGAGGTTCCGTGCCTTTCTTATGCATTTCGTAACGGATCCAGCAAAAGCGGGCTAAGCCGCTCCCAACGGACCGTCAGGTGATGCGCGTGTGGCGAGCTGTGCGCCTCAGGCCCCGAAGGCCTTGCTCTTCCCCTTCACCGGCTTGGCGCCGGCGCGCAGGTGGGCCGGGACGAGATCGATCGCCGGCTCGGCGTAGCCGACCGAGACGATCTTGTCGCCCTGGTAGGTGAACGTCGTCAGCGAGGCGAGCGTGCACTGCCGCTTGCGCGGGTCGTGCCACAGCCGCCGCTTCTCGACGTACGACCGCACGATCCAGATCGGCAGCTGATGGCTGACCAGCACCGCCTCGTGCCCCCGGGCCTGGTCCCTGGCCGCGTTCAGCGCGCCCATCATCCGGACCACCTGGTCGACGTACGGCTCGCCCCAGGACGGCTTGAACGGGTTGACGAGGTGCTTCCAGTTCTCGGGCCTGCGCAGCGCGCCGTCGCCGACGCCGAAGGTCTTGCCCTGGAAGACGTTGTCGGCCTCGATGAGCCGCTCGTCGGTGGCGAGGTCGAGCCCGTGCGCCTTGGCGATCGGCGTCGCGGTCTCCTGCGCCCGCTCCAGCGGGGAGGCGACGACGTGCGTGACGTCCCGCGTGGCGAGGTGCTCGGCGACCCGCTCGGCCATCTTCCGGCCCAGGTCGGAGAGGTGGTAGCCGGGCAGTCGCCCGTAGAGGACCCCGGTCGGGTTGTCGACCTCGCCGTGCCGCATGAGGTGGACGACGGTGATGTCGTTGTCGCCGGCGTAACTGCCGTTGCTGCCGTTGCTGCCGTTGCTGCTCATGCTGCCGTGGCCTCCGCGGCCGCTCGGGCCGCCGCCGGGAGGGCGTCGGCGATCTTCTGGATGGCCCGCTCGTCGTGAGCCGTGGACACGAACCAGGACTCGAAGGCCGACGGCGGCAGGTAGACGCCGTTCGACAGCAGCGAGTGGAAGAAGGCGGTGAAGCGGAACGACTCCTGCCGCTTGGCGTCCTCGTACGTGCGCACCTGCCGGTCGGTGAAGAACACCGAGAACATGTTGGAGGCGGTCTGCAGCCGGTGCGCCACGCCCTCCTTGCTCAGCGCCTCGGTGACGAGGCCCTGGATCTGCGCGGACACGGCGTCGACCTTGTCGTACGCGGCGTCGTCCAGGAGCCGCAGCTGGGCGAGGCCGGCCGCGGTGGCGACGGGGTTCCCGGAGAGCGTGCCGGCCTGGTACACGGGCCCGGCGGGCGCGAGGTGGGCCATCACGTCGGCGCGGCCGCCGAAGGCGGCGGCGGGGAACCCACCACCCATGACCTTGCCGAAGGTCATGAGGTCGGGCTTGACGCCGTCGATCCCGTACCAGCCGCTCCTGCTCGTCCGGAACCCGGTCATGACCTCGTCGGAGATGAAGAGGGCGCCGTTCTTCCGGCAGGCGTCCTTGAGGCCCGCGTTGAACCCGGGGTCCGGCGGCACGACGCCCATGTTGCCGGGCGAGGCCTCGGTGATGACACAGGCGATCTCGCCCGGGTGCCGGTGGAAGGCCTCGTGCACGGCCTCCAGGTCGTTGTACGGCAGCACGATCGTGTCGCCGGCCTGGGCGCCCGTGACACCGGGCGTGTCGGGCAGCGCGAACGTCGCGACGCCGCTGCCCGCCGCGGCGAGCAGGGAGTCCACGTGCCCGTGGTAGCAGCCGGCGAACTTGATGACCTTGGACCGCTGGGTGAACCCACGGGCGAGCCGGATGGCCGACATGGTCGCCTCGGTCCCGCTGCTGACCAGTCGCACCTGCTCGACGGGCTCCACCCGGGCGACGATCTCCTCGGCGAGGGCGACCTCGCCCTCACCGGGCGTACCGAAGGACGTACCGCGCGCGACGGCATCCCGGACGGCGGCGATGACCTCGGGGTGCGCGTGCCCCAGGATCATCGGCCCCCAGGAGCAGACCAGGTCGACGTACTCCCGCCCGTCGGCGTCGGTCAGGTACGGCCCGCTGCCGGAGACCATGAACCGGGGCGTGCCGCCGACCGCGCGGAAGGCGCGCACCGGCGAGTTCACGCCGCCCGGCGTGACGACGGAGGCGCGGTCGAAGAGCGCCTGCGAGACGGGCGCGTCGTAGGGATAGGGCGTTTCGCTCTGGGCACTCATGACGTGCGGCTTCTCCGGCTTCTCGGACTCCGGTTGCGTGGTGACCTCCTCAGGGTAGGCGGAGCGGGCCACACCCCGGACAACCACGTGCCCGAATCCCACGCGACCACGTGCCCGGGCCGCTCACCGCCCGGGCCGCCCGTGCGGGCCCCGCCGGCTCACCGTCTCCCGGGCCCCGTCTCTTGATGCCCCGGCCACCGTGTCTTGATCCCCTGGCCTCTCCGCCGCCATCTGCGAGACTGACACCTGATACACACAGTGATACACACAGCCCCTTTGGCACGTAGTGATCAGGGACCGGGAGGATCCCGCGGACTGGTGTTTCACCGCACGTTTCGGCGGGCGGCCGTGGGGGAGGTCACTGACACGATGATCGGGTTGCGCGGCCGGGGTCGGGCGTCCTAGAAAAGCAGTCGGGTGGAGATATGCATCGCGGTGGCGGACTGGGCGAGGGGACTGATGACCTGGGTCCTCGACGTGCCCGGCGGGGAAGGCACCGGCGCGAGGCGGAGGAAGCGACCGAGGCACGTCAGAGCGACGCACGTCAGACACAGGGTGTACCGAGTGAGCCCGAGCGGCACGAGCGGCAGACCGACCGACAGCCGGCCCAGCACCTGGACCGGCCGGCCGACCGTCGCCTCGACCACCGGGCGGAACGCCTCCGGGCAGGGAGCAGGAATGGTGGTCGGGTGGGGGTGACGTACAAATACTTCGGTGCGCCCGACGGTGCGACCGCGGCGCGTGTCCCCATCTCGATGCGCCCCGAGGAGCTCGGCGGCGACGAGCTGGGCATGAACGGCATGTTCACCAAGATCAAGCCGGAGACGATGGCCGCGATGGTCCTCACCGGCATCGAGGGCGTGCCCCTGCACAAGGTCCCGCCCCTGGAGCTGGTCGTCCTCCACCCCGACTACGCGGTCGTCAAACTCCCGATGACGGTCGTCGACCCCCTGCGCGGCATCGGCGAGGAGGCGGTGGGCGCGGCCGCCTTCATCTGGTCGACGGTCCCCGACCGAGGCGGCCCGCGGGACGCGTTCAACGTGTACCAGCTGCTGCACGAATGGCAGGACTTCAGCCATCGGCTGCATGAGGCGGGACATCAGCCGTATTGCCTGGTTTGGCCCTGATCTGGGGTTTCGTGGGTGAAAACCCCGAAGGGCCGCCTGAACCAGGAGCAGCGCCGCACGCGGAGCCCTCGCCGGCCTGGTGGGTCACCTTCCTGGTGATCGACGAGGGCAGCTGGGGTTCACGCGGCGGCATGCTGTCCGTGCTCTCCCTTCTGGACAGCGGCGTGTTCACCGGGGAGAAGGCCAAGGCCGTCCGCGCCGCACTGGGTGGGTGACCCAGGTCTGCGCGACTCGGCCGTGCCCCCTCCCGGGCGGGCGTCAGCGCTTGATCGCGCCGGCGATGAGCGCCTGCAGCTGCTCGGCGGTGCGGTCGAGCGGCTGGGTGCTGCGTTTGGCCCGGCAAAAGGCGACCGTCCCCTCGACGGCCGCGACGACGAGCGTGGCAAGCTGCGCGGACTGCTCCGCCCGGCCGCCGGTTTCTTCGCCGGGGGTTACGTGCCCCGCGCCCAGCGCGAGGAGGCCCGGCAGGTCACCCGTACGCCGTGGTTCGAGGTGGACGACGGGCACCGGTTCTTCGGCCGTCACCTGAAGTGGCCGGACCAAGTCCAACCGGCCCCCGGCACGCGCCGGGGGCCGGTTTCGTGGTCGGCCGGGCCGGGAGACCGGGTCGTGGGCCCGCTACGTCGGCCGGGTGGCGGACCGGCGTTCCTGGACCTGGGCGTACGCCATCAGTCCGAACAGGAGGGCGAGGAGTACGGCGGACGAGCCCGCGGTGCCCAGATCCAGGCCGCCCTTGGCGACCGGCTTGGTGAGGAAGTCGCCCGCGGTGGCGCCCAGCGGGCGGGTGAGGACGAAGGCGATCCAGAACAGCAGGACGTTCGGCACGGCCGGCACCTTCATCAGTGCCGCGAGTACGGCGAGCAGCCCGGTCACGAGCAGCGCACCACCGGCGTAGCCGAGGCCGGAACTGTCCGACAGGAAGTCGCCCATGGAGGTGCCGAGGGTGTTCGACACAAGGATCGCCGACCAGAACAGGGCCTCTCCCCTGAAGGTGACGATGTCGCGGATCTGGAACGTCATCCCGCTCAGCTTCCAGACGAGGAAGATCGCCAGGAGGATCGAGATCAGGATCGCCGCCCCGGCGGGGTAGCCCAGGCCGAGGCCCTGGGGACCCCAGCCCAGCTTGGTCGCGCCGTTCGAGAGGTACTTGGCGCTGGCGTCGCGGTTCATGAAGTCGGACATCGTGGTGCCGGCCATGCTGGTCGACAGGATCACGGTCCAGTAGAAGAACGGGTTGTAGTGGCTGGACCGCAGCTGGATCACCAGCGTCACCACGAAGATCAGGAACAGCGCGATCGTCGTGAGGAAGTAGCCCAGCTTCAGGGTCTGCGCGAAGAGGTCGCCCGCCGTCTCGCCCAGGGTCGTCGCGGCGATCTTCATGATCCAGAACGCCAGCGTGACCTCGGGCAGCTTCTTCATCACCGACTTGGTCGTACTCGACGTGCTCGCCACGCCGAGGTCGGTGTGGACCTCCGATTTCCCCAATTCAGCTCTCCTTTCCGGTCGAACGGCAGAGCGCTCGCCCCGGGAAACGGGACGAGCGCCCTGTGAGTGAGCCGACCGCCGAGCGGCCGGGACCCTCGACCGTGACACAGAGATCCTGAGCGCATCCTGAACGCGTACCGGGTGGCAGGTCAGGCCGCGTGTCGGGCGACCGGCTCCGGCTCGCCCGCCCAACCCCCTGAGTGTCGGCTCCACGTGAGGTGAGTACGAGGACTCATGTGTGCGGTGCTCAACAGGCCGCATCGTTCATGCATGCGATCGACATCCCTCAAGAAGCCCGCACTGGTGGCCGCCGCCCTCGGCTGCATGGTCCTCTCCGGCTGCGGCACTCAGCGCACCGGCACCGGCACCACCGCCGATCAGGCCCCGGCGGGCAGCGCCGTCTCGGCGACACCCACGCGGGAGACCCCGCCCAGCGACAACGACCCGGAGATGCGGTTCCTGGCGTTGCTGAACCGCGTCACGTCGGCATGCGTTCCGAACGCCCCCAGCGACAAGGGCGGTGATGGGGTGCCCGAGCCGGAGGATCTGCCCGGTGAAGAGGCCACGCCCACACCGAGATACGGGCCGGGCGAGACCCCGCCGGGTGTTCCGAACGCCGAGGGAGACATTCCGGTTCCCGTGGACGACCCCGCGCCGGCGAAGCCGACCGCTGACTCCACCGGGCCCAAGTCGGTGAAGGAGGTGCCGCTGACCGGTGTCGAGAAGTGCAGTGGCAACGAGCACGCGAAGCGCGTCAGCGAGGCGTTCGAGAACACGAAGACGACCAGCTACCAGGCGATGCGCAAGAGGCTGACGACCCTGGACTACCCGGCGTCGCGGATTCACCGGATGCCGAACCACGCGGGCGCGCCCCGGGCGAGGCTGGACCTGCGCTTCATGGGCAGCCACGTGGCCCTGGAGGTCACCGGGACCGGCAGCGGGGTGATCGTCGAAACGTTCGGGGCTCCGGAGACGGAGGACGTGAAGGTGACCGATGTGCAGCGGAAGCCGGATCTGGACGCGCCCACGTCCTGACCGGATCACCTGGGACGTGCCCGCTCATTATGTGAGGCAGTGTAGCCGCGCAAAAAGGGACTTGGCGGCAGCGACTCCCCCTTCTTTGTCAGTTACTCACCGTCATCGGTCAAGTGTTTCTATCGGACATCCCGGGCAACCCTTTCGGGGGATCCAATCCCCCGAATGCCCGGCAACCGCCCTCCACGAGCTCTCGTTATGTGACCGTGTCAGTGTCAGGGGATGAAGCATGCGGAGCCATGAATCGCCCGGCACGCCTCGGCAACTGCTGGGACCTGTTGGATGATTTTCTGGACGAAATTAGGGTTATGGAAACTGAATATCTGCGGGCGGCCCGCGAACGGAACGGTGAGAGCAGTGCCGCACCGGCACCACCCGATCCCCGTGTTCCCGACGGAAGCTTCTGAACGAGGACACGGAGGACCACCGGTGGACCGGAACAGCTATGAGGCACACCCCTACGACTACGACCTGCAGTACACCCTCCGAGGCGAACACGACACCCTCAGCCAGCCCACGTTCGATACCGTCACCTTTCCGTCCCCGCAGTCCTGGCACAGTCCGGCACCGGACGGAGCGCCCTGGGGGGACCTGGACGAAGAACTCGCCCACATGCTGTCGGCGGCAACGCGCCCGGCACCCGCACCCGCCCCGGATCCGAACCGGGACCGGAATCCGGCTCCCCCGGAGCGTTCGCATCGCCGGATCCACCGGCGCCGCCCCCAGATGGAGTCGCATCTCCTCGACGGCGGTCAGCGCATCACCCACGTCACGATCCTGATCGCCGCGATCGGGGTCTGCGCGGCATCTCTGCTGACCTGGGCCATCACCTACTCCTACGGTCAGCTGCACACCATCGCCGAGTCCGTGCTGCCCGCGAATCTGGCCAAGTGGTGGCCGCTCACGGTGTACGGGCCGTGGTTCGTCGCGGCTCTCTCGATTCTGCGGGCGACGGTTCAGCGCCGAAGCGCCCGCCGCTCGTGGGGTGTGATTATCGTGGCCTCGGCCATGGCAATGGCTCTGTGTGTCGGCCACACCGCCCGCCCGCTTCTGACGTTCGTGATGCTCGGAATTCCACCGGTCACCGCCCTGGTGTGTTTCTGGGAACTCATCGGCCAGGTCTCCTCGAAATATCGGTCGATCAAGCAGGGTGCTCACGCCCAGCGGATCCCCAAGAGATAGAGGACGAGATTGGAAATGGAGAAGGGTCGACCCTGGTGACGTGTTCGGATCCGTATGTCCGCGTCCAGCACGGTTCGGGAGCGCCGCCGTGGCTTGTCTCGGACGAATTGTGGGACCGTCTGGAGCCGCTGCTGCCCCAGCGTGAACGCCGTTTCCGTAATCCGGGCCGTAAGCCGTTGCCCGACCGCGAGGTGCTGTGCGGGATCCTCTACGTGCTGTACGCCGGGATCCAGTGGCAGTACCTCCCCCAGGAGCTCGGCTTCGGCTCGGGCATGACCTGCTGGCGCCGGCTGCGCGAGTGGAACGAGTGCGGCGTCTGGCAGCGCCTGCAGCAGGTCCTGCGCACCGAACTCAACGCCGCGCCGCGCCTGGACTGGTCCCGGTGCGAGGTCCACACCTCCGCCTCCCGGGGCTGGTACGGCGGAGGCACACGGGCCCCTCGGCCGTAGAACGGGTCACCCCTCGGCCGTAGCGCGGGTCGTCAGTCCGTGGCCAGGAAGTCGACCACCGTGAGGGCGAAGAGCAGGGCCAGCGCCAGGCCGATGACGACCCAGCCGGTGGGGTTGCTCCAGAGGATGAAGGTCACGGCGGCCGCGGCCACCAGGAGCCAGGTGATCCAGGCGCGGTAGCGGTGCACGCACGGGCCGACCGGGCCCGTGCGCAGGCCGAGGCGGTCCGTCTGGGTGCGGGACGCGGCGACACCCGCGTGCCACACCTGGCGGACGGCCCGGGCCGAGCGGCCGGGTCCGGTCAGCCAGGCGGCGAGGGCGACGATCACGCCCAGCGCCGCCACCGCCCGTACCGACGTGCGCAGGAACCGGACGAGCGTGTCGTACACGGTGGCGGCGGCGGGCTGGGAGACCCCGCTCGGCAGCGCGTCCAGGTAGACGGTCCGGAAGACGGTCAGCGCGAGGCCGAGGAGCAGGGTGGCGACGGCGAAGCCCAGCGCGGCGGCGATCAGGGCGCGGCGGCGGTGCGTGGCCGTGAGGACGCCGGCGGCGGTGAGGACGACGGCGAGGATCGGCAGCCAGAGGCCCGCCAGTTGGAGCAGCCGGAAGTAGGTCTTGATCCGGCTGATCTTGTCCCCCTGGAGGACGGTGAACTGGGTGTGCACCTCGGGGATCTTCGCGGCCGCCGACAGTCCGGCGTCGGTCAGCCGGGTCTTGACCTGTTCGATGACTGGGGCCAGGTCGATGGTCACCGTGTCGCCCTGGATCTGGACCGCTCCTCCGCCCTTGCCCGTCAGGGCCTTGTCCAGGGTGGCGTGGATACGGCGGTTGGCGTCGCGCCAGATCGTGTCGAAGGCGTCGGAGGCGACGACCTCCTGCGCCTTGTCCTGCACGAAGCTGCGTACCGCTCCCTCCAGCGAGCCGCCGACGGCACCGAGCGCCTTCTCCAGGAGCGGCCGGTCCGGCGGGGCGGCGCCCTGCAGGAGGGCGGGGATGTCGAGGTGGGACATCAGGGCGTCGGTGGCCCGGTTGGCCACCGCGTTCTGGACGTCGGGGTCCTTGGCCAGCGGGGCGACGGTGGCGACGTAGCGATCGGTGTCGTCGACGAGGTCGGCGGTCCAGGCCGCGACCACGCCGAGCGGCGCGAGGACACAGCCGAGAATGATGAGCAGCGCGGCGAGCGCGGACCGCATCCGGTGCCGGGGTCTGGTCGCCTCGCCCGCCTGCCGGGCCTCCAGCGCGGCGATCCGGTCGCGCAGCCGGTCCAGTTCGGCCCTGTCCGCGCCTCCGCCCTCGCCGCCTTGGCTCTCCTTGCCGCCCTCGCCCCCGCCCTCCCCCGTCGGCTCCCGCTGCGTCATTCCCGTCCTCCTCCGCTCGTGTCATGCCTGGACGGTGGTCACTCCTGTCAGCAGCAGATCCCGTGACCGGGAGGTCCGCGAGCGACGGAGGGCCGTTCGGGTGCGCGGTCAACCCGTCCGGAGGGCGGGGCGGGGGCCAGGTCGTACGGCGCGTCAGGCGTCGGTCCGCACCAGCCGGTACGCCGCGCCCGCCAGCGCGAGGGCCGTCCAGCCGAGGAAGACCAGCAGCCCGGGCAGGGGCGCGAGGGTGGTGGTGTCGTGGGTGAGGGCGAACAGGGACTGGCCGGCGTGGCTGGGCAGGTAGGGGCTGATGTCGTCCTGCCAGGAGCTGGGCAGCAGGGAGGTCAGTCCGGGGATCAGCATGAAGGCGGCGACCAGGACCGAGATGCCGCCGGCCACCGACCGCAGCAGCGCGCCCAGCGCGGTGCCGATGACGCCGACCAGGCCGAGGTAGAGCCCGGCCCCGAACAGGCTGCGTACGACCCCTTCGTGCGTGAGGTCCATCGCGGCGGGGGTGCCGGCGAGGATCCGGCCGCCGGCCAGGAAGGCGACCCACGCGCCGACGGTGCCGACGACCAGCGCGACCAGTCCGAACACGGCCGCCTTGGACCACAGCACGGGCAGCCGGCGCGGTACGGCCGCCAGGGTCGAGCGGATCAGCCCGGTGGAGTACTCGCCCGCCGTGACCAGCACGCCGAGGACGCCGAGGGCCAACTGGGCGAAGTTGGTGCCGAAGAGGGACAGGCTCACGGCCGTCGCGCGGGCGAATTCCGGGTTCATGCGGCCGGAGCCGTACTGGGACGAGAAGCGGCTCGCGGCGATCAGCCCGAAGGCGACGAGGAACAACAGGCCGAGGCCCAGGGTGATCCAGGTCGAACGCACCGACCAGAGCTTCGCCCACTCGGCGCACAGCACCCGCCGCCCGGTCACGCGGTGGACGGGGCGGGCGGGGGGCGCGGTGCGGGGTGCCTCGGGGGTGGTGGTGAGGGCGCTCATGCGGGCCTCCCTGCGGTCTCCAGGGTCTCGGTGCCGGTCGTCACACCGGCCGTGGCACCGGTCGTGGCCCCGGCCGTCACGCCGCCCGTGCCACTCCCGCCGCTCGTGCCGTTCCCGCCACGCGTAGCGCTCGTACCGCCGTGGTACTCCACCGCATCCCGCGTCAGGTCCATGAACGCGTCCTCCAGGGAGACCGTCCGCGTGGTCAGTTCGAACAGGGGGATCCCGTGTTCCGCTGCCTTCAGCCCGATCTCACGGGCGGTCAGCCCGGTCACCCGCAGTTCCTCGCAGCCGGCCCGGCCGGTGATGTCGACGCCCGGGCCGGCCAGGACGTCCCGCAGCCGTGCCGGGTCGTCGGTCGCCACGGTCACCACGTCGCCGCCCGCCTCGCGGACCAGGTCGCGCACGGTGGTGTCGGCCAGCAGCCGTCCGCGTCCCACGACGATGAGATGGTCCGCCACCAGCGCCACCTCGCTCATGAGATGGGAGGAGACGAACACCGTCCGCCCCTCCGCCGCGAGCGAGGTCAGCAGGTTGCGGATCCACAGGACGCCCTCGGGGTCCAGGCCGTTGACGGGTTCGTCGAGCATGACCGTCCGCGGGTCGCCCAGCAGGGCCGCCGCGATACCGAGCCGCTGCCCCATGCCGAGGGAGAAGGTGCCGGCCCGCTTCCCGGCCACGCCGGCGAGACCGGCCAGGTCGATCACCTCGTCGACCCGGCGGCGCGGGATGCCGTGGGTCAGGGCGAGCGCCCGGAGGTGCTGGTAGGCCGAGCGGCCCGGGTGGACGGACTTGGCCTCCAGCAGCGCGCCGACCTCCTGGAGCGGCGCCTGGTGGCGGGCGTAGCGGTGGCCGTTGACGGTGACGGTGCCGCTCGTCGGGGCGTCCAGCCCGACGATCATCCGCATGGTGGTGGACTTCCCCGCCCCGTTCGGCCCCAGGAAGCCGGTCACGGTGCCCGGCCGCACGACGAACTCCAGTCCGTCGACGGCCGTCTTCTCCCCGTATCGCTTGGTCAGTTGCCGTGCGTCGATCATGCGCGTCGCTTTCTCTCGGACTCGGGCGTCCGGTTCTCCCGGACTCGGCGTCCGTCGCGTCTGACGCCTCACCGACCACGCTAGGGTCCGGTTCGTCCCGATTTCGCGGCGCAGGGGGTCGAATCCCGCCGAGCGGGTGGTACCGCGGCACCACCCGGGCGCGCACACCGCCGTGTCACTCCAGCTGTCAGTCCGGCTGGCAGTCCGGCTGTCAGTCCAGCTGGAGCCGGTCCGCCAGGCCCGCCTCGGTGAACGCCTTCACCACGTGCTCGCGGCTCTCCGTGAAGTGGGCCCAGCTGTCGCAGTGGGCCGGGACCACCCGGCGGGCGTCGAGGAGGCGGGCGGCGGTCGCGGTGCCGGCGCCGTCGAGGACGAGGAGGGCGTCGTCGAGGACGGGCATGCGGGGGGCGCCGGCGAAGAGGACGGCGGTGTCGACGGGGGCGTACCGGTCGGCGATCTCCTGGACCAGTTCCAGGGAGGCGTTGTCGCCGCTGACGTAGACCGTCGGCAGGCCGGCGGCGGTCAGCACGAAGCCGGTGACCTCGCCGACGAGCGGTTCGGAGCCCTTGGGTCCGTGCAGGGCGGGCGCGGCGGTGACGGTGACGGTGCCCCCGTCGGGGCGGGACAGCTCGACGGACTGCCAGGGGGTGAGGCCCTCGGTGGTGCCGCCGAGGCGCTCCGCGGCGGCCGGCGTGGTGAGGGTGCGGGGCACCTCGGTGAGCAGGGCGCGGCCGGAGTGGTCGAGGTTGTCGGCGTGCTGGTCGTGGGAGAGCAGGACGACGTCGACGGGGCCCAGTTCGGCCCGTGTGACGCGGGGCGGCGCGGTCTTGGTGAGGGTCCGGCCGCTGGGCGAGGGGTAGTCGCCGGGGCCGTCGAAGGTCGGGTCGGTGAGGAAGCGGAGTCCCCCGTACTCGATGAGGACGGTCGGGCCGCCGAGGACGCGGACGGGTATCCGCTCGTTCGTCGGGTCAAGGCTCGGACCGGCAGCAGTCATCATGCACCTCGCGATCGTCTCACGGATGAGTGGACCTCTATCCGTGAGGAGACCGTAGCCCTTTCTCACGGATGGGCGCAAGCCGTACCATGAGACTCATGAAGGGAAGCGTGCGAGACGAGCAGGTACCGCCGCCCGCGCCGGGCGCGGAGCGGTACCGGGCCCTCGATCTCGCCAACAGCGCCGTCACTCTGCCCGGCGGCCAGGTCGTCGACCTGCTCGACACGCCCGCCGGGGCGACCCGGTGGCTGGTGGAGCGCGGCCTGGCCCCCGCCGGCGCGGACCTCCGGGAGACCTGCGCGACCCGCATGCGGTCCCTGCGCGAGCAGATCCGCACCCTGCTCGCCGCCCGCGTCGAGGACCGGCCCGCCCCGGCCGGCGCCCTGGACGCCGTCAACGAGGCGCTCACCCGCGCCCCCGCGGCCTCCCTGCTGCACTGGGACCCCGACCGGGGGCTGTACCGGGCGGCCGCACACCCCACCACGCAGATCGTCGAGCACGCCCTGGCGGCCCTCGCCGCCGACGCCGCCGACCTGCTCACCGGCCCCGACGCCGACCGCCTCACCGCCTGCGGCTCCACCCCCTGCAACCGCTACCTGCTCCGGCACGGCCGCCGCCACTGGTGCTCCACCCGCTGCGGCGACCGCGCCCGCGCCGCCCGCGCCTACGCCCGCCGCACGGCACAGCCACAGCCGGACTGAGGCAGCCGGAACAAGGGCCGACCCTCAAGGCCGACGCGTGGCCAATGCACACACATCACGCCCACTGAAATGACATGAACCGTTCACCCACGTGCTGTCTGTGTCGCCCGGAAGCGACAGCATCCAGCCATTGACTCTCACCGCGCGGGGACGCCGTTCCCGTACATGTCGCTGCATGTCCCTTGGGGGGCCATACGTGGTGTCCGCGGTAGAGGGGCCCGGCAGACCGGGACCCGGCAGTTTCGAAGAACCCGAACGGCCCTTGCCGCGAAGGGCGTTCGCCGCCCGCGGCATCGGGGACCGCATCTTCCGGTACCAGCTGACGGCCACCGGTGTCGCGGTGCTCGCCATCATGGCGGGAGTTGGCCTGTTTCTGCTGCTCCGGGCGGGGCAGGCGCTGCGGGTCAGAGGGTTCCGCTTCCTCACGACCGCCGAATGGCAGCCGGACGTCCACAACTTCGGCATCGCGGCCGTCCTCACCGGGACCCTGCTCATCGCCGCCGTCGCCGTGACGATCTCCGTGCCCCTGGCGGTCGGCACCGCGCTGTTCATCTCCGACGTGGCACCGCGCCCGCTGCGGCGCACGCTCGTGACGATGGTCGACCTGATGGCGGCCGTACCGTCGGTGGTGTACGGGCTGTGGGGCCTGTTCTTCCTCCAGCAGCACGTGATCGGGCTGTCGCGCTGGCTGTCCGACTGGTTCGGCTGGATCCCGTTCCTGAAGGTGGACGGCACCCAGCCCGGCGAGCCGCTCGCCTCCGAGAGCGTCTACACCGCCTCGGCGTTCATCGCCGGTCTGGTCGTGGCCCTGATGGTGGCGCCGATCCAGTGCTCGGTGATGCGCGAGGTGTTCGCGCAGGCCCCGGCCGGTGAGCGGGAGGGCGCCTACGCCCTCGGCGCGACCCGCTGGGGGATGATCCGCTCGGTCGTCCTGCCGTACGGCAAGGGCGGGATCATCGGCGGGACCATGCTGGGGCTCGGGCGGGCGCTCGGCGAGACCATCGCCGTCTACCTGATCATCTCGCCCGTCTTCACCATCCAGCCGCACATCCTGCAGACCGGCACGAACTCCGTCTCCTCGCTGATCGCCCTGCACTACGGCGACGCCTCCACCTTCGGCATGTCGGCGCTGATGGCGGCGGGCCTGGCGCTGTTCCTGCTCACCCTGGCGGTCAACTTCACCGCGTCGTCGATCGTGGCCCGCTCCCGGTCCGGCGCGCAGAGCGAGGCATGAGATGACCGTCCTGGAACAGACGCAGAACGCCGTCGCCGCGCCCGCCGTCTCCGAAGCCGTCGGTGAGCCCGCGCCGGACGTGCCCCGCCGCATCGGCGGCCCCACCCGCTCGGGCGTCCTGTCCCTGGCCGGCGCCGCCGCCTCGGGCCTGTGCACGGCCGTGCTGCTGTTCGGCGAACTCGCCCCGTTCTCCGGCGCGCTGGGCTTCACCGTCACGGCCTACCTGGTCTTCCTGCTCGTCTACGGCGTGCTCACCGGCCTGGAGGAGGACGGGCAGGCGGTACGGGACCGGGTGATGACCGTGGTGCTGTGGAGCGCGGCCACGCTGCTGTTCGTCGCGCTCGCCCTGGTCGTGGGCTTCACCGCCTGGCGCGGCCGCGAGGCGCTGCCGCACGGCAACTTCTTCACCGAGGACATGCAGGCCTCGGGCCCGCTCGACCCGCTGACCCACGGCGGTGTCGCGCACGCGATGCTCGGCACCCTCATCATGATCACCATCGCCCTGGTGATCACGGTCCCGCTGGGCCTGGCCTGCGCGGTGTACCTGAACCAGATCCCGGGCCGCTTCTCCCGGTTCGTGCGCACCATCGTGGAGGCGATGACCGCGCTGCCGTCGATCGTGGCCGGTCTGATGGTGTACGCCACCTGGATCCTCGGGCTCGGCATGCAGAAGTCGGGCCTCGCGGCGGGCTTCGCGATCAGCGTGATGATGCTGCCGATCGTGATCCGCGCGGCGGACGTGGTGCTGCGCCTGGTGCCGGGCACGCTGACGGAGGCGGCGGAGGCCCTGGGCGCCCCGCGCTGGCGCACGGTGTGGCACGTGGTCCTGCCCACCGCCCGCTCGGGCCTGGCCACGGCCGTCATCCTCGGCACCGCCCGGGGTATCGGCGAGACCTCCCCGGTCCTGCTCACCGCCGGCTTCACGGCGTCGCTCAACGCCGACCCCACCGACGGCCCGATGGTCTCCCTCCCCCTCGCCGTCTTCAACTTCGTCAAGTCGCCCCAGCCGACGATGATCGCCCGGGGCTTCGGCGCGGCGGCGGTCCTGATGGCCCTCGTCCTGGTCCTCTTCGCCATCGCCCGCGTCATCGGCGGCCGCGGCCCCGGCCACCAGAACAAACGCCAGGCCCGCAGGGCCGCACGGGCCTCACGCCGCGACGCGGAGAGATTCGCGGACCTGCACTCGCCGGGACTGCGGCTGTTCGACAAGGGCTCCATCGACGGCACCGATCAGGCCGACGCCTCCACCCACCAGGAACAACTCGCGGCCGCCGACGGCGCATCCGCCCCACAGGGGCCACCCGCACCCGACGACGAAAGCCGCACGGGTGGTGCGGGTGGGAATCCAGACCCGGCCGAAGGCCGGGTGCCCACCCACGAACCCGCACCCGAAACCGCACCCGCACCCACCCCCGCCCCTGACGACGAAGGCAGCCACTGATGCTCAGCCACCTCACCACCGCCCTGAGACGGCTGGGCATCCTGGCCGCGCTGATCGGCATCCTCACGACCGCCACCCCCGCCTCCGCCGACAGCTACACCCCCATCGCCGGCGCCGGCTCCACCTGGGCCGAGAACGCCGTGGACGAATGGCGCCGCGCGGTCAACCAGTACGGCATGCGCATCAGCTACGCCGGCACCGGCTCCTCCGACGGACGCCGCCAGTTCCTCTCCGGCACCGTCGACTTCGCGGTCTCCGACATCCCCTTCCAGACCCACCCCACCGACGGCTCCGCCGCCGAACGCCCCGCGCCGGGCTCGTACGCGTACATGCCGATCGTGGCCGGCGGCACCGTCTTCATGTACCACTTGACCGTCAACGGCAAGCGGGTCGACAACCTGCGCCTGTCCGGTGACGTCGTCACGAAGATCTTCACCAGGGTCATCACGTACTGGGACGACCCCGCCGTCAAGGCCGACAACCCCGGACTCCAGCTGCCGCACCGCTCCATCGTCCCGGTCGTCCGCTCCGACGGCTCCGGCTCCACCGCCCAGTTCACGCTGTGGATGTCCAACCAGCACAAGTCCCTGTGGCAGGCCTACTGCCGCAAGGTCGGCCGCTCCGGCGCCTGCGGGCAGACCTCGAACTACCCGCCCGTCTCCGGGATGATCGCCCAGTCCGGCGACCTGGGCGTGGCCGGTTACGTCGCCCAGAACTACGGCGAGGGCGCGATCGGCTACGTCAACTACTCGTACGCGCTCAACGCGCACTACCCGGTCGCCAAGGTCCTCAACCACGCCGGCTACTACACCGAGCCGACCCCGCAGAACGTCGCGGTCTCGCTGCTCAAGGCGCGGATCAACACGGACAAGCGCTCCCCGGACTACCTCACCCAGCAGCTCGACGGCGTCTACAACGACACCGACAGGCGCAACTACCCGCTGTCCAGCTACTCGTACATGATCCTGCCGCTGAAGGTGCAGGGCACCTTCACCAAGGTCAAGGGCAAGACGCTGGGCGCGTTCTCGTACTACTTCATGTGCCAGGGCCAGCAGCAGGCGCCCCAGCTCGGCTACTCGCCGCTGCCGATCAACCTGGTGCAGGCGGGCTTCGACCAGATCCGCCGGATCCCGGGCGTGCAGACGCGGAACATCAACATCAAGCGCTGCAACAACCCGACGTTCACCCCCTCCGGCCGCAACCGGCTCGCCGAGACCGCGCCCTACCCGAAGGCCTGTGACAAGAAGGGCGCCGCGCCCTGCACCACGGGCAGCGGCGGCGCCAAGCCCGGCGGCGGCAACGGCGGTTCGGGCGGCGGGACGGCCGGCGGTTCCACGGGCGGCGCGTCCGGCACCGGCGGCAGCGGCACGGGCGGCCCCGGAGGCGGCGGCCCGTCGGTCGACCCGGACACCGGGCAGACCCTCGCGCCGGGCGACGGATCCGGTGGCGGCTCGGGCGCGAGCGGTACGGCCACCGGCGGCACGGTCGCCCTCGCCCAGCCCGTCGCCGTCGCCGCCGGGCATGGCTGGACCGGCACCCAGACCCTGATGCTGCTGGCCGCATTCCTGGTGCTCGGACTGCTCCTGCTGCCCTCGGTCGTCTCCCGCCTGGTCGGCGCCCGGTTCCACGGCCGGCCCCACGACGGGCTCCACGACCGGTCCCAGAACCGCTCCACGGAAGGGAACGCGCGATGAGACGCGGACCGGTACGCCGCGCGCTGGTCCGGCTGCTCGCCGGCGCCACGGTGGGCGCCCTCGCGGGCCTCGCCGTGGCCCAGGCGGCCCCCACCGCCACCGCCGCCCCCGCGAACTCGGCCGTCACCGTGTCCGGGCGGGGCGAGTTCAAGGACATGAGGTTCACGGTCAGCCAGACCAGCCACCTCACCAGCCAGGCGGTCAAGGTCTCCTGGCAGGGCGGCACCCCGACCACGTTCGCCGGCACGCTGTTCAACACCGACTTCGTGCAGATCATGCAGTGCTGGGGCGACGACGACCACACCGTCCCGGACAACCCCGGCCCGCCGCGCACCCAGTGCGAGTACGGCGCCTCGCCGACCACCGACCGGGGCACCTGGCCGGGCAACATGCTGGACGACACCCGCCAGGTCTTCTACAGCGCGGACCCGACCAACTACGGCCAGGACGACCGCTACGGCGCCGCCAACCCCAACGCGCCGGGCGAGGTCCCGTTCAAGACCGTCGACGGCCAACTGGTCACCACCAACACCCAGAACAACCCCTACTTCAACCGCAACACCACCAACGAGGTCGACTTCGCCCGGACCAGCGCGCGCGGCACCGGCGAGGAGTACTTCGAGGTCCAGACCGCCAACGAGGCCCCGCACCTGGGCTGCGGCGCGCCGGTCACCGTCGACGGGGCGAAGACGCCCCGCTCCTGCTGGCTGGTGATCGTCCCGCAGGGCCACCTCGACCTCGACGGCAAGCCGTACGCCGACCACAGCCAGGTCAACGCGGGCTCCCCGGTCTCCTCGACCAACTGGAAGAACCGCATCGCGATCCCGCTGCACTTCAACCCGGTCGGCACCAACTGCGCCCTCGGCTCCAGCGAGCGCCCCACCACCGGCAGCGAACTGGCCGCCGACGCCATGACCAGCTGGCAGGCGGCCCTCTGCCCGAGCGGCAAGGTGTACGGCTACACGGAGCTGGGCGAGCCCGACACCCGCGCCCGCCTGAGCAACGACGGTTCCATGGGCCTCGGCTTCACCACCCGCGCCCTGGGCGCCGACTACGGCTCGAGCCCGCCGTCCGGCACGACCACGTACGCACCGGTGGCGCTCACCGGCACCGTCATCGGGTTCACGATCGAACGCAGACCCAAGGCCGGGGCTCCGGAGCGGATCGAGAAGCTCGCCGGCACCAAGGTCGAGTCGATCAAGCTGACCCCACGGCTGCTCGCCAAGCTGCTCACGGAGTCGTACCGGAACTCCACCTGGGGCTCGGTGATCGGCGACAAGGTGGCCAAGGGCTACCGGTGGGCGAAGAACAACCCGGCGGGCCTGGCCAGTGACCCCGAGTTCATCTCGCTCAACCCCGAGTTCGCGTATCTGTCGGTCGCCGAGACCCCGGCCACCGACACCGACCTCATGACCTCGCTCGGGCACAGCGACACCGCCCGCGCGCTGTGGCAGTGGATCCTCTCCGACAAGGAGACCCGGCAGTTCCTCGCCGGTGTCCCCGACGACTGGGGCATGCGGGTCAACCCGTACTACAGCACCAACACGGATCTGAATCCCACCGGTCTGGCCTTCGACCCCGATCACGTGGACGAATATCCGAAGAGCGACCCCTGGTGCACGGTGCTGCCCGGCAGCGGCGCCCCCAAGACGGCCGAGCAGTGCATGATCGACCTGCGTCCGTACGTGGACGACATGCACGTGGGCGCCCTGCACGCCCGGCGCGCCGACGTCCTGTGGAAGTCGAACTGGGATCCGCTGGCCAGCCCGCCCGCGTACAAGAGCCCCGGCCCGCAGACGGTCGGCTCCCGGTTCGTGATCACCGTCACCGACGCGGCCTCCGCCGCCCGCTACAGCCTGCAGACCGCCCAGCTCCGCAACAGCGCGGGCACGTTCGTCGCCGCCACCACCGCGTCCCTGACCGCGGCGGCCCAGTCCGCCCGCGGCAAGGACGTCGCCGAGATCACCCCGCAGAACGCCAGGGCGAAGGGCGCCTACCCGCTGGCCCACCTGGTGTACGCGGCCGTACGGCCCGGCGCGGTGAAGGCGGACGCCCGCGCGGACTACGCGGCGCTGCTCAGGTACGCGGCGGCCGCGGGACAGGTCTCCGGCGCCGCCCCGGGCCGCCTGCCCGCCGGGTACGCCCCGCTGTCCAGCGCCCTGCGCGCCCGCACCGCCAAGGCCGCCGACGCCCTCCTGCACTACACGGGCCCGGGCCCCTCCGGCGGCTCCGACTCGGGCGGCGGCACCGGCGGCGGCAGCGGTTCCGGCGGCACCGGCGCCGACTCGGGCGGCACCACCACGGGCGGTGCGCCGGACGGCGGTGCCACGGGCGGGGCCGGCGGTGCGAGCGGTACGCCCAGCCCCTCCGCGTCCTTCGACGGCGGAAAGGCCGTCCAGACCACGGCCGCCGGAAACACCCCCGCCGATCCGGCCAACCCGCTGCGGTACGCCGTTCCGGTCGGGGCCGCGCTCGGCGCGGTCGCCGGAGTGGGCGCGCCCTTCGCGGGCGGCGGGCGGCTCCGGCTCCCGCTGCGGGTGCCGCTGCCCGGCGGCCGCACGGTGACCGTCGTACCGGCCTTCACCCTGCCCGAGCGGCTGCGCAGGCGGCTGCCCTAGGGCCAACGACCGGGGGCACCTGCCGGTGCTCCCCCACAGACGGCCGCCCGCCCCGAAAGGCAGTCGGGGCGGACGGCCCGTACCACCCTGCCAGATCCCTCTCCCGCACCCGACGCACTACCGTCAGGAGACTCTCGATGCGCAGAACGCGCGCAACGGCGGCGCTCGTCGCCGCCGCCGCGGTGGCCGGCGGCCTTGCTCTGGCAAGCCCGGCCCAGGCCGACCCCACCCCGACCGGCACCTTCCGCAAGCTGGTCGGTGTGGGCTCGGACACCACCCAGGACGTGCTCAACGCCCTCGCCGGTGACACCGTCAACGGCAAGAGCTACGCCGGCACCGCCGTGAAGTCCGTGAGCGGCGCGGGCGTCGCCTCGTACGACGCGATCGAGCCCGGCACCGGCTCGACCACGTCGAAGATCACCACCCGCTCGGGCGGCCCCGAGTTCCTGCGCCCGAACGGCTCCGGCGCGGGCCGCAAGGCCCTGACCGCGTCGCTGACCGGCGACAAGTGGGCCGACTCCAACGGCGTCGCCATCAAGGGCCAGGTCGACTTCGCCCGCTCCTCCGGCGGCCCCAGCACCTCCGGCACCGCGCTCACCTACATCCCGTTCGCGCGGGACGCGGTCGGCGTGGCGGTGCGCGGCGGCTCGGCCCTGGACAAGCTGACGCCGGCGCAGCTGCACGACGTGTACAAGGCCGGTTCCGACCACATGGTGAACGGCGTCGTCGTGCACCCGCGCATCCCGCAGGCCAACTCCGGCACCCGCAAGTTCTTCCTGAACGCGATCGGCCTGAACGACAGCGATGTCGACCCGACCATCCCGGCCGTCCAGGAGAACCAGGCCGACACCGCGCTCCCCGAGGACAACTCCCTCGTCCCGTTCTCGGTCGGCAGCTGGATCGCCCAGAACAACGGCGTCGCCCCCGACTACAGCAAGGACGCGGCGGCGGCCGGCGCCCACCTCGCGGCCGTGCAGCTGCCCGGCGACGCCGGCGCCACCACCCCCGTGGCGACGGTGAACGGCAAGCTCGCCCCGGTCGGCTACTACTACGAGAACGCCACCTTCGGCCGCGACGTCTACAACGTCGTGCCGTCCCGGGCGATCGACCCGACCAGCATCTTCTTCGACAAGGACCTCTACGACGTCTTCGTCACCAGCGGCACCCACACCGCCGCGCTGGCGTCCGACGCCGCCGAGGGCGTCATCGCCGACTTCGGCTTCGTCAACGAGCCGTACAACGGCTCCATCAGCGTGGCCAAGCACGCCAAGCTGGGCGGCCTGGAGGGCTCGTCCGCCGACAACGCCACGCCCGCCGCGCCCACCGCGCTGAAGGCCACCCGGGGCGACGCGAGCCTCAAGCTGGCCTGGACCGCCCCGGCCCAGACGGCTCTGCCGCTCACCGACTACCGGCTCACGCTGACCCGTTCGGACGGCGCCGTCGTGGCCGTCAAGGACGTGCCGGCCGGCACCACCTCGTACACCTTCACGAACCTGGCCGTCGGCAGCTACACCGCCTCGGTCGCCGCCGCCAACCTCAACGGCCAGGGCACCCCGGCCACCGTGTCCGCGTCGGTCAAGTTCAAGAGCACCACCACCGCGACCACCGCGACCACCGCGTACGGCAAGACCCCGAAGGTCGCCGTCACCGTCACCGGTTCGCACGGCGTGACCCCCACCGGCAAGGTCACGGTGAAGGAGGGCTCCACGATCCTCGGCACCGGCACCCTGGACGCCTCCGGCAAGGTCAGCATCGGCCTGTCTAACCACCTCAAGGTCGCCACGCACACGCTGTCCGTCTCCTACGGCGGCAGCGCCAAGCTGTACACGTCCTCGGCCACGGTCTCCCTGAAGATCACCAAGGCCACGCCGTCCGTCAGCACCACCGCGCCGTCCACCGTCAGCCACACCAGCCACGCCAAGGTCACCGTGAAGGTCTCCGCGACCGGCACGACCCCGACCGGCACGGTGCGCATCTACGAGGGCACCACCCTGCGCGCCAGCGGCACGCTGAGCGGCGGCCAGGTGACCATCACCCTGCCCCTGCTGAGCCGTGGTTCGCACACCCTGCACGCGTACTACGCGGGCTCCTCGACGGTGTACGCGAAGACCGGCGCCAACTTCACCATCAAGTCCACCTGACCCCCGTGGCTGCCGGGGAGACGAGCCCCGTCTCCCCGGCGGGCCCTCACCACGAAACCCTCTACGACCATCGAAGGAGGCGGGCCGCCGTGACCGTCGCCGTACCGACCACGCTCGCACCGGCCGCGTCGCGCATCCGCGTCCGCGGCGTCAGCGCCGTCCGCCACCTGGCCCGCGGCGGCCTGCTCAGCCTCGCCGCGCTGCTGCTCGGCATCACCGCCCAGCTGCTGCTCGTCAGCGGCATCCAGCAGCACAGCGCGCAGCACACCGCGTTCGACGAGCTGCGCGCCCAGCTCGCCCTGGGCACCGCCCCGGTCGCCCAGACCGGCCCGGAGGGCAAGCTGCTCGCGCCGGGCACCCCGGTCGCGCTCATCGACGTACCAGCCCTCGGCCTGAGCCAGGTCGTGCTGGAGGGCACCGACTCGTCCGTCATGACCGACGGCCCCGGTCACCGCCGGGACACCCCGCTGCCCGGACAGGCCGGCACCAGCGTCCTGATGGGCCGGGCGGCCGCGTACGGCGCCCCGTTCGGGCACCTGTCCGACCTCGGCGCGGGCGACACCTTCACCGTGACCACCGGCCAGGGCAAGGCCACGTACCAGGTCATCGACGTACGACGGGCCGGTGACCCGGCGCCCGCGCCGCAGCCCGCGGGCAAGGGCCGGCTGGTGCTGGTCACCGCGACCGGCCCGCGCTTCATGCCCTCCGGTGTCCTGCGCGTGGACGCCGACCTCATCTCCGCGCCCTTCCAGACCCCGGCGCCGGTCATCCGCGCCGGCACCCTGCCGGAGTCCGAGGAGCCGCTGGCCCGCCCCTCCGGGGTGCCGTGGCCGCTGGTGCTGTGGATGCAGGCGCTGCTCCTCGCGGCCGTCGCCGCGGTGTGGGCGTGGCACCGCTGGGGCCGCCACCAGACGTGGATCGTCTTCGCGCCGGTCGTCGCCGTGCTGGGCCTCCAGGTCGCCACGCGCACCACCGAGCTGCTCCCGAACCTGCTGTAACCCGTTCCGACCCGGCCGACGCGAGGTGCCCACCATGACCGAGACCGCGACCGACACCGCGACCGACACCGTGACCGACACTGTCGTCCTGCCCGTCGCGAGCGCCGTCCCCGGCGCCGCGCCCGCCACCCTGGAGGCCCGCGCGGTCTCCGCCTGGTTCGGCGGCCACCAGGTGCTCAGCCGGGTCTCGCTGACCATGCCCGCGGGCCGGGTGACGGCCCTGATCGGCCCCTCCGGCTGCGGCAAGTCGACCTTCCTGCGCACCCTCAACCGCATGCACGAGCTGATCCCCGGCGCGGCCTTCGGCGGCGAGGTGCTCTTCGAGGGCGAGGACATCTACGCCCCCGAGCGCCGGCTGACCGACGCCCGCCGGAAGATCGGCATGGTCTTCCAGAAGCCCAACCCGTTCCCCGCGATGTCGATCTACGACAACGTGGTGGCGGGCCTGAAGCTGACCGGCACCCGGGCGGGCCGCCGCGAGAAGGACCAGCTGGTGGAGGAGTCGCTGACCCGCGCCGGCCTGTGGAAGGAGGTCCGCGACCGGCTGCGCCAGCCCGGCGGCGCGCTCTCCGGCGGCCAGCAGCAGCGCCTGTGCATCGCCCGCGCCCTGGCGGTACGGCCCCGCGTGCTCCTCATGGACGAGCCGTGCTCGGCGCTCGACCCGACGTCGACCCGCCGGGTCGAGGAGACCATCCACGAGCTCGCCGGCCAGGTCACGATCGTCATCGTCACCCACAACATGCAGCAGGCGGCCCGCGTCTCCGACCAGTGCGCCTTCTTCCTCGCCGAGCAGGGCACCCCCGGCGGCATCGTCGAGTACGGCCCCACCGAGCGGGTCTTCAACGCCCCCGCGGACCAGCGCACGGCGGACTATGTGGCGGGCCGCTTCGGCTGAGGCACGTCCGGGCCCGCGCGCGTCCCCCGGCCCGTCCTCCAGCGCGTCCCGCACGACCGCCTCCGCGCCTCGGCCATCATGGAAGCGGGCCGCGCCCACGTCCACGCTCACGTCCAGCCAGGTCGGCCCCGCGAGACCCTACGTACTGTAGGGTCCCAACCACCCTAGGCCACACGCGAGTTCGACGGGGGACAGATGCAGGACACGAACACGGGAACGGCGGAGCCGGGCCCGGCGACGGACGTCGACGTGCGCAGTCTCACCCCCACGCTGGCCCTGCTGGCCGTCAGCCTGATCATCGCCGCCATCGGCGTGTACGAGCTGTGCGGCTTCGGGCTGCGCGCGCTCGACCGGCGCCCGCACCTGTTCGGCGACGGTCTCGCGGTCGGCGGGGTGATCGTCGCCGCGGTCGCGGCCGGTGCGGCGGTCGGCAACCTGGCATGGATACTGGCGGCGGCCCGGCGCGGCACCGAGCGCTCCGGATGAGACCCTGTACGGCGGCTGTACGCACACCCATATGCGCGGCACCTTACAAGCTGTAGGGTCTGCCTAGTCCCGTCCCCTCCTCCAAGGTGCTCGTCGCCATGCCCGCTCGAGGCTCGACCCTGATCTCCCCACAGGTTCGCACCCCACGCAAGCCCCGCCCCCAGATCCCCTTCCCGACGGCCGACACCGGCCGGCTGCGGAAACGGGCGGCGGCGGCCACCGTCTGGTACCTGCGCCTGATGGTCGTACTCAACACCGTCGCGGTGCTCTCACTGCCGTTCCGCGAGGAGGTGCACGAGCACAACGCGGGCGGTTACTTCACCCCGTACCTGGCCACCGCCGGCCTGATCTCGGCGGCGCTCGCGCTGTTCCTCGCG
Source organism: Streptomyces sp. NPDC047085 (assembly GCF_040643735.1). Classification (NCBI taxonomy): domain Bacteria; kingdom Bacillati; phylum Actinomycetota; class Actinomycetes; order Kitasatosporales; family Streptomycetaceae; genus Streptomyces; species Streptomyces sp. NPDC047085. Next base: position 107,166 of record NZ_JBEYUW010000018.1, read on the forward strand.
GTGGTGATGCGCCGCCGCAAGCGCGCCGCCTGGGTCTTCAACCTGCTGCTCGCCGGCCCCCTGTTCTGCCTCTACGCCCTCGCCCTGACCCGCGACTCCTACGGCGCGCACGCGTTCAACTGGCTCTCCGCCGCGCTCACCGGCCTGTTCGTCGTGGCCCTGCTGCTCGGCCGGCGCGAGTTCGACGCCATCGGCGACCGCTCCAACCCGCGCCTCGCGCTCGCCGTCGGCGTGGGCGGCTCGCTGGTCAGCGCCATGCTCGGCACTCTCCTCGTGCACGCGACGAACAAACTCCCCGGCGCCGGCATCAAGGACGAGATCGCCTACACCCTGCTGCGCGGCATCAGCGTCGGCCCGCTCGCCGACCGGGTGGGCGCCGTCGACGCCCCGCGCTGGACGGACGTGATCGTCAACATCCTGATCGCCGCGACCTTCGTCCTGGTCCTCTACGCCTGCTTCCGCGCCCCGCGCGGCGAGTCCCTGCTCTCCGACGACGACGAGCAGCGGCTGCGCGCCCTCCTCGACCGGCACGGCGAGCGCGACTCACTCGGCTACTTCGCCCTGCGCCGGGACAAGGCCGTCACGTTCTCCCCCAGCGGCAAGGCGGCCATCACCTACCGCGTCGTCAGCGGGGTCAGCCTGGCCTCCGGCGACCCGATCGGCGACCCCGAGGCCTGGCCCGGCGCCATCGACGCCTGGCTGGCCGAGGCCCGCCGCCACGCCTGGACGCCCGCCGTCATGGGCGCGAGCGAGGAGGCGGGCACGATCTACGCCCGGCACGGCCTGGACGCGCTGGAACTGGGCGACGAGGCGATCGTCGACCTCGCCGACTTCACCCTGGAGGGCCGGGCCATGCGCGTCGTCCGCCAGGCCCACAACCGCGTCCGCCGCGCCGGCTACACGGTCCGCATCCGCCGCCACGAGGACATCCCCGAGGACGAGATGGCCCTCCTCGTCGACCGCGCCGACCACTGGCGCGACGGCGCCACCGAGCGCGGCTTCTCCATGGCCCTGGGCCGCCTCGGCGACCCGGCGGACGGCCGCTGCGTGATGCTGGAGTGCCGCGACGCGGACGACGTCCCCCGGGCCCTGCTCAGCTTCGTCCCCTGGGGCGAGCACGGCCTCTCCCTCGACCTGATGCGCCGCGACCGCGCCTGCGAGAACGGCCTGATGGAGTACATGGTCGTGGAACTCCTGCTCCACGCCTCGGAGTTGAACGTACGCCGGGTCTCCCTGAACTTCGCCATGTTCCGCTCGGTGTTCGAGCGGGGCTCCCGCCTGGGCGCCGGCCCGGTCCTGCGCCTCTGGCGCTCGATCCTCACCTTCTTCTCACGCTGGTGGCAGATCGAGTCCCTCTACCGGGCCAACGCCAAGTACCGCCCGGTCTGGGAACCCCGCTTCCTCCTCTTCGCGAAGACCAGCGACATCCCCCGCATCGGCCTCGCCAGCGCCCGGGCCGAAGGCTTCCTCACCACCCCCACCCTCCCCCACCGCACCCCCCACCCCACCTCCCCCCTGCATCCCACATCCCGCTAGGCGGTGTTGGGCAGAAGTCGGTGATCCGGCTGGTCGGCTGTCCCAGGTACGAGCAGACGGCCAGCCGCCCCCGACGGCCGCGAGCCTGCGACGGCGAGCACCTCCGCGGGGGCTACCCGCGCCCGACGGGACCGCAAGCCGCAGACGGTGCGAGCCCCCCCCACAAGGGCCACCCCCGCACCCGACGGGACCGCAAGCCGCAGACGGTGCGAGCCCCCCCACAAGGGCCACCCCCGCACCCGACGGGGCCGCGAGCCGCTGACGATGAGGACGCCCCACAGGGGCCACCCGCAGCCGACGACGAAAGTGGTAGGTGCGGGTGGGAACCCCGGATGGTCGGCCCCGTCACGGGCGGCAGGCGGCCAACCAGCCCCGACGGCCGCAAGCCGCCGACGGCGAACACCCCCACAGGGGCCACCCGCAGTCGACGACGAAAGTGGTACGGGTGGTGCGGGTGGGAACGCCGCACCCGGCCGAAGGCCGGGTGCCCACCCACCACCGGGGACGGGCACCGCCCCGCTCAGCCCCCACCCACCGTGAATCCGATCACCGCCCCGCCACCCTCCCGCCGGTAGGCGAACGGCGCCCCACCATGCGCCATGGCCACCTCACGCACGATCGACAGCCCAAGCCCCGACCCCGGCAGCGACCGCGCGTCCGCGGCCCGGTAGAACCGGTCGAAGATCCGGATGAGATCGCCCTCGGCGATCCCCGGCCCCCGGTCCAGCACCTCCACCCGCACCGCCCCCGACCGCGCCGGCCCCGTCACGCTCACCTCGATCGGCGCCTTCCCGTCCCGGTCGAACTTCGCCGCGTTCTCGACCAGGTTGGAGACGGCCCGCTGCAACATCCCCGGCCGCCCCTCCGTACTCGTGTCACCGCTCGCCCGCAGCACGATCTCCCGCCCGGTGCGCCGCCGCGCCAGCCCCACCACGTCCTCCGCGATGTCGGCGACGTCCACCCGCTGCGGCGGCTCGGTGTCCGACTCGCCCGCCGCGAGGTCGACCAGCTCGTTGACGAGGTCGGTCAGCTCACGGGCCTCCTGGGTGAGGTCGGCGACCAGCTCGTCCCGCGTGTCCGGCGGCAGCTCGTCGATCCTCCGCAGCAGCGAGATGTTCGTACGCAGCGACGTCAGCGGCGTCCGCAGCTCGTGCCCGGCGTCCTGCACCAGCCGCCGCTGGTCCTCCTCCGACTGGGCGAGCCGCCCCAGCATGCGGTCGAAGGCCCGCCCGAGCCGGCCCACCTCGTCCAGCCCGGCGACCGGCACCTCGATGCCGAGCCGGCGGGTGCGGGCCACGTCCTCGGCGGCGGAGGTCAGGATCACCAGGCGCCGGGTGATCCGCCGGGCCAGCCACCACCCGAACAGCCCGGCCGCGACCACGACCGCCGCCATCAGGACGAACGTCCGCTGCTGAAGGGTGCGCAGCAGATCCTCGGTGTCGCTGAACTCCTGCGCCACCTGCACCGCGCCCTTGCCGCCCCCGAGCGAGACGGTGGCGACGCGGAACAGATCCTCGTCGACCCGGACGTCCTTGTGCTCGACCACCTTCCCGGCCGTCCGCGCCGTGGCCACCCCCCGGTCCCGGGCGGTGACGGGCAGCACCGGACTGCCGTGGTCGACGATCTGCCCCCGCGCGCCCAGCACCTGCACATCGGTGCGGGCGGGCCGGACCAGATCGTGGCCCGGCCGGGAGGAGGAGAAGTCCTCCGGGACCATCGCGTGCTGCCGCACCTCGTCCCGTACGTCCTGCACGACCTGCGTGAACACCGACTGCTGGTCGACCCGGAGCAGCCGCGCGGCCGAGCCGTACGACAGGATGCCGACGAGGATGGCCGCGGCGGCGGTGACGGCCGCGAAGGACACGGCGAAGGTGGTGCGCAGGGAGACCAGCTTGGGCCGGGACCAGGCCCGCGACCGCCGGAGGCGGCCCACTACTCCTCCCGCAGCACGTAACCCACGCCCCGGACGGTGTGGATCAGCTGGGGGGCGCCGGGCTCGTCCAGCTTGCGGCGCAGGTAGCCGACGTAGACGGCGAGGTTCTTGGAGCCGGGGCCGAAGTCGTAGCCCCAGATACGGTCGTAGATCGTCGAGTGGTCGAGCACGATCTCGGCGTTGCGCACCAGCAGCTCCAGCAGCTCGAACTCGGTGCGGGTCAGCTCCAGCTCGCGCGCGCCGCGCCAGGCCCGGCGGGCCTGCAGGTCCATACGGATCCCGGCGGCCTCCACCTGCCGGTCGGAGACCTGCACGTCTCGCCCGCCGTCACCGCCGGAGCCGGATCCGGAGCCGTTGCCCGTGCCGTTGCCCGCGCCGCCGCCCGTGCCGCCGCCGCCCGCGGGCACCGGGCTGGTGCGGCGCAGCAGGGCGCGCAGCCGCGCGAAGACCTCCTCGACGTCGAACGGCTTGACCACGTAGTCGTCGGCGCCGGCGTCCAGGCCCGCGATGCGGTCGGCGGTCTCCACGAGGGCGGTGAGCATGAGGATCGGGGTACGGTCGCCCTCGGCGCGCAGCACCCGGCAGACCTGGAGCCCGTCGATGCCCGGCATCATCACGTCGAGCACGAGCACGTCCGGCGGTGTCTTGTGGGCGTGGGCGAGTGCCTCGACACCGTCGGCGACCGCCGTGACCTCGTATCCCTCCAGAGTGAGGGCACGCTCCAGGGCGTGACGGATGGCGCGGTCGTCTTCGGCGAGCAGCACAGTCTGGGGCACGTCACCAGTCTGCCAAGGCCGCCGGTGGTTCGGCCGGGACGAGCGGGCCTACGATCACCCTTTTTACCGCCCTCTCACCGTCACACAGGCAACCGGGATCATGCCCCTACCGTCTTCTCACCCCGCGGGTCGCAGCGCGGCGAGCTGTTGCTCGAAAGGGACGACGGTGAAGTCGGCGGCGGCCTCGGCGCGGGCCGCCCGCTCCTCCTCGGACGTCTCGGACTCGTTCGCCCCGGACGGGCCCGGACGGGCGCCCGACAGCCCGGTCATCAGCCCGGCCAGTTCCCCGGCCGCCCGCTCGATCCGCTCCTGCAGCCCCGGCGCGCCCCAGTCCTCCGACGCGGCGTAGACACCGGTCGGGACGACCACGGCCCGCAGATAGGCGAACAGCGGACGCAGCGCGTGCTCCAGGACCAGCGAATGCCGTGCCGTACCGCCCGTCGCGGCGATCAGCACCGGCTTGCCCGCCAGCGCGTCCTTGTCCAGCACGTCGAAGAATGACTTGAACAATCCGCTGTACGACGCGGTGAACACCGGCGTGACGACGATCAGTCCGTCCGCCTCCGTCACCGCGTCCAGCGCCGCCGCCAGCGTCCGCCCGGGGAACCCGCTGGTGAAGTTCTGCGCGATCTCGACGGCGAGGTCGCGCAGCTCGACCACGTGGACGTCCACCGGGGCCGGCGCCTGCCGCTCCACGGCGGCCGCCAGCCGGTCGGCCAGCAGCCGGGTGGAGGACGGGACGCTCAGTCCCGCCGATACGACGACGAGCTTCATGCGGTGGTCGCCTCCTTCGCGTCCTTCGTGTCCTTCGCGGCGAGCAGGGACTGGTGGGTCGGCGCCTCCGGCACGTCCGCCGGACGGCCGTTCGCGAACTCCTTTCGCAGCACCGGCACGACCTCCTCGCCGAGCATGTCGAGCTGCTCCAGCACGGTCTTCAGCGGCAGCCCCGCGTGGTCCATCAGGAAAAGCTGGCGCTGGTAGTCACCGGCGTACTCCCGGAAGGACAGCGTCTTCTCGATCACCTGCTGCGGGGAGCCGACGGTGAGCGGGGTCTGCTCGGTGAACTCCTCCAGCGAGGGCCCGTGCCCGTAGACCGGCGCGTTGTCGAAGTACGGCCGGAACTCGCGCACCGCGTCCTGCGAGTTGCGGCGCATGAAGACCTGACCGCCCAGTCCGACGATCGCCTGCTCCGGGGTGCCGTGCCCGTAGTGCGCGAACCGCTTCCGGTAGAACTCGACCATCCGCTTGGTGTGGTCGGCCGGCCAGAAGATGTTGTTGTGGAAGAAGCCGTCGCCGTAGTAGGCGGCCTGCTCCGCGATCTCGGGCGAGCGGATCGACCCGTGCCAGACGAACGGCGGCACGTCGTCCATCGGCCGCGGCGTGGACGTGAAGCCCTGCAGCGGCGTGCGGAACTTGCCCTCCCAGTCGACGGCGTCCTCGCGCCACAGCCGGCGCAGCAGGGCGTAGTTCTCGATCGCGAGGTTGATGCCTTCCCGGATGTCCTGCCCGAACCAGGGGTAGACCGGGCCGGTGTTGCCGCGGCCCATCATCAGGTCGACCCGCCCGTCGGCCAGGTGCTGGAGCATCGCGTAGTCCTCCGCGATCTTCACCGGGTCGTTGGTGGTGATCAGGGTCGTGGACGTGGAGAGGATCAGCTTCTCCGTCCGCGCGGCTATGTAGCCGAGCATCGTGGTCGGGGACGACGGCACGAACGGCGGGTTGTGGTGCTCACCGGTCGCGAAGACGTCCAGCCCGACCTCCTCCGCCTTCAGCGCGATGGCGACCATGGCCTTGATCCGCTCACGCTCGGTCGGCGTCCGGCCCGTGGTGGGGTCCGGTGTGACATCGCCGACGCTGAAGATCCCGAACTGCATGGCCGCCTCCAAGTTGTTGACTGTTCAACTATACCCCTCAAACGGCCCCCGCCCCCGCCCTATTCCCACCCCCCACCAACCCCCTGACGACCCGCACCCGACCGCCTGCGATCGCCACAGCCGACGACCCACCCCACCGACCGCACCCCCAACGGCCGACGCCCCATCCGCCGACCGCGCTCCCCACCCCAGACCACCCGCACCCGCCGACGGCGGCTCCGCCCCCAGAACCCCTGACGACCCGCACCCGACCGCCCGCGCTCGCCGCGGCCGACGATCCACCCCACCGACCGCACCCCCGACGACAGGCGACCCACCCCACCGACCGCACCCCCAACGGCCGACGACCCACCCCACCGACCGCGCCCTCAGCGGCCGACGCCCCATCCGCCGACCGCGCTCCCCACCCCAGACCACCCGCACCCGCCGACGGCGGCTCCGCCCCACAGGGGCCACCCGCACCCGACGACGAAAGTGGTACGGGTGGTGCGGGTGGGAACCCGATCCCGGCCGAAGGCCGGGCACTGAACCACCCCGCCACCCCTACGGCACCAGCACCAACCTCCCCCGCACCCCACCCTCCGCCATCCGCGCATGCGCCTTCCCGGCATCCTCCAGCGCGTACGTCTCAGCCACCCGCAGCCTCAGCACACCCTCCTCCACCAGCCGCACCAGCTCCCCGAGCCGCGCCCCGTCGGCCCGCACCTCCACCGCCCCGGTCCGCACCCCCCACACCGACCCCGGCTGCCGCCCCGGCATCACACCGACGTACGCACCCCCGTCCCGCACCCACTCCAGCGCCCGCTCACCGAGCACCGCCGCGTCCAGCACCGCGTCCACCGCACCCGGCGCCACCCCCTCGGCCCCCTCGGCCGTGAAGCGCGCGGCCCCCAGCGACCGCACCAGCTCCTCGTCACCGGCCCGCGCCAGCCCCGTCACCGTGATCCCCCGGTGCGCGGCCAGCGCCACCGCGAACCCGCCGACCGCCCCCGCCGCACCGGTCACCAGCAGCGACGCCCCCGGCGCCAGATCCAGCAGGTCCAGCGCCTGCGCGGCGGTCAGGGCGTTCAGCGGCAACGTGCCCGCGTGCACCGCGTCCACCGTCTCCGGCGCCTTGGCCACCGCGCCCGCGTCCACGACGACGTACTCGGCGTGCGCCCCCAGCGGCTCGGCCACCCCCGGCACCAGCGCGACCACCTCGTCACCGACCTGCCAGGCCGCGGCCACGCCCACCGCGTCCACCGTCCCGGCGACGTCCCAGCCGAGCCCGAGCGTCTTGCCCGCACCGCCGAAGAAGCCGGCCCGCACGGCCGCGTCCACCGGGTTCAGCGCACCGGCCGCCACCTTGATCCGCACCTGCCCGGCCCCCGGCTCCGGCACGGCCACGTCCACGATCTCCACGGCCTCCGGACCACCGAACGCCGTCACCACAGCAGCACGCATGTCAACTCTCCTACAAATAAGCCCAATTGATGGATTTCATGTCGGTTTCCCGACCACTGCGTCCACCGTAGGAGAGCTACTATCTATCCGTAAGTAGTTACCTCAGAGTGCGTAGGTGTCCCCGAGGAGAGCCCATGGCGACCATGACCGCGGCCCAGCGACGCGAGCAGGCCCGTATCGAGTACGACGCCTTCCTGCGCGAATGCCCCACCAACCAGCTCCTCGGCCGGCTCAGCGACAAGTGGGTCAGCCTCGTCGTCGCCGCGCTGGCCTCCGGCCCCATGCGCTACAGCGACATCGGCCGCAAGGTCGCCGGCGTCAGCCCCAAGATGCTCACCCAGACCCTGCGCAGCGTGGAACGCGACGGCATCGTCTCCCGCACGGTCACCCCGTCCGTCCCGGTCCGGGTCGACTACGAACTCACCCCGCTCGGGCACAGCCTGGCCGCCCTGCTCACCGCGGTGAAGACCTGGGCCGAGACCCACTTCGAAGAGGTCCGGGACGCCCGCGAACGCTACGACGCGGAGAACCCCGAACAGAACCGCTCGGGGGACTAGACCCGGCCCTCCCGCAGCCGCGCGATCTGCTCCCCGCCGAACTCCACCGTCCGCTCCATGTGCCGGACGATCACCGCCAGCTCGGTGTCGTCCAGCTCGTCGAAGATCCTCGACCAGTCACCGGCCAGGCCCTCCCACATCCGCCCGAACTCGGCGATCTTCTCCGGCACGGTCACCACCAGCACCCGCCGCCGGTCCCTCTCGTCCCGCCGCCGCACGACGTACCCGGCCCGCTCCAGCCGGTCCACCAGCCGGGTCGCCGACCCCGTCGTCAGCCCCGTCAGCTCCGCGACCCGGCCCGTCGTCACCGGCTCCCGCTCCAGCGTGAGCAGGTTCAGGCACTGCAGATCCGTGGGGTGCAGCCCGATCCGGTCGGCGACGGCCTGGTTGAACAGGGCGTACGAGGCCATGTACCGGCGGGACACCACGTTCAGCTCTGCCAGCAGCCTGGACCGCGCGGTCCCGTTCCCGGCCATGCCGCACTCCCTTTCGTCTGCGCGATGCAGAGATCGTACGACGCCGGTACCGCCGCCCCACCGGACGGAAGCCCCACTACACGGACCCACCGGACGGACCCCGCCGGACGGATCAGAAGGAGTACGCGTCCCCGGTGTCCAGCACCAGCACCTTCTGCTGGTCGTTCGAGCGGTCCGTGTCCTCCACGCCCCCGCCCCACGCGGTGTCCACCTCCAGCGTCACCTCCGCCGGCCGCTCCCGCAGCCACACCGCCATCTGGAGCTCCTGCCCCACCTCACCCACGGCCAGCGCCCCCGTCCCGCACACCACGGACCGCTCGTCCGTCCGCGCGCACCCCTCCGGCAGCAGCTGCCGCTCGGCCAACGGCACCGACCAGCGCAGCAGCACACTCGCGTCCGGCACGGCCATGGGCCCGTTGTTGCGCGGGGTGAGCCGGACCTGCACCTGATCCCCGTTCATCACCGCGCTCCCGTGGAACGCGAGGTCGGCTTGCGGACCCGAGTCCGCCCGCGCCGCACCCCCCACCCCCAGAACGGCCCCCGCGCACGCACCCACCAACGCCCAGGCCCTCATTCGCACACCACTCGCCATTCCACGCCTCCGATCCCGTATATGCCGTAAATACCGCATATACCGAATGTGCCGTACGGATGTATGCCACGCGAGCCGCCCCCCAGGCGCCCTCCAACAGGTGACACCCCCCATCTGCACGCCGCTGTCCCCCGATCCGCCCCCGAATCCCCGCATGCGAAGCTGCCCCCATGTCGATCCTCCGATCCGCCGCCCTCTTCGTCGTCGCCGCGCTCTTCGAGATCGGTGGCGCCTGGCTGATCTGGCAGGGCGTACGCGAACACCGGGGTTGGCTGTGGACGGCCGGCGGGGTCCTCTCCCTCGGCGCGTACGGATTCGTCGCCACCTTCCAGCCGGACGCCCACTTCGGCCGCATCCTCGCCGCGTACGGCGGGATCTTCGTCGCCGGCTCGATCCTGTGGGGCGTGATCGCCGACGGGTTCCGTCCCGACCGCTGGGACATCATCGGAGCCGTGATCTGCCTCGCGGGAATGGCCGTGATCATGTGGGTGCCGAGGAACGGCGGCTGACCCTCGCCTACGCTGGAGGAGCGCCCACCCCTCTCGTCCTGGAGCAGCCCATGGCCACCGCCGTCCCGCCCGCCGCCTCCCGTATCGCCGTCGTCACGGGTGCGAGCAGCGGCATCGGCGCCGCCACGGCCCGGCAGCTCGCCGCGGCCGGCTACCGCGTCGTCCTCACCGCCCGCCGCCAGGACCGTATCGAGGCGCTGGCGAAGGAGATCAACGCGGCGGGCCACTCCGCCACGGCCTACCAGCTGGACGTGACCGACCGCGCGGCGGTGGACGAGTTCGCGACGGCCTTCGACACGATCGGCGTCCTGGTCAACAACGCCGGCGGAGCCCTCGGCGCCGACCCGGTGGCCTCCGGCGACCCGGCCCACTGGCGCACGATGTACGAGACGAACGTCATCGGCACCCTCAACCTCACCCAGGCCCTCCTCCCCAAGCTGGAGGCGAGCGGCGACGGCGTGGTGGTCGTGGTGTCCTCCACCGCCGGCCACGGCACCTACGAGGGCGGCGCGGGCTATGTCGCCGCCAAGCACGGCGCCCACGTCCTCGCCGAGACCCTCCGCCTGGAGATCGTCGGCACGCCCGTCCGCGTCGTCGAGATCGCCCCCGGCATGGTGAAGACGGAGGAGTTCGCCCTGACCCGGTTCTCCGGCGACGAGACGAAGGCGGCCAAGGTCTACGAGGGCGTCGCCGAGCCCCTCACCGCGGACGACGTGGCGGAGACGATCACCTGGGCGGTCACCCGCCCCAGCCACGTCAACGTCGACCTCCTGGTCCTGCGCCCCCGCGCCCAGGCGTCCAACACCAAGGTGCACAGGGAGCAGTGATGTCCGACGAGTCCGCCGTCGACCGGACCCCCGAGCAACCCCTCGACCGGTCGCTCGAGAAGCGCCGCCTGGAACAGGAGAAGAAGGACGAACGCAAGGTCTGGTACTTCCTCGCGTACTTCCTCTTCGGCATCCACATCGTCGCCTTCGTCATGATCTACGCGGTCCGCCACGCGAAATGAGCCACCCTGCCTCCGGTGTCACAGGCGGGTGGTCAGCAGCAGGGAGCCATCGGCGGCGTAGACACGGATGGTGGGCTTGACGGAGGCGTGGCCGGGGGTGGACGTTTCCGCGCAGTAGGCGACCCAGCCCGGGGAGCCGGTCAGGGTGTACAACCGGGCCCGCACCGTCCGGGAGCCGACCTCCAGGGTGATCCTGGACGGTGCCTCCGGGCCGCGGTAGACCCCGGCCCAGACGGTGCCCGAGCCGGTGCCCCACGCCACGCCGCCGACGTGCCCGGCGGGCGTGTCCGCGACGAGGGCGGTGTCCGGTGCGGAGGCGGGATGACCGGCACCCGCCAGGAACACCCCCCGCCCGGTCAGCCACAGGGACGCGCCCGAGGGGGTCGTGACCTTCTCGCCGGACGCCACGACCTCGGCCTGCGCGGAGGTGCTCGCCGAGGCCGTGCTGCCAGGCCGGACGGGTGAGGTGTCACCGTGCGGGACGGCCAGGAGGCACACGGGGGCAAGAACCGTCGCGGCCACGGCCAGGCCGACGGCGCGACGGCGGCGCCGCAGGGCGCGTCCCTGTCGGACCACCGCGGCCACGGGAGGTGGACCGACCGAGATCCGGGAGGCGGCCTGACGCAGCGCCTGGGCCAAGGCGTCGTCGGTGTTCATCGGCCGTCCTTTGCTGTCGAGCGAATGGGTGCGCAAGGCGCGAGCGGGGCGGCGGCGGTGCGGCCGGTCAGCTCGGCCAGCAAGCCATCCTGGCGCAGCTTGGCCAGGGCGCGGGAGAGCTGGCTGCGCACCGTGCTCTCCCTGGTCCCCAGCGCTTTCGCCGCCTGGGCGTGGGTCATGTCTTCGAAGAAGTGCAGTACCACCGCCGTACGCTGTCGGGACGGCAGCTGTCCCAATGCCTGCACCAGGGCCTCGCGTTGGTCCCTTGACGTCTCGGGGGAGGGCGCCGCGGTGTCGGGCAGGTGCGCGGTGAGCCATTCGCGGACCCGGCTGCGGCGGAACTGGTCCGCGTGGCAGCGGATCATGATCTGGCGCACGTAGGCGGCCGGATCGTTGCTGTCGCGCACTCGGTGCCACTTCACGAAGGCTCTGGCCAGCGCGGTTTGCGCGAGGTCCTCGGCACTGTGGTGGCCCCCGGTGAGCAGATAGGCGGTGCGGACCAGGGCCGACCAGCGGGCGGCCATGAAGTCCTGGAACTCGTCGTCGATGGTGCTGGTCACTTGGTCCTTGCCCGAAGTCGGCGTACAGCCCAGCAAGCGGGCGGCCGCCGCCCGGGGGGCGGCGGCCGCTTGTTTCGCTAGCTCTCCACGGTGATGACCGGCTTGTCCGCGCCGACCTTGTGCGTGTCGAACACGTAGTAGGCGCCCCAGCCGGGCTTGCCCGCCAGCGTGACCACCTGGGCGTCCAGGGTGCGGTCGCCCAGCTTGATGGTGACCTTCGTGGAGGCGGAGACCGGGCCCCGGTAGATTCCGGCCCACAGGGTGCCGGATGCGTCCCCGCAGGCCACGGTGGTGACCTTGCGCGGCAGGACGTCGGCGACCCGGACCAGCTCCGGCTGGTCGGAGCCCGAGGACTTCGGCGCCACGATGGACAGCCCCTCCGGGGTCAGCCACAGCGTGTCACCACCAGCGGTGAGCTTCTGGCCCGGCGTGACCGTCCGCACACCGCCGGCCGACGCCTTCACCGCCTTGGCGACGGTGGCCGCGTGCGCCGGGGACGCCTTGGCCGGCGCGTTCGCGGCAGCAGCCGCCGCCACCCCGGCACCCGTCGCCAGCACTGCGGCCACGGCCACCGCCACCAGCGACGCGCGCCCCCGGTTCCGCTTCTGCACACCAAAAGACGTCACAACAACTCCCTTGCGTCTGGAAGGCGTTGCTCCAGCCCAGAAGGCGGAGCGGACGGGCCCACTTGCCCATCCACCCCCCAGACGGACCCCCGCCGCCCGAACGCTGCTCCGGCTGCTCGACGATTCGCTGTGACGCCCCTCACATGACCACAGGCCTAGCCCTTCACGCAGACGACCTGCTTCAGCTTGGCCACGACCTCCACCAAGTCCCGCTGCTGGTCGATGACCTGGTCGATGGACTTGTAGGCACCCGGGATCTCGTCCACGACGCCGGAGTCCTTGCGGCACTCCACGCCCCGCGTCTGCTCCTCCAGGTCCTTCGTCGAGTAGCGCTTCTTGGCCGCGTTGCGGCTCATGCGCCGGCCCGCGCCGTGCGAGGCCGAGTTGAAGGCCTTCTCGTTCCCGAGGCCCTTCACGATGTACGACCCCGTGCCCATCGAGCCCGGGATGATCCCGTACTCGCCGGAGCCGGCCCGGATCGCGCCCTTGCGGGTGACGAGCAGGTCCATGCCGTCGTAGCGCTCCTCGGCCACGTAATTGTGGTGGCAGGAGATCTCCGGCTCGAAGGTCGGCTTCGCCTTCTTGAACTCCTTGCGGATCACGTCCTTCAGGAGCGCCATCATCAGCGTGCGGTTGTACTTGGCGTACTCCTGCGCCCAGAACAGGTCGTTGCGGTAGGCCGCCATCTGCGGGGTGTCCGAAACGAAGACCGCCAGGTCGCGGTCGACCAGGCCCTGGTTGTGCGGGAGCTTCTGGGCCACGCCGATGTGGTGTTCGGCGAGTTCCTTGCCGATGTTCCGGGATCCGGAGTGCAGCATGAGCCACACAGAGCCGGTCGTATCCGTGCAGACTTCGACAAAATGATTTCCGCTGCCGAGCGTTCCCATCTGCTTTCCGGCGCGCTCGTGACGGAACTTGACCGAGTCGGCAACCTTGTCGAACCGCCCCCAGAAGTCGTCCCACCCGGCGGTGGCCAGGCCGTGGAAGTCCCCCGGTTCAACGGGGTCCTCGTGCATCCCCCGTCCCACCGGGATCGCCTGCTCGATCTTCGAGCGGAGTCGGGAGAGGTCTCCGGGGAGGTCGTTCGCCGTCAGGGACGTTTTCACCGCGGACATTCCGCAGCCGATGTCCACGCCCACCGCCGCGGGGCACACCGCGCCCTGCATCGCGATGACCGAGCCGACCGTCGCGCCCTTGCCGTAGTGGACGTCCGGCATCACGGCCAGGCCCTTGATCCAGGGCAGGGTGGCGACGTTCTGGAGCTGGCGCAGGGCGACGTCCTCGACGGTCGCGGGGTCGGTCCACATGCGGATCGGGACCTTCGCGCCCGGCATCTCCACGTACGACATGGCTTCCTCGTTCCCCCGGTTTCGGCAACAAACGTGATTGAGCGACAAAACGCAAAAGCGGCGCCAAGGTCGTCGAAAAGGGACAAGGGACCGGCGTCCACGGCAGTGCGTGCGATACACATTGTCTCCAGGGGGCGCCCCGCTGCGGCAAGCGAATAACCAGCGGGGACACTGGAGCACCGGAGCACCGGGCGATCACCACCGTCACGGATCGCCCACTGTCGAGAGGAGCCCGACCGTGCAGCGGAAGGCGTATGTACCCGGCACCGCCGCCCTCCTCGCGGCGCTGCTCGCCGGCTGCACGAGCGGTTCCGGGGGCGGCGGCCCGACGGATGACGCCAATCCCGGCACCACCAGCGCCGCCACGGCCGAGGCCCAGCCCGGCAAGTACCGCACGCTCCCCGAGCCCTGCGGCGCGGTCGGCCATGACACGCTCGACTCGCTGCTCCCGGGCATCCCGCAGATCGCCGACGCCGACCTGCGGGACAAGGCCTACCGGGGCGAGGCCGCGCTGACGTACGACACCGACCGCAAGGTGGGCTGTCACTGGAAGGTCGAGTCGACGGCCGCGACCGACCGGCTCTCGGTCGACTTCGAGCGCGTGGTGTCGTACGACAACACGGTCAGCGACGACGACCAGGCGCAGACGCTGTTCCAGCGGATGGAGACGGCCGCCGACCTGCCCGAGCCCAGCCCGTCGGCCCCCTCGGCTTCCTCGGCTTCCTCGGCTTCTTCGACTCCCCCCGCCTCCTCGACCTCCTCGGCCTCGGCCACGCCGTCGGCGACCGCGAGCGGCAAGGCCTCCTCGCCGTCGTCCTCCGACCCCTCCGCCAACCCCTCGTCCGGGACGTCCGGCAGTTCCTCCGGGTCCGCCTCCGGCTCCGCTTCGGCCGATCTCCAGCCCCGCGCCTTGTCCGATCTCGGTGACGAGGCGTACCTCGACGACCAGCTCGGCGGCTCCGGTTCGACGGCCGAACAGCGGACGGTGACTGTGGTGTTCCGCACGTCCAACGTCGTCGTCACCATCCAGTACGAGGAGCAGCCGATGGCCGTCGGCGTGGTCCCGGACAGCAAGGAAATGCAGGACAGGGCCCGTAATCTGGCCTCTCAACTGGCCGACGCGCTCAACGGGTGACGGCCCCGTGGGCCCCACCCGTCGCCCACCGCAATGCACTCGAACGGAGACCGCACCGCTCCTTCACCGCGTACCGTGGGGCCCCGCAGGAACCCGCACGAACACACAGCGTCATGAGTGAAGGAACCATGCAGCGAGCAGCCCAGCGAGACGACCGTGCCCAGCGAGACCAGCGAGCCAAGCGCCTGCGCCGTGCTCTTGTGTGCGCGGCAGCCGTTCCCGCGGTGCTGATCACCGCCGCCTGCTCCTCGGACTCGGACTCAAAGGGCACGGACGGTTCGAGCGCCCAGCAGAGTGCCGGAAGCGGTTCGGGGCAGTCGTCGGCCAGCGCCTCCCCGACCGTGCAGGCGGCCGCGTTCCGCACGCTGCCCGAGGCGTGTGGGGTGCTGTCGAAGGACACTCTGGGTGATCTGGTGCCGAAGGGTGCCAAGTCCGGCAAGGAGGGCAGCAGTGACGACACGGCGACCCGTGCCTCCTGCTCCTGGAACAGCCTGGACAACAACGGCGTCAAGGGCTCCCAGTTCCGCTGGCTGAACGTCTCCCTGCTGCGTTTCGACTCGGACGCCGGCCGTGGCTCCGGTGACAAGCAGGCGCAGGCGTACTACACGCAGCAGGTCTCGGACGCCAAGGGCGTGGCCGGTGCGAAGAACACCACGTCGGAGCCGGTCGCCGGGACGGGCGACGAGGCGACGATCGTGCGCTACGACCTGAAGAAGAAGGAAGGCGCCTTCAAGCAGCAGACGGTCGTCACCCGGGTCGAGAACGTCGTCATCACCCTCGACTACAACGGTGCCGGTCTGGCGGGCGAGAAGACCCCGGACGCCGGTGACCTGGCCAAGGCCGCCGAGAAGGCCGCGAAGGAAGCGGTGGCGTCCGTCACCGCCGCCAACAGTGGGGATTCCGGGTCGGGTTCGTCCACGAAGAGCCCGTCCTCGTCCGCGAAGCCGGGTTCGACGGCGTCGTCCGATTCGTCGTCCAAGTCCCCGTCCGCGAGCGCTTCGCCGTCGAAGTCGGCCGCGAAGAAGGGCTGACCGGCACCACGTCCGCCGCACACGTGTGCCACCCTGTTGCGCGCAACAACACGCAAGGGGAGGGGAGTACGAGTGGCCGCGCCACAGCTGACCCGAATGCACCGCGTTCTCATCGGCGTGGTCGTTTCCGGTGCTTTGATCATCGCCGGTATCGGCTTCGCCGGTTCGTACGCGGCCGTCCGTGAGCTGGCCATCAAGAAGGGCTTCGGGAACTTCTCCTATGTCTTCCCGATCGGCATCGACGCGGGCATCTGTGTGCTGCTCGCGCTGGACCTGCTGCTGACCTGGATCCGGATCCCCTTCCCGCTGCTGCGGCAGACGGCCTGGCTGCTGACAGCGGCGACCATCGCCTTCAACGGCGCCGCCGCCTGGCCGGACCCGCTGGGTGTGGGCATGCACGCGGTGATCCCGGTCCTGTTCGTGGTCGCCGTCGAGGCGGCCCGGCACGCGATCGGCCGGATCGCGGACATCACGGCCGACAAGCACATGGAGGGTGTCCGCATCACCCGCTGGCTGCTCTCGCCGGTGCCGACGTTCCTTCTGTGGCGCCGCATGAAGCTGTGGGAGCTGCGCTCCTACGACCAGGTCATCAAGCTGGAGCAGGAACGCCTCGTCTACCAGGCCCGCCTGCGCTCCCGCTTCGGCCGCGCCTGGCGCCGCAAGGCCCCGGTGGAGTCCCTGATGCCGCTCCGTCTCGCCCGCTTCGGCGTCCCCCTGGCGGAGACGGCCCCGGCGGGCCTGGCGGCGGCGGGCATCGAGCCGGTGCTCATACCGCCGGCGCCCGCGGACGGTCGTGCCGCCGGGCCGGCGCCGGTCCTCCAGCAGGCGGCGCCTCCCGTCGGGCAGCGCCCCGTCCTGCCGGGCCAGCGCACCGGTGAGCCGGAGCACCTCCGGGCCCCGGAGGGCAGCCCCTGGCTGCACGCCAGGCACCCTCAGCAGATCGACTACCACGGCGGCTACGACCCCACCTACGACCCTGCCCCGGACCCCCAGTACGTCCCCGAGGAGCAGTACGAGGAGTGGTACGAGGAACAGCCCGCGGAACACTTCCAGCAGCCGTCCCCCGAGCAGTTCCAGCAGCCCTCCCCGGAGCAGTTCCAGCAGCCGTCCCCCGAGCAGTTCCAGCAGGCGTCCCCCGAGGACACCGGCAGCTTCCCCATTCCGGTCACCGGCAACCGCACCCGCGAACTGGGCGAGGGCGGCGGCACGCCGGAACCGGCCGAGGACGACTACTACCAGGTCTTCCGCCAGTCGATCGACGGCAGCTACCCCACGGCCGCTCAGTTCCGCGAAGACGTGGAGGCGACGTTCAGCATCACCTTGCCCAAGGGTGAGGCCGAGCGCATGGTGGCCCGCTTCGCCAACCGCCACGCGGCGCAGTTGGAAGACGAGCACATCGCCTGACGGCGCTGAACAACAGGAACGGAAGAGGGGCCCTCGAAACCGAGGGCCCCTTTCCGTTGCCGTTGTCGCCGGTTGGCGCTTACTCGCCGAGCAGGCGTCGCACGCGGTCCTGGCCCACGGCCAGGAGGAGGGTGGGCAGGCGGGGTCCGGTGTCCCGGCCGACGAGCAGGTGGTACAGGAGGGCGAAGAAGGTCCGCTGGGCCGTCTTGATCTCCGGCGGCAGCTCCTTGGGCGTGGCGTCGGCGGAGAACCCGGCCTGCACCTTGGGGACGCCGTAGACGAGGTGGGTCAGCCCGTCGAGGGACCAGTGCTCGGCGAGGCCGTCGAGCAGGAGTCGTACGGACTGCTGGGACGCCTCGTCGAGGGACTTCAGCAGCTCGGCGTCCGGCTCGTCCCGCACGATCGTCCGCTGGTCGGCGGGGACGTGGGTGTTGATCCACGCCTCGGCCTTGTCGTACCGGGGCCGGGCCTCGTCCAGGGAGGACAGGGGCTGGTCCGGGTCCAGCTCGGACAGGATGCGCAGGGCCTGGTCCTCGTGGCCGGCGGTGATGTCGGCGACGGAGGCGAGCGTGCGGTACGGCATCGGACGCGGGGTCTTGCGCAGCTCACCGGCGGCCGTGCCCACGGCGCGCGAGTAGGCGGCGACGTCACCCGGGAGAGCGGAGCCGTCGGCGACCTTGCCGGCGAGCTTGTCCCACTCGTCGTACAGCCGCTGGATCTCCTGGTCGAAGGCGATCTTGAAGGACTGGTTGGGCCGGCGGCGGGCGTAGAGCCAGCGCAGGAGCTGCGGCTCCATGATCTTCAGGGCGTCCGCGGGGGTCGGGACACCGCCGCGCGAGGACGACATCTTCGCCATGCCGGAGATGCCGACGAACGCGTACATGGGCCCGATGGGCTGCTTGCCGCCGAAGATCCCGACGATCTGCCCGCCGACCTGGAACGAGGAGCCCGGCGAGGAGTGGTCGACGCCGGAGGGCTCGAAGATCACGCCCTCGTAGGCCCAGCGCATCGGCCAGTCGACCTTCCAGACCAGCTTGCCGCGGTTGAACTCGCTGAGCCGGACGGTCTCGGAGAAGGCGCAGTCGTTGCAGGTGTACGTCAGCTGGGTGGTGTCGTCGTCGTACGAGGTGACGGTGGTGAGGTCCTTGCCGCACCGGCCGCAGTACGGCTTGTACGGGAAGTACCCGGCGGAGCCGGAGCTGCCGTCGTCCTCGGCGGCGGCGCCGGAGCCCTCCTCGGCCTCCAGCTCGGCCTCGTCCACCGGCTTCTGCTGCTGCTTCTTGGCCGGCTTCGGCTTGGTCCGGTACTGGGCGAGGATCGCGTCGATGTCACCGCGGTGCTTCATGGCGTGCAGGATCTGCTCGCGGTAGACGCCCGAGGTGTACTGCTCGGTCTGACTGATCCCGTCGAACTCGACGCCCAGCTCGGCCAGCGACTCGATCATGGCCGCCTTGAAGTGCTCGGCCCAGTTCGGGTACGCGGAGCCCTTCGGGGCGGGCACGGAGGTCAGCGGCTTGCCGATGTGCTCGGCCCAGGAGTCGTCGATCCCGGCGATGCCCTGGGGCACCTTGCGGTACCGGTCGTAGTCGTCCCAGGAGATCAGGTGCCGGACCTGGTACCCGCGCCGCCGGATCTCGTCGGCGACGAGGTGCGGGGTCATGACCTCGCGGAGATTGCCCAGGTGAATGGGGCCGGAGGGGGAGAGTCCGGACGCGACGACCACAGGTTTGCCCGGGGCCCGGCGCTCCGACTCCTCGATGACCTCATCCGCGAAACGGGAGACCCAGTCGGTGGTCTCGGTGCTCTGAGCCACGATCGGCACGTCCTTCTTTCTGAACGGGGTGACACCCCATTCTCACAGACCGCCACGCGACGGCGAAAACCGCTTTACCCACCGTGAGAGACTGGGCGTGTCTATCCATCCCCACGAGGAGAACGGCACCCCTTCCTATGGCCTCGGTCACGTCCCTCAGCGATTCCGTCCAGCAGCACCTCGCGTCCGCTCTCTCGGCCACTCTGCCCGAGGCCGCCGGCGCGGACCCGCTGCTGCGACGAAGCGACAGGGCCGACTACCAGGCCAACGGGATCCTGGCGCTCGCCAAGAAGGCGAAGGCGAACCCCCGGGAGCTGGCCGTGCAGGTCGTCTCCCAGGTGGTGACCGGTGACGTGATCGAGGAGATCGAGGTCTCCGGGCCCGGCTTCCTGAACATCACGATCGCGGACCGGGCGATCATCGAGAACCTGGCCGCGCGGTACGCGGACGAGGCGGGCCGGCTCGGCGTGCCGTACGCCGAGCAGCCGGGCACGACGGTGATCGACTACGCGCAGCCGAACGTGGCGAAGGAGATGCACGTCGGCCACCTGCGGTCGGCGGTCATCGGTGACGCGGTGGTGCAGCTGCTGGAGTTCACCGGCGAGAGCGTGGTCCGCCGCCACCACATCGGCGACTGGGGCACCCAGTTCGGCATGCTCATCCAGTACCTGGACGAGCACCCGCACGAGCTGGACCACAAGGCGTCCGCCGCGGACACCGCGGCCTCGGGTGAGGAGGCGATGTCGAACCTCGACCGCCTCTACAAGGCCGCGCGGAAGAAATTCGACGCGGACGAGGAGTTCAAGACCCGCTCCCGCCGCCGGGTGGTGGACCTGCAGGCCGGTGAGCCGCACACGCTCGCCATGTGGCAGAAGTTCGTGGACGAGTCGAAGATCTACTTCTTCTCCGTCTTCGAGAAGCTGGACATGGAGATCCGGGACCCCGACATCGTCGGCGAGTCCGGCTACAACGACATGCTCGCGGAGACCTGCCGGCTGCTGGAGGAGTCCGGCGTCGCGGTGCGCTCCGAGGGCGCGCTGTGCGTGTTCTTCGAGGACATCAAGGGCCCGGACGGCAACCCGGTCCCGCTGATCGTGCAGAAGTCGGACGGCGGCTACGGCTACGCGGCGACCGACCTCTCCGCGATCCGCGACCGCGTCTTCAACCTGAAGGCGAACTCGCTGCTGTACGTGGTGGACGCCCGTCAGGCCCTGCACTTCCGGATGGTCTTCGAGACGGCCCGCCGGGCGGGCTGGCTGAACGGCGACGTGAAGGCGTTCCAGCTGGCCTTCGGCACGGTCCTCGGCAAGGACGGCAAGCCGTTCAAGACGCGTGAGGGCGAGACGGTCAAGCTGCAGGACCTGCTGGACGAGGCCGTCGACCGGGCCACGGCGGTGGTGCGGGAGAAGGCCGAGAAGGTGGGCCTGACGGAGCAGGAGATCACGGAGAACGGCCGCTACGTCGGTATCGGCGCCGTGAAGTACGCGGACCTGTCCACCTCGGCGGTCCGGGACTACAAGTTCGACCTGGACCAGATGGTCTCGCTCAACGGCGACACGTCCGTCTACCTCCAGTACGCGTACGCCCGTATCCAGTCCATCCTCCGCAAGGCCGGCGAGGCCCGCCCCGTCGCCCACCCGGAGCTGGGGCTGGCCCCGGCGGAGCGCGCGCTGGGTCTGCACCTGGACCAGTTCGGTGAGAACGTCCTGGAGGTCGCGGCGTCCTACGAGCCCCACAAGCTCGCCTCGTACCTGTACCAGCTGGCGACGCTGCTGACGTCCTTCTACGACCAGTGCCCGGTCCTGAAGGCGGAGACGCCGGAGCAGGTGGAGAACCGCCTCTTCCTGGTCGACCTCACGGCGCGCACGCTGCACCGGGGCATGGCGCTGCTGGGCATCCGGACCCCCGAGAAGCTCTGACGCCTGACGCGCACCGGACGAGTTTCCGCACCGGCCCCGGCGCCCCTCTCGTACACGCGAGGGGCGCCGGGGCCGCTGCCGTACTCTCCGTAACAGTCCTGGATGCGTATTCGCATCGTGCTCTCGCTGCGGATCGCCATGGATGCGCCACCTGACGGTACGTCGCCTGCAGGAGGCCCGGCGGCTGCTGGCCGACACCTCCGTGCCGCAGCAGGACATCGCGCTGCGCATCGGCTACCGCAGTCAGGTCGGCTTCCACCTCGCCTTCCGCAAGGAGTTCGCCATGACCCCGGGCGAATACCGCACCCGACGAACCCCCCGCCCCAAAGCCCCCAAGACCCGCCCCTGACGACGCGGACTCCGCCGGCACCGTCGGCGCGTTCGGCGAGGGTGCCGCCACTTCGGGGCGCATGACGGTCAGGTAAGGGCCTCGCGGGCCGTCGCCGAGGCGAATCCCAGCCAGGTGTGGCGGTTGCCCGCCCAACACCAGCCGACCTTGGGCGCGTTGCGGCGCTCGCGGCCGTCGCGGCCGGTGCCGTTGCTGATCCAGATCGCCGGGGTGCGGGCGTCCAGGGTGCCGCCCGGCTTGCGCAGCCGGGAGCCGATGGTCATGAAGCAGTGGTTGCGCTCCAGCACGGCGGGCTGCTGGAGCAGCCAGTGGATGCCCTCGGTGAGCAGCAACGGGGTGCGGGCCTCGGCGGTGAGCGCGGGCAGCGCCTCGTCCGGGCTCCAGTTGGCCATGTGGTCGCCGCGGTCGAGGCCGGTGAGGAGGTAGAGCGGGGCGTCCGGCGGCGCGGCGGTGTCGAGTGGGGCGAAGAGGTCGACGTCGGGCATGTCGGTGACGACGAAGCCCGGCTTGTCCTCGCGGCGGAGCAGCGGCGCGAGGGCGGAGGCGGGGGCCCGGTCCGGGTGAACGGCGAGCAGGGCGCCGTCGCGTACACGTCCGGCGGGGGTCTCGGCCGCCGCGGCGAAGGTGCGCAGCTCGGCGGCGGACAACCCGGCGATCTTGTGCACCCCCAGCTCGATCAGCCGTTCGGCCTGCGCGCTCAGGGAGGGGAGAGCGGGAAGGGAGGGAAGGGCGGGACGGGGGTCGGCCGGCTTGGCTGCGGGCATGGCGTCGGGCATCGCTTCGGGCATGGTGCTCCCAGGGTCGGCGATGGGTGGACGGGCCCAGGGGCAACGAGACAGTCCGCGGAAATGTTCCCGCCTCCGCCGCGACCGGTCGCGCCAACTCTGTTGTCAGTGGTGCCCTTTACAGTCACCGGCATGGCGACTCTTCCCAACCCGCTGCCCAACCTGGCCACCGATCCCAGTGGCCGCTCCCTCGGGCTCCGGCTCCCGCCCGGCAGGCTGATCGACGCCACGTACGACGGCCGCTGGCACGAGCCCCTGCTGTGGCACGCGGACAAGCCGGCCGCGCCCGGAACGTGGAAGGCTCTGGGCGCGCCGGCCGCCCGGGCCGGTCTGCTGCCGGTGCTGGTCGACGTGGGCGGGCACCAGGAGGGGCCCGGGAACTGGGAGTTGATGCCGGACCGGATGTCGTACCCCGGCGATCACGACGCCGAGGAAGTCCTCGCGGAGTACTGGGAGGACGGCGCGGAGGACGAACTGGCCGAGGCGGCCGAGGAGGCCCAGGAGACCGAACTGGCCGAGGAGGTCGAGCCGTTCGGGAGCGAGTGGCCCGGACTCGCGCCCGCTCTCACACCCACCGCCGCCCCGGACGTCCGGGCCGCCGCGGTCGCGGACTCGCTGACGGACGGCACGCACACCTGGTTCAAGGAACCACACCTGGCCCTGGTCCCGGCCCGTCGCTCCGCCGACATCCCCGCGGCGATCGGCTGGACGGGCCCGCTGAACTACGACAACGACGTGGCCCGTCTCTGCGCCGTCCTGCGCTCCTGGGAGGAACGCTTCGGCATACGGGTGGTGGCGCTCGGCTTCGACACCCTGACCGTGTCCGTCGCGGCCCCGCCGGCCACCCGGGCCGAGGCCGAGGCGGTGGCGGCGGAGCACTTCGCGTTCTGCCCGGACACCCTCACCCAGAACGGCTCGGACGCCCTGCGCGCCTACGCCGAGGAACTGATCGGCGAGCCGGCCTGGTCCTTCTGGTGGGACTGAGCCGTGCCGGCAATCACCCACTGAGCCCCTTGCCGAGCCTGCGCAGCCCCTCGGCGATCTCCTCCGGGGTCTGCGTGACGAAGCACAGCCGGAGGGTGGAGGGGTCGGGGTCGCCGGCGTAGAAGGGCGCGCCGGGGACGTAGGCCACGTCCTGCCGCACCACCTGGGGCAGCAGGGCCGTGGTGTCGTACGACTCCGGGAGCCGGGCCCACAGGAACATGCCGCCCTCGGGACGGCTCCAGGTGGAGCCCTCCGGGAGGGCGGCGGGGAGGCCGGCCAGCATGGCGTCCCGGCGTGCGCCGTAGACGGCGCGGACGCGGGCCACATGGGCGTCCAGGACGTCCAGGTAGCGGGCTGCGGCGAGCTGGTTGAGGGTCGGCGTGTGCAGGTCCACCGCCTGCTTGGCGACCGCGCACGCCCGCCGGAGTTCCGCGGGCGCCCGGAGCCAGCCGAGGCGGAGGCCGGGGGCCATGATCTTGGAGAAGGAGCCGAGCAGGACGACACGGTCCTCGGCGCCGGGCCGGGAGGCGATCCAGGGGACGCGCTCGCCGTCGTAGCGGAGTTCACCGTAGGGGTCGTCCTCGACGATCCACAGGCCCTGGCGGGCGGCGACGGCGGCGACCTCCTGCCGGCGCGGCGCGGGCATCGTGCGGCCGGTGGGATTCTGGAAGGTGGGGACCAGGTAGAGGAGCTTCGGGCGCTCCCGCTCGACGAGCGTGTCCAGGGCCTCCGGGTCCACCCCGTCCTCGTCCCCGGGCACCGCCACCACACGGGCGCCCGCCAGTCCGAAGACCTGAAGTGCCGCCAGATAGCAGGGGCTTTCGACCAGGACCGTGTCGCCGGGTTCGAGCAGCGCCGTCGCCAGCAGGGACAGGGCCTGCTGGGAGCCGGTGGTGACGAGGAGGTCGTCGGGGTCGGTGGGCAGGCCGAACGCGCTGATGCGGGCGGCCAGTCCGGAGCGGAGGGCCGGTTCGCCCTCGGTGGTGGAGTACTGGAGCGCCTGCGCCGGGGCCTGGTCCAGCACGTCCCGGAACGCGGCCGCTATGCCGTCCCGGTCGAACAGTTCGGGCGCCGGGAGGCCGCCCGCGAAGTTGATCACCTCGGGGCGTGCGGTGACCGCGAGGATGTCCCGCACCGGCGAGCCGCCCACCCTGCGGGCACGGGCGGCGAGCGGCGGAACGGGGGCGCGGGTGGGCGTGGGTGTGGGCGCGGGCTCGGTGACGGCCATGGCACGGCTCTCCTTCGGCTCCGGGGCGGGTCTCCCGTCGCGCAGCCTAGGGATGTACGTGCCGTATGCACCCGGAATTCCATGATCCGGAACGGCGGTGAGGCCGCCCGGAACGACGGCCGGGCGGCCTCACCTGTGCGCATGCCGGACGAGCGGTCACCCGGCACGGAACGCTCGGCGTCAGACGACCGCCGGGGTCTCCTTCGGGTTCGGGCCGTACTTGTTGGCGCCGGGCTCGCCTTCCGAGGCGTAGAAGACCAGCAGCACGATGAAGCCGACGAGCGGGATGATCCCGAGCAGGATCCACCAGCCGGAGCGGCCCGTGTCGTGCAGGCGGCGCACCGACACACCCCAGTGCGGCAGCAGGAGGCCGACCACGACGATGGCGACGAGGGCCGGGACCTTGATCGCGAGGCCCACGCCGAAGAAGACGGCGTAGAGGATGACGTAGAAGAGCAAGAAGTACCAGTACTCCGAGCGGCGCGCGCGCCCGCTGAACACGGCGTACTTCTTGAGCGCCTCGAGGAACCAGCTCATGGGAAACCCCCTGGGGACGACGTTCAGCCGGATCCGAACAGACCAGGCCAAGCGCAGAGATTAAGGGTTTTGCCAAGAACACGTCAGACCTTGGCGAGCCTGGTTCAAACGTCGCTTCCCGGACAGATTTCAGGACAGATACGAGCAACGCCGCAGGTCGTTTCCACTACAGCAGCCCGGAGTTCCCGGAACCGACGTCGTTCCGTTGCCGAACCGAGGGCGTACCGAGGCCGGTTCGCCTCCGATTCGGTACCGGAACGATGTCGGTCCGTGTCCGTCAGCGCAGCTTCTGCGCCGCCTCCGTCGCCCAGTAGGTGAGGATGGTGCGCGCCCCGGCCCGCTTGATGCCGGTCAGCGTCTCGAAGATGGCCCGGTCGCGGTCGAGCCAGCCCTTCTCGGCGGCGGCCTCGACCATCGAGTACTCGCCGGAGATCTGGTAGGCGACGACGGGCACGTCCACCGAGTCCGCGACCCGGGCGAGGATGTCGAGGTACGGTCCGGCCGGCTTGACCATCACCATGTCGGCGCCCTCGGCCAGGTCCAGCTCCAACTCCCGCAGGGACTCACGCCAGTTGGCGGGGTCCTGCTGGTACGTCTTGCGGTCGCCCTGCAGGGAGGAGGCGACGGCCTCGCGGAAGGGGCCGTAGAAGGCGGAGGAGTACTTGGCGGTGTAGGCGAGGATGGCGACGTCCTCGCGGCCGATCTGGTCCAGCGCGTCGCGGACGACGCCGATCTGACCGTCCATCATCCCGCTCGGGCCGACCACATGGGCGCCGGCGTCGGCCTGCACCTGGGCCATCTCGGCGTACCGCTCCAGGGTGGCGTCGTTGTCGACGCGGCCGTGCTCGTCGAGCACACCGCAGTGCCCATGGTCGGTCGTCTCGTCGAGGCAGAGATCGGACATGACGAGCAGTTCGTCCCCGACCTCGGCGCGCACATCGCGGATGGCGACCTGCAGGATCCCGTCCGGGTCGGTCCCCGGGGTCCCGATCGCGTCCTTCTTGCTCTCCTCCGGCACGCCGAACAGCATGATCCCGGAGACGCCGGCCTCGACCGCCTCCAGCGCGGCCTTCTTCAGGCTGTCCCGGGTGTGCTGCACGACCCCGGGCATGGCCGCGATCGGCACGGGCTCGCTCACGCCCTCCCGGACGAACGCCGGGAGGATGAAGTCGGCGGGGTGCAGGCGCGTCTCGGCGACCATCCGCCGCATGACGGGCGTGGTCCGCAGCCGTCGGGGACGCGTACCGGGGAAGGATCCGTACTTCGTCATGCCCTCTACGCTACGCCCGCCCGGCCCCCGCCTTTGCCGACGCCATGTCGGCCCAAGACGGGCATAGCGGCCGCTCGATACGAAGTTCTTGCGCTCTTCTGGTCACCCCTGGAATCACCGGTCTCCACAGCGTTCTACGCGCGTGGCGTCATGCCCGCGCCACCCCCTCCAGGCTCTCCCCCACCAGGAGTCCCCCAAGCTGTGGAAGGTCCTCGCCCGGCGGGCGTCGCCCTGGCGGCCGGCACCGCCGTCGTCGCCACCGCCGTCCCCGCGAACGCCGCGAGCTACTCCGCCTTCGCCTTCTCCCGGACCGGCAGCCAGCCCACCGTCTACGACTTCGTCAACTCGGCCACCAGCACCCTCGACATGACGATCTACGAGCTGGAGGACACGACGGCCGTCAACGACCTCATAGCCCTGAGGAACAAGGGCGTCACGGTCCGCGTGATCCTCGACCGCCAGCACCAGAGCGCCAACAGCGGGCATCATCCTGACCGGCACGGGCGTGGCCCAGCCGGTGGCGCAGACCGTCGAGACGACCTTCAACAGCGACTACGCGGGCGGCGCGGCGGCCTGACCTGACAGCGGCCGGCGGATCACCACTCCGGGCCAGCCGGCCGCTCAGCCCCCACCGAACTCGGTGAGCACCCTGTCGGCGAGCTGGCCCCGGTCGCTGTCGCGCGGCATCCGGGAGCGGAACTCCTCCAAGCGGCGGACCACACCAAGCGGAACGTGCTCCGCTCCCGTCTCTTCAACGCCTCTGCCGACCACGCGCAGCCCCCAGTACTGGTTGAAGGCGAGCGGTTCAGCGGTCACGACGTCGACCAGGGCGCCGAGCAGCTCCGGCTCGGGCAGCGCGTACAGGCGCGCGTAGGCCGCGAGCCGCAGCCCGGCGTCCTGCGAGCGCAGCAGCGTCTTGGCGTCGAAGTCCCGCACCCGCTGCGTCGCTCGTACCAGGCGGGCGAAGATCTGGTCCATCCTGTGGGTCCGCGCCGGACCGCTGGGCAGTTCTTCGCGCACCTTCCCGTACTCGGCGGTCAGTTCCTGGACCGCTTCCCAGGTTGCGGTGTCGTCCCCGATCCCATCCTGCGGACCGTCACCGACAAGAGCCGCGTTCGCCGTCCGCTGCACTGCTTCGAGCTGACGTTGCATGTCCCGGAACTCGATCCGCCCGAGGCCCGGTACGTCGATACTGCGGACCAGGTCCCCGAGCCACGGCACCACCGCCACCGCGAGCAGCGCGACCGTGACACCGTCGATCCTCAGCCCGGGCGCCACGACGTGGACAATGGCGGCCCCCACCCCGACGCATGTCAGCACCACCGCCACAGCACGTCGCCGAAACCAGGCAGCAACGCCCTGGCCCCGTCCCCGATCACCCTCGCCCATGCCGGCCAGCATCGCAGACGCGCGGTTACCGGGCGGACGATTCAGCCACCCGGATGGTTCCAAGGACGCAGGGCGCAGGCATCCCAGGAAAAGCAGCGTAAGCGTGCCTGCTCGACGTGGTCGGCCGTGTGGTCGTAGTTGATGTTGAGGTGGCGACCGAGAACCACGATGGCCACGCTGTCGGCACCGGCCGCCTTCAGCGCGGCGGCAGCGGACTGCGCGTGGTTGCCCGTGGTCCAGGTGTCATCGATGAGCAGGACGTTCTCGCCCCAGAGCGCCGCTGACGCATAGCGCCCAGAGGAGGCCGCCCGGCCCAGGTCGACGGCCTCCGGTGTCGGCGTGAGCAGGTCGCGATAGCGGTCCCGGGTGACACCGACCGTTTCGGCGAGCATGGCGCGGAGGGGATGATCTGGACGCCCGCTGGTGCTGGGCACCATGGTCACGGTGTCGAAGGAAGGCGCTGCACAGTGAGCCCTGATGCAGCCCTCGTGCAGAGTGAGAAAACGCCACAGAACGGCCGCCAGACCCATGCGGAAGTACTGCTGCTGAGGGCCAACCGCGTTCTTGTAACGCCAGAGTTCGTTGGCATATTGCTCGCCCTTGAGGGCCAGGCTGACAGGGACGACGGCATCGGCCACTCCCGTCCCGAGCAGCTTGGCGGCCTCGTTGCAGGGCCAGCACATGGGATACCCGATCTTGGCGGGACCGCGGCAGACCTGACATACGCCTGGGCCGGGCAGCAGCGGATGGACCAGAAAGTTGGCGTAGCGGGCGGACAGCCCGACGACGGTTGCCACGCCGGTCCGCCGGCTAGGCCCAGGTCAGCTCGCCCGTGGTGGGGACGAGAGAGCCAAGGTGGCTGAAGACATCCTCCGGGCCGTCGATCACCGTCGTGTTGGGCCTGGTGGCGTACTCCCTCGCCCATGTGTGAGTCATCAGAGAGCGCATGAGGAACACCCGGCGACCGTGCTCCAGGGCGAGTCGGGCCTGCATTCGGGCGCCACTGCGGTAGGCGGCCTCGATCACGACGGTGGCCAGGCTGTAACCGCTCATCACCGCGTTGCGCATGGGGAAGGACGTCTTCGAGGGAGCGGCGTCCGGCCAGAACTGCGAGATCAGCAGCCCCTTCTGAGCGATCTCCTGCTGGAGACCTGCGTTCTGGGCCGGGTAGACACGGCGCAGACCGGTGCCGATCACGGCGACGGTTCGGCCACCGGCGGCCAGGGCGCTGCCATGCGCGGCAGTGTCGATGCCTGCGGCCAGCCCGCTGACAACGGTGACACCGCGCTCGGCAAGACCACCCGCGATGGTACGGGCGTGGGTGACACCCTCAGGAGTGGGTGTGCGGGTGCCCACGACAGCGACCCGAAGGTCGTCGTCGGCTTTCGTCCCCCGGAGGAAGAGGAAGGGTGGACGCTGGTGGACCAGTCTGAGGTAGAGCGGATAGTCGTCATCGAGGATGGTGACCAGCCGCATGCCCTCGCGCTCCCAGGCGGCGATCTCCGACACGACACTGTCCAGGTCGACCGAGGGGCCGGTGTCGAAGAGCTTCCCCTGCCCGGAGAGATCGAGTGCGTTCTCGAGAACATCGCGGGCGCTTCCCACCGCTTCGACCTGGTCGGTGACCTCGGACCATGAACGG
Organism: Streptomyces sp. NPDC047085; assembly: GCF_040643735.1. Lineage (NCBI taxonomy): Bacteria > Bacillati > Actinomycetota > Actinomycetes > Kitasatosporales > Streptomycetaceae > Streptomyces > Streptomyces sp. NPDC047085. Next base: position 136,549 of record NZ_JBEYUW010000018.1, read on the forward strand.
TCGCCGCGCCGCAGCAGCGCTACGAGGGCGGCTCGCTCCAGGTCCTGGTCCATGGCGCAAGTATAGGAACGGCTCCCACTGACGCAGGCGGCTTGCGCAGACGGCACGGATCGGTGCAGCAGACTCATGCGGCGCATGCGCTCTCCTCGGGGACCGTCCGGTCTGCGCGGCAGTCACGGCAGCGGCCGGGACATGGGGCACGGAAGGCGCGGTCACAGCCGTCGCAGGTCTGGAAGGGATCGGGCCGATGGGCGGCCCCGGATCCCGTCGCCGCGATCGGTGAGGGCGCGGGACGAGCGGGCAGCGGTACAGGCAGCAGCTCATCGAGGCGGTACGCGATCAGCTTCGCCGGGTTCCTCAGGTCGCCGGGAAGGCTGTCGGTCAGCGCGTGGTGGATGACGGCGGCCGTCGCCCCGCTGTCGAACCAGGCGGTGACGGCGGGCGCGAGCCGGTCCACGTCGCGGCGGGAGAGGATGAGGCGGTCGTCGGCTCGGCGGAGGCCTGCGAGGAGGGTGACGGCCCTGTCGTATCGACGGTCGCGAGGGCCGTGCTCTTCTGGGGTCGCGGTCGGCCTCGGCGGTGTCGGAGGCAGCGCGGGCGCGGGTGCGGGCGCAGGTTCGGGCGTATGCGGGTGACGGGGATGGTCGTCCTCCTCGGGAGCCGCCGGAGGAGTATTGCCTGCGCTGAGCCTGCGGTCGCCGGTACGACGGGGCGCCGCAGGGCGGCCGGCCACGCGAAGGGGCGCGGCGGCAGCGGCAACCGGGGTGTGGTGGGCGTACGTACGAGTGACCAGTCGGCCCGACTCGGTGTGCTCGCGGACCCGCTCCAGGTAGCCATGCGCCTCCAGCTCGCGCAGCGCGGACGCAATCCGGTCGCGTCCCTCGGGGAAGCGGTCCGCGAGGCTGCGGATGTCGACCGGGGTGCCCTCGGGCACCGACAGGATGTGGGTCGCCAGCCCGATGGCGGTCAGCGACAGCTCGCGGTGCTGGGCGAGATGGTTGCCGACGACGACGTACTGACCGGACTGATACGTGCGTACGTGGGTGACACCGGAGGGGGTGGTGGATCGCCGAACACCCGGAATCGGGCGCAGGGCGGCGTTAGGCTTCTTCTCAGCCATGGGGAAGGGTTCGCTTCCTCGTTGGTCAGGCCCTCGCACTGGGATTGCCGTCCCGGCGGGGGCCGATGCATGTGTGGGGTTGTGAGTTGGTGAGACGCATATGCCTCGGGCGCCTCGGGCTGAGCCTGCACGCCCGAACCGCCGCTGCGCCAGCCGGACCGACCAGTTTCACCCGCCCGGGTGACGGATGCCGGGTTTGGTTTGGTTGGTTGGTTATTTCCCCGGGTTCTTTGGTCTTTTACGGCCCGAAGCCCCGGCCGCGGCGCTGCCGGATCACGCCTTTCCCGGCTCCGGTGCGAGGTGCACCGACGGACTGGCCAGATCGACCTCCGCCCACACCGTCTTGCACGGCGACGGTCCATGCCGCACACCCCACTGGTCCGCCAACTCCTCGTCAACTCGGCGACGATCAGCCGAGCGGGGTCCAACGGCAGTCTCGAGGAGCGCAGTTGCTCCGTTGCGAGCAGTCGGCCGAGGCGGGCACCACGGCGGGTCGCGGAGAGAGGGACGCAGAACTGGCATGCCGAGGAGTTCGGGGCGGCCATCGGGTACGGGGAGGAGTTGGTCTCCTCGGTGGAGCGCATGCGGCGCATTCCACGGCCGGAATACCTGGACGCGGCGGACGAGGTACTGGAGGCGGGCGGCAAGATCGCCGTCATGAAGAGTGACGTGGCTGCACGCCGCCGCCCAATGACACATCTACCAACGCGGGCCGCGCTCACGTCGTCACTCGGCAGCCGGAGCCGCCTCCGGTGCCTCGCCCTCGCCGCGCGCCTGCTGCAACGTCTCCGCGACCGCGGCGAACTCCTCAAGCGCTGCCTGAAGATCCTCGACGATCTCGGCGGCCAGCACCTCGGGGCGGGGGCAGTTCGTCCGCGTCGTCGAGGCTCGGGTCGCGGAGCCAGGTGATGCCGAGGTTGGCTTTGTCGCGGGCGATCAGTTCCTCGTACGTGAACGCCTTGAAGCGCTCGGTCTCGACGCGCTTGGAGCGGTCCTCGTACGGGCGGTAGTACTGCACGAAGTCCGGATGGTCTCGCCCGCGCACCCGACAAGCGCGCGAGTCTGGACCTGGCCAACCTGCCCTTCGGCAATCCGGCGGAGCGCCCCGGCAAGGAGCACTCCGCCACACCTCACGTCGTCGTACGGCGCCTGCGCGCCCCCGGCCGGCGCTCGCTCGGCCGGGTCACCGGGTCGCCCGCCTCCAGCGCGGCGGCGCGGCGCTTCAGGCCGAAGTCGGCCAGCGCCTCCGCCAGCTTGTGCACGGACGGCTCCGGGGCCATGACGTCGACCCGCAGGCCATGCTCCTCGGCCGTCTTGGCCGTGGCCGGGCCGATGCACGCGATCACCGTCACGTTGTGCGGCTTGCCCGCGATACCCACCAGGTTCCGGACAGTCGAGGACGACGTGAACAGAACGGCGTCGAAGCCACCGCCCTTGATCGCCTCACGCGTCTCCGCCGGCGGCGGCGAGGCCCGCACGGTCCGGTACGCCGTGACGTCGTCGACCTCCCAGCCCAGCTCGATGAGCCCGGCCACCAGTGTCTCCGTGGCGATGTCGGCGCGCGGCAGGAAGACGCGGTCGATCGGGTCGAACACCGGGTCGTACGGCGGCCAGTCCTCCAGCAGGCCCGCGGCGGACTGCTCGCCGCTCGGCACCAGGTCCGGCTTCACGCCGAAGGCGATCAGCGCCTTGGCGGTCTGCTCGCCCACCGCGGCCACCTTGATGCCCGCGAAGGCACGCGCGTCGAGGCCGTACTCCTCGAACTTCTCGCGGACCGCCTTGACCGCGTTCACCGAGGTGAAGGCGATCCACTCGTAGCGGCCGGTCACCAGGCCCTTGACGGCCCGCTCCATCTGCTGGGGCGTGCGCGGCGGCTCCACCGCGATCGTCGGGACCTCGTGCGGCACGGCGCCGTAGGACCGCAGCTGGTCGGAGAGCGACGCCGCCTGCTCCTTCGTACGCGGCACGAGCACCTTCCAGCCGAACAGCGGCTTGGACTCGAACCACGACAGCTGGTCGCGCTGGGCGGCGGCGGAACGCTCACCGACCACGGCTATCACCGGCCGGCCGCCGTCCGGCGACGGCAGCACCTTCGCCTGCTTCAGCGTCTGCGCGATCGTGCCGAGCGTCGCCGTCCAGGTGCGCTGGCGGGTCGTCGTACCGGCGACGGTGACCGTCAGCGGGGTGTCCGGCTTGCGGCCCGCCGACACCAGCTCCCCGGCGGCCGCCGCCACCGAGTCCAGGGTCGTCGAGACGACGACCGTGCCGTCCGACGCGCCCACCTCCGTCCAGCAGCGGTCCGACGCCGTACGGGCGTCCACGAACCGGACGTCCGCGCCCTGCGCGTCCCGCAGCGGCACACCGGCGTACGCGGGCACGCCGACCGCGGCCGCGATGCCCGGGACGACCTCGAAGGGCACCCCGGCGGCGGCGCAGGCGAGCATTTCCTCGGCCGCGTACGTATCAAGTCCCGGGTCCCCGGACACCGCACGGACGACCCGCCTGCCGCCCCGCGCGGCCTCCATGACAAGATGAGCGGCATCCCGGGCAGCGCCCGGGGGAGCGGCGGTTGTTGACGTGCCGTCAACGACCGTCAGCTGGGGCGTGCCCGTGCCCGGCGGCGAGATCGAGGAATGGTCTGCGTCCGTCTCCAGCACGGAGACGCCCTGTCGGGCGTGCGTCCGGATCATGTCGAGCACCTCGTGCTCGGCGACCAGAACGTCCGCGTTCGACAGCGCCTCCACGGCGCGCAGAGTCAGCAGTCCCGGATCCCCGGGTCCGGCACCGAGGAAGGTGACGTGCCCGTGTTCCGGACCGGCGGCAGGAAGGGCGGTGGGGCTCAATGTGCTCGCTCCCCCATCAGACCGGCCGCGCCCTGGGCGAGCATCCCGGTGGCGAGTCCGCGACCGAGTGCCTCCGCCTGCTCGTGCGTCTGGGGCACGGGACCGGTGGTGGACAGCTGCACCATGCGAGTGCCGTCGGTCGTGCCGACGACGCCCCGCAGGCGCATTTCCTTGACGAACTGCCCGTCGGCCAGAAGGTCGGCCAGCGCGCCCACAGGGGCGCTGCAGCCGGCCTCCAGGGCGGCGAGCAGTGACCGCTCGGCGGTCACGGCGGCCCGCGTGAACGGGTCGTCGAGTTCGCCGAGCGCCGCGATCAGGTCCGCGTTGTCCGCGGCACACTCGATCGCCAGGGCCCCCTGGCCGGGGGCGGGCAGAACCGTGTCGACCGACAGGAAGTCGGTGACCTCGTCGATCCGGCCGATCCGGTTGAGTCCGGCGGCCGCGAGCACGACGGCGTCCAGGTCGCCGTCCCGCACGTATCCGATCCGGGTATCCACGTTGCCCCGGATCGGGACCGTCTCGATGTCCAGGCCGTGGGTGCGCGCGTACGCGTTCAGCTGCGCCATGCGGCGCGGGGAGCCGGTGCCTATGCGGGCGCCGCGCGGCAGGTCGGTGAACTTCAGCGCGTCCCGGGCGACGATCACGTCCCGCGGGTCCTCGCGCACCGGGACGGCGGCCAGGACCAGTTCCTCGGGCTGCGTGGTCGGCAGGTCCTTGAGCGAATGAACCGCGAAGTCGACCTCGCCCTTCAGCAGCGCGTCGCGCAGCGCCGTGACGAACACGCCGGTGCCGCCGATCTGCGCGAGCGCCTCGCGGGAGACGTCGCCGTACGTGGTGATCTCGACCAGCTCGACGGATCGTCCGGTCACCTGGCGGACGGCCTCCGCCACCTGCCCGGACTGGGCCATGGCGAGCTTGCTCCGCCTGGTCCCCAGCCTCAGTGGTTTCTCGCTCATGCCGGTCGGTCCTTCTTGTCTGTGCTGTCCTCGGCCCGGGAGACGGAGGCGACCGTCTCGGGGTCGAGGTCGAACAGGGTGCGCAGCGCGTCCGCGTACCCGGCGCCGCCGGGCTCGGCCGCGAGCTGCTTGACCCGTACGGTCGGCGCGTGCAGCAGCTTGTCGACGACCCGGTGCACCGCCTGCCGGATCTCGCCGCGCTGGCGTTCGTCCAGGTCGGGCAGGCGGCCGTCGAGCCGCGCGATCTCGCCGGCGACGACGTCGGCGGCCATGGTGCGCAGCGCGACCACGGTCGGCGTGATGTGCGCCGCCCGCTGTGCCGCGCCGAAGGCCGCGACCTCGTCGGAGACGATACGCCGGACCAGGTCCACATCGGACGCCATCGGCGCGTCCGCCGAGGCCTCGGCGAGGGACTCGATGTCCACCAGGCGCACCCCGGCCAGCCGGTGCACGGCCGCGTCGATGTCGCGGGGCATGGCGAGGTCGAGGAGGAACATGGTGGGGGCCGGGCGCGGGATCTCGGCGACCGGTTCGGGCTTGCGGTGCTCGGGGATGCGGCCGACGGTGGCGACGGCCGCGGCGAGCGCGCCGATCAGCTCCGCGTCGGCCTCGGGGGTGCGGGCCTCGGCCTCCGCCGTACGACGCGAGGTCTCGCGGCGGTCCACGGTCCCGCCCGCCACCCAGGCCGCGTGCTGCTCCAGGGTGGCCGCGTCCATGCCGGCCACGGCGGCCTCGCCGTGCACGGAGAAGCCGGTCGCGCCCTGTACGGCGGCCAGGTCCAGAGGGCAGTTCTCCTCGGTGCCGACGCTGGTGGGCGGCAGCGGGGTGTCCTGCTTCAGCGGGGGCTCGGGCTGCGCGGCCGCGGCACCGGTGCCGGTCGCGGGCCGCCCGGTGCGGCCCTCGACGGCCTTCGCGATCGCCTCGGCGGTGAGTACCAGACCGGTCGCGCCGGTGCAGGAGACGACGACGTCGGCACGTGTCAGCTCGTCCGGCACGGAGTCCATCCGTACCGCACGGGCGGTCACCGCGTTGTCCTCGGCCTCGTTCAGGATCTGGGCCAGGCGCTCGGCGCGCTCGAAGGTGCGGTTGGCGACGACGACCTCGGCGACACCGGCCCGCGCGAGCGTCGCGGCCGCCAGGGAGGACATCGACCCGGCGCCGATGACCAGCGCCTTGCGGCCCGCGGCCCATTCCCGCACGTCGCCGCCCGCGGCCAGCTGCTCCAGGCCGAAGGTGACCAGGGACTGGCCGGCGCGGTCGATGCCGGTCTCGGAGTGGGCGCGCTTGCCGACCCGCAGGGACTGCTGGAACAGGTCGTTCATCAGCTTGCCGGCGCTGTGCAGCTCCTGGGCGCGGGCCAGGGAGTCCTTGATCTGGGCGAGGATCTGCCCCTCGCCGACGACCATGGAGTCGAGCCCGCAGGCCACCGAGAACAGGTGGTGGACGGCCCGGTCCTCGTAGTGCACGTAGAGGTAGGGCGTCAGCTCTTCCAGGCCGACCCCGCTGTGCTGGGCGAGCAGCGTGGACAGCTCGGCGACACCGGCGTGGAACTTGTCCACGTCGGCGTACAGCTCGATGCGGTTGCAGGTGGCGAGGACCGCGGCCTCGGTGGCCGGCTCGGCGGCGACCGTGTCCTGGGCCAGCTTGACCTGGGCGTCCCCGCTCAGCGAGGCCCGCTCCAGCACGCTCACGGGCGCGCTGCGGTGGCTCAGTCCGACGACGAGGAGGCTCATGCCGGCATCACGGCGGGCACGTCCCCGTCAGGTCCCTGGTCGGCGGTGTCCTCGCGGGTGGTGGCGGCGGGCAGTCCGCTCTCGCCCACGGTGGTCTCCTCGCCGGCCTTGCGCTGCTCGTGGAAGGCGAGGATCTGCAGCTCGATGGAGAGGTCCACCTTGCGCACGTCGACGCCGTCCGGGACGGACAGCACGGTCGGCGCGAAGTTCAGGATGGAGGTGACCCCGGCAGCCACGAGCCGGTCGCAGACCTGCTGGGCGGCGCCGGCCGGGGTGGCGATCACGCCGATGGAGACCCCGTTGTCCTTGATGATCTTCTCGAGGTCGTCGGTGTGCTGGACGGGGATGCCCGCGACCGGCTTTCCGGCCATCGCCGGGTCGGCGTCGATCAGCGCGGCGACCCGGAAACCACGGGAGGCGAACCCGCCGTAGTTGGCGAGGGCGGCGCCGAGGTTACCGATACCGACGATGACAACCGGCCAGTCCTGGGTCAGGCCGAGTTCACGGGAGATCTGGTAGACGAGATACTCCACGTCGTAGCCGACACCGCGCGTTCCGTAGGAGCCCAGGTACGAGAAATCCTTGCGCAGCTTCGCGGAGTTGACCCCCGCCGCCGCGGCCAGCTCCTCGGAGGAGACCGTGGGTACCGAGCGCTCCGACAGTGCGGTCAGGGCTCGGAGGTACAGCGGAAGCCTGGCGACGGTGGCCTCGGGAATCCCTCGGCTACGGGTCGCCGGTCGGTGTGTTCGGCCAGTTGCCACGGTGCTCCTGCGGGTAGAGCGGGGCTGCGGGCGGTCATACTTCCCCAGACCGCCCCGTCGACAGCAGGCTATGTCTTTGTGAACGCGTGCACAAAGATGGTGTCCGATTTGCCCGGCCAACGTGACCGGGGTCACGCGCGTCGATCCCGGGGCAACACCAGGGGGCAAAACGACACACTCCTCATGAATCCCGCCCCCGAGACCAAACCGTCGTCGATCCTAAGCGACATTCGACCCGGACTTGTACTGCTCGGTCAGTTCCCGGTCACCTCCCCGCCGGTTCCCGTTCGCTTCCGTGCCCTTTCCCGGTCACCGGCCCGTCGCCCTGTCCGTCATCCGCCGGTCAGCTCCTTGCGCAGACGGCCCTCGTCCACCCGCCAGAAGGTGTGCTGACGGCCGTCGACGAGGACGACGGGGATCTGCTCCCAGTACTGGTCGTGCAGCTGCTGGTCCTGGGTGATGTCCTTCTGTTCCCAGGGCACGCCGAGTTCGCCGCAGACCTTCTCGATCACGGCCTGCGCGTCGTCGCACAGATGGCAGCCGGGCTTGCGGATGAGGGTGACCAACCGCTCCTGAGGTGCGGTCTTGCGCCGGAAGAGAGGACTCATGTCGGCCATTCTCGCGCTTCTTTAACGACGCGGTCGCGGAGAGTTCACACCGTTCAAACCCCACGACTCCGGAAGTGCCGAACAGACTGGCTATGCTCACCGCATGGCCGCTCTCGGATGGCTCACTCCCCGTAGGCGCTCCGCCACGGCGCGGAGCGTGTTGGCAGGCGAGGCCTCGGCAGAGGCCGCCCGCAAGTCCTCGCAGGAGGCACAGGAAGCCCAGCAGGTCGCCGACCAGGAACCCGAGTTCCCGGTCATCGGCGACGACAAGGCCGCCGCCTTCTTCGACCTCGACAACACCGTGATGCAGGGCGCCGCGATCTTCCACTTCGGGCGCGGCCTGTACAAGCGGAAGTTCTTCGAGACCCGCGATCTCGCCAGGTTCGCCTGGCAGCAGGCCTGGTTCCGGCTCGCCGGGGTCGAGGACCCCGAGCACATGCAGGATGTACGGGACTCCGCGCTGTCCATCGTCAAGGGCCACCGCGTCGCCGAACTGGAGACGATCGGCGAGGAGATCTACGACGAGTACATGGCCGACCGCATGTGGCCCGGCACTCGCGCCCTCGCCCAGGCCCACCTGGACGCCGGCCAGAAGGTCTGGCTGGTCACGGCCGCGCCCGTCGAGATCGCCCAGGTCATCGCCCGCCGCCTCGGCCTCACCGGCGCGCTCGGCACGGTGGCGGAGTCGGTCGACGGCATCTACACCGGCAAGCTGGTGGGCGAGCCGCTGCACGGCCCGGCGAAGGCGGAGGCGGTGCGCGCGCTGGCCGCGGCGGAGGGCCTGGACCTCTCCCGCTGCGCCGCGTACAGCGACAGCCACAACGACATCCCCATGCTGTCCCTGGTCGGCCACCCCTACGCCATCAACCCGGACTCCAAGCTCCGCAAACACGCCCGGGAAAAGGACTGGCGCCTGCGCGACTACCGCACCGGCCGCAAGGCCGCCAAGGTCGGCATCCCGGCGGCAGCGGGCGTCGGCGCGGTCGCGGGCGGCACGGCAGCGGCGATCGCCCTGAGCCGACGCCGGCGGTAGCCCGGCGCCGTCGGCCGCCTGACCGCCGCAGATGCCAGCGGCACCTCTCAGCGAGCAGCGCCCCATCCCCGGTCCAGCAACAGTCCCGCGCGCCCGAATTATGCCGCGGCCATTTCAACACGCCCCGTACCTCACCGAAACAGGGCTCATTTCGATCAACAACCGGTCAAGCTACGGCACTTGAGCAGGCGTCAATCGGTAACAGAAGCGACGCAATCGATGATTTGAGCAACTCGGTGTAGCAGGGCCTGCACGAAGCGTTATTCTCCTCAGACGCAAACCGGTACCTCTCCGTCCCTACGACGGGTGAACGGTTCCGCACTGAACGTGATGGAAGCTCTGCCTCTGGGAGTCCCGTGTACCCACACGTCGGGGTTGACGCCTCGGGCCTGGCTACGCTGCGCGCATCGGTCGCGGCGGTCAAAGCGACGCTGCGCGGCCTCGTCCCCACCGCGTACGCCGTCCCCGCCTTCGCCACCGCCGCACCCCTGGGCCCGTGCTACGCACTGGCCGAGGGCAGCGCCGCCGTCGGCAGACGCGGCCGCTCCGCCGGCGCCGCCACCGCCCGCCGCCCGGCCGCCGACAGCGACAGCGCCCGGATGATGGACCTCGTCGAGCGCGCCCAGGCGGGGGAGGCCGAGGCCTTCGGGCGGCTGTACGACCAGTACAGCGACACCGTGTACCGCTACATCTACTACCGGGTCGGCGGCAAGGCGACCGCCGAGGATCTCACCAGCGAGACCTTTCTGCGGGCCCTGCGGCGCATCGGCACCTTCACCTGGCAGGGCCGCGACTTCGGCGCCTGGCTGGTGACGATCGCCCGCAACCTCGTCGCGGACCACTTCAAGTCCAGCCGCTTCCGCCTCGAGGTCACCACCGGCGAGATGCTCGACGCCAACGAGGTGGAGCGTTCCCCGGAGGACTCCGTCCTGGAGTCCCTCTCGAACGCCGCCCTGCTGGACGCCGTACGCCGGCTCAACCCCCAGCAGCAGGAGTGCGTGACGCTCCGCTTCCTCCAGGGCCTCTCGGTCGCCGAGACCGCCCGGGTGATGGGCAAGAACGAGGGCGCCATCAAGACGCTCCAGTACCGGGCCGTACGCACCCTCGCCCGGCTCCTGCCGGACGACGCGCGCTGAGCCGGGCCCCGGGCCGCGACCACTCAGAGCAACAATCAACTCACGTTCCGTGAAAGCACGTTGACTTTCCGATCGGATCATCCGGCGTCCGTAACCCAAGTGCCGAGCCGCTCGTTGTGCGGGATACAGGCTCCCTGTGGTCACGCCCTGGCCGCCCCTGATCGCTCGATCGGGTGGAACTGGTCGTGGGCGTGCAACCCTCAGGACCCCCTGGGGAGTCGACCGTCATGACGAGAGGAGGTGCCGCCAGTGATCGCGAACGTATCGGCCCACCGGCGGGCGAACGCCTTCGCCCAGGCCCTGGAGGAGCAGTCCGACCGGGACACGGCGGCCGAGCAGTCCGCAGCACGGGCGGGATCGCCGCCGACCACCGAGGAACTGTCCGAGCAGGGCGAGCTGTTGGCCCTCGCGGCAGATCTCGGCGCGCTGCCCAGGCCGCAGCTCGACCCCGAGGTCAAGGTCGTCCAGCGCGCCCAGCTGGTGGCCGCGATGGAGGCCATGCTCCAGGAGGGCACGGCGGGCGGGGCGGCGGATGCGTCGGTGCCCGGGCAAAGAGCACGGGGGCGGGGCGCGCACCGGGCGAGTCCGCTGGGCAAACTGCGACCGCGGTCCCGGCTGGCCAAGGGGCTCACCGCGGGCGGGCTCAGTGTCGGCGTGGCCGCGAGCGCCTTCGGCGGAGTCGCCGCCGCGAGTTCCGACTCGCTGCCCGGCGACTCGCTGTACGGGCTCAAGCGCGGCATCGAGGACTTCAGGCTCAACTACCTGAGCGACGGTGACGACGAGCGCGGCCAGACCTACCTCGACCAGGCCTCCACCCGGCTGAGCGAGGCCCGCCGGCTCATGGAGCGCGGCCGCGGCGGCCAGCTCGACCACGAGTCCATCGGCGAGATCCGCCGCACCCTGTCCGGGATGCAGCACGACGTGACCGAGGGCCATCGCCTGCTGCACGCGGCCTATGAGGCCGACCCCGACTCCCTGGGCCCCATCCAGGCCCTCTCCGCCTTCTCCCGGTCCCACCGCGAGACCTGGAGCGCGCTGAGCGACAAGCTGCCCCTGCAGCTCGGGGACGTCAGGGACCAGGTGTCGTCCGTCTTCGACGCCATAGACCAAGAGGTCGCCCCGCTGCAGTCCCTGCTCCCGCAGCCGTCCGCCGAACCCGGCGACGGCACGCGGCAGGGCTCCGGCTCGGCGTCCACCGGCTCCTCCTCCGGCACCCACCGGTCGACCGCCCCCAGCAGCGGCGGCACACCGTCCTCCGGCAAGCACGCGAGCCCCGGGAGCCCCAGCGGCTCGGCGGCCACCGGCGACACCGAGGACGGCCTGCTCGGGGGCACCACGGGCGGCCTGCTCGACCCGCCGCACATCGGCTCCCAGGGCAGCTCCCCGTCCGCCGGCAAGTCCCCGACGAGCGAACCGGACGTCACCCTCCCACCGCTCCTGCCAGGCCTGCTCCCCGGCCTGGGCATCGACAGCCAGGACGCGAACTAGCCCATACGGCAACGATGGTGGGGGCACCCCTTCCCGAGCAGGGGCGCCCCCACCATCGTCGTACCCGCACAAACCCCCGACTCAGAAGAACACCGACCGCCTCTGTACCAGCAGCTTGGCCCCTCTTGTCTGCTGTCCTCGCACTGCTTCGCAGGCTTCGGTCAGCTGCGCCGGACTCCGTCCGGCGACCCCGACCGGCCGGGACCCAGCGCCCTTCGGGCGAGCTGCCCTGGAAAACACGTCCTCCTCAGAAGAACACCGACCGCCGCTGCACCAGCAGCTTGTACAGCGTGTGCTGGATCTGTTCCCGGACCTGGTCCGTCAGGTTGAACATCAGCATCGGGTCCTCGGCCGCCTCCGGCGGATAGCCGTCCGTCGGGATCGGCTCGCCGAACTGGATCGTCCACTTGGTGGGCAGCGGCACCGCACCGAGCGGGCCCAGCCAGGGGAAGGTCGGCGTCAGCGGGAAGTAGGGGAAGCCCAGCAGCCTGGCCAGCGTCTTCGCGTTGCCGATCATCGGGTAGATCTCCTCGGCCCCGACGATCGAGCACGGGATGATCGGAGCGCCCACGCGCAGCGCCGTGGAGACGAAACCGCCCCGACCGAACCGCTGGAGCTTGTACCGCTCGCTGAAGGGCTTGCCGATGCCCTTGAAGCCCTCCGGCATCACCCCGACCAGCTCACCCTGCCCCAGCAGCCGTTCGGCGTCCTCGGAGCAGGCGAGGGTGTGGCCCAGCTTGCGGGCGAGCTCGTTGACGACCGGGAGGACGAACACCAGGTCGGCGGCGAGCAGCCGCAGATGCCGGTCGGCAGGGTGGTGGTCGTGCACGGCGACCTGCATCATCAGGCCGTCCAGCGGCAGCGTCCCGGAGTGGTTGGCGACGATCAGCGCCCCGCCCTCGGCCGGGATGTTCTCGACGCCCTTCACCTCGACCCGGAAGTACTTCTCGTACACCGGCCGCAGCAGCGACATCAGGACCTGGTCGGTCAGCTCCTCGTCGTAACCGAAGTCGTCGACCTCGTAGTCCCCGGTCAGCCGGCGGCGCAGGAAGGCCAGGCCGCCGGCGATACGCCGCTCCAGGCCGCCGTCGCCCGACGGCTCCGTACGCGGCTGCTCCTTCGGGGTCACGGGATCATCATCCTGCGGAACCGTCCTGGTGGGCAGGGGCTGGACCGCACCGACCGGTGCCGCCTCCCCGGCACCGCCGCGCCTGCTCCCCGCACCCCGGCGCCGCGCCGGCCGCGGCACGGCACTCGCGCGGGAGCGGTCGTCGTCGAAGGGAATGACCTTGGCGTCCGCCATCGTTGCTGCGCTCCTCGGTTGGCGCTGTCTGGCGCTAATTGGCGCTGTGCGTGGAGAGGTGAGCGCTGCCCTTCGCGGCCAGCGCGGCGATCCGGTCGACGGCCCCGGCGAGAGCCTCCGGCGGCAGCAGCCCCGGTCCCTGGCCGCGCGCGAAGTCCGCGAACGTCTCCGCCGTCGTGTACTTGGGCGTGAAGCCCAGCGTCTCGCGCATCTGGTCGGTGGCCACCACCCGCCCATGGGTGAGCAGCCGGATCTGCTCCGGCGAGAAGTCCGTCATGCCCAGCGTACGCACCAGCGAACCGGCCCAGGTGACCGCGGGCAGCAGCAGCGGCACGATGGGCCGCCCGAGCCGTCGCGAACACTGCGACAGCAGCAGCACGCCGTCCCCGGCGATGTTGAAGGTGCCGCTGTTGAGCGTGCCCCGGCGCGGCTCGTGCGCGGCGATCCGCAGCACCTCGATGACGTCGTCCTCGTGCACGAACTGCAGCCGGGGGTCGTAGCCGAACACGGTCGGCAGGACGGGCAGCGCGAAGAACGCGGCGAGCGGGGTGTCCGCGGTCGGCCCGAGGATGTTGGCGAACCGCAGCACGCACACGGCGACGTCCGGCCGCCGCCGCGCGAACCCGCGCACATACCCCTCGACCTCTACGGCGTCCTTGGCGAACCCGCCGCTCGGCAGCGATTTGGCCGGGGTCGTCTCGGTGAACACGGCCGGATCACGTGACGCGGACCCGTAGACGTTCGTACTGGACTTCACCACCAGGCGCCGCACATTCGGCGACTTCTGGCAGGCACCGAGCAGCTGCATGGTGCCGATGACGTTGGTCTCCTTGACCGTGGCCCGGCTGCCACCGCCCAGCGCGGTGCCGGTCACGTCCATGTGGACGACCGTGTCGGCGCTCGTCTCGGCGAGCACCCGGGCGATCGTCGGCTGCCGGATGTCGGCCTGGATGAACTCGGCACCGCCCAGATGGTGCGCCGGCGGCACCGCGTCCACGGCGATCACCCGGTCGACCTCCGGGTCCCGCTGGATCCGCCGCACGAACCGGCCGCCCAGTTGCCGGGCCACTCCGGTGACGAGCACGACCTTCCCCAAGATCAGCGCCTTCCTTCCCGGTCTCGTGCGAAACCTGGTCCCAGCCCGCGTTCCCCGTGTGCGGCCAACTTAGCGGGTCGACGTTGCGCTGTGATGACCACGCGATGCACGAGGTGGCGGAAATTCCCCAGTCGGAATATGCCTGGCACCCCAATGCCCGGCACCCCCGGACATGGCTGTGGCCCCCCGTCACCTGGACAGGGGGCCACAGCGAGACGCTCTCGCGGCGTCGCTTACTTCTTGTTGCGACGCTGAACGCGCGTGCGCTTGAGCAGCTTGCGGTGCTTCTTCTTGGCCATCCGCTTGCGCCGCTTCTTGATAACAGAGCCCACGACTACCCTCGCTCACTTCTCATCACTCGGTTGTTTGGGCGCCATGGGCCCACACGACCTACGAGGGGCTAGCCTACCCGCTCGAGCGTTGAGCTTGTAATCGAGGTGTCCTCCGGGTCTCCCCGAAGCGTCGTCAGGCTGTCTCCACCCCCACAAAACTCTCGCGAAGGTACTCGTGTACCGCTTGCTCCGGGACGCGGAAGGACCGCCCCACCCGGATCGCGGGCAGATGACCGCTGTGCACCAGCCGGTACACGGTCATCTTCGACACCCTCATCACCGCGGCGACCTCCGCCACGGTAAGGAACTGAACCTCGTTCAGAGGCCTCTCGCCAGCTGCAGCCATGACACACCTGAACCTTCCGCACTCGACGGCCACCGGCTTCCCCTTCCGGTGACTCTTCGTCGTTGCGTGCTCACTCCCCAATGTAGGGGCCTGTGATGCGAGTGGGGAAGAGGTGCACCCACCGCAGGCCTACTGTGACAGACACGCTCGTTTGAGTACGTAGCGGGTAAGCGGACGGTAGTAACTAGACCGCACCCCGTCATCAAGTGGAACGACGACGGACACGGCCCCCTCGGCCTCCCCCACGAACGGCGCGGGATCGTCCGTGTCCGCCAGCCCGATCGCCTCGAACCCCAGCTGACCTGCGCCGCAGACCCAACCATGATCACCGATCACCAGCCCGGGCAGCGGCCCGCCGGCCTCGGCGGCGGCTTCCAGCGCGAGCCGAACCGGGAGCGGCGAGTGACTGTGGACCCAGGGCTCACAACCGGGGCGCTCGGTCCCGGGTTCCCGCACCAACGCAACACCTCGTACGTAGTCCAGGCGGTGCGTGCGTAGACCGAACCGGGTCAATATGTCGACACAGCGACCCTGCGCAGGGGTGAGCACCTCACACCCCGCCGCCGACAGGGCGTCTGCCAGGGCGGCGTAGAACCCGAGCAGCCGGTGCGGATGCCCCGTGCCGAACAGCACCGGCACACCGCCGCGCGCCGCGCTCCGGATCCGCCCGGCGAAGGCGTCCAGCGCGGTCAGCGTCCGCTCCGGGTCGATCACATCCCACCCCGAAGTGTGCCGCGGATCGGCCGACACCCCACACCTGTCCGCCATCAGATCGAGCAACTCCCGCTGCCCCCAGGCACCTTCGGGATCAATCCCGATCAACACCCGGGGATCCCGCGCAGCGAACAGCCGATACCTGCGAAGACTGTCCTCCCTGGCCGTCCCCACCACCCCGGCCAGCCGAGCAGCCAACAGGTGCGTACGCAGGGCAGAGGTCTCCGACACGGCTGCGATGGTGACTCATCCACCCACCCCCACACCCCAAAACCCCAAAACACCCCCCTCTTGGCCTAACCCCGACCCCACACCCCCAGCACCGAGCGCTGGCTCCACCAGCAGGGCGACGCTCGACCCGCACTCGCCCACCCACCGGACCCCCCACCTGTCGGGCACCCTCTCGGCAAAACAGCCACGGGCGGGCGGGCGGGAAAACGGGTTCCACCGGCGGAGCCACTACGCCAACAACCCCCGCAACGGAAACACCGCCCGCCGCGTCGCCAACACCGCCTGATCCAAGCGATCAGCGGGGTCGTACCCCGCCTCCCACGCCGCGAAGGACACCGGCCATCGCCCATCCGTCATCCGCTGCGGAGCAACCCGCCGGGTCCGCGCGTACACCTCCCGCCGCCACCCCTCGGGAATCTCCGTCTCCGGCGCGACCTCCCGCCCCGCGGCGATCCCCACCAGATGCGTCCACGACCGCGGCACCACATCCACCACCGCGTACCCGCCGCCGCCCAGGGCGACCCACTTGCCGCCCGCGTACTCGTGCGCCAGCTCATGACACGCCACCTGCAGGGCCCGCTGCGCGTCCAGCGAGACAGCGAGATGCGCCAACGGATCCTCGAAGTGCGTGTCGGCCCCGTGCTGCGACACCACCACCTGCGGCCGGAACTCCGCGAGCAGCTCCGGCACCACCGCGTGGAACGCCCGTACCCACCCCGCGTCCCCGGTCCCCGCCGGAAGGGCGACGTTCACGGCCGCCCCCTCCCCGGCCCCGGCCCCGGTCTCCTGCGGCCACCCGGTCCCCGGGAACAACGTACGAGGATGCTCGTGCAGCGAGATCGTCAGTACCCGCGGATCCTCCCAGAAGGCGGCCTGCACCCCGTCCCCGTGATGCACGTCCACGTCCACGTACGCGACCCGCTCCGCCCCCAGCTCCAGCAGCCGCGCGATCGCGAGGGCCGCGTCGTTGTAGATGCAGAACCCCGACGCGCCCCCGGGCATCGCATGATGCAGCCCGCCCGCGAAGTTCACGGCGTGCTCGACGTCGCCCCGCCACACCGCCTCCGCGGCCCCGACGGACTGCCCGGCGATCAGCGCGGAGACCTCGTGCATCCCGGCGAAGGCCGGATCGTCGAGCGTGCCGAGCCCGTACTCACCCTGGGCCCCGGCCGGATCCGCCGACGCGACCTTCACCGCGTGGATGTAGTCCTCCCGGTGGACCAGCCGCAGCGTCGACTCCCCGGCCGGCTTCGCCGCGACGACCTCCATCTCCCGGTCGAGCCCGAAGGCCCCCACGAGTTTCCGGGTCAGCTCCAGCCGGACCGGATCCATCGGATGGTCCGGGCCGAAGTCATAGCCCGTTACTGCCTCGTCCCACATCAGCTGTGCGCGGCCGCTCATGCCCGCCACCGTATCGGTCCGGTTGAGCGGCGAACGACCTGGCGTACACCAACGTCACCAGCACCAACACCATCGGCACAAGCATCGCTCCCCGATAGCTCCACACATCGCCGAGCGCCCCCACCAACGGCGAACCGACCAGGAAACCGACGTAATTGAAGATGTTCAGCCGTGCGACGGCCGCGTCCGACGCCCCGGGGAACAACCGCCCCGCCGCCGCGAACGTCTGCGGCACCAGCACGCACAACCCCAGCCCCAGCAGGGTGAACCCGAGCATCCCCACCCAGGCCCCCGGCGCCGAGGCCACCACCGCGAACCCACCGGCCGCCACCAGCGTCCCCAGCCGTACGACCGTCACGGCCCCGAACCGCCGCACCCCGAAGTCCCCGATGGCCCGCCCCACCAGCGTGGTCACCATGTACACGTTGTACGGCACGGTCGCCAGCTGCTCCGAACTCCCCAGCACATCCTTCAGATACTTCGCGCTCCAGTTGGAGACGGTCGAGTCCCCGATGTACGCGAAGGTCATCACCAGACACAGCGGCAGCAGCAGCTTGAAGACCACACCCCCACCGGCACCCCCACCGACGGCTTCGCCACCCGACCCGGCCCGCTCCGCCGCGGCCCCCGCGGCCCCGTCGACGTACCACCGGCTCCCCACCAGCGTCGCCGGCAACAGCACCGCCACCACCGGCAGATACGACACCCACAGCGCCAGATGCCAGTGCGCCCCCGCCCAGGCCAGCGAGGCCCCGAGGATCCCGCCCAGGCTGTAGGCCGCGTGAAAGCTGAGCATGATGCTGCGCCCGTACGACCGCTGCAGGCTCACCCCGAGCATGTTCATGGAGGCGTCCAGCGCCCCCACGGCCAGCCCGAACACCCCGAGCGCGACCGCCAGCTCGGCCACCTGGCCGCCCGCCCCGGCACCGAGCAGCGCCAGCAGCACCACCGGCTGGGACCAGCGCAGCAGCCGGCTGGGCCGTATTCGCTTCACCAGCTGCTCGGTGCTCACGCTGCCGACACCGGCGAGGATCGGTACGGCGGCCAGAAAGACCGGCAGCAGCGCGTCGGAGACGCCGTACCGGTCCTGGATGGCCGGGATGCGCGTCACGAGGAGGGCGAAGGTGGCGCCCTGGGCGAAGAAGCTGAACGCCAACGAGGCCCTACCGCGCCGCAGCACATCAGTCATGGCGGCGAGCGTAGGGCCCCGGGCTACCCCTGGGTAGATCCAGCCAAAGATGAATTTCCTTCAGCTTTGGCGGAGCGGAGGGTGGGTCAGGCGGCGACGGCGACCTCCGTCGCCCTGGCGGTGTCCTCCCCGGCCTCCCCCGCCTCCCCGGACTCCCCGGCCTCCACCTCGGCGGCGAGCAGGCGCCCCATCGGCTCGGCGGCGAGACCACCACTGATCACAAAGGTCATCCCCATCACGACGACCATCATGACCCCGCCCAGCCAGACCATGGTGTCCACGGGGAGGGTGTACGCGCCCACCACCCGAGCCACGCACTCGACGAGCAGCGCCACGCCCCACACCACGGAGAACATCCGCTCACGGCGCAGGAACTCGGCCGAGCCGGCCACCGCCCCCGACACCAGCCGCTGCCAGGCGGCCTCCTTCGCCGCGTCGCCCTTCACCAGGAAGGGCTTCATGCCCGCGGTCATCATCGGGCGGCCGAGGGCCACGGAGACCAGGATGCCGATGGCGACCGTGCTGCTGACCGCACCGTCCTTGGCGAGCATCAGCCGCGGATCCCCGGAGACGAAGCTGAGCAGCAGCGAGACGACATTGACGACCAGGATGAGGCCGGCCAGGGCGTTGGTCCTCCGCTCCCTGACCAGACCCCACACGGTCCGGACCGCCGGCACCACGCTGCTCCAGGCGAGCGCCGCGAAGGTGCTCGTCCCGAAGGCGTCCTTGAAGAGGTAGTACGAGCCGAGCGGCACCGCCACATCCACGAGCAGCGGCCTGAAGTGGTCCAGCGCGCTCGGGTTCTGCTTCCGGTCCTTGCCTCGGCCCTGGTTCCCCGTGTTCTTCGTCATGCCCTCAGCTTCGCCGCCGGCAGGGGTCCGCCAGTAGAAACGATCGTCCGGAGGTCCGCATGACAATTGTCAGCCCGGGCGGCTGTCTCAGGTCATACCAGCAGGTCAGCCAACTCACCCATGCCGACGAAGAGTTGCGTAGCCCCCGCGAGCCGCTCCGCCGGCGTCATCGCGGTGAACCCGTACACGTCCATCCCGGCTGCCACGGCCGCCTGTACGCCCAGCGGAGAGTCCTCCACGACCGCACAGCGCTCCGGGGCGACACCCATCCGCTCGGCCGCGTACAGGAAGAGGTCGGGTGCCGGCTTGCCCCGTCCGACATCCTGCGAGCTGAAGACGCGGTCCTCCTCGAACCACCGGTCGAGGCCCGTCGTCCGGTGCCCCACCCGGATGCGCTCATGACTCCCGGAGGACGCCACGCAGTACGGCACTCCGTCCGCGGCCAGCTTCTCCAGTACGTCGCCGACGCCAGCCACGGGCTTCAACTCCCGCTCGAACGCGGCGAACACGCGCGCATGGAAGACATCGTCGAAGTCGTCCGGCAACCGCTGCCCCGTCCGCTCCAGCACCAGGTCGTGAATGCGGTGCATCGCCGACCCCATGTAGTCCCGGATGGAGTCCTCGTACGTCGTCGGGTGCCCCAACTCGGTCAGATACGTGGCGAGCAGTCGGTTGGAGATCGGCTCGCTGTCGACAAGGACGCCGTCATTGTCGAAGATGATCAAGTCGTAGCGCATACCCCGACCCTAAAGGACCCTGAACGCAGAAAACCCCCGCATCCGAAGATGCGGGGGTTTTCCCAAGATTTGTTCGGCGGCGTCCTACTCTCCCACAGGGTCCCCCCTGCAGTACCATCGGCGCTGTGAGGCTTAGCTTCCGGGTTCGGAATGTAACCGGGC
>NZ_JBEYUW010000019.1:0-136687 GCF_040643735.1 Streptomyces sp. NPDC047085
ATGTCCCGCGAACTGACCGGAGAATCCACACCTACCTGGCGAATCGAAACGGACATCCCACTCACACCAGCGTGAACATTGATCAGATGCTCTCTTAGCGATCACCAGTGATCGACTGCCGACGAGGTTGGACGTGAGTAGCCCGAATGGCGGAGCGCGCCGGGTGCCACCGTCCTTGCCGAGGACTTCAACGACATCATCTCTTCCGTGCGCGTACCCGGCGGTTGGACTGTCACGCTGTTCGACGGCCGTGACTTCGAAGGCGAAAGGCTCGAGCTCACCTCGGACGCGCCCAGCCTCGACCGCCAGATCAACGACCGAACCTCCTCCGTCCTCATCACCGCCCCGGAGCCTGGCGGACGCCTCTCCCCAGGAGAGGAGACGGTCCAGGCCACCGTCCACATCGTGCACTCATTGACCTGACGCCGCACCATGCCTGGGCAGTGGCTCCCGCCGACAGCGGGGCCCCTACGCTGACGCGCGTGGAAACGCGGTCAACGGGAACAGCGCCCGCCGATCCAACTTCACTGACAATCCGTCCAAGTTCGTTGTCACCGGACAACCGGTACGCTCCGATGCCTGAGCGAAGCGAAGGCATCGGAACCCACGCGATGGAGGGTCTGCTGCACGATCGGGTGACATCTGAACTGGCTTGCCCTGAGGGGCGGGTGGGAAGGATGTCGCTGTGCCCAAGCCCTATCCGGAAGAGTTCCGCGAGGACGTCGTGCGGGTCGCGAGGAACCGCGGCCCGGGTGTCACGGTGGAGCAGGTGGCCACCGATTTCGGGGTTCACCCGATGACGTTGTGGAAGTGGATGCGCCGGGCGGACATCGATGACGGGTCCAAGCCCGGGGTGACCAGCCAGGAGAGCGCGGAACTGCGGGAAGCGCGTCGGCGGATCAAGCTGCTGGAGCAGGAGAACGAGGTCCTGCGCCGGGCCGCGGCCTATCTGTCGCAGGCGCATCTGCCGGGAAAAGGATCTACCCGCTCGTGAAGGAGCTGGCCGTGGACGGGATGCCCGTCACGGTGACGTGCCGGGTGCTGAAGCTCGCCAGACAGCCCTACTACCGCTGGCTCGACAAGCCGGTGGCCGACGCCGTACTGGAGGAGTCGTATCGCGCGAACGCACTGCTCGACGCTCACCGCGACGACCCGGAATTCGGCTACCGCTTCCTGGCCGATGAAGCGCGTGGTGCCGGGGCTCGGATGGCGGACCGGACCGCGTGGCGGATCTGCCGGGACAACCGCTGGTGGAGTGCGTTCGGCAAGAAGCGCGGCAGGGGCAAGAAGGCCGGCCCGCCGGTGCACGACGATCTCGTGAGCCGCAACTTCAACGCGACCGGCCCGAACCGGCTGTGGCTCGCCGACATCACCGAACACGCCACCGGTGAAGGGAAGCTGTATCTCTGTGCGATCAAGGACGTCTTCAGCAAGAGGATCGTGGGCTACTCCATCGACGCGCGGATGAAGTCCCGCCTGGCCGTGACCGCCCTGAACAACGCCGTGGCCCGGCGGGAACACGTCGACGGGTGCATCCTGCACAGCGATCGCGGCTCGCAGTTCCGGTCCCGGAAGTTCGTCCGGGCCCTCGACCGGCACCGCATGGTCGGATCGATAGGGAGGGTCGGGGCGGCCGGCGACAACGCGGCCATGGAGTCCTTTTTCAGCCTGCTGTAGAAGAACGTCCTCGATCGCCGGAGCTGGGCCACCCGCGAGGAGCTGCGGATCGCGATCGTGTCCTGGATCGAGCGGACCTATCACCGGCGCCGCCGACAAGTCGCACTCGGCCGGCTGACACCCGTCGAATTCGAGACCGTCATGACCACACCGGCCCTCCAGGCCGCGTGACCGAACCTGTCACCTGAACCTGCACCAGACCCCGATGTACTTGATCTTGTTACTAAAGGTGCCCAGTTCTCCGGAGGCCGGATTGCCGGCGACCGCTGAACCGGCGCCCGGAAACCCGTCCTCGGTGACCGATGCACCGAAAACCCGGAACCGGCTGTGCTCATGAACACGCCTGTGTCCGTTGTCCCGTCCTCATCGTTCACGCGACGGAACGTCCGCAACTCGTCGAGATCCGCGACAACCTCCTCGCGCTCATGCTGGTAGCTGAACGCGAAGGTTGGATCGGGGAGGTCGAAGGCTTGCAGAGCAGCCTGTGCCACGCCGAGGAGAAGCTCGCCCAACTCGAAGCGCAGATCTTCCGGCAGCAGGAGTCCGTCGACCTCGCTCGCACCACTGCGGCCGCACCGCCGGAGCCTTCGTGACCTGGACGGTTGTCACCTCCGGCGATGCTCACTGGCCGCCGGCACAGAACACGGCGCCTCGGACGAGCTTCATCCACGCGGATGATCTACACCACCTCGATCCAGGCCCCGGGCCGCGCTCTACGGGCGGCGGGCCAGGAAGTGGGTGTCGAGGAAGCCCCGCTCGGACGCTGGGTCGTGGAGCAACCGAGCTACCGTGACGAGTCCGGCCCCGGCCAGCAACTCGGCAAACCGCTCCGCCGGCCAGCTGTAGGCGGGCGCCACCTTGTGGTCGAAGCGGAGGGGCTCCGGCCCCTCGGTCCCGAAGAGGGACACCAGGAGCAGGCCCCCTGGTGCCAGGACACGCACCTGCTCGGCGAGCAGCGCGGGCAGTTCTCCCGGTGGGGTGTGGATCATCGAGTAGTGGGCCAGCACTCCGCCGAGCGAGCTGTCCTCGATCGGCAGGGCCTCCATTCGCGCTTCGTCGAACCGCAGCGCCGGATGGGCCCGCCGGGCGTGGTCGACCATGGCCGGGGAGAGGTCGAGCCCGAAGGCGTCCAACCCCAAGTCGTGCAGCATGGCTGTCAGATGACCGGGTCCGCACCCGACGTCGGCTGCCCGCAGGTTCCCCGTGCCACGCACGAGCTCGGCGAAGGTGCCGATCATGTTCCGCGCGAACGGCTGCGTCTCCAACCGATTGGCGAACATCGACGCGTACAGCTCGACGACCCCGTCGTAGGCCGCCCTGGTCTCGTCCTGGTGTTTTAACACGGGGAGGAAACTAACACCCGCGCCGTTCGCAGCCGTTCTCCGGCCCTGTACCGGTCCATCCCCTCGGGACTGATCGTCCCGTCACCGGATCACGGGACGCCCCGGTGGTTCGGAGAAGCCAGGTGGAGTACGAGGCCGGTTCGTCTCCAGGTCCGGTCCAGGTGAGGGCCTCCCTGAGGACCAACCCACAGCGTCGCCGGCGCGACCGCGGACGGGCTGCTCACCTCGTCGTCGGCGCTGCCGGGTCTGGTCGTGGACATGTTGCGGCACGCGATGCTCATGGACGGCGACGACGTCCTGGTGACCGCCGGCACTGGCTACGGCATGGCACGCGTGTGTTGTCGCCTCGGTGCCGGCCGCGTGATCGGCGTTGACGTTGACTCTGACCTGGTGAAGTGGGGCAGTGCCGGAATTGGACAGGGAGGCTGCCGACCCTATGTGGCCGTCTGCGGCATGACAGAGGCCCCGGGGCGGTGACGGCCTCGCCGTCCCCCCTGGGGCCCTGGTCGCCTACACGGGCCTACGCAGCCCACCGAGCGGTGCTCAGCCGGGCGACGCCGTCGGTTTGGTTGTCACCGTCTTGGACTGGCCGCAGCTGAGCATGGCCGCGATGGACCAGCCTCCGTCAGTCGCGCTGCCCATCTGCCACAGACAGTCGTGCAACTCGTCGCGGAACAGTTCGAGTTCGGCGTGTGTCAAGCCGTGCTGATCCAGATCGGGTCGCGGGCCGTCCGCCGTGGCAATGGCGCTGAAGTGCGCGAAGTCGTCCTGCTCGAGCAGATGGGCGCAGCGGCCGACCTCGTCGTTCACGTCCGCGGCGGCGATCACGTTGTTGAGACCGACATATCCGTCCCCGGTGGAGTTGGCGAACTCGCCGGCGGTCTCGAGACTGCCGAACACCTGGGGCTCCAGAAGCGTGTCGGTGCAACGCCCCGGTTCACGGACCGGTGAAAGGCAGGTGCAGTCTCACACTGGAGCAGCAGCGCTGAAAGAGCTCAGTGTCCGCTCGGTCCAGCGGTGGCGGCGGGCCGCGGACAGGGGCGGCACGCGGGCTCTGCGGTCGGCGGGTTCGGCCGCGCTTCCCCGGCTGAGCGACGCCCAGTTCGCCGTACTGGAGGCTGAGTTGGCCAAGGGCCCGATCGCGCAGGGCTGGGCCGATCAGCGGTGGACGACGCGGCTTGCGCCGAGGCTGCCGAGGGACCGCTGAAAGGCATCCTGCGCCTCTCGACGGCGCCCATCGTCTCCCGTGACGTCATCGGCGACCCGGCCTCCTGTGTCTTCGACGCCGCGCTCCAACGGCATCCTCGCCAAGATCTTCGGCTGGTACGACAACGAATGGGGCTACACGAACCGGCTGTTGGACCTGACGGAGCTGGTCCCTGACTGCTGACGGCAAGGCAGGCCGCGACGAGTCGACTCACCGCGTCTCACAGCTTGAGGCTGAACCACGTCGTCTTTCCCAAGTCCGTGGGCCGCACGCCCCAGCTGTCGGCGAGGGCACGGACCAGCAGCAGGCCGCGCCCCGACTCCTCGTCCTCCGCGGCGAGACGTGGCTGGGGCAGGTGGGGGCTGCGGTCGCTGATCTCCACGGTGAGATCGGTGTCCGTGCGGCAGGCGTGGATGCCGATGGGGCCCTGGGCGTGCCGCACGGCATTGGTGAGGATTTCCGAGAGCAGCAGGAGCGCGTCGTCCGTCGTACCCGCGCAGCCCCACGTGCTCAGTGCCTTGGCGAGGAAGTCACGGCCCGCCGGCACGGACTCGGGCGCGGCGGACAGGTCCGTGGTGGCCGTGGCCAGCGGAGCCGCGGGCAGCTGCGTCAGCAGCAACGTGACGTCGTCGTGGCCGTCCGCGTCGGGCAGCAGCGTCGACAGGACGTGGTCAGCGGCGCTCTCCAGACCGGGTGCCGCGGCCGGGAGCTCGTCCAGGGTGGCGACGAGCTGGGCCAGCTTGTCCTCGATGTCGGTGCCTGGGGTTTCTATCAGACCGTCGGTGTAGAGCACGAGAGTCGCGCCGGGCTCGATGGTGCTGCAGCAGTGCTCGTAGATCACCCCACCGACGCCGAGGGGAGCGTTGACGGGTGCAGGAAGCGGCCGAGTGGGGGCACCCGGGACGGCGACGAGAACCGGCAGGTGGCCGGCGGAACACACGGTCACCTCCCCTGTGTCGGCGGCGATGACCAGATAGCAGCAGGTGACCAGTTGGTCGGGGACGTCGAGATCGGCGACGACGGTGTCCATCGCCTGCATCAGCTGGCGCGGTTGCAAGCCAGTCTTGGCCAACGCGTGTGCGGCGGAGCGGAGTTGTCCCATGACGGCTGCGGCTTCGAGACCCCGGCCCATCACATCACCGATCAGCACACCTACTCGGCCGGCGCCCAGCGGGATCAGGTCGAACCAGTCACCGCCGACGCCGGCCCCCTGGGTCGCGGGCCGGTAGCGGCTGGCGGTGGCGAGGCCGGGGATGTCGGGCGGCGTTCCCATCAGGCTGCGCTGCAGGGTCAGGGCGATGTGCCGCTGCTGCTCGTACAGTTCCGTCAACTCGGCCTCGGCGCGCTTGCGATCGCTGATGTCCCGGACGATCGCGCACGCCCCGACGACCGCGCCGTCCGCCGCCCGGGTCGGCCACAGGGTGACATCGACGTCCAGCAGCTCTCCGGAACGGGTGAGCCGTAACGTCTCGAAGTGCTCGACCTTCTCGCCTCGGCGCAGCCGCTCCAGGAGCGCGGTGATCTCGTGCCTCCCCGTGGAGGGGGCCAGCATGGACACATGCCGTCCCAGGACCTCGTCCGCCGCGAACCCGTACAGCCGCTGCGCCGCGGCGTTCCAGTACGTGATGCGGCCGTCGAGGGTCTTCGCGAGGATCGCGTCCTGCGAGGACTCGACCAGCGCGGCGAGCTCGTTGATGCGCTCCTCGGCGGTCTTGCGTTCGCTGACGTCGCGTACGGCGGCGGAGACGAGGAGGCCGTCGGTGGTTTCCAGGGGGCTGAGGCTGATCTCGACGGGGAACTCGGTGCCGTCCTTGCGCAGGCCGTACAGGTCGAGTCCGGCGCCCATGGGGCGCACCTGCTGGTTGTGGGCGTAGCCGTTGCGGTGTTCGGTGTGGTGGGTGCGGAAGCGGTCGGGGACGAGGAGTTCGACGGGGTGGCCCAGGAGTTCTTCGCGGCGGTAGCCGAAGAGGGCCTCTGTCTGGGCGTTGACGAGGCGTATGGTGCCGGTGTCGTCGACGATGACCATGGCGTCCGGCGCCGCCTCGAGCAGCCCCCGGAACCTCTCCTCCGCGGCCTTGCGTTCGCTGACGTCGCGTACGGCGGCGGAGACGAGGAGGCCGTCGGTGGTTTCCAGGGGGCTGAGGCTGATCTCGACGGGGAACTCGGTGCCGTCCTTGCGCAGGCCGTACAGGTCGAGTCCGGCGCCCATGGGGCGCACCTGCTGGTTGTGGGCGTAGCCGTTGCGGTGTTCGGTGTGGTGGGTGCGGAAGCGGTCGGGGACGAGGAGTTCGACGGGGTGGCCCAGGAGTTCTTCGCGGCGGTAGCCGAAGAGGGCCTCTGTCTGGGCGTTGACGAGGCGTATGGTGCCGGTGTCGTCGACGATGACCATGGCATCGGGCGCCGCCTCGAGCAGCCCCCGGAACCTCTCCTCCGCGGCGCCCGGGACGCCGGCGGGAACCCGCGAGCCGCATCGGCACGTGTCAAGTTCCACCGGGTGGGAGGGATCAGGTGGTGCTGTTTCGGCCAAGCCGCTCATTTTCGTCCTTGCCCCAGGCTCACGATGCGACAGGTCATTTGAGCGCAAACCGCATGGCTGTGCGGCGCCATGTCGCGTAATGGGCCCCGACTGCCCGAACTTGTCCACCGACGACGACCGCGGTGACCGCTGTTCGGCGACGTTCGCCCGGTCACCGCGGGAAGCGGCGACGCTCGCGCATGCGTCCCGGGCAATCAGGGCCGACCCGGCCCCCACATGGCCTCCGGACAGCCCAGGGGATCCCCTCATGACCCGGCCGAAGCCCGACCTATCGAGAGAATCAGGCGTGACGGGGAGAACGTCCAACGGGACGGGACAGCCGGACGTCACACGTAGACCACGGCCACGTGGGACACGCTCTTAGCTCGTTTTTTATGGTCTCGCCTGGTCGCGTTCGCTGACGAAGTGGACCGAGAGCGGGTGTGGCGGATCGGCACTCCTGTTGTGTGGTGGATCCCTGCTTTCGCGACCGGGTATCCACCACACAGGTGGGGCGCTGTGAACCGCCGTCACTGCGACCGCAGGTTCAGGACGAGCTCGCGCGGAAGACCATGGGTGTCGTGGAGGTAGTGGAAGTCCTCTTCGCTCAACGGTCCTCGGAATCGGGGTCGAGCCAGTACCTGCCGGCCGCGCTCCAGGAGCCGACGGAAACGGCGCTCCTCCTCGAACAGCACCTGGCGCACGACGTTCGGATCTCCTTTCTGGCGAAAGCGGTCCAGGGTGTGCTGGATCAGCTCGTCCGGCAGGTCTCCAAGACCGCACCACGGATCGTCCCGCAACAGCACGGCGAGCACCCGACGTACCAGGCGGCGCAGCACGTAGCCGCGGCCGGTGTTGGCCGGGTTCACCCCGTCGCCGATCACCACGATGGCCGAGCGCAGGTGGTCGCAGACCAGCCGCAGCGAGGATTCGTCCAGCTGCCACAAAGTCGGCACGATCCGGCGCCAGGGGTCGAAGAGGTCGCACTCGAACACCGACCGCCGGCCCTGCAACAGCGAGGCCAGCCGTTCCAGGCCGAGTCCGGTGTCGACGTTGCGCTGCGGGAGCGGCACGAGTGAACCGTCGGAGAGCCGTCGATGGCGCATCATCACGTGGTTCCACACCTCCACCCAGCGGTCGTCACCGGTCGGCGTCGACTCCGGCGGGGTGTCACCGGTCCACAGGAAGATCTCCGAGTCTGGGCCGCACGGGCCGGTCGGGCCGTTGGACCACCAGTTGTCCTCGACGGTGAGTTCCACCGGCACCCCGCGCTCCTGCCACAGCTCCAGGGAAGCGGTGTCCAGGCCGGTCTGGTGATCGCCGCCGAAGACCGTGACATGGAGCAGCCCCGGATCGACTCCGAGCCCCTCGGTGAGCAGTCCGTAACCCCAGTCGAGGCTCTGCGGTCCCTCGTAGTCGCCGAGCGACCAGGTGCCGAGCATCTCGAAGACAGTCAAATGGGTTCGATCCCCGACCTCGTCGAGGTCCGTGGTGCGCAGACAGCGCTGCACATTGACCAGCCGCTTGCCGAGAGGGTGCGGGCGTCCCTCCAGGTACGGGGTGAGCGGGTGCATGCCCGAGGTGGTGAACAGCACCGGGTCGCCGGGAGGCGGCAGCAGGGTCGAGCCGGTGATCCGGCGGTGGCCGCGCTCCTCGAAGTACTCGACGAACGTGCGGACGATCTGATCGGTGGTCATGGGTGGCTCCTTTGCTGGCGCAGCGTGGAGGCACCGGACAACGGGTCCGCACGATCATCGGAACCGGGGGCGGGAACGCCATGGAACCATCGGCAGACCGTTTCCGGTCGCCGGTGGGAAGGGGAAGTACGTCAGGCGGCGGCAACCGGCGAGCTGGTCGCTCGCGCGGTCGCGGTGATGCTCCGGCCGGTGACGTTCATGGCGCCGAGGGTAACGCGCCCAGTGCCCCCGGGCCACACGATTTCCGGCTTGGACGTCCCTGGCGAAACCCTCCAACGGATGCCCGGAGCGGACGGATGGCCTGAGCGCGCTCCACGCCGACAGACTTGCCTCTGACCTGGGGCCCGTCGTTTGGATCATCTGGCAGTTGGCCAAGGCTGCTGACTGGAGAGTCGATCGCGGTGCCCATTGTGGCGTACGCGTCGGCGCGGAGGGCTTCCGCAAGGGCGCAGTGGACCAGTGCGATGTGGGGATGGTTCAGAGAGTCGGGGCAGACGCGGAGTTGCAGGTTGTTGCCGCCGACTATGTCGATCTTGGTGAAGTTGCCGTCCGGATGGCGCCAGGGATGCGGGGTCGGAGTCGTCCGTTCCTCCTCGGGGATCCAGGTCACGCTGCCGGAGTCCCATTCCGAGGAGACGATGGTGAGGAGTGGGACCTCCGCGGTGCCGCACTCGGGGCAGGAGCGGTCGACGGGGTCGGTGACCGCCCAGCGGGTCCAGCCGCCGGTCTTCCAGCCCGCGGCGGTGGAAAGGTTGCCCAGGTAGAGCTCGCCCGGGTCGTCCGCCTACGTGTTGTACCGCGCGGGGTCGATCGTCTCCCAGCGGCTGAAGTGGCGGGGCTGCCGCTGCCCCATCGGCTGCGGCTGTGCTTCTTCGACGCCCGGCACGGGCGGGCCGTGCGCGAGCTGCCCTGGGCTCCTCCGGACGCGGCCACCCGCAATGTCGCGGTGTGCGCGGCGTGCGGGTTGCGGCTGGAGGAGCGGTGCGGTGGGGGAGGAGGGAGGCTTCCCGTCCCCCGACGGGTGGGGTCCGGGGCCGCGCTCCGGCAGCCAGAGCCCGTGGGGGCCGCCGCCCATCCTGATGGGGGCGAGCGGGAGTTCGGGCAGGGCCCTGGATCCACGCGGGTGCGGCTGCCGGCCGTGGGCCGGCCCGCCGTGCTGGTGGTGCGCAGCGACAACGCCGAGCAGCCGACCGTCGTCCTGCTGCTGCGCGGCAACCAGCGCAAGGGCTACATACTGGGCGACGGCTTCGAGCGGTGCACGCCCGGGTGCCGCTGCGGCGCTAGGGCAACCGCGAAGTGGCCCGGTTCCAGGTGGAGTTCGGGGGCCGCGGCCCGGGCCGATTGGGAGGCGTGGGTCGAAGTCGAACCCGTCGACGCCGTACCGCAGTTCACCGAGCGGATCCACGGGCGCGGCGGGGACCTCGTACGGTACGCGGGCCCGGGCGGCCCGGCCGTGCTGCGGCACCGCGGGCGCGGCGACGTACGGCTACTGGCCCTGGACGACGACCTCGCCGAGTGGGCCGAGGCGGCCCGCGGCAAGGGCGACGCCGACCTGCCGTTCCGCCTGCCTGGGCCTGGCGTCTACCAGGTGCAGGCCCGAGGCAGCTGGGCCATCGCGGCCGATGCACGGACGGGGACTCGGAGGCGGGAGACAGGCGCGGGGCGTGAAGGAGGGTTCACCCTTGTCTCCCAGGCCCGGGCCCCGCGGGACCCGTATCGCGGTCTGTGTTCCTCAGGCTGAACTCGTGGTGTCCGGTGACCTGATCGCGTTGTGATCCACGGCCAGGCCGGCGGGCGGGAGGCAGCCGTCGACGAGGTGGGGCCGGTACCGGATCTGTTTCAACTTCCGCTTGATCACCCGGGTGAGGTGCGTGAGGTCGGCGGCGAAGCCGGCCAGGTGCCGCTTGGGCAGCGACCAGAGTGCACCCGGCCTGCTGCGCGTCCTGCGGGAGGCCGATCCCGATCACGTCCTGCTGAGGGCACGCCGGCGGAGTGCGACCGGGTCGGCGACAGCCGGGCGGACGACTCCCACGAGCCGACACGGAGTGCACCTGCAGGCAGTGACTGACCCAGCCGGACGGCGCAGTGGTAGATGACTCGTCAGGAGGCTGGCGCACAGTAGCCGTAGCCCCTGCCAGGTTTGGTCTTGGTGGGATTGTGAACGGTGGTGCCCCAACTGTCGCCATTGGCATTGGTTGTAGCCTGGAAAGAGCCGTAGACGATCGTCCCGCTGCTGTAGACCCAGCCGCCGGAGATGGCCTTCTGCCCGGCGGGGCAGACAGTAAAGCTGTTCCCGAATCCGCCGGGCGCCACATCGATTCGAACTCCTCCGGATCCGTTGATGAGGCTTCTTGAAAACCTCCCCGCCCGACGCTGGCGGGTGGGACAGACCTGCTCGCCCGAGCTCCCCCACGCCCCTGCACCCGGTCATCGCGACGAACACGACCGCCGCCAGCACCTCACGCCCCCCCGACGCCGCCCGCCACCCTGCGGGCGATTACCGCCTTCTCCGGCACCACACGCCGGAACAACACCCACAACTCCTCCGGCACCAACCGCTCGATCAAACTCGTCATGCGCAGCACAACGACCCCAACGGTCCAAAGCTGGGTCTGTCGGAGGGACGAGTGCCTGCGGCGCTACCACCAGATGACGATGTACCCGTCACCTCCTGAGCGTCCGGCCCACCCCCAGCGGCCTCCACCGTTGCCGCCCTTCCCGCCAACGGCCCGACCTTGTGGCAGAGCG
Organism: Streptomyces sp. NPDC047085; assembly: GCF_040643735.1. Lineage (NCBI taxonomy): Bacteria > Bacillati > Actinomycetota > Actinomycetes > Kitasatosporales > Streptomycetaceae > Streptomyces > Streptomyces sp. NPDC047085. The sequence goes on from NZ_JBEYUW010000019.1 coordinate 11,188, forward strand.
ACGATGCCGTTGGCAACATCACCGCCTAGCCCAGCAATGGGGTCGCCGCCGACCGAGCCCTCCTCGCCATCGCTGCCGCGGCGGATCACGCCTCCGGTTGTGGACATGCCGTCTCCGCCGCCACCTCCAGCGCCGCCCGGAGGCGCGGGGCCTAGGTATCCAGGAGCGCCACCGGTGGCTCCGTATGCGGAAACCAGGGTGGTGCCACCGGACGTGGCCACCGATGACGCGCCTCCAGCACCTCCATGTCCGGCATAGACGCCTTCGGTGCCCCCGTCTCCGCCGCCGCCCCCAGTTCCGACAGTCACCGTGTATGTCTGCCCGGAAATGACTGGGATGGTGCACCAGACGAAGCCACCGCCGCCGCCTCCACCGCCGCCCGTCCCTGGTTCAGGATCGTGCGGGGTGGGGTTGGTTGCCCCGCCGCCACCGCCGCCTCCTGCACCCCACGCTTGAACGTGTACGGAGGTGACTCCCTGTGGGGGAGTGAACGTTCCGCTAGCGGTGAACTCTTGCAGTCCGCTGATCGTTCCTCCCAGGGACTCGAGTGTGGCTTCCAAGACGGAGTGGTCGTTTTTCCAGCGAGACGGCCCGCAGATGAGCGGTCCCTGAAGGTCAGCACACCGCACTCATCCGCGGACCGCGCGTCAGCAGGGGAAGGTCATGGCCCAGGCGGGTGACGAGATGCCAGAAGACCGTGCCCACTCGCCAGCGCCTCTGCAAGAACCAGCGTCGCGCCGACCAGCTGCCCCCCAACAGCGGCCGACGGGCCTTCGCCGATGTCGTTCTGGGCGACCAGCCCAGGCCTTCTTCACGAAGCAGAACCGCGCCGGCCTGGCCCGTCGAGCCGCCGCCGAACGGCTCGTCGCCGAGGGCCGCATCCGCACCAGCCTGATCGACGGAGCGCGAGGTGTCCAGGCCGGACGACAGCCGAGGCCCTTGGCACGACAGTCTCCAGCCCCGCGAACGCGCGGTCGAGTGCCTGGCCCTACATGGATCACGACCCCTCCTGGCCCGTCTCCTCACCACCGCCATCGCCGAACGTCGGTTCCAACGGCTGAGGGACCTTTTCGATGCCGAAAGTCGCGGCGAGGCCATCGGCTTCGGGCCCGGTGCTGACCAGATGTGTTTGGCTTTCGCTGCCGTCCGGGAGAAGGCCGAAGATCTCCGAGCGAGTGGGAAGGCCCAGCGAGGGGATATTCGCGTCGAGCGCGGCCTGCTCAAGCGCACGCACCTGTCGATCCGGTTCGGGAAGCTCAACTGCTGCACCATGGACGAGAACAACCCTGTCGGTGCGAAGGCCTGGAAGTGAACCGCGCCACCGACGTGCTCGCTGATTGGGACGACCGCATCGGCCAGAGCCCGGCAAGTCTCCACGACCAACGGCAAACGCAGGAGATCTCTGACCTTCGCCGCCAACTCAAGAACAACCGGCAAGTGCGACAGCAACTCCAGGACCAGGTCGACGCAGCCGCTACCGTCATCGCCGTCTTGCTCGCGGAAAACACAGCCCTGCGCGAGCAGGCCACCAAACAATCGGCCGTCATCATCCCCCTCGATCGCACTCACTTCATTTCTGAGTGAAGACCCCTTGGCGCTACAGGTCGTACACGCTTGTTTGTCAGCCATTAGCGACACCTCAACGCGCGAACTCGGGGGCCTTCTCCGTGGGCAACGTGCGCATTGTCCGAAGCGGTGACATGAAGTTGGGGAGGACACTCAGCGTCATACCCGCTGCACCGATGCACAAAGTGCCTGCCGCTCCGAACACGGAACCCGAGGCTCCACCCAAAAGCCCACCGAGAGGAATGCCACCCCAGGAAACAAACCGAGCTGTTGCGCTCATCCGACCCAGAAGCCGATCCGGCGTCAGGGCCTGCTGGAAGCTTGACTGAGCCACCACGCGGACGACTCCACCCAGTGACAGAGCCGCGAGTCCGATCGCAGCCACATACACGCTCCAACCCGCGCGTGCCAACGGCATGAGCACGGTCAACGGACAGGTAACCAGCGACGCCAGCCAGATGACCGGACCTTGCCCGACCCGCTTGGAGACCCTGGTTGCCAACAGTGCGCCGAGCAAGGCACCACAACCCATTCCCGAGAAAATGAGGCCGATACCAAAGGGCTCGAGACCAATCTCCCGCTCCAAAAAGACCAGCAACATGGTCTGATACATGACCAGGAAGAGATTGAATAGCGCGTCCCCCAGCATGATCGCACGGAGGGTAGGGTACTTGACGACGAACTTCAGTCCCTCCTTGATCTCTCGAGCCAATTGCGGATGTTCACTCGGCTCAGGCTTCTCTTCGCGTTTCCGGATGGTAATCGCGAGCAGCCCTGACATAGCCATACCGGCCGAACTCACCAAAAGCGTTGCCGGAGCTCCAACCAGGCCGACCAACGGCCCCGCCACCGTCGGCCCGCTGATACTGGTCACCGAGCGTATGGCCGACAGTTTTGAGTTTCCTTCCACGAGATTGCTGCGTCCCACCACGTGCGGGAGATAGCTGACGTACGCAACATCGAAGAAAACAGTCAACACTCCATGAACCAAGGCGACTGCATAGAGCCACCAGATGGTGAGAAGGCCCGCCCACCATGCCGCCGGAACCGTCAAGAGGAACAGCGCGCGAGCGAGATCAGTGCTGATCATCACCGATCGCTTCCGCATACGGTCGACCCACGCACCTGCCGGCAACCCGACCAGGAGCGATCCTGCCGAAGTCATCGCGGTCAGTAATCCCACCTGGAACTCGTCGGCATGCAATGCCGCGATAGCAATCAGAGGCAGGTCCAGAAAGATGATGCGGTCACCCAACTGACCGAGCGCAGTGGCAGCAAACAATCGCCCGAAGTCCCGATTACGTAAGAGGTCGAGCCGGGAGGATTTTGCCATGGAATACCTTACTGTCGAATTTTCGATGTCTCTCTCATGGCTTCAACGACTACGGACGGTCGACTCCGAACTCGTAGACCACTTCCCGGCGCATATCCGGAATGACCATGTCGGCCGTTTCCACCGGACGTCCGTCCGTGTCGAAGATCGTCCGCTCGATCTGCAGCACGAGGTCCCCCACGCTGATCCCCAGAAGGTTCGCCTGCACCTGGGTGGCACGAGCCGGGCGCGGCACCTCGACCACAGTCGAGATGACCACGTCAATGGAATGCATGCGCTCAACCACCCCTTTACCCGCCAGGGGACCCATCTCGGGCAGCACAATCGGCGTTCCATCCGTGATAGCCATCGGCTCCCAGGATTCGGAAAGCTGGACAGGTTGCCCGTCGGCGAGGAACTCGTAATGCGTATAGACGCAGAGGTCCCCGGGGCTGATGGCGAGCCGCTCGGCAATTGGCTCGGGTGCGGGGACGCGCACCTGACTATGTGAATCCCAGGCGTCGGCCCTGCCCCGCTCCCTCCTGTCCTGCCAGGGGGGAGAGCCCTCCCGGCGTTCGCGGTGCCGCGAGCGGACCAACCGGAGGCGCTCTCGCGGTCTGCGGACGTAGGTGCCCGAGCCGGCGCGGCCTTCGAGGAGACCCTCGATGATCAAACGGTCCATGGCCCTCTGTATGACGTTGCGTCCGACCCCGTACTCCACGGCAAGCCGTGCCCGGGACGGCAGGCGCTCCCCGATCTCCCACTCTCCGGCGAGAATCCGCGCGCGCAGCACGTCGGCAACAGCGAGGTACGGCGCCTTTCGGGGCATGGATGATCCTCCGGTTGTCCTGTTCTGCGGCACCTGGTCATTCCCAGGGGGCGTTGGCAAGTTACTGCACCAGGAAAAAGCTGCTGGAGTAGCAATACGCTCCGAGCTCATGCGCCTACGGAGGTAGTCGGCAAGCAGACCAACTCGCCGCTGATCGGCCGCCAAGAGGCGGACATGGCGTGCTGGTGCGGGGGCAGCGGTCCGGCAAGAACCAGCTTCTGCCGATCCATGGATGCGCAGAGCTGGACGAAACCGAGAACTCCTGGCAGCCGTGCACGGGCGGATGGTGACGTGGTGGTGGCATCGCCACCCCGACCGGGCCTGGTCGGGGTGGCGATCTGGGCCGGGCCGGTGTGCTGGTCACGGGGGTGACGTCCTCGGCCTGGTACTCCAGCTGTAGATCGTGATCTTGCAAACTTGCAGCGGCGACGGTGGAGCGCGTGCCTCCCGCGAACGTGAGCCTCTCGACCTGGCCGAAGGCGCCGTAGCGCTACAGGTTCTGACAGGCCTTGGCCTTGAAGTCCGCTATGGAGACGGTGATTGCGGATTCGACGCCGTTGTCCGAGATGCTGTCGTAGCGGACCTTGCCCGGGGTGAGCCGGTCCCGGTCGGCCAGGGTGAAGGAGACGCTGCTCGCTGACCACGAGTTGTCCTTGGTCCAGCCGTAGAGCGCGTAGGTGGTCTTGGCGGTGAGCGGAGCGAGGGATCCGGTCGCGGTCCAGCCGGCAGCCGGAGAATCGAGGGTCCAGGTGGCGAGACCCGACGTGAGGCGGCGGTCAGCGGTCCATGAACCGACCGTCACCTGCTTGTCGACGTCGTCGCTGTCCACGTAGAGGGTCGCGCCATCAATCTGATGACCGCAGACCATCATGACGCCCAGCAGATGGCCATCGGCGGTCACAGAGATGCTGGCAACGGCGTCGGAGGGAACGGTGCATCCAGAGGTTGCGGCCAGGGCCACGCCGACCACGACCGCGCCGACGAAGCGCCGGAACACCGGACGTGAAGTGGTCGACCACATGCCTAGCCCCCTGCCCGGGGTACTCGTCACGCCCCCTGTCCGAGACGGTAGGGGGCGAGCGGGGTTTGGCCCCAGCGTCGCCATCCACCCGTTGCGCGCTCGTTGTTGTCTTGTAGTCGCTCGGCTGGGTCAGCCCGATCACGGCACCGACAACCCGGCACCTTCCGCTCAACGATCGGCGGCATACGAAACGGATGCGACCACCGGTGATCATCGGTGTGTGAAGACAGAAGATCAGGCGGTGGCCGCAGGTCACAGCATAGATCCAGCCGGCTGGCAGGACATGTTCGAGGCTCTGATGGGCCGCATCGCAGGACGGTTCCCCCGAGTGGAACCACGATGGCGGGCGCGGAAGTTCGTGCTCGGACTCTTGTCGGACCTACCACGCAAGAATTGCTGGACGGCCGAGCACGCCGGCGATGCCACCCCGTACGGGCTGCAGCACCTGCTGTCGGGGCGAAGTGGGTGCCCATGCTGTCCGGGACGATCTGCGCAGCTTCGCCATCGAGCAACTGCATGACAGGGACGCGGTGTCAGCCCGTCCACGGTCGGGCGAGGCCCTGAAAGCGGCCTGAGCGACCCGGTCCTGCTTGTCGTCCGAGTCGTCATCGTCCTGCGGATCGTTCACTTCGGCCGCGGCGACAGCACGGTGAGCGAACCCGGAGACGTCGGTCTCACACGCAGGCGCGCGCTGCGGCCGCAGCGATACGGCCAGCGGATTCCCAGTCCATCGGGGTCTGGCGTCCCATACCCCGAGCTCCGCCCCGCGGCCAGATCCGTATCAACCGCTGGATCAACCACTGGCCACGGCTTACGTGTAGAGGGCCTCCATATCAGGTTCTCAGCTCCTGGGGGTCGAGCGGGACAGGCGGATCGCCGAGACGAGGAAGAAGATCCCGCCGAGCGTGGCGTAGCCGGCGAGGGGGGTCAGCGAGGGGTGGTCCTGTGTGGCGCTTCGGATGAAGGTCGCCCCGGCGAGGACGGAGATGCCGCCGCTGAGGATCATGGCCCACTGGCCGCCCATCGGGCGGCGCGCGACGCCCACGAGGAGCTGGATGAGGCCGGAGACGACCGCCCACGCGCCCCAGACGCGCAGCACGTCGGGGACGCCCGAGGTGCTGGCGACGGCGATGCCGAGGGCGGCGAGCACGCTGACCGCCATGTTGGCGTACAGGCCCTTGACCGGACCGGCGGCGCGCGCAGACCTGGCGTCGACGACGGCCGCGGCCACGTCGAAGACGGGATAGAGGAACAGCAGCAGCTTGGCCCCGACGGTGAGCTCCGAGCCGGACACCAGCAGGAGCGCGGCCCACGCGGCAGCGAAGACGAAGCGGATGACGTACAGCCGGCGAAGGGCGAGCGTGGCGCCGATGGGCTCGGCGGAGGCGGTGGATGCCATGTTTTCTCCAGTGACTGCGGGATAGAGAGAACGATCTCTCTTGTTTGCAGCCTGGCACACCTTCTCCGCGAAGACAAGAGAGAGCGTTCTACCCGCTACTATGGGCGATATGACAAAGACGGCAGCTGGCACAGGCACCGGCAGGCGAGTCTCCGAGGCCCGGGAACGGCTCCTGAGGACCGCCGGGCAGCTCTTCTACGCGGAGGGCATCCATACGGTGGGCGTCGACCGTCTGGTCGCCGAGTCGAAGGTCACCAACGCCACCTTCTACCGCCACTTCCGCAGCAAAGAAGACCTTGCCGTCGCCTACATCGGAAGCGTCGACCAGGCGATCCGCGCCCAGATCGGCTCCCTGATGGCCGCGGACGTGCCGACCGACGGCATCCTGCGGGGCATCGGTGCTTCCCTGGTCGAGCAGATCCGCTCGCCGGGTTACCGCGGATGCGCCTTCCTCAACGCGGCAGCGGAATTCCCCGACCCCGACCACCCGGTCCACCGTGCCGTCGTGCAGCACCGCGAATGGTTCCTTCAGACGATCACCGGACTGTTCGCCGAGATCACGGCCGCACAGGCCGAGCACGCCGGGCGGCACTTCGTCATGCTCCGTGACGGCGCGATGAGCGCCGGCTACCTCGGCGACCCCGTCCTGGCCGGCGAGACCCTGCTGCGCGGCATCGAAGGACTACTGCGGATCCACACCGCCCGTGGGCTCGACGAGCCCGCCGCCTCCCCACCCGGCCAGGCGTCGTCGACAGCCACGACGGTCTCCGGCATTGAGTGCTCGCCGCCCAGCGCGTAACCGCGATCGGGGCGAGACCGGCCCCGTTGAGCGCCGAGCGGGCCGAGGCGCGGTCTACCGCCGGAACGCAAGGCGCGCAAGAATCCCAGGGCTGCGGTGCGGACCGCAGGGCCCTTCATCCAGCGCTCGCTCGGCGATGGGCGACCGCAGAGCCGAGAACACCACGCGGGAACCCGGCGAGTCGGGCGTCCGACTGCGCTGCTACCTGGACCTGCGCCAGGAACTCGGCCGAGACTGCCTCGGGAAGGCGCCCGTCCCGGACCGTGGTGGCGAGGACCGCGAGATGACACAAAGCCGAGATCCTTACCAGGGCTGATGCCAACTGTTCCTCGACGCGGAGACCCCACTTGAGGAGGTCTTCTTGGCGCATGGGTACACGGCAGGGCGCGGGCGGCGTCAGAAACATGGCCACGCCGAAATTGGAGTGCTGGGGACGCCATCGCCTTGTGATACTGCTCCGATGATCAACCTGCCTACCGCTGTGCTGGACTCGTTGTCCGGGCTCGCTTTCGGTGATGCCTTCGGTGACCGATGGTTCGGCATCCTGCGCCGCGAAGGCACGGCAGCCTTGGAGGCACGGACCTTGCCCCCGGAGCCGCTGTGGCGGTGGACCGACGACACCGCCCAGGCACTCGTTCTCGTCCGGGAACTCGCCGCGGGCGGCGGCTCCGTCGACCAGGACCGCCTCGCCCTGCGCCTCGCCGAGGCTTACGCCGACGACACGCACCGTGGCTACGGTGCCTCGATGCACGACGTGCTCCGCCGGATCGGCGCGGGCGAGCCCTGGCGGGAGGTGGTGGCAGGACAATTCGGCGGCCAGGGCTCCTGGGGCAACGGTGCGGCCATGCGCGTCGCCCCGCTCGGCGCCTGGCACGCCGCCGACCTCGACGCCGTCGCCGAGCAGGCCGCCCGTCAAAGCGCGGTCTCGCATCACCACCCGGAGGCGGTCGCCGCGGCGGTGGCGGTAGCCCTCGCCGCGGCGCTGGCAACGCGCAGCCGGGGCGGGCCCGCGCCGGCACGTCCGGACTTCCTTCAGGCGGTCGCCGCACAACTCCCCGACAGCGACGTCCGGTCGGGAGTGCGGGTCGCGGCCCGGATGCCGGCACGCACCTCGGTTCGGCACGCCGCGGAGGTCCTGGGCTCCGGCTACCGGATGTCCGGGCCCGACACCGTCCCCTACGCCCTTTGGTGCGCGGCGGGACACCTCGACGACCTGCACGAGGGCCTGTGGCTCACGGTCTCCGGGCGAGGCGATATCGACACCACCTGTGCTATCGCGGGCGGGGTGATCGCCGCTCGTACGGGCGTCGCCGCTCTCCCGCTCGCCTGGCACGCAGCGCGTGAACCGCTGCCCCCGGCCCTCGTCTGGTAGCCGAACTGCGCCAGGACCCGGCCGTACGGCGCCGCGACGTGGGCGGCGTGGGTCGAAGCGAGCGGCCGGCCTGGCAGCCGCCGTACGGTGCGCGATCAGTGGCCCCGCTGAAAACGCTCACTGAAGCGATCTACTCGAGGAAAGCGGGACTGTCCCCTCGAGCAGGGTGGGATCACGGAAGTCGTGCAGGGCCTCGGCGATCTGCTTGCCGAGGCCGCGGTCGCCGAGTCGGCGCGTGAGGCGGGGCCGGGCATCCTGGAACGCCCGCATTGCCTCCTCGAAGGCCTCGGCCCAGCCAGATCCATCGGCCAGTTCGCAGACCAGGAGGGCCCCGAAGACGAGGCAGCTCCCCCCGGGGACGTCCCTGGCATTGGCTGCGGCACTGTTCGCAGGTGTTGAGAACGAGCAGGCGCCGCTGCTTCGTGGACGGCAGGGGAGCGGCTGCGAGTTCCTGCAGCGGCACCTGCTCGGTGGAGGTCAGCAGGATCGAAGAATCATCCGGTCCTTCAGCGGGTGCCGTCCGTGCGCGGCCCCCCAGAGCACGTCGTAGTCGTCGCGCTGGTACGAGGCCAGGAAGCTGGAGCGGGCCACCTCGTCACCGTCCAGCACATTGCACCGGATGCCGTCGTAGGAGAACACCGTCTCCAGTACCTCGGCCTCCGCCCTGGCGAAGGGAGCGTCTCCGCACCACAGCTGTACCGCCCCGACAGGACGGTCCGGCAGCGGCTGGCGCAGGCTGACTGCAAGCGGCAGTACGGGGCCGTGCCGGCGGGCCGGCAGTGCCTGGGCGGGTATCAGAAAGGGCAGGGCCGACACGAATGCCTCAGCCTTCTCGTGGCTGATGTAGTCCGCCAGATCGGCCGCGTCGAGGTACGCGAGCAGTGTGCGTCCTCCAGCTCGGCGGCAGACTCGAAGGACTTGCGCCCGGTAGCGGGCGTCGTCAGCGCCGCATCACTCAGACCGTGTGTGACCAGGCTCTTGCCGAGGGCTCCGTTCACCGCCGCGGTCAACCGCACCAGTGCGGTATCCCCCTCGGAGCCTGGGGCCGTCTGGGGCCGGTATCAGGCGCGGCTGCCTCCGGTCGCGAGCACGACGCACCGCCCGCTGCGCTGCTCTTCTGCCTCGACGCCGTACCAGACCGAAAGCCACTGCATCAGATCCCCAACGTCGCTTGCCTGCAGCAGCATGTGCACCAGGGGCCCGGACATGGACCGCACCCTGCCTCGGTCCCGCGACCGCTGCCCTGCTCCTGCTCGACGAGGGTGACCACCGTTTTCAAGGCCAGCACTGTATACGGGTTCAACGCGAGGTGGCCCAGAGCCCACTGGGAGCCTCGGCCGGGGCACTGTGTCTAGGTCCGTGACGTCACCGTAGGGCGAGACCTGGGCGCGCTTGCGGGGGAGGGAGAGGGTGAGCAGGAGGGAGTGTGGAGTCGTGGGGCGCAGACTTGAGTCTCCTGCAGGGGGAGACAGGAAGGTGGGCTCATGGACGGCGGCACTCTCTACTCGATCGGTGAACTGGCTCAGCGCACCGGGCTGACAGTGAAGACGATCCGGTTCTACTCCGATCGCGGGATCGTGGTGCCGGCCGGCCGTACTCACGCCGGCTACCGGCGCTACGCCCCGGAGGCCGTCGCTCGCCTTGCCCTCGTGCGGACACTTCGAGAACTGGGACTCGGCCTCGACCTGATCCAGCGGGTCGTGGATCAGGAACTCACGCTCGGCGATGTCGCCGCGGAGCACGCCGCCGCGCTGGACGTACAGATCAGCATCCTGCGTCTGCGACGGGCCGTGCTGACGGCCGCCGCCGAACGCGAGCCCACCGCCGAGGAGATGGAACTCATGCACCAGCTGGCCACGCTGTCTCAAGCCGAACGCCGCCGCCTGATCGACGACTTCCTCGACAGCGTCTTCGACGGCCCGCACAGCGGCCCCCGCCATGCCGCAGCTCGGCGCTCCATGACACCCGAACTGCCCGACAATCCTACAGACGAGCAGGTCAGGGCATGGGTTGAGCTGGCGGAACTGTCCCTGGACCCAGACTTCCGAGCCACGCTGCGGCGCCTGGCCGAAGACCATGTGACCGGCCTGCCCGACGGCGCCTGCACACGACCGCGCCCGGACATGGTCGCCGTCGCCCGTGATCTCGTCGGACCAGCTGTGGCGGCTGGTGTCAGCCCGGATTCGCTCCAGGCCGATCCTGTCGTCGCGGCGCTCACCGCTCAGTGCGCGCTCGCCCACGGCCGCCCCGATGACCCCACACTGCACCGGTGGCTGCTGCACCGTCTGGAAGCCGCGAGCGATCCACGCAGGGACCACTACCTCCAGCTGCTCGCACTGATCAACGGCTGGCCGGCGCCGGACCGCCTCGCCCCGGTGATCGACTGGTCCATCACAGCTCTGCGCATACGGGCGGCACGATGACACACCAGCCTCACGGTCCCGCACAGCCGGACTAAGCACTCAAAGCCATTACGGCCACGTACCCTCGGCCGATGGACAAGATCGCTGCACGACTGGAGGCAGATGCCACACCGTCAGCCCCCGCCCTCGTACTGCGTCCTTGGAGCCCGGCGGATGCTGCCGACCTGGTTGAGCTGTATCGGGATGACGTCCTGCGCTGCTGGACGAGTTCAGCCGTGAACGACGAGGCGAGCGCGGCGCGGTGGGTTCAGGAGCAGCAGCGGGGATGGGAGACGGGGGACCGCTTCGGATTCGCCGTTGTGGAATCCCAAGCCACGGGTCTTGAGGAGCAGTTGGCGGGCCACGTGGTCCTCAAGAACGTCACACCGGGTGCTTCGTCCGCCGAGGTCGGCTACTGGACCGCGGCGCATGCGCGCGGCCGGGGAGTGGCGCCCAGAGCACTGCAGGCGCTCACGGACTGGGCCTTCACCGCCTTCCCCGGTGACGGACTGACGCGCCTTGAACTCCTGCACCAGGTGGACAACACCGCGTCATGCCGCGTCGCCCAGAAGAGCCGGTACGAACTGACCACGCTCCTGCCCCCGGCACCGTCTGCATACCCCCGTGCCGGTCACCTCCACGTACGGACGCGCGAACCCTGACCGCTGCAGCGGGTCCCGGTCGAATCCGTGAGAGTGAGCTAGACAAGCCCACGACCTGCACCGAAGTACCACTCAACCTGTCATGCGAGGCTCAGACACAGCTTCTGACCGGCGGAAGGGGTTTCCCGGCGACCTCAACAGGGGGTACGGACCGTGCCGCCGGCGCCCCGATGCGCCTTGTCCGCCCAGCACTGGACGCCGGTCTCGGCGAGGGCGTCGAGGATGCCGCGTTCGCGAGCCGGGCGGACATCGTGGTCGGCGCCGGGCTGGGCCGGTGAGGCCCACAGCGGTCGGCCGAAGGAATCCGTGAAGATCTGCACGTTCATGCCGGGCTTCTTGTGTTTCCCGGAGGAGAAAGGCCGGTCCGCGGCAATGCGGTCGATCGGCAGGAGCGTGCCGCCGAGGATCACGAACGCCTTCGTCGACGCGGCCCGTATCGCATCGGTCAGGGTGGGCGCGAGGTCGGCCAGGAGTTCCACAGCCCCGGTGACATACCGGTAGGCGGTCGTGATCCCGGCGCCGAGCCCGGCCGCGAGCTGGGCATGCGTGTGTCCTACCCTCAGGTGGGCGAGCGTGAGCGGGGCCTGCCGGCCGGCGCTCAGACGCCGCCGGTGGGAGCCGATCGCGCGACGGTGCTGCCGCAGACGGGTGGGCAGGAAGCGCAGGACAGAACCGGACACGTCGACGCCCGGCGGGTAGACAGGCTTGCGAAGCCTCTGGTGGAGACGGTTCTCTTGGTCGAAAACCCGTCTACCAGGGGCTTCACCACATGGTCAGCCCAACCACCCCGGCCCTGCGGCGGGTTGGAAGGAGCTCATGTGTTTCCCCGCTCTCCCGGTCAACACCCATCCGCTCCTGGTAAAGGTCTCTAACGGCTCCGTCCGCGATTGATGGTGGGTGTAGCTCCGTCTTGGGGGCAGCTGATCTGGGGTGTTGCGACGACCGTTGACCGGCCCGGGGTGTTGTGATGTGCGGTGCTCGGGATATTCGCTGGTCGCTGCTTGTTGGTGGTGTTCATACTGCCGGGATGGATCCGGTGACTCTTGAGACCGACCGTCTGGTGCTGCGGGCGTTCACACCTGCCGACGTGGATGCGGTGTACGAAGCCTGCCAGGACGAGGACATCCAGTTCTACACCCCGGTGCCGGTGCCGTACCGGCGTGCGGACGCGGAGAAGCTCGTCGGTGAGAAGCTGCCCGCTCAGTGGGCCGAGGACAGGGACTACACCCTCGGCGCCTTCCGTAGAGACAGTGGCGCCCTGGTCGGCTCGTACTGCCTGACCCTCATCAGCCGCGGCGTCTGGGAGCTCGGTTACTGGGCGGTCAAGGAGCAGCGCGGACGCGGGTACTCGGTGGAGGCCGCTCGGGCCCTGTGCGACTGGGGCTGGGCGACGCTCGACGTGCACCGCATCGAGTGGTGGGCCATGGCCGGGAACACCGGATCGCGTGCCGTCGCCGAGAAACTCGGCTTCACCGTCGAAGGGACACTGCGCAATCGCGCCATCGCCAACGATGGCAAGCCGCACGACTGGTGGGTGGGCGGACTGCTGAGGCCCTGATGCTCGGGCCGGTGCTTGGCCGGCTGCCTTTGCTCTTCTGCAGGGAAGTTCCCAGCTCGGACAGTTCCCGCAGAAGAGCCACACCCATTGATCACCGACGGGCAGCCGTGACGTGGCAGTGGCCGCACGGGTTCTTCGAGTGTGACCAAGTGGGCCCGTGCGGCCTTGACCCATCCTGCCTTCTGCGGCGTCTCGCATACACATCTCGGCGATCCGATCGAAGAGTTGGCCGATCTGTGGCTAGCCCGGTGTGAGTCGGGGCTTCGTGAGCGGCGTGGGAAGCCCGCGGCGCGGATGCAGTGCTCGGGCCGGCGGCGGTCGCGGTCCTCGCACTCGGCCATCAGCAGTTCGGCCTGGTGGGGCCGGTTCTTCGAGCCGAGTGGTCTGCCGGGTCCAAGGCGTTCAGCCGACCCGCCACGCCCAAGCCGCGCGCCGGCGGGCGGTGGTTGATGCCGGCCTCGGGGTCCGGCGGTCGGGAGTTGCATCAGGTGTCGCCGGGTCCGGGTTCCGGGCCGCGGGGTGGCCCCTGGCTGCTGGTGGGGCCGGTCGGGCTCTCTTGGTCGTTGGCTTGATGTGACAGATTCTGGTCGTTGCGGCCGTATCTGGTCGGGCGGAATGATCAGGGCATGCCCTCACCGCATCGTGTCGTGATCGTCGCTTTCCCTGGTATCGAGGTGCTGGATGTCACCGGCCCGGCCGAGGTGTTCTCGGTCGCCGCCCGGGTCGGCGGGGCCGGCCGGCCCGGCTACCGTGTCCAGGTCGCGACGGCTGACGGCGGCCCGGTGGTCACTTCCAGCGGCGTGCGGCTGATGGCCGACCTGGCCCTGGGGGACGTGGCGGGCCCGGTCGGCACCCTGCTGGTTGCGGGGGCGGTCGAGTTGGTCGACGGCGGCGTGGAGCCGGTGATCGACCGCGACGTCACGAACTGGCTGCGGCGTGCGGCGCCTCGGGCCCGGCGTGTCGGGTCGGTCTGCGCGGGGGCGCATCTCCTGGCGGCTGCTGGGCTGTTGGAGGGCCGGCCGGCCACCACGCACTGGCTCACCGCCGGCCGGCTGGCAGCCGAGCATCCCGGCGTCCGGGTCGACCCCGATCCGATCTTCATCCGGGACGGGCGGGTGTGGACGTGCGCCGGTGTCACCTCCGGTATGGACATGGCCCTGTCCATGGTCGCCGAGGACCACGGCCAGGATCTCGCGCTCGCGACGGCCCGGATGATGGTGATGTATGTCAAACGCTCCGGGGGGCAGAGCCAGTTCAGCGTGCCGCTGTCCGTGCAGAGCTGCGAGGACGACCGGATCGACGAGCTGCGGATGTGGATCGCCGATCACCTCACCGAGGACCTCTCCCTCGAAGCCCTGGCGGCCCGGACGCATCTGAGCGTGCGCCACTTCAGCCGGCTGTTCCGGCAGCGCACCTCCACGACACCGGCCGCCTACGTGGAGGCGGCCAGGCTGGAAGCCGCCCGCAGACTGCTGGAGGACAGCGACCTGAGCCTGCCGGAGGTCGCCGCCGCCGGCGGCCTGGGCTCCGTGGAGACGCTGCACCGCGTCTTCCGGCGGCGGCTGGGCACCACCCCGGCCGAGTACCGCCGCCGCTTCTGACCGCTTTGTCCCACCCGCACCACCTGCCGGCCGGCGGGCGCGTTCGCACACCCGGCCGAGCCTCGCATGCCTCGTACGGCGTGACACCGACCCGCGTACCCCGGACGAAAGCCATGCCCGCACGGCGTGGCATCGACCCGCGCCCTTGAGAGGAAAGCCATGTCCCGCATAAAGGTCGTCCCGATCCCGGTCACGGGCCGGCACAACATCAACGCCTATCTCCTGCTCGGCCGCCGGCCCGTCCTCGTCGACGCCGGAACCCCCGGCAGCGGCCGGAAGATCCACGACCGGATCACCGCGCTCGGCGTCGACCCCGCCGATGTCTCGCTGATCGTCATCACCCACGGCCACATCGACCACTTCGGCTCGGCTGCCGAACTGCGCCGGCTCACCGGCGCGCCCGTCGCCGGCCACGTCGCCGACCTGGGGCCGTACCGCTCGGGCCGGGCCCGCGACCCGTACCTGCCCACCGGCCCGATGGGCCGCCTCATGGCCCGCAGCCGCAAGCTCCACACGCGGGTCGAGCCCGTCGAACCCGACGTGCTCATCCGCGGCGAGACGGGCCTGGAGGATTTCGGGCTCGCGGCGCGCATCATGCCCACCCCCGGCCACACCGCCGGGTCGGTCTCGGGCCTCACCGACGACGGCGACCTGATCGCAGGCTCGTTCATGGGTCTGATCCCCGCAAGGCCCGCCAACCCGCCCTTCCACGACGACCCCCGACAGAACCTCGCCAGCCTCCGCGAGATGCTCGCCCTCAACCCCACCAGCCTGCACGTCGGCCACGGCACGGCCCTCGATCCCGGGCGGGTCCGGCGGTGGGCCGAGAAGGAGCACGACCGCCTCGAACGGCTCGATGCTGCCAAACGCCTCACCGTCCGCGGCCAGTGATGCGCCCGTTGCGGTCCAGACCAGGACGGGGCATCCGGCGCCGGCCTCCACCGGCCCCCTGCTCGGTCGGGTCGTTGTCCCGCCGCGGGCCCACGCGTCGGCCGGCCCTGGCAGCCCCGGCCGGGCGGCCCCAGGGCCGACAGCCGCTTCAGCCGGCCGGAGGCAGGCCCCCGCAGAGCTGGGGTGGCGAGAGGCCGTGCCGGTCGTCGGCCCCGGCCGCGAGGGCGCGTGTCCGGGCTTTGTCGCCCTTGGTGGAACGGGTGGTCCGTGTGTCCGGCCTTCCCGCCGCCGTAGAACGTGGCAGGGCCGGCCTGCCAGCGGGAGGTTCTCCCGGTAGCGGCGGACCAGGTCCGGGCCGGCCAGGAATGGCGTGCCGAAGGCGACCAGGTCCGCGTACCTGGCGTCCACAGCCGCCTGGGGCGCGCGCGACGTCGTAGCCGTTGTTGGCGATGAACGCACCGGCGAACCTCCTCCGCAGCGCGCGGTGGTCGACGCAGGCGGTCCTCGTCGCCATGTCGCCCTCCAGGACGTGCGCGTGCGCCAGGCCGCGCCCCAGGCCCTCCCCGGCGAGCCCGCCTGCGTCGACCTGGGGATCCTCGTCGCCGTCTGCGCCCGGGTCCAGGCCCTTCGCCGTTCGGTCACGCTATGGCCAACGGAAAAGCGAGGATGACGAAGGCGTTCGTGGAACGGTCGTGGTGACCGCTCCACGAACGGAATACATGGAGTGGGCGAGGAACTTGAGCACGAGGCGACATCACCGTGGTGACCTCGGTCGGCGACTCATGGGGTCTGCTCGTCCTGGGTGAACGCGGCGATCAGGCCGTGGGGTGTGTTGTTGTCGGAGTCGATCCTGTGGATCTCGGCACCTTCAAAAGTGGCGACTTCGGTGCTGCGGGGGAACATGGCCTGTTCGTACTCGGTGAGTGCGGCCTCGATGTCGTCGGGGTGCGCGGCGAGGGCCTTGCCGAGTTCGGCGCCGTCGAGCATGGCCAGGTTGGCGCCTTCGCCGTTCGGGGCCTGGAGGTGGGCGGCGTCGCCGAGCAGCGTCACCCCCGGCACCCGGTCCCACCGGAGCCCGGCCGGCAGAGCGTGGAGGGAGCGAAGAACCGGCGCCGTGTCGCCGTCGGTGATCAGCGCGGTGAGCTCCGGCGCCCAGCCGTCGAACTCCGCCGCGATGCGCGCGGTTGCCGCGGCGGCATCGGTGAAGTCGATGGTGGCGAACCAGTCCTGCGGCTTGCTGAGCCCCACGTAGATGTGCAGGGTGTCGCCGCTCTCCCGGTGCGCGAAGATGTCTTTGCCCGTCGAGGGCGCGATCATCGACCCGCCGCCGACCGTCTTCGCGGCGGCGGGGTGCCGTGTGTCGGCCTCGTACAGATAGATCTCGACGCACGACGTGCCGGTGTACTCGGGTGTGGCATCGCAGAGCAGCGGCCGCACCCGTGACCACGCGCCGTCCGCGCCGACCAGCAGGTCGGTGACGACGGTGCCGCCGTCGGTGAACGTCACCTCGTGGCGACCCTCGCCGAGGGCACGGGTGCGGCCGGCCTTGTGCCCCCACCGGACGGTGCCGTCCGGGAGCGATGCCAGCAGGATCCGTCGCAGCTCGCCGCGCATCACCTCGGGGCGTCCGCCCGAGCCGTCGTCGCCTTCCTCGAACAGGACGGTCCCGTCCCGGTCGAGGACCCGCATCGCCTCGCGGCCGTCCAGGACGATGGCGCGGAACTCGTCCATCAGGCCGGCCGCCTCGAGGGCGAGCTGCCCGTTGTAGTCGTGGATGTCGAGCATCCCGCCTTGCGTGCGCGCCGACGGGGAGGACTCGGCCTCGTAGACCGTGACCGGGATGCCGTGGACGTGCAGGACGCGGGCCAGCGTGAGTCCGCCGAGTCCGGC
Organism: Streptomyces sp. NPDC047085; assembly: GCF_040643735.1. Lineage (NCBI taxonomy): Bacteria > Bacillati > Actinomycetota > Actinomycetes > Kitasatosporales > Streptomycetaceae > Streptomyces > Streptomyces sp. NPDC047085. The sequence goes on from NZ_JBEYUW010000019.1 coordinate 28,490, forward strand.
GCCGATGATCGTGACGGGAGTGCGCATGGTGGCTCCTTCGGAATCAGGCCGCCGGTGAGGTCCGGCCGACCGTCTCCGGAAAGGTGCCAGCGCCCGCCGACACGTCACCGACATCGGACCGACAGCCCCCGACAGCTGACCGACAGCGGGGCTTCGGCCGCTCGGTCACCCCGGGCCAAAGCGCAGATCAACCAGGAGGCTTGGCCCACGATCTGAGGCGGATGTTCCTCAGTCCCCGAGTTGGCCGAAGGCGACTCAAACGCCTTCCATCTGTCGCACGGGCCATGGTTCTGTCGGCAGTTTCGTGCAGCCTTGGTTTGCCCGGCCCTGAGCGCAGTGGATGCCCGGTGTGGATGACTCATGCGGCTGTCCGGGTGTCTTCCGGGCATCCTGCGGGCCTGTGACGTGTGGTGGGGGTATGTCGTTTCGGGTGAGGCGGCGTTGGGATCGGTGAGGAGATCAGCCATGTACGCGGTGGTTCGGCGGTACGAAGGGGTTACTGATCCTGCCGAGGCGGGACGCCAAGTGGATGAGGGATTCGTGCCTCTCCTGCGTCAGGTCCCCGGATTCGTGGCCTACTACTGGGTGGATGCCGGGGACGGAGTGATGGTCTCTACCAGCGTCTTCGAAGACCGAGCCGGAGCCGACGAGTCGGTCAGGAGGGCGGCGGACTTCGTACGGGACAACCTCGCGGCGCTGCTCCCCAATGCTCCTCAGGTCACGGCCGGCCAGGTTGTGGCTGCTGGGTAGCGGCCTCCGCACCGGCTCTGGAATCCACGTACCCCCATCCCGCTGACCTGGTCATTCACAAAACGCCGGTCAGAGCCCTGACACTTTCCGGGCGGTGCTGGGAGGGCGATGAGGCTTGCCCACACCTGATTCCTCGGGCGCATGCGTGATGGGGAGGGCGTGAACCCTAGGATGAGCGCATGGCTGTCCCCGCAGGGGCTCTCCTGGTCGACGCGCTGCAGGCCCTCCTGACCGACCGCCATGCCTCGCCGGTCGCTGTCGAGCGCTGGGAGCGGGTGGAGCCGTGGGCCGTGGCCCGGGTGTGGCTGCGAAGGAGTGCTGCCGGGCTTCCGCGTTCGGTCGTCGTCAAGTGGATACCGGACGGACAACGCGAGGCACGGACTGCCTCGTGGCGGCTGCGTACCGAGCTGGCTGCGCTCCGGTTCCTCGACGAGGATCTCGGGGCCGGCCTTGCTCCCGGCGTCATCGCCGCCGACACGGCTGCCCGATTCCTCGTGCTGGAAGACCTCGCTCCCCGCGTCCCTCTGGACCAGTTGCTCCGACGGGACGGAGCGGCAGCGCACGGCGAGCGACTGGCCGCGTTCGCCCGCGCTCGCGGTGCGCTGAGCGCGGCCACCGCGGGGCGGGCGGAGGCCTACTACGCCCGCCGGGCCGCCCTGGGACCGGTTGACGCCGTGGCAGACCTGGCAGGACGACACGCCCCTCTCCAGCAGGCAGCCATCGAGCACGCGTCGGCACTCGGGGTACCCCTTGACGGCCGGGTTGCCCATGAACTCGCCGCAGCCATGGGAGAATTGGCCCGCCCGGGGCCTTTCCTGGCCCTGAGCAACGGCGACGCGGAAGCCAACAACCTCTTGCTCCACGCCACTGGCTCGGCCGACGCCCGCCTCATCGATTTCGAGTTCGCCGGCTACGCCCACGCGCTGACCGATGCCGTGTGCCTGTATGTGCCGGGCCCGGCCTGGCTGTCAGTGGGTGATCCGACCACCACGGGCCTGGCTGACCAGTACCGCCGCACCCTGGCGTGCGGCATCCCAGAGGCCGAGGACGACCGGCGGTACGGATACGGCCTCGCTGCGGCGTGCGTGTCCTGGGCGCTGGTACGTCTGCAGCGGTTCGCCCGCCTCGACTCGCGCCCACCGGGAGACCACAGCCGGCTCCAGCTCATCGCCACACTGGAAGCCGTCGCACGCACCGCAGAGACCTACAGGACCCTGCCCCGCCTCACCGCCTGGATCCGCCGCGTCGCTGTCGTGCTGCGTCGCCGCTGGCCCGACGCGGACCAGGACTTCGCCGACTCCGCACGGTTCCCGCCCTACCAGGCCCGGCACTGATACCGAGCGTCCCTTCGCGGCTCGACCCCGCGACCGAATGACCTGCATCGAGCGACCAGCTACTGCCGAATGCCTTCGTCGAGACCGAAACCAAGCGAGGCACGTGAGCATCCTCAGCCAACCGCCATGACCGCCAACCCGGCGGACCTGCGGCACTAGACACCTCCGATGTGGCTCTGCGCCGCTGGCACCACTTTGCCGATCGTGGTGGCGAGCGTGGCTCCGAGGACGCTGACGCCGGCCAGGGTCAGCCAGATCGCGGCTGCCCCCGTGGACAGCAGCCCGGAGAGGGCGGCCGGAGCGACCGCTCCTGCGACACTCACGGCGAGCTGGTTGAGGGCCAAGTACCGGCCGCGGAGAGCGTCTGGGGCGCTCTCCGCGGCGACAGTCGACGTGATGGGGCCGCCGACGATTTCACCGAAGGTGTAGCTGATGGCACCGAGCAGCACGACGCAGACCGCGAGGGCGAGCGCAGCCACGCGGTCGGCGGCGAGGAACAGGAGGTAGCCGGTCGCAAAGCAGGCGTGTCCTGCGACGAGGACGCGGCTGCGCATCCGCCCGCTGAGCCACCCGACGATGACGCCTTGGGCGAAGCCGACCATCAGGGTGTTGAGCGTGAAGACAGCGCCCGCAGTCCAGCCGGGCAGTCCCAGCACGTTCACGGCGTAGACCGGTATCGCGATGTTGAGGGCGAACAAGGAGATCGCGAAGCACAGTTGATGCGTGACCACCGACAGGTACCGCAGGTCCCGGAGTACGCGCCCCCAGCCTCCAGCAGCGTCCTGGGCCGCCTCGGGACGGATGTTCGGCACGGCCCGCATCAGAACGAAGGCGGTGAGATAGGACAAGGCATTGACGACCACGATCGCGGCGTAGACGCCGTGAGTACCGAAGCTGACGGCGACGGCGGTGAGGAGGCCGCCGAGTGCGTAGCCGAGGTTGCGTACCGACCCCAGAAGACCGAACCAACGCTCGCGTTGGCCGGGCGCGGCCAGCGCCGTGACGGTAGCGCCGTAGCAGCTGAAGAACACCGCCCGCCCGGCACTGTTCAACCAGGCACAGAAGGCGATCTGCCACGTCTGGCCCACGAGGAGATACCCGGCGAAGCCGACCGCCTGGGCCAGGTTTGCCGCCTGCAGCACCGGCTTGGCGCCGTACCTGTCGACCAGTCCTCCGACCAGAGGGCCCACCGGGAGTGCCAGCAGCCCGGCCGTCGTCAGTGCCGCGCCCACCTGAACCAGCGTCAGTGACGTCGTGGCCAGGAAGTACAGCATCGAAACGGGGACGAAGACACCGGTGCCGATCGAGTCGATGACGATAGCTGCGACGAAACGGCGGTGCCGGGCTATCGAGGGACGGACCGTGCAATCGGGAACAGTCACAACCCGGACGGTATAGATTCGATACCGGTATCTACAACGCTACCGGGAGTCGTGCATGGGTAACGCCTACAACGTCATGGCCGCGACCTGTCCCAGTCGCACCGTTCTGCACCGGATCGGGGCACGCTGGACGGTGTTCATCGTCAACGCGCTGGACAACAGGCCGATGCGATTCACCGAACTCAAGGCGCACATCCGGGGGATCACGTCGAAGGCGCTCACCGAGACGCTTCGCGCGATGGAGTACGACGGTCTGATCGCTCGCACGGAGACTCCCGCAAATCCCCCGCATGTCGAGTACGCCCTCACCGACCTCGGGCGGTCACTGCTGACACCCCTACGCGCCGTCCGGGAATGGGCCGAGAGCCACGTCCCCGACATTGAACGCGCCCGCGCACAAGCCGATGCGCAACGGTAACTCCGTTCGCCGGTGGGTGCGGTTGGCCGCCCTTACGAATCACGTCGAGTTGGCGGCCTTCGCAAGCCTGCGGTAGTAGATCAGGGCGGCGGCAATTCCGGCGAAGGCGAGGAAGTGTTCTGCCTTCCGTCCGTATCGACGGTGTAGGCGGCGGCACCCGGCCGGCCACGCCACTGTCCGTTCCACGATCCAACGATGGCGACCCAGCCGTTGAGAGGGCTCGATGCCCCTGCGGGCGATGCGTGAGGTGATGTTCCGCGCTCGGAGCCACCTGCGCAGATGGTCGTGGTCGTAGCCCTTGTCGGCGCGGAGCTTGTCAGCCGTCTCGACGCCGGTGGCGAGGTTGCGGAAGGTGGCCATGGCGCGGGGTGCGGTGCCGGTGTGCATGCGGGAGGCGTCCTCGGCGAAGGTGACATCTCGGATGTTGTGGGAGGAGTTCTCAATTCCCCAGTGTCCGCGGATCGCGTTCGCTGGGTCGGCGGGGCTCGTCTGGTGGGCGTCGAGGCTGGTCACGGCGTAGACGGTCGTACGAGTCTCCCGCTGGCCGGCGGATCGTCGGCGGCGGTGCAGGCGCAGGGCGAGGCGGGCGTGGGGGAAGTTGATGCCGCCGAGGTTGTCGGCGATGGCGCAGGTCTTGATAGAGCGGGACTCGCGTCGGCCGTGGGCGGCGGTGGAGGCGGTGTGCTGCACCGGGATCGCGTTCCAGGGCAGGGCGGCGAGCTGCCGGTCGGTCGTGGGCTGGTTCGTCTTGATCACGGCGATGTAGTGGCCCTTCTTGGCCGTCACGAGCCAGGTGATGGTGGCCTTGACCGAGTGCAGGGCGTCGAAGGTGACGATGGTGCCCGCGAGTTCCAGGGGCGCCAGCAGCGGGCGGAAGTGCCGGGTTTCGTTCGTCTTCGACCCGACCTCGACCTGAGCGATCGTCGCGACGGGGGCGTGGGTGACGGCCGACAGCAGGTGCCGGCCCGGGGCGCCCGAGTGGGCCGAGCCGTTGAGGGTCTTGCCGTCCACGGCGATGACCCGATGCGAAGGGCCGGTCGCCGCGGACTCGGCGGCGCGGTGCTGACCGGCGAGGTAGGCGCTGACCGCCCGGTCGAGGGCGTCACCGTCGAGGGCAACGAGGACGCGTCTGATGCTCGCCGCCGATGCCGAGCGGCGCCAGCCCAGCAGATACCGGCGCACCCCGAGGGCCGCCAGCACGCTCCGGCAGGCCCGCTGACCGAACTCGGCGACCTCCTCGATGCTTCTGGCGCCGGAGACCGCCGCGCAGGCGCACATCAGCAAGATCGCCGTCAGCGGGTACCACCGCCCGCGCCGTGATCGCGGATCCGGAACCATCCCGAGGTGAACGCGCAGGTCAGCGACCCGGTCCTCGTCCAGCGGACCCAGGTTCTCCAGCACGGCAGGGATAGGGGAAGATGCAATGATCACCGGAGTCACCAGGGGGAGCCCGCAGCATGACCGGCACCACGCAGGCCCTTGGCGGGTCGGCTGCAGTCGACGATGCAGCACGAAGCGTCACGCGCCCGTTCTACGTATACGCCGTGCTCGCCAACTCGCTGTTCCAGCGTGGCGTATTCGTCCTCTTCCTTCAGCAGCGAGGCTTCTCCGCCGGGCAAGTGGCCCTCCTTCAGACACTGCTCTACCTGGTCAGCGGACTTGCGGAGTTGCCGACGGGAGTCATCGCTGACCGAATCGGCAGGCGTGCCAGCATCGTGATCGGCCAGGTGCTGATAGCTGGATGCCTGCTCGGTCAGGTGACGTCCTCCAACTACTGGGTGTTCCTGACGCTGTTCATCGGCCAGGGCGTGGGCATGGCATGTGTATCCGGTTCGGACACCGCCCTGCTGTACGACCTGCTCGTGCGTCGTGGTGCAACGGCCGGCTACGTCAAGATCAAGTCTCGGTTCACCATGCTCGGGACGGTCACCTCGGGAGTCGCCATCGTCCTTGGCGGCCAACTGCAGCAGTTTTCCTGGGGAATCGTCTACGTCGGTTCGGCGTCGTGCCTCGTCCTGGCCGTGGTGGTGCTGATGTCACGGGTGCCCGAGATCCGCGGCGCGGATGCGGTGGACGAGCAGGACGGAGCCGAGAAGGAGCACGGCGACGCCACAGCATGGCGGGCGATGCTTCGGGTCGCCACGCCGGCGCTCGTGACGCTTGTCGTGGTGTCCGGATTGATGCATGCGACTTTGACGCCGTACATCATTTTTACGCAGAAGACCCTCTCCGATCAGGGAGCGGGCACCGCATTGGTCAGCGTGGTCATATCGGCGGGATTCTTCGTCGGCGGACTCACTCCCTTGCTGTCGGACCGCGCGAACCGGCGCATCGGATATCGGGTCATCGTCCCGGTGTCTCTCCTGACGCTCGCCGCGGCACTCGGCCTGAGCGGCCTCGGCCTTGTCTGGGTCACCATCGCCGCGTTCCTGGCCCTGGTCGGAATTCCCGAGATCACCGCCGTGCTCGTGGACAACGTGTTCAACGAGGCAGTGCCGTCACGCCACCGGGCGAGCCTGCTGTCGATGATCGCATTCGTGGAGTCGGCGCTCATCGGCATCGGCTATCTCGTCCTCGGCGCCCTCATGGACGGGCTGGGCTCCAGCGTGGGCATGGCCACCTACGCCGCGGTCCCCCTGCTGGCATGTCTCCTGTGGCTCCCAGTGCTCTTCCGAGGGGCACGGGTGACCACCGAGATCGAGAAGCCCGCCGACCAAAAGGCATCCTGAAACAGACCATCTCGAGCAACGCCCCTGCCCGATGGCAGGGGCGTTGCTCGTTGACATGTCGCTCCCAGCGGCGACGGAGCTGTCATCGCGACGATCGGCACCAAACGGGATGGGAGGAATCGCGCCACTGCGGCAGCTGTTCAGCCTGGATCGACCGCGTAACGGTCGGCCTGTGGATGGCGAAATGAGAAGAGGTACCCGCTGACCTGCGAGAATGGGAGTTCCTACGCTTCCATCCGCCGCTCACAGCAAGCCACCTCGTAAGTGAAAGTCTTCCACAGGCCCCTTACTGATCGTTTCAGAATGAGGTACCCAGGCGACGGAGGCAGATGAGGCAGCAGGCCAGTTCGAGCATGCTCTGGTGGAGGTCGGCGTGTCGTTCGTAGCGGGTGCGGAGTCGTGGGCGATGTTGCGTCGGGTCCCCGAGACAGTCACCGACAAATATTGGTTGTGAACAACTCCACGTTCCTGCGACGGTGCCCGTGTGCATAGCAGAGCCGTCAACGAGTCTGACATCGAGGCGATCTTCGATCTCTTCGGCCGAGCCGAGCACGCCGCAATCGGGCGTCAAATGACGACGCGAGCAGACGTGCGTGACCTGCTCGCGAGCCCCGGCCTGGACATGGCGTCGCGGACGATGGTCGTGGAGTCGAAGGACGGTCGGCTGAGCGGCTTCGTCGCACTGCATCCGGCACCGCAGGCTGGCCAACTCCGGGCGCATCTGCTCCTTGCGTCGGCAGACGGCGCTACGGACACGGCCCGAGCACTGCTGCACCTGCTCGACGAGTGGGTGCTACGGGACGCGCCACACGCCGACACTCCCGTGACCATGTTTCAGCTGCCCAACTGCCCGGCCCATGACCTCATGGCCGCCGAGGGCTGGAGCATCGTGCACAGCTACACGCGCCTCAGCATCGACCTGGACACCACCGAGTTCCCCGAACCGGCTCAGCCACCCCTCGGTGTGCGACTGCGCTTCGCTGCCGATGACCAGGACCGGCGCGCCGTCCACTCCGTATTGGAGGACGCATTGGCCGGGCACTGGAACCACCGGCGGCGTACCTTCGCCCAGTTCGACCGTGACCAGCAACAGCGCGACGGCTACGACGCGGCCCTATGGTGGCTGGCCGAGGTCGATGGGGTCTGTGCGGGTGCTGTCATCGCTCGCGACCCGTCGGAGCGCGCATGGATCGCTTGGCTCGGAGTTCTCGATGCCTACCGCGGCCGTGGCATCGGCACCCAGTTGTTGAGCACCGTCTTCCGGCTCCTCCGGGACCGTGGCCATCACAGCGTGGGCGTCGACGTCGACACCCACAACTCTGTCGGCGCTCTCGGCGTCTATCGGACCGCCGGGATGAGCGAGCGGGGCACCGCTGACCAGTGGCGCAAGATCTACAGCCAACAGCCTTCCTGAGCAATTCAGTTGAGCCTCAGGTCTTGCGCATGTCGATCTTGGCCGACAGGGCGTCCGCGTGCGTGCTGATCTTGTTCCGGATGACCTGTGGGAGCGAGTGGCTCCGCTACTCCCGCCCGCTCCCGAACGCCGCCGCCGCTACCCCGGGCGGTTGCGCGTTCCGGACAGGGCGGCCCTCGCAGGCGTCATGTACGTGTTGCGGACCGGTGTCGCGTGGCGCGACGTGCCCGCCGAGACTGTGGGCTGCTCCGGAGTCACACACCCACTCGTCGAGCAGGCGTAGCAGTGCTCGGGCCGTGTCCGTAGTGCCGTCTGCCGACGCAAGGAGCAGATGCGCCCGGAGTTGGCCAGCCTGCGGTGCGGCAGGCTGGTTCACCGGGGTGGCTCGTGGAAGGAGAGGTTGCTTGGCACCCGGCACGGGCTGGCCGGGCGCCGCTTGGAGGTGACGGGTCGTGCCCGTGCTGACGCGCTTGCCCGCTTCCGCGCTCCGGTGCTGCAGGGCCGGGGCGAACGGGCCCGGGGCGGGCGGCTCGGTCCACGGACCGCGATCGAGCTCGTTCAGCCCGGTGAGGCTGCCCTCGGCGTAGAGCCGCTCGGCGTTGCAGCGGGCGGCTGAGAAGCTGTGATTGAGCCTTGCATGGCAAAGTGGACGGTGCTTTGGTGCAGGTTTGGAGCTCAGGTCGTCTGTTTCGGATCATCCTCGCGGGCGTGCGATATGTTGCCCGCCATGACTGATCTTGGACCCGTCGCCTGGCCACCTGCCTTGATCAGGACCGAAAGGCTCGTGCTCCGCGAGTCCGAGGCCCGGGACCGTGCGGCGTTCATCGAGCTGCTGGCGTCGCCAGAGGTGCACACCTACCTCGGCGGCCCCCGCCCTCGTGGCGAACTTGAGCGCGAGATGCCTGAGGTGCCCGAGCGGTGGCCCGGGAGTTTCGTCGTTGAACTCGATGGAGCGATGATCGGCCAGATCCTGCTCAGGAGAGCACCGGAGCACAGTCGCCCGGCCGCTGCGGGGAAGGTCGATCTCGGCTACCTGTTCCTGCCGCGAGCGTGGGGATCCGGATACGCCGCCGAGGCGTGCGCGGCGGCACTCGACTGGTTCGACGGCGTCCTTCCCGGCGAGCCGGTCGTGCTCCACACCCAGACGGCCAACGTCGGTTCGATGCGCCTCGCGGCAAAGCTGGGGTTCACCGAGGTAGAGCGGTTCCATGCCTGGGACGCCGAGCAGTGGCTCGGCCTACGGTCCCCGGTCATGCCGTCCAGCTGAGCTGACGAGCGTGCTGGTCCAGGCGGAAACCGGATGATCGTGAGCTGGTGAAGGAACCAGAGCAAGAACGGCGAACGTCTCCTGAAACGATCAAGCTCGAGGAGACTGCGCAGTGCGGATCTACATCAGTGTGGACATGGAGGGCATCACCGGGCTGGTGGATGCCGACGATGTCCAGCCTGGCGGCCGGGACTACGAGCGTGGACGGCTGATGATGGCAGAGGACGTCAACGCCGCGATCCGCGGTGCTGTCGCGGCCGGTGCCACCGACATCACCGTCAACGACGCGCACGGCCCGATGCGCAACCTCCTGCCCGAGGCACTGCACCCAGCAGCGCGCCTCATTCGCGGCAAACCCAAGCAGATGCTCATGCTCGAAGGACTCGCTCCCGAGCACGACGCTGCGGTTTTCGTTGGCTATCACTCACGGGCCGGTGCGCCCGGCGTACTGAGCCACAGCTTCATGGGGCACGAGATCGAAGACATGTGGCTGGACGGCCGGCCTGTGGGTGAGATCGGCCTGGCCCACGCCACCGCGGCCGCCATCGGTGTGCCGGTGACGGTCCTCACTGGTGACGACTGTGCCTGCACAGAGATGACGGAATGGGACGCCTCGGTGACGACCGTGCCAGTGAAGTATGCGCGAGACCGGTTCTCGGCAGATCTGCGGCCGTCGCAGGAAGCACGTGCGGCCATCGAGAAGGCGGTCGCCGCCAGTCTTTCCGTACCACCGAAGGCTCCAGCCGTCGCAGCGGGCCCCTCCACCCTCACGGTCCGGTGGCAGTCGGCTTCAGTGGCCTCGACGCTCCTGGGAATTCCGGGCGTCACCTCGGCAGACAGCCGGACCGTACAGGCGCAGGGCCCTCTGCCCGGCCTCTACCGGCTGTTCGGCGTGTGGATGCGAGTGGCAGCGTCCCTGACCAACCAGCCCCCTTACTGCTGACCGCCGGCGGGCGACGGCTGGCCGGAGATCGAGCCTTCGCCCTGCGGTGGCCGCATGGCCAGGAACGGGGTGCCCCGGCTGCGGCTGTTCGTCGTCACGGATGGCGACGCGGGGCCGCGGCTATGTCGCGGGTGCGGAAGTCCGCTGATGCCGGCGGCGAAGGCGACGGCGATGTTCCGCTCGTCGGCGTGCCGGTCTCGGCACTGGCGTCGGATGCGGCGAGCACGGGTGAGGACCGAGGCATTGACGGCCAGCCAGACCTCGTCGTGCCCAGAGTGCGAATCCGCGTGGTATCCGCGGCGGCTGAAGTCGGCGGTCCTCTCGGTGGGGGTCTGGTCAAGCAGCTCGCGAATGGGACGCAGCAGGAGGTCCTGTTCAGGAGTTCGGGGGGCATCCGGACCGTGCCGTGTTCGATGTTCACGGGAACCGACGGCACCCGGATCACTGGCAGGCGTCCCTTCTGAAGTCCCGTTCGGCATCGACGGGTGACGGAACCGTGAGGCGTGGCCCGCCGCCAGCGCAGGACCTCTCAGTCGACTGAATCCAGGTGCGAGACGGGCCGGGCGGCAGGTAGCTTCGCCCGAATGACAGTCATGCTGAACGATTCCGTCCGGGCGCTGCTCGATGCGCCGGTTCCCGCCGTCCTCGCCACTGTCAACCCGGACGGAAGCCCGCAGACGTCGGTGGTCTGGGTCGGCCGCGACGGAGATGACCTGCTCGTCTCCACGGCTTCCGGCCGCCGCAAGGAACGCAATCTGCGCCGTGACCCCCGTGCCTGCCTGACCGTCTACGATCCGGATGACCCGTTGCGCTACGCCGAGATACGGGGCCTTGCCACCGTCACCGAGGACACCGGCCGGTCTGTGGCGGTTGCCCTCGCCGAACAGTACGAAGGCCCCGGCGCCGGCCAGGAGTACCTCGATCTCCCGGCAGAGGTTGTCCGTGTTGTCGTCCGCATCAGCCCGACCAAGGTGGCCGGTACCGCGTCCGCCTGACCGATCGTCACCGGACCGCCCCTGTGAGGCTGAGGCCTGAGTTTTCATCGGGGACATGAGGACATCCCGGCGCTGTCGGTGCCCCCGGGGAGAAGCGCGAGGACACCGGCAGCTTCGTGCAGGCCCGTCTGAGAGTGCGTCGGGCGCGGCCGGCAGATCCGTGGGAGGCTCCACGATCCGTGGGGCGTTGGAGGCGGCTTCGTTGACGGCCTTCGTGCAGGCGGTGGTCCGGTTGTGGGGTGGTGCGGTGTGCGGCCCGCTCCTTCTCGCAGTGCGGCACCTGTTCGTCCCGGACGTGGCACGGGGCGGTGACCATCGAGGGTGCGATACGTTACGGTCGGCGTAGGGCGACGTAGTCGGTCACGGTGCACCTGCTCGGGATCCACAGGAACACCGCCACTCAGTGGGCGGCACTGGCCCAGGACAGCTGGGCCGGCTACCTCGCGGCTCTCAGAGCTGCCGAGTGACGCTCTATCAGGTGATCGCTCGGTAATCAGCCTGTTCGTCCAGCCACGAGGGGGCGTTGCTACTCAGCAGGCGGTGCGTACTCCGAAGCGCGCCAGGCAGTGCCAGACCTTCTTGAGGTCCTGAAGGCTGTAGCGGCCAGTGCAGGCGGCATCCCCGATGACCTTGGGGTCGAGCAGGCCGTCAACGGCGATCTCAGCACCCAGATCAACGTATTCCCGCCCCCGGTAGCTTGCGTGACGTCGTAGTTCAGCCACGCTGAGCCGAAAACCTGGATGCCCTTCGATTGGGCACGGGAGGCGATGAGCTGCGGATTCAACCTCTGTGCCGCGATAGCTCGGGTCCAGCACCAGCGCCTCTCAGCCGACTCGATGAGCGAGCAGCGGTCTGCCATGCCGAAGTCGGAAGGCTCGGTGGAACTGTCGGGGTAGCAGAACGTGGTGCGTCTCAGGGTCTCCGCGTTGAGTCTGAAGTACGAAGAGCCGAACCGCGGTGCACCACCGACCGGATCACGGCGGTAGTTCAGCGCACCGTATACAGGGCGCTGCTCATCAGGGGCCTCGTCGTACGCACCGCCAAAGATGCGACTCTCCCAACGCCACCGGTCTCCACCAGGATGAGCGGTTAGACCACCGTTGCTCGTTCCTGTCACGAACTGCGACCGGTAAACACCGTCTTCCACCATCTGAGCCAGGGTCAGACGATCCCCTGCGGGACGATCGGGATGAAAATGCATCGTCACCCGGAGGTCCCCAGCGAGTGGCTCGCTTTCCGTGAACCGGTCACGGTGAGTCATGCCACGTAGCTCAAAGGCCGTGGTTCTGGTGCGCTTCTGTGGCGAGATAGTCTCGCGCCGCGGAGGTGACCCGGTCGCGAATGTGCTGCTGGTCCGGAGGTTGATCGTTCGACAGGTAAAGCGCTCTCGCCAGATCAGCGATGGGTTGCAGCGCGTCGGGGTAGTCGAGTTCGGCTGCAGCTTCCTCATGGATCAGCTTCGCTCCGTGCACCGGATCGAGTTGGCACGCCACGATCTGGCCTGCCCACCACCGGGCCGCGGTCCATCGCGCCTCGGCAAGATCTTCCGAGGTCAGCGGCAGCAGACCCAACTCTTCCAGCACAAGGTCGAACAGCTCGCGGGCCTGGGGATACTCGCCACGCGCGAGGCCGGCCAGCAGGGGAAGCGAGGGAGCCTCGATGTCGGCCATCAGGGCGTCCAGGCCCAACTGGACCAGGTAAGCGTCCGAGGGGCGCTGCCAGGGTTCCATGGCCAAGTCTGCAGCGGCCATGCGGATCAGGCTGATCGCTACTACTGCGTCCAAGCTGTCGCCTTCTCATCGTCTTCCCGTAGAGGGAAGTCCTATCACCGAGAGCCGGGTGGTTGATCAGGCGGCCAGCGGCCCGGCCTCGCGGGTCGGGAGCACATGGACCACGCGATGGTCTTCGACGCTGGTCAAGACCGTGGAGTAAGTCTGGCCGCGACGGATCGTGAAGTCGTCGACGACCAGCACCCGAAGTGTACTGAACTGCGGATCGGCAATGACATGATCCTGCGTAACAAGGTCATTCTTCCCGCGCCGAAGCCCATCTGGGCAGCCAGCCGGGCGAACGGCTCGGCGAACGTCCGACGCGGGCATTCCGCCGACCCCAGATGAAACGCCGGACCATCAGCCGGATCACAAAGCCCTGTGCAGCGAGCGGAAGGTCCTTCAGCCTGCGCTGGTACCGGTCGTGGACCCGGTCCGAGAAGCAGCCGCAGTCCGGGCATGCAGCCTCGGCCCCGCGGCCTCTCGCCGCTACCTCGACCGTGCCGAACGCGGCCGTAACCGCCTCGGCACCCACATCGTCGATCCCGTCGAACACCAGCGAGTCCCGGAACGGTGCATCGGTGTGCATGGCCAGCACCATCACCGTCCACAGGCGACACCCGCAGAGACAGGCCGATATCTGAGGGAGCGTCATTTCCGGCTGTCGGACGACAAGGCGCACGCCGTCTCACACGAGCCATCTCCTCACCATCGAACATCGAGGTAACGCTCCGCGACGACTCCCCAAGATCTGTGCCAGAACCGACTTTTGATGTCACTAGGTGTGCTGCCGGGCCACTCCGTCCAGTTCCAAGCTTCTCTGACCCAGACCATCGCTCTGGCTCGCAGGAGTCGCCTCGAACCACTGCTTCCCGTTCGGCTCTTGCTGCCGTCAGTGAGGTTGACCCTCACGTGGCGTCAGGCTGCATAGTCGGTGCCGTGGAGGATCACTGGACCGTGGGACACGTGGCCGAGCTGGCCGGCGTGAGCGTTCGCACGCTGCATCACTATGACGAGATCGGGCTCGTTCGGCCGTCGGCGCGGACCGCGGCCGGGTACCGGGCATATTCGGCAGGCGACGTGGAGCGCCTGCGGGAGGTGCTGGCCTATCGGCGGTTGGGATTCGGGCTGCGGGAGGTTTCGGAACTGGTCGGCGACCCGTCCACCGACGCGGTCGCGCACCTGCGCCGACTGCGCGGCCTGCTGCTGGAGCGGCGTGATCGCGCTGACGCCATGGTGGCGGCCATCGACAGGGAACTTGAGGCACGGGCGAAGGGACTGATGGTGACACCGGAGGAGCAACTGGAGATGCTCGGTGCACGGCTGTACGACGCGATCGGCGGCGCTTACACCGCGACACGGCGTACCGAGCCGCGGATCGCCGCGCAGATCTGGGACGCGCTCGGGGACGCGCAGACGGTGCTGAACGTCGGGGCTGGCACCGGCTCCTACGAGCCTGCTGATCGCGACGTGACCGCGGTGGAGCCGTCTGCGGTCATGCGGGGGCAGCGGCCTGCCGGCGCGGCGCCGTGCGTGGCCGCCGCCGCGGAGAGCCTGCCGTTCGAGGACCAGTCCTTCGACGTCGCGATGGCCGTCTCCACCGTTCACCACTGGGGGGATCCGATTGCGGGGCTGCGTGAGATGCGGCGCGTGGCCCGCCGCATGGTGGTGCTCACGTTCGACACGGACGAGCCCGGATGGCAGGACCGGTTCTGGCTTACCCGCGACTACCTGCCCGAGTTCGCCGCCGTCCTCGCAGAGTTTCCCTCGCTTGCCGGGATGGCCGACGCGATCGGCGCCCGCACTGAGCCGGTGCCCATCCCGTGGGACTGCGCTGACGGCCTGTTCGAGGCGTACTGGCGCCGACCGGGGGCGTATCTGGAGGATCACGTGCGTCGTGCGATGTCGGTGTGGACGAGGGTCGGGCCGGAGGCCGAGCAGCGGGCGGTGCGAAGCCTCAGCGACGACCTCGACTCCGGCCGGTGGGCCGAGCGCAACAGCGGCCTCGCCGACCTCGACGCGGCAGATCTCGGCCTCCGCCTGCTCATAGCTTGACCCGCGTCGTAGGTTCAGCGTCATGGCGGCTCCTGGACGGCCCGCTGGTTCGGCTGGTTGTCAGGCGGCCCCCTCCCATGTGGCGCCCGGTCAGCTGGCCTGGGCTTGTTCGACTTGGGCCTTGGTGTGGGCGAGGCGGTGGGACTCGGTGCCGGTCTGGATGATGGCGCCATGGAAGGGCAGCCGGTCGACGATGGCCGCGCAGAGCCGGGGATCGGTGAACGTCTTCGTCCATCGTGCGCCGTGAGGCGCTTCGTTGTATCCCCGACGCAGTCGGGAGGAACTTGGAGGTAGGTTCTTGGGTCGCCGGGCTTTGCGGGGCGGGGAGGTAGTCCTGATCGACGGCACTCTCATCCCCACCCAGCGCCGCACCGGCGCCGCGAGCCGACCGAACTACTCCGGCAAACACCACCGCCACGGCCTGCACGTCCTCGCCCTCACCGACGAGCGGGGCCGGATGCTCTGGATCTCCGCCGCCCGGCCCGGCCGCACCCACGACATCACCGCCGCCCGCCGCGACCACATCCTCGCCCACCTGCGTGAGGCCGGCCTCGGCGCACTGGCCGACCTGGGCTTCATCGGCCTGGACGACGGCGGGGACGACCCCGTGGTCGTCACCGGCTTCAAGGCTACTCGCGCCCGCAAGCTCACCACCGGCCAAAAGGGGGCCAACCAGGTGCTCGCCGCCGCACGCGCCCCGTCGAACACGGCTTCGTCCACCTGAAGCACTGGCGGATCCTCACCAAGCTCCGCACCGATCCCGCCTGCGCCACCCACCTCCTGCGCACCCTGCTCGTTCTGACGAACCTCGAAGTGCGCCGCTGACGGATGATCTACGCGGAGGATCGCCGCCCACGACCAGCACCCCCGCGCAGCGTCACGCCAGGCCCCCTGACCAGACACTTCAAGATGACGCAGGCTCAGTCATCGATCCTTACGGGGGTTATCCCCACTGCCGTTCCGGATGATCACCCCATCGCATCGGCCGGCACCGCTCGGGCATCGTGAACTGACGACGAGAGGGCGGGGTGTCAAGAGCCCTCCGCAGCAGCGATCTTGCTACGACGACGGAGGATGGACACGTGATCAAGCACAAGCGTGCACTGGGTGGGGCACTCACGCTGGCCGTGGCAGTCGGTGTGATGGGAGGCGGCCTGCCGGGTAACGCCGCCACCGCGGCGACCACGGCCAATACCACCACCGAACAGTCCACCCACACTGCCGACGACGCTCAGCTCCGCGTGCTCATGCACCGGTTGACCACCGCAGACGGTGCGCCCGGAGCACTCGTCGCGACGCGGGACAGACGCGGCGGCGCGGTGCTGACCAGCGGCGTCGCGGACGTGGACAGCCAGGCGCCGGTGCGTGGCGACAGCAGGTTCCGGATCGGCAGCATGACCAAGCCCTTCGTGGCCACGGTCGTGCTCCAGCTGGTGGGAGAACACCGCGTCGATCTCGACGCCCCGGTGGAGCGCTACCTGCCCGGCGTCGTCCGCGGCCACGGAAACGACGGCCGGGTGATCACGGTCCGTATGCTCCTCCAGCACACCAGCGGCCTGCCCGACTACCTCGACCACCTCAAACCGCAGGACATCCTCAAGGAACCGCTGGCCCACCACGACACCCGCGACCTGGTGAACCTCGCGCTCGCCCACCCGCCGACCTTTGAGAAGCCCGGTGCGAAGCCCGGCTCCGAGTGGCACTACTCCAACACCAACTACCTGCTGGCGGGCATGCTCATCGAGAAGGTGACCGGACACTCGTACGGCGAGGAGATCGGCCGGCGCATCATCGAGCCGCTCGGCCTGCACCATACGTCCGTGCCGGGCGATGCCACGTCGATCCCCGGACCGCACCCGCGCGGGTACGTACGCCCAGGCGAGGACGCGCCGCTCATGGACATCACCGCATTCAACCCCTCCATCGCGGGCGCGTCCGGCGAGATGATCTCCAGCGGCACCGACCTCAACCGCTTCCTGGACGCCCTCGTTCGCGGCAAGTTGCTGCGCCCGGCCCAGCTCAAGGCGATGATGAAGACACGGTCGACCGGCAGTGACGACGGCCGGAAGTACGGCCTGGGCCTGGAGAGCCGGCCGCTGCCCTGCGGCGGCCTCTACTGGGGCCACGGCGGCGACATCTTCGGCTACCAGACCGCGGGCGGCGCCACCGCCGACGGCAGGCAGGCGACGGTCATGACGAACGTCGACCCGGGTGGAACGGACGCTCAGGACGACGACATGGAAGCCGCCGTCCAGACGGGGCTGTGCGAGGGGCAACCCGCACACTCCCAGTAGCGGTTCGGCGTCGCCTTCGCCGTCCCCATCGTCCTCCTGGCCAGGCACGCGGCGTCGTCCCTGGCATGAAGAGAGCCGGGCTCCTGCGATCGGTGCGGCCCGCCGTGGCGACGGGCGGCCGGTCGTCACCGGGCCCGCGGACTGTCGCACGGCGAGCTCGTCCCGTTCAGCCCGCACCTCGGACAGCTGCTTGGCCAGTTGCTCTTCGCGTCCGTCCAGCTCCGTGCGTCGCGCGGCGATCCGCTCCCGCGCCTCGGGATCCGTCATACGCCGGAGCGTAGGAGCGGCACCGGCGACGACGAACGGGAATCCGCAGAACCACCCTGCCAGACAAGCTACGCGGCAGACTGCCGCCCACGACCAGCACGAGCACCCCGGAACAACATCACGCCAGGCCCCTGACCAGCCACTTCAAGATGGCGCACGCTCAGTGTTCTCGACCCGGCCTGCGGTGCACTGCCGCTGCATGCCCACCGGGACGGCGCCCTTCTTCAGGAAGCCTGTCTCGTCCACGATCAGGACGCGTCGTCGGCACCGAGGTGTTTCGTGGACGTAGGCCCGGATGTCATCGCGGACCGCTTCGGCGTCCCATCGAGTGCTCCGCAGCAGCCGCTGCATCGGCTCGGGCCGGGCGTGACCGGCCTGCTCGGCCGAACGCCGGCATTCTTCCGCTCGACGCGGGACAGCAGGGCGAGCACGAAGGCGCGGGCGGTCGCCCGCGGCTCCATCCGCCTGAACCGGCCCGTGATCCGGGCCATGGCCTCAGCTGAGGGTGGGCGTCTGGGAAAGGCCCTGCTTGATCTGTCGGGTGATGTCGTCGGCGAGGATCTCGGGCAGGCCCGCCTCGATGCCGTCCAGGGTCTGGGCCGCGACATCGGCCGGGTCGGACTTGTCCGCCGTGGGCATGCCGGCGGTCATGTCGGTGTCCATGAGGCCGACGTGCAGTGCGGAGACGGTGATGCCGCGGGGTGCGAGTTCCTCGCGGAGGGCATCGCTCATGGCCCATGCGGCGGCCTTGGACGCGGCGTAGGAGCCGAGCTCGGCCGGGTGCCACCACGAGAGCACGGAGGCGACGTTGAGGACGGCTCCGCCGCCGTTGGCCTCGATGACCGGGGCGAATGCACGGGTGACGGCGAGCGGCCCGTAGAAGTTGGTGTCCATCTCCGCGTGCACCGCCGTCAGGTCGCCGGTGATCAGCCGAGTGCCGAGGGAGATCCCGGCATTGTTGATCAGCAGCGTCGCGTCGGACGCGACGCGGGCGGCCTCCCGGATCGTGGCCTCGTCCGTGACATCGAGACGCAGTGGCGTGACGCCCTCCAGGTCCACGCTCTCGGGCCGCCGGGCCGCGGCGTACACCTTCGCCCCGCGCTGCACGAGCTGCTCGGCCAGGCGGCGCCCCAGCCCGCGGTTGGCGCCGGTCACTACAGCGGTCGCACTCTTGAGTTCCATGATCCACTTTCGGTAGGTATGGGCCGCACGGCCCGCACTAATAGATTACGTATGTAATCTAAAATCGAGCCTACTATAGATGACGAGTGGCATCTAACTGGGAGGTGGGCGATGGGCCGCGTATCGCAGGCGCAAGCGGAAGAGAACCGGCGCCGCGTCGTCGAGACCGCGTCGCGCCTCTTCAAGGAGCAGGGAGCCCAGATCAGCGTTGCCGATCTGATGAAGGCGGCCGGACTGACGCACGGCGGCTTCTACAAGCAGTTCGCCTCCAAGGAAGCGCTCTTCGACGAAGCCACCACCCACGCCTTCACCGCCTCGCACGCAGGCTCCGCGACTACAGATGCCTCTCCCGAAGCCACGATCGACGCCTATCTGTCCACCGAGCACCGCGACGACGTAGCCGACGGCTGCCCGGTGGCAGCCCTCGCAGCCGACATCGCACGGGGCCAGGGGGGCCCCGCGGCACAACGCAGGTACAGCGAGGGCGTCAGCGAGCTGGCGCAGCGCCTGGCCACGGACCCGGACGACGGCCTCAGCCGACTGTGCACCATGGTCGGAGCACTGATCCTCGCGCGGGCGACCAAGGGCGAACCTGTCTCGGAGAAGATCCTCGCCGCCGCCCGTAAAACGCTGGACCAAGGCAACTGACCAGGAAACCAATCGACACCCCAGGCGAGTTGCCGGGCCCATCACTTGAACCGATCCGCTCGGCTGACCAGCTGTGGCACCCCGTACCCTCACAGGCCGGGCAGACCCGACTCGGCAGAGACCCTCATCAGGCGGAAACGCGCCCCACACACCGCGCACATCCCGCCTCTCGGAACGTGGACCGGATGCCACAGAGCGCCCACACGAGATGTGCCGACTGCGCGAAGCTCCGCCAGATCCGGCACCCGTCCGTCCCGCGTCCCGAGGTTCCAAGCCGCGATGCCCCTCGCAACGCCCCACCCCGCAGCTCGTCGTGTGCTGCGCCCGGATCAGAACGCGGCCGTCGACGCGGCGGTCCGGCACCTGAGAAACCCGGGTTCGCGTGGTCACATCGTGTCCGCATGCGGGACCGGGAAGACCCTGATCGCGCTATGTACAGCAGACGCACTCGACGCCCGTCACCTCCTGGTGGCGGTGCCGTCCCTGGGCCCGCTCGGACAGTGGGCGGCCGCGGCCCGCGCCGATGGCCGCCGCGAGCGGCTGATGGCGGTCTCCTCCTTCGACGCCGGCAAGCACCCACTGCTCGCCGGCGCGGGAGCGGTGAGTACGAGGTCGGGGGAGTACCTGGCGTACTGGTTAGCCCAGCGCACCAAGCGGCGTGAGCAAGCGACCGTGTTCGTCACGCTCGAATCCCTGCCCTGCACGACGGCCGGGCCTGCCCGCCCCGGACGGCATGATCAGACGAAGCCGGGCGGCACTACAAAGGCGACCCTGCGGCCGGGCTCTGTGCCGTCGGGCCGGCTGCCGGCGTCGGTCAGGCGGATTCGAGAATCGGGCGGACCTCGACGGTCTCCGGGGCGGGGAGGCTCTTGGCCAGTTCGAGTGCTTCCGTGCGGTCGGCTACCTCGACGATGAACCAGCCGCCGAGGGTCTCATCGCCGGCGTGCGCGGGCCCGTCGGTCACCGTCGACGTCCCGTCTGCCGCAGTGCGCACTGTCGCGGGAGCGGTGTGCTCGGTCTCCAAGGCTTCGCCGCCCACCAGTTTCCCGGCCGCGGCGAGGCTACCGATCCAGCTCTCGTACTCCTTGCGGTACGAGGCCCGGTCGGCCCGGATAGGGCGGGGCGATGCGGGCGAGTGAACCGATCTCCAGCGCGGTCCACAGGGCGCCGTCGGGGCCGACGGTGATGCCGTGCGGTTCGGAGCCGGGGGTGGGCAGGTCGTGGACGGTGACGCAGCCGTCGGGGGTGATCGTGCCGACGCGGTTGCTTCCCTATTCGGTGAACCATGCGGTGCCCTGTCCGTCGACGGTGACGGCGTGTGGTCGGGCGGCGCGGTCGGGCAACGGGAACTCGGTGATCCGCCCGTCGGGAGTGATCCGGCCGATCTGACCGGCGGCGATCTCGACGAACCAGAGGGCTCCGTCGTGGCCTGCGGCGATCCCGACCGGCGCCGCCGCCTTGGTCGGCAGGGGGTGGAGGGTGACCGCACCGTCCATGCCGATCCGCCCGATGGCGTTGGCCTGGTTGAGGGTGAACCACATCCTTCCGTCGCCGCCGGCGGTGATCGCCGAGGGAAACGCGCCGGTGGCGGGCAGCGGAAACTGGGTGAGGTGACCGTCGACGGTGATGCGGCCGATGCGGTCGGCGGCGGTCTCGGTGAACCACAGCGCGCCGTCGGGCCCCGCCGCGATGCCGAACGGTCCGCAGCCGGAGCCGGGCACGCCGAACCCGTCGATCACGCCGTCGGTGGTGATTCGCCCGATCCGGTCCGCTCGGTACTCGGTGAACCACAGCGCGCCGTCCGGGCCGGGGGTGATGATCGTGGGCCCGCTGTCGGGGTCGAGCCGGTGGCTGGTCGGCTCCTCTCCGGGGACGAGACGGCCGATCCGGCCGCTGTGGACGAGGGTGAACCACAGGGCGCCGTCCGGTCCCGTGGTAAGGGCGTAGGGTCCGGCCGCGTGGTCGGCCACTGTGTGCTCTTCGATGGATACCTGGGGCACGTGGTTCAAAGGGACTTCCCCCGTCCGTGCTCGGTGGCGATGCGCGCGATGTCGGCCGGGGTTCCGGCCATGATGGTACGGGCGTGTTCGGTGACCAGGTCGGCGGGCCAGTCCCACCAGGCTGCGCGCCGCAGCCGCTCGACGTCGACGTCGTCGAAGCGCTGCCGGATCGGTTTGGCCGGGTTGCCGCCGACGATCGTGTAGGGCGGGACGTCGGCGGTGACTACGGCGCCGGCCGCGATGATGGCGCCGTCGCCGATCCGTACGCCGGGCATGACGGTCGCCCGGTACCCGAACCAGACGTCGTTGCCGACGACTGTGTCGCCGCGGCTGGGCATGGCGGTGACGATGTCCAGCGTCTGCTCGGCCCACCGGCCGCCGAACATGGTGAACGGGTACGTCGAGACGCCCATCGTCGGGTGCTCGGCGCCGGCCATCAGGAAGGTGGTTCCGGTGGCGATCGCGCAGTACTTGCCGATGGTGAGGCGCTCCGGCCCGTAGGCGTAGAGGACGTTGCGGTGCTCGAAGTCCGTGGCGCCATCCGGGTCGTCGTAGTAGGTGTACTCGCCCACGGTGATGTTCGGTGAGGTGACCAGCGGGTTGAGGAACACCACGCGGTCGTGAGCGGGCAGCGGGTGCACGGTGGTCGGGTCAGGGGACAAGGTCGGGGTCCTTTGCGTGGTTGCGGGATGTCGCACACGGTCCTGGCGGGGCGTCGCCGGCCCAGGGTCGGATCGCCCTGGCCCGGTGGGGCTTCAGGTGTTCGGGGCTGGGCGGGGTGACCCACTCGATGACCTGGACGATCACGCCGCTGGGGTCGGTGACCTGGAAGTAGCGTTCGCCCAGGGGGCCTCGGCAGCGGCATGGTGATGTCGACGCCCTCGGCGCGCAGCCGCTTCTCCCGGCCAAGGCGGTTGTTGTTGTCAACGGCTGTTCACGGATGCCTCGTTCGAGGTGGTGACCGCATCTGGATGGGTGGAACGATGCGGCGCCGCGGAGCCTTCCGTGGGCTTGGACCTCGCCAGCCACAGGCCGGTGAACACGGCGGTGGCCAAAGTGACGGCGCCGGCAGCGAGGAAGGCGCTGTCGAGGCCGGTCTCGAAGGAGGCGCCGCCGGATTGCCGGGTGCGGACGATGGCTCCGAGTACCGCCACGCCGAGCACCGCGCCGATCTGCCGGGTGGTGCTGCTGATGCCTGAGGCGAGGCCGCCTTCCTGCGGGCTGACTGCTTGGATGGCGGCGCCTGTCAGTGGGGACATGGCCAGTGCGAAGCCGGTGCCGGCGAGTCCCAGCCGCCACCACACGTTCCCGTAGCCGGTGTCGGCGTGCACCATGCCGAGCGCCAGCAGCCCCAGGCCGGCCAGGGCCAGGCCGGTGGTGACCACGATGCGGAAGCCGTACCGGGCGGCGAGCCGGCCCGCGTACGGGCTGACGATCACCATGGCGAGGGATACCGGCAGGGTCTGCAGGCCGGCGCGCAGGATCGAGCTGCCCTGGACGTACACGAAGAACTGGGAGAAGAAGAACGACGAGCCCATGAGCGCGAACCCCACCACGACCATGGCGGTGTTGGACACGGTGAACAGGCGCTGCCTAAACAGCCACAGCGGCAGCATCGGAGCGGAACGACGCGCTTCGACGGCGACGAAGGCGGCGAGGAGGATCACCGAGGCGGTGAAGCTGCCCAGGATGACCGGTGAGGTCCAGCCGCGGGCACCCCCCTCGATCAGCCCGTAGGTCAGTGCCCCCACCGCCAGAACGGACAGCACCGTGCCCGGGATGTCGATCGCGGGGGCGCTCGGGTTGCGGGACTCGCCGAGGTGGCGCAGGCCGACCAGCAGCAGGACCACGCCGATGGGCAGATTGACCAGGAAGATGGCGGGCCAGCCGAAGATTTGTGCCAGCACGCCGCCGGCCACGGGGCCCGCGGCCAGACCGATTCCGCTGAGTCCGGCCCACAGCCCGATCGCCTTGATTCGTTCTTGCGGCACGGGATGGGCGGCGGCGAGCAGGGCGAGCGAGGCTGGGCTCAGCGCCGCGGCCCCGATGCCCTGCAGCACCCGGCCGGCGACCAGCCAGCCGAGCGAGGGCGCGAGGCTGCACAGCAGCGACGCGGCGGTGAAGACCGCCACGCCGGTCAGGTACACCCGCTTGCGGCCGAACCGGTCGGCGAAGACACCGCCGGACAGCAGGAGCATGGCGACCAGCAGTACGTACGCGTCGACGATCCATTGCAGTCCGGTCAGCTGAGCATGCAGCCGGTGCTGCATATCGGGCAGTGCCGCTCCGACGATCGTGTTGTCGAGCAGGACCATGAATTGGCCCAGGCAGGTCACCGTGAGCAGCACGGTCCGGTTTGATCGACTGCCTGCGGTCGCATGCGATGCAGCCACGGGATCCCCCTCAATCGTTGGTTGCGCCCGGTTTGCGGTCGATGCGGGTGGCGATACACCTGAGCGCTCTAAAGCAGTCAGCGACTGCGTTAGGTGACTATAGGGAGGATCGCCTCGCAAACGCAAGCCGCCACTGCGTTAAGGTGAGGTCATGAACGAGCGACAGCGAGCCCGGCGGCCCGGCGGGCGCAGCGCCCGCGTCGGCGCGCAGGTGCACCAGGCCGTCACCGACCTGATCAGTGAGCGCGGCTACGGCAACTTCACCGTCGGCGAGGTCGCAGCCCGCGCAGGCGTAGCCGACAGCAGCATCTACCGCCGGTGGGGCAGCCTGGAAGCCCTGCTCACCGACGTGGCGCTCACCCGCCTCAATGCGCAGTCGCCGATGCCCGACACCGGGAGCCTCGCCGGCGACCTGCGCACTTACGCGGCCCAAGTGGCCCGCGAGATCACCGGACCCGACGGTCCGGCGGTGCTGCACCTGGCCGTCGCCCTGTCGAGCAGCGGTCAGCAGGGCCTGCAGGCTGGTGCCGACCTCCGCGCCGAACGCACCCGGCAACTGCAGTCCATGCTCGATCGCGCCCGCGACCGTGGCGAGCACGCACCCGACGCGTTCGACGTGCTGGACCACATCCTGGCCCCGATGTATATACGCGTCTTGTTCGGCATGGTCCCGCTCACCCCGGACTACATCGACGGGCTGGTCGACCGATTGCTGTGACCTCAACCCGGTTCCCGGGATCAGCCCTCGGACGCGGTGCCAGGGCTCCGCGAGGTGCTCGCCGACACGCGCCCGGCCGGCTCAGGGATCCGGCCCTCGGCTGGCTCACGCGGCCCGGCTGAATCCGTCGGGCGGCGGGCCGTCGCCTTGGCCGGGACCGCCCCGGCCCAGCTGGCCGCTGCGAGCATGGACGAGCCGCCGCTCCACTTCACCCTCGAGCAGGCCCCGGCTGCGGCGCAGCGGCAGAGCCCCGAACCCAGGGCCGCCGCCGGTCAGAAGAAGCCGGTGACGATCACGGGGTCGCAAACGTCGTTGGCCAGGCCACGGAAGCCGAGGTCCGCGAGGGCGCCGAGGCCAGCGGCGCGCAGGTGGCAGGAAGAGAGGGGTGACAGCAGCTGCACTCCCGCCTCCCGGGGCAGGAGACACCCCCTCGGCCAGTGGATCTGCTCACCGGCGACCGTGATCTCCACTTCCTCCGTCCGGGCACCGGTGGAGCACGATTTCGCCACGTCAAGAACCGGGGAGTCCTCGGCACGTTCCGCACCGACCAGACGTGGGCGACCACCCTGGTGCGGGCCTTGCTGGTCCTGACGAATCGCGAAGTCGCCCGGTGACCGACGATCTACGCCGAAGTCGTCCGCCCGCAACCAGCACGAGCACAGTGCCTACCGGCGCATCTGTTCACATGATTGGGGCCCTGCGGGGAACTGGCGAGCCGGCGGGCTTCACCGCGACGCTGTCACATGAGGAGAGGCCCACCAGGTCGAGGGCGTCGCGGCGGTGTAACCCAGCGACTCGTACAGCGGCCTGCCCAGCTTCGACGCGGTAAGTGTGACCGGCAGATCCGCCAGGTGGGCGAGGGAGCCGAGCATGACGGCCCGACCCACGCCACGCGACCGGAATGCGGGCGAAGTACCGACCCAGTAATGGCTGCCGACGCCGTCGTCCACGACCCTGACGCAGGCTCCCGCGGCCACGCCGTCGTGCGAGGCGACGAACACGTCCACGCCCGGCTGCTCGATCAGCGCCCTCGGGAACAGCTCGCCGGGGCGGTAGGGCTCGAATCCGGCCAGCTCGAAGCCCTCGATCACGATCCGCTCGGCTGCCTGGAGGTCCTCGGACCGCCGTACCCGGATCACGTCCAGCACCGGTTCGCCGACGGGCCCGGGCGGGCGCAGCATGATCGGCATCTGCCAGCTGCGCATGCCCAGGTGGCTCAGGTCGGTCGAGCTGAACGGATCCTCGGCGTTCACCGGGCCCCTGCCCTGGCGGGCCAGCTCGCTCAACTCGCCCAGTTCGCCCGGGTCGAGATGGGGCTCCTGGATCAGGATCCGCAGGCCTGCACGCTCGTCACCGTCGACCGCGACGAATCCGCGGCGCCGGATCACCTCATGCCCCCGGCCTCGCCCGGTCGCGATCCAAAAGGCGGCGGAGTTGCGGGCCTGACGCATCGGCGCCTCGGCCAAGGACGTGGGCTGGTCGGTCGAAGTGGATCCCGTTGTCATTGCACCCACGGTAGTGAGGAATTGACCCATCACACGGGCCAATTCCATGCGAGCCGACCGGGCCACCTTCGGGCCGGGCCACCCGGGCGAGCACGAGCAGAACATCGAAGCCAGCGAACAGGCGGCGCTGGCCGAGACGTTGAGCCGTTGCCCCGACAGCCCCATCACCGTGACCCTGGTGTGCGCATGCTGGGCAGACGCTGGCGCGGTCTGTGAGGGAGAACGCTTCACCGGTGCGGCCAGCGCTGTCTTTGAGCGTGCCCTCGGTCTTGTCACCCCACCTCGTAGGAGGCATCCAGGAGCCAGTGCATCGGGGCACAGCCGAGTCCTGGCAAGACGAGCATGAGTGCAAAGTGGCTTCTAACAAGGGTGCAGTATCGGGAGCGGCCCGTACGATGATCGGCGTGACCGTCCGCCGCACTCTTGGCAGCGGCCCCGAGGCTTCCGCGCATAGCATCCGCGCCGCCCAGGCCGACCTTCTCGACGCGCTGCCTGCCGTCCAGCTGCCCGACCTTGACGAACTGCGAGCCCGTGGAGTGCTCGGAGCCCAGCCTGCATCATCCCGGGGCCCGCGGCGCACCCTCGGAGCCGGCAGCCGCGCGGACGACAGCCCGACTGACAGCCTCGACTGACGCACCTCCACCGTGGCCGCAGAGGTGCCGGCAAGGGGGCGGTCTTTCCGGACGTCTCGGTTACTGCGCAGGGCCTATTGCCGCCGTTCCGCAGTGTCCTCCCGGATCGCGGCGGCGACCTCCAGCAGTACGTAAGCGATACCAGACAGTCCTTCGCCGATGGCGTCGGCCTGACGGTCGTCTCCGGTAGAGGGTCGCGTCGCATGCGTCAACCCGGAGCGAGCATCGCGGCGGAGTCATGGTCTACGTTCCTGACTCGGCGAGCCGTTGGACCAGCGGGCCTCGGGCGCAGCTTGACCTTGCCGTTGGCGGCAGGGTTGAACGATCACTGCATGGACACCCGCATCGCACCGCAGAGCAGCAGAATCGTTGCCATCACCGGGGCCGGCACTGGGATCGGCCGGGCCACCGCCCGGGCCTTCGCTGCCGAGGGCGCCCACGTGCTCGGCGTCGGCCGGCGAGCCGAACCACTCCACGAGACCGCAGCCGGTCACGAGCGGATCACCCCGCTCACCGCGGACATCACCGCCGCGGGAGAGCCCGATCGAGTCATCCACACCGCGCGGGAACTGCACGGCCGATTGGACGTGCTGGTCAACAACACCGGCATCGTGCGCAGCGGTGCCCTCGGCACCCTCACACCGGAGGTGATCACTCCGCAGATCGCCACCAACCTGATCGCACCCGTCGTGCTGACCCAGGCAGCGCCTACTCACCCACATTGCCGCCGCACCAGCCGGGTTGCTCGCCGGCGTGATCTGCCCGGTCAACGACGTGACTTGCTCACCGGAACGAGGACGGAGCGACAACGGGCACCTCGACAGCCGCACTCGGCCTGCGGACCAGCACCGGGCATGCCCGCTGATCATGCTGTCGTACCGGGGAACGCCGCGATGCCTGGCAGAGTCGGGCTCAGGGGCGGGTGCCGAAGGGGCCGAGGACTTTGTGGTCGAGCCGCAGGGATTCGACCATGGTCCAGGCGTTGTCGAAGGTGAAGACGTCGGCGCCGCCGAGCCGGCCGGTCCAGGCCGGGGTGACGGCGTCGGCCGTGGTCTGGGTGAGGATGTCGAGGTACTCCTTGAACACGGCCCAGGGGTTGTCCGGGTACTTGGCGAAGAGGGGTCCCACGTTGCCGAATTCGGTGATGGCCTTCCTGCCGTAGTGCTCCAGGTCGCGCAGGTACTCCTGCTGGATCTCGACGTCCTGCCGGGTACCCAGACGGGTCAGGTGCCCGCCGATGTAGGTCTTGAAGTCGAACTCCAGGATCTGGTTGTGCGCGTTAAGCCAGCCGGGGATGTTGGTGGACACGACGAGGTTCCTGAACGGGACCCAGCCGGGGTAGACGATGTCCACGACGTTCAGGACCCTCTGCTGCGGCGCGTAGATGAACAGGTTGTCCTGGCTGTGATTGGGGCCCTTGTAGTGGAGCTCCAGGACCTGGTCGTCCACCTCCAGACGGTAGCGGCTGGAGACGGAGCGGTTCGGCATCGGCGGCCGGCTGGACTCGGGTACCTGCTTCAGCAGGTGGGCGGTCTGCTCTTGGGCGATGATCACTAGCTTCGGGAGGCTCGCGTCGCGGAGCTTGTCCGCCGCGCCGATGTGGTCCGCGTGGTAGTGGGAGTACACCAGGTGGCTGATACGGGCACCCGGTGCCACCTCCTCGATCGCGCGGAGGATGTTGCCCCCCAGCGTCGGGGGAGCGTCCACGACGATGACACGCTGCCTCTTGTCCTGGTGACGTTCGGTCACCAGGAACATGATCTGGTAGAAGCCGTCCGTCAGCCAGTACAGCCGCTGGCCGATCTCCTGGACCAGATAGCCCTTCGCGGGGATCTGCGGGCCGATTGCGGTGGGCGGAACGGGCGCGTATGCGCCCGGTGCGGCAGCGGCCGCAGCGGGGTTTGCGAGTACGGACTGCAGCGCGGGTACTGATGCTGCCAGTGCCGAGTACTTCAGGAAGCTGCGACGGCTGGCCGGGTCGTGAGCGACGGGGGGAAGGGGTTCCCCACCAGGAGCTGTCGTCATGGCCTCTCCCAGAGGTGTACGTCCGAATCGACGGGTGTGGCAGCCCTCCTGCCCGTCAGAGCAGCCCACTGCAACCCGCAGCCGACGCAGACTGGAAGGGCGGGGCAAATCTAGGTGCTGCACCGCGCTTCATCGATGAGCCACGCTGAGATCGTGGACGCCCTGGAGTAGCTGGATGACGCACAACCACCCGGCCCAGAGCGCGGCGGACCACTTCCACGTCGCCATGCGGGGCCCACGTGTGCAGGCGCGCCTCAGCTGGCGGTGCCGGCCAGGCGACGCATGATCGTCAAGAGTTCGTCGGGCGGGGAGATCCTCATCGTCCGACTTTCCTGGTCGAAGAGCGTGATCGATGTCAGGGTGCCGGCGCGCCACCAGAACATCCGGGGGGAGAGGCGTCCGGGGCCATCCTCGTAGGCGCCTTGCCCGAACTGTGCCAAGGCGTTGACGGCCTCGGCCACGTGCTTGTCGGTGAGCGGGTAGAACGCGAGGTTGTGGCGGTTCGGGACGACTAGCAGAACACCCTCGTCCGGTATCTCGGGGCCGTCGGTGGCCCGCACCGCCTCTTCGAAGACGAGCACCTTGCTGGCCGCGAACACCGACTCCGGGTGGCCGAGGATGTGGAGGACCGCGCCACCGGGAAGATCGACGGCGTCGTAGTTGACCGGCTCGCTGAGCAAGTTGGTACGCGCTGCGGCCGTCAGGGTGTCCCACTCGACGAGGGCCACGTCGCGGTCACTGAGGACGCGGACGTTGTCAGGGGTGTCGAGGGCGATGCCCGCCAGGAGGTCCGTGGCCAGTGGTTGCAGGTAGCTGAACTGCCCTCGCGCTTCCTCGGGTATCGATTCCTCGGCGACCAGCCGCAGGTACACGCTGCGCAGGGGATCCGGGGCACTGTTGTGGTCGGTCCGGGCTGACAGGTCGTTCATACGCGGTTCCTTGGGATCTGGTGGGTGGTCCGTCGGGCGGCTCACAGGTGGAGCAGCTCACCGATCAGATCACGCGGCCCCGCGCCGCCGCACCGTGGTGCAGCGGCGAGCAGGTGCGGGCGCGGGGTGCGGCCGGGACACCACATTGCCGGTGGCGAGGCCCGGCATCGCTCCCGTACAGCTCTGTCACTCGCGCGCCGGCGGCGTGGACAAGATCGGTGAGACCGCGGGCCACTGACATAGGCGGACCACCCGGCCTGTGCCCGGAACCCCTCTGGGCGACGAACGAGGCGGGCATCGCGCCGGGCAGCGTCGTAGGACGGCTGCAGCACGAAGGCGCCTTGCTGCCCGGCCGACCTCGGCGGCCCGGACGGCAAGCGGCTTCAGCGAGTGAACAGCTCGGGGTTCTTGCGGACGAAATCGGCTACTCCTGCAGCGGGCCGCCCGGTGACCTCTGCCATGCCGTCTGCCTGGCGTTCGTAGCGGCCGGCCGCGTGCAGGCGAGCCATGGTGGAGATGTGCTGGAAGACATGGTCCGGCAGTCCCAGCGCTCCGAGATCGTTGTCGAGCCATTCCTGCAACGGGACGTCGGTGTAGCCGACTGTGCGGTGCAAAGCATCGGAGATCTCCGCGGCCAAAGCGGCGATGTCCTGTGATCGGGGGCCGGTCAGCTCATAGATCCGGCCGATGTGCCGGCCCGGATCGGCCAGAATCTCCTCGACGACCGCGGCAACGTCACCGGCCGCGATCGGGGAGGTTTTCGCCTTGCCGAAGGGCCACCTGATGGCGCCGTCCTTGGCGATCGAGGAAAACGCGGTCTGGAAGAGCGGGTTCTCCATGAAGACGGTGGGCCTGACCTGGACCACGGGCAGACCTGACCAGACGAGAACCTGCTCGACCAGCCACTGCTGCCGATGCTGATGCGACTCGGACGTGCTGGTGGCGTCCATCTCGGAGACGGTCAGCTGCGACATGTTCACGAACGCCTCCAGTCCTCCATAGGCGCGCGCGACCGCCGCTGTGGTCACGGCGGCCAGGAGATACTGTGCCGACACGGCCATGCCGAAATACACCCGTCCGCAGCCGTCGAGGGCGTCGGCCACATCACGGGCACGCGTCAGATCTCCGACCACGACTTCGGCGCCCGTCGCGCGCAGCGCCTGAGCACGGTCGTCATCGCGGCGCACCAAAGCCCGGACCTGGAGGCCCCGGCGCCGAAGACCTTCGACCACGGTCCTGCCGACGGCCCCGACCCTGCCCGCAGCGCCGGTCACCAGAATGGGCCGCACGCCTGCTTCCGGGGTGTAGTCCATGGGGGCAGCCTGCGGCCCGCACGACCAGGGCGCAACCGGGGTGACGTCCAGCCCACGGACCACCCCAGGGGACGCTGCTGCTGAGACGAGCGGATCCTCGCGGGCAGAGATCCGGGTGCGTCCGTCCACGGCGATCGACGGCATGTGGCTGCTGGCAAAGAGATCCGCATGCACCCAAAGCCCGGCTCGGCCCGCCCGCCCGAACAGTTACTGACCTTTGCGGGGTGTTGTCGTTGGGGGCTGACGATGTGTGATCGCCGCGGTATGCCGGTTGTGTGAGATATCCGCAGGGTGGTGGGCTGACGCCATCAAGGATCTCTAGCCGGTGACGAGCAGCTCAGCCAAGACGCGTACGGCTGCCGAGCACCTGCCGCGCCCTCCATGCCAGGGACACCCAAAACCTTGCCTCGGTGCGAGGCCAGAAGCCGCTCGCGAGAGCTCATGCCGCGACCACGGATCGCCTGTGGACGGAGTCCGGCGTCCCAGTGGCGCCCCGGCTGTGCGGGGGTGATGCGGCGTTGCGTGTTCGCCCTCAAGTCAGTGTCCTGCGGCATGGCACCTGCTCGACGACCCCGGTGTCCATCCGCCGTCGGCCAGGCTTAACTGAGAGCCGGTCACATTCCAGAACGAGAGGAGAGGCGGCTTTGGACGCCAATACCGTGACTGCCATCTGTGCCACCGCCATCGCAACTGCGTCTTTCGTCGTCTCCGTCCAGCAGAGAGGGCGAGCCGGCGACGGCGTCCGCGTGGGGCGCAGCCAGGTCTCCGTTGTATGTAGTGTGCGGACATGACAAGAAGCGAGCGGCTCGCGGAGCAGCTGGACTGGTACTGGCACAAAAACCTGCGGCCACGGCTGGACGGTCTTACCGACGAGGAGTACTTCTGGGAGCCGGTGCGCGGCTGCTGGAGCATCCGCCCACGTGGCACGTCGGCCGCACCGATGTCGGAAGGTTCGGGGGAATGGACGATGGACTCCGCGTCCCATGACACGGTGCCGGCACCGGCGCCGGTGACCACGATTGCCTGGCGGCTGGCGCACATCATCGTCTCGTGCCTGGGCTATCGGGTCGGATGGTACTTCGGCGGCCAGGACGTCGACTCCGAGACATTCGCCTACGCGGGGACCGCTGACGAGGCGCTGAAACAGCTCGATGAGATGTATAGGAGATGGAACGCGGGGGTCCGCGAGCTCTCGGACGCTGACCTGGAGAATCCGCCCACGGTGGGTCCCGAGCGGTTCCCCATGGAGAACAGGGTCCTGCACGTCAACAGGGAGCTGATCCATCACGGCGCCGAGATTTCCCTGCTGCGCGACCTCTACCGCTGGCAGGATGGATCCGTACCGCGCCGAATATGACTCTTTGGTGACCGGCGATCGGGTTCGGAACCCTACGTGGACTCCGTGACGCTCCGTGGCTGCGAGCTTCAGTGAAGCTGCGCCCTCCTGAAGATCCGACGAGCCGTTCGTTCAAGCGTCACGACCACCGTCATGTCATGTCGACCTCAGGAAGCTGCTGTTGCCTGCCGGCAGCTCTGCGTCTGCGTCGCTCGTTCAGGGCCGTGAGCCAGAAGATGCCGCCGATGGCCCCCGCGAACGGCAAGGTGCCGACAAAGTCCCCGGTAGCCGCGATCTCGATGAGGAAGAAGAGCGTCCCCATGACGACCCCGGTACCGAGGGGGTGCTGTGCGGCCCATCGCGAGTGTGTCGGCGTGGATCTCCGAACACGCGTTGTACTCCTGCCTGAGACTGGGAACTGCTACGTCAGAGGTGCGGCCAGACATGGCTGGGAGCATCTGCGCCAGTGCCGCGCCGACCGCCACAGGGCGCGGCCCCTGCGGACGTAGTGGGCTGTGCGTCCTGCACCTGCCGGTGGCGTCGCTCGGTGCCGTAGCGGTAGACGATCCAGCCTGGGACAGCACCGGCTCCCGCCGCACAGGCGGGGGCGCCCCATCCTTCTGTGACGAAGGAGCAGCCCGCGGCCAGACCCCAGGAGACCCACGTCTGGTGATGCGCGACGAAATGAGTCACTGACCAGGTCTTCAGCCCGGCCCGCTGCCGTCCAGGCGCGGCCGAAGCGCCTCGCTGTTCCTCGCTCACTTGGTGGGCACCGCCCGCTCCTTGATCGTCGGCGTGACTCGGGCGCGACGGTGCCAGACGGCCTGGCGGAGCGTGCGGTGATCCCCAACTCCAGCCCAGAGCATCGCCCCAGGCGGTAGATGGGCAGCCCGGACGGGAGATGGCAAGACGATCCCGCTCGCCGGCTCGCTGCTCGTGCCGGGCGAGAGGCAATGGTGGGTGGCGGGTTCAGGGGAGTCTGAGTGTGTCGAGTTGTGCAGCGAGGTCGGGGTGGGTGGTGGCCAGGTGGGGGCGGGTGGCGCTGAGGGGGCGGATGAGGACGGCGGGGTCATCTTCGGCAAGGGCCGCGTGGAGCTGGCTGAGCGGACTGCGCGCCGCTGTGGGCAGGTCGGTGAGGGCGGTGATCTGGCCGGCGATCCGCCGCAGGTCGGCTGCGTTGCGGCGGGCCCAGGTGGCGGCGGCGCGTTCGGCGGCGCGGCGTTCGCGGGTGGCCTGGACGCGCTGCTCGCCGGTGGTTCCTGCGGGGCCGGGCCGGCCCCGCAGGTAGCGGCGTTCGGCCGCCTGGCGGCTGGCGACGCCGAGCGGGTGGGCGAGGTCGGCCCAGCTGGCACCCGCCTGGCGGGCGGTTTCGATCAGGCCGGTTTCCCAGCCGGCGAGCTGCTCGCGTACCTGTCGCAGCAGCAGAAGAGAGGCCAGGGCCTGTTCCGGGCCGACCTCTTGGGCCTCGGGGGTGTCGGGGGGCTCGTGCCGGGCGGACTGCAGGGCGTCGTCTATGGCGTGAAGGGCTGTCGCGGCGGCAAGGAACGACGCCGGGCTGTTCGCGTCGGTGCTGGGTGAGGTCGGCTCGTCGGCCGGGGTCATGGGCACCTCCCTCGATGGTCATCGTCTGGATGACACCAGGATTGTCATCCATTGGATGACATGTTACAACGGTGTCGTGAGGCGCATTGGCAGCAACTGCCCCAAACCTGCTGGAGGTGTTTTCACGATGTTGATGCGCACTGACCCATTCCGTGAGTTCGACCGGCTGGCACAGCAGTTGATGGGACCGGGCACCTGGTCGCGGCCGTCGCCGATGCCGATGGACGCCTACCGCGAGGGCGACGAGTACGTGGTGGCCTTCGACCTCCCCGGTGTCAGCGCGGACGCGATCGACATCGACGTCGAGCGCAACATGCTGACCGTCAAGGCCGAGCGACGGCCCGCGGCGAAGGCCGACGACGTGCAGATGGAGCTGTCGGAACGGCCGCTGGGCGTCTTCTCCCGCCAGCTCGTGCTGGCCGACACGCTGGACACCGAGCACATCCAGGCCGACTACGACGCAGGCGTGCTCACCCTGCGCATTCCGATCGCCGAGCGCGCCAAGCCCCGCAAGATCGCCATCGGCGTCGGATCCGGCCGCAAGGAGATCTCCGGCTGAGCCGGACAGACGAGGGCTGAACAGCGGCGGAGGACGGGTATCTGATCTCCCCCTCTCCCGTCCTCCGCGCCCCCGGGGACCGAGGAAGGGCGGCGGCCGACGTGACGATGCGACGGGAAGCGTTCCTCGAGCATGTGAAGGAACGCGGCGAGTACGACACCCCGCAGGAGGCCGAACGCGCGGCCCGCGTGGTACTCGCCCTGCTGGGCGCACACCTGGTCGGCGAGGTACGCGCCCAGTTGGCGGCGCGTCTGCCGGAAGACTTCGCCCTGATCCTCCTCAACCCGCTGCAGAGCGCCGAGCCACTGTCCCCGGAGCGGTTCGTGCGCGCGACCGCGGCCTGGATCGAAGGGGCTACCGAACAGACCGCGGCCTGGGACGTCAGCGCCATCCTCTCCACGGTCGCCGACGCCGCCGACGACGACCTGCTCAAACAGATCCTGCTCCAGCTCCCCGCGGGCTACGACCTCCTCTTCGGCCGTCCCCAGCCCACCTGACCACCCACCCCCCGGTGACCGAACACCGGTCACCACGACCCCCGGCGACAGAAAGGCAACCACCACCGTGACGACCGACCGGCACGCGCCGCTCCAGCAGCCCTACGGGAGGGCGTACGAGCAGATGCTGGAGAAGGTCCGCTATGAAGGCGCCTACCCCACCCGTGAGAAGGCCGAGGAAGCCGTCCTCCTCGTCCTCGCGGGACTGGGACGCCAGCTGACCGGCGACGAACGCGTCGACCTGGCCGCCCGCCTGCCCCTCGAAGCCGCACGCGTCCTCACCGCCCAGGTCCCCGACACCAAGCCGCTAGGTGGCTGGGCCTTCGTCAAGGATCTCGCCGCCCGCACCGGTGCCTCCCTGGCCACCACCCGCTGGGACACCGGATCCGTCTTCTCCGCCGTCGCCGCCTACGCGGGCCCCGACCTGATCACCCGCATCCTGCACCAGCTCCCCTCCGGCTACGCGCTGCTGTTCGGCCGCGCCGAACTCACCCCCGCCGCGTAGACGGCAACGTGCATGTTCGGGCGGTTTCCGGATCTGGACGACGCCGCGGCGTGACGACGCAGGCCTTCGCCGGTGAGGGCCTGCGTCGTGCGGCCGGGTCGGGCCCGGCGACGTGGCGGGCGACCGCATCCACACCGGGCTGCGTGTACCGCTCCAGGGAGCGGACCGAAGTGTGGCGGGAGCGGGCCACCAGCATCGGGGTGGAGGTTGCCGCCGTCCGCGTCGTGCGTCAACGCACTGTGCCTGAGCCGGTGCAGGGTCCAGCAGTCCAGGCCCTGCCTGGCCCTGTCCGACAGGGAATTTTGCTCACTTCCTCTGCCCTGGAATTTAGTGATGGATCCGTGTGGTGGCAGCTGAGCAGGGCTCGGTGGTCTCTGCGCATGTGACGGGCGGCAGGTAGTCCTGCACCAGGGTGCGGTGCCACCAGGCGCCGGTCCGGCGGAGCTCTGGCCAGGTGGTGAAGCGATAGGCGTAGAGGCGGGCGCGCAGGAAGGTGGGCGGGGCGGTGGGGAAGGGATTGCGGCGCAGGAGCCGCAGGGTGGCGGCGTCGTTGTCCAGGAGGCGGACGAGGAGAGTCGTGAACCATTCGGTGGCGTACACGGGCGAGAGCGCGGCGAACCACATCAGCCAGTCGAGTCGCAGGTGGTACGGCGCCACCTGCGGCGGCAGCCGCCGCTTGTCGCCCGGCTTGCCCTTGAACTCGTACTCCTTCCACTGCGTCTGATCGGTGAGGTCCGCCTCGTCGGTTCCCTCGATCACCACCTCGTAGCGGACGCGGCTGACGCTGCCGAACGCCCCGTAGGTGTTGACCAGGTGCAATGGGTTGAAGGAGGCGTTCATCCGCTGGTGGCGGGAGAAAAGGTTGCGCACGGGCCAGTAGCTGAGGACGGCGACCAGGGCGGTCACGGCCAGAACCAGGACCACGTACCAGGCGGGCGTCGCGCCGAAGGCCGGTGGCTGCTCGGGCAGGGGCAGGAGGTGTGCGGCGCGCACGCTGTCGATGGCGGAGACGGCGAGCAGGATGGCCAGCCAGTTCAGCCAGGCGAAGTTGCCGGACGCCACCAGCCACAACTGGGTGGCGACGATGAAGGCCGCCGCCCAGCCGGCCACCGGCTGCGGGGCGAACAAGGCCAGTGGGGCGCCCAGCTGCGCGAGGTGGTTGGCCACGACCTCCGCCCGGTGCACCGGCCGGGGCAGGTGGTGGAAGAACCAGCTGAGCGGACCCGGCATCGGTTGGGTCTCGTGGTGGTAGTACAGGCAGGTCAGGTCGCGCCAGCAGGGGTCGCCGCGCAGCTTGATCAGCCCCGCGCCGAACTCCAGCCGGAACAGCAGCCAGATCAGCAGCCCGAGCACGAGGGCTGGCGGGGCGACCTCGTCGTTGCCGAGGAAGATCGCGAGGAAGCCGGCCTCCAGCAGGAGCATCTCCCACATGAAGCCGTACCAGGTCTGCCCCACGTTGACGATGGACAAATACAGCGCCCACAGCGTGAACCACATCAGCATCGCGGCCCACAGCGGCACCAGGTCCGCCGCGCCCGCCGCGACAGCGGCGGACAGCGCCGCGCCGGTCCAGGCGACGAGGGCGAAGAAGCGGTCCGAGTAGTGCCACTGGAAGATGCTCGGTGCCTTCCGGAACGGCACGGACGCCAGGAAGCGCGGAATGGGCAGCAGTCCCCGCTCGCCGATCAGCGCCCGGAACTGCAGGGCGCAGCTGACGAAGGCCACACCGTAGACCGCAGCGAGGCCCCGCTGGAAGACGAATCTGCTCAACCAGTAGTCGGCGTTGGTGAACCACTCCATGATCGGCTCCTCCGCACGGCGTCGATCCTCGACGATGCGCGGATGTCCCTGGGGCCGTGAACGGCCGGATCAGAGCTGGGCCGAGCCTCGAATTTTCGGCGGTACCAGAGGCGCATCGACCGAATGGTTCCGTCCACAGCTCGCACCTCTGCTGCCTGCGAGGTGATCCACGGTTTGTGAACAGCCCTGTGGATCACGGTCGCTCCTCCGACGGACGAGCCGCTCGTGCGTCGGGCTCTGGCTGGGGATGACCGGTCGCCTGCAGGAGCGGCGCTGTGTGGCGTTCGGGGCGGTGGGCTCCCTCGGCGGGGACGCGGCTGCGGGGGGTTTGTGCGTTGCCGGGCAGGGGGATGGGGCGGCGGGCCACGAGGCGGCCGACCCAGCGCCGGCCGCAGTGTTCGCAGGGCGGGGCGCCGGCCGGGGTGTAGGGGGAGGGGACCGCCGTGTTGTCCCGGTAGAAGTACTCCCATTCGTCGTCGAGGGCGTCCCGGTAGCGTTGGACGTCGTAGTCGACGCTCCATCGGTGCCAGCACGTGCCGCAGGTGAATTCGATGCGTTCGACGGCAAGTTCGGTGATCACGGCACGGCACCTCCTGTCCGGTCGGCAGGGACGGATCGTGGCGGGGCGAGGGCTGCGGTGAGCGTGGGGTACGAGGGCATGGCGCGGGTGATTTTGCTGGTCCGCAGGATCCGCGAGACCCGGCCTTCGGGACAGACCAGCCGCAGCTCCCCTTGGTCCTCGTGCAGCAGCGCGCGGAGGGACATGAGGGTTCTCAGTCCGTCGACATCGGCGTACGTCAGCTCGGACAGGTCCGCGATCAGGTTGAGGTGCTTGTGCCGTCCGGTCACGTCTGTCACGAAGTCACGCAGCTGGTGGGCGGTCGTGGTGTCGAGTTCCCCGTTGATCTCGATCACGGTCCAGCCGTCCTCCCAGTGCGACGCCAGGAACAGAGCCATGGTCCTCTCCGTTTCCCGCCGCTCGATGCCCGTCGTGGGCCGCCGCACGGGCGGCGCTGCAGCACGTGCGGCGGCCCCACCGCATGTCCTGGATACTGTCCAGTTCGTCCCTCCTCTCTGCTCTGCCGCTCATCTCGAAGCAGCGATCAACTCGTGATCTGCTTGGCCTCTGCGTCTCCCCGGCTGATCTCGATGCGGCGCGGCTTGGCCTGCTCCGTCACCGGGATGTGCAGCGTGAGCACGCCGGCGTCGTAGCTCGCGCTGATCTTCTCCAGGTCGAGCGAGTCGCCGAGGAAGAGCTGGCGGCTGAAGACGCCGTGCGGCCGTTCGGCGACGAGCAGGTCGGCCTCCTTGGCGTCCGGGCCGGGCCGCTCCGCCCGTACGGTCAGGACGTTGCGCTCCACGTTGAGATCGACGGTGTCCGGGTCGACGCCGGGCAGGTCGAAGTGGACGACGAAGGCGTCCCCGCTCTGGTAGGCGTCCATCGGCATGACGGCCGGCCGGGCGAGGGTGCCGAACATCTGCTGGGTGAGCCGGTCGAGGTCCCGGAAGGGGTCCGTGCGGATGAGCACCATCGTTCAGCTCCTTTCGCCTGGTGGGAACCGTTTCGTCGGCGGTTCGACGGTCCGGGCTCCGGGAGCCCGGAGTGCCTTCACCAATCCCTATACCTCGCCCAGTCAGACTTGACAAGAGGGCACTCAAGTTTTATTCAGGCTTATAGGCAAGTTGATCCGAAATCGCAGCTCACAGCGGTCGAGGAGGTGGCCTGGATGGAGATGCCGGACCTGTATGCGGAGCTGGGAGTGGAGCCCTCGGCCACGGTCGAGGTGATCACCTCCGCCTTCCGGCGTCAGGTGCGGGAGCTGCGCCCCGACACCCGGGTGGATGCCGTCACGGCGGAACGGTTCGGGCAGCTGCGCTCGGCGTACGAGACGCTGCGTGATCCCATCCGGCGCGCGGCCTACGACCAGACGTATGAGCGGACGTACCGCGGCCCGGCCGAGTCCCCCCGGGCTCCGGTACCGCCCCGGCCGCCCCGCAGGTTCGTCGTCGTACTCGGCACCACAGACCCCGAACCGCCGTTGCGCGCGGGACCGGTCCGATGGGAGCCCCACAGCTGAACGAGGCCCTGGCAGACAGGGCCGGGACGAGGAGGGAGATTCCAGATGGCACGTCCGGTCGGTATTGACCTCGGTACGACGAACTCGGTGGTCTCGGTCCTGGAGGGCGGCGAGCCCACCGTCATCACCAACACGGAAGGAGCACGGACCACACCGTCGGTCGTGGCCTTCGCCAAGAACGGCGAGGTTCTCGTGGGCGAGGTCGCCAAGCGGCAGGCGGTGACCAACGTGGAGCGCACCGCCCGCTCGGTCAAGCGGCACATGGGGGACCACGCGTGGCGGTTCCCGGATCACGGTGACATCGACGGCAAGCGGTACACCGCGCAGGAGATCTCCGCCCGGGTGCTGCAGAAGCTGAAGCGGGACGCCGAGGCGTATCTCGCGGAGGACGTCACCGACGCCGTCGTCACCGTGCCGGCCTACTTCGACGACTCGCAGCGGCAGGCGACGAAGGAGGCCGGTGAGATCGCGGGCCTGAACGTCCTGCGGATCATCAACGAGCCGACGGCGGCGGCACTGGCCTACGGGCTGGACAAGGAGAACGACCAGACCGTCCTCGTCTTCGACCTCGGCGGCGGCACCTTCGACGTGTCGTTGCTCGAGATGGGAGAGGGCGTCATCGAGGTGAAGGCCACCAACGGCGACACGAACCTGGGAGGTGACGACTGGGACCAGCGGATCGTGGACCACCTGGTCAAGCAGTTCAAGAACGGCTACGGCGTCGACCTGTCCAAGGACAAGATGGCCGTGCAGCGGCTGCGCGAGGCGGCGGAGAAGGCGAAGATCGAGCTGTCCAGCTCCTCGGAGACCACGATCAACCTGCCCTACATCACCGCCTCCGCCGAGGGCCCGCTCCACCTGGACGAGAAGCTCACGCGCACCCAGTTCCAGCAGCTGACGGCCGACCTCCTGGAGCGGTGCAAGGGGCCGTTCCACAACGCGATCAAGGATGCCGGGATCAAGGTGTCCGACATCAACCACGTGATCCTCGTCGGCGGTTCGACGCGGATGCCGGCGGTGACCGACCTGGTCAGGGAGCTGACCGGCAAGGACCCGCACAAGGGCGTCAACCCGGACGAGGTCGTCGCCGTGGGCGCCAGCCTGCAGGCCGGTGTGCTCAAGGGCGAGGTCAAGGACGTCCTGCTGCTCGACGTCACCCCGCTGTCCCTGGGCATCGAGACCAAGGGCGGCATCATGACCAAGCTGATCGAGCGCAACACGACCATCCCGACCAAGCGTTCGGAGATCTTCACCACGGCCGAGGACAACCAGCCGTCGGTCACCGTGCAGGTCTACCAGGGCGAGCGCGACATCGCCGCCTACAACAAGAAGCTCGGCATGTTCGAACTCACCGGTCTGCCACCCGCACCGCGCGGTGTGCCGCAGATCGAGGTGGCCTTCGACATCGACGCGAACGGCATCATGCACGTCTCGGCGAAGGACCTGGGCACCGGCAAGGAGCAGAAGATGACCGTCACCGGGGGCTCGGCGCTCCCGAAGGACGACATCGACCGCATGGTGCGGGAGGCGGAGCAGCACGCCGAGGAGGACCGCCGGCGCCGGGAGGCGGCGGAGACCCGCAACCAGGCCGAGCAGCTCGTCTACTCGACGGAAAAGCTCATCCAGGACAACCCCGACAAGATCCCGGCCGATGCCAGGACCGAGACCGAGGCGGCGCTGGCCGACCTGAAGGAGAAGCTCAAAGGCGAGGACACGGCCGCGATCCGGCAGGCCATGGAGCGTGCGGCCGAGGCGGCCCAGAAGATCGGCACGGCACTGTACGAGCAGTCGCGCACCGAGCAGCCCACGGCCGGGCAGGCTCCGGACGCCTCGGGATCCGACGACGACGTGGTGGACGCCGAGATCGTCGACGACGAGAAAGGGGAGGCGGGCTGACGATGGACAACGGCCGACCGCAGAATACGAACCCCACCGAGCTGCGGCGTCTGCTCCAGGAACGCACTGAGGACCTGCAGTGGGTGAAGGCCGAGTACGACAACTACCGCAAACGGGTGCGACGCGACCGCATGGCCATACGCCACATCGCCGTGGCCAACGTCCTGCGCGCCCTCCTGCCCGTCCTGGACGCCGTCGACCGCACATGCGCCCACGAGCCCATGACCCCGGGGCTGAAAGACATCACGGACACCCTCCGGGCCCAGCTGGGATCCCTGGGGCTGGAGACGTTCGGCACGGAGGGCGACCCCTTCGATCCCGCCCGCCACGAGGCCGTGGTCCATCACGTCTCCCCGGACGCCGACGAGCTGATCTGCACGGAGATCCTGCGACCCGGCTACCGGCTCGGTGACCAACTGCTGCGTCCGGCCCACGTGGAGGTCACCGGGCCGCCCCCGCCCGCGAGCAACCGGCTCGCGGGACATGGCGAAGCACCCCACGACGACACGGAACGAGACGACGAACGGCCCAGCCCCCCAGTCCGGCCCGCGGCACCGAATACGTGGGCTCCATCATCCCGGCGTGCTCCTCCCCGGCCCTCGATCTGACCGGGTTGCCGTCGCCCGACAGTGGCCGTGCTCAGTGTCTGTTCGCAGCTCGGAGCCGGGCTGTGTCGCCGGCACCGACTGGACGGCTGGGGCGTCAGGTGCTTGGCGCTCGAGTGTCACTCCGGGCGGCGGCGTGGTGGCACCTTCGGGACGACAAGGGTTGCAGCTTCGGCGGTCTCAGGATTCCGCGGGGAACTTGGCGGCGATGGCCTTGTGCGGAAACGGCCTGCCCTGTGGCGCGGTGACCACGCGGGTGCCAAAGCGGGCACGCAGGGCGGGGATCTGGGCAGACGTACGGTCGGCGTCGCTTCAGGTGGGATGGGTTCCTCGCCCCGCCACGCGGCCGTCGTCACCCGGATGGCCGCCGTCCGAAAGCGCAGAACCGCCCATGGGAGGCGTCCTCAGGACACTCGGCAGTGGGCCCGCGAGACCTGGAGTAATCGTCAAGACTTGTGGATTGGTTGATCTTGTTCGGGTGAGTTGATCGCGACGAGTTCGACTTCGAAGCCGTCGTCGTTCTCCAGGTAAGCGGCGTAGTGCTGTCCGCCGCCGGCATAGGGATGCCGTTCGGGGAACATCAGGTGCCAGCCGTGCTGGGCGGCGTCGGCGGTCAGCTTCTCGACCGTGGTGGCGTCTTCGACGTGGAAGGCCAAGTGGTTCAGCCCCGGGCGGCAGCGGTCGTGCTTTTCGGCGGTGAGGGCCGACGACTGCTCGATTACCAGGTAGGTCGGCCCGAGCCGCCAGCTGCGGCCGCCGTCCCAGCTCTGGAAGAGGGCGTAGCCCAGCGCCTCCAGCAGCCAGCCGAGCGAGGCGAGCGCGCGACGCAGGTCCGGCACCCACAGCTCGACGTGATGCAGCGTGCCGTGCGACGGCCGACTCATGCGGCGACCGCCTCGGCGCGTTCGGCGAGCTGGCCGCGTTCGAAGCGGGCTCCGGCCCGAACGAGGGCGACGAGGTGGGGTGCGTTCACGGCCCGCCGGCGCACCTGGGCGGACTCTCCGAGCTCGAAGACCATCGCGAGCGCGGCGGCGCGGGCCCCGGCGCCACGGGTGACCCTGGTCCGCAGCCGGACGGTGGAGACGGTGGACTCAATGGGGTTCGTGGTCCGCAGGTGGATCCAGTGCTCGGCCGGGAAGTCGTAGAACGCCAGCTCCTCCTCCTGGTCATCGGTGATCTTCTTGACCGCCTTGGGAAACTTCGCCCCGTAGAGCTTGGCGACTGTCCTGATCGCCGCCTCGGCGTGACCGCTGTCCTCGGCGTTGTAGATGTCCTGGATCGCCTTCTTCGCGCCCGGCTGCGCGGACTTCGGCATGGCGTCCAGGACATTGGCCGTCTTATGAACCCAGCACCGCTGCTCGCGGGTTTCGGGGAACACCTCGGCCAGGGCCTTCCAGAAGCCCAAGGCGCCGTCGCCGACCGCCAGGACCGGGGCGCGCATGCCCCGGCGGCCACAGTCGCGCATCAGGTCGGCCCATGACTCGGCGGACTCGCGGCAGCCGTCCTCGACGGCGACCAGCTCCTTGGAGCCGTCGGCGCGCACGCCGACACGCACGGAGATGCCGTCATCGCCGAGCATGTGGGGCGCGCCCTGGAACGCCGCCACAGGCCGCCCCCCTGGAGGAGGCGGCCGGCCCGGTCGCCGTGCAGGACGGAGTCGGTGTACGCCAGGGCGCCCATGGCCGTCGGCTGGTCGTAGGCGAGGTCGGGCCGACGCAGGTAGCGATCCAGGCAGGCGGCGAGCAGGTCGGCGTCCCGTGCGGTGCCGAAACTCGCCGGCGCCACGCGGTAGGCCCCACCCGCGCAGCAGACCTCGCTCTCCAGCAGCAGCGCTCCCAGACGCTCGCGGAAGTGATCACGGCGCGAGACGGCGGCGAGCCATGCCGCGGTGCGCCGCTCTCGCCAGCTGCCTTCGAAGAGGGTGGTGAGCTCGGCGTCGGAAACAGCCCTCGCATCAGCGGCCAGGGCATGAACGAACGGCACGTACTCCTCGCGCGGCATACGAAGTACCGCTCCGCCAAGCTTCAGACAGTGCCGCGCAGGGGCGCAATAGCGGCGGAACAGATCCTGTATCTCAGGGTCGTGGCGGATCACCACCCCATCCTCTCGCAACCAGCACACAGCTGAGGGCGTGGGACGGAATACGCCTGCGGTGATCCCGAGACGGGAGAGACGGAGGCGGAGCGGAGCCCTGGGCTCAGTTCGGGTTCACCACGGGGCCGAGCCTCTCGATGACCTCGCGCATCTCCTCCTCGTCGGCCTCGTAGACCGTCTCACCCATGCGCGGATCACGGACATGCAGCGTGTGGATAAGTGGCCCGTGGGGTGTTCCGAGCTGCACA
Source organism: Streptomyces sp. NPDC047085 (assembly GCF_040643735.1). NCBI lineage: Bacteria > Bacillati > Actinomycetota > Actinomycetes > Kitasatosporales > Streptomycetaceae > Streptomyces > Streptomyces sp. NPDC047085. The sequence continues at coordinate 72,672 of NZ_JBEYUW010000019.1, forward strand.
AGGGAGGCTGACGGGCCGTGGACAGCGCGCTCGGTGCCGGGCCGAGCCGTCAGATCGATGCGGCTGGCGACGCCGGGCGTCACCCAGACGGTTGCCTGTTCCAGGTGCCCCAGAATCTGCAGGTGGAAGTGCCCGCTCAAGATGAGTTGGACGTCGGTTCCACGGATGGTCTCGGCCAGGTCTGCATCGTTCTGCAAGCCCAGCGCCCGCTGGACGTCGACGTCCAGGGCGACTGGCGGGTGGTGGAAGGCCAGGACGGTGCCCAACGGTGCCGGGCTGCTGAGTAGTTCGCGGAGCCAGTCGAGTTGACCACGGTCCAGTCGACCGTAACCCTTGCCCGGAACGAGCGTGTCCAGCGTAATCAGCCGCCATCCGTCGATGGTGCTTGCCCCTGCTCGCTCACCCGCCGCTCCCTCGTACACCGCTTCGGGCTGGACGTGGCCGCTGCCGAGCACGTCGGCGAATGCGGTGCGGTCGTCGTGGTTGCCCGTCGTGTAGAAGACGTCCGCCCCTCGTTGGCCGGCGTACCTGGACAGGAGCCCCTGCGCCCGCGCATATGCCTCGCGAGAACCGTCGTCCGCGACATCGCCCGTGACCACTACTGCGTCGAGGTCGTGAAGGTGGCCCAGTTCGGCAAGCAGGCAGCGGAGTGCGGCAGTGCCGTCGGCCCCGTCGGCGTCGGGACCGCCAGAGCGGTCGAGATGAGTGTCAGAGAGATGCAAGATCCGCATCATCTGAAACTAGCTTTCGGTACCCGCGCAGAGCCATGGGTTTTGTGGTCATGCGGTCGGCACCCACTGGCCGTTCCCGACTGTCCCTGATCACGAAAGGCCAGCGATCGATGCCGTCCGAAGTGCTGAACAATTGCTGTCCCATCTCGGGTTCTGGCTCAACTTCTGTGAGGCGGCGCTGTGTTTGCTCGTCCTCGCGCCGGCGCGCCCCAGCCGACGTGCCCCTTCTCGGCCGTCGCCCGACTGGGCGGCTGAGCAGCGACGGCCCACCACAGAAGTTGTGCCAGAGCCCGAGAACGGACGGCGATGTTCACCACTTCGGGAGGCGCCACTGCCCGCCTCTCTTCGATTGCGGCCGTGCCGAAGAGCGAATGCCGGCGCCCTTGCCAGTCGGCTAGGCTGTTTCGTTCGGATCTTGCGAGGCTTGTCATACTTCTCGAATGGAGATGCAAGCCGTGGAGGCGGCGCGGCGTTGGCTAGCTGATCAGGGTGTCCGCCAGGTGTGACGGCTCGATCCGCGCCCAATGCGCGTCAGTCAACGGCACATCCAGACCAACGATCAGATGATCCGAACGAAACTGCCTAGAAGAGACCCGCGCGCATGTGGTGCGTGAGGTTCTCCAGGATCTCGCGCAGCCACGGGCTGCGGACGGCCGGCAACCGGACCAGCGTGTGCTGGAAAGTTCCCGGGTCGGCCCGAAACAGGTGGTGGGGACGCGGCGCGGGCGGGTCGTCGCGGAGCACGCCGTCTGGCATGGTTCCTGACGTGGGGAGGTGGAGGTGTTGCTCGGGGAAGGCCATCGACATCCACACCCCGAACGGCAGCGGCACCGGGTATGCCGATGCCGTCGGGCCGGCCGGGCTCCAGAGTTCCCCCGTCTGTGGGTGGGTCGGCACGATGACTATGTCGACGTCCGTATCGGGGGCTGGCAGTCCGGGTCCGGCCAGGACGGCGCGCCGCGCCGGCTGGACCGCGGGCAGCAGGGCGTCGAGGCTGCGTTGGAATACTTCCGCGACCAGTCCGTGGGGGACAGCCACCGGCCGGCCGTCCGAGGCGGCCAGCAGGTGGGCCAGCGCCCGGCCGGCTGCCGCCTCCCATTGCGGGCTCCATGACCACCAGTGGTCCAGTCCGAGCAGCGAGCCCCATCTGGTGATCGGCACGCTCGGGGGTGTGGCCTTCCCCTCCACCAAGAGTTCCGCCCAGGAGAGGATTGCGGTGTCGGCGTCGACGCGGAGGCGGTGCACGGCGTCCGGCGCGAGCCAGACCGCCTGCCAGAGTGAGCAGTCGTCGATGCGGTTCGCCACGGGCAGGCCGCACGCCTCGCAAGCCATGTTGGGGCCGTCACCCCAGTCGAGGCCGCAGCAGTAGCCGCCGGCTTGCTCCGGAACGAGCACGGTGCCTCGGGTGTCCCCCGGTGCGATGACGATGGCGCGGGGTGGGCCGTCGGACAGGGCGTGGACCGGAGCGTGGATGCCTCGGGCTGCCGCCTCGCCTGGATCGATCTCCTCCCCCCTCCGCCACGGGTGCCCCCAGGGCCCCGGTTCGACGGCGAACGTGCCCGACTCCATGAGAACCGGGAGCTGAATCCCGTTCCCGTACTTCTGATGGGCGTGGGCCGGGAGCTCTACCTGGGACAGCGGGGTGGTCAGCCTGGCGCCACACCCAGCACACACGAAAACGAACAAATATCCTCCGATGGAGAAACGCAGGGCATCCTCGCAGCACCGCGCCGGACGGGCCAACGTGTTTTTTCTTCCACCGCACGGAACCGTGCACCGTCACGATGGGAAGCGTCACCGTTCGAATCATCGATGTGCCGAGTGCCTCCCGAAGTGGTGAACACCTGCTGCCCGTTCTCGGGCTCTGGCACAACTTCTGTGGTGGGCCGTCGCTGCTCAGCCGCCCAGTCCGGACGGCCGAGAAGGGGCACGTCGGCGAGGGCGTGCCGGCCCAAGGACGAACAAACACAGCGCCGCTTCACAGAAGTTGAGCCAGAGCCCGTTCTCGTAGACAAAGCCACCACCGAACTGCAGGCCGATCAACCTCTCGTACTCGGTCTCCCCTCCCGTGCCGGGGACCTGCCCTTGCCCGAGGTGTCCGCCCCGGAGGGCGAGCTGGATGAGCAGCCGGCCAGCAGTAGACGCACAGCACCGATGACACGGCACGGTGTGATCCGCATGACAACCGCTCATAGACGGGTGGAGAGCTGGGTACATTCCCCGCCGTACGGCGGCCTGCGCACGGATCGGCGCGGAGGTGCGCCGACAAGCGGGCGAGAAGGCATGCAGCCATCAGAGCTTCCGGCGCTTCACGCACGGATGCAGCCCTGTATAGGCGGCCAGATCAGATTCTCCACGGGCGGCCGCTTAGCGGGGAGCCGTCTGGCCGTGATTGTCACGATGAGTATCGATACTGCGCGCTGCCGGCCGGCCCATGCCGCCCTGGACTGCGTGGAGTTCTACTGGACCGCGGCGGGTCACGTATTGCAGCAGGAGGCTGGGCGGGGCAGGACGGGGACTCCACGGCGACAGCAGTGGTGGCCTGCTGCGGCGGACGCCGACCCACCACCATGGAGTCGGCCTCATCGGGGTCCGTGCCGACGGCTCCAAGGAGCTGGTCGCGCTCAAGGACGGTTACCGTGAGTCGGGCGAGTCGTGGGCCGACCTGCTGCGCGACTGCGCCCGCCGGGGCATGCGTGCCCCGGTCCTCGCGGTCGGAGACGGTGCCCTGGGCTTCTGGAAGGCCCTCGCGGAGGTGTTCCCTGGCACCCGTGAGCAGAGGTGCTGGGTTCACAAAACAGCCAACGTCCTCGACTCCATGCCGAAGTCCGCGCAGCCCGGCGCGAAGAAGGCCATCCAGGACATCTACAACGCCGAGGACCGTGACCACGCGGCACGAGCGATCGAGACATTCGAGAAGCTCTACGGTGCGAAGTTCCCCAAGGCGGTCAAAAAGATCATCGATGACCAGGACCAGCTGCTGGCGTTCTACGACTTTCCGGCCGAGCACTGGATCCACCTGCGCACCACGAACCCCATCGAGTCGACCTTCTCCACCGTCCGGCTGCGGACCAAGGCCGCCCGCGGCGCCGGCTCCCGCATTGCCGCCCTGGCCATGGTCTTCAAGCTCGTTGAGTCCGCCGAGCAGCGGTGGCGGGCCGTGAACGCGCCCCACCTCGTCGCCCTCGTCCGCGCCGGAGCCCGCTTCGAGGGCGGCCGCCTTGTCGAACGCCCCGAGGCCCTCGCGGCCTGATCGAAGCCGCGAGGAGCGGGCCGGCCGCCAGGCGCGGGACTACTCCACGCGGGATGGCTGCCCGGTACTGGCGCGCAAGGCTTGCGTGAACCACGCGAACACCGGAGTCAGGCTGGGCGGGACGGGCCATCCGTTGATGACTGCGAGCAGGTGCCAGTAGCGTTCCGCGCGGGGGTCGCCGGCGATCTCCAGGCGCCTCAGCAGCCAGTGGCGCAGGTCGGCGTCGTCGGCACGGCTGAAGGTCTGCGCATAGCGGGCGGTGAGAGCGTCGATGACGGGTGCGGCCTCGGCGGAGGCCGGGGTGATGCCGGCATCGATCGCGCGGCCGACGCTGTCCCGGACGGTCTCGGTGAGGTCGTGGTGCAAGCCGGTGTGGTCGCCTTGGGCGCGCTCGGCGGCCTGGTACTGCGCCATGCGGCGCACGGCCGCGCGGAAGTCGGGATCCTGGGTGAGCTCGGCGAGTTCCACCCAGGCGTCGACCTGCTCGGGGTCGGGGTCGTCCGGCAGTTCTGGCATGGCCGAGCGCATCATGTCCACGAAGTCGGCGTTGGCGTCGAGTCCGCCGAACGTATCGTCGATGAAATCGGTGATCAGGCGCCGGCGTTCGTCGTCGGAAAGCTTGGCGAGCTTGTGCATGAGGTCCATCTCCTCGGGGCTGGAGCCGCGTTTGGCCACCGCGCGCAACACAGCGCGCCGCAGTCGCAGAGTGCGGATCTGCACCTCCAGGGCATCGGCGTGTGCGGCCGCGACCTCGGGCACCGAGACCTCCCGGTCCAGCACCTGCCGGATGACGGCAAGGTCGAGTCCCAGGTCACGCAGGGTGCGCACCAGATCCAGACGCGTGAGCGCGCCGATGTCGTAGAGCCGGTAGCCAGCCGGGCTGCGGTCTGTCGGCGGCACGATCCCGGTGTCGGAGTAGAACCGGATGGTCTTGACCGTCAGCCCGGTCCGCCGGGCCAGGTCACCGATCGTGAAGAGTGTGTCGCCGTCCATGCCCTCACTCTCGCGCCTCCCCTTACGGGAGACTCAAGCCTCCCTCTCCCCGCTGGTTCACCAATCCACAGGTATTGACAATTACTCCCGCTTCGCGGCTTCCGTAATCACGCCCTCCAGCAGGGCCTCGAAAACCCCAGCATCCCTCCACTGCCGGAAGCGGTTGTGGACAGTCGACCAGGCGCCGAACTCCTGCGGCATCTCCCGCCACTGGCCGCCCGTCCGAAACCGCCAGATCACGCCCTCGAACTGCCGGCGCAGCCGCTCGGGGTACGGGCCGTACTCACCGATCGGCAGGTACGGCTCAATGAACTCCCACTCGGCGTCTGTCAGTTGTACTCGCGTCGCACACCAAGATCTGCCGGATCAGGCACGACCGCGAGGGCACATCCCGCAAGCTGATCACAACCCGATACCCGTCCTAGAGCCTCGCACCCCGCCACGACGTCCGGGTGCACCCGCAGCGCCATTCGGATCCGAGGGCTGACCCTCATCAGGAGTTGTTCCATCGCGGACTCCTGCGGCAGGGAAGGGACCGGCTCCGGCCAGACTTCGGCAGGACCTGTTTCCCGGGAGCACCGCGGCGAGTCCGGCTTCTGCATCCAGCACTGCGTCCAGGCGATTCACCATGGTGTCGTGGCTGGACTGAAGCAGAACCTCCCGCAGACCAGCCCCTTCCGCCCGAACTCCAGCGCTGGGCCCGCAAGCAGAGCATCCTCTGGCACCAACTCCAGCCGTCGGCGGGGTCTGCGGCTGTTGGGGATCTACAGGTCGAACTCAAGGTGCTCGATGTCGGTGAAGCGGACCTCATCCAATTGGCCGGCGCGACGGGCGTTGTCCTGGAAGTACACCTCCTTGAGTGCGTCGGCGGCGATCTGCTGGAGCTGCTGGTCGCTGGCGCCCTGCTCCTGGGCGTCGAAGAGGCGGGCGGCGTACTGCGGCGGCAGCGCGACGGTGAGGTGACGGAGCCGGTCTTCGTCCGTCGTGCCGATCGGCGCGGTGTAGCCGATCGGGGCGCGGGTGTCGATGACGATGCCGCCGGTGGTCGCAGCCTTCTGCCACGCCTTGGCCCGGATCTGTGGCTGCCGGCGCTTTTTCACCTCGTTCTCCAGGCGGGCAGCGAGGTCCGGACGGGGCCTTTTAATCTGGTCTTTGACGTATCGCTCTACGGTGCGCTGGGAGATGCGCAGCATCTGGGCGACCGGCTTGGTGGCCTGGATTCGTGACCAGCTGCGGCGCCGGATCCGCACGAACCTCGGCCGGTGCCCCTATCCCGTGACCCTGATCGTTGACTCGCCGTCGGTGAAAGCCGCCGACACCGTCTCGAAAGCCACCCGCGGCTACGACGCCGGGAAGAAAATCAACGGCCGCAAGAGACACATCGCCGTCGACACCAAGGGCCTACCCGTGATGATCATGGTGACCCGCGCGGACATGACGGACCGCGATGCCGCCCGCGAAATGCAACGTCCGCGACTACGAACGCCTCCCGCAACATGGCGAAGCCCACCTGACCTGGTCTCTCAGCACCCTGATGACCCGACGCCTGACCCGAACCCCGGCAGCCCAGAGGGCTGCCGGACGACGCTGACCACGCACCGAGGCAACCCGGGTATCTCGCTGCTCCCGTCCGATCAGGGCGAGAGCAGGCGATTCCTATTCCCCGCTGTCCCGTATGGCCTTTTCGAGGAGCGTGAACGACTTGGGCGTACCGCCGGGCTGCGGCTTGCCCTCCTTGTGCCCGACAACCTGGTAGCCGGCGTTGAGGTAGTAAGCGTTCAGGCGTGCGTTGCCGGCCAGGCAGTCCAGCCGCACCAGCTCTCGGCCTGCCTCAGCCACGCGGCGCTCCGCGGCTCGCAGAAGCTGCCGACCTGTCCCGGACGGGACACGGCTGTGGTCCACCATCAGCCGGTGCACATAGCCGGCGGTCGGCGGTTGCGGCCCCCAGGCGTCCTCGTCCTCCCACCACAGCTCCCAGGCCCCGACCATACGATCGGCAGCCTCCGCGACCCACACCTCCCCGCTCTCCATGACGCGGCGGAAGTGGTCCCCGCCCAGCTCACCAGGCTGCCACTGACCAGTGACGCCCTGGGCAAGCATCCAGCGGGCAGCGTCGTCGCGCAGACGCACCACAGTCGCAACGTCGGCGTCGTCAGCGAGACGGAAGCGTAGATCGTTCACGCCGCGATCTTCGCACAGGCGTCCGCACCTGCATCGGCCGGCCGCAAGGAAGCTCCGCGTGTTCATCGACATCCCGAGCGAACTCGAAGCCGCTCTGATCGACTGTCCTCTCCCGCCCTGGGAACTGGACGGCTCGTTCCTGACGCAGCCATCTCGGCTCGGAGGTGAAACCGAGCAGGACCTGCGTCACCGGTTCGGCGTCGCTCAGCCGCGGCGCGATCCCGATCTTCGGCCGCCACGGAGCGAGCTGCGGAGCAGCCCTCAGCAAGTGCGGTAGCCGGGGGGTGTCCAATTCGGTCGTCATACACTGACGTTGGACGCCTTCGCCGCGGCTCCGCAGGAAGAACGAGGGACTATCACGGTCCGGAGCTGACGGGAACACTCGGATTGGTCGTGTCGAAGTAGACCGTGTCCGTGCCTGGATCGAGATAGAACGCGCCGATGTACGTCCCAGCCGTCATGTCATGGTCGAAGGAATCACTCCGAACCCACCGTGCATCCTTGGGTAGGAACTCAACGAGTTTCTCGGGAAGTTGAGTTGGTACCTCTGGCTGAAAGCCCCGCTGCGACGTCCCCGTGATGGCGGCACCGGCACCCGCTCTCAGCTGGGCGGTTCCCACGACGCGCACATCGGTGGGGCCCGGAACGGACCCCCGCGAATCGGTGCCCAGTGCGATGCCGAGCCAGTGCGCACCTGATAGCGGGCCGAGTCCAGCGAACCTACGTTCCAGAGGCTCCAGGTCGGTGCGGACCCTGGCGCCATCTGCGCTCTTCGTATGTGCCGTACACGCCGCAAGCAGCGTCACCGCTCCGAGTGCGAGCGTCCCCCGGCGTCCGAGACCCGCCATGCCACCCACAGGCCGCCCTCCCCAAAGCCCCCACATCTCATGCCTGATCGTAGCCGTCAGCTCGCTGCTCTCACCCCTTGGAATTGATCATCTAGCCTCGATCCCTCATGAGGGTCCGTCAGCTTGCTGACTGACCCTTTGTGGTGAGTGCTGGTGGGGGTTTTTGGAGTCTGGGCAGGTTGAGCGCCCGACTGTCGCGTCGGGTGTGCGCCGGGTTCCACGGCTCCGGTCGGGGTGGGTGCTGCTCGCGGGGACGGAACACTGCTGGTCAGCCGGGGTTCGGGAGGGCGTGGAGCCGGTCCAGGGCATCGGTGATCACGTCGGTCCAGGGCCAGTGCCTGGCGAGGCGGAGGTAGCGGCGGCGGCCGGTGGTGACAAGTTGAGCGGCGGTGGAGAACAGCTGAAGCCTCAGGCGGCGGGGCTCCCAGAGCCGGGCGGCGCCGGTCAGGGCGAGCAGGGGCATCCAGGCGAGCAGGTCGAGTGCGATCTGGATGATCTCCAGCCAGATCTGGTTCTGTGCTGTGTCGTGGAGGGGGAGGTTGCGCAGGCCGGTGGCGCGGGCGGCGCGGATGCGGTCCTCGGCCCGGGCCCGCTGGCGGTGGCGCAGTTCGAGGGCGGTGATCACCTCGCCGACAGTGTTGGTGGCGAAGCAGGTCAACCGCATGCCGTCGGCGTCGGTGAAGCGCAGCTGGGCGCCGGGGTGCGGCCGTTCCTTTCGCACGATCAGCCGTAGCCCCTTCGGCCAGCCGGTCAGGCAGTCGCCGGCGAGCTCGGCGACCCAGGCACCGTCGCGGATGTCCCCGTCGGGTTCCGTGGCCGGTGTCCAGGCCGAGGCCGGGACCTTCAGGACGGCCTGGTGGACGGCGTCGGTGATGGTCATGCCGACCGAGTACGACAGCCACCTTCCGCGCTGGGCGAGCCAGGCGACGAACTCGTGGGTGCCGCCGCCGGAGTCGGTACGGATCAGCGTCTGCCGGCCGCGCCGGAGCCGTTTGGGCAGCTGGGCCAGGGCCAGCCTGGTGGCCTCGATGTGGTCCGCGGCGGTGTTGGAGCCCGCGTTACCGGGCCGTAGCATGCCCACGACCGGCTCACCGGACCCGCCGCGGCCGTGGTCGACGAACCCCATCAGCGGGTGGTGGCCGAACGTCTTCTTCCAGGTCGCGGCGGCGTCCCTTTCTCGGAGTGCGCCAGAACGAGGACGCCGTCGATGTCCACGATCAGCTACCCGTCGGTGTCCGGTGCTGTGTCACCGGCCAACCGCAATACGTGTTCGCGTACTTCGGCGCGGGCGGTGCGCAGCGCGGCCAGGACCCGATGTCCGCCCGACGCCAGCTTGCTGATCAGCTGGGATGCCGTCGGGTCGGAGGCCACCGGCCCGAACACGGCCGGTTCGGCCCGCAGCATGCCCACATCAGCCAGGCAGTCCCCGCCCAGTGCCACCGCGAGCGCCACATCCAGCAGGATCTTGCCCGGATCGTGCACCGCTCGCGGCTTGCGCCACGGCGTCAGGGCCGCCGATATCGCCTCATCCAGACCGGACTTGCGGACCGTCTCGATCAGCAGCACCGCACCGGCCTGCGAGACCACTCCACGACCGTCGCCCTCAACACGGACGCGCGGGTAGGACCCGCTACTCTTCTTCACCCGAGGATGCACTTTCCTGACAGCGAACCGGACCCTGGACGAGTCCCATTGTCCAGATCAGACGTGCTCCTCGTTCATTTTCGTGGCCTCCAAAGCAACCGCCCACGACTTCACACGGAGAAGCCGGATGACCGCCCAGGCCCCCGCAGGGCTCGCTGGCCAAGCAGAGTCCAGCCCGGACCGGTGGTCACTCGGATTTGTGTTGGCCGCGAATGTCATCTCGATCGCCGGGAACTCCCTGGCCGGTATCGGCGTGCCCTGGTTCGTACTGCAGACCACCGGCAGCGCCGCCAAGGCGGGTCTGGTGGCCTTCTGGGGAATGCTGCCACTGGTCGTGTCGGCACTCGTCGGCGGACCGGTGATCGACCGGATCGGACGTCTGCGGGCATCGGTGATATCCGACCTTGTGTGCGGAGCCGCGATCGCAACGATTCCGTTTCTGCACTACGGCGGGGTACTGCGCTTCTGGGAACTGTGCGCGCTGATGGCGGTGAACGGACTGTTCCACGCCCCCGGAGAGACCGCCCGAAACGTCCTCACACCCGATCTCGCCACCCGCGCTCGGATGCCCCTCACGCGGGCCACAAGCCTGTACACGGGAGCCTCGCGTGGGGCACGGATGCTCGGCGCGTCACTCGGGGGCATCCTGATCGCGCTGCTGGGCGCGGAGTCCGTGCTGCTCCTGGACGCCGCGACCTTCGGTATCTCGGCACTGCTCATCGGACTCGGGGTACGTGGAATCCCCGCCGCCGGGCCAGTACGGGATTCACCAAGGGTAAGCCTGCGGACGTACCGGTCCGAGCTGTGCGAAGGGTTGGCCTTCTTGATCCGTGCACGCCTGCTGCTCGCTCTCACCCTCGTCCTGCTGGTCACCAACGGTCTGGACCAGGGATGGAGCGCGGTACTGCTGCCCGTGCACGCAACACGCGATCTGGGCGGCTCGGTCGATCTGGGACTTCTCGCCGGCCTGTTCTCCGCAGGCGCGCTCGGCGGATCGCTGCTCTACGCAGCACTGGGACACAGACTGCCCCGCTGGCCGGTGTTCACCCTGTGCTTCATCCTGAGTGGATTCCCACGCATGCTGGTAGCCGCCTTCGCCCCCGGCCTCGCGCCCTTGGCCGTGACACTGGTTCTCGCCGGTATCGGTGCCGGGGTACTCAACCCGATCCTGTCGACACTGCTGTATGAGACCGTGCCAAATGCTCTCCGTAGCCGCGTGATGGGTGTCCTGGCGGCCGGGGTGCTGCTGGCGACACCACTCGGCGGGCTCATCTGCGGATATCTGGTGGACAGAGCAGGTTTGACGACGGCGCTCCTGGCCTTCGGGGTGACATACCTGATGGTGACGATCTGTCCCATGGTCTTCCCGTCCTGGCGCCACATGGACCACCGGGCAAACCCCGATACTCCTCAACAGCCTGCCCGGCTCCCGTAACGAGCCCGCACAGCTTTCCCCACAGTCACCTGCGAAGTGCTCTGTTCAGAGGGCGTCGAGGACCTTCGGCTGACGTCACCCCTTGCAGGTCAGGAGCCACTCTTCATGGGTCCAGCGCCCGCTGGACAACAGACATGGCGAAAGACCGAGGCTAGGCCGGGGCCAGGCAGAGTGGGAGCTGGTCGGGCAGGTCGAGGAGGAGACCGGTCTGCATGAAGGGCGGTCTGCGCACCGCGCCCACGGCGCGGTGGGTGGGCGACATCGGTCGGCGATCACCCGTAGAGCGAGTGGGCTTTTGGGCTGTTGCCTTTGAAGCGCTGGCCCATGGCGATCTCCTCGCCCACTACCGACCAGAGGGTCTCGTCGTCCTGGAAGGGGAGCGGGTCGATGTTGCTCGTCTCCTCACGGATGCGATCGACCTCGCCGTCCAGGCGCTCGAAGTCGGCTTCCTCGTCGCCGTCGCTGCCGCTGAACGTGAACTCTTCGAGCAGCCGCTGGAACCGGAGGGTGACCTGGACGAGGGAGGAGACGTCCGTGTGGAGTTCCTGCACGGTCTCCTCGTCGGGGTCGAAGGCGTACACCTTGCCGGATACGGGGTCGAGGGCGAGGTGCGCGTTGAGCAGCCAGCCGATGACGGGCCAGTCACCCGCGTCTTTTGAGGCGTCCTCGAAGTTCTCGGCGTCGACGACGTCTTGGACGAGGGGCAGCAGGCCGTCGGCCTCGTCGGGCTGACGCAGCCAGAGAGTCCCGGTGGGGACGCCGACGGTCTGCAGGAGGCGGGCGCCCTCGGTGTCCGCGGTGGAGGGCGGGAAGGCGGTGGCGGGCAGGGTCGCGATCCGGTTCTTGCCGAAGATGTCGGCGAGTTCGCTGCGGGTGACGTCGAAAAGCACTGCCGGAACTCCGAACTCCGCGGCGGCATTGGCGCCGTGGGACTTTCAGTGGATGGAAGCGGTTACAACAACAGCGTTGCGGATCGAGGCGCTTCCGGCGACTGCGATTCCGCCCCGCCCGCTCACCGGCCTCGCAATGGTCCCGTCAGGTTGCGTCTCGAACGTGCACGAGCAGCAGGTCGAACTCGGGGCCGTCTGGCGTGTTGCGGTACGGGTCGGCGTACTTGTAGCCGAGCCGGGCGTAGAGGTCTTGGCCCCGCTGGTTCGAGGGGAGCGCGAGCAGTGAGGACCAGCGCGGGTTGACGGCTTGGAGCAGGGCCGTGTGCAGCCGGGTGCCGATGCCCTGGGACTGCCACGGCGGCCGGACGAAGCCCCGGAACGTTGAACCGCGCGCGGCTCTGTCATGACTTCGACGCCGAGCACCACTGGGACCTGCCCTCAGGCTCCTCGGTCGACAGGCTGTTCCTGCTGCCCGGCTGTCTCGAAGTAGAGATCACCTTCGCCCGGGAAGCCGGGTTGGCCCGCTCGGCCCCACATGGTGCACCGTCTTCGGCCAGACCGCGCAGCGCGCCGAAGGGCAACCACCCAACCACGAGCATCAGGTCGGCCTGGCCTGGCATTGGAAGCCGTTGTCGTACCGGTCATGGTGGGCATCGGTTCGGACCGGCGCGACTCGATCGGGTGGTCTCCGGCTGGTGTGCATGAAGGCAGGGGCTTCTGATCGGCTCGGGGTTTTCGAGGCTCGAGTCCCGCAGGTCCGGGCAGGCGACTACCCGGCGGTTGTTGTTCTGGGAGCTGGGTCCGGTGGTGTGCCCACGAGCTTGCGAAGGAAGCGGTCGACCTGGTCCTCCAGCGGGGGCCAGTGCTGGTCGGGTTGGTTGACCCGCATGGAAACCGCGCCGTGCACGGCGGCGCGCAGGTCGAGGGCCACCATGGCGGCGTCGTCCGTGGGAGCCAGGCCGGCGTCCATGCATCTTTGGACCGCGGCCGTGGTCGTGCGCCCGAGTTCTTCCTTGAAGCGCATGTCCGCGCGCTGGTTGAGGGTGCTCTCGTGCAGCACCTTGTAGAGCCCCGGGTGGTCGTGTGCCCAGGCCCCGAGTACGAGGGTCCGGGCGCGCAGCTGGGCGACGGGGCCGTCTTCGGTGAGTTCGGCCTGCTGCACGGCGAGCATCAGGTCCTGGTGGCAGCGCTCCAGCGCGGCCAGGACGAGTGCATCGCGGTCGGGGAAATGGAGGTACACCGACGTCGCGGCGACGTTGATCTCCCGGGCGACGGCCCGGAGGGACAGAGCCTGGTCGTCACCGAGCTCGTCGAGCATGCGGAGCGTGGCGGCGACGACCTCCTCGCGGAGACGTTCGCCCTGGCCCCGGGGATTGCGCCCGCGCGTCTGCCGTTTGCTCGGTGATTTGGAATCCACAGTGATCGATTGTATCTGCACGACCGTTGCCCTACAGTCGTAGCGCTACAGCTGTTCACTTACTAGGGGGAGCCATGCCGAGCGCACGACACGAAGAGAACAAGCAGACTGTCCTGGCCTTCTACCAGGCCGCGATCAACGAGAAGGACCACGACGCGGCCTCGAAGCTGCTCCGTCACAGCTACATACAGCACAACCCCCGGATCGCCGACGGCCTGGAGGGCTTCCGGGAGTTCGTTGAAACCCTCAAGGCGGACTTCCCCCACCTCCGCGCCGAGGTGAAACGGATCTTCGCCGAGGGCGACTACGTGATCGCCCACGTCCACGGCGTCCGGGTGCCGGGCGGCCCCGAAACCGCGATCGTCGACATCTTCCGCCTGGAGGACGGTCGGATTGCCGAACACTGGGACGTCATGCAGCAGATCCCCGAGGAGGCGCGGAACCAGAACGGCATGTTCTGACAAGCCACCGGCCTCGGCCGGGTGATCCCGCGGCCGCCCCGGCATGAGAACAGGGCCTCCTGCACAGCTCGCCGGTATTCGAGTCCAGCCGGGCAACAGGAGGCCCTGTGCCGCGGTCTTCCGCTCCTGCACCGACGACGTCCGACTCGGCAGCATGATCGTGTGATTGCCTCGCGCACCGGTTCGGTGATGCGGGCGACCGTCCGGGCGCGAGCCGCGGTACCTGTCGTACATGCCGGATGCCGAGTGGGTCGTGGTGTGCGGCGTGATGCCGGTGCCGGCATGGCTGGACCGCGGCGGGCAGCCGGAGGGCTACTGCCACCGGCAGATGATGGACGCTGTCCGGTCCGGTCATCGAGCTCCACCCGTGCAGGGCCGTTGGTGTCCGACTGCGTCTTCAAGTCCCGTCAGCCAGTGCGCCGGTCGACGACCTCAATCTCCAGAGCCGGCCAGATCATGCCCAAGCGCGCAAGGTCACCCGCCGTCGGCAAAGTCACTGAACCCAACGACTCGTCCAGCTTGAAGTGGACCAGCGTGCCTGTTGTGCCGTCGACCTCAACGGGCTCAAGGTCGGTCACGGGGATGCCGCGTTCGTAGCGCTGAGCCCAGGCCCCGTTCAGGCGACGGTTGGTATGGACGAGCCACTCGCTGAGCGCTGCCACCACGGACATACCGCGCCGCGCATGCCCGTCGGGCAGCACTTCCGCCTCTGGGAAATCGAAGAACCGGAGGTCCTTCGACGCCATGACCGGCTTCCGCACACTCCGTCCGTGCTCGTCCACCCGGGTGTCCGTTCCCCGACCGTCATCCCCAACGGACAGCGAGCCGTCAGGATGCAGAATGACGACACATCGTCCCCCGCCCTGGCACGACGCTTCGTCTGCGGCGTAGGCGACTACCTCAAGAACGAGATGCCAGGGTCCACCCGGAGTGAACTCCGCCTGGCTCTGCCGGATACGCGCCAGGGCCAAGTGGGACGCCGACGCCGTCCGCGACGACCCGCGCGACTACGTGGCCGTGCACCTGCACGACGACCAGGCGGTACTCGTGGTCGACGAGACCAAGGGCCTGGCCGGACTGGACCAGCACCAGGTCCGCCGTTACGGGTCAAGCCGAGATGGGAGCCCCCGGGCCGGGACCGTGAGGTCACGGTCCCGGTGTCGCGTCCGAATGGAAGCCGCTTCTTTGGTGTCGGTGGCCAGGGGCCTCTCGAGCTCGCCGTTCAGTCGGCGGAGCTCTCGTTGAGGACTGAGGCGAGGCCGTCGAGGAGGCGTTGGAGGCCGAACTCGAAGAGGGCGTCGAGGTCGAGGTCGTAACCGGCCGTGGCGAGGCGGGAGAGCGCGGGGAACCGGCCAGTGGCCAGAATCGCCAGGAGCGTGGGCTCCTGGGTGTCCATCCACTCTTCACTGTCGAGGCCGCTGTGCGCCTCGGCTTCCCGCTCTGTCTCCAGGTTGACGGCGATTCCACGGGCGTAGTTGAGCAGCATGAGGTGCGCGGTGAAGGCGGACTGCAGGTCGAGTCCGTGCGCGTGCAGGGTGGCGAGCATCCACTCGCTGTACGGCAGTGCCGAGTTGATCATCTGAGGGCGGGTCACCGACAGGGCCGGCGCGAGCCATGGGTGGCGGCGGAACAGGCCCCAGAGCTGCCGGGCCGCCAGCTCGATCGCCTCGCGCCAGCCCTCCGGCGGGTCTGCGGGCAACGGGTGCTCCGCGATGACGGTGTCCATCATGCGCGTCAGCAGGTCGTCCTTGTCAGCCACGTGCCGGTACAGCGACATGGTCGCCACCCCGAGCTCGGCGGCCACCCGGCGCATCGAGACCGCGGCCAGCCCTTCTGTATCGGCGACCATGACGGCGGCGGCGACGATCCGTCCGAGTGTGAGCGCCGCCTGGCCCGATGACACATCAGACGGCCTGCCCGGGCGTGAGGCGGCCGCGGAGCGGGCGGTGCGCACCGGGCGGCCCGGGGCCTCCACGACTGTCCCGACGCCGGGGACGGCACGGACCATGCCCTCGCGGCGCAGCTCGGTGAGCACCTTGGTCGCGGTCGCCATCGCGACGCCCCACTGCTTGGTGATCTCTCGGGTCGAGGGCACGCGATCGCCCGGCGCCAGTTCGCCCGTCTCGATCCGCCGCCGCAGTTCGGCGACGATCTGGCTGTAGCGCGGCACTGCCTCTCCGCCCACCGACACCCCTCCGCACTAGTGCACCTGGATGGGTGCCATCCTAGCCGTCGCCGCCGGGCGATCCCCGCGTACGAGCACCTTCCCGTCTCATCGCACTAGTGCAGTGCTACCCAAAACCTCATGCTGTAAAGGGATTTCATGCTTGCGCACCACTCGCGTACGGCGTACGTTCACGTCATGCTGAACAACGAGATACTCATCTGTGGTGCTGGCATCGCAGGGCCCGCGCTGGCGTACTGGCTACGCAAGGGAGGCTTCACGGTCACGATCGTGGAGCGCGCGCCGGAACCCCGGCCCGGGGGGCAGACCGTGGATCTGCGCGGCGCCGGCCGCACCGTGATCGAGCGGATGGGCCTGATGGACCGGGCCAGGGCGGAGAGCGTGGACCAACGCGGCCTCGCCCTCGTCGACGCCTCTGGCCGGACCACCGCGCGGGTACCCGCGGACAGCTTCGGCGGCGAGGGGATCGTCTCCGAGATCGAGATCCTCCGCGGCGACCTCGCCCGTCTGCTGTACGAGGCCAGCCTGCCGGACACGGAGTACCTGTTCGACGACACCGTCACCGGGATCGATCAGGACGCGGACGGGGCCACCGTCACCTTCGAGAAAGCCGCGCCGCGCCGGTTCGGGCTGGTCGTCGGCGCGGACGGGCCGCACTCCGTGGTGCGCGCGCTGGCCTTCGGCCCGGAGCGGGACTTCGTCCACCCGCTCGGCCTCTACACGGCCTGGTTCACCGCCCTCGACGACCTGGACCTCGACGGCTGGTTCCTGATGCACAACGCGCCCGGCGGCCTGGTCGCCTCCGCCCGGCCAGGCCGCGTCCCCGGCGAGATCAAGGCCGGCCTCAGCTTCCGCTCGCCACCGCTCGCCTACGACCGCCGCGACGTCGCCGCCCAAAAGGAGCTCGTAGCCCGGCGTTTCGCCCACGTCGGCTGGGAGACCCCACGCTTGCTGCGGGCGATGCGCACCGCCCCGGACTTCTTCTTCGACTCCATGGGCCAGGTCCGCCTCGACCGCTGGTCGCGCGGCCGTGTAGCGCTGCTGGGCGACGCCGGATACTGCGCGACCCCGCTGACCGGCCTGGGGACCAGCCTGGCCCTGGTCGGCGCATACGTCCTGGCCGGTGAGCTCGCCGCTGCCAGGGGCGACCACCGCATCGCCTTCCGCCGCCACGACGAGGTGATGCGCCCCTACGTGAGCCAGGCCCAGCAGCTCCCGCCGGGCGGCGCCTCGGGATTCGCACCGTCGGGCCGGCTCGGCATCCGCCTGCGGGACCTCTCCATGCGGTCGATGACCCGCTGGCCGATGCGGAACCTGCTCGCCGCGCAGTTCGCCAAGGCCGGGAACATCGCACTGCCGGAATACAGTCTCGCCGCGGACACACGGTGAGCGGCCCCAACCACGAGTCAGCGAACGTACAGACAGGATCGGGCGCACACCAGGCGGCCTCGACGCGCCCCACACGAACGGGCAACGCTTCCCGTCCCCTTCTGAGACAGTTGCCGCGTGGTTCGCAGTAGGTCGTTCAGGCGCTTCCGCCTGGGTTCCAGCGAGACAGGGGGACGCCTGAGACATGCGAACTGTTCCTAACGGCGGCCACCTTGAGCCGACCGATGCCACGCTGGTCGAGGCGGCGGTGCGCGAGCTGACGCAGGAGACCGGCATCGGTCCCAGCCAGGTCTCCGTCGTCTCGGCGACTCCCGTCTACGTCGAGCACGGCAAGGTGCCGGCCCCAGAAGGACGAGCCGGAGCACCACCACCTGGACATCGGTACGCCTTCACGACGGCCCGCGGCGAGGTCGGGCGCATCCAGGAGTCCGAGGTGACCGGCACCGGCTGGTACCCGTTGGAGCTGGCCGAGCGGGTCGTCGGGAACCGCATCGCGCGAGCGGTCAGCACACCGGCTCAGGCCAGCTTACCTGGTATGCTCGACAACCGTGACACGACGCCCTTGCCAGGCTGGCTGAATGACCTCGCTAACAGCGGGCTGGCCACTCTCACCGGCCTCGCCCGAGCCCTGCGCGAAGACCAGCATGCCGTCGCCCAAGGAATCACCACCCCTCACAACTCCGGGGTCAACGAAGGCCGCATTACCGATGTCAAGCTGCAGAAACGTCTGATGGCCGGCCGCGCCGGTGTCTCACTTCTCCGCCACCGCGTCGTCCTCATCGCCCACCTGGGCCGACGCTACGCGAACTGATCGAGCACCCTCCCGCGCTCGGCAACGCTCCCTGAAATCTGACGCCATGGTTTACATCCTCACGGATGCCCGCCTCGGCGGGGGCTGTCAGCCGTGGATGTCAGAATCGGCGGCATGACTCTGTGCGACTACTTCGCCGCCGCTGACGACCACGCGGCGGCCGCCGTGGCTCAGGCGCCCGGCGGCCCGGCTCAGGCCGCACTCGACGCGGTATCTCTGAAGGGCATCGACCCGGTGGTCGCCATGGCCCAACTGGAAGGGATCGCGACCGGCTGCAGCTATGAGGAAGCCGGCCAGCGCCCGCGGTCCGGACAGTTGCTGTCTCCACCGGAAGCCGACGGCCCCTTCGTGTTCAGCCTGTCGGACTCCCTGATCGAGGCACTCGTCACTGCGACACCGGATGACCTCGTGCGGTTCGCCGAGCCATGGTCCAGGACCGAGGAACTCCAGCAGAGCAAGATCGATGCCGAGACCGCGGCCAGTGTTCTGAAAGCCCTGGCCGGCTTGGCCTCTCGCGCTCAGGCGAGCCGCATGGGTCTGTATTGCTGGTGGTCACTGTGACTCAGCGGCGTCTCTTGCCAGAGCCACGTTCGCTTGTACGCCGACACGCTCCCACCTGAGCGAGATCGATGATCGAGTCGTCGACCCAGATGAACGGGCGTGCTGCCGCTGCTTGGACGAGGGCTCGGGTCTTCCAGGTCGGCGCGCCGGCCTCACACTCCTCTGCGTCGCCGAGCTCATGAGTCTGCTCGCGCTCGGCGACGCCCGACGGTTGCGGCGGTCAGGCCGTATGGGAGCGGGTCGAGGTGATCACGACGGATGTGTAGGGCATGGTGGCGTGTCCGCCGAGCTTGTCGATCGCGGTTCCGGCGCTGTCCAGGACCTCCGCCATTTTGTCTGCGGGGAGTTGGGTGAGACCGCCGAAGGTGGGGAGCTGGTCGAGCCACTCCTGTCGGGAGTAGGTGCGCTCCCAGGTGAAGCGCCACTGTTCCGGCTCGCTGAAGGTGCCGGTCTGCCGGATCCCGTCGGCGATTTTCGCGAACAGTGGCTGGTATGCGTCCACGGCCGATCCTCTCAGCAGGCCGGGGTTGAACGGGGAATCGGGGGCGACCCGTTGGAGGGCTTCGGCGAGGGCGTCGATCACCTCGGCCGGGAGCTGGGGGACGTGGTGGAAGGGAGCGAGTCGGCCGCCGGGCCGGAGCACCTGGGCCGCCTTGGCCGCGCCGACGACGGGGTCCACCCAGTGCCAGGCGGTGCCTGCGATGACCGCGTCGAACTGCCGCCCGGCCGGCTGCCAGTCCTCGAACCTGGCGACCTCGACTTCGACGCGGCTGCGTCGCGCAAAGGCGGCCATCCGCTCGTCGGGCTCGACACCGAGCACCGTGCAGCCGGCCGCCTGGAATTGCCGGGCCTCGATGCCGGTCCCGGCTCCGACGTCGAGGACGTGCCGACCGGGGCTTGCCGCGACGATCCTGTCCACCAGGGCCTCGGGATACGGCGGTCGGGCGCGGTCGTAGCGTTCGGCGTCCACGCCGAACGACTCGGCCGTCTGCCGGTGGCGATGGGGCTCGGGCCCGGACTTGTCCGGCTGTCCCTGCGATAAAGTGGGCATGCGCCCACACTAATGGGCGGTTGCCCACTTGTTAAGTCGGGGGCGCGGAAAGGAAGACAATGCCGTCAGGGGTGCACATCCACAACGTGCGCGGCCAGTTGTTCGAAGCCGCCGAGCGCGTCCTGCTCCGGGACGGGCCCGACGCCTTGACCAGCCGGGCGGTCACGGAGGAGGCGAACTGCGCCAAGGGCGTGCTGCACCGGCACTTCACCGACTTCGACGCTTTCCTGGCGGAACTGGTCCTCGACCGCGTCCGCGGCATCGAGGACCGAACCACGACTCTGCGTGCCGCCGCCGGCACCGGGAGCGTGGTGGACAACCTCGCCGACGCCCTGCAGGATCTGTTCGGGCCCGTCACGGTGGCAATCATCGCGCTCATCACTTTCCGCGACGGCCTCCGCGCCCGACTGCGTGAGGCCGGTCTGACCGGCATCCCACTGGCCATGCAAGGCATCGCCATGATCGCCGCATACCTCACCGCCGAGCGGGAGTCGGGGCGCCTGGCCGCTGACGCCGACATCGACACACTCGCCCCCACCCTCGTCGGGGCCGGGCACCTGCTGTTCGCCGACCGGACAAGCGCCCCGCCGCAGACCACCGCCATCCGCAAGATGGTGACCACCGTCATCGCCGGTGCCTTGCGACCACCCCAGCCGTGACCTGAGCGCCTCGGTCGCACGTCGCCCCGTCCGCCCCTGCCCGGGTCTGGTAGACCTCCACCTCTGATCTTGCAGGGTGTCCCCGCCTTTAGGCGGGGAGGGAATGCATCCTCGGACCGGAGCCGCGCAGCGGCGGAGTTCACTTCGGAACATGCTCTGACCTGCACATTTCTGATATGATCAGCCCAACTGTCGAGGTATGGAAGGGGTGTTGGGTTCGTGTCGCGTTTCCGCATGTACCCGACGCCTCAGCAGGAAGAGCAGATGCTCTTGCACTGCGCGCACGCCCGGTACGTGTGGAACCTGGCCGTGGAACAGCACGCGCACTGGCGCCGGTGGCGCAAGCCCGCGCCCGGTTTCGCGGAGCAGTGCCGCCAGCTCACCGAGGCCCGGCGGGAGAACGAGTGGCTGGCCGCCGGTAACGCGGACGTGCAGCAGCAGGCGCTGAAGGACTTCGCCAAGGCCAAGAACGCCCGCTTCACCTCCGGGTTCGGTGAGCCGACCTGGCGCAAGAGGTTCCGGCACGAAGGCTTTCGCGTCATCGGCACCGACCGCGTACCCGAGTACAACGAGGACGGCACGCCGAAGCTGAACGCCAAGGGCAAGCAGGTGATGGGCCGGTCCGTGGTCGTGCAGAAACTCAACCGCAGGTGGGCGCAGGTCAAGGTGCCCGGCTGCGGATGGGTCCGCTTCCGCCTCAGCGTCAAGGACAAAGGCGCGCAGCTCCCTGACGCGAAGACGTTCCGCGTCACCTACCGCAACGGTCAGTGGCACGCCAACGTTCGCGGTCATCCCCGCACCGACGCCCGCGCCCGGCACGGGTGAGGTCATCGGTATCGACCGAGGCGTGAAGATCACCGCAGCCCTGTCGGACGGCCGGGTACTGAACTGCCCCCACCTCACCGTCAAAGAGCGGGCACAGATCCGCAAGCACCAGCGGCGGGCAGCACGCGCCCCCAAGGGCAGTGGGGAGAAGACGGCCGAATACGCCAAGGTCGCCAAGCTGAAGGCGCGTGAGGCGAACCGGCGTAAGGACTGGTGCGAGAAGACCTCAACGATGCTCGCCCGGTCGTACGACCTGATCCGCTTCGAGAAGCTGAACATCAAGAACATGACCGCCTCCGCCAAGGGGACAGTCGAGGAACCCGGCAAGCGCGTACGGCAGAAGGCCGGACTGAACCGGGCGATCCTCGCCCAGGGCTGGGGGCTGCTGCGTCAGCGCACGGAGCACAAGGCCCCCGGCCGGATCGAGGACGTTCCCGCCCCGTACACCTCCCTGCGATGCAGTGCCTGCGGATGGATCGACAAAAACTCGCGCAAGAGCCAAGCCGAGTTCGTCTGCTCCTTCTGCGGCTTCACCTGCAACGCGGACGTCAATGCAGCAACCAACGTCGC
The DNA here is from genome assembly GCF_040643735.1 of Streptomyces sp. NPDC047085. Lineage (NCBI taxonomy): Bacteria > Bacillati > Actinomycetota > Actinomycetes > Kitasatosporales > Streptomycetaceae > Streptomyces > Streptomyces sp. NPDC047085. Next base: position 94,576 of record NZ_JBEYUW010000019.1, read on the forward strand.
GGCAGGACAGGGCGGGATTCCCCGCCCCCGGCGCTCAGCCGGTGCCGGAGGGGTGACAACGGCCACCGGCCGTTCGAGCGCCCGTGAACCTCAGCCCAACTGGGTTGGAATCCCCCTCTTTTAAGAGGGGGAGGATGTCAAGCGAGGGCACCTGCCAGACGCGGGCACCGGCTGTCAGTGACGGTCAGTATCGTGTTGTGCACGGGCACGCACTGGCCCAAGCCCGCCTGAGCCCATGACTGTTGGCCGTTGAGGCGAAGGTACGCGGGACCTAAGGGTCCAGGCGTGTCAGTGCGAGGCACACCGCCGATGCAGCGGGCCGGATGCGGTGAGGATCGGCGATGCGATTCCACGTAGACCGCGATGGCGGACACCCTTGGAGAGCTTCGGTCTCCTCGCCGCGGGTGCCGCTGCCGACGCGGGCGAGGATGGCGGCGTATCGATCCGGCCCGGGGTCTGGCCACATCGTTCAGAGGCGGCAGCTGATCTCCATGCCGTCCTCGACAGGGAAGGTCACGCTCTGGTAGCCGTTCGCGGGGTCGCGTACGTAGTCGAGATACGGACGAAGGCTGCTCAGGTCGATGTCGTCGGCCACGACGAGTGTGCCGGGCTGCAAGCGCGGTTCGAGGAGCCGCAGTACGGGCAGGCACAGGTCCTTCCAGCCGTCCAGGAGGACGAAGTCCGCGGGGCCGTCGAGGCTGCGGAGGGTGTCGCGGGCGTCCCCCTCCAGCACCGTGATGAGGTCGTCCAGACCTGTCTCGGCGAAGGTACTGCAGGCTGCGGCGATCTTGCCTTTGCTGAGCTCCGTGGTGACGACTCGTCCGGCACCGTTGTCCCGTAGGGCCGCGGCCAGGTACAGGGTGGAGATCCCGAAGGACATGCCGAACTCGACGACCGTGGCCGGCCGGACGGCTCGGACCAGGTTGTAGAGCAGTTCTCCGCCCGCGGCGGAGATCGGCATGTAGATCTCCGCCACGGCATCGGCATGCTGCTGGGGCGTCAGCGGCGCGAACCCGCCGGGCAGTTCCGCGCTGATGCGGGCGGCTGCGGCCTCGTCCTGCTCGGCTCGCTCGAACATGCGGCTGAGGGCCGCCTGGACCCGGGGGTCGGCGAGTGTGTGAGTGAATGTCATGGGCGCTAGAGTAGACGCAACGTTGCGTCCTTTCTAGAGGGAATATGCTCAAGGAGGGAGGGTGAGAGAGGGCGAGATGGCACCTGCGACACACGCTGCCGAGGCAAGCAGCACTGGCGGATCGGGACAGCGTCACCACGGCAACCGGCACGGACGCAGCGAACAGGCCCGGCTGGCGGTACTGGAGGCCGCCGACGACCTGCTCGTCGAGAAGGGTTTCGCCGGTGTCACCATGGAGGGCATCGCCGCCCGGGCCGGTGTGGCCAAGCAGACCATCTACCGCTGGTGGAACTCCAAGACCGACGTTCTGATTGATGCCTTCCTCCAGGATGCGACCGAGGACCTGACCCCGCCCGATTCCGGCGACATCGGCCTCGACCTGGGTGAGTATCTGCGCCGCCTGGCCTTGTTCCTCAGCGAATCCGACGCCGGCGCCGTCTTCAAGGCGCTGATCGCCCAGGCGCAGCACGACCCGGTGTTCGCCCAGGACTTCCGTTCCAGATGTCTCGACGCGCAACGCCGCCGCGACCGCCTGCCACTGGAACGAGCCGTGGACAGGGGCCAGCTCCCTGCCGACCTCGATGTGGCGGCCGAGACAGACCAGCTCGTGGGCCCTCTCTACTACCGCGCGCTGGTGACCGACGGGCCGATCGGCCACGGATTCACCGACAGGCTCGTCGACGCATTCCTCCGCCGACATGGGCTGCCGAGGCCGGCGAGGCCTTGAGCACGCGTGGCCCGGTGCGCGGGTGGGCGAGACGACCGCGGCTGCGGTTTGTCGCCGCCACATTCTCTTTCCGCAGGTCACGGGATCATGAAGCAGGATGATGTGCACCGGGGCGGGTGGGTCGAGCACGAGCCGACCGGACGCGCAGTGGTGCAGTGCACCTGTGGCCTCGATAGCGACATCGTGGCGGAGACCCAGGCAGTGCAGGTCGCCGACGATCACCGCCGGACTGCCGCGGAAGCCCGCAGCGCCATGGGCTCCTCCGCTGGAGCCGGTGCGGATTGTGCTGACGCGGGCAATGAGCTCGCCATCTTGAAGTGGCTGGTCAGCGGGGTGGCGTCACCCCGTTTCGGAGTGCTCGTGCTGGTCGTGGGCGGCAGTCTGTGGTGTAGATCGTCTGGCAGGGCGGTTTTGCCGATGCGTTACTGACCTTTGCGGGGTGTTGTCGTCGGGGGCTGACGATGTGTGATCGTCGCGGTATGCCGGTTGTGTGAGATATCCGCAGGGTGGTGGGCTGACGCCTGAACGGCAGGCGTTTCGCGAGCGGATCCGGCTGGAGGCTGCGGAGCGATTCCCCGCGGGTGCCTCCAGCACCGAGGTCGCCAAGGACTTACGGGTGAGTGTGCGCTCGGTGCAGCGCTGGCGCCGGGCCTGGCGCGACGCCGGAACCGAGAGACTGCGCTCTGCCGGTCCCGTGTCACGGCCCAAGCTGAGTGTGGCCCCGTGGCGTCCCCCCCTGCCGGGCTGAGTGGTGGTCTGTGAGCTCGTGGTGGCTGCTGGTGGTGTTGCTGGGCGAGAAAGCAGTTCCGTGGCCCGGCGCGAAGGTCCTGCGATTTCCACCCCGGTCGCAGAGACCTTCACGCGGAATAGTCCTCGCAGTCGCGGGGCGTCGCGGGAGTACGCACTCGCTGCCGCCCGCCGGTGTGAGCCGCGCTTCCGCCCAGACCGGCCGGGGCGGGGCAGCCGGCAAGGTCGGCCTTGCCGAACAGCACGGCGTAGCTGGAGGGCAGCTGGCTGATGATCTGGTTTAGCTCGCCGCCGCTGACCGCTTCGGCAACGTGGTCAGGACCGCGCTGGCATCCCACTCGGCGGTGCGCGGCCGGGCGCCCGTGCGCTCGGCGACCCTGCGGTAGAACTCCTCGATGCCGAAGCTCTCGGCCTGCTCCGGCTTGGCATCGGCCGGCATCTGGCCGAGCGGTCCGGGCAACTGGGAGGCGAGGTCGGCGACCTCCCCAGGACTGATCCGCTGGGCCGGCACCCCCAGCACGGCTTCACTGACGTTCGCGGCTTCGTCCTGGCCCTCGTATTCGCCCAGCTCACGCACGCGGGCGAGGAACTCGTGGCACGGATCATCACCTCCGCCTGAAGCCTCGAGGCACCGGTGCGATGCCCCCATCCCCGGTACCCAGGTAACCCCCGGATGCCCCTGGGCGCTGGCACCTGGGTGGTGCCGGCGCATGGTTACCGACCTCGCTCAGGGCCCTTGGGCGCGGGTGGTGATGCCTGGCGTGAGCTCTGGGTGTCTGCCTCCCGCGCAGGGCCAGCACGGTTGTCGCTGGTCGTGCGCGGGCGGAAGCTGAGTGCTCCCATCGGGTCGGCAGGAGCTGCAGGCGTCTGTCCCAGCGTAGAGCTGAGCGCGCGTGCCTCCAGCCCCGCAAGAGGGTTGCAGCCCTCGACATCTCCGACGGCCATGCGATGCGGACCGGCCGGCGTCAGGTTGCATCACTCGATCAGCGGAGCGATTCCGGTTCGGTTCGGGGCCGGATTCTGGGGTGCTCATGGCCTTGACGCCGGTAGCGCAGCCCCTGAGCTGCCAGCTGCCAACTGCCAGGCATCCGCGTGCCGATCGATGGTGCAGTCGAGCGATTCGTCTTCGGGAGCGGGTGGCGCGATTGCGGCCCGGACGACACCGACTTAACTTCAAACCGTCATATTTTGTGACGAAGCCGACACAATTTCTGAGTCGGCTTTCCCACCGTGACGCTCGAATGGAGCATTCATGTCGGTGATGACCGGTACCCCACCCCTGCAGCAGACCGGCCAGCAGGCCGGGCCGCAGCAGATCGCCCAGCTGGTCCAGCAGACCATCCAGCAGGCGTGTCAGCAGACGGCCCAGCAGGTCGCGCAGCAGGTGCAGCAGACGTTCCAGCAGATCCAGCAGATCCAGCAGCAGCTCCAGCAGCGGCCGGACCTGGCTCAGCAGGCGCACCCGTACCTGGCCCTCGCGCTGCACCGCTCGCTGGCCGGGGCTGTACGCCACGCCGTGGAGCAGTCCGTGCAGCAGGCGCTGCCGACCACGATCGTGATGCTGCTGCAGCAGAGCCAGCAGGGCATGCAGGGCCAGCAGCAGTGGGGCGGCGGGTTCGGCCAGCAGCAGTACGGTCAGCAGCCGTTCGGCCAGCAGTACCAGCAGCCTGGCTTCGGCTTCGGTCCGATGGGTCAGCCGTTCGGTATCGGCTGAGCTGAGGGCGGCGCGATGCGGTGTGCCCGGAGCGGTCTTCCGGCACACCGCATCAGCGTGCAAGCGCGAGCCGCCCCGTCGCCGGACCAGAAGCACAAATTACGACGTAGGCGTGGTGAAGGTGGACGTGATGGTCAAGGACAGGCCCGGAAGCAGCCGCAGATACAGCCGCGCGAGCGAGGCGGGGGGCGGCGGCGGGGGCGGGCCCGAACCCGAGGGCAGGGAAGCGCAGCCGCGTAAGGAAGGCGCGCGGTCATCGCGCCCGGTGCAACCGCGCCAAGAGCGGTACATGGTGACGCCGCTGCCCCAGCAGATGCTCCCACCGGGAGTGCCCGTACTCAGCATGGATGCGGTGTGTGACCGGCTGGAGCGCATGCCCGAGGTCAAGGTGCTCCGCAGGCTCCAGCCGTCGGAGAAGCTCCGGTCGGCCGGGCTGCCCCCGTCCTGCCCGGAAATCGCGGTCGTCGAGGCGGCCGAGGCCCAACTCCCGGCGATGCGGACGCTGCACCTGCACATCGAGCCGGACCTGCCGCTGTCCGGCACCGGACCCGCCGCACCAGCGACCGCGGGCATCCTCCCTCTGCGCGATCCGGCACTGGTTACGCAGCTCGAGCAACCCACGGAGATCTCGCTGCGCGTTTGCGACCCGGACGGCGAACCCCTGGCCGGCGCGGGCGTGTACCTGATCGGCTCGTCCTGGCCGGGCCATGGCATCACCAGTGCCGACGGGACGGTCACCATCACACTGGCCACGGAAACCCCGGACACCGTGCAGGCCCTCTACGTCCGGCCCGCGGGCGGCTATGCGGACCGCTGGGTCAACCGTCCCGACCTGTCGCTGGCCCACGAGAACCTGATCAGCCTGACACCGCTGGACAAGGTGTACCCCGGGCTGGACGAGAGGCAGCAGTACGGCTGGGGCCCCCAGGCCATGCGCCTGGACCGGCTGCCTCCCACCTTCCGCGCCTTCGGCATCAAGGTCGCGGTCATCGGCTCGGGAATCGCCTCGGAGCACCCCGATCTGAAGCAACGAGCGCGCTCCGGAGTCGACTTCGTTTGCGGCACGGAAGAGGGCTGGGCCCAGGACATGGTGGGCACCGGCACCCACGCAGCTGGCATCATCGCCGGCGCGGACACCGGCAGGGGCGTCATCGGCATCGCGGTCGACGCCGAACTCGAGATCTGCCAGGTCCAGCCCGGCGGACGCTTCAGCGACCTGATCGCCGCCCTGGACCACTGCATCGAGCGCGAGATCGACATCGCCCACATCGCAGTGGCGACCCCGTATGCGTCGGCGCTGGTCTCCCGCAAACTCGCCGACGCGGGCGCCGCAGGCATCGCCTGCGTCGCACCGGCCGGCGACACCGGCGGACCGGTCTGCTTCCCCGCCTCACTGCCGACTGTGTTCGCCGTGGGCGCGCTGGGAGTCTTCGGCTCCTACCCGCAGGACACCTCCCAGGCCACTCATACGGGCCCGCAGCTGACACCGGAGGGGCTGTTCGCCGCGCCGTTCAGCTGCCACGGCCCGGGCGTCGACGCCGCCGCCCCCGGCGTGGCGATCCTTTCCTGCTCGCCGCGGGGCGGATACACGGCCCTCGACGGCACCGTCACCGCCTCGGCCCACGTCGCCGGGCTCGCCGCCCTGGTGCTCGCCCACCACGAGGACTTCCACGGCCAGCTGCTGCCCCGCGGGCCCGGCCGGGTGCAGCATCTCTTCGACATCATCTCCGCCAGCTGCCGCCCGTTGGCCGCCCCGGGCACCGCGGACGCGGCCCGCGTCGGCCGCGGCCTGCCCGACGCCCTCGTCGCCCTCCACCTGGCCCCTGGCATGCAACTCGCCCCGGCCCTGTCCCCCTACCTCCCGACCCTGACCGGTTAGGCCCGACCAGGGAAACACGCCAGACCGCCCCACGGCGAGATCATCGAGCGTCGCCCGCATCAAAGCGGGCGCCGCTCGGTCGGCCGCCCAACTCCGTTCCCGCAGTGCTCGGTCGAGGGTCTCTTCCTACGGCCCGCCAGAGCGCGAGGCAGTCCTTAACCAGGTACGCCACCACCTCGCCTGGGCCGAGGCAGACGGTTCCCTATGGCCCGGCGACCACCTGTTCAGCCCGCCCCGCACCAGACCGTGAATCACGCAGGGATCCCGGCGCCACCCCAGTCCACGGCCGGAAACGGCCCAGGCACCGACACAAGCGGCACCTCCTACGAGGCTCACCGCGTCCGCCCCACAGCGTCTGTTCGGCTGGCTGCCCGGCTTCCTGGCACCGCCGTCACCCTGGCGAGGGTTGTCCTCGAATTACTCGGTTCGCGCCGCGTGCTGTTCTGCCAGACTCGAGGGCGTGCCGAAGAGTCGTGGCCGCCGCACGTCGCGTGGCGGCAAACAGTCAGTTCGCCGTTCGCCAGGCCCTGTGCGGTTGTCGGACCGTGTGCTATGGCAGGCCCGAACGCTGGGACTTGAAGACACAGATGTCCTTGCCGCGGAGGCGTGGGGGAGTGGCTGGCTGGGCGAGGCGTGGCTGGGCGCGGGGATGACCGAACGCGAGCCGGAACTGGTGCTGTGCCGTGAGGTGGTGGGGCGGGCTTTGATGAAACCGTCCCCGTTTGGCCTGGCCGCGGTGGCCGCGCTTGAGCGAGTGGGTCCGCCCGGCCAGGCCGTGCTGCAGGAGACGGTGGAGGTTCTGGCCGGTTCACAGCCGGTGCCGGCGTGGCACGCGGCCGGCCCGCACCGCCCGGTGGGGGCCTGGTGCGCGGTGGACGTGTGGGACAGCGAGCGGGTGCTGTTCGTCGACTACGACGGCCCGGTCCCGCACACGCTGATGGCGCACATCGGCGAAGTCGGCGGCACGCTGGTGGACAAGCTGGCGCTGCTTGAGCCACACGCGGCCCACGCTTGGGAGGGGACGCGGGGCGAGGGCGAGGTGCCGATGCCGTTGGTCGAGCAGGACGCGGCCGAGGTGCTCGCGGATCTTGCTGCGGCGCTGCGGCTGACGGACATGACCTGGCCTCGGCCCGACGATGAGGACGTCGTCGGGCTGCGGGCACTGGCCTGGGCGCGCTGCCGGGACCACCTGCCCGACTGGCCCGAGCACCAGCCGCTTGCGCAGGGCGAGCGGGCCCGTGTGCTGGATGCGTTCGCACAGGTGGGCGCCCCTGCGGCGGAGGAAGCCGGCACCGCCCGGTCGCTGGCCGAGCTGTTCTTGGACTACGCGGAGAACTACCTCAGCCGCGGGCCGATGTGCTGGAGCCCCGGCCAGGTCGCCGTCTTCCTGGGGGACTGGCTGCCCCGCAAGACGGTACTCGATCAGGTACACCGCGCTCTCCTGCCCGCTGTCTTGAAGCGATGGGTGACCTTCGCGCTCACCGAACGCGGCGTCCCCACGCCGTGGATCGCTCCCGTCGTCGCCGCGGTCGAGACGCATACGCCCGCCTTCCACGCGGCCTTCGACGACGAGGAGGCGTGGGGCCCGGCCAAGCAGATCGCGGCTGCCCTCGCCGCGCGGGATGTCGACCTCACCGACCGCGATGCCGTCGACGCCGCCGTGCGCGCCCTGAATGCCGAACGGCTCGCTCAACAGCTCATGGACCACACGGCCGCCCGGCCCCTGACGTCCAGCCACGGACCGCACGTGCCCCCCGGGGCGGCGGCTTGCGACAACGCACCCCACAGCAAGAACAGGCAGGAAGAAAACAGTAGTGGAACACAGCGATTCCCCCACGGCGCTGCCCCACATCGCCCGACTGGTGGCACGCAGCGGGGAGCTGAAGAGCGAGTTGGTGGCCTTCGCGCACAGTCCGCGCTTTGCCCGGCGGTTGGATGCCCGGATCGAGGAGGCAGCGGACCGGCTCGGCTTCCTGGACGAGGCGATGGTCATCGAGACCATCGACCGCTTCGTGCTGCAGCACCGGCTGGCGGACGGCTCGAGTGTTCTGGAGCGGTTTACGGCTCAGCGGTGGCCGCCGCTGAGCGAAGACGAGCGGGCGATGCTGCTCGGCTGGCGCGAGGTGGTGGAGGCAGTCTTCGAGGTGCGGGGCTCTCAAGGGGATGCCGTCGTCCTGCACAACCTGCTCGACGACCTCGTCTACCGGGTCCACTCCAACCTGGGGCGGCGTGCCCTTGGCCAGCTGCGCACGGGGATGTTCGTGGCCGGCCGCATCGTGCCCGTCCACCCCGACACCGACGCCTGGCTGGTCACCGGCAACCTCACCACCTACCCACCCGGCGATGGACCACAGCTGGCGCAAGTCGCCGTCCAGACGCTCACCGCCCATCCGCAGCTTGTGCGCCGCAATCCCGACATGCTGCGCAAGGCCTGGCAGATGCAGGCCGAAGCCCGCGCCGACTTCATCGAGGTGTTCGGCACCGACCTGCTCGTCCTGGATGCCGGCGAGGCGCCCGCACGGATGCGGGAGTACCACCGATACCGGCAGGAGAGGGCCCTGGCCGAACTTGACGACGAAACCGCCGCGCAGGCGATGAACGGCAGGCCCTTACTCGACGAGCTCAGCAGTCTGCCCGAAGAACTCTGCGAGGCGGACACCGTCGCCGTGATCTTCGACGAGGCCGAAGGCCTGTGCTACTACGCCGACTTCGGCCACCTTGATGCGCTGTTCACCGATCCCGCCCTGGCCCGTGACCGCACCTACCTGAGCCGGCTCAGGCACTACCTGAACGACGACTCCGTCGCTCCCATGGTCATCCGCCGTCTGGTCCAGCGGCATCCCGACAACGCCGACGCCGTCTTCCGCGCACTCCTGCGCAAGCCCACCTTCGCCTGGGAGCGGGACGGGGAGGAACTGCTGCGCCGCCGCAAGGCAGATCACTTCGCCCACGAGCCCTTGCCCAGCATCACCCCGGTCGGCGCCCGCCTCGCGGAACTCCTGCGCACGCAAGGGAAGAAGAGGCGATGAGGCTGTCCACCGCCGCACTCGACGCCCTGGTCGAAGTCGTGATCGTCGATGCCTACGACGAGCACGAACAGCTCGCCGCCTTCCAGGCGGTCATCGAGGACTGCCTGGCCCTGCCGTTCACCGTCGTGCTCGGCATCCCCTTGGCCGTCACCGCCATCCACGACCGGCCCGGCAGCGGCGTCGCCGCCCGGTGCAGTTGTTCCTCGTGAGTGATGTCCTTTGAACCTGACCTGGCATGCGTCTCACTGAAGCGGCGGTGACCGGCGCCGCTGGACGAGGTTGTTGCGGGGCCTCCCGGTGTTGACGGAGGGCGGCCGGGGGAGGGCGTGGCTTCTACGTGTGCGATGTCCTCGTGATTGCCTGTCAGGCAAGATCACGGTTGTGGCACGAGCGTCGATTATGTGTAGGCAACATGGATAACTTGTGTTCCCGGCTGCCGTGGGGAACACCCCTGACGTCCTGCCGGGCCAAAGTCCCGAAGAACCCGGGGACCCCGAGGAAGCAGGAGTGGCAACGGAAGAAGCCGCTGCGACTCGTGTTCCTGTCCGCTGTCGCTTGCGCGCAGACCCTGAGCCCTGCCGGCGACTGCGGCACGCGTCAGGCAGCCTGCCTGCCTGCCTGCCGGGCGGAAGCGGGTTCATGCCTCCACCCTCCAGGCCGCGCACCAGACAAGGAGAGCGTGTACGTGTACGACGAGGAAGCGGCCAGGGAGCGGTTCCTTCAGGCGGGGTGCAGCCCCGAGGAGGCCGACACGCTGGTGAATGCGGGCATCGATCCTGACATCGTCAAGCCCCATGCCCGCGACGCCGTGGGCTTCGCCTCCGCCGCCGCCTTTCACGATCTGGCCGACCCCAACCCTTATCTGCAGGCCGCGGGCGGCGATGCGGACGAGGCCTTCAGACAGTGGGCGAAGGACTCCGTGGAGGGTTCCTTGTACCAAGGGCAGGACGAGGACGCAGGCGCGGACGAGGGCTGCGACGACGAAGGGAGGGACGAAGACGACGGCGAGGACGCTCGCGGCGTCTACGGATGGGCGAGCGCCTCCATCACCCATGTCGGCGCGGGGGAGTACTCCATCGACCTGTACGACGATCTGGGCTTGCCGGGCAACGCCGCTTACGTGGACACGCTGACCTTCTCGGTGCCCGCCGTGATTCCTGCCGGCTCGCCGGCCGACCGGGATGCCCAGGTCGTCAAGGCGGCCACCGAAGAACTCGCCGACTACGGATGCATTCCGGCCTCCGACTTCCAGGGCAGCGGCGACCGTTTCAGCGTGCAGGTCCGCGCGAGCGACCACGCCCGGCAGTGGCTCGAGGACCAACGGCCGCCGGCGGAAAAGCTTGAGCTACTGCTGGCCGGGCTTGAGGGCCTGGTGGACGATCTGGCGACCGCGCATCCAGGCCGCGACCGTCCCTCCATCGACACCGTCCCGTACCCCCACCCGGGTCGGCCGGCAACGGCCCCGGACGGCGGCGCTCGCACCTCGATCGTCGCCTGGGGCGACCGGGAGGCCTTCCTGCAGGCAGTCGCTGCCGAGGTGCCGGACAGCGTACGCCTCGAGCGATACGAAGGCGGCTGGGCACAGCGCCTTGAGGGGGCAGAAGACCTGAAGCATCCCTGGCTGCTGGGCCTGGAGCGGGTGCGGGCCGAAGCAGCCCGGCGTGATGGCGAACTGAGCGGCTTCACCGCCACGTTCCGCTCCGGTGACGTGGTGCACCACTACCAGGTGAGCGCCGACTGGGCCCAGGAACTGGACGAGTGCCTGGACGACTGGGAGATGCGCGTGAGGGCGGTGCGCGAGGAGCAGACCCGATTCCCGCACCTCAAGCAGTGGGGCCGGCAGCTCTACCAGGCCCTAGTCGACGACGATCAGTTCATGGCGGCCGAGACATCCCACGACCAGGACAGCAGGGGTCAGGATCTCGCCCGCAGCATGTTCGGCCCCGACTGCCCGATTCACTCGCATGACATCCAGTGCGCCCTTGCCCACGCACGGGCGAAGCGGGCCGACATCCTCCTCGAGCGGCAGCGGGCCCAGTGGCAGGCCGCCATCCCGGCCTGGGCAGCGCAACTGGCCACCTCGCCGGACTTCCAACAGGGCACGACCGCGCAGCGCGCCATGCTCGCCAGCAACCTCCTGTACGCGCACCACCCCATGGCCGACACACCAGACCTTGTCCGCCTGCTGCGCACCGCGGCTGCCGACCTGCTGACTTGAGACGACACCAGCGCAACGCAGCCCGGGCAGCGCCTCATCGCCTGTCGGCGGTGCGGGACGCCGCAGGTCCAGCCCGAGATTCGTCGAAGGAAGTGATCGTTGGGGGTGGGCGTGAACAAGGGGCAGTATCCGAAGGGGAGGTGCAAGGCGTGTGGTCGCACTCTGGGCCTGCACGAGGGCAAGGTCACCGTCCACCCCGCCCGTGGCACCAGCGGATCGTGTCCGGGCAGTCGGCTTGGACCTGCGCAGACTGCGACGACGAGGCCCGTCAGGTCGACGACGCAAAGTCTGCGGGCGTTGAAGCCGATGGTCCGGGCGCACATGCGACGGAACGTGCCGCTGTGGTTTGCCGAATGGGAGGGCCAGTCGATGCCGTCCATCGCGCTTCCGGCGGGCCAAGAACGCATGGCGGTGTGGATACCGGTGCGGCGTCGGGCCATCCTCCGGCTGATCAACGAGATCCTGGCGGTGCGCGTGCGACCGGACTGGGACGACGAGCTGGAGTGCTGGATGGTCTCTCGCGGGCACTTCACCGCATTGGCTGAGGGACTGCTGCGACGCTATCCGCGTGTGGCCGTGGCGCGCGAGTTCAACCGTGCGGAGGCCTGCACCGCGTCATGCAAGAACGCGTCGGGGCCGTATTGCACATGTTCCTGCCAGGCCCGCAACCACGGCGGCGGTGGCTGGATGGCCGGATGGCGCACCACATCCGGACCCGCCCGGCACGTCGGTGGGTTTTGGTGGACGTGGCTCCTTGCCGAGAAGGAGGCGCCGCCGCGGCCCGCCGCGTAGGAGCGACCACAACGAAGCAGCGGGCGCAGGCCCCCGCACATGGCACCGTTGCCCCTGCCCCGGGGGGCCAGGGTCGGCAAAGTGGCACTTGGTGAACAGCACTCGCGTTTCACCGGTGGTCGAATCGTGGGGCTGGCCGGGTGCCGGGTTCAGCCCGCGCTGCGGCAGTCGGTGTGGGTCATGTCGTGGTGTCGGCGCGGGACCTGTCGGAGGCGCGGCCCCCTGTGCGGCGGCCGTCGCGCTTGGGAGCGGATCACCTCGGCGTGCCGGACGGGGCGGTCGATCGCCGTGGCGGCGAGGCGATCGTCGATGCCCACGATGAGCACGATGAGTACGGACAGCTCGCCGCCTTTGCGTGGCAGCTGGGTTGCGTCCTCGGCGGAGCCTGACCGGACGAGCTCCCACTGACCGTCAGTTGGTTTGGTGGATCGAGGCGCCGACGAGGATGCCGTCGGCGACGGTGTAGTCGTCGGCGTACGTCTTGAGCGTGCCGTCGGTCTGGGTGGCATACAGGATGGCGTGGACGCGCAAGGCTCCGAATGCGCTGATGGTGCCCAGGGTGATGCTCTGGGTGGTGTTGAACCCGGCCACCCACCGGTCGTAGGTCGTCCCGGCGATGTGCGAGCCGCCGAGCGCCCAGGCGGCCGCATAGTCGTGATCGGTGATGTCCTGGTAGTACTGCGAGACCACCGCCGAGGCGTTGGTCAGATGCGGCCGAGGAGTGGCCGGGGGCGCCGTTGTGGGCAGGGTGGCCGTCGTGGTCGGCGTCGCGGACGTCGGCGTAGGGCTGGCGGTTGGGGGCGTCGAGGTGGGTGGCACCGGGGCCGGCACTGTGCGCGTCACGGTAACGGCCGGAGCTGCCCCGGAAGCGGTTCTTGCGGAGCAGGCGGCGAGAGGCAGGACAGCGGTCAGAGCGACAGCCGAGACGATACGGCGCACGGGCCCCCCGTTGACGGTGCGGAAGTTGCTGCGGACACCGTGGCATCTGCGCACGGAGCGGTGAGTTGGTGTTGGGCGGAACGGCCGGCCGCGGATCATGTCCGTTCGGTGCCCAGGGCGGTTCCGGGGTCCTGGCCTCTCCAGCCTTCCTTGGTACGCCACAGGACGTGGACTTTGAAGATGTCGTGGAGGGTGTCGGCTGCCCAGTCTTCGGCGGGGGGTTGGCACAGGACCAGGTGGAGGCGGTCGGCGGGGGTGGGCAGGGTGTGGTTGATCTCCAGGAGGCGGACGGCTCCCGAGCGCAGGTCGGCGTAGGTGCAGCGGCCGGCGTCGAGGACCTCGTAGAGGAAGTGGCCGTTCTTCGTGGGGCAACTGACGTCGATGATGGGGGTGTTGGTGGGCTGCAAGTCCGCTCGCAGGAGCGCGGCCATCAGTTCCAGGCGCACGGCCTCGTGGGTCTTGCAGGTACGGTCGGCCGTCGCCGCCGTCTCCAGGGCCTGCAGGAGGCTGGGGGGTGCGGCTGTTGTCGGCGCGGGGCGGGGGACAAGGAACCTGTCGAAGAGACGTTTCCGGATCCGCGCTCTCCGACAGGTGAAGCACTGCCAGGGTCTCGGTGAGTTGCGGAGACCGGGCGACGGTGGCTTCGGCGATGCGGCGATTGAAATGGTTGAGTACTGCCTCGGCACGTTCACGCAAGGCAGCCTGGAACTGTCGTTCCTGGAGTAGGTCGGTGAACCGCTGGTAGAGGCCGCCGCGGCTGTCGGGTAGAGCCGCTTCGGAGTCTGCCTGGTACAGGTGGCAGAGGATCGTCGCCATCAGGGGAACACGTGCCAGGGAGGCGTAACCCGAGCGGGCGGCCAGGGCGAACAGTTCCTCCGCCTGCTGCTCAGGCGATGACACGCCCTGCGCCGCGAACCACTTTGTGGCGAAGGATCGGAGGTCTGTGCTGTCGAAGGGCTGAAGTTCATGGCGTCCTGCGTTTGTGCCGAGGCAGGTGAACTCCTTTTCGTCCAGAGGGCGACTTGTCACGACGAAGCGGTAGACCGATGCGTCTCCCACGGCCAAGCTGCGGAGACTGCCATGACTTTCATGCGCAGAGCGGGGTCGATGATCTCGTCTAGTCCGTCGACAAGGAGAAGCCAGGGTGTGTCCGGGCGGGGTCGGGCGGCGAAGAGTCCGCGCAGCCCGGGCGGCTTGTCGGACAGCGCGCCCACTTCCTTCTCTACGTGTTGGGCGATCACCTGCGGCAACGGGTTGGTGTCTGCCAGTGCCCGCGCCGGCACAAGGACGGGGACGGGCACCTCAGGTGCGTGACTGCGCAGCCCTTCCAACAGGACTGCGTGCAGCAGGCTGGACTTCCCACCACCCGGACCAGCCACGACGAGGCAGTTGCCGCCCTGCAGGACGGTCGACGGATGAAGCGGAGCGCCGTCCGCGTGCGTTGCCGCCTCCGAGTCGTTCGCATCGAGGGCGGCCGAGCCGGTGCTGCGCTGGAGTTGGTAGACCTCGGCGAAGGAGGGCACAGTCCAGCGGGCCAGCCCCGGAGTGGGGTGTTTGTCGGCGATTTCGCTGGCCGCGTGCAGGTAGACCTGTAGCAGTTCGGATGACTTGGCGGTGCGAAGTCGTTCGGCCCTGCCTTCGTGAGGATCCCACTGCCCGATCGGCTTGCCGAGCCCCTCATCCCGCACATGAACAGGACCGGTCTCGCCTGCCGCGGCCCGTCGCAGCTCCAGCAGCTGCTCGACCTGCAGGCTCAGTTTGCCGGCCAGCGCCGCGACCGTTGCGGCAGACGGAACGGGACCACCAGGCTGGAAGGCCGCCTGGACAGTCGTGCGTCCCAGTCCCGATCGGGCGGCGAGCTGGGTCTTGGTCAGCCCCTCGCTGGCCAGGGCGTCGTCCAGACGCGTGCGCAGCTCAGTGAGCGCCACCTCGCGTTCATCGTGTTCCCCTCCCACGTGGACCCCCAGCGCTCTGTGTTCAACGATGTTCATCATTGTCCGGCCGGACCACGGCGAACACCGTTTCCGCGACCTTCGGTCACGTCAACATCCCACCTTCTTCGGGGAGATCGCCGTGAACCGTATCGCCATCGTCCTGCTCGCCGCCGCCCTGGTCGTCGTGCTCGCGCTGCTGGCCGCCGCAGCCGCGGGCACACTCGCCCGCCTCGACGGCGCCACATACCCCACCGCCCTCGTGCGCGCCGCCACCACCTTTGCCGCCGTCCTTACCCTCGCCGCCGTCGTCACCGGAGCACTCGCCCAGTTCCTCCCCTGAGCCCCCTTGCCGCACCAGTCGGAGACGACCGGATATGGGGACCTGGCCCCGCACTGCGTGCGGTTCCTGCGCTCCTGCTGCCAGTAGAAGCGAGCACGAGCTGTCGATGCGTTCCCGGGTGCCGGAGGAGGACTGGCCCCCACCCCGGCCAATCGCGGCCCGTGCCCCACCCCGGCCGGACGGGGTCTGTTTCTGCCCCGGGCGGGTGTCCTGTGCTCGGTGGCTGCTCTTCGTCTCCCAGATGGTCTCGGGCGTCAGCTCGCGAACGTGAGGGGTTTGGCGGGGGCGGTGCCGCGCTGGGGTGGGGAGGAGGACTTGGCCTCCACGAGGACGAGATCGCCGCGGTTTGCGAGGGCGGTGACGTCGGGGCCCCGCAGGGCGCCCGGGAGGCGGCTGGATTCGACGAACAGTTCCCGTGCGGTTCGCATGACGTTGTCGACGGAGCGGGGCGGGGCGGTGCGGTGCCGTTGCGGTGCGCCTCGCCGGCGATGAGGTAGGCGGCGCCGACGGTGAGGGCGGTCTCGATGTCCTCGGGGGACATGGAGTCCATCAGATTTTTGAACCAGGGGGTGATCTTGTCGGTTTCCCGGCCGGGCGCGGTGGCGGGCCGGATCTGGGTGCGGGGGCGCCGGGTGCTTGCTGCGGTCTGCGTGGATGTGCTGGAACGCCTCGTGGTAGTGCTGCTGGGCGGAGGGGCGCACCCGGCACACGTCCAGGAAGGTCTGCAGCTGCTCGGCGTCGGCGGGCAGGCCGCGGCGGTTGGTGATGCGCCAGGCGGTGGTGCGCGGGATCCGCCTGCGGTCTCCTGCGGGGCGGACGAGGTCGCTCGGGCAGGGCGCGCCGGCCCGTTCGTATTCCGCGGCGAGCGCGGCGCCGAGGTCCTGCGCGGTGCGGATGAGCGCCGGCGCGGGCGCCTCGAGGCCCCGGAGCCGGTCGCGGTGGTCGCTGCGGCCCTGGTTGCGCAGGACGTACGCGCGCTCCCGCCCCGCCTGGTCGCCCCCGCAGGCGCGCACGAGGGCGTCGAGGACGGCCGTCGAGGGCGCCGCGGTGCCGGACTCGGCGCGCTGGACGGTGCCGCGGGAGACGGCCGCGGCCGCGGCGAGGTGGCGCTGGGACATCCGCGCGGCCCTGCGGAGGGCGACCAGGTGCTCGGCGAGGCCGGCGAACGGCCCGCAGGGGTCGGCGCCGGGACGGGAGGAGGCCATGGCCGGCTCCTACTTGCCCGCGCTCGAGCGCACCGCGGCCTCGACGAGGACGGCCATCAGACGGCGTCCGCCGCCGGCCGCGGCGAGGGTGGCCGCGCCGATCGCCCCGCACCCGCCGAGCAGGGCGAAGATGTCGCCGATCGGCGTGCCCTTGAGGAACAGAGTGGTGCCCAGCACGAGGACGGCGATCAGCCAGATCAGCGCGTGCGTGGGCCCCAGACGCCCCGCGGGCACCTCGCCGGCGGACGGCGCCCCGGCGGGCGCGGGAGGAGAGGGCAGGTGGTTCATGGTGCGCAGGACTCCGTCCTGACGGGGACCCGGGCACGAAAGGGGCCGGGACCTGGGCTGATGATCGCAAGCACACGCAGCCCAGCGGCAGTTGGCCCTGCACGGAGCGGGGCCGCGCGGTAGGCAACAGCCTTCCACGACCGGCCCGGCGTCCACCCCGCACCCCTGCCCGATGTGTCTGTTTCGCCGTTTCCTGGCCTCACGGATGTTCCGCATTCCCCCACGGAACTTCTCGCCCGCCCCGGCCCCCGACGCCGGGCCGGCGCCGAGCAGTTGACCGTCCGCCAGGCCCTGTGCAGCCCAATGTTCGTTCCAGCGCATTTGCGGTCTGGGTCCCTTCAGTAGGACGCTGCGCAGCGTCGATGCCAAGCGGACCTGCGCTGGCATCTCCCTGACGGCGAGTTGGTCGCAAGCCCGAGCCCTTCAGGATCTGCGGCAGGCGCGTTGGCCCGCGCCCCGCCGACACGGGCCGGTACCGCCCTCGGTGCCGGCCCTCGGTGTTTCCGACGCGGTGAGAACCCGCCCCCGCTGTCGGGGAAGACCTGGGCCGTCCACGAAGCCCCCTGGCAGGGAGCTTCCCCCGGTCGGCCAACGGCCCTGTAGGATCTCGCCGCTCGTGGCATAGGGCAGTGCCGTGACCTGTGGTTTCTCCGGTCGTCTCACGGCGTGGCAGGAGGTTCTGTCTCACCGCCGTGGCATTTCCTCCGCGAGGAGCTGGGCTCTGCGCCCGTTCTGCTGCCACTCCCGCTGGCGCGCTCTCGACCACGCTCATCGCCGGTCGCTCTTATCGGATCCAGCCGGTGAGATGCCCTTCTGCGACGGCGTTGACCAGGCGGGTGAGGGCGCTTCCGCTTCGGGACTCGGTCGCGCCGGAGGGGGATGGTGTCTCGTCGGTGCCCATGCCCCAAGTGTTCAGGTCCCCGGGCCTGCCGTTGATCGGGGAAGCAGGGACGTGCCAGGGCTCGTCTTCGCGGTGCGGGGGCCGCACCGGGGATGCGGAGTTTAAGCAGGCGGGCGAGGCGGATGCGCTCGCTGGGGGTGGCCCAGGCCTGGTGGCGGTCGAGGAGTTCGACGGTGGCGGTGTTGAATGCGGCGCCGGTCTGCCGGGTGCGGGTGATGGCGCTGAGGTAGAAGTCCAGGTTTGCGTTGCCCGGCGTGCTGGTTGGGTCCGTCCCCGTGCCGCCGTCGGGGGTAGTGCCGAGGAACGCGGCGGCGAAGCTGGGCAGCGAAAACGGCGAGCCGGGAAGCACGTTGCCTGTGGATTGGGTCAGCCGCTGGCAGCCACGGTCGTCCCGCGTGTTCAGTTGTGCCATAAACGCGGTGTTGGCCCTTCGGGCCAGTTCTGTGCGGCTGGTGGCCAGCTGTGGCTGGTCGAGGAGCAGTTGTCCGTACTAGCCGTTTTGCAGCGCGCTGTTGATGAGCTCTTCGCTGGCGTTGACCTGCGGATCTTGGTGGAGGGTCTCGTGCGACAAGACGGTTCCGAGCAGCCGGAAGTCCTCGTATTGGTACCGCGGGTTGACGACGATCTCGGGGCCGTTCGGAGTGGGTACGACTTGAGCAATCGTGTTCGGGTTCGGCGGCGTAACGAAGTGGACGCGGTGGAAGACGCCGTCGCGGATGGCTTGGATGCTGCCTTGGGCGGGGCTGCCGGCCAGGGAGGCGAGGGCGGCGCGCAGGTTCAGATCGGGCACCACGGTGGCGATCTGCGGGCTGTTGAAGACCGCCAGCCCCTCCTCCACCGCGCGGCGGCCGCGGGGCTTGAGGGTGGTCTTGAGCTGTTTGACCAGTTCCTCGGTGGTGATCTGGCGGGGCGGCGCGGGCTGCATCGGCGGCCCCTGCGGGTAGGACTGCGTGTTCAGCAGGCTGAGGTCGGTGGGGGGGGGAACGGTGGCTGGGCCAGCAGTCGCAGCGCCTCACCGTCAGAGGGATTGTGATCGCATCCGTCGTGCGGGGCCGAGGAGGCTCCTGAAGGCGGCACGGCTGCGGCCTCGGCGGCGACCGCGCAGGGTGTGGCCAGGAGTAGGGCGGCAGTCAGGGCGAGGGCAGCGCGTCGCGGCGCGGGTAGTACGACCATGACACACTGCTATCCGGCCGCCGTGCCAGACCCGGGCCACCCCGCCGTAGGCGACAGGCGTTTTCACCCGGCCGACCGCCGTGTCATTTCCTCTGCGGGGATCAGCCTGGCTGCAGCGACCACGCGCTTCCCGAAGGGGGTCAACTGCATGGCTCGTCCTCGTTCAGCACGCTCGAGCAGTGGCTGTCCGAGATCTCGCTCGAGCCGGGTGATCTGAGTCGTCATCGTGGGCTGGTTGATGCCGAGGGCCTGGGCGCCCTCGCAGATCGTGGGGTAGGTGGCGGCTGCCACGAGGCGTTCGAGTCGCTGCTAGGCGTAAGGGCTGGTGAGCGCCTTTCGCGGAACTCGGCTACATGGAACTCGACCGGCGAGGCGCTGAGCTGCTGTTCCAGATCCTGACCGAACGCGAGGAGAAGAACAGCGTCGCCATCGCTTCCAACGAATCCTTCAGCGGCTGGACAAAGACCTTCACCGACCCCCGGCTCTGCGCGGCCATCGTCGACCGCCTCACCTGCAACGGCGCGATCATCCAGACCGGCACCGAGTCCTACCGCCTCGCTCACACCAAAGCCCTGGCTGAGCAGAGCGCAGTGGGTTGAACTTCGGCCGAGCATCGAACAGACCTGGTGAGTGCTGGCGTCAGCGCAAGTCCTTCCCCGGGTCTATGGCCCAGTGATTGGTCTTGAGGACTCGCCCTGCGAAGGTCACCTCGGCTTGCGAGAGGAGGCGGAACCCGACGGAACGGCAGATACCGTTCGACGCCGCGTTGTTTGTTGCCGGAAAGGCATGCACCAGGCCCCAGCGGTCCTGGTCCCTGGCCTGTTCCAGAAGGGTGCGGACTGCGCGTTTACCGAAGCCCTGCCCTTGAAATTCGGGCAGAACCATCCAACCGATCTCGGACATCGGCCCGTCGCTGGTGTCGTGGGACCAGATAGTCACCGTCCCGGCCACTACGTCTGGGGTGGCCCCATCGGGAATGATCATCTTGAACCATGCGAGGTCGTCTGCTGCCTGCCGGGCATCCCGACGGACCTTGTCCGCCATCCCCTCACGCGGAAGGGGCCCACCCAGGTCAGCCATCATCACGGGGTCGCACCGCATCCGAATATAGGCATCGACGTCGTCCGGTGAGACGTTCCGCAGCTGCATTACTCCTCCTTGGCCCCATCGGGGATGGTCCCACGGTCCGAGAGGGCGATCACCAGGCGCCCCGTCCCGCCGCCAGCCTCACGCGGCCCTCAGCAGCTGCTGAGTGACATCAATTCTCATCGACATCGATCACGCGGAAGCTCAGCGAGTGACTCCCGAACTTGCGTCAAAACGACATCCGCGAAGAACGACACAGCCATTGGAGACGGTCCCGGCTTCTTGCTCTCGGCAGGCCGGCCTCCGGCGCCGCATGCTCCGTCCAACGTCCGGCGCTTCTGCCTCCTACTCTCACCTCGCCGATGACCATCTGCGTAGCCGATCTACCCGGGAACGCCGGCGCGGCCGGAACGACGAGGCGGGTGCTTCTCGTCCGTCGGCCCTGTACTGGAACAGTTGGGTGCGCGGCATGAGCGCGGAGCGTCCGCGAGCGGTGCTTTTCCTGCCGCATGCCACAGCACCCGTAGCGCGCACGCCGAAGGCCGACACGGCTGCGCTGAGGACACGGCAGGCCCGGAGCACTTCTCACCGCTGGCCTGCGCAGTGCCGTCAGCTTCCCGTCACACATAAGCGACGGCGTAGGGCACGTCATCGATGACAGACGCACGCCCTCGGTGCGTGCCCGGCGGTTGCGTGGGTGGTTCCTGGAGGCCGCCTGCAGCCCCGCCCCTGACGGTCCCGGGCCCCGTCAGGGGCTCGGCCCGTGCTCCCTCCGGACCAACGCCGGGCTGTTCCCCCCCGGCCGGAGGCCAGCCGGCCCCTCGGGCCGCACCCGACCGCCCGGGCCCCGTCAGGGCCGGCCCCAGCCCCTGCCGAAGCCCCCGGCAGCGGGCTTCCCCCGAGCCGGCCAACGGCCCGGCCCCTTCGTGTCCTGGTTCTTGAGGGTGGTGTGGGGTAGGGCGGCGTCGTGGTGCCCGGGTGTGGGTGCTGGGCGTTCTTGTCGCGGCGCCGGGCAGCCGGCCCTGCGCGCTCCGGGTATGTGGCGGGTGGGTGGGGGGTGCGGAGTCTCCTCTCCGTCCTGCTCTCGTGGGGGTGTTGCGCCTGGGGCGTGGGGTTGCTGCGCGCAGCCGGGGGCGGGCGCGGCGGTGGGTGGGGAGTGCTGTTGTTGGGTGCGGGCGGGGCGTGGGGTGTGGCTTTTTTGGCCGGGTGGGGGCGGGGCGTGGCGGTCGTCGTGGGGGTCGGCGGTCCGGTGCGCTCCGCGCTCCGGACCGCCTGCCGCGCGCCCGGTGGCCGCTCCGCGTCCTTTGGGCCGCATGCTCCACATGCTCCCGCGCTGCGGGAGGCGGCAGGCGGGATGCGTGCCGACCGTCCGCCCGACACCGGCGCGGCGAGCCGGAGGGCGCGGACGGAACGGGGTCACGGCGCGGTGCACCGGGGACGGTGAATGTCAGCGCTCGCGTCGCAGGGACACGCGCAGGGCACCGTTGTTGTCGCGGCTCAGGAAGAGTCCCGCGCCCTTCACACTGGTCACGAACGGCACTGTGGTGCCGCTACCGAGGGCCCTGGCCGCGTCCGGGCCGGCGTTGAGGTCGACCTGTACGGTGACGGGTTCAGTGCCATCGGCAGTCGAGTCCTGCTGGACCGCTCCGTACGCCGTTCCGTCATCGCGGATCGAGACGATCGCGAGGCCTTTGCGGCTGCCGCTCTTGGCCAGGCAGACGCCCTTCTTGCTCTGCAGGTCGAAGGCGACGGGCCCGGCGGCAAGGTAGCGGCCGTCGGGCGACGCGACCACGCTGTACTCGCGGTTCGATCCGTAGTTACCCGCATTGATTTCGTTATTGAGGCCGTAGCCACAGGTCATGGATGCCTGAAGGCGTCCGGTGCGCAGATCGTGCACGGACCACACCGGATCGGCGGCAGTGCCGTTCTCCTCGTCCGGGGTCTGCCAGCCGGCGAGCACCTGGCCGTGGATGACGCCGTAGGCCAGCCCGTTAAAAGGAGCGAGGTCGCCGGTCCGCTCGGTACCGCGCGGGCGTACCGAGTCACTGAACCAGTGGCCCGCCAGGCCGAACCCTCCGTTGTCCACACCGATCAAGGGGCCGTCCGGGGTGGCGGCGATGACACGGCCACCCGCGCAGTCAGCCTGCCCGCACGGGGACAGCAGATCATGGGGATGGTCATAGGCGGTGCTCCGACCCGTCACCACATCCACCGCGATCGACTGTTCCGGGTACATACCCGAGTCGATGTCACCGCCCAGGCCAACCAGCACCCGGCCACCGTCCGCAGAGACGCGCACCATGGGTTCCCCCTTCACTCGCAGATCGATCTGCCGAAGCGGCTTCACCGATGCGCCGTGTCCGTCAGCGGCGTACACCGCCAGGCTGACCACCGCGGTGCCGTCGTGCAGTGCATCCTTCCCCCGCACACCGTGGGCATAGGCGACGATGTACTCACGGCCGTCCTGATCGACGACCGTCAAGCCCGGCGTCTGCGACTCGTCGTCGTCGCCGTCGTCGGGCGTCGGTATGTTCCATGGCGCCGAAGACCAGCGGATTCGTCCCGTGTCAGCGGCCCGCACGATAGTGGTGTAGCCGTTTGGAGCCCCTTGAATGCTGGCGACCTCTCCGGCACCCGGCACCGCCGCCACGGGCGTATTGGCCACCCGCTTCGGAACGCCACCGAGCGTCGTGTCCCATCCCTCGCGCGCATCGTAGGCAGCGGGCACGCTGAGTTTGGCAAGCGACTTCGCCTGCTGAAAGGGATTCAGGGCACTTCCGCTGCTGCCCTTGTGGCCGCCCTCTTTCTCGCCGCTGCAGCTCGCAAGTGATACGGCCGCCAGTAGCACCGCTCCCGCCACTGCCCGAACGCGCATGCCTGTACGTCTCCTCTGCCCTGTAACGGACCCGCCGGACCGTCGGTGATCGTCCAGTCGCCGACCGTATCAAGGGACCGGACGGCCCCTCACAGCGTGGCCGGTATAGAGGCGCCCACTTGTCCGACTCGCGATCCCACCGGCTGCCACCGCATTCCACGCGTTTCGGCTGGTCAGGCGGGTGCACATCTGTGGGCCCGACCAGTGATGCGCGCACGCGCTGCTGTCGGCGGCCGTCGACGTCGCGCCCGGAACCACCACGGCCAAGACCAGTGCTGCGCCAACCTCCCACGGACTAGCCCCAGCTGCTCCCCCGCCCCGCGGGGGCCAACGGCCCCCGGCCCGCACCCGCCCGTCCGAGTCCCGTCAGGGTCCTGCGGATATGGGCAGGTCAGGGCTTTTTCCGAGCCGCGCAGACAGATCGCGCTCCACAGCAGGCACGCCATGCCGCTGAGACAACGCGAGCCCGTACCGAGCGTTGTCGCAATGGGGCATCACCGCGAAAGCGAGGCCCGCACGGGCGAGCGAAGACGGGCCGCCGTGGCGTCCGGCCGGCAAGGGGTGCCCGGCAGGACACTCATCCGTCATCGATCTAGGTTGTCGCACAGCGAGCACACCTCAGCCATGGCTCGGCCCGCGGAACCATCGCCGCCTCCCAGGCCCCGTGACTGAGCCAGCATGCGCCGAATGACGCAGTGCTGCCGCGAGGTTGTCACGACTCTTCAGGGTGTGGGGGTGGTCGGGGCCGAGGATGCGTTCGCGGGTGGTGAGGACGCTTTGGTGGAGGTCTGCTGCTTCTTGGTGTCGGCCGAGGTGGTCAAGCGCAAGACCGAGGTTGCTGCGGCTGGTCAAGGCGCTGGGGTGGTCGGGGCCGAGGATGCGTTCGTAGTCGCTGAGAACTTGTCGGTGGAGGTCTGCTGCTTCGCCGTGCCGGCCGAGGTGGTCGAGTGCGAGGCCGAGGTTGTCGCGACTGTGCAGGGTGGCGGGGTGGTCGGGGCCGAGGATGCGTTCGTAGTCGCTGAGGACCTGTCGGTGGAGGTCTGCTGCTTCGCCGTGCCGACCGAGGTCATCGAGTGCGAGCGCGAGGTTGTTGCGGCTGTTCAGGGCGTGGGGGTGGTCGGCGCCGAGAACGCGTTCGTAGCCGGAGAGAGCCTGCCGATGGAGGTCGGTGGCTTCTTGATGGTGGCCGAGGTAGCCGAGCGCGAGGCCGAGGTTGTTGCGGCTGTGCAGGGTGTCCAGGTGGTCGGCGCCGAGGACGCGTTCGCGGGCGGTGAGGATCTGTCGGTGGTGGTCCGCTGCCTCTTGGTGTCGGCCGAGGTGGTCCAGGGCGTTGGCAAGGTTGCTCCGGCTGAGCAGGGTGTCGGGGTGGTCGGTGCCGAGGACACGTTCGCGGGCGGTGAGGACGTGCTGGTGGAGGTCGGCCGCTTCCTGGTGTCGGCCGAAGAGGTCGAGCGCCTCGGCGAGGTTGTTGCGGCTGGTCAGGGTTTCGGGGTGGTCGGGGGCCAAGGAGCCGACGGTGATCGTGTGGGCTGCCTGCTGCAGCTGTAGGGCGCTGCCGTAATCGCCCGCTTTCTTGAGGGACTGGCTGATGTGATCGAGGGCTTCGGCGAGGAGGCGGTTGTGCTGATTGGCGGTGTGCGTCGCGGCGCCGAGGAGGTGAGGGGCGAGCAGGCGGGCGGTCTCCCAGCCCGCGCTCTCGGAGGTCACCACATACTGGGCTGCTCGGGTCAGGCGGCTGGCGAGGGCCTGCTGGTAGCGGCTGTGGTCGGTGGTTTCGGTGGTATGGGTGTGAGCGGTGATCTCGCGGACCAGTGGGTGCAGGACGACCTGTCCGAGGACGGGTCGTCCGTCTTGGCGCGTGGGTGTGTCGACGAGTCCGTAGGTGTGTAGGCCGTTGAGCGCGGCCTCCACCTCAATCTCGCCGGTCTGTTGCCCGGTGGCCTCGGTGACCAGTTCCGGGGTGAGGAGGGAAACCGGGATGGGTGCCGGCGCCAGCAGGGACAGCAGCCGCAGTACCGGCCGTGCGAGTGGGTTGCCGTCAGCGGCGAGTTGGTCCAGCGACAGCTCCCAGGTGTGGCGGACCAGGGTCCGTCCGACGGCCGGGTCGCTCGCCCGCAGTTGGGTGGCACCGAGCAGCGTGCCCAGCTGCGTGTCGAGGGCAGTGGTGTAGTCAGTGAAGGTGCGGTGGCGGCTGCCGGGGGCGGCCAGGTAGCGACCGACGCCGTGAAGGGCCAGCGGCAGACCGCCCAGCCGGTCCGCGAGCGCCCGCGCTTCCTCGGCGGTTCCGGCGTGGGGGGCCACGTCGCAGAGGACTTGGCCGCCGACTACGGACTCCAGCGGGGCGACACGGCGCAGGACGGCCCGGGTGCCCCACACCGCAGGATCGGTATTGCGGCTCGTGACCAGCAGCAGGCCCCTCCTGCCCGGCCGGATCCACCCCCGGTAAGAAGCCACGTCCTCCCCGTCGGGCCCGACGGCCTGCGGGGTGTCGACGTTGTCCAGGACCAGGAGCCACCGACCGGCCTGCTCCAGCTGCTCCCACACCACATCCGGCAGCCCGGCCCGACCCGCGCGGCTCTCCTCGAGCCGGGCTTCGGTGAGGCCGCAGGCCAGCGCGGTGCGGGTCATCTGCTCGGCCAGTTCCTCGGCATTGCGCCAGCGGATCCAGAACACCTCCCGCCCTTGTGCGCGGGCGATGTCGGCAAGAGCGGAGGCCAGCGTGGTCTTGCCGATCCCTCCCACCCCGCACACCACGGCGTACCTCGCCTGCGGTCGGGCCAGCAGCCGCTTCAACGCTTCGAGTTCGCCGTCGCGTCCCCGGACGGGCCCGGAACCGTGGGGTGCCCGTAGGGACGTCATGCCGCCCCCCAGGACCCGCCCTAGCGGCACCAACCTCACCGGTGCACCATTCCCCGCGGACTCGATGGCGTCCAGACGCCGGCTGACCAGTTCCAGCACCACTGCACCAACAGCCAGCACACCGAAGACCGACCACACCACCCAAGGACGGGACGCCCAGTACGGCACCGCGCTCGTGGCGTAGCTCGTCACCACCCCCAGTGCGCACGTCGCCGCCGCCCCCGACCCACTGACGACCGAACCCACCCGAGCACGCCTGCCACCGTCCACGCCGCTCCCGTCGTCACGACACCGCTGGCCCAAGCATGCGCCACGCCACTACGCACCGTCCCCGGAACCGCCATGCACCCTGCAAGCTGGCTCGCAGGCGCGGAGGAGGCCGAGGAAGCGCACAGGGGGCGAGGGAGCCGGCCCGCCTCCTCCGGCCCTCGGTACTGGTGGGCTCGCGTATTCAACTGTCGCCAGTTCTCGGGGGAAGAGAGGGCGATGCTGACGGTGTGTAGCCGCAAGCAGCTCGGTGACCCAATGTCTTGCCCAGGCCGGCGTGGGCCGTGCCGCCGAGTGTGCTCGGCGGCTTCCCTGCTTTGTTAAGCCCGTGCCTGCCCTTCTCTGCATCCCAACCGGTCACTCCCCAACCAGCCGCACAACACTCGAACGTGCAGCCGCCCTGGCCCCAAGGGCCCCCGACGTGACTGCACCGATTTCGTGGCCCCCGCAGGCCCGACTTGATGCGCAGTTCAACGGTGGCTCAGAAGAACACCCCGCATCGCAGCAGCACATTCGCGTACGGCCGCGCCTCCCCGGTGCGGACCATCAGCCGGGCTCCCGCCGAGAGCTCCTTCAGCCGCTCGTGCGGGACCAGCTCCAGGTCCTTGAAATGGCCCTCCAGCAACGCCCGGTTGGGCCCGTCCAGCTCCTGCGCCGCCGTCGCGCCCTCCACCACCAGCTCGGCCAGCAGCCCGTCCAGCACCTCCGCGAACGACGGCACCCCGGCCCGGAACGCCAGGTCCACCACGCGCGGCCCGACCGGGATCGGCATGCCGGCGTCGCACACCAGCACCCCGTCCCCGTGCCCCAGCTCCGCCAGGGCACCGGCCAGATGACGGTTGAGGATCCCCGCCTTCTTCACAGCGCGTCGACCTCCTCCGCCGTCGGGTACGACTCCTGCGCGCCCCGCTTCGTCACGGCAGCCGCGCCGACCCGGGCCGCGTACCCTGCGGCTTCGGCCGGCGAGGCACCCGCGCCCAGCTTCCAGCCCAGCGCGGCGGTGAAGGCGTCTCCCGCCCCCGTGGTGTCCACCGCGTCCACCTTCACCGACGCCACCCGCGTCACCCCGGACGAGTCGCACACCAGCGCCCCCTGCGCACCCAGCGTCACCACCACCGAGCGCGGCCCCTTGGCCAGCAGCAGCTTCGCCCAGTCCTCGGGCTCCTCGCTCACGCACGTGTCGCCCAGAATCACCCGGGCCTCGTGCTCGTTGACGATCAGCGGGTCGCAGGCCGCCAGCACCTCCGAGGGCAGCGGGCGCGGCGGCGACGGGTTCAGGACGAAGCGGCTGTCCGGGGACAGGTTGCGTACGACCTCTACGACCGTCTCCAGCGGGATCTCCAGCTGGGCCGACACCACCCGGGAGGCGTGGAAGAGGCTGCCTGCCGCGCGGATGTCCACCGGGGTGAGCCGGGCGTTGGCGCCCGGGGACACCACGATGCTGTTGTCCCCTTCAGGGTCGACGGTGATCAGCGCGACGCCCGTCGGCGCCCCGCCCACCAGCACGCCGGCCGTGTCGACGCCCGCCGAGCGCAGGGAGTCGAGCAGCAGCCGGCCGTGGCCGTCGTCGCCGACCCTCGCCAGCAGGGCCGTACGCGCACCGAGCCGGGCGGCGGCGACCGCCTGGTTGGCGCCCTTGCCGCCCGGGTGGACGGCCAGGTCACCGCCGAGCACCGTCTCGCCGGCGGCCGGTCGCCGCTCGACATCGATCACCAGGTCGGCGTTGGCCGACCCCACGACCAACACGTCGTAGTCGTACATCAGTTGACTTCCCTTGCTCCCCGTGATTCCCAGCGAACCGGCTCCGGGCGGTCGGCCGCCCCCACGATGTACGTCGTGGTGTACGGCCGCCCGCCCGAGCCGTCCGCCGTCAGCCGCTGAATCCGGCCACGTTGTCCTTCGTGACCACCTTCACCGGCACCTTCACCGTCGACTCGACCTTCTTGCCCTGCACGGCCTGCAGCGCGTTGTCCACGGCGATCCTTCCCAGCTGCGTCGGCTGCTGGGCGACCGACGCGTACAGCGTGCCGCCCTTCACCGCGGTCAGTCCGTCCGGGGTGCCGTCGAAGCCGACGACCTGGACCGACGTGCCGGCCTTGGAGCCGAGTGCCTTGATCGCGCCGAGCGCCATCTCGTCGTTGGCGGCGATGACGCCCTGGACGTCCGGGTGGGCCTGGAGCAGGTTGGACATCACGTCGAGGCCCTTGGTGCGGTCGAAGTCGGCGGGCTGCTGGGCCACCACCTGGATACCGGGGTAGGCCTTCAGACCCTGCGCGAAGCCCGCCGCCCGCTCCCGGGCCGCCGACGTACCGGCCTGGCCCTGCAGGATGACGACCTTGCCCTTGCCGCCGAGTTTCTCGGCGATCGTCTTGGCGGCCAGCTCGCCGCCGGCCACGTTGTCGGATGCCACCAGGGCATCCACATCGGCCTTGTTGACGCCCCGGTCGACGGCGATGACCGGGATCTTCGCCTTGTCGGCGGCCTTGACCGAGTTGCTCGCCGCGTCCGAGTCCACCGGGTTGACGATGATCGCGCCGAGGCTCGAACTGGTGAAGTTTTGCAGCTGGTTGGCCTGCTGCGAGGCGTCGTTCTGGGCGTCGGTGACGGTCAGGTGCACGCCCAGCTTCTTCGCCTCCGCCTGGGCGCCGGCCCGGATCTGCACGAAGAAGGGGTTGTTGAGGGTGGACAGCGACAGACCCATGCGCGGGGTCGTGGTGGAGGAGGACCCGCTGTGCAGGAAGGAGGTCGCGCCGACAACCGCCACGGTCACGACGGCCGCGAGCGTGTACGTCGCCGCCTGCTTGCCCTTGCCACCCGGAGCACCGCCCGTGGTCACGGGAGTCGCCCCAGCCTTGCGGCGCACGGTGTCCAGCAGTACCGCCAGGGCGATGACGACACCGATCACGACCTGCTGCCAGAACGCCGACACGGACAGGAGGTTGAGGCCGTTGCGGAGCACCGCCAGGATCAGCGCGCCGATCAGCGTGCCGGAGGCCTTGCCGGTGCCGCCCGCGAGCGAGGCACCGCCGATGACGACCGCCGCGATCGCGTCCAGCTCATAGCCGTTGGCGGCCTGCGGCTGCGCCGAGGACAGCCGGGAGGCCAGCACGATGCCGGCGATGGCCGCGAACAGACCGGACAGGGCGTAGATGGCGAGCTTCTGCTTCGATACGCGCAGACCCGACAGCCGGGCCGCCTCCTCGTTGCCGCCGATGGCGTACATCGAGCGGCCGATGTACGTCCGGTTCAGGACGAGGGCCGCGATCAGCCCCATGACCACCATGACCAGCACGGGCACCGGCAGCCAGCCGCCGAGCGTGTCACCGAGGTGCGAGACCGAGTTCGGGAAGGCGATCGGCGAGCCCTGCGAGATCACCAGCGCGAGACCACGACCCACGGACAGCATCGCCAGCGTCGCGATGAACGGCGGCAGCTTGCCGTAGGCGATGAGGAAACCGTTCACCAGCCCGGCCACGGCACCCGTGGCGAGGCCGAGGAGCACCGCGAGCACCACCGGCACCCCGTGCTGCGTCGCGCTCCAGGCCAGCACGGTCCCCGAGAGCGCGGCCACCGACCCGACCGACAGGTCGATGCCGGCCGAGACGATCACGAAGGTCACACCGAAGGCGAGGATGGCCGTAACGGCGGCTTGGACACCGATGTTGAGCAGATTGTCGGTGGTCAGGAAGTCTCCGGAGAGCGCCGACAGGGCGATGACCAGGACGATCAGCGCGGTGAGCGCGCCGTTGTCGAGGAGCAGCCGGCGCAGGCCGCCGGGGGCGCCCGTCGCGCCCGTCGGTCTCTTGAGCGTGTCAGTGGCCACGGCTGGCCTCCATCTGGGTCTTGTCGGTCTTCTCGGTGGTGGGGGTGGAGACGGCGAGGGACATGACGGCGTCCTGGGTGGCCTCGTCGGCGGTGAGTTCACCGGCGATCCGGCCCTGGGCCATGACCAGCACCCGGTCGCTCATGCCGAGGACCTCCGGCAGGTCGCTGGAGATCATGAGTACGGCGGCCCCGGCGGCGGTCAGTTCGTTGATCAGCTGATAGATCTCGACCTTGGCGCCGACGTCGATCCCGCGCGTCGGCTCGTCGAGGATCAGCACCTTGGTGTCGGCCAGCAGCCACTTGCCGATGACGACCTTCTGCTGGTTGCCGCCGGACAGGGTGCGCACCTGCTGCCCGAGGCCCGCCATGCGCACGCCCAGCTGTTGGGCGATCCGCTCGGCTGCGACGCGCTGTGACGTGCGGTCCACGAACCCGCCCCGGGTGGCGGCGCGCAGGGTGACCAGCCCGAGGTTCTCCTCGACGGAGGCGTCCAGCACGAGCCCCTGCCCCTTGCGGTCCTCGGGCACGAGCCCGATCCCGGCGGCCATGGCGGCGTTCACGTCATGCCGCTTGAGCCGTGTCCCGGAGACGGTGACGGCCCCGCCGTCGTAGGGATCGGCCCCGAACACGGCCCGTACGACCTCGGTCCGCCCGGCTCCGACGAGCCCGGCGATCCCGACGACCTCGCCGGCGTGCACCTCGAAGCTGACGTCGTGGAACACCCCGTCCCGGGTGAGCTCCTCGACGGACAGCAGCGCGGCGCCCCGGTCCGGCCGTTGGCGCGGGTACTGCTGCTCGATGGACCGCCCGACCATGAGCCGTACGAGCTCGCCCTCGGGCGTGGCGGCCGGAACCTGCCCGACGCTCTTGCCGTCCCGGATGACGGTGACCCGGTCCCCCAGGGCGGCGATCTCCTCGAGGTGATGGGTGATGAAGACGATCCCGACGCCGTCCTCACGCAGCGAGCGCACGATACCGAAGAGCTTCTCCACCTCCTCCGAGGTGAGCACGGCGGTCGGCTCGTCCATGATGAGCACGCGCGCGTCCAGGCTGAGCGCCTTGGCGATCTCGACCATCTGCAGCCGGGCGATACCGAGTTCACGCACACGCGCGCGTGGTGACACATGGACGCCCACGCGCGCGAGGAGGGCTTCGGCGTCGGCCTCCATCTTCTTCCGGTCGATCATCCCGAAGCGGCGAGGCTGCCGCCCGAGAAAGATGTTCTCGGCGACGGTCAGATCGGGAACGAGGTTGAACTCCTGGTAGATGGTGGCGATTCCGAGCCGTTCGGCGTCCTGCGCACCATGGATACGCACTTCGTGGCCGTCGACGCGAATCCGTCCGGCATCGGGCGTGTAGGCCCCGGAGAGCATCTTGATCAGCGTGCTCTTGCCGGCGCCGTTCTCACCGAGCAGCACATGGACCTCGCCCCGGCGCAGATCGAAGTCGACGCCGTCGAGCGCGACCACGCCGGGGAAGGTCTTGCGTATGCCCTCGATGCGCAGCAACTCGTCCGGGTTGCTCACGACGTGCTCCTTTGCACTGGGGAGGGGGACTGCGTGGGGGTTGGAGATGGCGGTGGCTCACCGCACGAGCGGCGTACGACGAGCCGGGCGGGCAGGGTGACGGACCGGGGCGTGCGCCCCTCGATGCGGTCGACGAGGGCCCGTACGGCGGCCCGTCCCAGCTCACCGGTCGGCTGGGCGATCGCGGTGATGGGCGGGTCGGTGTGCACGAACCAGGGGATGTCGTCGAACGCGGCGAGCGCGATGTCGTCCGGCACGCGCAGCCCACGCGCGCGTACGGCGTCCAGGGCGCCGAGTGCCATGAGGTTGTCGGTGGCGAAGACGACGTCCGGGGGCTCGGGGAGATCCAGGAACCTCTCGGTGACCCGCCGCCCGCTCTCGGCCTGGAAGTCGCCCTGGCCTATGTAGGCGTCGGGGAGCGCGAGCCCGTACTCGGCGAGCGCGGCCCGGAAGGCCTCGACGCGCTCACTGCCGGTCGTGGTGGCGGCGGGCCCGCCGATGATGGCGAGCCGCCGGTGCCCGAGGGAGTGGAGATGGGCGACGAGATCCCGTATGGCGGCCTGCCCGTCGGCCCGTACGACGGGCACGTCTATGCCCGGGATCCACCGGTCCACGAACACCATGGGCGTCCCGGCGCGGGCTGCGTCGAGCATGAGCGGCGACCCGCCGTCGGTGGGGGAGACGAGCAGCCCGTCGATCCGCCGATCCAGCAGGTTCCGCACGTGATGATCCTGGATCTCGGGCTGCTCGTCGGCGTTCCCGATGATCACGCTGTACCCGAGCGCCCGGGCTTCTTCCTCGACGGAGCGGGCCAGCTCTGTGAAGTAAGGGTTCAGCACGTCGCTGATGACGAGCCCGAGGGTGTGGGTCTGGTCGGTCCGCAGGGAGCGGGCGACGGCGTTGGGCCGGTACCCCAGCTCCTCGACGGCGGCCAGCACACGCGTGCGTGCGTCCGCGCTGACCGACGGGTGCTCGTTCAGGACACGTGACACCGTGGCCACGGACACCCCGGCCCAGGCGGCGACATCCTTGATACTCGCCAACGCCGGCTCACCTCCTCGTGAGACTCCCTGATGGAACGGACGGCTGTGTAACCGTGGAGTCGTGTAATCGATTCCATGGCGTGCCGTAGGAAGGATTGGAAACGATTACATGAGGCGAAGGCAAGGGGGTGAAGATGGCCGAAACCTAATCGTGACCGGGGTGGGATGAGGTGGGGCCGCCGTCGTGGTGCTCCTTGGCGAGGGGGCCACGGGCTTGGCCAACGACACGACGTCGACGTCGCTGCTCGGTCTCGACGGGGTGTCCTTCGTGCCGGGTCGAGGCACCGGCCCGGTGAAACGCGTCGGGTGCACCTGATCACGGCGGACGAGGTGGCGCGGGCCCGCCCCGGTCGCCGACACCCCGCTGCCCAAGGTGAAGGTGCTGGGCATCGACGAGACCCGGCGGGGCAGGGCGAAGGGGGAACAGGACTTCGGCAGCGGGACGTGGCTTGCGACCCGGGACCGGTGGCACACCGGCTTCGTCGACGCGGCCGGCCATGGCGGGCCGCTCGGCCAGGTCGAGGGCCGCACCGCCGCCGACGCCTCACGCCGGTCCTCGCGACCGGCGTGGTCAGCCCGGTGACGGCGGCGGCACAGAACGCGAGCAGCAGCCACACAGCCCTGACGCCCGCCTATGGCGGGGGTGACGAGGGCAGGTGTGAGAGGGCACGGGTGTCGGGGGGCTACAGGCCCAACAGGTCCCACCGGCCCCAGGGGACGCAATGGCAGGGCGGCTGCAAGTTCGAGTGTTGTGCGGCTGGTTGGTTCTCGGCCAAGGAGTAAGGGCACGCGGGACTTTGCCTTGTGCCACCTCTCTGTAGTTCCGAGCCACCACGCCACACCGCAGCCGAGGAACGAGACACCTGCCGCGTACAGCAGTCCCCATCCCGGCTCGTCCACGCCCATGAGGAGGATGGTGCCGACGATGATGAGCCTGGCGATGCTTACCACCCCGATCATCTGGGTCGCGAAGGCTGAGGCTGCGCGCCGCCGGTGCTCGATCGGTCCCAGCCGCCGGTGCCTCCGAACTGCAGCTGCCGAGAGTGCGGCCCCCGGCAAGAGGATCAACGACGGCAGCAATGACGAGAGCAAGGTCCAGGAGGTCATCCGACGACGGTGGCGCTCGCCCTTTCTAGCCGACGCTAGGCGGTGGACCACCGCTTGCTCGCCCTCGTCACGGCCCGGCCGTGCCCTCAGTTACATGACTCCCGTGTGGTTGGACACGCGGATGCCTCCGCGGCGGCCCGTCCGGCTCGGGCATGGTGATCAGGAGCAGCGTCACGTCGTCGTCATGGGCGGCCGGGTCCGGAATGAGGGTCCCGATCAGGTGGGCCGTGGCCTCATCGAGGATCTCCGGGCCGACGGGAGCGTCCTTCAGCGAGATGTCGAGGGTGCGCGCGAGGACGTTGATCTGGGAGTCGATGTCACTGCCGGGTCTTTCGACCAGTCCGTCGGTGAAGAGCGCGAGAGTGCTGGCCGGCGGCAGCCGATGAGTCGTCTCCTGGAACGACAGCCCGACGCCGCACGAATCGTTGACGCCCAGTGGGACACTGACCGGTGCCCGCAGCCGGTGAGCGGATCCTCTGGGGGGCACCGCGAGGACCGGGAGGTGTCCGGCCGAGCACAGGGTGACCTCCCGGGCGTCGTGGTCGATCACCAGGTAGCAGCAGGTGACCAGCTGGTCCGCCAGGTCGCTGACGAACGCGTCAAGACCGGTCATGACCTGGCAGGGGGGTATGCCCGTGCGAGCCAGGGCGTGGGCGGCGGCGCGCAGCTGGCCCATGACGGCCGCCGCGTCCAGGCCCCGGCCCATCACGTCGCCGATGACGATGCCGGTACGGCTCTGATCGAGGGGAATGATGTCGAACCAGTCACCGCCGACTCCGGGGTCCTGGACGGAGGCGAGGTACCGGTGGGCGCTGGGCAGGTGCGGCAGGCGTGGCGGCTCGCCCATCAGGCTGTGCTGCAGGGTGTAGGCGATGCGTCGTTGCTGCTCGTAGCGCTTGGCGCGTTCGGCCTCGGCGTGTCTGCGTTCGGTGATGTCCCGTACGGTCAGGAACACCAGTGTGTCCTGTTCGGCATGGAAGGTGCTGACGCTCACCTCGGCGGGGAACACACCGCCGTCGCTGTGCAGCCCGTACAGGCCCCGGTCCAGGACTGCCGGCTTCGGGTCGGCCAGCCGCAGGTACCGGTGCAGGAGCGCGCTGTGCAACGGACGCCGCGGGCCGGGCACCAGGTCCTCGACTTTGGCGCCGACGATGTCGGCTGGCGCACGGCCGAACAGGAACTCCACCTGTGCGTTGGCCATGACGATGACGCCGTCGCCGTCCGTGATCAAAGTGGCGTCGGGCGCGGATTCCAGCAGCGCGAGGAAGCGCCGGTTGGCCCGCTGGACCTCGCGCTGGGCCGCGACTCGTTCGGTGATGTCGGCGAGCACGCCGGCTACGGCGTAGGGCGAGCCGCACGGGTCGTTGAGTGGGAACAAGGTGGCGAGGAAGTCCCGTGGACCTCCTGGCAGGTCGAAACTCTCCTGCCGCTGTACGGGGGTGCCCTGTGCCAGCATGCCGAGGTCGGCGGCCCGCGCCCGATGCGCGATGTCCGGCGGCAGGACGTCCCGGTCCCGGTGGCCCAGTACCCGTTCTCGGGACAGGCCTGTGGTCTCCTCGAACGTCGTGTTGACCGCCAGACAGCGGCCGTCCAGGTCCTTGATGAACACGACCGCGGGCGTGTGGTCCATGAAGGCCTGCAACAGTTCCTTCTGCCGCACCTGCCATTCGGCACGGGCGTGCGCCATCTCGATGCGGCGGCCCACGACCAGGGCGACGAAGAAGACAGCGGTGAACACGGTCGCGACGCCGCACACCAGCAGCGCGGTGCCCAGACGCGCCCCGTACAGCCCCGCGTCCTCACCGGCCAGCACGACCCAACCCAGCAGCAGCGGCACGACCAGGGTGGTGACGAACAGCCGGCGGCCCAGCGCGCCCGTGGTGCCGGCGTTCGTCAGCAGTCCCGCGGGGCCTTCGTCCGGCCGGGCCAGGAACACGGCGATGCCCAGCAGCACCATGGCGAGCGCGGTGTGCAGGGCCATGCCCGTATGGTTGCCGAACCGTTCCAGCTCGGGCACGGCGAAGGCGAACCCGTAGAGCCGCAGCATGCCCAGACTGAGGACGGCCAAGCCGGGGATCTGACTCGTCCAGGCGGGCACTCGGGACGTGCTCGCGCACAGTGACGCCACGCCCCCCAGCACCAGTGCCACAGCCGTGTCCGGTGCCATCCGTCCCGGCATCCCTGTCACCACCCGCGCGGTGTCGTCCTTGAAGAGAAACTCATCGATGCCCAGGCCCGTCCCGGTCACGTACTCCACAGGACAAGCCCACCGACCAAAGCGGCCAGGACCGTGGCCGAACGGGACACGGCGATCGCCCGCGGGGCTCCGGGTTTGCGAGCCACCATGAACACGGAGAGGCCCAGCACCAGCAGGGCCACAGCGGTGTCCGGCTTCATGGACGCGGTAACGCCGGGCACCGCGCCCTTCAGGACGCCGTTGCCGAGGATCCAGCCCGACAGACCCGCCGCGCCGAACACAGCCGCCATCAGGGCCGCGCCCTGAGCCACGACGCGAGCAGCGGCCACGGCGCCCTCATGGAACGGCAGTCCCCGCAGTTCCTCGGCCGACTCTCCACATTTCACCGAAACATCTACCTCTACGGATGACTCACTCTGGTGGCAGAATTCGCCAGAAAATAGAAACTTTGTTCGCTAATGTTCAAAATGTTCCATATGTAGCCTCGGCCAGGCGGGCGACCGCGTGCCGGCGTCGAGGATCATCGTGCCCTCGGTGGGCAGTTCCGCCAGGGCCGCCTCGGCGATGCGGTCCTTCTCATCGGCGGCCGTGGACTCGCGTTCGGCGAGGTCCGGCTCGAAGTCGAGGCGTCCGACCGGTATGGCGCCGCCGTGTACCCGCGGACGAGGCCCGCGCGGTCGGGGGGCCTTCAGGTCGCGGCGGATCGTCACCGCCGTCACCTGGAACTCCTCGGCCAGCGACAGCACGTCCGCCGTCACGGGCGAGCCGGAGGATCTCCTGCTGCCGCTCCGGTGCGTACATGTCCGTTCGCCTCCGAGCCATGCCCGAACGTGTGGTTTCATTTGGGAGGTTATGCCCCAATTTCTGGAAAGCAAACAGTTTCGGGCTCAATCCGGGCATGAACGGACTTAGTCAGGCCGCACGAGCTCATGCTCCCCTTCCACGACCGGGAGCTTCTCCCCGGCGTCCTCCCCCACGTCCTCGCCCGCGTTCCCGCCCGCGCCTTCCATGTGCTGAGCGGGCCGCCTCGGCAGCGCTGCTGCTGTACCCGCTCACCCCCAGGCGCGACAGACGGTCTTCGGTGTCGCGCTGTGCCGCGCGAACACGCCGGTTCTGCGTACGACGGAGACCGCGCCCAGGCCCATGTGTGGCTTCGCCGCACCGTCTGCACCGCGAGGGAATGCCGCCGAATGCTGGAGTCGGCGATGCTCGCCCGGGCGTGCGGGGCGCGTGTCTGTCGGCCGTGGGCATCACCGTGGCTCCCAGTCGACGATGGAGCCGCGGACGGCCATGATGTCCGCGGGGAACAACACGGCGGTCTGCTGCAGAGTCGTTGCGTCATCCAGAGCCCGTAGTCGGGCACCACCGGAGCCGGCGTGGTGCGGCGGGTCGTCGTGGACCATGGGGTCGTTGGCCCGGTCCACGACGGTGAGCAGCCTCGCGAACAGCTGAGGCCGCGTGCTCGTCACAGCCCTTGCTGTCGGTGCGAGCGACGCCGTTCGCAGGCGCCGGTCCGGCGCACCGCCGATCCCGCGGTGGCCACGGCCTTGCGGGCCATGCACGAGGCGCCGACGCGTCTCTGGACGGTGGCTGAACTGGCGTGCATCGGTCCGGTATCCCGATCGACTCTCACCGCGCGCTTCAAGGACACGGTAGGGCAGGGACCGCGCGAAAACCTGACGCGATGGCGCATCGAACTCGCGTCCCGGCATCTGCGGGACGGCACTGAAACGGTGGCTTCCATCGCCCAGATGCAGGTCCAAGAGCGCGTTGAGCGTCGTTTTCAAGCGGGTCGCGGGAATGCCGCCGCGTGACTACCGCAGGCAGGGTGACCTGCTCACCCCAGGCGCTCGGGAATGGTCTGCTCGACCCAGACGGTCTTGCCCTCCTCGGTGTAGCGGGTTCCCCAACGTTCGGAGCACCGCGCGACGAGGAGCAGCCCCCGGCCGCCCTCGTCGGTGGTACGGGCGTGGCGCAACCGTGGAGAGGTGCTGCTGCCGTCGGAAACCTCGCACGTTAGAACATGGCTGCGGATGAGTTGCAGCCGTACCGGAGGCCTGGCGTAGCGGATGGCGTTGGTGACGAGTTCACTGGCTATCAGTTCGGTGGTGAACCTCGCTTCGTTCATGTCCCACGCTGTGAGCTGCCGGGTGACGAGTGAGCGGGCCGTTGAGACCACGGACGGATCGCTCGGAAGGTCCGCATCGATCCCGAGCTGGGCCTGCTGCGCGTGGCACGGGTGGTGTCCGCCATCGACGGCGGGCGCATCCTCAACGAAAAGACCGCGACCAGCCAGATCGTCGGCGGCACCGTCGGCGGCATCAGCCAGGCAATGTTCGAGGAGACGGCCACCGACGAGGTCACCGGGCGCATCGCCAACGCCACGTTCGGCGACTACCTCATGCCGGTGAACGCAGATGTTCCCGACATGGACGTGCTGTTTGTCGGCGGTCCCGACCGGGCAACCGCCGTCGGCACCAAGGGAGTCGGCGAAGTCGGACTGGTCGGCCTGGCCGCGGCCATCGGCAACGCCGTCTTCCACGCCACCGGACGCCGCATCCGCTCCCTTCCGATCACCATCGACCAGCTCATGCTCTGAGAGACCGGCTCCGCGGCCGATGAGCCGCGGAGCACGCCCTCGTCGCCGGCGCCACCGTCCGGCGCTGTATCGCACCGTCGTAGTCCGGGGAGAAACCATGCTGGACATCGCACGAGAGCTGTGCCGGTTGCTTGAGCAAGGCCGTGACTTCGCCGTCGCCACCGGTCGCGGTCAGCGGTAGCGCCCCCGTGCGCCTGGCGCCGCCCTTGCCGTGGACGGCGATGGCACGGCCATCGGCTCGGTCTCCGGCGGTTGTGTGCAGGGCGCGGTGTACGACCTGTGTCAGCAGGCACTGAAAGACAGTGAGACCGTCCTGCAGCAGTTCGGGTACAGCGACGAGGACGCCTTCGCCGTCGACCTCACGTGTGGCGGGGTCATCGACATCCTGGTCACACCGGTCCGTGCCGGTGATCCGGACCGGGACGTCTTCGCTGCCGCGTTGTCCGCCGCACGCTCACAGGAGACGGTTGCGCTGGCTCGTGTTGTCTACGGGCCGGCCGAACGGCTCGGTCGCGGGCTGACAGTCCACTCCGACGGGTCAGATGAGGGGAGGCTCGGCGACGAGCCCCAGCTGGATCGCGCCGCAGCAGCCAGGGCTCGAGCAATGCTGGAACTCGGGCGCACCGGGACAGCCGTGATGGGCGAGGAAGGGTCCTACTGCGGTCGCCCGCTGACACTGCTGGTCGAATCCAGTGTCCCGGCCCCCCCGCTTGATCGTCTTCGGAGCGATCGACTTCGCGGCAGCTCTGGTACGACTCGGCAAATTCCTCGGCTACCACGTAACCGTTGTGAGATCTCATTCATGTTGAGGTAGTCGTGCGTCTCTGGTCTGTGGTCTCGCAGATGTACTGAGAGGGCGTTGTGGGGGAGGAAGCAGGTTTGAACTGCGGTCCTGCAGGTTGGATGAGACTGTCGCACATGCGGTGAGAATGCCTATACGAGACGGCAGCGCCGTTCACGATGGAACTGCGACGCCAGGCGCGGGATGACCTTGACCACGCACGCAGCCGAGCCCCGCAGACAGACCGCACCGCACAGCAGGCGCGACATGCCGCTCAGACGGCACCGGCCGTGCCGAGTGCGTGACCGTGAACCCCGCCTAACGGGCTGACCGGTGAGGTGAAGGCCCGTCTTGCGGGAGGCTGTGGCTGTGAGCGCGGGTGGCTTACATGTCGCATTAGGTTGGGTGGCATACCGGGCCTACTGATTGGCCTGGCAGGTACGCCGTGCGTTCCTGTGGGGTGAGGTCGCGGTTGATGACACGGCATATCTTTCTTACGGCCGCATCGGGTTGGAGGAGGACGACATTCCACAGCCGCGCTGTCCAATCGTCGCTGGCGGTGGCGAGGGTGTGGCCGTCGGGGCTGAAGGCGACCGACGTCACCGCATTGTTGTGGCCACTCAGAGAGGCGATGGTTTTTCCGGTGGTGACGTCCCACAGCCGCACCATGTAGTCGGTGCTGCCTGTGGCGAGGGTGTGTCCGTCGGGGCTGAACGCCAGCGACGTCACCTCACCGACGTGTTCGGTGAGGGTGGTGCGGGTTTTTCCGGTGGTGACGTCCCACAGCCGCGCCGTGTGATCGGCGCTGCCTGTGGCGATGGTGTGTCCGTCGGGGCTGAAGGCCACCGACGTCACTGAGTCGGTGTGTCCGGTGAGGGGGGTGCGGGTTTTTCCGGTGGCGACGTCCCACAGCCGCGCCGTGTGATCGTCGCTGCCTGTGGCGATGGTGCGTCCGTCGGGGCTGAAGGCCACCGAATTCACCGACTCGGCGTGTCCGGTAAGAACGGTGCGGGTTGTGCCGCTTGCGACGTCCCACAGCCGCGCGGTGCCTTCGGTGCCAGCTATGGCGAGTGTCCGTCCGTCAGGGCTGAAGGCCAGCGACGTCGGCAGGTTGCCGGGTCTGGTGAGGGTGATGCGGGTTTTGCCGGTGGCCACGTCCCACAGCCGTACGGTGAGATCCTGGCTGCCTGTGGCGAGCGTGTGTCCGTCGGGGCTGAACGCCATTGAATACACCAGGCCGGTATGTCCCGTGAGGGTGATGCGGGTTTTGCCGGTGGCCACGTCCCACAGCCGTACGGTGAGATCCTGGCTGCCTGTGGCGAGCGTGTGTCCGTCGGGGCTGAAGGCCGCCGACGCCACCGCGCCACGATGTCCGGTCAGGGTGGTTTTGTTGGTGGTGACGTCCCACAGCCGCGCCGTGTGATCGTCGCTGCCTGTGGCTAGGGTGTGCCCGTCGGGGCTGAAGGCCACCGACTCCACCCCTTTACTATGCCCGACCAGGACAGCGCGGGTTGCACCGGTGGAGACGTCCCACATCACCGCGCTGTGGTCGAGGCTGCCTGTGGCGAGGGTGTGTCCGTCGGGGCTGAAGGCTGCCGACGTCACCACGCCGTGGTATCCGGTGAGGGTGGTGCGGGTTTTGCCGGTGACGACGTCCCACAGCCGCACCGTGGAGTCGGTGCTGCCTGTGGCGAGGGTGTGTCCGTCGGGGCTGAAGGCTACCGACGTGACTATGTTGCTGTGTCCGGTGAGGGTGGTGTGGGTTTTGCCGGTGGTGACGTCCCACAGCCGCACCGTGGAGTCGGTGCTGCCTGTGGCGAGGGTGTGTCCGTCGGGGCTGAAGGCCACCGACGTCACTGAGTCGGTGTGTCCGGTGAGGGTGGTGCGGGTTTTGCCGGTGGCCACGTCCCACAGCCGCACCGTGTGATCGTCGCTGCCTGTGGCGAGGGTGTGTCCGTCGGGGCTGAAGGCCGCCGACGCCACCGCGCCGGTGTGTCCGGCCAAGCGCCGATAGCCTGGAAGGGCTGCCGCCGCTCGCAGGCTTGCAATGGACTCGGGAGTGTGGCTGGTGCGATATGCCTGAACAGCCAACAAGGAGGCGAGTTCGGGGTTCGCGCCCATGAGAGTGTCGGACTGGGTAGCGAGCTGTCTCGACAACGCTGCTTGCTGCTCGGCTACTGCCCTTTCCTGTTCGGCTACTGCTCTCCGCCACTGCCACAGGGCACCTCCTGCGGCGATGAGTGCGAGTACGAGCAGGGACGCAAGGACGGTGTTGAGGCGCCGGCTACGCCGGATGACAGCCTGTTGGCGCTGCTTGCTTGCAGCGAGAAAGGCAGCGATGTCGCCTGGCAGTCGGCGTTGCCGGGCCCATTCGAGGCCTTCGGCCAGTGCGGTTCCCCCCAGCAAGTCTCCTGGGTCAGTTGTTGCAGCCCAGCGGGCCTGCCGCTCACGGGTGTTGTCGAGCCAGTCGTGGAAGCGGTGGTCCTGACCGACCCACTCGCGCAGTGTGCCCCAGTCACGGATGAGGGCCTCATGGACCAGTTCGGCCACCGGTTCGCCTGGAGGGGCCTCGGGGCGTTGAGGCGCGCGGAGTGTTTGGGTGGTGATGATGCGATGGCGCGTGAGGGAAGCGACGACGTCGTCGACGGCTTCCTGGCTGCCCGGTCCGCCGCCAGGGGCGGCGGCCAGGTCGCGTAGTTCGTCGAGGGGGACCTGGGCGCGCACTGCGGGAACGTTACGGCTCGGGTCGGCGGGGTGTACCAGGGAGGTCAGGATCCGCCGAGCGATGGGCCGCTGCTCCGGGGACAGGCTCCTTAGACTTCATCTCATTTGGCTGCCTGGGTAGGCTGTCGTTCGTGGTGGGGATCGTTGAGCGGCTGGTGCCGGACGAGTTGTGGGAGCTGTTCCAGCGAGTGGTGCCGGAGGCGCC
>NZ_JBEYUW010000020.1:0-92368 GCF_040643735.1 Streptomyces sp. NPDC047085
AGGACGGCGGTGACGGGGGCGGGGGTGTCGAACTTCTGCATCGTGCGCTCCTTCGATCCGTTGTTTCTGATGACGGAAACGCTACGTTGCATTCACAGTTCCGGCAACGGATTCGTTGCGCATTATCCATATCACTGCAGGCAGATGCCGAGAAATCGTTGCAATGCTCTTGCAGGCTAATGCAACGAGCTCCTCTTGCTCGTTGCAATGGATTGAAGGTGAACGCTATGCTGCAGACACCAGGAGCCACTCCGGACGAGCGGATGGGGAGAGCACGGCATGACCACGGTGATCGACCTTGATGCCCGCGGTACGCAGCACTGTGAGACGACGGCCCTCGGGGTCCTGTTGCGGCACCAGGGGATCGATCTGTCCGAGCCCATGCTCTTCGGCCTCGGTTCCGGTCTGTCCTTCGTCTACTGGGACAGCAAGAACATGGGCTTCCCTTCCTCGGAGGACGGGTCAAGCCGTTCGACCTCACCAGGAACCTGGCCACCAGACTCGGGCTGGAGCTCCTGGTCCAGGGACCACGTCCCCCAGCCTGACCAGCCTCGCCCAGGCCAGGGCCGCGCGCGGTCCGATGACCGCCTGTTGGTGGTGCTCACCGCCGGGCTGTGCGTACACCCTCGGTCCTTCGGGCTGCCCACAGTGCGATCTGCGTGCGAGAGCGCAGGCCCAGCTTGTCGCGGATCTTGTCCAGATGCGTGGCGACCGTGTGGATCGACAGGCCGAGCCGGTCCGCGATCTGGCGGTTGGTCAGCCCTTCGGCGACGAGTTCGACCACCATGGACTCCCTTGCGGTGAGCCGGAGCCGATCGTCGACCCGGACATCGCGCCCCGCTCGGTCCTCGCCGCTCCCCGCTCCGAGCGCGTACGCGACCAGTCGCTCTCCGCGCAGCCCACGGGCACCGGCGACGGCGACCTCCTGCGCTGCTGCCGACAGCCGTGTCCGGGCGCGCGCCGCCGCCTGTTCCATCCTGTGCCGCCAGGGAGCCTCGGGCTCGGTGTCCAGGCTGCGCCGCGCCTGCGCGCTCGCTTCGTACAGCCGCAGCGCACGCTGCATGTCGCCGCTCTCCGCGGCCACGAGGGCCAGGCCCTCCACGGGGTACAGGGCATGGAAACTGGCCCCTGGAGCGATCCGCAGCACCTCGGCGAACAAGGTCTCCGCGCTGCGCAGACGCCCCAGGGCCAACCTTACGGCCCCCGCGGTGTGCAGCGCGGCTGCGGTGCGAGGCCACGGCGCTTGCTGCCTCAGTACGGGCAGACACCGTGACATCAGTTCGTCGGCCTCCCGTTCCCCACCGGCCTGAAGCAGCGCCCAGGCCAGGTGATGAGTGCACCAAGCGGTGTCCTGCGGCCTGCCGACGGAGGCGACGATCTCCAGGCACTCCCTCAGATCCGCGATGGCCTCGGCGAACTCACCGCGGCACAGCCGCGCCGCCGCCCGGGCGTCCAGGGCGTTGGCCAGTCCGGCGGCGTCACGGCGCGTCCGTTCGCTCCGCACCGCCTGCTCGCCCCGGCGCAGTGCCTCGTCCGGATCGGACTGCTGGCAGGCCACGCGTGCGGCGAGCGCCGGCACCTGCCCACCCAGCGCCCGGCCCCCGGCTTCCTGCAGCAGTCCGGTGAGCAGCGCACGGGCGGCGGACGGCTGTTCCTGCTGGTAGTGCACACGCGCCAACTCCAGCGTCAGCCGCACCCGCACGGCGTCGCCGGGTTCGGCGCCGCGGGCCAGTACCGAGGCGAGATTGTCCCGTTCCGCCGCCAGCGGGCTGCCGGCCTGGTCGGCGAACACGTCCTCGCGGCCCCGCTCGGCCAGCTCGGTCAGCCACGCGAGCGCCCGACGCAGGGTGGCGTGCAGCTCGCCGGACGCAAGCAGACGGTCCAGGGCGCAGGCCCGGATGGCACTCAACTGCCGGAAGCGTGTGGGCGCCGTCTCTCCCGGCAGACGTACGACGAGCGACTTCGCTTCCAGGGCGCACAGGATACGGAAGACCTGCCGCCGTTCTATGCCGGCACCGGCGCAGACTGTTTGCGCGGCGGTCACGTCGAACCCGCCGACCAGGACCGAAAGACGCCGGAAGACAGCCTGCTCGGCCGGATCCAGCAGCCGATGGCTCCAGTCGACCGCCGCGGCGAGCTCACTGTGGCGTTGGGGTCCGGTTCGGCTTCCCCCGGTCAGAAGGTCCAGCTGGGAGAACTGGTCGTCCAGCCCCGCCAGGATGTCGCTCAGCGCGAGCGCACCGACGTGGCGGGCCGCGAGTTCGATGGCGAGCGTCAGGCCGTCCAGGCGCCGGCAGATCTCGGCCACCATGGGGCCGTTGCCGGGATGGAGCGTGAACCCGGGGGAGTTGCTCGCGGCGCGGTCGACGAAGAGCCGTACGGCGTCGGAC
This sequence comes from Streptomyces sp. NPDC047085, assembly GCF_040643735.1. Taxonomy (NCBI): domain Bacteria; kingdom Bacillati; phylum Actinomycetota; class Actinomycetes; order Kitasatosporales; family Streptomycetaceae; genus Streptomyces; species Streptomyces sp. NPDC047085. The sequence goes on from NZ_JBEYUW010000020.1 coordinate 2,391, forward strand.
CGCATGAGGGCCGTCACGTCGTCTCCCGCGTCGGCCGGCGGCAGGGACAGCTCGCCGACCCGCAGCACGGTCTCTCCGGGCACCCTCAGGGCCTCCCGGCTGGTGGCCAGGATCCGCAGACGGGGGCAGCGGCCCAGCAGGGTCGCCGTCAGCCGGGCGCACGGCTCGGCCAGATGCTCGCAGTTGTCCAGGATCAGCACGCGGGAGGCGTCACCGATCGCGCGGACCAGCACGTCGACGCCGGTCCGGCCCGCTCGTTCGCCCACTCCCAGCGCGGCGGCCAGGGACTGCGTCAGCAGCGCGCCGTCCTGGAGGGAGGCGAGTTCCACGAGGTCCACGCGTGTGAACCGCTTCGGTAATCGCCTGGCGAACTCCAGCGCCAGCCGGGTCTTGCCCACACCGGCCGCACCGGTCAGCGTGAGGAGGCGCGAGCTCCTCAGGAGGGTGCGCAGGCCCGCCAGTTCGTGCCGTCGGCCGACGAAGGAGTCGAGCGCCGGGGGCAGAACGCTCCCGCCGACCGTCGAGACCGCGGGTGTGACACCCGAGGCCGCCCGTCGCCGCGCCGCCCGCTGCCGGCAGGCGCTGGAGCAGTATCGAGCCGGCCGGCCTCCGTGCGGCCTCACGATCAGTGCCACACCGCACACATCACATGTTCGACTCCGGCTCATCCCCGATTCCTGGCCGCACCGCCCGGGAACGAAACCATCGTCTTCGGCCATGTGTCTCTACGAGAACCGCGCCGGTCGCCTTCGGCAGGAGCGGAGCGGCCGCCGTCAGGCGCGCGATGGCCGACGCCGTGGCAGGGCCGGCCATCGCGGGCATCGAGGTGCGTCAGGGTGTGGCGGCGGGGTCGATGCCGAGAACGACGGTTCCGGTCACTCCCTTGCCGAGGTCGCTGCCTGCCTGGGTGAGGGTGAGCAGGGTCGAGGACCCGCCGTTGCGGTAGATGCCGTCCCGTGCGTTGAGCGTGCGGGTGGCCGTGTTGTTCCGATACGGGGACAGGGCGGCGATCCTGGTGTTGTACGCCTCCGGGAAGTAGAGCTGGCCCGTATGGGACACGTGGCCGCCGTGATACGTCCCGTTGGACACGGTGCCTCCCCCATGCGTCTTGACGTGGATGTGGAGGGCCCGGCCGACGTACCAGCCGGGGTAGACCGTGGTGAACTCCGCGACACCGGCGGAGTCGGTCAACTGCACGCCGCGCAGGAAGGTGGTGTCCGGGGTGGAACCTCCGGCGACATAGCCGGAGTAGACCCCGAGGGCGTCGCAGTGCCAGATGTCGACGGCCGTCCGGGGCAGCGGGGCGCAGGTCGTTGCGTCGACCACCGTCACGCGGAGGGTCAGCGGGATGCCCGCCTTCCCCTCCGTGATGTCCTTGCGAACCGTCTCCAGGTCCAGGTAGTACGGCCCCTCGGTCTGCTCGGGCGTGAGGACGCAGGCGACGGCCGGCCGGGCCGCGGCCCGGTGTTCGGTGGCGGCGGTCGCCTGCTTGGCGGCGAGACCCAGCGCGGCCACGCCGAGGGCGGCGCCGCCCAGGGTGGTGATGACGGACCTGCGGGTGGCACCCGCGGAAACGTCCGACGGCCCGAGGTCGCGCTGCGGTTCCTCGGTGTTGTGGTGGGGGATGTCAGTCATGGTGTGAGCGTGGCGTGGGCGACGGCCTACGGGATCGCACGGACGACCCACGAAGCGACTGCGTTACGAAACCCACCACCCGGCGTGACGCTCGTCAATGAAGTCAACACCGGGCCACCGTGGCGGAAGCCGCCGTGGCGGAAGCCGTCGTGGCGGAAGCCGTCGTGTCCAAGACCGGCGGAGCCTGGCAGATGATGCCGTCGGCCCGCCGAATGCCCAGGTCAGCGGCGCGTCCGGTAGGGCGTCAGATGGCGCAACAATCCAGCAACACCACTATTCCTATCGGATAGCTATGGTTCGAGCCATGCCGCCCACCGACCGCATCCGAGACCACGCCGGCCAAGGCGCCGCGACCACGGTCGCCGCCCACCGCAGCCGGCGCAGGCTGCGCGCCGACCGGGCCAGGCAACTCGCCGATCTGCTCCGCCGCCAGCTCCTCACCGGCGCCTTCCCCAACGGCGCGCTCCCCCACGAGTCGGCCCTCGCCGCCGACTACCGCGCCTCGCGCAACACCGTCCGCCAGGCCCTCGACCTGCTGCGCACCGAGGGTCTCGTCGAGCGCCAGCCCGGTGTCGGCACCCTGGTCGTGGCCCGGAAGTACCCCCACGGCCTCGACCGCCTGATGGGCCTCGCGGAAACCCTCCGCGAACACGGCCGGGTCACCAACGAGGTCCGCACCATGGGGCCCGTCCCGGCGCCCGCCCCCGTCGCCGAACGACTCCACGTGCCCTCGGGCGCCGATGTCCTCTACATCGAACGCCTGCGCCGCCTGAACGGCCTCCCTCTCTCCCTCGACCTCACCTACATCCCCCTGGACATCGGCACCGCGCTCCTCGCCGCGGACCTGGAGAACACCGACGTCTTCCGCCTGCTGGAGGCGACCTGCGGCCTGCCTCTCGGTCACGCCGAGATCACCCTGGAGGCGGTCAACGCGGACGCCCACTCCGCCGCCGTGCTGCAGGCTCCCCAGGGCGCGGCGGTCCTGATGCTGGAACGGCTCACGCATCTTGCCGACGGCCGGCCTGTCGATCTCGAGTTCATCCGCTTCCGCGGCGACCGCATCACGATGAGCGGCCTGCTGCACCGCTCTGTCTGACGTCCCCGAAAAGTTCGACCTTCCCTGGAGACAGCCATGCCCTTGGCGCCCCAGCGGGCCGACGTGCCCGTGACCATCGACGAGTCGAAGTGCATCGACGGCTGCACGCTCTGCGTGGACATGTGCCCGCTGGACTCCCTCGCCATCGACGCCGACAGCGGCAAGGCGTACATGCACGTCGACGAGTGCTGGTACTGCGGCCCGTGCGCGGCCCGCTGTCCCACCGGAGCCGTCACGGTCAACATGCCCTACCTGCTCCGCTGAGAGGCCGAACTCCCATGAAACGCACGGCAGTCGCACTCGCCGCATCCGCTCTGCTGCTCCCCCTGTCCGCCTGCGGCGGCAGCGCCGAGGCGGGCGGCGGCTCCACGGTCACCGTCACCGTCGGATACCAGTCCAAGACCATCAACACGGTCACCGCCGGCACCCTCCTGCGCTCCCTCGGCTACTTCGAGAAGCGGCTGAACGCCCTCCACGACGGAAAGACGTACAAGGTCGACTGGCAGGACTACGCCACCGGCGCACCCATCACGGCCCAGATGACCGCCGGGAAGATCGACATCGGCTCGATGGGCGACTTCCCGCTGCTCATCAACGCGGCCCGCGGCAAGCAGCTGGGCAGGCCCACCCACCTGGTCTCGGTCACCGGCTACAACCTCAGGGGCGGCCTGAACACGGTCGTCGTCGCACCGAAGTCCATGCTCACCTCCCTGAACGGCCTGAAGGGCAAGAAGGTCTCCACGAGCGTCGGTTCGGCCGCCGACGGCACCCTCGTACGGGCCCTGCAGCGGGCCGGTATCGACCCGGACAAGGGGGTGGAGAAGCTCAACCAGCAGCCCGCGGTGGGCGCCTCGGCCCTCTCGGCGGGCAGCGCGGACGCACTGTCGCAGTTCGTGGCCTGGCCGGGCCTGCTCACCTACCAGGGCAAAGCGAAGGCGCTGTACGACGGAGCGCAGCTGAACCTGCCCACCTTCCACGGCGTCACCGCCCGCGAGGACTTCGCCGAGCAGCGACCGGCCGTACTGGAGGCGTTCCTGAAGGCCCAGGCTGAGGCGACGGACTACCTCAACGCCCATCCGGTGGCCGCCGCCGAGAAGGTCGCGAAGGCCACCGGCCTGCCCGCCGAGGTCGTCTACCTCTACAACGGCGCCCACGGCATCGCCACCTTCGACCCGGCCGTCAAGCCGCAACTCGTCTCCGCGCTCGAGCAGGACGTGTCGGTCCTGAAGGCGGCCAAGCTGACCGGCGACATCGACGTGCACTCCTTCGTCGACGACCAGTACGTCAAGAAGGCCCTCGGCGCCGGCTACGCCAGGCGACTCGCCGCCGGCCCGCCCGCCGCCGCGAGCGAGGTCTGGCCCAATGGCGCCACGAAGACCCGGAGTTTCACGTCCCCCGGCCGGCTCCTCGCCTACGTCGCCCGGCACCGGAACGGCATCCGCGCGGCCTACGTCCCCGACGCCACCACCGGCACCCTCTGGTTCGCCGACAAGGCGGTCTGGGTGGCGGACGGCGAGCGACTGCTGCCCTTCGTCGCCCCGGCCACCGCACAGGCCTACGTGGCCGGTCACAGCGGCGCTCAGGTGATCACGTACACGGACGCCCTGGGCCGGGCCTCATGAGCCGGTACCCCCGGCGGGCGGGCCGGCTCGCACTGCGGGCCGGCTCGCTGGCCGCCGCTCTCGGCCTGTGGCAGCTGCTGACCACACTCCACGTGGATGTGTGGGTGCGCTTCTCGCAGTTCCCGACGGTGACCGACGTGGCCCGGACCTTCGCCGACCGGCTGTCCGGCCCCGACTACTGGACCGACCTCACCGACAGCCTCACCCGGATCGTGACGGGCTTCCTGCTCGCCGCCGTCCTGGGCGTGGCCACCGGCGTGCTGGTGGCACGCTCGCGGCTGGCCGAGGACCTGCTCGGCCCGGTCCTGGAGGTGGTGCGGCCCATTCCGGCCATCGCCATGGTTCCCGTCGCCATCCTCCTCTTCCCCTCCAACGAGCAGGGCATCGTCTTCATCACCTTCACCGCCGCCTTCTTCCCCGTGCTGGTCTCCACCCGGCACGCGGTGCGCGCGCTGACCCCCGTATGGGAGGAGGCGGTGCGCACCATGGGCGGCGGCCGGTGGCGGATCCTTCGCTCCGTCGTCCTGCCGGGCGCGCTGCCCGGCATCTTCGGCGGCCTGTCCGTCGGCATCGGCGTGTCCTGGATCTGTGTGATCTCCGCCGAGATGATCTCCGGCCAGTACGGCGTCGGCTACCGCACCTGGCAGGACTACACGATCGTCAACTACCCGGGCGTCTTCGTCGGCATGGTCACCATCGGCCTGCTCGGCTGGCTCACCTCCACCGCCGTCGAACTGCTCGGCCGTCGCCTCACCCGCTGGCTGCCGCGCACGTCGTACGTCCCCGGCGCCCGGCCCCGGCCCGCTCGGGCCCAGGTGGCCACGAACACCCCCGAACCCACCACAGCCGAGGAGGCACGCGATGAGCACCTCGTCTGAGACCAAGCCGGCCGAGGCGAGGGCCGTGTCGGCGGCCCCGCGCGGCACCCGCCTCACCCTGCGCGGCGCCGTGCTCGGCCGGCCGGACGCCCCGGCCGTGGCCGACGTCGATCTGGAGGTCGCGGCCGGTGAGATCCTCACCGTCGTCGGCCCCTCCGGCTGCGGCAAGTCGACGTTGCTGCGCACCTGGGCCGGGCTGTTGACCACGCTGGAGGGGGCGGTGGAACAGGACGGACGGCCGGTGACCGGACCGAGCGCGGACCGGGCGTTGATCTTCCAGGAGGACGCCCTGCTGCCCTGGCGCACCCTGCGCGCCAATGTCGAACTGCCCCTCGCCATACAGGGCCTGCCACGCGCGCGACGCAGGGAAGTGGCCGAGGGCTGGCTGGCACGGGTCGGACTCGCCGACCGGACCCGGCAGTTGCCGCACCGCGTCTCCGGCGGTCAGCGCCAGCGCACCCAGTTGGCCCGCGCGCTCGCCGGGCGCCCGCGCGCCCTCCTGATGGACGAACCCTTCGGCGGACTCGACGCCCAGACCCGCGCCGGCATGCAGAACCTGCTGGTGGAGGTCTTGCACGGCACAGGCGCGACGGTCGTCTTCGTCACCCACGACGTCGACGAGGCCCTGTTCCTCGGCGACCGCGTGGCCGTGCTCGGCGCGGGCCGTCTTGTCGCCGTACGGGACGTACCGCGCCCGCGCGAGCGCGTCGGCCACGACGACCCGGCACGTACCGCCCTGCGGCGCGACATCCTCACGTCACTCGGTTCTTGAAAGGCACCCTGGTGGACACCCCTCTGGAGATCCCGGCCCTCACCGACGCCGAGGAGCTGACCTGCGACGTCCTCGTCATCGGCGGCGGCACGGCCGGCACCATGGCCGCGCTGACCGCCGCCGAGCACGGTGCGGACGTCCTGCTGCTGGAGAAGGCCCACGTACGCCACTCGGGTGCACTCGCCATGGGCATGGACGGCGTCAACAACGCGGTCGTCCCGGGCCGCGCCGAACCCGACGACTACGTCGCCGAGATCACGCGCGCCAACGACGGCATCGTCGACCAGACCACCGTCCGCCAGACCGCCACCCGCGGCTTCTCCATGGTGCGGCGACTGGAGTCGTACGGGGTCAAGTTCGAGAAGGACGAGCACGGCGAGTACGCGGTCCGCCAGGTCCACCGCTCGGGCTCGTACGTGCTGCCGATGCCGGAGGGCAAGGACGTCAAGAAGGTCCTGTACCGGCAGCTGCGGCGGCGCGAGATGCGCGAGCGGATCCGGATCGAGAACCGGGTGATGCCGGTGCGCGTGCTCACCGCGGAGGGCCGGGCCGTGGGAGCAGTCGGCTTCCACACCCGCACGGGCGCCTTCGTCACCGTCCGCGCCGGCGCGGTGATCCTCGCCACCGGCGCCTGCGGACGGCTCGGCCTGCCCGCCTCCGGCTATCTGTACGGCACGTACGAGAACCCCACCAACGCGGGTGACGGCTACGCGATGGCCTACCACGCCGGTGCCGAACTGACCGGTATCGAGTGCTTCCAGATCAACCCGCTGATCAAGGACTACAACGGCCCGGCCTGCGCCTACGTCGCCAACCCGTTCGGCGGCTACCAGGTCAACCGGCACGGGGAACGCTTCGTCGACTCCGACTACTGGTCGGGGCAGATGATGGCGGAGTTCGCGGCGGAGGTGGCGTCGGACCGCGGCCCGGTGTACCTGAAGCTGAGCCATCTCCCAGAGGAGTCGATCACGGCTCTGGAGTCGATCCTGCACTCCACCGAGCGCCCCACCCGCGGCACCTTCCACGCGGGCCGCGGCCACGACTACCGCACCCACGACGTGGAGATGCACATCTCCGAGATCGGCCTGTGCGGCGGCCATTCGGCTTCGGGGGTATGGGTGGACGACCACGCCCGCACGACCGTCCCCCGGCTGTACGCCGCCGGAGACCTGGCCTGCGTACCGCACAACTACATGATCGGCGCGTTCGTCTTCGGCGACCTGGCGGGCGCGGACGCGGCCCAGTTCACGCCGTACGGAGGGGAGTTGCCCGCCGATCAGCTCCGAGAGGCGCACGAGCTGATCTACCGCCCGCTGCGCAACCCCGACGGGCCGCCGCAGCCCCAGGTCGAGTACAAGCTGCGCCGCTTCGTGAACGACTACGTGACCCCGCCGAAGTCCGGCGCCCGGCTGTCGCTCGCCCTGGAGGCGTTCGAGCGGATGCGCGCCGACATCGCCGCGATGGGCGCGCGCACCCCGCACGAGCTGATGCGCTGCGCTGAGGTCACGTTCATCCGGGACTGCGCGGAGATGGCCGCCCGGGCTTCCCTGGCCCGTACGGAATCCCGCTGGGGCCTGTACCACGACCGTCTCGACCACCCCCACCGTGACGACGCGTCCTGGTTCCACCATCTCGATCTGCGTAAGTCCCCTTCCGGTGCGATGGAGTTCACGGCCCGGCCCGTGGCGCCCTATCTGGTTCCGGTCGACGGTTTCGCCCCGGCCGGCGGCCCCTCACGTCACCTCGGCGAGGTCCATCCGGACCAGGTGGCGACGGCGGGCGCCCGGGACGTGGCCCCGGTGACGCTGCGACCGGAGCCCTCCGTTGCCGCCGCGACCGCCCGCCCCGGTACCGGCGCGGAGGCACCGGCCACACCGCGCCTCCTCGAACTCCTCGCCCTGTCGGAGGAGCAACCCGAACTCTCCGCCCTCAACCCCTACTTGACCGACCCCGAGCCCACCGTCCGCCGAACGGCCGTCGCCGTCCTGACGGAGACCACACCGCCGGGCACCGGGCCGGCACTGGCCGCCGCGCTCGCCGACACCGACACGGGCGTCCGCGCCGCCGCGGCCGCCTCGCTGCGCGAACTGGTCGAAACCCTGACGCCGGAGCCGGGCTTGCGTGACGGCCTCGTCGCCGCCCTCTCCGAGGCCGACCCCGTCGTCCGCGCCGCCGCACTGGACATCCTGCGCGGCCTGCGCGCCGGTGACGTGGACCTGTTCGCGGCCTGCCTTGCGGACTCCGACATCACCGTCCGTATCGCAGCCGTACGAGCGCTCGTATCGGTCGACGCCACCGCGGAGATCGCCCACGCGGCGGCCACCGAACCGTCACGCGAGGTCCGCGTCACGATCGCCAAGGCCCTGGCCGGCCTGGCTCCGGGTCCGGACTCGGACGTCGTCCACTCGGCCCTTGCCGAACTGGTCGACGATCCCGACGCCCTGGTGCGCGGCGCCGCCTACGAAGCCCTGGGCACGACCGGCTGCCCAACCCGTCTGGCCGCACACGCCGAGGCGGCGCTGTCCGACCCCGCCTGGCAGGTGCGGGCCGGCGCCGCCACCGCCTTGTCCGCCGCGGACCCCGAGGTGGCCGTCCCCGCACTCGCCAAGGCCGTCGCCGACCCCAACGCCGACGTCCGCAAGGCCGCCGTACTGGCCCTGACCCGGCACCGTGCCACCGAGGAGGCCCGAGCAGCCCTGGCCACGGCGACGGCGGACCCGGACGCGGACGTCAGGGCCTATGCGGCGCGGGCACTGTGACGACGTAGTCGGCACGAAAGCAGAAAGTCCACCCCTTCTCTCACGTCTGTCATACGAATGCTCTGCGTGTTTCACAGAGGTGCGGTCTGCGGTGCGCCACCATACGGACGTGGCATAGGACATTTTCCAGCCGGTGGGCGCCCTGGCGCACTGATTGCGTCGGTCGACGTGCTCGACACCAGCCAAGCCAATGACGTCAAGAGCGGCAGCCGGTACAAGGAAAACCGAGACAGGAAGAAGGACGGGCATGTCCGGCAGTGAGAGCGAGAATCCTGCAATCCCTTCACCGACGCCCACACCGACTCGGCGGCCCAGGACGAACCGGGACTGGTGGCCGAATCAGCTGGACCTTCAGGTTCTCGACCAGCACTCGCCCCGATCCAGCCCGATGGACGAGGACTTCGACTACGCGAAAGAGTTCGCGACCCTCGACGTCGACGCGCTGAAGCGTGACGTCTTCGAGGTGATGACGACATCCCAGGACTGGTGGCCTGCCGACTACGGGCACTACGGGCCGCTCTTCATCCGGATGAGCTGGCATGCCGCGGGAACGTACCGCATCGCGGACGGCCGCGGCGGTGGCGGCAGCGGCGCACAGCGCTTCGCTCCCCTCAACAGCTGGCCGGACAACGCGAGCCTGGACAAGGCGCGCCGTCTGCTGTGGCCGGTCAAACAGAAGTACGGCCGGAAAATCTCCTGGGCCGATCTCCTGGTCTTCGCCGGAAACTGCGCCATGGAATCAATGGGGTTCAAGACGTTCGGATTCGGTTTCGGGCGAGAGGACATCTGGGAACCCGAGGAGATCTTCTGGGGGCCCGAGGACACATGGCTCGGAGATGAGCGCTACAGCGGCGACAGGGAACTCACCGGTCCTTTTGCCGCCGTACAGATGGGGCTGATCTACGTCAATCCGGAGGGGCCCAACGGAGAACCGGACCCGATGGCCGCCGCCCACGACATTCGGGAGACGTTCGGGCGCATGGCGATGAATGACGTGGAGACGGTCGCACTCATCGTCGGCGGCCACACCTTCGGCAAGTGCCATGGCGCGGTCGAAGCCAGTTACATCGGCCCGGAACCCGAGGCGGCCCCCATCGAGCAGCAGGGCCTCGGCTGGCGGAACACGTACGACAGCGGCACGGGCCCCCACGCGCTCACCAGCGGTCTGGAGGGCGCATGGACCACCGAGCCGACCAAGTGGGACAACGGGTACCTGGACAATCTTTACGGGTACGAGTGGGAGCTGACGCGCAGCCCCGCCGGCGCCCACCAGTGGACTCCCTCGGATCCGGCGGCCAAGAACACCGTGCCCGACGCCCATGATCCGTCGAAGCGGCACGCCCCCATGATGCTGACGACGGACCTCGCGCTGAAGGTGGACCCGGTCTACGGACCGATCACGAAGAGGTTCCACGAGAACCCGGACGACCTCGCGGTGGCGTTCGCCAAGGCGTGGTACAAGCTGCTGCACCGCGACATGGGACCCCGCTCGCGTTACCTCGGCCCGTGGATCCCCGAGCCGCAGCTGTGGCAGGACCCCGTTCCCGACGTCGATCACGAACTGATCGGGGACGAGGACATCGCCGCCCTCAAGGACAGGATCCTCGCCTCGGGCCTTACCGTCTCCCAGCTGGTCACCACCGCCTGGGCGTCGGCGGCGAGCTTCCGCGGCACCGACAAGCGCGGCGGAGCGAACGGAGCACGGATCCGGCTCGCGCCACAGAAGGACTGGGAACTCAACGACCTGCCCGAGGTGACGGAGGTACTGCGCACGCTCGAGCGGATCCAGCAGGACTTCAACCTCTCGCAGACCGGCGGAACGCGGGTCTCCCTCGCCGACCTCATCGTCCTCGGCGGGTGCGCGGCCGTCGAGCAGGCCGCGAGGAACGCCGGGTACAACGCCACGGTTCCGTTCGCACCGGGGCGTACGGACGCCTCGCAGGAGCAGACCGACGCGGCGTCGTTCGCCGTGCTGAAGCCCAAGGCGGATGCCTTCCGCAACTACCTTCCGGCCGGCGAGAAACTGTCGCCGGAGACCCTCATGCTGGACCGCGCCAACCTGCTGACGCTGACCGCACCCGAGATGACGGTGCTGATCGGCGGCATGCGGGCCCTGAACACCGGCTTCAAGGGATCCCCCCACGGTGTCTTCACCCACCGGCCGGAATCCTTGACCAACGACTTCTTCGTCAACCTGCTCGACATGGGCACGGAGTGGAAGGCGTCGGCTACGGACGAGAACGTGTTCGAAGGCCGGGATCGCGCCACCGGCGAGGTCAAGTGGACCGCCACCGCCGTCGACCTGATCTTCGGTGCGCACTCCCAGCTCCGAGCCGTCTCGGAGGTCTACGCGTCCCAGGATGCGGCAGAGAAGTTCGTACGTGACTTCGTGGCAGCGTGGAACAAGGTGATGAATCTCGACCGGTTCGACCTCGCCTGAGCCCGACGTCATCGGCGGCGGCGCGGGGAGGACAGAGCGGCGGTGAAGTCGTCCAGGGCCGCAAGGTTGTGGGCGCTGACGACGGCGTCGCAGTAGGGCAGTGCCGCGGCCATGCCGGCCACGAGCGGACGGTAACGCGGGCTTGCGGTGCGCGGGTTGACCCATACGACGCGGTAGGCGACCCGGGACAGCCGCGCCATGTGGGTGGCGAGGTCGGCGGGCGCGCCGGTGTCCCAGCCGTCGGAGATGATGGCGACCACGGCGCCGTGCGCCATGCCGCGTCGGCCGAACCGCTCGTTGAACTCGGCCAGGCAGTCCGCTATCCGGGTGCCCCCGGACCAGTCCGGGGCCGCCCGTCCGGCCCGGGCCAGGGCGTCGTCCGGCCCGGCCCGCCGGAGGACGGGCGTGAGGCGGGTGAGCCGGGTGGCGAAGGTGAAGACCTCGGCGCGGGCGGCGTGGGCGGCGCAGTAGAGCAGTTGGAGCATCGCGCGGGCATAGGGCTCCATCGATCCGGAGATGTCGCAGAGCACGACGAGATCGCGGGGGCGGGACCGGGGTACGAAGCGGCGTAGCCGCAGCGGGTGTCCGCCGGTGCGCCGGCTCTCGGAGAGGGTGCGGCGCACGTCGATGCGCGCACCGTGGTGCGCGGTGCGGTGTCGGCGGGACGGCCGGGTCGGGGTGCGGAGCACGAGGGTGCGCATCAGCTCGGAGAGCCGCGCCAGTTCCTCGGCGGACACGTCCGCGAAGTCGCGGCTCGCGAGACGGTCGAGCGGACTGGCCGCGAGGGGGACGGGAGCCTCCCTCGGCTGTGCGTCGGCATCCCGGGCTCGCCCGTCCGCGGTGGCCTTGCGGGTGTCGGGGAGGCGGCCGGGAACGGCATGCGGGAGCGATCGGGCCGGATCGCCCGGTTGGCCGCGTTGTACTCCCCGTTCGGCCGGACCGCCGAACACCTCACGGAAGACGCCGTCGAAGAGCTCGATCTGCTCGGGGTCGGACACCAGGGTGGCGAGCGCGCAGTGCCGCAGTGCGCTCGTCGTCGACGGTGCCAGCAAGGTGAGCGCCCGAGCGAAGCTCCGGGTACGGTCGGGCCCCACCGCGATCCCCGCGTCGTGCAGGGCGACGGTGAAAGCGGCTGCCAGTTCCGGCAGGTCAGGCATCGGAGCCGGCCTCCGCGTCGATCAGCGCCGCCAGTCCGGCCCGGCGCACGGCCTCCAGGTCCTCGGCGTACTTGAGCACGGCCCCCAGGGTGCGGTCGGCGGCGTCGGCGTCGAGAACGGAGAGCCCCAGCGCGTGCAGCGCGCCCGCCCAGTCGATCGCCTCGGCGATGCCGGGCGGCTTGGTGAGCTCCTGACGGGCTCGCAGGCGCGCCACCCCGCGCGCGACGCGCATGGCCAGCCACTCGGCCGACTCCGGCACCCGTCTGCGGATGATCGCGGCGACTCGTGCGGTGTCCGGGTAGTCGATCCAGTGGTAGAGGCAGCGGCGTTTGAGCGCGTCGTGCAGATCCCGGGTGCGGTTGGAGGTCAGTACGGCCACCGGTGGCACCACGGCCGTCCGGGTGCCGAGTTCGGGGATGGTGACCGCGGCGTCGGCGAGCAGTTCCAGCAGGAACGCCTCGAACTCGTCGTCGGCGCGGTCCACCTCGTCGATGAGCAGCACCGCCGGCCGCGGTCCCGGGTGGCAGATCGCGGCGAGCAGCGGCCGCGGCAGCAGGTAGTCCTCGGCGAACAGGTCGGCGTCCCGCAGGGGCTCCCCACGGGACTCGGCCAGCCGGATGGCCAGGAGTTGCCGTGGGTAGTTCCACTCGTACAGGGCCTCGGCCGAGGACAGTCCCTCGTAGCACTGCAGCCGGATCAGTGGGGTGTCGAGTACGGCGGCGAGCGCGCGGGCCGCCTCGGTCTTGCCGACGCCGGGCTCGCCCTCCAGCAGGATCGGCTGCCGCATGCGCACGGCGAGCAACAGCGCCGTGGCCAGGGCGTCGTCGGCCAGGTAGCCGACCGCGTCCAGACGCGCGCGCAGAGCGGGGACATCGGGTACGAGGGGGTCGAGGTCAGACATGCGCGTAACGGGAGGGGTCGTCGGCAAAGGCGTGCCGGCACCCCGGCCCGCAGAAGTACACCCTGCTTCCGGCCCGGTCCAGGGAGAGGGTGTCGGGCGTGATCGCCACGGTCATGCCGCACACGGGATCCACGTCCTCGGCCACGCCCTGCGGCGCGACGGAGTCGGCCCCGGGGCGCGCGGCTTGGGCCGTCTGCGGCCGCAGTGCGATGATCTCGGCGTACACCGACAGCGCGATCTCCGCCGGGGTTCGCGCGCCGATGTCCAGGCCGGCCGGGGTGTGGATGCCCGCGCGTTGCTCCTCGGTGAGGTCCAGCCCGGCGAGCACCGCCGCGCCGCGCTTCGGACTGGCCACCAGCCCGATGTACGGAACCCCGGCGCGGGCGGCCTCGGTCAGCACGGTCTCCTCGTCGCGGCCGTGTGTGGCGACGACGATGGCGTCCAGATCGTGCGGCAGCGGCTCCCCGGGCGACGCCGGCCGGGCGTCGAGGCCGAGCACACGACCGACGTCGAGCAGAGCACGGGCGATCGGGGCGTGTCCGTAGACGAACGCCAGCGCCGGGGGGAGGTTGGCTTCCAGGAAGATGTCGAGCGTCCCGCCCGACAAGCAGGGATTGGCCACCGTGACCAGGCCTTCGGCAGGCTCCTGCGCGCTTTCGTTGCCGGTGTCCGCGCCGGGCGTGATCCTCAGCAGCAGCGACTCGCCGGTCCGCAGCACGCGCAGGCTCTGCAGTTGCACGGTCGTCTCGGCGCAGGTGCCGCCCACGAAGCCCTCGATGGTGCCGTCGGGCAGTACCAGCGCGCTGTCCCCGGGCTTGGCGCTCGTGGGCCGTTCCGCGTGGACGACGGTGGCCAGGACGAACGGCGTACGGCCTTGCCGGAGCGCGTGCGCGCGGGTCAGCAGTTCGGGGTTCGTCATCGTGGGGGCCTCAGGTGATCGCCATGTCGGTGCGCAGCGGCCGGCCCTGGGCGGCCCGCCACACCGCGGCGGGCGTCAGTGGCATGTCGACATGGCGTACGCCGAGCGGCTTCAGCGCGTCCACCACGGCGTTGACGACCGCGGCGGGCGACCCCACCGTGGCGGACTCGCCGATCCCCTTGGCGCCGATGGGGTGGTGCGGGGAGGGGGTGACGGTCTCGCCGAGCTCCCATGAGGGGCACTCGACCGAGGTGGGCAGGAGGTAGTCCATGAACGACCCGCCGAGGCAGTTGCCGTCCTCGTCGAAGGCGATCACCTGCATGAGCGCCATGCCGAGGCCGTCGGCCAGTCCGCCGTGCACCTGCCCCTCGACGATCGTGGGGTTGATCCGGTTGCCGCAGTCGTCCACGGCGACGAACCGACGGATCTTCACCTGGCCGGTGTCGGCGTCCACGTCGGCGACGCAGATGTAGGCGCCGAAGGGGAAGGTGAGGTTCGGCGGGTTGTAGACGCAGGTCGCGTCCAGGTGGCCCTCGACGCCCTCGGGCAGCTCCAGGTTGGAGTGTGCGGCGAGCGCGATCTCGGCCATGGTGCGTCCCTGGTCGGGGTCGCCCGTGACGTACCAGCGGCCCTTCTCCCATTCCAGGTCGTCCGGGCTCACTTCGAGCATCGCGGAGGCGACGATCTTCGCGCGTTCGCGCACCTTGCGGGCGACCATCGCGGCCGCCGCGCCGGACACGGGCGTCGAGCGGGAGCCGTAGGTGCCGAGCCCGAACGGTGTCTGGTCCGTGTCGCCGTGCACCACCTCGACGTCCTCGGGCGGGATGCCCAGTTCCTCGGCGACGATCTGCGCGAACGTCGTCTCGTGGCCCTGCCCCTGGGTCTGTACGGAGATCCGCAGAACGGCCTTGCCGGTCGGGTGGACGCGCAGCTCGGCACCGTCGGCCATGCCCAGTCCCAGGATGTCCATGTGCTTGCGGGGACCCGCGCCGACGGCCTCGGTGAAGAAGCTGACCCCGATGCCCATCAGCTCCCCGCGTTCGCGTTTCTCGGCCTGCTCCCGGCGCAGGTCCTCGTAGTGCGCGATGTCCATGGCCAGCTGCAGGGCGCGCGGGTAGTCGCCGGAGTCGTACTCCCACCCCGTCTGCGTCCGGTACGGGAACTGCCCGGGGCGCAGCAGGTTGCGCATCCGCAGTTCGGCCGGGTCCGTGCCGAGCCTGTCCGCGAGCACGTCGACCATCCGCTCGACCAGGTACACGGCCTCGGTGACGCGGAACGAACAGGCGTAGGCGACGCCGCCGGGGGCCTTGTTGGTGTAGACGCCGGTCACGGCGCAGTGTGCGGCGGCCAGATCGTACGAGCCGGTGAAGACGCCGAAGAAGCCGGCCGGGAACTGCGTGGGCTGTGCGGTGGCGTTGAACGCGCCGTGATCGGCGATCACGTGGACGCGTAGGCCCAGGATCTTCCCGTCCTTCGTCGCCGCGATCTCGCCGTGCATGTGGTAGTCGCGGGCGAAGGACGTGCTCATCAGGTTCTCCGAGCGGTCCTCCACCCACTTGACCGGCTTGCCGGTGACGATCGAGCCGACGACCGCGCACACGTAACCGGGGTAGATGCCGACCTTGTTGCCGAAGCCGCCCCCGATGTCCGGGGAGATGATCCGGATCTTGTGCTCCGGGATGCCGGCCACCATCGCGTAGATCGTGCGATGGGCGTGCGGGGCCTGGGTGGTGGACCACACCGTCAGCTTCCCGGTGATGGCGTCCATGTCCGCCACCGTGCCACAGGTCTCCAGCGGCGCCGGGTGCACCCTCGGGTAGAGCATGTCCTGCTCCACCACGACGTCGGCGGCCGCGAAGACCTCGTCCGTGCGCTCCTTGTCGCCCGCCGACCAGTCGAAGATGTGGTTGTCGTTCTGGTGTTCCTTGTCGTCGCGGATCACCGGAGCGTCCGGGTCGAGCGCCCGGCGGGCATCGACGACCGGCGGCAGCGGCTCGTACTCCACGTCGATCAGCTCAAGAGCGTCCCGGGCGGCGTAGCGGTCCTCGGCGACGACGAAGGCGACCTCCTGGCCCTGGAAGCGCACCTTGTCGGTGGCGAGCACCGCCTGCGTGTCGTACGAGAGCGTGGGCATCCAGGCCAGCCCGAGACCGGCCAGGGTCTGCCCGGTGATCACGGCCTTGACCTTCGGGTGCGCCTCGGCGGCGCTGGTGTCGACGGACAGGATCCGGGCGTGGGCCAGCGGGCTGCGCAGGACGGCGCCGTGCAGCATCCCGGGCAGCCGGACGTCGTCGACGTAGGTTCCGTGGCCGCGCACGAACCGTGCGTCCTCCTTGCGGGGCATCCGTCCGAAACCGACCGGCCGTTCCTCGGTGGTCGTCATGCCTGCACCTCCTCGCGGCCCGGCGCCGGCTCTTCGCGACCGGGTGCCGGCTCGGTGCCCGTGCCGGCGGTCTCCCGCCCACCGCCGTGCTCGGCGGCCCAGCGGATGGAGCGCACGATGTTCTCGTAACCGGTGCAGCGGCAGACCTGTCCGGAGATCGCCTCGCGGATCTCCTCCTCGGACGGATCCGCGTTGTGGTCCAGCAGCCAGCGGGCGGTCATCATCATCCCCGGCGTGCAGAAACCGCACTGCAGCCCGTGGCAGGCGATGAATCCCTTCTGCACCGGGTCGAGTTCCGTCCCGTGCGCCAGGCCCTCGACCGTCCGCACCTCATGGCCGTCGGCCATCACCGCGAGCACGGTGCAGGACTTGACCGGCGTCCCGTCCAGCCAGACGGTGCACACCCCGCAGTTGGAGGTGTCGCAGCCCCAGTGGGTGCCGGTGAGTCCGAGTTCGTCGCGCAGGAAGTGCACGAGCAGCAGCCTCGGCTCCACGTCCCTCGAGTGCTGCTCGCCGTTCACGGTCACGGTGATCCGCATGTCACGCCTCCTGCCCCCGGGCGCGAGCGGCCGCGGCCCGCAGCGCCCGCGTGGTGAGCTCCCCGGCCAGATGCCGCTTGTAGTCGACCGGGCCGCGCTGGTCGGCCGTCGGCCTGCACTCCTGCGCGGCGATCCGGCCCGCCTCGGCGAAGCCCTCGTCGTCCGGCCGCCCGCCGCGCAGGAAGTCCTCGGCCTGCTCGGCCACGAACCGTGGGGCACCCACCGCGGTCAGCCCGATCCCAGCCTCGGCGATGACCCCGTCGGAGATCTCCAGCACCGCTCCCGCGGCGACGACGGCCCAGTCGCCGACCCGGCGCTCGACCTTGCGGTAGGCGCTGGCGTGCGAACGGATGGGCACGCGGATCTCCACCAGGAGCTCCGCTTCGTTCAGCGCGGTCTCGTACGGGCCGAGGAAGAACTCCCTGATCGCGATGGTGCGCCTGCCGCCGGGGCCCTGGGCGACGAGGGTCGCCCGCAGTGCCGAGAACGCCGCGGACAGGTCCTCCGAGGGATCGGCCTGGCACAGCGAGCCGCCCACGGTGCCGCGGTTGCGTACGAGCGGATCGGCGATGACCCGTTCCGCGTCCCGCAGGATGGGGAAGTGCTCGCCGACGACCGGCGAGGCGAGCAGCTCCGCGTGGCGGACCATCGCGCCGACGGCCAGGTCGTGCCCGTCCACCCGGATCAGCGCCAGCTCGCCGAGGCCGTTGATGTCGATCAGGGCTTCGGGCTGGGCCAGCCGCAGCTTCATCATCGGGAGCAGGCTGTGTCCGCCCGCCACCACCCGGGCCTCGGGGCCGTACCGCGTGAGCAGCTCGATGGCCTGCTCGAGGCTGGTGGCCCTCTCGTACTGGAATGCGGCCGGTACCTGCATCGGGCCCTCCTGGCTCGCTGTGCCCGTTGCCGCTGCGATGCTGCGCCCCTCCGTACCGGCCAGGCAATGGGTGGATAAGCATTCACTTATCGTCCCGAACACGAGAAAATCGGACGGTGACCGTCACGCAGCTCAGCACTTTCGTGCTGGTCGCCCGGCTCGGTTCGGTGAGCGCCGCGGCGCGGGCTCTGGACGTGAGCGAGTCCGCGGTGTCGCAGGCGCTCGCCGCGCTCCGGACCCACTACGGCGATCCGCTCATCCGGCGCACCGGCGGTGGCGGCATGCGCCTGACGCCCGCCGGGGCGCGGCTGCTGCCGGTCGCGTCGCGGATGGTCGCGCTGAGCGCGGACGCCGAGGCCGCGGTGCGGGCGGCACGGGGTGCGCCCGACGAACTACGGGTCGTCGCCACGAGCACGCTGGCCGAGTTCGTGCTCCCGTCGCTCATGGAAGCCTTCGCCTGTCGCTCGGGGCGAAGGACCGAGACCACGTTCGGGGTGGCCGCCGGCAACGAGATACGCGTGTTGGTGGAGAACCGGCTGGCCGACGTCGCGCTCGGGCCGTGTCTCGGCGCCGCCCGCAGGAGCGAACTGGTCAGCGAGCCGCTCTTCCGCACCCAACTGGTCGTGGTGATCGGCGCCAGGTCGCCGCGGCCGCCCGGTCCGCCGTCGCAGTGGTCGTGGCTGGTCGATTCCTCCGGGACCGATGCGGACGCGGACTCCGGGCGGCTGCTGCGTCGGCTCGGAGTGCCCGAAGGACACGTGTGGGTGTTCCCCAACCAGGCCGCGACCTGGGCGGCCGCAGCCGAGGGCGCGGGGGTGGCACCGGCGCCGGCCCATCTGGTGTCGCCCCGCATCCGGCGTGACGAACTGCGCATACTGGAGACCCCCGCCACACCGTCGGACGCCACGTGGCACGCGACCGTCCTCCAGCCCGAACATCGCTCCCCGGCCACCGACGCGTTCCTGCACTTCCTCCACACGCCCGCGGCGACCCGCGTCATGCGCGCGCCCGGCGCCGGGGTCCCGCCCTCCCGGTTCCGGCCGCCGGTGTACGTCACGCTCTGGGGCGGGTGAGCCTCTTCGGCGGACCACCCGGACATCTCCTGCGCAAGACCATTCCGCTCGGTCACCCGCCCGCCCCCCATTACCGTTTTGGTGGCCTTGCAACAGGGCTACCGGGGAGCCTCGCGCCCCGGGGCCGGCGGAGATGAAAGACGCCCCGGACCGCTTGCAGTGGGCGATGAACCACTGCCTGGCTCAGATCGGGATCGAGCACGCCGAGCTCCGCGCCCGTGCCATCGACATCGGTGAGCGCCTGGAGGTACTCAAGGACTACCCGACTCCCCCGGGCTGCACGTCTCCGTTCGCGCCCATCTGGATCAACGAGATGGTGCGCCGACAGCACGACAAGACGGGGACTTGATCGGCGCTCTGGGTGTGGGGCCGTCGTGGGGTCCGTCGTGGTCGGTGCGGGACGCTGTCCGGCCCGCGAAGGCGTCGCGCGCTCACGGACAGCACGATCAGGCGCCGGTGTGGAGGTAGGCGGCCCAGAGGGAGGGGGTTCTCGGGTAGCGGTCGCGGAGCGTCCGGGTGGCGTGGTGCAGGGCGGCCGCTGACCGGTCGGGGTCGAGTGTCTGTGGCGTACCGGTCGTCAGGTGTGTGTAGAAGGACTCGGCGACCGTGACGGCCAGTTGGTCGTCGATCGGCCACAGTGTGCCGACGACGTGGGGGAAACCGGCGAGTTGGAAGGCGCTGGTGAGGTGGATGGATTCGTCGAGCAGGTCGGCTCTGCCGGGGTCCGCGGTACTGCAGGCGGAGAGGAAGGCCAGCCGCGCGTCGCCGAGGTTGACCTGGGCCAGGGCGGAGACGGTGAGCGGTGTCGTGGCGTGGTCGTGCAGGAACAGCCGGCTGCGGGAGGGGTCGGTGCGGTCGCCGGCGCCGTGGCAGGCGAAGTGGGCGATGGCGGACTTCGGTAGGTGGTCGAGGACGGTGGCCAGGGTGGGGGTGTGGCCGGAGGGCGCGCCGTGGGGTGTGTCGTCCGGGACGGATTCGGGTTCGGCCAGCAGGAGAGGGCTGGGCAGGAGGGACTGGAGTCGAGCGGCTTCCTCGGGGACGTGCCGTAGTCGGCCGAGACCGGGGGTGGTCGGCATGGCGACGATGAGGGACCGCAGGCCGTCGGCGGTTTGGGGGCGGGGCCGTCTGGCGTAGCGCAGGGCGCGGATGGTCGGTGTGTAGGAGGAGATCACGCGGTCCAGGACAGTGCGGTGGTGCGGGCCTTGTGCGTGGGTGGTGTGGAAGCCCGCGGCGTGCAGAGGCAGCAGCCCGAGGATGCCGCCAGGAGCCCACCACAGA
Organism: Streptomyces sp. NPDC047085; assembly: GCF_040643735.1. Classification (NCBI taxonomy): domain Bacteria; kingdom Bacillati; phylum Actinomycetota; class Actinomycetes; order Kitasatosporales; family Streptomycetaceae; genus Streptomyces; species Streptomyces sp. NPDC047085. The sequence goes on from NZ_JBEYUW010000020.1 coordinate 22,717, forward strand.
CGTGGCAGGGGCTCCTCATCCTCCCCGTCCTTCGCGTCCTTGTCACGGTCGACCGGGTGGAGCGCGTCGCCCAGGGCGGAGAGGACCGGCTCGGCGGCGGCCTCCCACAGCCATTGCAGGACCTGATGCAGTGTCTGCTGGGCGGAGATCCGTCTGTCGTCGGGCGCTGTCGTGTCCTCCAGCGCTTGGTAGAACGTGTTGACCTGGTCGATGACGGCTTTCTCGGTGAGCTGGGGCAGCGGGCAGGAGGTGACGCCCTCGCGGGTGAGGATGAGAGCGTCGCTGCGGTAGCGGCTGATGTTGAACGTCACCACCGGACCGTGCACGGCTTCGGCCCGGAGTTCGTCGAGTGTGGGCGGCAGACCGAAGGTGGCGAACCCCTCGCAGTCCCGGATGCGCCCGAGTACCGCCTCCAGCTCGCGCGCGACGTGGTGACGCTCCCGGCCCATTGCCTCGGTGCGGCCGGCCGTGCCCGGGGCGGCCGTGGTGGCCTGGTCCCGGTCCAGCAGGTCACGCAGCTCGCAGAAGCGCTCGGCGAGACCGGGGTGCTGGTCCCGCAGATCGGTCAGATCGCTTCGGGTCTCCAGTGCTTGGGACAGAAGCACGGCACGGCCGGCCTCGGCGAGGCGCAGTGCGCGCGCTGGCCGTTCCCGTGCGTTCACGGTGGGGTCGGCCAGGGCCAGGGAGGCCGCTTCGGCGGCGAGGCCTGCGGCAAGGCTGCCGAGAACGTACTGCTGGTCACCGCGCTGCAGCCGGCGTGGGGCCAGTTCGGGGAGCATGAGCACCGCCCGCTCCAGGAGGGCGGCGGCCAGGGCCGGGTCCGAAGCGGCGGCCCGGCGAGCCGCTTCCCGTGCCGTCATGATGCGCAGGCGGGGAGGAGCGGTTCGTTCTTCGACTGTCCGCCTCCACAGGGACAGTTGCTCCTCCCTGTCTTCGTCTGCCGCGCCGTCCCGCTCGGACCGCTTCCGTAAGGCGTCGCCGAGAATGGCTTGGTACGTGGCGCGGAGGGGATAGTCGGCGGGGGTGATGCGGATGGCGTGGCGGATCGACTCCACGGCCTCGTCCAGATCCGCCGGCGCCTCGGTGTGCTCGAACCGGAGCAACAGGGCGGTGCCGAGTCCGAACACGAGCATGGCCCGGTCGACCGCAGGGTAGTTGTCGGGGGCGATGGGAACCGCGGCCCGGGCCATCTCCACCGCTTCGTCCAGGTCGCCCGATTCCCCCGTGTGCCCGAACCGCGTCAACAGGACGGTGCTGAGGGTGGACATCCCCTGGGCACGGTCGTGACGGTCGCTGGGGGCGGCCAGGACGGCGGCCCGGGACAGCCGTACCGCCTCGTCGAGATCCTCCGGGGCCCCGAGGCGCTCGAAGCGCGTCCGCAGGACACCGCCGAGGACGGACTGGTACTTGGCCCGGTCGGGGTGGGCGGCGGGGACGGTCCGGACGACGGTCCGCATCACGTCCACTTCCTCGTCCAGATCCCCGAACGTCACCGTACGCTCGAACCGCACGCCCAGGGCGAGGCCGAGCTGATACAGGCGGTTCACGCGGCCGGGATGGCCCTCGGGAGTGGCCCGGACGGCGGCGCGGAGCGTCTCCACGGCCTCGTCCAGGTCCGTTGTCGCCCCGGTGCGCTCGAACCGTGCCCTCAGGACGAGGCCCATGTTGGACAAGTAGAGCGGCCGTTCGGGGTCGTCGTCGGGAACGGCCCGGACAGCGGCGCGGGTCGCCTGCACGGCCTCGTCCAGATCCGCGGGGTCCAGCGTGTGGGCGAACCGCATGAGCAGGGCCGTACCCAGGTTGGAGAGCAGGGCGGGGCGAGCGGGATGGTCTTCGGGAAGGCTGCGTACGATGCGCTCGCACAAGCCCAGGGCTCGCGTCTGGTGCGCCGGATCCATGGTGATCTGTGCCAGCCCCAGGATCTTCAGGGCGGCGGGGATCGCCCGCTCGGCAAGAGACACGAGGAGCGGTTCGGGCAGGGGATCCTGACCGGCGACGAAGCACTCCGTGAGCCAGTGAACCGCAAGTTGCCGGTCACCCTTGGCGACGTCGGGAGGAGCGAACTGGGCGCGGTAGTGGTGCAGCCAGCCCAGGGCGTACCGGGCTTCCAGATCGCTGTCGTCGCCCGCGTCGCACAGCTGCGCCAGGGACCACGCCTCAGCGAGCGCGGCCGGGTCCAGGACCGCCGACCTGTCTCCCGTGGAGACCACGCGATCCACTCTGCTCCGGATCGCGGTCAGCAGATCCTCTCGCTGTCCCACGAGCCCTCCCTCGGCTGAAGGCCGTCAATTCGAAGCCATTCAGCATCAGTTGTCCAGCTCGGCCGCACATGTGCAGACCATGGTCGCACGGCCGTGGCCGGAGTCGCGCGAACTTCGCCCCGGAGCACGCGCCACGGCTCGGGCAGCAAGCGAGTCATCGCGATTATGTAACGGATATGTGTGCGCTGCAGGGAGAATTTGTAAAGTACTCAACTGACCGGACCGAAGGCGTCCGGATCTTCCGCAGTGGGGGGTCGCCACGTGAGTCAGAACCAGCCTGGGCCGCCATGGGCCGTCCGCCCGCCGGAGCCCGTCCGCATGCCTGACATCCGCCCGTTGCACAAGCGCAAGCGCGTGTGGGCCGGCGGATTCACGCTGTTCGTCATCGGTGCCACGATCGCGAGCGGGGGTTCCAGCGAGGCCAGTTCAAGTGCCACGCCGCGCCCCAGAGTCACCGTCACGGCGACCGCGACCCAGACGGCCGCGCCGGCTCCCACGGTCACGGTTACCAGAACGGCCACGCCGCATCCCACGGTGACCGTGACCAAAACGGTCAAGCCGGCGGCAGCGACGACACACCAGTCGAGTTCCGGTACCTCCGGAAGTGGTGGCAGTAGTTCGTCGTCGGGCGGCTCCTCCAGCTCCGGGGGCGGAACGTCCCACCCGGCCGGGGCCACCGCCCTGTGCAACGACGGCACGTACAGCTACGCCGCCCACCACCAGGGCGCCTGCTCGCACCACGGCGGTGTGGCCGTCTTCTTCAGATAGAGGAAACCATGGCTTTCGGCTTCCGTGTAGGTGTGCCAGGAATGAGCGTGCGGGTCTCGACCCGGGGCGTGCGCGCATCCGTCGGGCCCCGGGCCGCGCGTATCAGTGTGGGCAGCGGTGGCACGCGGATCTCCTCCGGAGTGGGCCCTCTCTACGCTTCGAGCTCGCTGGGCGGGGGACGCCGCACCGGCACGAACCGCACGAACCGGCGGCGGACCGTCGCCCCCTCACCGGCGCAGCTGGACCGTGCCCGCCGCCAGGCCGAGCGGGCTCAGCAGGAGGCACAGCGCGATGCCGCGATCGCCCAACTGCAGGAGCTGCGGCAGCAGACGACCAGCGTGCACCTGCAGTCCTTCACGCCGATCGCGCCGCCGGTGGTGCCGGGGCCCCCGCAGCTGGGCCTGGCCTGGGCCCTGGCGGAGGCCCAGGCCCACCATCTCGCGGGGCTGGGGATCTTCGCCCGCGCCGAGCGGGCTGCCGCCAAGCAGCGGGCCGAAGCGGACGCCCCGGTCTACCTCGCCGCCGAAGAGGCCCGCCTGCACGGCGTCCACGAGCGGCTCGCCGCCGAGGCCGAGCAGTGGTGGCGGTCCCTGCTCGGCAACGACGAGGAAACCGTGTGCGAGGTGGTCAACTACGCCTTCTCCGACAATCCTGCCGCAGGCTGTGCGGTGGGAGTCGACGGCTCGGTCCTCTCGGTCGTGATGCGGCAGCAGGACATCGACACGCTGCCCGACCAGACGCCCGGCCTCACCCCCAGTGGTCGCCCCACCCTCAAGAAACTCACCAAGAGGGACCGCACCCTGTGGTGGCTCACCTCCATGGGGTCGAACGTCGTCGCCACGCTGAAGGAGGCGTTCGCCACCGCGCCCGGGATCACCGCCGTCGACCTGGCCGTGCTCACCCGCCTGCCCGACACCCAGCGGCTCGGCTTCGTGGTCTACGGCCGGTGGACGCGCCAGGCCGTCGAAGCCGGGCCCTGGCGGGAGGCGAACGACGCCCTGCGGTTCCTCGACATCGGTCAGGACGTCGCCTGCGCGGTCACCACCACCGCTTCCGGGAACCTGTCCAGCACTATCAAGCCCTTGGACACCAGCCGGCTGCCCGGGCTGCAGAGTCTCCTCGACCACGCCCAGGATGACCCGGACTTCGGCGATGCCACCCTGGCGGACCTGGACGGGGACCTCCGCGCCAACGTGCCCGGCGCACACTCCGCTCCCCCACCGGATCACTACCGCATCCGCCCCTTCGCCGACTGGAAGCACCAGTCGACCCCGTCGCCGCCGCCGTCCATGACACCGGGCCACACGCCCACCACGCCGGGCCCCACGCCCGCCCCACCGAACCAGGCGCCCGCCCCGCCGAGCCACGCCCCTGCGACCGTGCTCGCACCGGGTCAGAACCTGGTGCTCCCGGAGGAAGCCCGGCAGGGGATGCACATCGCCTTCAGCTTTGCCGGCGCCGACGCCGACCTCACGCTCTTCCTGACCGACGCGGGCGGCCGGGTCACCTGCGATGAGGACTTCGTCTTCTACAACCAGCCCTCGGCCGCCGGGGGCGCCGCCCGCCTGCTGGGCAAGCAGGCCGAAGGCCCGTACGCCGTCGAACGCGCGGCCCTTCACCTCGCCGGGCTGCCCCAGCACATCCAGCGTGTCGCCATCGCCGTCAACATGGACGTCGCCGCCGGTCTCACCTGCGGCGCCCTCACCCACGCCGCTCTCCGCGTGGGCTGCGTCTCCGGAGCGGCCTGGACCTTCCAGCCACCCGCCGACCCCGGCATTCGCGCCATGGTCGTCGCCGAGCTGTACCGGCACACCGCCGGTGGACAGCCGGTGTGGAAGTTGCGCGCGGTCGGTCAGGGCTGGGCGGACGGTCTGGACGGACTCGCCCGCGCACACGGCGTCGACATCGAGTAGCGCTGCGCGGCATCCCCCCACCAGGAGCCACTGAGCGACACCACCCCGGCCACCCCGCCCTTGCCCTTGCCCTTGCCCGAAAGTGACCCACCCGATGCAGCCGTTCGAGGAAGACGACACCCGTAAGGTCCAGACCGCCGTGGTCGGTCATCCCGGATCGGACGAACCCGTCTTCCTGCCGTTCGACCACGGCGAGTTCCCCGATTTCGTCGCCCGGTACCCGGACCGGGAGTTCTACTGCGGCTCACTTCTCGGCGGCTGCGGCAAGAGACTGTCGGCCAAGCGCTACACCAGCAAGAAGTGCCACTTCGCACACCACCCTCCCGTCAGCTGCCGCCGTACCGCGAACAACGAGTCCAGCGCGGACCACCTCTACATCGGGCAGGCTTTCAAGCAGTGGCTTCAGCAGCAAGGACAGCGTGACGTCACCGTCTCCTACGACCTGTTCGACGCCGGCTCCGGCGGCTGCATCACCATCTCCTTCGACCGGGGCCGCCGTACTGTCCGCGTCCAGTTGGACCGCATGGAGTGGAAGTCCTGGCTCGTCGACCGGAAAAAGCTGAATCGGCGGACCGGCGGCAAGGCCGACTGGGTGTACGGTCCCGACAGCATGCTCGCCCACAACGAAGTCGACGCTGAGGGCTACGCGCTCCGGGTGCAGTGCCGTACGGCCGGAAGCACCCGCGAGGTGCAGATCGGAACGCAGGTCCCCGGGCACACCATCGAGTGGACCACCCTGGACCGCTGCCGCCTTTCCGACTTCAAGATCGTCACCCCGTCCCTGGAGGAGACGGACGACGGCATCCAGGTACGCGGGCAGCGTCCCGCACCGACCCCACCATCGCCCGCTGCAGCCCCTGCGTCCGCTACGCCCCCGGCGCTCACTCAACCCGTGACGTTCCAACTAGCGCCCGGGACCGTGGCGTTCACCGGAGCTGTGCCTGTGGACCAGGCCCATGATGGCCGGTGCCTCTACGACGCGGTCGTCCAGTCCACCGGATCGGCGGTGGCTCCCGCCCGCATATCGCTGCCCACAGGGACGGCCGTCCCGGACCACGACCAACTGTGGGTGCTGCTCGGCCCCACAACGCTCCTGCTACCCGCTCCCGGCCAAAGCGGCGAGCAGGCCGCCACGTGCGTCATCACGGCCCAGAGCATCGCCCGACTGGAAGACAATGCCCAGGAGTTGTGGCCAGGCCTGCGTCCTCCCGGCTGCTCGACGGCTATGGTTCCGGCCGTCGTTCCGCCTCCTACGACCTCAAGGGCCGTCGCGGACCAGGCTGCGCCGTCACCGACCCCCTCGCCCAGCCCTGACTCCCCGCCCGGTCCCAAAGCTCCGTCGGCTCCCGAGCCCCGCAAGCAGCCACCGGCACCCCAGAAGGAATCAACGGTGAAGTTGTCCGGGCCCGAGAAAGAGGCCAGGGCGGCCTTGGACGCGCTGCTGGACCAAAGCCGCGACGCGAGAGAGGCGGGCAACTGGGGCGCCGTTCGGCAGACGGCCGGATATCTCGCCATGCTCCGGGACAACCCCACCGTCGTAGCGGCAGTCCGGAGTGAAGCGGCAGCCGAGTACGACGTGTTGTCGAGGTGGACCGGAGAACGCACCGTCTCGGGCCATCAACTGGGCCACCTGCTGCGGAGACTCAGGGATGAGGGCGAGACGTTGCCCCTGGCCGCGCTGCGTCGCCTGGTCGACGACGCCGAAGCGGAAGCGGACCGGCTCGACCGCTACCTCACGGCCGACGAGATCGCCGAACTAGGCCGCTGGCGGGACGAGTTGGCCAGACGCTCAGGACGCCTCACCCTGGACGCCCTCGAGCGTCTCGGAGACAGCGTGCGCTCTGTCCTTGAGTCGTACGCCCGAGCCGGAGCCGTCGTCCCCTGGGCGACGCTGAGCACCGAGGTGGGAGGGAGTCTGCGTGACCTCCACCCCGAGGACCAAGTGGAAGTCCTCGTCCAGGCGGACCGTGACACGGCGGACGACGAGCCCCCGCTGTCCGCCCTGGTCACCGATGACGACTCCCGCATGCACTCCTTCTACGCGCAGATCCTGGACTATCTGGATCGCCCCGTACCGTCGGAGGCCGACTTGCCGGGACAGTGGAGCACCGACGTCCAGGAGCTGCACCGGATATGGCGCCTGCACTGACCCCGGGACCACAGCGGGCCGGGCCCGGGGCGGCGTCATGCGCGGTGGACCACCTCGCCGCCGACCATGACGATCTCGCACACCGTGCCCGGGATGTGCTCCGGGTCGACGGCCAGCACGTCGCGGGAGAGCACGACCAGGTTGGCGACCTTGCCCACCGTAAGTGAACCGCGTTCCCTCTCCAGGAAGTTGGCGTACGCCGAACCCATGGTGTAGGCGTGGATCGCGGTCTCGATGTCCACGGCTTCCTCGGGCATCCACGCCGCGCCCCCGCCCAGCGGGCGCCGGGTGACGGCCGTGCACAGACCCACCATCGGGTCCATCTCCGCGACGTTCCAGTCACTGGAGAAGGCCAACGTCGCGCCGCTCTGCTGCAGGCTGCGCAGCGGCCAGGCCTTGGGGCAGCGGTCCGGTCCCACGTTCTGGGCCAGGAGGCGTGGCCGTCGGTGTGCGGCGTCGGGCCGGCGGGCCGCGGCGGCCTCGGCTGGGTCGGCTTGCCCCCCGTGATCAGACCGACCCGCCGCGGCGCCCCTGAGGTCCATCTCACTCGGCCCCGCACCGTTGCGGCCATGACGATCGGCTTCTACCGTTTACGCGCGTCAACCCCTTCCCGCTGAGGCGCTGTTGGTCGATCAGCGCCCCGGACACGCCCTTGCCGTCGCACAGCAGCCGGCGGTAACCGGAACCCAGCAGAGGAGACACACCATGCACGTGCCACACCCCCACGCTTCGAGCACCGGCCGCCGCACCCTGCTCCGCGGCGCGGCAGGCCTGACGGCCGCGGCGGGACTCGCGGCGACCGTCACCCTCGGCTCGGCGGGCCGGGCCGCGGCGTACGGATGGACCCGTACCCTCCAGCAGGGTTCCTCGGGTTCCGATGTGACGGAGCTGCAGATCCGGGTCGGCGGCTGGGCAGCCTCCGGCGCCCAGCAGACCTACGTCGCCTGGGACGGCAGTTTCGGCCCGGCGACGGACGCCGCGGTCAGACGGTTCCAGTCGGCGTACGGCCTGTCCGCGGACGGCATAGTCGGCCCGCAGACCCAGAGTGTGCTCAACAGCCTGGAAAGCGGCGACGGTTCGACCGCGCACTTCGAGTGGAGCGAGTTCTACTCCCACGACGGTGCCGGATTCGGCGGCGGCAAGGTCGGCTCGACCGCGGTCAAGGAGAACGTGCGCCGTCTGATGTACAAACTGGAGGCACTGCGCAAGAAGGCCGGCAACAGCGCGATCACCATCAACTCCGGCTTCCGCAGCGTCGCTTACAACGCCTCGGTGGGCGGTGCGTCCAACAGCATGCACTGCTACGGCGTCGCCGCGGACATCGTGGTCTCCGGCTACACCACCTACCAGACCTACAAGATCGCCGAGACCTGCGGGTTCTCCGGGCTGGAGGCCTACACGCACTCCTGGCAGCACGTCGACAGCCGCGTCCAGTACCCCTCCTACGGCTCCGGCTCCTGGTGGTGGGAGAGCGGCACCGTCTGACCGTGCGCGGCGAACCGCCGGACGTCTGCCCGCCGGTTGCCCAGGCTCGCCGGGGCTACCTCCACTCCGGTGCCTAGACGCGCGCACGACGCCCCCACGGACCGCCCCTCAGCGCACACGCTTGCTGAAGACGGCCCGCGCAACGTCATCGGGGGCGACGCCGGCCTCGGCGATCAGCTTCCCTTCAGCGGACCAGATGCCCGATCGGCCCGACGTACGGTCGAAGCCGCCGCCGGTCGGGCCCGCGAAGGCGGCCGTGGCCACCCAGACGCCGTGGTCGGCGGCGACCCGGCGGGCGCGCTCGCCGTGGAGCCCGGCCTCGTGATCGGCGTGGACGACCCCGGCCACGTAGCCGTCCATCCCCAGCGCGGCCGTCCTCGCGGCGTGCTCCGGAATGCCGGTGTCACGGCAGACGGCAAGCCCCAGCCGCCAGCCGGCCACCTCGACCACGGCAGGCTCACCCGGCACGAAGTGGAGCGCCTCGCTGCTGTGCAGGTAGACCTTTCCGTAGACGGCGCGCGCACCGTCCCCGTCCACGGCCAGGATGCCGATGCGCGGACCGGGCACGGGAGCGCCGACCAGGGCGAGCGTCCGAGCCTCGGCACACGCGGCGACGATGGGCGCCAGCCGTTCGTCGTCGGGAGCGATCGGATCCGCGTCCAGTTCGTACCCCGTCAGCGACATCTCGGGGAACACCACCACCCGCGTGTGCGCCGCCCGGACGGCCTCCGCGTGGGCCTTCGCGTTGCCCGTGACATCGTGAGCCACGCACCGCGGCTGCGCCACGGCGACACTCAGCAACTGCTCCACCCCGACTCCCGACATTCCATGGCCCGACACCACGCCGAAGCGCCGGCGCGGATCCCCGAGCACCGCTCGCCGAGACTAGTCGACATTGATGGTGAAGGGTCGGTGGCGGGACCTGGCCAGGCCCTGTCGCATGCTCGGCCCGACGCCTCTTCTGCGCCTGACACGAGCACGGCCCCGGCGGTAGGACGCCGGGGCCGTGGGCGATCAGGCCAGGTCAGCCGTCAGACTCCGAGGACGGGATGTAGGCGCCCGGCACGTCGTCCGGCGCGTAGATCTTGTGCTCGCCGGGGTACGGCGTGGACCAGTTGTGCGTCTCGTACCAGGTGAAGTGGTTCATCTGCTCGGGGTTCGCGAAGTCGGGAACGGCGTGGATGCCGGTCAGCCGCTGGTGCGACTTCCACTTCTCCCACTTCGCCACGAGCTCCTGCTTGTCCGCCGGCACCCGCTCCGGCGCCACGGCCGCCGCATGGGGGTTCTGCGCCGCCGGGGTGTCCGCGCCGCAGGCCGGCAGGGTCTTCAGACCATCGGTCAGCGAGACCCGGTTGGGCTGCGCCGTGAACGGCGTGAGGTCCTGGTGCCGGGTGAAGGCCCCGCGCATCGGGGTGGCCGCGCTGTCCTTCTGGTTCATCGGGTGGATCCCGAGGATCTGCTCGACGGTGCGGATCATCGTGATCTGCGAGTAGTAGCGGCTGTCGACGACGCCGCGCTTGGCCCAGGGGCTGATGATCTGGACCGGGGCGCGGTGGCCGTCGATGTGGTCGAGTCCGTTCTGGGAGTCGTCCTCGACGACGAAGATCGCCGAGTCCTTCCAGTACTTGCTGTGCGAGATCTCGTCCACCATCTTGCCGACCGCGAGGTCGTTGTCCGCGACCGCGGCGGACGCGCTCGACGGGCCACCGGTGTGGTCGTTGGAGAACCAGAACATGTTCAGGTTCGCCGGACCGTTCTTCTCGAAGTCCTGCTTCCAGATCTGGTACTTGTAAACGTCCGGGACGTTGAGGTCGAACAGCGGGAAGCCGGGCACCGAGACCTTGTTGAGCGAGGGGATGGCCGAACCCGTCTGGATGGGATAGGCGGTCTGCTGCCCGGTCGCTTCCATGTTCTTGGCGTCGCAGTACAGGTTCTGCCAGGTCGCGCCGGACGGCTTGCTCTCGAACGACTGGAACTCGCCGAAGTCCTTGACGGACTTCCCGGCCGCCTGCGCACCCGTCCAGATGAACCCGGTCTTCTGGTGACCGAGCACGTCGTCCTCGGTGTCGTAGCTGCGCGTGTACTCGCCCGCGGAGGACTCGGTGTACTCCGGGTTGTCGGACTGCATCAGCCAGTTGTGGCCCTCGGCGGAGTTCGTGCCGACGTCGTAGAAGTTGTCGTACAGCCCGAACTGCTGGGCCAGCGCGTGCTGGTTGGGCGTCACGTTCTCGCCGAACGTCGTGAGCGAGGAGTCGCCGTTGCCCTGCGGCAGGTCGCCGAAGACCTGGTCGTAGGTGCGGTTCTCCTTGACGAGCAGGAAGACGTGCTTGATCGTCGAGGGATCGCCGAGCCGGACCGGGACCGGCGCCGGCTTCGCGTGGCCCGTGCCCTCGCTGACGGAGCCGTGGCTCCAGCCGTTCTGCTTGAAGACCTTGCGGGTCTCGGACCTGATGACGCCGTCGTCCGGCAGCGTGAACTGCGTCAGGCTCGACGTCGTGTCGTGGGTGCCGTGCCCGCCCTTGGTGGTGGGGCGGCGGGCGTCGATGCCACGGGTGTTGGAGACGACGACCTTCTTGCCCACGGTGGTGATCTCGGCGGGGAAGTAGTCCGTCGGGAGCAGGCCGATGTAGCTCGCCGGCTGCTGCGCCGAGGTGTACCGGTAGACGGCGACCGCGTTGGCACGGCCGAGCGTCACCAGGAGGTGACCGTCGTCGGTGAGCGTCACCGCGTTGGGCTCGTAGCCGACCGATGCCTCCGGCCACGGCTGGGTGGCGATGGTCTGTACGACCTTGTCGTTGGCGGTGTTGATGACCGACACGTTGTTGTCGGCGGTGTTGGTGACGAACACCGCGCCCTTCGTGGCGTACACCGCGCTCGGGTGCAGACCGACGTCGATGCTGCCGACGGCGGCGGACGGGTCCGCCAGGTCGATGACGCTGACCGTGCCGGTGGTGGCGGCACCGGTGTCCGGGTCGGCCGGTACCTGGGTGCCGTACGAGTTGATCGTGGTGTCGCCGGCCTTGGCCGGACGGCCGCCCTCGTTGCTGACGTAGAGCTTGTCGCCGGCCATGGCGATGCCACGGGGGGCGTTGCCCACGGCCCAGCTGTGCTTGACGGTCCCGGTCGCCGCGTCGATGGCGACCACCCGGTTCTGGCCGTTGACCGCGGAGTACACGGTGGAGCCGTCGGCCGAGAACACCGCGGCACCCACGAGCGCGCGCTTGGTGCCGTCGGCCGGGATCGCGACGTTCGTCGGGTTGGCGAGGGTGCCGTCCGCGTTGACGGTGAACTTGGTGTAGCCGTCGGCCTGGCCCAGCCACAGCTGCTTGCCGTCGGGCGAGTACGTCGGGCCCTCCTGGCCGACGGCGGCGCTCTTGATGCGCAGGTCGTCGGCCGCGTTGGTGCCGACCTTCTGCTTCACCTGCCCGGACTCGAGGTCCATGATCACCAGCGCCGCGTCACCGTCGGCGACCGAGGCCGCGAGGTGGGTGCCGTCCGGGCTGACCGCGGACGACATGATCTTGCCGTCGTTGATGACGGTGCGGCTGCCGTAGGGGTCGATGTACTGGTCGGCGGAGACGACCTGGCCGTCATCGGTGACCTGGCCGACCTGCTCGGTGCCGAACTGGTGCGTCTGGGCGACGGCGGTGCCCGTGACGGTGAGTGCGACGGCTATGCCTGTCGTCACCAGCAAGGTCCGGCGACCGACGCGTCTGCCGAAAAGGCTGATCGGCTCCTTCTCGGTGTTCCGACGCTGCCGAGTTACCTGCATGGAGATTATCCCTTCGAGGTGGTGTCGAGCAGTTCGACGTTGCCGTCGAACTGCCAGAGCGGGTTCGGCGCGTCCCCGGTCGGGGTCCGCACCAGGAAGTAGCCGTTCACTTCCTTCGGTCCGTCACCGTCGGCCACGAACCGCCCGTCTGAGGCGACGTCAAGCTGGTAGATGGCCGTCCCCTCGGCTGCGACGCCGGGGAGATGCCAGGTCACGACGCAACGCCAGTCATTGCCCGCCCCCTCGGGGGCGGACTGGCCGTCGCTCTTGGTGCATGCCGCCGTGGCCCGCAGTCGCGCCTCGGTGACGGCGGGGCGGTGGAGTTGCTGGGTCTGCATGCGGTAGAGGTGGGCGAATGCGGTGGCGAGTGACCGCTGGACCTTGGCCTGCTCGATTCCGGAGCCCATGGACGGGGTGGCCAGGGCGACCGCCGTGACCGTGAGCGCGGTCAGTGCGACCAGTGGCAGGAGTCCGGCGGTGAGCGCGCGGCGCCCGGAGCCGTCGTAGGCCAGGTTGGTGAAATCGCGCCGGAGGAAGAGCAGATACGCCAGTGCGGTCGCGAGCACGGTCCACACCAGGCTGACCACGATGCCGATCAGGAGCGGGCCGAGCTGTGCCGGGCTGGTGAACAGGCCGTTCCAGGAGATGAAGGCGTAGCCGGGCAGGGCGAGGCGCACGGCGACGGGCAGGGGCAGCATCTGGGCGACCTGCATCGTGAGTGCGACGAGCGGGGGCAGCAACAGCCCCATGGGGGAACGTCCCAGCGCCACCGACCCGAGGAGTCCGATCGCGGCGAGGGCCAGGGTCGGAGCGAGGGCGCTGACCCAGGCGAGCAGGACCCTGCCGGCGGCGTCCGAGGGTGACAGCAGGTGGCCGTCGAGACCGACCAGCGGCTGGTTGCCGACCGCCACGAGCCCGCCGGCCGTGCTGGAACAGGCCAGCCCGGCCACGAGCAGCAGGATGACGGTCAGGCTGGCCAGCGCCTTGGCCGCGAAGATCCGCCGGGGCGACCGGACCGCCACGAGCAGGTGGCGCCAGGTGCCGAGCCGGTCCTCGGAGGCGAACACGTCGCCGGCGACCACCGAGGTCAGCACCGGGAGCGCCCAGGTGCCCGCGAAACCGAGCATCACCAGCGGTCCGGCCCAGCCCGTGGCGTGCATCCAGCGGCCGAACAGGGTGTCGGAGGGAAGCGTGCTCTGCCGGCTCACGCCGGCGACGAAGAGCGCCGGCGCGATCCAGCAGGCGAGAACCAGCAGGCGGATCCGCCACTGCGACACCAGCTTGACCAGCTCGAAGCGGTAGCCGCGCGAAACCGAGACGCGGCGGGCACTGACAACGCTGTCGTCGGCGATGGTCGCGGTCATCGACCGGCCTCCTGCTGCTCGGTGAGGGCGAGGAACGCGGCCTCCAACGGCGATACGACGGGCGCGAGTTCGCGCACCGCGATGCCCGACCGCACGATCCGCGCCACCAGTTCGTCGAGGGCGGGCACCAGCGCGCGTACGACGATCACCTCGGCGTCGCGCCGTGCCCCGGTGTCGTCGACGACCCGGATCCCGGCCGCGTCGGCGGCCAGCCGGCGCGCGGCTTCCGGGTCGGAGGTGCGCAACCGGTAGTCCAGGTCACGGTTCTCGGCGGCGAGCTTGCTCAGCGGGCCGGAGAAGACCACCCGTCCGGTGGCGAGGATGGTGACCTCGGAGCACAGTTCCTCCAGGTCGTCCATGCGGTGGCTCGAGAGCACGACGCTGGTTCCGTCCGCCGCGAGCCGGTTCAGGACACCGTGGACGTGTCTTTTGCCGGCCGGGTCGAGGCCGTTGGAGGGTTCGTCGAGCACGAGCAGCCGGGGCTTGGTGAGCAGGGCGGCGGCGAGCCCGAGCCGCTGACGCATGCCCAGGGAGAAGCCGCGGACCCGGTCGTCGGCGACGTCGGTGAGTCCGACCTGGCCGAGTACGTCGTCGATCCCCGCCGACCGCGCGTCGCCGCCGCGAAGAGTGGCCAGCGCGGCGAGGTTCTGCCGGGCGGACAGCCAGGGGTAGAGACCGGGCCCGTCCACGAAGCCGGCGACACCGTCGGGGGCGGCGAGCGCCCGGCCGACCGGCGTACCCAGTATCTCGAGGCTGCCGCTGCCGCTGTCGGCGACGGCCAGGCCGAGCAGGAGACCCAGCAGCGTCGTCTTGCCGGCGCCGTTCGGTCCGACCAAGCCATGGATCTGACCTTGTGTCACATCCAGGTCGATGCCGTCGAGGGCGACGACGTCGCCGAAACACTTGGTGATCCCGCGAGCCCGGACGGCGAGAGGTTTGCCCATGAGTCCCTTCTTTCGAAGTCCTCAGGGAGGCTAGGGACGACACGCAGCGCGGAAACGGAAGTCGGGCTGAACGCTTGTGAAACGGATCGTCAAAGCATCGGCAAGTCGGCGGCACGAGTGGCCGTCGCCGAACCCGACTCGGGCAGCACATGAACGCCGAGGGCACGGTGAAAGGTGCACGGGCAAAGTTCGCTATGCCGGTCCGTCACCAGACGGCGTCGAACCGGCCGATGACCTTTCGGAGCTCGCGGGCACTTCTGGGGGAAATCGCCCGGATTACGACGTCGAGGAGAGCGCGGGCTTCCAGAGGATCGCCGCAGCAGTGCCCGTGCACATTGCCCCACTCGTCGTCGTGCCACAGGTCGCGCTCGGGACGGTGAACGTAGTCCTTCCACAAGCGCACGGCTGCGCAGACATCTCCTGGATGCAGGTAGTTGCGGCTGTGCTCCAGGCGGAGGATTTCGGACAGTGCACGCGAGGACAAGCCGTCGATGACGGACTTCTTGTCTGATGTCCGGTGACGGGGGATGCCGGTCCGGAGATGCCTCGGCCGCCTACGCGGCATGGACCTTTCGGGTCGTCGTCATGCCGTACATGGTGACACGGTCTCGATCGATGTCTCGAATGGGTTTGCTCACCTGCGGCGTGGTGTGACGGTGGCGGTGGAGAGCGCCCGCGGCCGGCCGTCGCCGACGTGGTGCGGCGGGATGGCCGACTGCCGACGCCACCGATAGCGTCGCCGCATGGATCCGGATGAACGGCTGCTTCATGCCTCGTCGTTCGGCGCAGCGGCGGTCGCATACGCCGAGCACCGACCGGACTACGCGCAGGCCGCGGTGCGCTGGGCGCTTGAACACGCGCCCGGCCCGCGCGTGCTCGACCTCGGCGCCGGAACCGGCAAGCTGACCACCACACTGGTCGCGCTGGGCGTCGACGTCGTCGCGGTCGAGCCCGATCCGGCGATGCTGGCCGAACTGCGCCGCAGTTTGTCGGCTGTGCGTGCCTGCCGGGTAGTGCCGAGGCGATACCGCTGCCGGACGCTTCCGTCGATGCCGTGCTGGCCGGCAACGCCATGCACTGGTTCGACATGGCTGTCGCGGGACCCGAGATAGCCAGGGTCCTCGCACCCGGCGGCATCCTCGCCGGCCTGTGGAACGTCATGGACGACCAGGTCGAGTGGGTTGCCGGGCTCGCGCGGGTCAGCGGGAGCCCGGCCATCGGCCCGCGTGACACGCCCGCCAACTGGCGTACCGAGACCGCCGACATGCACCTTCCGAAGACAGGTGCGGCCGCCCGGTTCGGCTCGCCGGAGCAGGCCGAGTTCCCGCACGGGCAGCACCGCACCGCCGGCTCCCTCGTCGCGACCCTCGCGACCCTCGCGGGAATGCTCGTCATGCCGGAAGAGGAACGGGAGGCCACGCTGGGCCGGATCCGCACTTACCTCGCCGACAGACCGGAGACCGCCCACGGCGAGTTCACCCTGCCGATGCTGACCAGCGTGCTGCGCGTCCGGCGGCTTTGAAGCACGGACGTCGACACCCAGTCCCCGCCCAGGGCGACCGCGCACGCGAGGTCGAGCAGATCGTGCCCGGCCGGCACCTGCAGGAGCCGAGCAGGCGCGACCACCAGCGGCGGGGGCCATCTCACTGCCGGCTTGCCCCAGTTCCTCGATGCCGGGGATGGGAACTCCGGGTATCGCGGGCGTATCGAAAATCGCATACGCCGCCGCAACGGCCCTTCCTCTCCAATGGAGGCATGAACCACAACGCATCCCTGTCGGCACCGCGCAACCGCACGCGCAAGATCGTGCTCATCGGCCTGGCGACCCTCGGCATGGCCAGCGCCGTGTTCGCCGTGCGGGGGCCGCTCATGATGCCCGCTCCGAGATGCGTGGCCGGGCGGTGGCACGGCTGCTTCGACACGTTCAACGGTGTGGTGCTCATGACGTTGGTCACGCTGCCGTTGGCCGCGCTGGTCGCGTGGGCCCTGGCGTACCGTCGGCGTGCCGCAGGTGTCACATCGGCGTGGCGGATGTCGCTGGCCGAGGTGGGCATGGTCCACGGGACGGTGCCGTTCATATGGCTGACCATGATGCCGGGCGCCGGGGCCGGCACCGTCCCCGAACGAGTGAGCCTGGTGCCGCTGCGAGACCTGGTCACGATGGGATCACTCGGCATCGTCGGCAACCTGCTGGTCTTCGCGGCGCTGGGGTTCTTCGCCCCGATACGGTTCGCGGCGCTGGCGTCGCTGCCCCGGATCCTGACGCTCGGGGCAGGCTGCTCGGTCCTGGTCGAAACCGCACAGTACGTCCTGCGGCTGGACCGGGTGTCCTCCGTGGACGACGTACTGGTCAATGCCGCCGGCGCCGTGCTGGCCGCGCTGGCGTCGCGCCGCTGGTGGCGCACCACGACGGAAGCACCGTCGGACCGGCCTCGTCCCGCGCCCGTACCGGCAGCCTGAGTCGCTGGTGTCCGGTGTGCACACGTCCTTGCATACGTCGGCGATATCTTGTGCTGCTTAGGCTTCAGCCATGCGCGTACTGATCGTGGAGGACGAGCCCTACCTGGCCGAAGCCGTCCGTGACGGCCTGCGGCTGGAGGCGATCGCCGCCGACATCGCCGGCGACGGCGACTCCGCCCTGGAACTGCTCAGCGTCAACTCCTACGACCTCGCGGTCCTCGACCGCGACATCCCCGGCCCCTCCGGCGACGAGGTCGCCCGGCGCATCGTCGCCTCCGGCAGCGGCATCCCGATCCTCATGCTCACCGCCGCCGACCGGATCGACGACAAGGCTTCCGGGTTCGGGCTCGGCGCCGACGACTACCTCACCAAACCGTTCGACCTGCGGGAGCTGGTGCTGCGGCTGAGGGCGCTCGACCGCAGACGCGCGTACGCCCGGCCCCCGGTCCGCGAGATCGCGGGCCTGCGGCTCGACCCCTTCCGCCGGGAGGTCTTCCGCGACGGACGCTATGTCGCGCTCACCCGTAAACAGTTCGCCGTGCTGGAAGTCCTCGTCGCCGCCGAGGGCGGGGTCGTCAGTGCCGAAAAGCTGCTGGAGCGGGCCTGGGACGAGAATGCCGACCCCCTCACCAACGCCGTACGCATCACCGTCTCCGCACTGCGCAAGCGGCTCGGCGAACCGTGGATCATCGCCACGGTGCCCGGCGTCGGCTACCGGATCGACACCGGTGTGGACACCATTGCCCCCGGCAGGGACACCACCAGCCCCGGCAGCTCGCATGAGTAGACGCCCAGGGCTCAGCGCCCGGCTGAAACTGACCCTCAGCTACGCCGGATTCCTCGCCGTCGCCGGCGCTCTCCTACTGGCCGTGGTCTGGGTGTCCGTGCTGCGCTACGTACCCGACAAGCCCAAGGGCCTGCTCGGAATCTCCCCCAACCGCTACCTCCTCGTGCACACCTTCGCCTCCGCCGCGGCCCTGGCGATGGGCTTCCTGCTCGTGTTCGGTCTCGCCGGGGGATGGCTCCTCGCCGGCCGGATGCTCGCGCCGCTCACGCAGATCACGGATGCGGCGCGAATGGCCGGGAAGGGGTCGCTGTCGCACCGGATCCGCATGAAGGGCCGCCAGGACGAATTCCGTGAGCTCTCCGACGCGTTCGACTCGATGCTCGAGCAACTCGAGTCCCATGTCGCCGAGCAGCGGAGGTTCGCCGCGAACGCCTCCCACGAACTGCGCACCCCGCTGGCGATCTCACGGACGCTCCTCGACGTCGCCCGCAAGGATCCCACGCGGGACCGTGGCGAACTCATCGAACGCCTGCACGCGGTCAACACCCGGGCGATCGACCTCACCGAGGCCCTCCTGCTGCT
Organism: Streptomyces sp. NPDC047085; assembly: GCF_040643735.1. Taxonomy (NCBI): domain Bacteria; kingdom Bacillati; phylum Actinomycetota; class Actinomycetes; order Kitasatosporales; family Streptomycetaceae; genus Streptomyces; species Streptomyces sp. NPDC047085. The sequence goes on from NZ_JBEYUW010000020.1 coordinate 41,202, forward strand.
CAGCCGCGGCGACCGCGGAAACTTCAGCCACGAGAGCGTCGACCTTTCCCTCATCGCCGAAGAAGCCGCCGAAACGCTGCTTCCGCTTGCCGAACAGCGCGGGATCACGCTGGACGTCACCGGTGGGGCGGCCCGGACCAGCGGATCCGCGGAACTCCTGCTGCGCATGGTGACGAACCTCGTCCAGAACGCCCTCGTCCACAACCTCCCCGCCGATGGCACCGTGACGGTCCACACCGAGGCGCACCGCGACACGAGCGTGCTGCGGGTCGAGAACACGGGCCGCCGGCTCCCACCGGAACTGGTACCGACCCTCACCGAACCCTTCCAGCGCGGAACGGAACGCATACGCACCGACGAACACGCCGGCGTCGGCCTCGGCCTGGCCATCGTGCACAGCATCGTCCGCGCCCACGACGGAACCCTCGACCTCGCCCCCCGCCCCACCGGCGGTCTCCTCGTCACGGTCCGGCTTCCCGCCCCGTCGACATCGTCTCCGCGCGGGGCCCACTAGATCGCGGACAGGGAGTTCGGCGCAGGCCAGGGCGACTCATGCAGCGCTTGGTCAGTGAAGCTTGGAGAGGCGTTCGGGTTCGTTCCGTAGTTACGGAACACCCTTCGAAGATCCTCAGATCGAATAGCTACGCTGCATCCGCACGCTGGAGGAGGTTACGATCTGTATGGGTGACGCGCACGGGCCCGGACGATCCGAGCAGGGGGACCCGCTCGGCACCGAATGGGAGACGCACCGGCCCGCGGTCTTCGGTGTGGCCTACCGGCTGCTGGGGACTGTGGCCGATGCCGAGGACGTCACCCAGGACGTGTGGCTGCGGGCGGCCGGAGCGGATCTGCGGGACATCGGTGATCTGCGGGCCTGGCTGGTGACGGTGGCCGCGCGGCGGTCGTACGACATCCTCAAGAGCGCCCGCTTCCGTCGGGAGACCTATGTCGGGCCGTGGCTGCCGGAGCCGCTGCTGACAGGGCCGGACGCGTCGCAGCCGGTACTCGTCGACGAGTCCGTCAGCTCGGCGATGCTCTTGATCATGGAAGAACTGAGCCCGCCGGAGCGGGTGTCCTTCGTCCTGCACGATGTCTTCGGTCTTGAGTTCGGCCGGATCGCCGAAGTACTGGAGGTCTCCGTGCCGGGGGCCCGGCAGCTCGCCTCGCGGGCACGACGGCGGGTGGCCAAGGCGAAGCAGTCCACGCCGCAGGCGTCGAAGGCGGAACGCGAACGTATCCTCACCGTCTTCCGCGCCGCCTACGAGGCCGGGGACCTGGCCGGCCTGGTCAGGCTCCTGCACCCGGACGCCGTCTACGTCACCGACGGCGGCGGCAAGGTCTTCGCGGCACGCAAACTCATCCACGGCGGGGAGCGCGTCGCCGAGGTCATGGTGCGCACGGGGCGCCAGTGGCGCCCGGACCGCATCGACTTCGCCGAGGTCGGCGGCGAGCTCGCCCTCGTGTTCCACCGGGAAGGCCGGGTCTACTCCGTCGACACGCTGCAGATCACCGATGGTCTGATCACCGCGTACCGCCGGGTCATGAATCCCGACAAACTGATGCGCGTCTGAGCTGTCACACCCGGAGGGGCCACCTCGTCTCCCTGCTGAGAAGGCAAAACGGCGACGAGGGAACACGCGCGGACAGGTGAGATCGATCATGCAGAACGGCATACATCCACCTGCAGCCGCTGTGGCCCTGTACACGAGTGCGCTGTGCGCTCGGGTCGCCCCTCCCAGTAAGGACCTGTATGCAAGCCATCACTGTGCGAGACCGTGACGCCGGTCTTGCCGGGATGTCCCTGACGGACATGCCCCACCCCCATGCGGCCGAGAACGACGTCATCGTGCGGGTGCACGCCGCTGGCTTCACGTCTGGCGAGCTGGACTGGGCCCGCCACGTGGACCGATCGCGCCGGCCGCGACCGGACGCCGAGCGTGCCCGGGCACGAGCTGTCCGGTGTCGTCGTAGAGCTGGGGTACGGCACCACCGGCCTGAGCGTCGGACAGCGGGTGTTCGGCCTCGCCGATTGGGCCCGGAACGGCACCCTCGCCGAGTACACCGCGGTGGAAACCCGCAACCTCGCCCCGCTGCCGGCGGACATCGACCACACCGTGGCCGCCGCACTGCCGATCTCCGGGCTGACCGCCTGGCAGGGCCTGTTCGACCACGGCCGCCTCACCACGGGCCAGACCGTCCTGATCCACGGTGCCGCGGGTGGCGTCGGCTCGATCGCGGTACAGCTCGCCCGCGAGGCCGGCGCCCGTGTCATCGGCACCGGCCGGGCCCGCGACCGGGACAGGGCACTCGCGCTCGGCGTCGACACCTTCATCGACCTGGAGACGGAGAAGCTGGAGGACGCCGGCGAGGCCGACGTCGTGTTCGACGTGATCGGCGGCGACATCCTCGACCGCTCGGCCGCCCTGGTCCGCCCCGGTGGCACGCTGGTCACCATCGTCATGCCGCCCAAGGTCCGGCCCAAGGACGGGCGTGCGATCTTCTTCGTCGTCGAGCCCGACCGCGCCCGACTCACCGATCTCGCCGCGCGGCTGAGGGACGGCCGGCTCAAGCCGCTCGTCGGCGCTGTGCGGCCGCTCGCCGAAGCACCCTCCGCCTTCGCTCCCGGCAAGCGCACCCCGGGCAAGACGATCATCCGCGTCGCGGAAGACTGAACTGGAGACCGCTCGTGAGGGGAATGCGGATCGCCGGTGGCGTGCCGGCCGTCGCCACGCTGACCGCGGCCACGGCCTGCTCGACCTCGGACCAGCCCAGCCACGCCAAGGGGACGACCGCAACCGTGGCATCGCCTGCGGCCATGGCATCGGCACACCCCACCGAAACCCTCAAGCCGCTGCTCCAGCAGGCCCTTTCGCATGTGAAGGGCAAGACGTTCACCTCGGTGATCGTCGACTTGCCGCCCAACGCGCGCGCGACGCCGCACCGGCACGGCCAGGCGTTCGTCTACGCCTACGTCCTCGAAGGCACCGTGCGCAGCCAACTCGCCGGCCAGCCCGTGCGCACCTACCACCAGGGCGACAACTGGGTCGAGCCGCCAGGTGCCCACCACGTGCTCACCGAGAACACCAGCCCGACCGAACGGGCCAGGCTCCTGGTCGTCTTCGTCTCCGACACCGGAGACAAGCTCAAGGTCGACGACCCGAAGTCATAGCCCGGGGCACGCAGCAGGCGGCACCGCCCCGCCGACACTCGGCCCCTGCCACCACACACTCGACCGGCCACCGCGACGCACTCGTAGTGCGCGGCGCAGGCCACACGAACGAATCGAAGGAATCATGACCGACCCTCAGCGCGTCAACATCGGCAAGCAGCACCCGGCCGCCTACAAGACCCTCATCGCCCTGTCGACACAGGTGGAAGAGGCCACCGCCGCAGCGGACCTCGACCCGCTCCTGGTCGAGCTGTTGAAGATCCGCACCTCCCAGATCAACGGCTGCGCGTTCTGCCTGCGCATGCACACCCGCGACGCCCTCAAGAAGGGCGAAAGCCCCGACCGGATCGCGGTGCTGCCCGCCTGGGCGGAGACCGGCTACTTCTCCGAGATCGACCGCGCCGCCCTCCGTCTGACCGAGGCCATCACCCGTGTGCCGGACGGACACGTCAGCGACGAGGACTTCAACGCCGCCGCGGCCGTACTCACCGCGGACCAGATCTCGGCCATCGCCTGGCTGGCAACCGTGATGAACGCCTTCAACCGCGTCGCTATCACCAGCCGGTACCCCGTCGGCAGCTGACCTCGACGGCGACACCGGCGGTGACGCTGAGGACCGGCCGGCCCAGGGGGCGCACCCGCCGGCCGGTCCCGCGTCCGTGTCACGTGCGACATCGCCGTCAGCTCACGGTGGCCGCCGTGTGCCGAGTGGGGCGGTGCCCGCGCGTGTACACGTTCATGGGGTGCCGCGCGGGCCGGTGTTGACGACCGGGCGGCTTTCGGCCGGGGCCGGAGCGATGCGCGAGGCGCGCTGCAACTCCTGTGGCATCACTCGGTGATCCGGCGCGTGTCGATCAGCCGGGTGCGAAGGATGGTCGACAGCATTCTGTCTACAGTATGCCGCTGACGCTGACAAGGTTCAGGACATGGCTTGATGTGCCTCAGGGGCAAGGCTCACACCCTGCGCGCGGCAAATGCGTAGACTGTAGACGAAAACCAATGTGAACCTGAGTAGAGCTGCTACCGAGGGGTGGAGCCATGGCGTCCGCGGCGTTGCCGACCGGTACCGTACCCAAGCTGGAGCGTCCCGGCCCGTTGCGTGAGCGGGTCTACGAAGCTCTCCTGCACCTCATCGTCACCCGGTCGCTCAAGCCCGGGCAGCATCTGGTCGAGACCGAACTCGCCGGCCATCTCGGCGTCTCCCGTCAGCCGGTGCGCGAGGCCCTGCAGCGGCTCAACACCGAGGGCTGGGTGGACCTGCGCCCCGCGCAGGGCGCGTTCGTGCACGACCCGACGGAGGAAGAGGCCGACCAACTGCTCGTCGTACGCGGTCTGTTGGAGGCCGAGGCGGCGAGGCTGGCGGCGACCAACGCCACTCCGGAGGCCACGGCACGGCTGCGCGAGCTGTGCGAGGCCGGTGAGCGGGCGCTGAAGGCCGACGACGTCGACGCCGTGGTCGCGGCCAACGCCGACTTCCACGCGTACGTGATGGAACTCGCGGCGAACTCGGTGCTCGCGGAGCTGTCCGCCCAGGTGGATCGGCGCGTGCGGTGGTTCTACACGCCCGTCGCCCGTACCCGTGGCGCGTTGTCCTGGGAGGAGCACCGGGCCATGATCGACGCCATCGAGGCCGGGGACGACGGGCGGGCGCAGCAACTGATGCGGGAGCACACGGAGCACACCCGCACCAGCTACCACGAACGCATGAATGCGGATCGGTGACGACAGCGGTCACGCCGGCACGCCGCCGCGGGATGCCGTAGGCAGCCGTCGGCGTGCGTGTCGGCGCGGACGGAACAGCTAGGCCCTTTCGCCGCTCACCTGCAACGCGCCCGCCCGGACGTGGCGCGCCTCGGTGCGGCCCGGTTGCCGTAGCAGCATCGCGAGTGCCGCCGACGCCAGCCCGAAGCAGCCGGCGAGTGTGTACGCACCGGAGTAGCCCCACGCGGCGACGACCGTCGCGCCCAGACCGCTGCCGGCCAGGCCGCCGACCAGCTTGGAGCTGTAGACCAGGCCGTAGTTCTGCGCATTGTTGTTCTCACCGAAGTAGTCCGGGACGAGCGAGGCGAACATCGGGAAGAAGGCACCCGAGCCGAATCCGGAGATGAAGGCGAAGAAGAGGAACAGCGGTTCGCTGCGGATGTCGCCGGCCCACAGGACACCGAACTGCGCCAGGCCCTCGACCGCGACCACCAGGATCAGGGTCTTCTTCCGTCCGATCCGGTCGGACACCCAACCGGTCACGCCGCGGCCGGTGCCGTTGATGATGGACATGATGCCCATCGACGAGGCGACCACCAGCGGGCCGAATCCGATCTCCTTCGCGAACGGGACCTGGAAGGAGATGCCGAAGATGGAGACCCCGGAGCACAGCACCAGGCACAGCCACATCAGCGGGAGAATGCCGGTGCGGATGGCCTCCATCGGCTCGTACTGCCGCACGGCCGGGGGGTTCTTGGACAGCGTCCTGTCGTTGGCGTTCCTGCTGTGCTGGAGCGGGTCGACCTCCTCGGGCCACCAGTTCTTGGGCGGGTCCTTGAAGAACCAGCCGCAGATCGCGACGAACGCCAGGACGTAGACGCCCACCAGGTCGAGCACCGTGCGGTAGTTGCCGGCGTCGAAGGAGTAGGTGAAGATGAAGATCATCGGTACGGAGCCATAGGCGAAACCGCCGTTGACGAAGCCGGTCTTGCCGCCGCGCCGTTCCGGATACCACTTGCCGACGATGTTGACGCAGGTCGAGTAGATCATGCCGGCGCCCGCGCCACCGAGGACGCCGAAGCCCAGGATCGCCAGCGCCACGTTCGGGGCGTAGCTGAGGGCGAAGAAGCCGAGCCCGGCCAGGACGGCTCCTGCGAGCATGGCCCCGCGGGCCGTGAGGATCCCGCGTTCCCGCAGCCTTCCGGTCGGGAAGGCCACTCCCGCCTGGAAGACCGTCCACACGCCCAGGACCCAGAACGTGTCGGTCGACGTCCAGCCGTGCGCCGAGGTCAGGACCTCCTCGGCCGAGCCATAGGCGTATTCCGCGACGCTGATGGCCATCATGGCCACCCACGGAAGCACCACCATCAGCAGGCGTGGCCCGCCGAGGAGGTCCCGGGGGCTCTCGCCGACCCGGTACACGCGTCCGTTCGCATCCGTGATCTCCCGGTATGCGGATGGAATGGATGGTGCGGTTGTCATGTGTTCTCCCCTTGCTCAAGAGACTCGCCAGCGCCCCCTGGTCGGTACTCCGTGTGCAAGTAGCGGGGAGGTCCGCCTCCGGGCAGCGGCGCCCGGGCAGGACCCGTCATGCGGACCGGTCAGGACGGTCCGCGGCATCGAGGGATCGGGGTACTGCTGATCGCTGTGCCGGGCACCGGGTCACCTCACTCGTTCGTCGCGTAGCGCGATGGGACGGCAGCACGAAGTGAATACTGTATGCAGTGCAGGGACCTTAGCTCTTGTGTGATCCGAGCGACCCGAGTGGGAAGTTGAGGTTTTCCTCAAGAACGAACAAAGGGGCGGCATAGTCGGCGAGATGGCATACAGTATGCAATCTACGAGGGAGGCTCAGCGGTCTCCCCCGCTCACCCGGACTTCAGGGAGCCGCTCCATGTCGTACCGCTCCGCTCTCTCCTACGTCTTGAGCACCACCATCGGGCCTTCCGCAGAACAGACCAGCGCACGCGGGAGGTTTCCGCGTGCCTCAGTGGTCGCCCTCGGAGAGGCGGGACTGCTCGGACTCACCGTCTCCGGCCACCTCGGCGGCGGGGGCCTCGGACTCGTCGAAGCCGCCGAGGTCGTGACCGAGGTGTCCCGCGCCTGCCCGGCCACCGGCGCCGTTCTCCGGTCCCACTACGCCGCCGTCGCCCTCATCGAGGCGTACGGCACGCCCTGGGTGCGCCGGAGGGTCGCAGCCGGCCATCACCTCAGCACCCTCGCCCTGACCGACATCGGGGACGGCGGGAGGCCAGACGGCTCGAACTGCCCGGCTCCGCCGACGGGTTCGCCGTCGACAGGTTCGTCGTCGACAGGTTGGGCACCGACGGGTTCGGCCGTGACGCGTACCGGCGACGTGGTGGCGCTGCGGGCACAGAAACGTGACGTCGTCGCGGCGGGCGAGGCGGACAGCTACATCTGGTCCGCTCCCCCGGCCGACGGCAGCGGCAGCGGCAGCGGCAGGCCGAGCCTCTGGCTGGTCCCGGCGGACGCCCCCGGCCTGTACGTGCCGGCTCGCCCCAACGGCACGGGTCCCCACGGCAGCGGCACGTCCACGGTCTGCGCCGACCCCGTGCTGATCCCGGCGAGCGCGATACTCGGACGGGAGGACGGCAGGCGCGAGGACGTACTGAGCACCGTCATCGAGTGGTTGGCCGCACTCCCGACCGCCGGCTCGGCGCCCCGGGGCTCGGTGTCTGCCGCCCCAGCACCCGCCCAGCCGGTCGGCGCCGAAGCACTCGCCTGACCATCCGCCCGTTCCCGAACGGTGGACGACGGCATTGACGACTGCATACAGTATTCGATGAGTCGCAAGGACAACCACAGGGGCGCTCATGCCGTACGAGCTGGACGGCCAGGGGCCGGGCTCGTCGATCACCACCCCGTGGATCCATCCGATCAAGCCAAGGGATTCACACATGCGCGACGATCAGGGGGAGGAACCATGACGACGAGCGTCAGTGACGTGAAGGACGTGACGACGCAGGCCGCCATCAGTGCGATCGTGGCCGCCCATCGCGGGCGACGCGGCCCGCTGCTGCCGATACTGCACGCCATCCAGGCCGAACTGGGGCACGTACCGCAGGAAGCCGTTCCGCTGCTCGCCCAGGAACTCAACCTCTCCCGGGCGGACGTGCACGGAGTCGTCTCCTTCTACCACGACTTCCGCCGCGAGCCCGCGGGCCGTACCACCGTGCGGATCTGCCGTGCCGAGGCCTGTCAGGCGCTCGGCGCCGGGGAGTTGGTGACCTGTGCCCGGGACCGGGCGGGCGTCTCGCTCGGGGAGACGCGCGCCGACGGTTCGGTCACCGTGGAGCAGGTCTTCTGTCTCGGTAACTGCGCGCTCGGGCCGTCCGTCGCGGTGAACGGCGAGGTGCTCGGACGCATGAGCGCAGATCGCCTGCGCTCGATCCTCGACGAGGCGGTCTCATCGTGACGCACCCTACGAACTCCCCGGTGACGGTGTACGTCCCGCGCGACTCGGCGGCGCGGTCCGTCGGCGCGGACAGGGTCGCGGAGGCGATACAGAAGGCGGCCGCCGATCGGGGTCGGCCGGTCGAGCTGGTGCGCAACGGATCGCGCGGCATGCTGTGGCTGGAGCCGCTGGTCGAGGTGGTCACGCCGGCGGGGAGGATCGGATACGGCCCCGTCGCGTCCTCGGACGTGCCTGGCCTGGTCGACGCGGGCCTCCTGGACGGCGCCGGCCACCCGCTGCGGCTCGGCGTCGTCGACCAACTCCCGTGGTTGGCACGGCAGAACAGGGTCACCTTCGCCAGAGTCGGGATCACCGACCCGCTCTCACCCGAGGACTACGAGCGCCACGGCGGCCTCGCCGGACTGCGCACGGCGCTTCAGCTCCCGCCCGCCGACGTGGTCGCCGCGGTCACCGAGTCCGGCCTGCGCGGCCGGGGCGGAGCGGGATTCCCCGCCGGCATCAAGTGGAAGACGGTGCTCGACTGCGCCGACGAGCTGAAGTTCGTGTGCTGCAACGCCGACGAGGGCGACAGCGGCACCTTCGCGGACCGCATGGTCATGGAGGGCGACCCGTTCATGCTCATCGAGGGCATGACGATCGCCGCCCACGCGGTCGGCGCGCGCGAGGGCTACGTCTACATCCGCTCGGAATACCCGGACGCGATCGCCACGATGCGCGCGGCGATCCGGATCGCGCGCGAGCACAACTGGCTCGGGGAGCGGATCCTCGGCTCGGACCTCACCTTCGACCTGCACGTCCGCGTCGGCGCCGGCGCGTACATCTGCGGCGAGGAGACCTCCATGCTGGAGAGCCTGGAGGGCAAGCGGGGTGTCGTCCGCGCGAAGCCGCCGATCCCCGCGATCGAGGGGCTGTTCGGCAGGCCGACGGTCGTCAACAACGTCCTCACCCTCGCCACCGTCCCCGTGATCATCGCGAACGGCGCGACGGCGTACCAGGAACTCGGCGTGGAGCGCTCGCGCGGCACGCAGGTCTTCCAGCTCGGCGGCAACATCGCGCGCGGCGGCATCGTGGAGACGGCGTTCGGTGTCACCCTGCGCGAACTGGTCGAGGACTACGGCGGCGGCACGCTCACCGGCCGTCCGGTGCGCACGGTGCAGGTGGGCGGGCCGCTCGGCGCCTACCTGCCGACATCGATGTTCGATCTGCCCATGGACTACGAGGCGTTCGCGGCGGCGGGCGCGATGCTCGGCCACGGCGGTGTCGTGGTCTTCGACGACACGGTCGACATGGCCGCGCAGGCACGCTTCGCGATGGAGTTCTGCTCCGCGGAGTCGTGCGGCAAGTGCACACCCTGCCGCGTCGGTTCGGTGCGCGGCGTCGAGGTGATCGACCGGATCGTGGCAGGCGAGCGACGCGAGGAGAACCTCGCCCTGCTCGAGGACCTGTGTGAACTGATGACCGACGGATCGCTGTGCGCCATGGGCGGGTTGACCCCGATGCCGGTGCGCAGCGCCATCACCCACTTCTCCGACGACTTCCTCGCGAGGGAGGAGGGCACGGCATGACACTGCTCAAGGAACCCGACTTCGGAACCCCGGAACGGCCCGGCGAGGCGACCGTCTCGGTCGAGGTCGACGGGCTGCCCGTCACGGTGCCCGAGGGCACCTCGGTGCTGCGCGCCGCGGCGCAGGCCGGCATCGACATACCCAAGCTCTGTGCCACCGACAGCCTGGAGCCGTTCGGTTCCTGCCGGCTGTGCGTGGTGGAGATCGACGGCCGCCGGGGCACTCCGGCGTCCTGCACGACACCGTGCGCCGACGGGATGGTCGTACGCACCCAGACGCCCAAGGTGGAGAAGCTGCGCCAGGGCGTCATGGAGCTGTACATCTCCGACCACCCGCTGGACTGCCTGACCTGCTCGGCCAACGGCGACTGCGAACTGCAGGACATGGCAGGCGTCGTCGGACTGCGCCAGGTGCGGTACGGCTACGAGGGCGAGAACCACCTCGACGCCGCCCCGGACGTGAGCAATCCCTACTTCGACTTCGACCCGTCCAAGTGCATCGTCTGCTCCCGCTGCGTCCGCGCCTGCGGTGAGGTGCAGGGCACCTTCGCGCTGACCATCGAAGGCCGCGGCTTCGACTCCAAGGTCGCCCCCGGCGCCGGCGAGTCGTTCCTGGACTCCGAGTGCGTCTCCTGCGGCGCCTGTGTGCAGGCCTGCCCGACGGCGACGTTGCAGGAGCGGTCGGTCGTCGAACTCGGCATGCCGTCCCGTTCGGTGGTCACCACGTGTGCGTACTGCGGTGTCGGCTGCTCCTTCAAGGCCGAGCTGCGCGGCGACGAACTGGTCCGGATGGTGCCGTACAAGGACGGCGGGGCGAACGAGGGGCACTCCTGCGTCAAGGGCCGCTTCGCGTTCGGCTACGCCACCCACCCCGACCGTCAGCTCAAGCCCATGGTTCGCGACAGGATCACGGACCCGTGGCGCGAGGTCGAGTGGGACGAGGCCATCCAGACGGTCGCGACGAGGATGCGCACGATCCAGGCCGCGTACGGCCCGGCCTCGATCGGCGCCATCAGTTCCTCGCGGTGCACCAACGAAGAGGTCTACGTCGTCCAGAAGATGGTGCGCGCGGCCTTCGGCAACAACAACGTCGACACCTGCGCCCGCGTCTGCCACTCCCCCACCGGGTACGGGCTGAAGCAGACCTTCGGCGAGTCGGCCGGCACGCAGGACTTCCGCTCGGTGGCGAAGGCCGACGTCATCATGGTGATCGGCGCCAACCCCACCGACGGGCACCCGGTGTTCGCCTCGCGGATGAAGCGTCGGCTGCGCGAGGGCGCCAAGCTCGTCGTCGTCGACCCGCGTCGCATCGACCTGGTGCGCTCGCCGCACATCGAGGCCGCACACCACCTGCAGCTCAAGCCGAGCACGAACGTCGCCGTCGTCAACGCCATGGCGCACGTGGTCGTGACCGAGGGCCTGGTCGACCGGTCCTTCGTCGCGGAGCGGTGCGAAGGGTTCGACGAGTGGGCCGAGTTCGTCGCCCGCCCGGAGAACAGCCCGGAGGTCACCGAGACCGTCACGGGGGTACCCGCCGACGAACTGCGCGCCGCAGCCCGGCTGTACGCGCAGGCACCCAACGGCGCCATCTACTACGGCCTCGGCGTCACCGAACACAGCCAGGGCTCCACCATGGTCATGGGGATGGCGAACCTCGCGATGGCATGCGGCAACATCGGCCGCGACGGCGTCGGCGTGAACCCGCTGCGCGGTCAGAACAACGTGCAGGGCTCCTGCGACATGGGCTCCTTCCCGCACGAGTTCACCGGCTACCGCCATGTCTCCGACGACGCGGTCCGCACCGTGTTCGAAGAGCTGTGGGGGCGTTCCCTCCTGCCCGAGCCGGGGCTGCGGATCCCCAACATGTTCGACGCGGCGATCGACGGTTCGTTCCGGGGCCTTTTCGTGCACGGTGAGGACATCGCCCAGTCCGACCCGAACCTCCAGCACGTCAGTGCCGCGCTGGAGGCCATGGACCTGGTCGTCGTACAGGACCTGTTCCTGAACGAGACGGCCAAGTTCGCGCACGTCTTCCTGCCCGGCGCGTCGTTCCTGGAGAAGGACGGCACGTTCACGAACGCCGAGCGCCGAGTCAACCGGGTGCGGGCGGTGATGAAGCCGAAGACGGGCAAGCACGAGTGGCAGATCGTGTGCGAGATCGCCACCGCCATGGGCTACCCGATGTCGTACGACGGTCCGAGCCAGATCATGGACGAGATCGCCCAGGTCACGCCGACCTTCCAGGGGATCTCCTTCGCGGTGCTGGACAAGCAGGGCAGTGTCCAGTGGCCGTGCAACGACGAGGCGCCCGAAGGTACGCCGACCATGCACGTCGACGCGTTCGTGCGCGGCAAGGGCAAGTTCGTGGTCACCGCCTATGTGCCGACGGACGAGCGCACCACCTCGCGCTTCCCGCTGGTGCTGACCACGGGCCGGATCCTCAGCCAGTACAACGTCGGGGCCCAGACGCGCCGTACCGGCAATGTGGCGTGGCATCCGGAGGACGTGCTGGAGTTGCATCCGCTGGACGCCGAGAACCGCGGTATCACGGACGGGGACATGGTGACGCTGGCCAGCCGGGTCGGTCGTACGACGCTACGGGCGCGGGTGTCCGACCGGATGCCGCCGGGCGTCGTCTACACCACCTTCCACCACCCGGTGACCGGGGCCAACGTGGTGACCACGGAGAACTCGGACTGGGCGACCAACTGCCCGGAGTACAAGGTGACTGCGGTCCAGGTCGGGCTCGCCCATCCGCTCGGGCGGCACGCCGCCGAGTCCGCGGAGACCGGCCGGCTCGCGGGGGTGGACTGAGATGGCCGCCGTCGTGCCGTCCGAGCAGCGGATGGCGAACCAGATCGCCGCGAACCTCCGGCATGTCCCCGGGGATCAGGCCGCCGAGGCGATCGCGGGCCACATCGGCCGGTTCTGGGATCCGCGGATGCGCGGCCGGCTGCTGCAGCTGGTGGACGGCGGGGCGGAGGGCCTGGATCCCGTGGTCGTCGCCGCCGCGCGGTTGCTGAGGCGGCCGCGGGAGGCCTCGATGGGCTGACTCGGCCGACCGGCCCCCGCAGGCGCATGACACCGCCTCATCTCCCTTCTGCCGGAGGGGAGATGAGGCGGTGTCGTGTGGGCGCAGCCCGTGCGGCTCAGGCGGCGGCGGTGTCGTCCAGGCCGCGGCTGGTGACCAGCCGTACCCGTCCGTCGCCGAGATGGTAGGAGAGGCCGACGACCGCGGTCCGCCCGCCGACGAGCGCGGGCGAGCGGTCCCGCAGCAGGTCCACGGTGTGCCGTATGTGCTCGTCCACGATGTCGGGCTCCTCGCTCAGCCCCGCCGCGCGTGCGGTCAGCACGCTGGGCGTGACGCGCTCGACGACGTCGCGCACGTACCCGGCCGGTGCCAAGCCCTCTTCCAGGGCGGTGCGTGCGGCGCGGATCGCGCCGCACGCGTCGTGCCCGAGCACCACCACGAGAGGGCAACCCAGTTGGCCCACACCGTACTCGATGCTGCCGAGCACCTCGGGACCCAGTACGTGGCCGGCGGTGCGCACCACGAAGAGGTCGCCCAGCCCTCGGTCGAAGATGATCTCCGCGGCCAGGCGTGAGTCGGAGCATCCGAAGACCACGGCGAAGGGATGCTGACCGGGCGCCAGAGCGGCGCGGCGCGCGGTGTCCTGGTTCGGGTGCTTGGGGTCTCCGTCGACGAAGCGCCGGTTGCCCGTCAGGAGGATGTCGAGGGCCTGGGCCGCGGTGGGCGTCTGCGTCTGCGCCTGGATGGAAGCCATGCCCTCAGGATGCGGAGATTCCATACAGTATGCAATACGCATGCAGGGTGGGGTGTTCACGCGGTGTGGCGCGCCAGCAGGTCCGTCGCCGCGTGGACGGCCCTCAGGTTGGGCGCCTCCGCGCCGGTGATGTCGGCGATCTCGACCACCGCCGTCACCAGGGCGTCGAGTTCGAGCGGCTTGCCGGCCTCCAGGTCTTGAAGCATGGAGGTCTTGTGGTGTCCGACCCCCTCGGCGCCGCGCAGCCGCTTCTCGACGGAGATGTCCGGCTCGCTGCCGACCCGGGCCGCGATGTCGAGGGTCTCCTCCATCAACTGGGCGACCAGTCGCCGGGTTCGGGGGTGGCGGCAGATGTCGGCCATGGTGGCCCGGGTGAGCGCGCTGAGCGGATTGAACGCGACGTTGCCCATGAGCTTGATCCAGATGTCGTCGCGCAGGTTCGGCTCGACCGGCGCCTTCAGACCGCCGGCGACCAGGGCGTCGCTCAACGCCGCGCAGCGCCCGGAGATCTCGCCCGAGGGCTCACCGAGGGAGAACCGTGTGCCTTCCAGGTGCTTGATCACTCCGGGCGACTCGATGACGGTGGCCGGGTAGACCACACAGCCGATGGCGCGTTCCGGCGGCAGGACCGCACTGGTGGCGCCGCCCGGGTCGACCGCTTCCACGCGCCGGCCCTCGTAGGGCCCCGCGAGCCGGTGGAAGTACCACCAGGGGATGCCGTTCTGCCCGGCCACGACCGCCGTGTGCTCGCCGAGGAGCGGCTTGATGAGGGGCCCGCAGGACGGATACGCGTGCGCCTTCAGCCCGAGGAACACGTAGTCCACCGGGCCGATCTCGGCGGGGTCGTCCGTGGCGTGCGGCCGGGCGGTGAAGTCGCCGCGGGGACTGTGCACGCGGACTCCGTCGGCCCGCATGGCACGCAGGTGCTCACCGCGGGCGACGAGGTGGACCTCGGCACCGCCCCGGTGCAGCGCGGCACCGACGTACGCACCGATCGCACCGGCCCCGAGGACTGCGATCTTCATCGTGACTCCTCTCGATTGGAGACTGCATACTGTATGCACCCCTCTTCGCGCATGTCCACCAACGCTGCGTGATCAGAAGGAAGCCAGAAGAGCACCGCTTTCAGGCATTGCATACAGTATTCGATCCTCACTATCCTCGATGAACCACCTCGCGGTCTGTTCGTGTTGGCCCGCATCCGTCTGGCGGGTAGGTTCCAGCGATCGCAGATCCCCCCTCGAAAACCTCCTCCGACGAGAGATACGAGAGAAACAGGACATGTCTGCTGAAGAACCCGCACACCACCCTCCCCAGCGCATAGGCGTGGTCGCCGAGTCCGTCCCCAGGGAGACCCGCGTCGCGGCGACGCCCGCGACGGTGCGTCTGCTGCTGAGACTCGGCTACGAGGTCGTGGTCGAACCCGGGGCCGGCGAGGCCTCCGGCTTCGCCGACCAGGCCTACGCCGATGCCGGCGCGGAGGTCGGCGAGGCCTGGGACGCGGATGTCGTTCTGAAGGTGAATGCCCCCTCCGGCTCTGAGATCACCCGGCTGCGACAGGACGCGACCGTGGTCGCCCTGCTGGCTCCGGCGCAGGAGCCCGAACTGCTGCAGACGCTCGCCGACGCCGGCGTGACCGCCCTCGCGCTGGACGCAGTGCCGCGCATCTCGCGCGCACAGTCGATGGACGTGCTGTCCTCGATGGCGAACATCGCCGGCTACCGCGCGGTCATCGAGGCCGCGCACGTCTTCGGACGGTTCTTCACGGGCCAGGTCACCGCGGCGGGCAAGGTGCCGCCGGCGAAGGTCCTGGTGGCCGGCGTGGGTGTGGCCGGTCTGGCGGCGATCGGCGCCGCCTCCAGCCTCGGCGCGATCGTGCGCGCCACCGACCCGCGGCCGGAGGTCGCGGACCAGGTGAAGTCGCTCGGCGGCGAGTACCTCCCGGTGAACGTCGCGCAGGAGGCGAGCACCGACGGCTACGCCAAAGCGACCTCCGCCGACTACGACCGCGCCGCCGCCGAGCTCTACCGCCGGCAGGCCGAGGACGTGGACATCGTGATCACCACCGCCCTGATCCCGGGCCGGCCGGCGCCGCGCCTGCTGACGGCCGAGGACGTGGCCGCCATGAAGCCGGGCAGCGTCATCGTCGACATGGCCGCCGCCCAGGGCGGCAACGTCGAGGGCACGGTCGCGAACCGGGCGGTGGTGACCGACAACGGCGTGACCATCATCGGCTACACCGACCTCGCCTCCCGGCTGCCCGCGCAGGCCTCGCAGCTGTTCGGCACGAACCTGGTGAACCTGATCACGCTGCTCACGCCCGGCAAGGACGGGCAGTTGGCGATCGACTTCGACGACGTCGTGCAGCGGGCCGTGACCGTGGTGCGGGACGGCGATGTCACCTGGCCACCACCGCCCGTCGCGGTCTCGGCCGCGCCGCCCGCACAGTCCGCGTCCGCGAACGCGACCACACCCGCCAAACCCGGGCCCGAGCCCGGGCAGCCGAAGCTGACGCCCGCGCGGCGCTTCGGCCTGATCGGGCTCGGCATGCTCGCGATGTTCCTGCTGGTGGCCTTCGCCCCCGCGCAACTCGCCGAGAACTTCACCGTGTTCGCGCTGGCCGTAGTGATCGGCTACTACGTCATCGGCAAGGTGCACCACGCGCTGCACACACCGCTGATGTCGGTGACCAACGCGATCTCCGGGATCGTCGTGATCGGTGCCCTGCTGCAGATCGGGCACGAGAGCCGGATCGTCACCACGCTGTCCTTCGTGGCGATCCTGCTGACGAGCGTCAACGTCTTCGGAGGTTTCGCCGTCACCCGCCGCATGCTGTCCATGTTCTCGAAAGGCTGAGCCGAGATGACCTCCATGACGGCCTCCCACGCGGCCGACCTGGTCGCCGCCCTGCTGTTCATCCTCAGCCTGGCGGGCCTGTCCCAGCACCGCACCTCCCGCGCCGGCGTCGTCTACGGCATCGCCGGCATGGTCCTCGCGCTGGTCGCCACGATCGTGGTGGCGGCGCAGAGCATCACCGCCGGCGCGGTGGCCCTGATCGTGCTGGCCATGGCGCTCGGCGCGGTGACCGGCCTGTGGCGGGCGCGCCAGGTCGAGATGACGCAGATGCCCGAACTGATCGCGGTGCTGCACAGCTTCGTCGGCCTCGCCGCGGTGCTGGTGGGCTGGAACAGCTACCTGGAGGTGGAGTCGCACGGCGCGGCGCAGACCCGGATCGGCGCCGACCTGCTGGGCATCCACCATGCCGAGGTGTTCATCGGCGTCTTCATCGGCGCGGTCACCTTCACCGGCTCGATCGTCGCGTTCCTGAAGCTCTCGGCGCGGATCAAGTCCCGTCCGCTGATGCTGCCGGGCAAGAACGCGCTGAACCTCGGCGCGCTCGGTGCCTTCGTCGCGCTGACGGCCTGGTTCACCGTCAGCCCGAACCTGCCGCTGATGATCGCGGTGACGGTGCTGGCGCTGGCCCTGGGCTGGCACCTGGTCGCCTCCATCGGCGGCGGCGACATGCCCGTCGTCGTCTCCATGCTGAACAGCTACTCGGGCTGGGCGGCGGCCGCGGCCGGCTTCCTGCTCGACAACAACCTGCTCATCGTCACGGGCGCGCTGGTCGGCTCCTCCGGTGCCTACCTGTCGTACATCATGTGCAAGGCGATGAACCGCTCCTTCCTGTCCGTCATCGCGGGCGGTTTCGGCATCGAGGCGCCGTCCGGCAGCGAGGAGGAGCAGGGCGAGCACCGCGAGGTGCGCGCGGCGGAGGCGGCCGAGATGCTCGCCCGGG
Organism: Streptomyces sp. NPDC047085; assembly: GCF_040643735.1. Lineage (NCBI taxonomy): Bacteria > Bacillati > Actinomycetota > Actinomycetes > Kitasatosporales > Streptomycetaceae > Streptomyces > Streptomyces sp. NPDC047085. The sequence goes on from NZ_JBEYUW010000020.1 coordinate 58,653, forward strand.
CGCGCTCAGTGATCATCACCCCCGGCTACGGCATGGCCGTCGCCCAGGCTCAGCACCCGGTCGCGGAGCTGACGCGACAGCTGCGCGAGCGGGGCGTCGGCGTCCGCTTCGGCGTCCACCCCGTCGCCGGGCGCCTGCCCGGGCACATGAACGTGCTGCTGGCCGAGGCGAAGGTGCCGTACGACGTCGTCCTGGAGATGGACGAGATCAACGACGACTTCGCCGACACCTCGGTCGTGCTGGTCATCGGCGCGAACGACACGGTCAACCCGGCCGCGACCGAGGACCCGAGCAGCCCGATCGCCGGCATGCCGGTCCTGCGGGTCTGGGAGGCGGAACACGTCATCGTCTTCAAGCGCTCCATGGCCTCCGGCTACGCGGGGGTGCAGAACCCGCTGTTCTTCCGCGAGAACAGCAGCATGCTCTTCGGCGACGCCAAGCAGAGCGTGGAGGAGATCCTGCACGCGCTCGGCACCGACGGCCGACGCGAGGCGTCATCGGCCGCACGGCAGATGACGGTGGCGGGATAGAGGCTGGGACCACGGGGCGCTCTGCCCCGCGCCGTGAAGCGGTCGGACACCGTGGTGTCCGGCCGCTTCCCACTTGCAGGACCTCGAAGAACATGACGGGGAGAGTTCTTCTGCGGCCCGGGATGGGTTGCTGCCAGGCTCGGCGCTCGTGATCCGGCCTGACTCGCAACACAACTGGCGCCCCTTCAGGGGCTGCCATGCCCCGAGATGTCTGCCGGAGGCGGGCGCAGACCTGGCCCAGCCGTTGGCTTGATCAGCAACTTGTCCGCGCCTCCCGGTCGGCCTGCCGGACTCGACCCCGGATCCTTGGGCCGCTCCGGTGTCCACCTCAACCGCGTTCTGCCGCACCTATTGTTCCGCGTCACACACGACTCTACTGTTCGACTCTGACTGATTCCGTTGGAAATTGATTGACCAGACGGTATGGAGGTCACAGTGCGAAGTGATCGAGTCGGTCCCCGGGTTGCGAGACCCGGCCGCCGTGCGCGGTGGAGGGGGTTCCTGGCGACAGCCGCGGCCGTCGCCCTGTCAGCGGGCATGACCGCGCCCGCTGTCGCGGGAGAGGCCGCCGGGCAGGCACCCTCCGCCGCGTCCGCCGCCGGCTCCCCGGCGCACACGGTGAGTCTCGACGGCTACTCGTTCCTCGTCGACGGCAAGCGCACCTACCTGTGGTCCGGTGAGTTCCACTACTTCCGGCTCCCGAGTCCGGACCTTTGGCGCGACATCTTCCAGAAGATGAAGGCTGCCGGGTTCAACTCCACCTCGTTGTACTTCGACTGGGGGTACCACTCGCCGAAGCCGGGTGTGTACGACTTCAGTGGGGTGCGTGACGTCGACAAGCTGCTCGACATGGCCCAGGAGGCCGGGCTGTACGTCATCGCCCGCCCGGCGCCGTACATCAACGCGGAGGTCGACAGCGGCGGGCTGCCCGGCTGGATGACCACCAAAGCCGGGCAGAACCGCAGTGACGACCCGAACTTCCTGAAGTACGCGGACGAGTGGCTGACCCGGATCGACCGGATCATCGCCCGCCACCAGCTGACCAACGGCACCGGGTCGGTCATCGCCTACCAGGTCGAGAACGAGTACTACAACGGCTCGGCCGCCGGCCGCTCCTACATGAAGCACCTGGAGGACAAGGCCCGCGCCGACGGCATCACCGTACCGCTGACCGGCAACAACAACGGGACCTTCAACTCCGGTACCGGCGCCCTGGACGTCGACGGACCCGACTCCTATCCGCAGGGCTTCAACTGCTCGAACCCCTCGAAGTGGAATGGCGTCCCGGACATCAGTTACGACCACCCGGACGGCAAGCCGCTGTACTCGCCGGAGTTCCAGGGTGGCGCCTTCGACCCCTGGGGCGGGCCGGGCTACGACAAGTGCGCCCAGCTGATCAACGACCGGTTCGCCAACGTGTTCTACAAGCAGAACATAGCCGTCGGCGCCACCGCGCAGAACTTCTACATGACCTACGGCGGCACCAACTGGGGCTGGCTGGGCATGCCGCAGAACTACACGTCCTACGACTACGGGGCCGCGATCCGCGAGAACCGTCAGCTCGATCCGAAGTACTACGAGGACAAGCTGATCGGGTACTTCACGCAGTCGGTCGCCCCACTGACCAAGACCGAGGCGATCAGAGCCACGTCTCCGGACGACTCCGCGGTCGTCGACACCGCCCGGATGAACCCCGACACCAAGACGCAGTTCCACGTCCTGCGGCACGGGAACTCCACGTCCACGGCGGTCGACAAGACCCACGTCTCGCTGGACTTCAACGCACAGCCGGCCGCGGACACCACCTACACCTGGGACGACCCCGACTCCGCGCTGCAGTACACCGGTTCGTGGTCGCACGTGGCCAACACGAGCTACACCGGCGGCGACTACAAGCACACCGAGTCGTTCTCCAACAAGGCCGGTGACTCGGTCACCGTCCCCTTCGACGGCACCGCGATCCGTTGGATCGGCTCGAAGACCGACAACCACGGCTACGCCGACGTCTACCTCGACGGCACCAAGGTGGCCACCGTCGACGACTCCGGCGGCGAGAACCAGGCGGTGATCTTCCAGAAGACCGGCCTGACAGCCGGGGCACACACGCTGAAGATCGTCGTCAACGGGAGCCACAGCTCGGGGTCGACGGACAACTACGTGGCCGTCGACGCCATCGACGTGCCGACGGCCGCCACCGCGACGCCGACCTACCCGGTCGTACCGCAGCAGCCGGGGACCGCGATCACCCTCGACGGGCGCGACTCTCACGTGATCACGGCGAACTACCGGCTCGGGGACTCGCAGTTGCAGTACTCGACGTCGGAGATCATGACGCACGCGAACATCGGCAACCGGGACGTCGCCGTGCTCTACGGCGACGAGGGCAGCGACGGCGAGACCGTGCTGCGCTACTCCTCCAAGCCCACCGTGACCAGTAGCGGCGGCACGGTCACGACCACCTGGGACGAGGCCACCGGCGACCTGCGGCTGAACTACACGCACAAGGGTCTGATACGCATCGGCGTCAGCGGCGGCGGATCGCGCCCCATGCTGCTTCTCGTCGGCGACAAGGCCATGGCGGAGACCTTCTGGCGTCAGGACACGGCGACCGGCCCGGTGCTCGTGCGCGGCACCCACCTGCTGCGGACGGCGACCAGCCTGGACGGCGGCCACACCGTGGCGCTCACCGGCGACAACGCCGACGACCAGAACATCGAGGTGTTCACCTCTGCCGACCACGTCACCTGGAACGGCAGGGCGGTGGACACCCAGGCCACCGACACAGGGAGCCTCACCGGGAAGATCCCGGTGGCTGCGCCGATACACCTGCCGACACTGACGAACTGGAAGCAAGCCGAGGAGTCCCCCGAGGCGGCCCCCGGTTTCGACGACTCCAATTGGCAGGTGGCCGACAAGACGACCACCAACAGCGTCTCCGGCATCAACTCGGTGCCGGTGCTCTACGCGGACGACTACGGCTTCCACACCGGCAACACCTGGTACCGCGGCCGCTTCCGCGCCATCGGCAAGGAGACGGGCATCCACCTGGTCTCGGACTCCGGCGGCACGGCGCAGGCGTTCTCCGCCTGGATCAACGGCACCTTCCTGGGCAGCTCCACCACAGGCAGCGCCGACTTCGCCTTCCCGGCCGGTTCGGTCAAGTCGACGGGCGACAACATCATCTCCGTACTCACCGTGAACATGGGGCACGAGGAGGACTACAACTCGACCAACGGCAACAAGACCGCGCGCGGCCTGACCAGCGCCTCCCTCGTCGGGGCGCCGCTGACCTCCGTCACCTGGCGGCTGCAGGGCGTACGGGGTGGCGAGGACCTGCAGGACCCGGTGCGTGGCCCGCTTTCGACGGGCGGCCTGTACGGCGAGCGGGCCGGCTGGTCACTGCCGGGCTACCCGGACGACGACTGGAACCAGGTGTCCCTGCCGACGACCGACACCCGTCCCGGCGTCTCGTGGTACCGCACCGACGTCGACCTGGACCTCCCGCACGGCCAGGACACCTCGCTCGGGCTGACCTTCACCGACGACCCGTCACGCAAGTACCGTGCCACGATCTTCGTCAACGGCTGGCAGGTCGGCAACTACGTCAACTACCTCGGTCCGCAGCGCACCTTCCCGGTGCCCAACGGGATACTGAACCCCAACGGCCCCAACAGCATCGCCATCGCCGTTTGGAACCTGGACGGCAGCACCGGCGGGCTGGGCAAGGTCTCGCTCACCAACTACGGCAGCTATGCCTCGTCCCTGCGCGTCGCCCAGAACGACAGCCCCCGATACGACCACCGGAAGTACGCGATGCCGAAGCGTCCGGGAGCGGATGTCACCCTGGATGTGCCGAACACCGCTCAGTCGGGACAGGCCTTCACGGCGGAGGCAACGGTGCGGGTGCCGCAGGACCGGCCGTCCGCCTCGCACCTGACGGCCTCGCTCTCCTTGCCCGACGGCTGGAGCGCGAGCGCCACGGGCCCCACGTCCCTCGAGCGCCTGGCCCCCGGCGAATCGGCCACCTTCACCTGGAAGGTCCAGCCGCCGACCGCGAAGCTGCCCTCTGCCTCGGCCCTCACCGCCACGGTGAGCTACGTGCAGGACGGTCGGGAGGCCACCAGCGGTGACGAACGCATCGTCGGCGGGATCCCGCCGGCTCCGCCGGCCGGGAAGAGCGCCGTGAGCGACCTGCCCTTCCTGTCGTCCACCAACGGCTGGGGCCCGGTGGAGCGGGACAGCAGCGTCGGCGAGCAGGCGGCCGGAGACGGCCGTCCGATCAGCATCGCCGGCGTCAGCCACCCGAAGGGCCTGGGCACCAACTCCGTCAGCGACGTCGAGCTGTACCTCGCAGGACAGTGCTCGCGGCTGACGGCCGATGTCGGTGTCGACGACGAGACGGGCGGCGCGGGATCGGTGACGTTCTCCGTCATCGCCGACGGCGAAACCCTGGTCACCACCCCGACGATCCGCGGCAAGCAGGCCGCAGTGCCGATCGACGTCGACGTCAGCGGCGCGCAGGTGGTCGACCTCAAGGTCGGCGATGCCGGCGACGGCAACGGCAGCGACCACGGCGACTGGGCGATGCCGACGCTGACGTGCGCATAGAAGTGCACCCGACGCAGGCCTGTGACAGTGGGTCATGGATCTTCTGACGTGGGCGTTCGGAAGGGGCCTGGCCGGCGGAGACACCGCCGGCCAGACCCTCTCGCCCGATGCGGGCGACTTCGACAACGCCGTCCTCAAGGCGCCGCACACTCACGGCTTGGGCCGACCGGTCGCCCGCACCCGTCACGGCCAGGTCGCCGGCCGCCGGTTCCTCAGGTCCTCCGGGAGCAGGGCCGGCTCCTCCGTCACGCGACGGTTCAGACGATGACCTGCTTGTCACGCATCCCGGCGATGGCGCTGGCGTCGTAACCCAGCTCGCTCAGGACCTCGTCGGTGTGCTCGCCGAGCAGCGGGGCGCCCTTGATGTCGGGCTTGAACCGGGAGAACTTGATCGGGCTGCCGACCGTCAGATACGTCCCGCGGCCCTTCTGCTCGACCTCCACGACCGTCCCGCTCCTGCGCAGCGCCTCGTCCTCGGCGATCTCCTTCATGCTCATCACGGGCGCGCAGGGCACCTCCCACTTGCGCAGGATGTCGACCGCCTCGTACTTCGTCTTGTCGGCCAGCCACTTCTCGATCTCCTCGAAGATCTCGAAGATGTGGGACTGACGCGCCTTGGCCGTGCTGTACTCCGGATCCTCCGCCCACTCGGGACGGCCGATCGCCTCGGCGGTCCGCTGCCAGTTCTGCTCCTGGACGGTGAAGTAGATGTACGCGTTGGGGTCGGTCTCCCACCCCTTGCACTTCAGCACCCAGCCGGGCTGGCCACCGCCGCCGGCGTTGCCGCCGCGCGGCACGGCCTCCCCGAACTCGCCGTTCGGGTACTGCGGGTACTCCTCCAGGTAGCCCACCCGGTCCAGGCGCTGCTGGTCACGGAGCTTGACCCGGGACAGGTTGAGCACGGCGTCCTGCATGGACACCGCCACCTTCTGGCCCTTTCCGGTCCTGTCACGGTCGATCAGCGCCGTGAGCAGCCCGATGAGCAGGTGCATACCGGTGTTGCTGTCGCCGAGGGCGGCGCCGCTGACGGTAGGCGGTCCGTCCCAGAAGCCGGTCGTCGAGGCGGCACCGCCGGCGCACTGGGCCACGTTCTCGTAGACCTTGAGGTCGTTCCACGGCGAGTCCTCGTTGAAGCCCTTGACGGAGCCGAAGATCAGGCGCGGGTTCCACTCGTGGAGCGTCTCCCAGCCCAGGCCCATGCGGTCCATGGCGCCGGGCGCGAAGTTCTCGACCAGGATGTCGGCCCCGCGGATCAGCCTCTCCATGACCTCGCGGCCCTCGGGGGACTTGGTGTTGATGGCCAGGGAGCGCTTGTTGCTGTTCAGCATGGTGAAGTACAGCGCGTCGACGTCGGGGATGTCGCGCAACTGCTGGCGCGTCACGTCTCCGCCGGTGGTCCGCTCGACCTTGAGGACGTCGGCTCCGAGCCAGGCGAGCATCTGCGTACAGGCCGGGCCGGCCTGAACACCCGTGAAGTCGATCACTTTTATACCGGCGAGGGGCAGTGCGGTCATGGTCGCGTTCCTTTTCCTGAATCGTCTCGATGCAGCGCAGTGCAGCGCGATGCGGTTCGGTTCGGTGCGGGTGTTCGGTACGGGTCGGTTCGATGCGGGGCGCTTCGATGCGGTGGTGGCCGGGCGGGACGTGGTCAGTGCCTGGCCGTGATGCCCTTGGGGTTGAGGTGCGCGATGTTGCCGCTCTCCGTGCCGTCCGTCGGGTCGATCACGCAGTCGATGAGCGCCGGACCGCCGGCGGCCAGGGCCTCGCGGAGGGCGGCGGCGACCTCTGCGGGCGTCGTCGCCTGGTAGCCGGTGCCGCCGAACGCCTGGATCATGAGGTCGTGGCGGGCCTTCAGGGCGGTCGGCGCCGGGTCGTCGGAGGCCGAGGGGTCGTCTCCGCGGTAGACGCCGCTGTTGTTGAGGACGACGGTGACGATGGGCAGGTTGTAGCGGCAGACCGTCTCGATCTCCATGCCGCTGAACCCGAACGCGCTGTCGCCCTCGATGGCGACGACGGGGTCTCCGGTCTCGACGGCGGTGGCGATCGCGTAGCCCATGCCGATGCCCATGACGCCCCAGGTGCCGCTGTCCAGCCGGTGGCGCGGCACCTGCATGCCGATGGTGTTGCGGGCCAGGTCCAGCGCGTTGGCGCCCTCGTTGACGACGTAGGCGCGCGGGTTCTCATGCAGTACGTCGCGGATGGCCTGCAGCGCGCCGAGGAACTTCATCGGGTGCGCCGTCTCGGCGGCCTTCAGGCGGCCGGCCATCTTGGTGACGTTCTGCGCCGAGCGGGCGGCGAGTTCCTCGCGCCACGGTGCCGGGGCGGTGATCCGGCCGGGCTTGCTGCGCTCGACGAGGGCCTCCATCACCGAGCCGATGTCGCCGACGAGCGGGGCCGCGATGGGCTGGTTGCTGTCCATCTCGTTGGCCGCGATGTCGACCTGGATGAACCGGGCCTGCGGGCTCCACTGGGGCGCGTCACCGTGGCCGAGCAGCCAGTTGAGGCGCGCGCCGACCAGCATGACGACGTCGGCCTTCTTCAGCGCCAGCGAGCGCGCGGTGGCCGCCGACTGCGGGTGGTCGTCTGGCAGCAGGCCCTTCGCCATCGACATCGGTACGTAGGGGATGCCGGTGGTCTCGACGAACTCCCGTATGGACTCGTCGGCTTGGGCGTACGCGGCGCCCTTCCCGATGACGACGAGCGGCCGTTCGGCGCCCGCGAGGAGGTCGATCGCGCGGTCCACGGCCTCGGGCTGCGGCAGTTGACGCGGCGCCGGGTCGACGAGCTGCCACAGCGACGCGGCGCCCTTGCCGGCGTCGATGACCTCGCCCAGCACCGCGGCGGGGATGTCCAGGTAGACCCCGCCCGGGCGCCCGGAGATCGCGGTGCGGATCGCGCGGGCGACGCCGCGGCCGATGTCCTCGGCACGGTGCACCCGGTAGGCCGCCTTGGCGAACGGCTTGGCCGCCGCGAGCTGGTCCATCTCCTCGTAGTCGCCCCGCTGGAGGTCGACGAGGTGCCGCTCGCTGGACCCGGAGATCTGCACCATCGGGAAGCAGTTGGTGGTGGCGTTGGCGAGCGCCACGAGGCCGTTGAGGAAGCCCGGCGCGGACACCGTCAGGCAGATGCCCGGCTTCTGTGTGAGGAATCCGGCCGCCGCCGCGGCGTGCCCGGCGTCGCTCTCGTGCCGGAAGCCGATGTAGCGGATGCCCGACGCCTGCGCGAGACGAGCCAGGTCGGTGATCGGGATGCCGACGACCCCGTAGATGGTCTCGACTCCGTTGAGCTTCAGCGCGTCGACGACCAGATGGATCCCGTCGGTCAAGGCGGCCGGTTCGTCGGCGCCCTCCGCCCCCGTGTCCTGTGTGACAGCGTCCGTCATGGTCCGGATCCTCCCTAGAGGCTCGCCCAGTTCGTCTTCTGCGCTTCACCATCCGCGTCATGGGACCGACGCGTCCAAGATCCTTTGCCAACCAGCTGATTTACGGTGTTTATCGATGGGGGTGCGGAGGGGCTGTCCGTGCGGCGGAGCGTTCGCGGGCACCGTTCGGCGGCAGGGCGTGGGGAGGCTCGGTGACCGCCCGGTGGCACTCAGCGGCGCTCCATGGCTGGTCCTCGGCCGGGATCAGCCCGTCCTGCGGAGTTCCGGGAAGCGCGCGGGGTGAGGTTGCTCGACCGCTTCGGCTACGGCGGCGCGGTCGGACCGTTCCGGCAACTCCGCCGGCACTGGCCGCTCTTGCCAGTCCGGCCCCTTCGGCCCCTCCGTCCACTCCGGCCACTCCGGCCACTCCGGCCACTCCGGCCACTCCGGTACGAAGACCTCGTCCAACGAGAGGCCCGCGACCACGTTGCGGAACGCCCTGGCCGCGACCGAACCGGGAGTCGCCGCGTGGATCGCCACCGAGATCTGCGCCCTGGCTTCCGGCTCGACCAGCCGGACGGCTCTGGTCCCGCCGGTCATCGGCATGGCGTTCAGCCATGTGTGCGGGACGATGCTCGCCCACGCGCCCGTGGCGACATGGGAGTAGAGGGAGGCGACGGAGTCCGTCTCCACCTGGGGGGTCGCCGTCGCCCCGGCGTTTTCGAAGGCGCGGTCGATGAACTGACGGAACCGCATGTCCGGTGAGAGCAGCGCCAGCGGCAGCTGGGCCGCCTCCGCCCAGGTGATGGTGGGGCGCGGGGGCACCATGTGCGCACCGGGAACGAGCAGCACGTACTGCTCCTCGTACAAGGGCACCACCTCCAGGCCCTCCCGGTCGTCGGGCCCGAAGTGGGCGATGGCGGCGTCCAGTTCGAAGTCGCGCAGCTGCCGGACCAGGTCGGCGGAGGACAGCCGGGAGCAGACCTTGACCCTGGCCGCCGGGTGCATCGCGCAGAACGCGGAGACGGGGAGCGCCGTCGTCGTCGAGACGGTGGGCCCCGTCCCCAGCCGAAGCGTCCCCGTGATGCCCGAACGCATGACTGCCACCTCGGCCTTGAACGCGTCGTGCTCGGCGAGGATTCGCTTGGCCCAGACGACGAGCCGCTCCCCTTCCGGGGTCAGCCCCTCGAAGTTGTGGCCCCGGTTGATCAGGGTGACGTTCAACTCCCGTTCCAGCTTGGCGATGGCGATCGACAGGGCGGGCTGAGAGACGTAACAGGCGTCCGCCGCCCGCGCGAAGTGCTTCTCCCTGGCCACCGCCACGAAGTACTCGAGCTGCCGGAACAGCATGAGCGGCTCCTCTCACACCATGGGACATTGTATGCAGTATTCCTTATTCAACCGGACCGCGCCATACTGTCGACGCTGCCGATCAACGAGAGCGCGCGCCCCGCAAAGGCCCGCTGTTGCGGACCTTCGCGCCGTGCGCCGAGAGGGAGGGAGAAACGCCGTGGGCGACCACAACGCGCCAGTTGGGACGGAGGCCTTGCCGACGCCGGCGAGCCCTGACACCGCGCGCATCGGCGAACCGGACGCCTGGCTGGCCCAAGCGCTCGTGCGGGAGTCGTCCGAGGCCATCGTGGTGGCCGACCCGGAGGGGATCATCCGGGTGTGGAACGGCGGAGCGGAACGCATGTTCGGCCACACCGCGGCCGAGGCCGTGGGCCACAGCCTCGACCTGATCATCCCGGAGAAACTGCGGGAGCGGCACGGGAAGGGCTACCGGCAGACAGCGGCCACCGGCCGTACGCGCTACGGCGACACGCTGCTCGGCGTACCGGCCACCCATCGGGACGGCCACCGCCTGTCGATCGAGTTCACGGTGGCACTGTTGCGGGACGACAGCGGCCGGCTCGTCGGAATCTCCGCGATCATGCGCGAGGTGACAGAGCGACGCAACACGGAGAAGGCACTGCGCATGCGGCTGACGGAACTCGAACGCCGCCTGCCGGAGACGTCACCGGCGTGAGGGGTCGGGAGGCACGGGCACCAGCGGTTTGGCCGCGAAGGGCGGTTCGGGACACGGAGCCGGCTGCATGGCGTGTCTTCCGAGCGGCACGATTTGCCTGTGCGGCGCGGTTGCGTGCCTGGTCCAGGTCGTCTCGGGTCCGGCGTCGCAGTTCCGCTGTGGCGTGGAGCTGTTGGGCCAGTACGGTTGCGCGCTCTTCGAGTTCACGCAGGGCTGCTTCGAGCCGATCGACCTCCGCTTGGGCCTGGTCCTGTTCTTCGTCCCGTTCCCGGTCCCGCCGCTCGGCCGCTTCCGCCTTCAGTCGGGACTGTCTCGGTTTGGTGCGCGCATCGACCGTACGGCGGCGGGCAGATGCCTCGGTGGCCGCGGTCGCGGTGAAGTCGGCGGGGGGAACGAGCGCTTTGACCAGCCGGCCGGTGGCCCATTTCTCGGCTGCCGACCGATCCGCCAGAGCCGCGTGCAGGGTCTGCTCGACCTTGCGCTGCGCGGCCGGGCCGATGGGATGTCCCATCTCGGCAGTCAGGGCGCGAGCCCGCTCGGACAGGGCGGCCACCAGGACGTGCTGCTGCCGGCTCACGCGTCTCAGCTGGGCACGGTCGAGGTTGCGGTGGGCTCGGCGCAGGCTTTCGCCCAGGCGGAGCAGCCGGGCGACCTGCTTGGGCTCGGCATGGACCAGCAGGTTGCCGGCCCAAGCCGAAAGCGTCGGGCGGCGCAGCGCGGCGATCTGGGCTGCCAGGGCGGCTTTCCCGGCTGCGAGGGCCTCGTCCACGCGTGCGGTGCGCGCTCCGACGAACCGGGTCGGATGCAGCGTGTACAGCTCCTTGGCGACGCTCTCCAGATCCACGGCCTACCGCCGCCCTTCCCCCCTCCTCCACTGGATACAGTTTTGCACCAATTGCCAAGAATGGGAGCGCGGCCCGGAGTCACGGCCGCGGGGCCGACCGAAAACCGCTTGACCTGGCCACGGGCCGACGCTGCACTGTGGCCGGGCACCACGGGTCGTGGTGCCGGTATCCCGGGGAGGCAGCGGCAGCAATGGACATCCGTCCCACGACCGACCAGGACTTCGACGTCTTCGTCGACACACTCCATGCCGCGTTCGCGCGCTTCCCGGAAACCCCGGCCGAGGGCGGCGGCGGGGTCTGGTGGTCGGCGCTCGAAATGGACCGCAGCCTGCTCGCGGTGGCGGCGGACGGGCGGCCCGTCGGCACTGCCGGTGCGTACTCCTTCGAGCTCACCCTGCCCGGCGAGACCCTCGTCCCGGCCGGCGGGGTGACCGCCGTCGGCGTCCTGCCCTCGCACCGACGCCAAGGCGTGCTCAGCGCGATGATGCGGCATCAGCTCACCGAGCTGCGGGCCCGAGGGGAGTTCCTCTCCGTACTGCTGGCCTCCGAGGCCCTGATCTACCGCAGATTCGGCTACGGACCGGCGACCTACACGCAGCGGCTGACGGTGCCGCGCCACAGGGCCGCCCTCGCCCAGCCCAGGGCCCGGGGAACGGCCGCCGCCCCGGCCACCGGCTCGGACACGGGCACGGACACCGGCACGATCGAGGTGCTGCGTCGTGCCGAGTGCGGCGAGATCCTGGAAGAGGTCTACGACCGGTACCGCCGCGCACAGCCCGGCGCGCTGTCCCGGCCGCACCGCTGGTGGGCGTTGGGTGCGGGGCAGCCGCCGATCTCTCCGGCGCCGCGCTACGTCGCCGTCCACCGCGACGCCGACGGCGTCCCGGACGGGTACGCCAGCTACTCACTCAGCGAGCCCAGCACCTTGACGGTCGACGAGACCATCGCCGCCGACGACGCCGTCTTCACGGCCCTGGCCCGGTTCGTGCTCGGACACGACCTGGTCACCCAGATCGTGTTCAAGCACTTCCCGCCGGAGCATCCGCTGCGCTGGCAGTTCGCGGACTTCCGCGCCGGCGAGGTGAGCGGCCACACCGACTGGCTCTGGGTCCGGCTGCTGGACGTCCCGCGTGCGCTGACCGCGCGCGGCTGGTTCACGGACGGCGAGCTGGTCCTCGACGTCGACGACCCGTTCCTCGGCGAGCACGGCCGCTATCTGCTGACCGTCCGGGACGGCAAGTCCGACTGCGTCCCGACGGACCGGGAGCCCGACCTGTCCCTGGACGTGAGCGACCTGGGCTCGGTCTACCTCGGCGGCACCGCCCCGAGCACGCTCGTGCGCGCCGGACACATCCGGGCTCATCGCCCGGGCGCGGCCGTCCTCGCCGACGCCCTCTTCCGCGCCGACCGCTCCCCGCACTGCCTGCACTGGTTCTGACCATGCGCTCAGCCCGATCGCTGACCGCATTGCCGGAACAACGCTGATCCCCCGCAGGTCAGATGCCCCTGACGGTGGTGTGGGCGGACTCGTCGACGTGGAGGGAAAAGACGTCGGGGCGCGCGTAGTGGCCGGTGGGGTCGAAGTCGAAGCGGGCGCGTGCGAGGTCGTCGAGATCGAGTTCGGCGGTCAGGATGCCCTCGCCGTCGCGCAGTGGGCCGGCGAGAACCTCTCCGAGCGGGGAGACGATGACGGAGCCGCCGCCGATGAGGACGGTGTCGGGGTCGTCGCCCTGGACGGGGTGGAGGTCGCCGGGCAGGGCGTCGCGGCGCAGGTACTGGTTGGCGCTGAGCACGAAGCAGCGGCCTTCGAGGGCGATGTGCCGCATGGTGGCCTGCCAGGCGTCGCGGTCGTCCACGGTCGGCGCGCACCACAGGTCGACGCCCTTGGCGTACATGGCGGTGCGGAACAACGGCATGTAGTTCTCCCAGCAGATGGCCGCGCCGAGGCGGGCCGTGCCGGTGTCGACGACCGGGAGGGTGGAGCCGTCGCCCTGGCCCCACAGGTAGCGTTCGGCGGCGGTCGGCATGAGCTTGCGGTGCAGGCCCAGGTAGCCGTCGGGGCCGAAGAAGAGCGCCACGCAGTACAGGGTGCCGCCCTGGCGTTCGACTGCGCCGACGACGGCGTGGCAGCCGAGTTCGCGGGTCAGGGCGGCCAGGGCGCCGGTCTCGGGGCCGGGGATGTCGATGGCGGCGGCATGGTAGCGGCGGAACAGGTCGCGGCCGGCCGGGGTGCGGCTGCCGACGGTGATGCCGAAGTCCAGACCCTTGGGGTAGCCGCCGAGGAAGGCCTCGGGCAGGACGACGACCTCTGCTCCGCGGTCGGTGACCGCCTCCCGGACGAGTTCCTCGGCGCGGGTGAGCGCGGCCCGCGTGTCGAACAGCGGGGCGGCGGCCTGTACGACGGCGGCGGTCACGGTACGGCGGGGCTCGGCGGCCGCAGTGGCGGCGGAGCTCGGGGAGGTCATGACATGACACTAGGAATGCCCCGGATCACCGGACAAGCCGATGTCCGTGGTGATCGACCTCTGCTCTCCCCCACCCGCACCCGCCGAGCCCCTAAGACGGCTTCAGCACCACCCGGCCACACCCTGGCCCCGACCCGACAGCCACCGAGCGCTGCCTCTGCCCTGAGGGCCGCCGGCCGTCTCAGACATGCGTGAGGAGGCGCTCCAGTGGCCGGGGGACGCGCTCAAGGTCCAGGTACGCGACGAGCGCCTGCGCGTAGAGCGCCTTGCGGCCGCTGTGCGTGCCCATGAAGCGCCTCAGCTGATGCTCCACGGGCCGTCTCCGTTGTGCCGGCTGGCCCTGGAAGGTGTGGAAGGGGCGCGTCTCGCCCTGGGCCTCGATCACCTGCTGCACGCCCGCGGCGCCGAGGGCGCGGATCAGCTCGTCCTCCAGGTCGGCGATGCACACGTGGAACCCGAGTGCCTCCAGCCCGGCGCGCGTGAGACCGTCCCCGAGCCCGACCCGCTCCAGATGACGCCGGAAGTGCCGTTCCTCGCCGATGTCGCAGAGACCGGCCAGCGGGAGGCCGAGCCCCGGAGGGCCGCACACGTCAAGGAAACGCCCGATGTTCGTCGCGCCTCCGAGCGGCACCACCGCGACGCCCTCCGCATCGAGGTCCCGGCCGTAGCGCGTGGCCAGCGCTTCGAGCGCGACCTGATCGCTGTACCCCTCGACGAGGACGATCGTCCGCACGCCGCCGCCGGCCAGCTCCCGCGCCGACGCGGCGGCCGCATCCGCCCCCGCACCGCCGGCCGCCCACGCGACCAGCGCCAGACGGAACCGCCTCAACTCGTCCACGACACTTCGCCCTCCCTCCGCCATCGTGGCACGCCCGAGACCCCGCACGCACACACGTTTTCTGGCGGCAACGCACGCGGATGCCCGATTTCGGCGACGACCACCACGAGCTGGGACCGTTCGCCAGCCAATACGCACCCGCCGATGCGGCGACCGTGCCCGGCGGAGCCGTCGCCCCTCCTTACTGGCCCACCCGTCCGTCGACGCGTTCGCGCAGCAGGTCGGCGTGTCCGCAGTGACGGGCGTACTCCTCGATCCTGTGCACCATCAACTCCCGAACCGCGATGCTGTCCTTCCCCACACGCTCGCCCAGGTCCGGATGCTCGGCCAAGGCGGCGTCGGTCGCGGCCTGCTCGCGCTCGAGATCGCGGTATGCGGCGTCGACCACGGCCTGTTCGGCGACGGCTCCGTCGAAGTCCGCGTCACGCTGGCCGTACAGCTTCGGCAGCGGGTCGCCGTCGCTGATCCAGTTGCGCCAGTCGCGCTCCACCTCGGCGAGGTGCCGTAGCAGGCCGAGCAGCGACATCGTCGACGGCGGGACCGACCGGCGGGCGAGTTGCTCGGCGTCCAGGCCTTCGCACTTCATCCGCAGGGTCATGCGGTAGTTCGCCAGGAAGTCCTGCAGCGTCGCAAGCTCGCCGTCCGGACCGGGACCCTCGCTGTCGCGAGGGTCGTCGCCGGGATCGGCCCACATGTCGGGGTAGACGGTTGCCTGAGTCCATCGCGCGGGTTCGTCATTCATGCGGTGCATGTTCGTGTGTAACTACCCAGTGCCGCCACTGAGTTATCAGTCCCGCTACGAGGTGTTCCGCAGCGTCTTCAGGAGTGCGTCGGTGGTGGTGATGCTGTGGGCGAAGGTCGGCCCGTTGAGTTCGTGGGCGGCGTGCATCATCTCGGGTTTGAAGGCGGCGGTGGCGTCACGGACGAGTGTGACGTGGTAGCCGAGTTCCATGGCGAAACGGCTCGTGGATTCGATGCATGTGTTCGCGAGCAGGCCGATGACGATGACATGGGTGATGCCGTGCTGCTTGAGCCGCATGTCCAGGTCGGTGTTGGCGAAGCCGCTCTGGGCCCAGTGCTCCTGGATGATCACGTCCCCGTCCATGGGCTGGAAGTCCGGGTGGAACTCGCCGCCCTTGGTGCCCAGCGCGAAGCTGTGGCTCTCACGGATGCGCTGTTGGGTCGGGTTGGGGTGGTCCCAGTCCTCGTAGTCGCCCTCCCGCCAGCGCCGGTGCGGCACGAAGAAGATCCGAAGACCGCTCTCGCGGCCGGCGGCGACGACGGCACGCATGTGGTCGAGCAGCCCGACCTCGAGGGCCACGTGCCGGACCGCGGGCCAGATCTTGCCGTTCTCGGCCAGGAAGTCGTTGTAGGGGTCGACCAAGAGGATCGCGCTACGGGCGGGGTCGTAGGTTCCGGTCATGGTGATCCTCACGTGCTGGAGAGGGTTGAGACCGCGTCCTCTGTGGTGAGGCTGATGAGGCGTTTGAAGCAGCGCGAAGCGGCCGAGCCGAAGGAGCCAGGGTATGCGGGCGCGGACCGGTGACAAGGAGGCCGCACTCTCACCGCTGCTGCCCCGTTGCCAGTCTCTCCTCACGATACGGTTACAGGGCGGCTGCGGCATCCGCACCCCACCCGGCAGAGCCGGGCAGGGATCCTGCTGAGCGGGCGGAGGGGGCGCCTGACGTCCCTTCTGCCCGTCAGGCGCCGCTCTTCGCTCGTCCCGCCCTCCACTGCGATCCGGCGGTCACCAGTCCACGGCGATGTACTTGCTCTCGGTGAACTCCAGCAGGCCGTCATGCCCGCCCTCGCGTCCGAGACCCGACTGTTTGACGCCTCCGAACGGGGCGGCCGGGTCCGACACGATTGGGCGGTTGAGGCCGACCATGCCGGACTCCAGCGCCTCGGACACCCGAAGGCCCTCGGCCAGGTCGTCGCTGTAGACGTAGGACACCAGGCCGTACTCGGTGTCGTTGGCCAGCCGGATCGCCGCGTCGAGGTCGTCGAAGGGGACGACGGGCGCTACCGGGCCGAAGATCTCCTCCGAGAGGATGGGGGCGTTCGGAGGAACGTCGCCCAGCACGGTCGGCAGGTAGAAGTAGCCGGCGCGGTCGGGGGCGGTACCACCGGCCAGGAGCTTGGCGCCGGCGTCGACGGTCCCCGAGACCAGTTCGTCGACCTTCTTCCGGGCCGCCTCGTTCACCAGTGGTCCGACGTCCACGCCCGCGGTCAGTCCGGGGCCGACCGCGAGCGCCGTCATGGCCGAGGCGAGGCGGCGACCGAACTCCTCGGCGCGGGAGGAGTGTACGTAGAAGCGGTTGGCGGCCGTGCATGCCTCCCCGCCGTTGCGCATCTTGGCGACCATGGCTCCGGCGACCGCCCGGTCGAGGTCGGCGCCCGCGAGCACCAGGAACGGGGCGTTGCCGCCCAGTTCCATGGACGCGTTCACCACCGATCCGGCCGCCTGGCGCAGCAGTTCGCGCCCGACCTCGGTGGAACCGGTGAACGACACCTTGCGGACCCGCGGGTCGGAGAGGAGAACCTCCGCGATCCGGGCGGAGCGGCGTGAGGGGACGACGTTGACCACGCCGTCCGGTGCGCCCGCCTCCGTGAGCAGCGCTCCCAGCGCGAGCGCGGTCAGCGGGGTGTCGGAGGCCGGCTTGAGGACGACGGTGCAGCCGGCCGCCAGGGCGGGGCCGATCTTGCGGGTGGCCATGGCGGCGGGGAAGTTCCACGGGGTGATGAGCAGCGCGACGCCCACAGGCTGGCGCAGCACCATGATCTTGTTGGTACCGGACGGTGCCGTCTGGACGATTCCCGTCGCACGTACCGCCTCCTCGGCGTACCAGCGGAAGAACTCCGCCGCGTACGCCACTTCGGCGCGGGCGTCGGGCAGGGCCTTGCCGTTCTCCTTGACGATGAGTTCGGCGAACGCCTCGGCACGTGCGGTCATCAGCTCGAACGCCCGCCGCAGGATCTCGCCGCGCTCGCGCGGTGCAGTTGCCCGCCAGGAGTCCAGGGCGGCGTGCGCGGCGTCCACGGCCGCCACGGCGTCCTCGACCGTGGCGTTCGCGACTTCCGCGAGCGGTTCGGCGTACGCGGGGTCGACCACCTCCAGGGTTCCGCCGTCACCGGCCGGCGTCCATGCGCCGCCGACGAGCAGCTGGGTCGGGGTGTCCATACGTGTGATCACAATCGGCCTCCCGTGCCGCTCAGTCGACGCTCTTGGCGACGGTCTCGACGATGCGGGCGGTGCTGGGGAGGGTCGCGTCCTCCAGGGCGTCGGCGGCCGGCAGCGGGACATGTGGTGTGGTGATCCGCACCAGCGGCCCGTCGAGGGCGGTGAAGCCCTCCTCCGCGACGATCGACACCAGTTCCGCGCCCCAGCCGCACAGCCGGGGGTTCTCCTCGACGGTGAACAGCCGGCCGGTGTGCTCCAGGGAGCCCAGCACCGTGCTGACGTCGAGCGGGACCAGGCTGCGCAGATCGATGACGGTGGCGTCGATTCCGTGCCACTGCTGGAGTTGCTCGGCGGCCGCGAGCGTGCGGGGCACCATCAGGCCGAGCGCGACCAGCGTGACGTCACTCCCGTGCCGCAGCACGCTCGCCTGGCCGAGCTGGTCGACGATGTCGCCGTCCGGCACTTCGGCCTTGGTGGGGTACAGCCCCTTGGCCTCCAGGAACAGGACGGGGTCGGGGTCGCGTACGGCCGCCGCCATCAGGCCGACGACGTCGGTGGGGTTGGACGGGACGACCACCTTGAGTCCAGGCACGGCCATGGCCCAGTTGGCGATGTCCTGGGAGTGCTGCGCGCCGAAGCGCAGGCCGCCGCCGTTGCCGGACTTGATGACCAGGGGGAAGGACATCTGCCCGTTCGTCATGTAGCGCGACTTGGCGATCTGGTTGACCACGATGTCCCAGCAGACCGCGAAGAAGTCGGAGAACATGATCTCGGCGATGGGTCGCAGGCCGGTCATGGCCGCACCCATCGCGGCGCCCAGGATCGCCTGTTCGGAGATGGGTGTGTCGCGCACGCGGGTCGGACCGAACTCGTCCAGCAGGCCGGCCGTCGTCTTGAACACTCCCCCGGCGGCGGCGATGTCCTCGCCGAGGAAGACGATCGAGTCGTCCCGCCGCATCTCCTGCGCGATGCCGCGGGCGACCGCGTCGCGGTAGGTCAGTTGCGCCATGTCGCACCTCCGTCAGCCCATACGTCCTTGAGCACCAGGTCCTCGCCCGGCTGCGGTCCCGCCTTGGCCTGCTCGGTCGCCTCGTCCACCAGGCGGGCCGACTCGGCCTCGATGTCGCTGAGCGCGGACTCCGCGACGCCGAGGTCGAGCAGCCGCTGCCGGTAGGCGGGGATGGGGTCGCGTTTCAGCCACTCCTCGACCTCCGCCGCGGGGCGGTACTTGGCCGGGTCGGCCCGGGAGTGGCCGCCGTGCCGGTAGGTCTTGGCCTCGATGAGGGAGGGGCCCTCGCCGGTGCGGGCCCGGAACAGCGCGGCGACGGCGGTCTCGTACACCGCTTCGGGGTCGTTGCCGTCGACGGTGATCGGCGGCAGGCCGTACGCCGCGGCCCGGTCGGCCGCCGGGTTCGCCACGGCGGTCACCGAGCCGATCGCCGTGTACTCCATGTACAGGTTGTTCTCGCACACGAACACCACGGGCAGCTTCCAGACCGCCGCCAGGTTCAGCGCCTCGTGGAAGGCTCCGATGTTCGTCGTGCCGTCGCCGAAGAAGCAGACGGCGACCTGCCCGGTGCCCCGGTACTGGGCCGACCAGGCAGCCCCGGTGGCGATCGGCAGATGGGCACCGATGATGGCGTACGAGCCCATCATCCCGTGCTCGACGGACGTCAGGTGCATGCTGCCGCCCTTGCCGGCCATCAGGCCGTTGGCGCGGCCCATCAGCTCGGCCAGGATGCCGGTCATCGGAACGCCGCGGGCGAGGGTGTGGGCGTGGCCGCGGTAGGTGGCGAAGGTGTAGTCGTCGGGGCGCATCGCGACGCCGAAGCCGGCGGCGATGGCCTCCTGGCCGAGGGACAGGTGGCTGGTGCCCTTGACGAGGTTCTGCAGGAACAGGTCGTAGGCGCGCTTCTCCATGCCGCGCATCCGCACCATCTGTCCGTAGAGCGCCAGACGGGTGGGCTCGTCGATGCCCGGCGCCGCGGGCGGGGTCTGCGTGGTGGTGGTCACGATCCCGTACCTCCTTTCCGGTGGGCCTAGTAGGGGTTGGCGACGAACAGTTCCTGTGCGGGAAACAGGGTGAGGACGCGCGCGCCGTCGGCGGTGACCACGACCTCCTCCTCGATGCGCGCGGCGGAGTAGCCGTCCGAGGCCGGGCAGTAGGTCTCCAGCGCGAAGACCATGCCTTCCTGGATCTCCGCGGGATGTTCGAGGGAGTTCAGGCGGCTGATGATGGGGCGCTCGTGCAGGCCCAGACCCAGGCCGTGGCCGAACTGCAGGCCGAAGCAGTCCATTTCGGTCGCGAATCCGAACTCGATGGCCTTGGGCCAGGCCTTGGCGATGACGTCGGTCGTCTGGCCGGGTTTCACCAGTGCGATCGCGGCGTCGATCCACTCGCGTGCCCTGGTGTAGGCGTCGCGCTGTGCCGGGGTGGAGGAGCCGACGTTCAGGGTGCGGTAGTAGCAGGTGCGGTAACCCTGGTACGACTGGATGATGTCGAAGAAGCAGGTGTCGCCGGGCCGGATGAGACGGTCGGTGAAGTTGTGCGGATGGGGGTTGCACCGCTCCCCCGACACCGCGTTGATGGCCTCGACGTCGTCCGAGCCCTGTTCGTACAGGTACTTGTTGGCGAGCGCGACGATGTCGTTCTCGCGCACACCCGGCTTGAGGGCCTCGGAGATCCGCTGATAGGCGCCGTCGACCATCGCCGCGGCCTGGGACAGCAGCATGATCTCGTCGGGGTTCTTCACGGCGCGGGCGTCCAGCATGACCTGCTGGGCGTCGACGACGGCGAGCCCGGCGTTCTGCATCTCGAAGAGGAACGGCGGCTCGACGATGTCGATGCCGACGGGCGCGCCGGCGACGCCATGGTCGGCCAGGATCCCCGCGAGTTCGGCGACCGCGCGCCGCATCAGGCCGACATCGGGTGCGACGGCGCCGCGCAGGCCCAGCATTCCGGCGCGGCAGTTCTCCGGCCGCAGCCAGGGCGCGTACAGCTGGTGGTGGCGGGCTGCGGAGCCGAAGTCCCAGACCATCGGCTCGTGGTCGCGGGTCAGCAGCGCGTAGCGGGTCATCTTGTCCCGCGACCACTCGCCGATCATCGTGCCGGTGACGTAGCGGATGTTGTTGACGTCGAAGAGCAGGATCGCGCCCAGCTCGGATGCGTCCAGGGCGGCTCGGGCGCGGGAGAGCCGGTAGGCGCGCAGACGGTCGAAGTCGACGCGGGTCTCGAAGTCGACAGCGGTGTGCCCGGGGGCCGAAGGCGTCAACGCGGTGGTCACCATCTTCGCCTGGTCGGTGTGACGGTGGTTCACGAGGCGACGCTCAGGCCGTCGGAGACGTCCGCGTTCTCCGGGACGAGGGTCAGCCCGGCCGCATGGGCGGCCTCCGTGAGCAGGACGGCGAAGTCGGTGTCGTCGTGGCCGCGGCCGACGGACTGCTGGACGATGTGGTGGGTCAGCGCGGCGACCGGCATGGGGACCTCCAGGTCCCGGGCGGCGGCGAGGCCCAGGTCGAAGTCCTTGCGCAGCAGCTGGGGCGTGAACGTCGGCGTGAAGTCGAGGTTCACGAAGGCGGGGGTCTTGTAGCGGGTGAAGACGGAGCCGAGGACCGAGCCGTTGAGGAAGTCGAGGAACGCGGCCCGGCTCACACCCCCCTTCTCGGCCAGCACGGTGATCTCGGCCATCGACTGGGTGACGACGCCGAGGAAGATGTTGTGGGCGAGCTTCACCAGGCGGGCCATGTCGTCCCGACCCGCGTACGTGACCGAGGCGGCGATGGTGGTGAGCAGCGGCTCGGCCTCGTCGAAGAACTCGCGGGGGCCGGAGGCGACCATGGAGAGGCGGCCGGCCTTCACCACCTTGGCGTTGCCCGACACGGGGGCGACCAGCAGGGAGGTGCCCATCTGCTCGGCCTCGTCGCGCACCTGGGAGGAGACGTCCGGGGAGACGGTGGAGCAGTCGACGAGGATGCGGGGCTTGCGGGCCTGGCGCAGGATGCCCTGCTCGCCGAGGGTGACCTCGGCGAAGTCCTTGCTCGCGCTGACCATCGTGAAGACGATGTCGCGGTCGGCGAGTTCGGCGGCCGTGTCCACGATCCTCGCTCCCAGCTCGGCCAGCGGCTCGCACTTGCTGCGGGTGCGGTTGTAGACGGTGACGTCGTGGCCCGCGCGCAGGAGGCGGCACACCATGGCGTAGCCCATGCGGCCGGTGCCGGCCCAGCCGATGGTGGGACGGTTGGGGGAATCGGTCATGAGTCAGTCCTGTCGGGTGTGGTCGCCGGCGGGCGACGGGAGGGTGGAGGCGAGGGGTGCGGAGGGCCTGGCTCCGGCCCCGAGGTACAGCCGGCCGACCTCCGGATCGGAGAGCAGGTCGCCGCCGCTGCCCGTCAGGGCGACCCGGCCGCCCTCGAGGACGACGCCGGTGTGCGAGACGGCCAGGCCTGAGCGGGCGTTCTGCTCGACCAGGAGGACGGAACGTCCGGCGGCCGCGAGGTCCGCGACGCTGCGGAAGACGGCGGTCCGGGACTTGGGGTCGAGCCCGATGGAGGGCTCGTCCAGAAGGATGAGGACAGGGTCGAGCATCAGGGTCCGCGCGATCTCGACGGTCTTCTGCTCGCCGCCGGACAGGGAGCCGGCGTGGGCGCCCGCCCGGTCGGCCACCAGCGGGAAGGAGGCGGCGATGTGCTCCCAGCGCTCGGCGACCAGCTTGCGGTCGCGCAGGACGTAGCCGCCCATCTCGACGTTCTCCCGCACGGTCATCGCCGGGAAGAGGCTGCGGTCCTGCGGCACGTGGACGATGCCACGCAGGAGCCGTTCGCGGGCGCTGAGCCGCGAGATGTCCTCGCCCTGGAAGGTGACGGTGCCGGCGGCCGGCTTGAGCAGACCGGAAATCGTCTTCAGAGTCGTCGACTTGCCCGAGCCATTGGGCCCGATGAGGCAGGTGACCTCTCCGGCGGTGACCGTCAGGTCGACGCCCCGCAGGATCAGGCCCGCGCCGTATCCGGCGGTGACACCCTCCAGGGTCAGCAGCGGCTTCGCGGGCTCGGAGGTGGTGTGGGTCATCATTCCCCCAGGTAGGCGTCGAGCACCCGGGGATCGGCCTGGATGTCAGCCGGTACCCCGGCCGCGATGGGCCGACCGCGGTCGAGGACGACGACCGGGTCGCACAGCCGCATCACCAGCGGCATGTCGTGCTCGACGATCAGGAAGGTCACTCCCTGCTCGTTCCTGCTGCGCACATGGCGCTCCATCGTCTCGATCATCACCGGGTTGACCCCCGCGGTGGGTTCGTCGAGCAGCACCAGCCGTGGATCCGCCATCAGCACCGCGGCGAACTCGCACAACTTGCGCTGCCCGTAGGAGAGTTCGGCCGCATTCAGGTCGGCCTTCGGGGACAGCCCGAAGTCGTCCAGCAGTTCGTCGGCGCGGGCCCGGTCGGTCCGGGCGGCGCGCCGGGCGAGCAGAGTGGTCCAGCGGAGCCCTGCGGCGGCGATCAGGTTCTCCCGTACGCTGAGCGAGCCGAAGATCCGGGCCTGCTGGAACGTACGGGTGAGTCCGCGGCGGTGGAGCACCGCCGGGTCGGGACGCCGGTGGGTCGTGCCCGCGAACCGGATCGAGCCGGAGTCGGCGGACAGATAGCCGGTGATCATGTTGAACGCGGTCGTCTTCCCGGACCCGTTGGGACCGATGAGCGCCGTCACCGAGCCTTCCTCGACGTCGAACGAGCAGTCGTCCACCGCCCGCACCCCGCCGAAGGACTTGGTCAGTCCGCGCACTTCGAGCAGTGCCGTCATCGCCGGTTCACCCGCTTCCCGAGCCGGTCCGCGAGCGAGGGAAGGATGCCCCGGGGCAGGACGAGCATCACGACGAGGAACAGGGCCGCGTATCCCACCAGGTGCAGCGAGTTGGCGCCGAGCCGGTAGGCGAGGTACTGCTGCGCGGGGACGACGAGGAACGCCCCGAGCACCGGTCCCCACAGCGTCCCCCGCCCGCCCAGGTACACCATGAGCACCATGCCGATGGTCACCAGCGGGTCCACCGCGAACGGCGGGTAGACGAAGGACACGTAGTACGCCCAGACCGCGCCCACGGCACCGGTGAGGCCGACCGACAGCGCGAACGCCGCCAGCTTGGCGACGGCCGTGGGGGCCCCGATGCCGCGGGCCTTGTCCTCGTCGTCGCGGACGGTCGCCAGGATCAGCCCGAGCCGGGAGCGCATGACGAGGGCGGTCAGCGCGACGGCGACGGCGAGCAGGGCCACCAGCACGTAGTAAAAGGGGAAGGCGAAGTAGGCGGCACCGAAAGGGGCCGGGCCGATCCCGATGCCCTGTGCGCCCCCGGTGAGTCCGCGGGCGTTGAACGCGAGCGTCTGGACGACGAAGACCAGGGTGATCGTGACGATCGCGAAGGTCGCGGCCCTGGTGCGCATGGCGATCCAGGCGACCGGCAGCCCCACCAGTGCCGTACCGACGGCCACAGCCGGCAGGGCGAGGAAGGGCTCCCAGCCGGAGACGGGCGGGTGGTGGTGGAACCAGATCGCCTCGCCGTAGGCGCCGATGCCGAAGAACGCGGCGTGGCCGAGCGAGGGGTAGCCGGCCAGGCCGCCGACCAGGTTCCACGCGCTCGCCATCGTGGCGTACATGAGCGTGAAGATCAGCAGGTTGACGATCCATGGCTGGCCCACCGTCCAGGGCGCGGCCAGCAGTGCGGCGAAGACGACGACCGGCACGGCGATGCGCCACAGCCTGGGATGGCGTACGAGTCCGGAGCGCGGGGTGGCGGTCACGGGCGTCGCGGAGAGGGTGGAGGTCACAGCGCCCCCCGAAGCCGTGTCCCGAACAGTCCCTGCGGCCGCAGCAGCAGGACGAGAAGCAGTGCCGTGAAGAAGGTGAATCCGGCCCACGACGGTGACCAGGTCGCGGCCACCACCGCCTCGGCCACGCCCATCAGCACCCCGGCCACGACGGCTCCGCCGAGGCTGCCGAGTCCGCCGAGCACGACGATCGCCAGGAGCCGCGCGATGAGGTCGTAGTGGCTGCCCGAGTTGAAGGGGTAGACGAGGCCGAACACCGCTCCGGCGGCGCCGGCGGTCGCCGTGCCCAGGCCGAAACCGAGCGCGGAGACGCGTTCGGGGTTGACGCCCAGCAGTCGGGCCGCGGTCGGGTTCTGCACGGTGGCCCGCACCGAGGCGCCGAAGCGGGTGCGGTGCAGCAGCAGCCACAGCCCGCCCAGGACGGCGAGGGACAGCCCGAAGGCCGCCAGCCGGGTCACCGGCAGCCGGTAGTCGCCCAGTTGCCAGGCGGCGTCGCGGTAGCCGGTGTTGATGGAGCGGAAGGTCGTCTTGTAGACCGAGGCGAGCACGCCTTCGACGGCCAGGGCGACGGCGAACATGACGAGCAGACTCAGCTCGCCTCCGCCGCTGCCGAGCGGCCGGAGGAACACCCACTGGACGGCGACCCCGAGCAGGAACATCACGGGGGTGACGATCAGGATGCCGAGGAACGGGTCGATCCCGGCCCAGGTGAACAGGGTGTACGACAGGTAGGCGCTGAGGACCACCAGCGCGCCCTGCGCCAGGTTGATCACCCGCATGATGCCGAAGACGAGGGTCTGGCCGCTCGCCATCAGGGCGTAGACACCGCCGGTGAGGATGCCCAGCAGGATCGCCTGGAGGAGGGTGTGCACGACCGCTCACTCCCCCCAGGCCGGTTTCGCGGTGACCGGCGCCGTGACCGCCACGTCGGCCGGGTACACCGGCGTCAACCGGTGCTTCTGCCACTGGACGAGGGTGTAGTGGCCCTTCGGCTCGCCGTTGGCGTCCCAGGACAGGTCGCCCACCGGAGTCCGCCATGTGCCGGAGTGCAGCGCGGAGATGAGGCTCTTGTTGTCGAGCTTCCCGGTCTTCTTCGCGACCTGTTCGATCAGCGTGCCGACCGAGTACGCCTCAGCGCTGGTGGTGTCGATGTCCGTCTCCTTGCCGCCGTACTTGGTGAGGTACGCCTTGACGAACGCGGAGGCGCCGGACTGCTGGGAGCCGGCGAACCAGTCGCCGGTGGTGAAGATGCCCTGGGTGTTGTCCGCGCCGACCTTGTCGGGGAACTCCACGGGGTTGTTGGCGCCGTTGGAGACGAACAGCCAGCGGGGGTTGAAGCCCAGCTGGATCATCGCCTTGACCTGGGCGTAGGCGTCCTCGGACTGCGTTCCGGAGACGAGCAGATCGGGCTTGGCGGAGGCAACCTTGGTGATCACCGGGGTGAGGTCGGTGAGGTTGTCGGGGTAGGTCTGGGCGTACACGGTCTTGATGCCGGCCGCTTCCAGGCGCTTTCGGACGTTGTCGGCGAGCGGTGCGGCGAACGGGTCGTCAAGTGACGCGTACGCGGCGGTCTTCGGGCGCTCGGCGGGCGGCAGGGAGAGGAGGTAGTCGACGAAGATGTCGCCCTGTTTGACGATGGCGGCGGGCTGGACGAAGAACAGGTTGTCCAGGTGCTGGGCGAACACCTTCGGCCCGCCGCCTGCCGGTTCGAGGAAGGCGTAGCCGTAGCGCTTGGCCACCTGCGAGGCCGGGATGGTGAGCAGGCTGGAGTAGGGGCCGACGACCAGATCGACCTTGTCCTTGGTGATGAGGTTGGTGTAGTTCGTCGTGACCTGGTTCGGGTTGGACGTGTCGTCGACGATCTTGATGGCGACCTTGTGCCCGAGCACGCCGCCACGGGCGTTGACGTCGGACGCCCACAGGTCGTAGCCGCGCTTGGCGGCCTTGCCGGGATCGGCGAAGTCCCCCGTCAGGGAGAGCGAGACGCCGATCGTCAGTGTGTCCTTGCCGGGGCCGTCGCCCGCCCCCCGGGCCGGTCCTCCGGTCGCCGGCCCGCAGGCGGCCAGCGCCGTCGCGGTCGTGGCCGCCAGGGCCGCCAGGACCCCACGGTGGCGCCAGCGGGGTCCTATGACCGTCAATGACAATCGATTGTCTTGCATGGCGTGCCGTCCCTACACTCGAAAAGAGGGGAATTCTTGGCCATTCGGGCGATGCAGCAGTGCTCCGCATGGAGTCGCGTTGCGCCGCTGCGCAATCGGTTGCCGCGAAGTTAGGCTCGCCACCAGGGGGTGTCAAGGCGTCCGGCAGCCCTTGATGCAATCCATTGCCATCGCGTCGGCTCCCGGCATACGGTGGGGCCCGTGACGAGGTTGAGCGACGTGGCGCGAGCGGCCGGCGTCCACCCCGGCACGGCGTCGAGAGCCCTGAATCCCGACACCCGCCACCGGGTGTCGGCGGAGACGGCCAAACGGGTCCTGGCCGTGGCCGAAAGCCTGGGCTACCAGCCCAACTCCGTCGCGCGCGCCCTGCGTACCCGGCGTTCCCGGATGGTCGCGATCCTCATCCCCGACCTGACCAACCCCCTGTTCCCGCCCATCGTCAGAGGCGTGGAGGAGGCACTGGCCGTCGAGGGGTACTCGGCGCTGCTGGTCAGCACGGACAACGACGAGGACAAGGAAGCGCGGCTGTTCGCCGAGTTGCGCGGCCGCCAGTGCGACGGCTTCGTGGTCGCGACGGCGCGCCGCGAACACCCCCTGCTGGAGCGCGCGACGGCGGAGGGGGTGCCGATGGTGCTCGTCAACCGGGTCCTGGACGACCGGAGGATCCCGTCGGTCACGGCGGACGAGGCGGCCGGCGTCCATGCCGTCGTCCGGCACCTCACGGGTCTCGGCCACCGGTGTATCGCCCACCTCGCGGGCCCGCAGGAGCTGTCGACCGGACTGATCCGGCGCCGTGCCTTCCTCGACTCCTGCGAGCACGCCGGGCTGGACCCCCGGCACACCCCCGTCGTCGACGCCACCGGATTCAGCGAGGCCGCCGGTAGCGCGGCCATGGAGGAGCTCCTGACCGCGTACCGGGGTCCCGACCGCCCCACCGCCGTGTTCGCCGCGAACGACCTTCTGGCACTCGGAGCGCTGGACGCGCTGGCGGCGTCCGGCCTGCGGTGCCCCGACGACCTGTCCGTGGTGGGGTTCAACGACATGCCGTTCCTGACCCGGATGACCCCGCCCCTGACGACCGTGCACGTGCCCCAGCAGGAAATCGGCGCCGAGGCCGCACACATGCTGCTGAAGTGCATCGAACAGCCGGGACCTCGCCGGTCACTTCTGCTCGGCTGTGAACTGGTCGTACGGGCCTCGACCGGCCCGGCGCCGGGGGACTGACGTACCGCCTGTTCCCGGGCCTGCCCGGCCGCGCCCTCGTTCAGCCGCTGTGCCCTCAGTATCCGACCGGCCTGTCCACCTTCTGGTACGCGCCCCCTCCCGGGTACGTGTCGTCAGAGCTCTTGGCACGCCACAGGACGATCTCGACGCGCGTGTCGATGGGCAGGAGGTCGAACGAGTGCGGCTTGGTCGTCCACACCCCGTTGCACTCCGTGCCGACGTAGAAGGTCTCCAGGTTGGTGTACCGCGTCTTCGCGCAGTAGCCGTCGGTGGAGCTGTCGAGCAGTTGCGCCGAGACGGTCACCCACGAGCTGCCGTCGGTGAGGTCCTTGTACCAGGTGGTGGTGCAGTTGCGCAGCTTGGCGCGGACCACGCCGCCGGACGAGTAGCTCATGGGGTTGCAGGCGACCGTCTTCGAGATGACCCCGGTGCCCGCCGATGCGTGGGCGGGAGCCACCAGCAGGGCAACGCCCGCCGTGCTCACGACCGCCAGTCCTGCCATCCACTTCTTCATGACTCCTCCAGGAGCAGTCCGCGTCTCGACCGCGAGGCTCCGCTGCTCGCCCCGCCCCGCGCATCCGGCACTGCGCCGGACGCCCTTCAGGCTGTCGGGCCGGCGATGACGTAGCCATGACATTAGGTGAGGTCCGAAACTCCCTGGTCACGGTGACCGCGTCAGCCGTCGGTGGTGGACCACTCCATCTCCTCGGCCAGCCTGGCATCAGCCGTTGGTCGTAATTCGGCTGCGCCACGGCAACCAACGTGACTCCCCGGGCCGTCCAGTGAGCGGCACGAAGGATGACCCGTCGCGCATCCTCCTGCCGTTGGGGCCGACCACCGACGCGGGGGAAACACCATGCTGAGAGTGCATTTCACCCAGGACGATCTCCTGCGTCTGAAGGTCGCGGCCGGCCCGGACCCCCTGTGGGAAACGGTGCTCAGCGCCAACCTCCTGGGCACCGGACGGGGCGCGGCCGTGTTCGACCCCTGGCGTGATCAGGCCCGGTCCGTGCTGCACGGACTCCCGGCTGGGCCGACACGGCTGGTGCGCGCTGTCGCGCCGCCCAGGGGCGACTTTCCCGACTTCCTGACACCGCCCGAGGCCGGCATCGGGCTACGCGAGGGAATCGAGGCGGTGCTGACCACTCCCCGCCGACGGCTGAGGCGCGAACTCACCGTACTCAGCTCGCCCCCGTCGTGGCTGCGCCCCCTCGCCGAGGGACGGCCGGACGCACTGGCCGGCCTGGGGCGGGCACTGCACGCCTACTTCGATGCCGTCCTGGCCCCCTACTGGCCACGCGTACGCGCACAGATCGAGGCGGACCGGGCGGTACGAGCCCGTGCCCTGCTCGACGCGGGCAGCGAGGGGCTGCTGAACAGCCTCAGACCGACACTTCGCTGGCGCGCGCCCGTTCTTGAGGCGGACTATCCGGTCGACCGTGACGTGCGGCTGGACGGGCGGGGCCTGTTGCTGGTGCCCT
This sequence comes from Streptomyces sp. NPDC047085, assembly GCF_040643735.1. Taxonomy (NCBI): domain Bacteria; kingdom Bacillati; phylum Actinomycetota; class Actinomycetes; order Kitasatosporales; family Streptomycetaceae; genus Streptomyces; species Streptomyces sp. NPDC047085. The sequence continues at coordinate 88,189 of NZ_JBEYUW010000020.1, forward strand.
CCGTGTTCTGCTGGCGTTCGCCGGTCACCCTGATCGACCCGCTGCTGCCGCCCGTCCTGGTCTACCCGGTTCGCCGCACCGCCGACTGGTGGAACCCGCAAGGCGGCCGCGACGGGCGCGCCGCGCTGTCCCACCTCGTCGGCAGGGGCCGCGCCGCCGTCCTGCGCGCGCTGGACGGCGGCTGTACGACCAGCGAGCTGGCCCGCCGGACCGGTATGGCCCTCCCCACCGCAAGTGAACATGCCTGCGTCCTCCGTGAGGCGGGCCTGCTCGTCTCCGTCCGGCAGCGCAACACCGTGGTCCACACCCTCACGCCACTCGGCGCCGACCTGCTCGCGGCCAACCCGCCGTGCTGAGCACACGGCATGCGCGGGCCCGTCCCGGCATTCCTGCATTTCTGCATTCCTGAGATCGCGGTCAGGAGAGATCGACCCCCGCGTACTCGAGAGGCGGAGCGATCGCCTGCGCGTCCGCGCCCTCGCCCACCCACAGGCCGATCAGGAGTGCCGCCGTCGCCTCCAGCAGGCCTGCCCGGTCGAGCCCTCCTCCGTTGACCGGCACGCAGCCGAGGTCGCGCACAAGACGTCGTACGGCTTCGAGAGCTGATGCGTCGTCACCGCAGAGCGGCACTGCCAGGGGGCGTCCGTCGAAGACGGGCGGTGTCCTGCGCCACACGCTCTCGTGACAGAGATTGAACGCCTTGACCACGGACGCGCCGGGCGCCGCGGCCGCGATGCGCTCGGCGGCCGCGGGCCCACCCCGGGTCTCGAGGACGAAGCCGGGCGCCAGCGGGTTGGTGCAGTCGACCAGCGTCCTTCCTCGTACAGCCTCGGCCAGGGCGGACACCACGCCGACCGCCGCCCCGTACGGCACGGCCAACAACACCGCGTCCCGGCCGTGTTCGGCCGCGTCCCGCGGAGTTCCGCTCCGTCCGCCGATCCGCTCGGCAAGCGCGGCCGCGCGGTCCACGTCCCGCCCGCCCACCAGCACGTCGTGGCCGGCCCCCGCCCACCGCGCGCCCAGCACACTCGCCATGGTTCCCGTACCGACGATCCCGATCCTCATCATGTCCAACCCCTCCGTGAACAAACTGCCGTTCGGCATCGGGACGACACTAGGAAACCGCTGGGGCACCATTTGGTAAGTGACCACTGACCACGTCTTCATCGCCGACTGCCAAGCCCGGCTCGCCTTCGATCTGTTCACCAACACCTGGAACCCGGTCGTGGTGTGGGCGTTGCGCGGGGGACCCTCGCGGCCCGGTGAACTGCGCGAGCGGATCGGCGGGATCAGCCCCAAAGTGCTCACCGAGACGTTGCGCCGGCTCGAGTTCAACGGGCTGGTGCGGCGCCACGCGCACGCCGGGTCCCCGCCGCGTGTGGAGTACGCCCTCACGGAGTTGGGGCGGTCACTGCTGGAGCCGATCGAGGCGTTCGGTGCCTGGGCCTTCGAGCACGGTTCAGACGTGATGGCGGCCCGGGCAGAGGCGGAGGAGCCCGGACACGGTCGCGGTTGACGCCGCCGTACGACTGGGCCCCGGCGTAGGAATTCGGCTGTCCCTCCGCTGGTCAGCGTGGGCCGACGCTGCCTTCGGCGGGCTTCGGTGCGGGTCCGCCGTGCGCGATGCGGGTGAGGTCGGTCAGGAGCGACTCCAGCCAGGACACGGTCGCGTAGTACCGCCTCGGCGCACCGGGCGGCTCCGTCGCGAATCCGGTGAAGGCCGGATCGATCAGCGGCAGCCATACATCCGGGGTGTCACCGCCGGGGTCGAGGGTCGCCGAGACCAGCAGCATCCGCCCGGCGACCCGCTCCCCCAGCCCGCCGGCCGACTCGGCGGCCGCCGGGCCCAGCACGGTCAGCGGCGGCTCCAGCAGCCGCGCGGACCCCCACAGGGTGTGATGCCCGGCCAGCAGGGTCGCCTGCCAGTCCACGTCGGGCAGCGCCGCTCTGCGCCCCCTGCCCCCGAAGGGCGTCGGCTCGCTCTGGAACTGCGCATACGCCGACTCCGCGAGAACGACCGCACGCTGCAGCGACCGGTGGCCGGGCACCCCCGGCGGCGCGGCCACCGCCGCGCCGCCCGCCACCGAGGCACTGGTCGCCACCACGATCTCCGCCGCCCTGCGCAAGAGTTCCGCCGTCGCGTAGCGCAGCTCGTCGTGGGCGCCGCGAGGCCAGGCCAGCAGGCCGATGACGGCGCCGATCGCACTGCCGATCAGCACGTCCAGCATCCTGATCTCCGCCAGCCGCCATGTCGGTGGCGCCAGCTGGGCGAAGACCAGCGCGACAACGATGGTGAACAGACCCTGCGCCCACCCGACGCCCCTGACCGGTCCGACCGTGAAGGCGAACAGCATCCATGCGGGCAGCAGGACGGCGTACACGGTGGTGTCGGTGCCCACGAGGATGAGCACGCCCGCGCTCACCAGGGCCCCGGCCAGCGTGCCTGTCAGCGCGCGGCGGATGGTGCTCCAGGTCTCGTCCATGGTGGTCCGGGTGAGGGTGAGCGTGGCCAGCATGGCCCAGAAGCCGTGGGGCAGCGTGTCCACCCCGGCCACGAGCCGTACCGCCGTCAGGGCGAGGGCCAACCGCACCGCGTTCTGGAAGAACACCGACCGGCGTCCGGCGTGGCCGCGCACCCGGTGCCACCACAGCGTCGGCGTGCTGCACGAGGCGTACCAGAAGCGACCGGGTGGCACCGCCGCTGTGCCGTGTCTGCCGCGCACCGCCAGTTCGGCCGCCGTGCCCATCGCCAGCGTGGCGTCGGCGATCTCCAGCACGGCGGCGTGCTGACGCAGTACGGCGGGCGGGAAGGCGGGCGCGAGCGTCGTCCCGGCGGACGGCAGGCCGGGCGCGGGCATGATCGCGACAGCCGGGGCGGAGACGGCGCGCTCGGCGGGAGCGGGGCCCGCCGACGCGGCGGACAGGTGCGCGCGTGCCGCGATCAGCTCCTCCCGCTGTGCTGTCGGAGGCGGCCCGTCCCGCAGGCAGGCGGCGGTCGCCGTGGCCAGGCGCGCTGCCGCCCGCAGTACTGCGGCCACGTCGGGGCCCGGACACCCGCCCGGCGCGGAGGGCAACTGCACCAGTCGGTTCAGCAGCGTACGTGTGGCGAGACCAGTGTGGGCGAGGGCGCGATCGCGCACCCCCGGGCCGGCCGGCCGCTCCGCCTCGGGCACGGTGCGCGAGCGCAGCGACTGGCTCGCCTGCTGCGCCGCCTGGCTGTCCGCGCGGGTCAGGGCGCAGGGGGGTGCGGCGAGCAGCGTCGCGCACCGCCCGGCGGTCTGGGCGGCGCGGGCGGCCCGTTCCCGGTACGGCAGCGGACGGGGCTCGGGGCAGAGCAGCGCCTCGGCGGCGGCGAGCAAGGCCACTCCGACGGTCGTCCCGATCAGTCGCTCGCCGAGCGAGCCGGGATCGTACGGCGGGAACGACGGCAGGATGTAGAGGAGTTGAAGGCCCGGCGCCGCTCCCGCCGGACGGGGTCCGCCCACAGCGGCGAAGGCCAGCGCGAAGCCGATCACCAGCATGCCGACGGCCGCACTCCACGTCCGCACCGACAGATAGGTGCCGACGGCCACCAGCACCGCGCACACCGGCAGCAGGCGCGACACCAGCGCGGCACGCTGCCGGCCGGTACCGGGGATCCTGGACAGTCCGCCCAGCGCCACTGCGGCGAACAGCGCGTAGGTCGCCGCGACGGGGCGGTCAAAGGCGTAGCGGAAGAGGTAGAAGCCGACTGCGGCGGCCAGCGTGACGCGCACCGCCCGGTGGCCCGAGGCGGCGTAGGCCTCCGGTATCCGACGCGCTGGGACACCCCACACCCCTACAGAGTCACCCAGTCCCGGAGGCGCGGCACCTTCTCACCGATGCCGGTACTCGCGTCACGCTCCGCAGGTCCCTCCGCAGGTCGGGCGAGCGGGCCCAAGGGGGCTTGAGGGGGCCTGGAGGGGTGACGCCGCGCACAGGACGCACATCACGTCCTACCCGGGATCGTAGAACCACACCGCCCCGAACAGCACACAATCAGCACAGACCGGGCCATATCGGGCATTACTCCGAAGACGGGTAGTACGTCACATCATTGCGCCCCACACCCGCCCCCGCTAACCATGTCTGTCGTCGCTAGGAGCCACCGCAGCGAACGGGCCGAACACCCTCGGCCCACCCGCTTGCGGACTCCAGCGCG
>NZ_JBEYUW010000021.1:0-8366 GCF_040643735.1 Streptomyces sp. NPDC047085
CCATTCGAGCGTGGGGGAGTCGGCGACCGACGACAACGCCGCAGATGTGCGTGCCAGACCCCGCGTCTGCGACAGGATCCGCCGGACAGGCCCTAGGACGAGGGCCCGTGTCCGGTCAGGGCTTCTGGCAGGTGGGGCACCAGAAGAGGTTGCGGGCGGCGAGGTCGGCGGTGCGGATGCCGGTGCCGCAGATGTGGCAGGGCAGGGTGGCCCGGCGGTAGACGTACACCTCGCCGCCGTGGTCGTCCACGCGGGGCGGGCGGCCCATGGCCTCCGGGGTGTGCTCGGGGCGGACGGTGTCGATGCGGTTGTGGCGGACGCCCTCGCGCATCAGCTCCGCGAGGTCGGTCCAGACGGTGTCCCACTCGGCGGGGGTGATGTCCCGGCCGGCGCGGTACGGGTCGATGCCGTGCCGGAAGAGGACCTCGGCGCGGTAGACGTTGCCGACGCCCGCGATGATCTTCTGGTCCATCAGCAGGGCGGCGATGGTCGTACGGCTGCGGCGGACGCGGGCGTAGGCGGCGGCCGGGTCGGCGTCCTCGCGGAGCGGGTCGGGGCCGAGGCGGTCGTGTATCGCCTGCTTCTCACCGGGCGTGATCAGCGCGCAGGTGGTGGGGCCGCGCAGGTCCACGTACGAGGTCGCGTTCGCGAGGCGGAGGCGGACCGTGTCGGTGGGCGGGGGCGCGGGGGCGGGGCCGAAGGCGACCTTGCCGAAGAGGCCGAGGTGGATGTGGATCCAGTCGGTGTCGCGGAAGCGGAGGAAGAGGTGCTTGCCGTGCGCCTCGGTGGCGGTGAGCACGGCACCGTTCAGCAGGTCCGCGGCGTCGGAGAACTTCCCCTGGGGGCTGGTGACACGCAGGGCCGTGCCGGAGAAGCGGGCGGCGTAGTCGTGCGCCAGCCGGTGGATCGTGTGCCCCTCTGGCACGGCTCCCTGTTCCTTTCAGTCCCTGGGGCCCGGCGTCCCGCCGGCCCCCGGGAGACTCAGTCCTGCTGCGGGTGGTGGGCCGGGATCGGGGGCAGGTCGCCGGTCGACTCGTACTCCGACAGCATGTCGATGCGGCGGATGTGGCGCTCGTCACCGGAGAACGGGGTGTTGAGGAAGGTCTCGACGAACTTCGTCGCCTCCTCCGTGGTGTGCATGCGCGCGCCCACGGCGACCACGTTGGCGTTGTTGTGCTGGCGGCCGAGCGCGGCCGTCTCCTCGCTCCAGGCGAGGGCGGCCCGGACACCCTTGACCTTGTTCGCGGCGATCTGCTCCCCGTTGCCGGAGCCGCCGATCACGATGCCGAGGGCGTCGGAGTCCGCGGCGGTGCTCTCCGCGGCGCGGAGGCAGAAGGGCGGGTAGTCGTCCTGGGCGTCGTAGATGTGGGGCCCGCAGTCGACGGGCTCGTGCCCCGCCTCCTTGAGCCACTCGACGAGGTGGTTCTTGAGTTCGAAGCCCGCATGGTCGGAGCCGAGATACACGCGCATGGGACGAGTGTGACACGCCCGATCCGGGGCAGCAGCCCCGGGTGCCGACGTGATCGTCGACCCCCAAAATGTGAGTCGGACCATAGATCCTCAAGAAAACCTCAAATAACAATCCGGATTCAGAGGTTCCCGAATCAGTTCACCTCGGATTCACTGGACCAACTCGTACACCGCTCGTGCGAGGCCCCGTACACAAGCCACACAACGGCGCTCCCTCCCGTACGGGAAACGCTCCACCGGCGCAAAGGAAATCCGTCCATGACCCCTGGTTCCGGACTTCAAGCAGGCCTCAAGAACCGACACCTCACGATGATCGCCATCGGCGGTGTGATCGGTGCCGGACTCTTCGTCGGCTCCAGCTCGGGCATCGCCACCGCGGGCCCCGGCATCCTGCTGTCCTACGCCCTCGTCGGCACCCTCGTCGTCCTCGTGATGCGGATGCTCGGCGAGATGTCCGCCGCCAACCCGACCTCCGGCTCCTTCTCCGCGCACGCCGACCGTGCCCTCGGCCCCTGGGCCGGGTTCTCCATCGGCTGGCTGTACTGGTTCTTCTGGGTCGTCGTGCTCGCCGTGGAGGCCACGGCAGGCGCGAAGATCCTCGAAGGCTGGATCCCGGCCGTCCCGCAGTGGGGCTGGGCCCTGATCGTGATGGCCGTGCTGACGGCCACGAACCTCGTCTCCGTCGGCTCCTACGGCGAGTTCGAGTTCTGGTTCGCCGGCATCAAGGTCGTGGCGATCGGCGCCTTCATCGTCATCGGCGCGCTGGCCGTCTTCGGCGTGCTGCCGGGCGTCCACGACGACCAGGCGAGCTTCTCCAACCTGACCTCGCAGGGCGGCTTCCTGCCGCACGGTCCCGGCTCGATCCTGACCGGTGTGCTGCTGGTCGTCTTCTCCTTCATGGGCAGCGAGATCGCCACCCTGGCCGCCGGTGAGTCGGAGAACCCGCAGCAGGCGGTGACCAAGTCCACCAACAGCATCATCTGGCGCATCGGTGTCTTCTACCTGGGCTCGATCCTGATCGTCGTCTCCCTGGTGCCGTGGAACTCCCCCGCGATCCAGGAGAAGGGCTCCTACGTCGCCGCCCTGGACTCCCTCGGCATCGCGCACGCCGGTGAGATCATGAACTTCATCGTGCTGACCTCGGTGCTGTCCTGCCTCAACTCCGGCCTGTACACGGCCTCCCGCATGGCCTTCTCGCTCGGCCAGCGCGGCGACGCGCCCAAGGCGTTCGCCCGCACCACCGAGCGGGGCGTGCCCCGGGCGGCGATCCTCGCGTCCGTCGTCTTCGGTTTCGTGGCGGTCTTCTTCAACTACCAGTACCCGGACTCGGTCTTCCTCTTCCTGCTGAACTCCTCGGGCGCGGTCGCCCTGTTCGTGTGGCTGGTCATCTGCTTCTCGCAGCTGCGTCTGCGCAAGATCATCCAGCGTGAGGCCCCGGAGAAGCTCGTCGTGAAGATGTGGCTGTACCCGTACCTGACCTGGGCGACGGCCGGCCTGATCGTGTTCGTCCTCGGCTACATGCTGACCGACACCAAGGGTGAGAGCAGCGGTCGTACGACCGTGCTGCTGTCCGTGGGTGTGGCGGCGCTCGTGCTGGTGATCGCCTTCGTGAAGCAGAAGCTCACGGCGGGCCGCGCGACGACCGGGACGCCCGCGGTCGAGGCGGCCGACGAGGTGGCCGACAAGGTCCCGACCGCCTGATCCGTCCTTCTCTTCGCACCTGAAGAACACCGGCCGCATGACCCGACGAAAGCTGTCGGGTCATGCGGCCGTCGTGTCTGTCATGACCTTCGTGTCTGTCATGAACTTCGTGGACCACGAGGTCGTCACCGCCGAGGGCGAACCGCGGCGGTCACGGCGTCAGCGCTTGCCGACGAACTTCCAGGCGGCGGGCAGCGCGCCCATCGCGAGGGCGGCCTTGAGGGCGTCGCCGACGAGGAACGGGGTGAGGCCGAGGGAGATCGCCTGGGAGGCGGACAGGTGGGCGGCCAGGGCCAGGTAGGGCACGCCGACGGCGTAGATGATCGCCTCGCCGAGGATCATCGTGCCGGCCATGCGCAGCGGAGAGCGGTCGGCGCCGCGGCGGGCCAGGGCGCCGACGGCGGCGGAGGCGAGCAGCATGCCGAGGATGTAGCCGAAGGAGACGGCGCCCGCGCCGGAGGCGCCGTCCGCGAACCACGGCAGGCCCGCCACGCCCGCGAGCGCGTACACGGCGAGGGAGAGGAAGCCGCGGCGGGCGCCGAGCGCGGTGCCGACGAGCAGCGCGGCGAAGGTCTGACCGGTCACCGGCACCGGGGAGCCGGGTACCGGCACCGACAGCTGCGCCGCGAGTCCGGTGAGCGCGGCACCGCCGAGCACGAGGGCGGCGTCGCGCACGCGGGACGCGGGGAGGAGGTCGGCGAGAACGGCGCCGGGGCGAACCGTGGCGGTGGCGGTGCTCATGGGGACTCCGCGGGGTGATGGGCAGGTGGGAACACCGTGACGCTATCCCGGCGGCCACGCGGTGATCACCGTCAGCGATCGACAAAGGCAAGATCGGCCGCTTGGTGGGCTCCGGACAAAGGATGCGGGTTACACCGGGTACGGCGTGATACCGGTCACTGAGGTGAAGTGGTGCATGGTACGGGGGGACCTGACGCCGCATCTGTAGGGTTCCGCCAATGCCCCGGTGGCTGTCTCGCCCGTCGGTCGCCGTCTGGGCAGCGCGGGGGCGCTTTGCTAGCTTCGAACGCATGGTTGCCCAGTCCCGGTACTTCACGTCGCGTCGCTACGTCGACCTGCGACGCCAGGGCACGGCCACCTGTCGCCGCCCGGGGTAGGGGCGGCCTTCGGGGCGCCTCTCCTCTACGAGACGTGTCGGCCCCGTTCCCGAGGACGGTTCTCCCATGCCCCGTACCGCGGCACCCACTCTTGCCTCCCCCGTGCCCCGTGCCGCCGACAGCGACCGGCGGCGTACCAGCGCCAGTGTCGTGCTGCGGTCCGTGCTGGAGCACGGGCCGGTGGCCCGCAGCACCATCGCCCGGCTGACCGGGCTGTCCCCCGCCTCGGTGACCGAGCACTGTGCCCGGCTGGCCGGGCTCGGGCTGATCCGTGAGGAGGCGGCGCCCCGCCGTTCGAACGGGGTCGGCCGGCCGCATGTGCCGGTCGACCTCGACCGTGAGCGGTTCGTGGTCGGCGGGGTGCACGTGGCCGTGCCGTACACCACGGTCGCGCTGCTGGACCTGCGGGGACGGGTGGTGGCCGCGCGGCAGTTGAAGCACGAGCGGACCGATCCGGGCCGGGTGCTGGCCCGGGCCGCCGAGGGGCTCGCGGCACTGCTCGCCGATGTGCCGGGCCGCCGGCCGCTGGGGGTCGGGGTGGCGGTGGGCGGCTGGGTGGACCGGGAGGCGGGCACCGTCGTCGAGCACGAGCTGCTGGGCTGGCGGGAGGTGCCGGTGCGGGAGCTGCTCGGCGCCCGGACCGGGCTGCCGGTGCAGGTGGACGGGCACGCGCGGGCGCTGGTGAACGGTGAGCGGCTGTTCGGGAGTGCCCGGGGCAGCCGGAGCGTGCTGCATCTGTTCGTGGGCAACGTGGTCGACGCGGCCTTCGCCACCAACGACGAGGTGCACCACGGCCCCCGCTCGGGGGCCGGCGCCATCGCGCACCTGCCGGTGCCGGGCGGCACCGAACCGTGCGGCTGCGGAAGGACCGGCTGCCTCCAAGTGGAGCTGAGCGAGCGGACGTTGTGCCGGCGGGCCCGGTCGGCCGGGGTGATCGGCTCGGGCGGTCCGGCGGACGTGGTGGCCGCGGCGGCGGCAGGGGACGCGGTGGCCCGGCGGCTGCTGGTGGAGCGGGCCCGGACGACCGGGCGGGCGGCCGGACTGCTGCTCGATGTGCTCAACCCGGAGACGGTCGTCGTCACCGAGGTCGGGATCATCCACTTCGAGGAGTGCCTGGACGCGCTGCGGGAGGCGGCCGGAAAGCGCCGCCCGGCAGCCGTTCTGCCGACGAGTTTCCCGGATTCCGTGCTGGCGGTGGCGGGCGGGTCGGTGGCGCTGGACACGTTGTTCCGGGACCCGTTGGGTGTCTCACCTGAGGCTATTTAATTCAGAAACTCGGAATGTTGACAGGGGCCGCTCATGGCCGGGAACATCCTGGTCATGAGCCCTCTCACCAGCTGTCGCACCCTCTGTTGCTGACACATTGCCGCGCATGAAGCGCGTGTTTCCCGCTGCGTGAGCATTTCTGTTCCGGCTCGTCTTCCCGGAATTTCTCCTGCCTTTCCGCTCTTTCTTGCTCTCTTTTTCTCCCGGGAGTCCTCCCATGCACCGTCGTGTCTTTCTCACCTCCCTGCTGGGCGCGTCCGCCGCCGTCGCCGGCCTCAGCGGCTGCGCCGACGGCAGCGCCGCCGCCGACACCGAGGGCGCCGCCACCAAGCCGCTCGCCGACAAGGTCCCGGCCGGCACCAGCCTGAAGATCGCCTCCTACCAGGGCACGCAGCAGCTGCAGTTCAGGCTGGCGAAGCTGCCCGCACTGCCGTTCACGGTGTCCAGCTGGGTGAACATCGGGGCCGGTCCGGACGTCATCAACGCGTTCCGCGCGAAGTCCCTGGACCTCGCCAACAACGCGGGCATCCCGCCGATCCAGGCGCATTACCAGGGCTTCGACGCGAAGATCGTCGCGATCAACATCACCCGCAAACCGAACTACCTCTTCGCCACCAAGCCGGGCAGCGACATCCGGACCGTCGAGGACTTCAAGGGCAAGAAGCTCGCCTTCTCCCAGGGGCAGGCCCAAGGGGTCGTGCTGCTGCGGGCGTTGAAGCAGGCGGGTCTGGCGTACGACGAGGTGAAGCTGATCCCGCTGACCAGCAACCAGTTCCTGACCGCTCTGCAGTCCGGACAGGTGGACATCGCCCCGCTCGCCAACAGCCAGGCACCGGCCTACCTGAAGCAGTACGAGGCGAAGGGCGCCCACACCGTCACCACCGATGTCGTCGACCTGCTCAACCTGCTGTGGGCTCCGCAGTCCGTGCTGAACGACCCGGCGAAGGCCGCCGCCATCGCCGCGTACATCCCGCGGTGGGCCCAGGGCCAGGTGTGGCAGTACGAGCACCCGGACGTGTGGAACGAGGAGTTCTACGTCAAGACGCAGAACCTGACACCCGAGCAGGCGAAGTCCATCTCCGTGCTCGCCAACAAGCCGCTGTTCCCGCCGAGTTGGGACGAGGCGATCAGGTGGGAGCAGGAGACCGCCGATCTGCTCGCCGAGGGCGGCTTCGTGAAGAAGTTCGACGTGTCCTCGCTCTTCGACCACCGCTTCGAGTCCATCGCCGCCAGGGCCGTACCGGCGGAGTACCGGAGGTGAGCGCCGTGACCACGACGACCCCCGCCGTCGCGGCGACCACCGCCGGGGAACTCCCCCAGGTCCGGCGGCGCCGCCGGCTGTCTCCCGGGCGTCGGCTGCCCGCCGCCCGGCTGGCCGGCCCGCTGGTGCTGCTCGCGCTGTGGGCCGCCGCGTCGGCCGCCGGCCGGCTCGACCCGGGCGCGATCCCGGCGCCGTGGACGGTGCTGCGCACCGGCGTCCACCTGTGGACGGACGGCACGCTCCCGGCCGACGTGCTGACCTCGCTGGAGCGGGCCGCGTACGGGTTCGCGATCGGCCTGACCGCCGGGGTGCTGCTCGCGCTCGCGTCCGGGCTCAGCCGGGCCGGGGAGGCGCTGATCGACGGGACCGTGCAGCTCAACCGGGCGATCCCGACCCTCGGACTGATCCCGCTGTTCATCCTCTGGCTGGGCATCGGCGAGACCTTCAAGATCGCCATCATCGCGATCGTCGTCTACATCCCGGTCTATCTGAACACCCACGCCGCGCTGTCCGGCATCGACAGCCGGTACGTCGAACTCGCCGAGGTGCAGGGCCTGACCCGGCTCGCGTTCGTCCGGCAGATCGTGATCCCCGGCGCGCTGCCCGGATTCTTCGTGGGGCTGCGGCTCGGGGTGACCGGGTCCTGGCTGGGCCTGGTGGTCCTGGAGCAGATCAACGCCACCAGCGGCCTCGGCTACCTGATGTTCCAGGCCCAGAACTACGGCCAGACCGACGTCATCCTGGTCGGCCTGCTGATCTACGGCGTCTTCGGCCTGGTCTCCGACAGCGTGGTCCGCGTCATCGAACGGAGGGTGCTGTCGTGGCGCCGCACACTGAGCAGCTGACCCGGCCCGCGGTCCGGCTCCGGGGACTCACCCGGTCGTTCGACGGGCGCACCGTCCTCGACGGCATCGACCTCGACCTGCCCGCCGGGCAGTTCACGGCCCTGCTCGGGCACAGCGGCTCGGGCAAGAGCACCCTGCTGCGGGCGGTCGCGGGCCTGGATCACGGGGTGGCCGGAAGCGGGCGGCTCACCGCGCCCGAGCGGGTGTCGGTGGTGTTCCAGGACTCCCGGCTGCTGCCCTGGCGCCGGGTGCTGGAGAACGTCCTGCTGGGTCTGGACGGCAAGGACGCCGAGGCGCGCGGCCGGGAGGCACTGGCCGAGGTCGGGCTGGGCGGCCGCGAGCGGGCCTGGCCGGGCGAGCTGTCCGGCGGCGAGGCCCAGCGGGCCGCGCTCGCCCGCTCCCTGGTGCGGGAGCCCGAGCTGCTGCTGGCCGACGAACCGTTCGGCGCGCTGGACGCGCTCACCCGGATCCGGATGCACCACCTGCTGCGCGAGCTGTGGGAACGGCACCGGCCCTCCGTGCTGCTCGTCACCCACGACGTGGACGAGGCGATCGTGCTGGCCGACCGGGTCCTCGTCCTCGACCAGGGCCGCATCGGCCTCGACCTGACCATCGACCACCCCCACCCACGCTCCTACCGCGAACCGGTACTGGGCGAGTACCGCGAGCGGCTGCTGACCGCCCTCGGCGTCACGGAGGACCACG
>NZ_JBEYUW010000021.1:8464-91735 GCF_040643735.1 Streptomyces sp. NPDC047085
ACCTGCCGCCAAAGCGCCGCAGGCCCCCCGTGCTGCTCGTCACCCACGACGTGGACGAGGCGATCGTGCTCGCCGACCGGGTCCTCGTCCTCGACCGGGGCCGCATCGGCCTCGACCTGGCCATCGACCACCCCCACCCACGCTCCTACCGCGAACCGGTACTGGGCGAGTACCGCGAGCGGCTGCTGACCGCCCTCGGCGTCACGGAGGACCACGCATGACCCGCCGGCTCCAGCACCACCTGCCGCCAAAGCGCCGCAGGCCCCCCGTGCTGCTCGTCACCCACGACGTGGACGAGGCGATCGTGCTCGCCGACCGGGTCCTCGTCCTCGACCAAGGCCGCATCGGCCTCGACCTGGCCATCGACCACCCCCACCCACGCTCCTACCGCGAACCGGTACTGGGCGAGTACCGCGAGCGGCTGCTGACCGCCCTCGGCGTCACGGAGGACCACACATGACCCGCCGGCTCCAGCACCACCTGCCGCCAAAGCGCCGCAGGCCCCCCGTGCTGCTCGTCACCCACGACGTGGACGAGGCGATCGTGCCGGCCGACCGGGTCCTCGTCCTCGACCAAGGCCGCATCGGCCTCGACCTGACCATCGACCACCCACACCCACGCTCCTACCGCGAACCGGTACTGGGCGAGTACCGCGAGCAGCTGCTGACCGCCCTCGGCGTCACGGAGGACCACACATGACCCGCCGGCTCCACCTGAACGCGTTCCTGATGAACACCGGCCACCACGAGGCCTCGTGGCGGCTGCCGGAGAGCGACCCGTACGCGCACGTCGAACTGGACCACTATGTGCGGCTCGCCCGCACCGCCGAGCGCGGCACCTTCGACTCCCTCTTCCTGGCCGACAGCCCGCAGCTGTGGGGCAGCGTCGCCCAGCGCCCGGCCGGCGCCCTGGAACCGCTCACCCTGCTCACCGCCCTGGCGACGGCCACCGAGCACATCGGCCTGATCGCCACCGCCTCGACCTCCTACAACTCCCCCTACAACCTGGCCCGCAGATTCGCCTCGCTGGACATCGTCAGCGGCGGCCGGGCGGGCTGGAACATCGTCACCACGGCGGGCGCCGAGGCCGCCCGCAACTTCGGGCTGGACGCCGAGCCCGCGCACGCCGAGCGGTACGCCCGTGCCGCCGAGTTCCTCGACGTGGCCCTCAAGCTGTGGGACAGCTGGGAGGACGACGCGATCGTCGCCGACAAGGCGGCCGGGGTCTGGGGCGACGACGCCAGGATCCATCCGCCCCGGCACAAGGGCCGGTTCTTCAGCGTCGAGGGCGCGCTCAACGTGCCGCGCACGCCCCAGGGTTACCCGCTGCTCGTACAGGCCGGGTCGAGTGAGGACGGCAAGGCCTTCGCCGCCCGGTACGCGGAGGCGGTGTTCACCGCCCAGCAGACCATCGGAGACGCGCAGGCCTTCTACGGCGACCTCAAGTCCCGTACCGCGCGGGCGGGAAGGGACCCCGACCACGTCAAGGTGCTGCCCGGCATCGTCCCGGTGCTCGGCTCGACGGAGGCCGAGGCGGTGGCCGCCGAGCGGCTGCTGGAGGACCACATCGTGTATGAGCACGGCGTGGGCCGCCTGGAGAGCCTGCTGCAGCTGCCCCCGGGAACGCTGGAGCTGGACGCACGGCTCCCGGCCGACCTCCCGCCCGAGTCCGCCGTCGAGGGCGCCAAGAGCCGCTACACGCTCATCGTGGAGCTGGCCCGGCGCGAGCGGCTGACCGTGCGGCAGCTGATCGGGCGGCTCGGCGGCGGACGCGGCCACCTCACCTTCGCGGGGACGCCCGAGCAGGTCGCCGACCAGATCGAGACCTGGTTCACGCGGGGCGCCGCCGACGGCTTCAACATCATGCCGGCCGTGCTGCCCTCCGGCCTTGAGGCGTTCGTCGAGCACGTCGTACCGATCCTGCGCACCCGCGGCCTGCTCCGCACCGCGTACGGACCCCGCCAGACCCTTCGGGAGCGCTACGGCCTTCCCCGTCCCGCCAACCAGTACACCGCAGCCCTCGTGTGAAAGGACCCGCGCACATGTCCATCGAGATCACCAAGGTCACCGCACGCATCGGCGCCCGGGTCTCCGGCGTCGACATCTCCCAGCCGCTCGCCCCGGAGCAGGTCGCCGAGATCCGCGAGGCCCTGAACGTCCACAAGGCGCTCGTCTTCGACGTCGCCGATCTGGACGACGCGGGCCAGCAGGCCTTCGCCCGGCACTTCGGCGACCTCACCACCGCCCATCCGACGGTCGGCGCCGTCGAGGGCGCCCCGAACGTGCTGCCCGTGGACAGCGAGCGGGGCCGCGCCAACCACTGGCACACCGACGTCACGTTCGTCCTCAACCCGCCCCAGGCCAGCACCCTGCGCTCGGTCACGATCCCGCCGTACGGCGGCGAGACCCTGATCGCCAACGCGGCCGCCGCCTACCGGGACCTGCCCGAACCGCTGCGCCGCCTCGCCGACACGCTGTGGGCGGAGCACACCAACGACTACGACTACGCGGTGCCGGACGAGGAGGTCGACGAGGAGAAGGCGGCCCAGCGCGCCGAGTTCACCTCCATCACGTACCGCACCGCCCACCCGGTGGTCCGCGTGCACCCGCTGACCGGCGAGCGCGGGCTGTTCATCGGCGGTTTCGCCCAGCGGATCGTCGGCCTGTCGGTGGGCGAGTCCCGCAGGATCCTGGACCTGCTCCAGGCCTACGTCACCCGGCCGGAGAACATCCTGCGGTGGCGCTGGTCCGAGAACCAGCTGGTCCTCTTCGACAACCGCATCACCCAGCACTACGCCATCGACAACTACGACGGACAGCCGCGCCGGCTGCACCGGGTGACCGTCGCCGGTGACGTCCCGGTCGGCGTCGAGGGCAAGGAGAGCTACTCGATCGAGGGCGACGCCTCGCACTACACGACCGTGGCGGCGTAACCGGACATTCACCCTGCGTGCACCGGGTGTCCGGATAGTGGGCGGCCCATCCCTGTGAGCGGACGGGCCGCCCAGACTGTGGGCGATTTTGCCCATCTATTGCACTGGACGAGCCGCGCCCATGCCCAGCAGCACCCTCACCAAGACGCCCCCCGAGCAGGCGAGCGACTCCCTCTCCCACGGCCTCAAGCAGCGCCACCTGTCGATGATCGCCCTCGGCGGTGTGATCGGGGCGGGCCTGTTCGTCGGCTCCGGCGCGGGTATCGCCGCCGCCGGTCCGTCCATCGTGATCGCGTACGCCGTCTCCGGCCTCCTGGTGATGCTGGTGATGCGGATGCTCGGCGAGATGTCGGCCGCGTACCCGTCCTCGGGTTCCTTCTCCGCGCACGCCGAGCGGGCGATCGGCCCCTGGGCGGGCTTCGCCGCCGGCTGGTCCTTCTGGGTCCTGCTGTGCACGGCCGTCGGCCTGGAGGGCATCGGCGCCGCGAAGATCGTCACCGGCTGGCTGCCCGGCACGCCCGAGTGGGCGTGGGTCGCGCTGTTCATGGTGGTCTTTCTCGGCACGAACCTGGCCGCCGTGAAGAACTTCGGCGAGTTCGAGTTCTGGTTCGCGGCGCTGAAGGTCGGCGCGATCTCCCTCTTCCTGATCCTCGGCGTCCTCGCGATCGCCGGGGTCCTGCCGGGCACGCACTCCCCGGGCGCCGCCAACCTCGACCACTTCCTCCCGAACGGCGGCGACGGCCTGATCATCGGCCTGCTCGCCTCCGTCTTCGCCTACGGCGGCCTGGAGACGGTCACCATCGCGGCGGCCGAGTCGGAGAACCCGGTCAAGGGCGTGGCGAGCGC
The DNA here is from genome assembly GCF_040643735.1 of Streptomyces sp. NPDC047085. Classification (NCBI taxonomy): domain Bacteria; kingdom Bacillati; phylum Actinomycetota; class Actinomycetes; order Kitasatosporales; family Streptomycetaceae; genus Streptomyces; species Streptomyces sp. NPDC047085. The sequence continues at coordinate 12,243 of NZ_JBEYUW010000021.1, forward strand.
CGTCCGCACGGCGATGTGGCGCATCGCGCTCTTCTACATCGGCTCGATGGCCGTCATCGTCACCCTGGTGCCGTGGAACTCGGCGGACGTCGTCGAGAAGGGCCCGTACGTCGCCGCCCTCGACCACATCGGCATCCCGGGCGCCGGGCAGCTCATGAAGGTCGTGGTCCTGGTGGCGCTGCTGTCGGCGATGAACGCCAACATCTACGGCTCCTCGCGCATCGCGTACTCCCTGGTGGAGCGCGGGCAGGGCCCCAAGGTGCTGGCCAGGGTGTCCGGCGGGGTCCCGCGCGTCGCCGTGCTCGCCTCCTGCACGTTCGGGTTCGTGTGCGTCGTGCTCAGCTACTGGCGGCCGGACGACGTCTTCCACTGGCTGCTGAACATGATCGGCGGCGTGATCCTGGTCGTCTGGATCTTCATCGCCGTCTCCCAACTGCTGCTGCGCCGCCGCCTGGAGCGTGAGGCGCCCGAGAAGCTGGTGGTCCGGATGTGGGGCTTCCCGTGGCTGACCTGGGTCGCCCTGGCCGGCATGGCGGCGATCTTCGTCCTCATGGCCCGCCAGCCGGACACCCGCGACCAGCTCCTCGCGACCGGTGTGATGACCCTGCTCCTCGCGGTCGTGGGCTACGCCTGGCAGCGGTCCCGCGCGAAACGCTGACGCGGACCGGCCGTTCCACGGAAGAAGGCCCCGACGTTCGACGTCGGGGCCTTCCGTTGTCCACACGCTCCTGTCGGCAGGCGGATGGCGGACGAGGGAACGAACCGGGTGACCGGCGCCTACAGGTTGCTGAAGTCCGGGCCCTTGGTGCGGGTGCGCTTGATCTCGTAGAAGCCCGGCACGGAGGCGACCGCAAGGGTGCCGTCCCACAGGCGGGCCGCCTCCTCGCCCTTCGGGGCGGGGGTGACGACCGGGCCGAAGAAGGCGATCTGCTCGCCGTTGCTGCCCGGGACGGCGATGACCGGGGTGCCGACGTCCTGGCCGACCTTGTCGATGCCCTCCTTGTGGGAGGCGCGCAGCTCGGCGTCGAACTCGAAGTCCTCCTGCTCGGCGTACTCGATCAGCTCGGCGGGCAGGCCGACGTCCGCGAGCGCGCCGGCGACGGCCTCCAGGGTCGCGCCCTCGCCGTTGTTGTGGATACGGGTGCCGAGGGCGGTGTAGAGCGGGCCGAGGACGTCGTCGCCGTGCTTCTGCCAGGCGGCGGTCACCACGCGCACCGGCTGCCAGGCCTTGGTGGCGAGCATCTCCCGGTACTCCTCGGGCAGCTCGTCCAGCTTGTTCTCGTTGAGGACGGCGAGGCTCATGATGTGCCAGCGGACCTCGATGTCACGGACCTTCTCGACCTCCAGCACCCAACGGGAGGTCATCCAGGCCCAGGGGCACAGCGGGTCGAACCAGAAGTCCACGGGCGTCTTGCCGGACGGGGGCGTGGTCTCGGACATGCTTCTCCTCGCGAAAAGGTCTTTTGAAGCGGCAACATCACCCGTCCCGCGCCCATTCCCCGCCGCCGACCCGATTCCCTGATGTGTCGCGTCAGGGGTGCATGGCAGGATCGGTCCTGTTCCGAAGGTTCCGAGGTGTCCACGCGACCACAAAGGAGTGCCGCCCGTGCCCGGTGAGAATCTGTCCCGCGACGAGGCCCGGGAGCGGGCCGCCCTGCTGTCCGTCGACGGGTACGACGTGGCGCTGGACCTGCGGTCCGCCGTCGGTGACGGGGACGGGGGGCCGCGCACCTTCCGCTCGGTGACCACGATCAGGTTCCGCTGCAACGAGCCGGGCGCGTCGAGCTTCGCCGATCTGATCGCGCCGGGCGTGACGGCGGTCTCGCTCAACGGCAAGGACCTGGACCCGAGCGAGGTCTTCGACGGTTCCCGGATCGCCCTGGAGGAACTGGCGGCCGAGAACGAGCTGGTGGTGGACGCCCAGTGCGCCTACTCCCGCACCGGCGAGGGCATGCACCGCTTCGTCGACCCCGAGGACGGCGAGGTCTACCTCTACACCCAGTACGAGCCGGCCGACGCCCGCCGCGTCTTCGCGAACTTCGAGCAGCCGGACCTGAAGGCCCCGTACCGCTTCGAGGTGCGGGCACCCGAAGGCTGGACGGTGTGGGGCAACGGTGCCGGTGAACTGGCCGACGGAGTCTGGCGGTTCGCGGAGACCAAGCCGATCTCGACGTACATCACGTGCGTGGTGGCGGGCCCGTACCACTACGTGACCGATTCCTACGAGCGGACGTTCGAGGACGGGACGAAGCTGGAGATCCCGCTCGGCGCGATGTGCCGCAAGGGGCTGGCTCCCTACTTCGACGCGGACGACGTCTTCCTGGTCACCAAGCAGGGCCTGGACTTCTTCCACGACCACTTCGACTACCCGTACCCGTTCGGGAAGTACGACCAGGCGTTCGTGCCCGAGTACAACCTGGGGGCGATGGAGAACCCGGGTCTGGTGACCTTCCGCGAGGAGTACATCTTCCGCGGGAAGGTGACGCAGGCGTCGTACGAGGGCCGGGCGAACGTCGTCCTGCACGAGATGGCGCACATGTGGTTCGGTGACCTGGTCACCATGGAGTGGTGGGACGACCTGTGGCTGAAGGAGTCCTTCGCGGACTTCATGGGCACGTTCGCGAACGTCGGCGCGACCCGCTTCACCGACGCCTGGATCACCTTCGCCAACCGCCGCAAGGCCTGGGCCTACCGCGCCGACCAGCTGCCCTCCACGCACCCCATCACGGCGGACATCCGTGACCTGCAGGACGCCAAGCTGAACTTCGACGGCATCACGTACGCCAAGGGCGCCTCGGTGCTGAAGCAGCTGGTGGCGTACGTCGGCCAGGACGCGTTCCTGGAGGGCGCCCGCCGCTACTTCAAGCGGAACGCGTACGGCAACACGCGCCTGGGCGACCTGCTGTCGGTGCTGGCGGAGACCAGTGGCCGGGACATGTCCGCGTGGGCGCGCTCCTGGCTGCAGACGGCCGGGGTGAACTCGCTGACCCCGCAGGTGCTGCTGGACGGCGAGGGCCGGGTGGCCGAGCTGGCGGTGGTGCAGGAGGCGCCGGAGTCGCACCCCGAGGAGCGCCCGCACCGGATCGCGGTGGGGCTGTACCGGCGTACCGCCGAGGGCGCTCTGGAGCGGTACGCGCGCGTGGAGACGGACGTCGAGGGTCCACGCACGGTGGTGACGGAGCTTGCCGGCGCCGAGGCCCCGGAGCTGGTGCTGGTCAACGACGACGACCTGACGTACTGCAAGATCCGCTTCGACGAGACCTCGCTGGCGACGCTGCGCGAGCACCTGGGCGCCCTGACCGACCCGCTGGCGCGTGCGCTGTGCTGGTCGGCGCTGTGGAACATGACCCGGGACGCGCTGCTGCCGGCGCGGGACTTCGTGGGCCTGGTGCTGCGGTTCGCGGGCCGGGAGTCGGACATCGGTGTGCTGCAGATGCTGCACGCGTGGGCGAACTCGGCGCTGGTGCACTACGCGGCGCCCGAGTGGCGGGCCACCGGCGAGGAGTTGCTGGCGGAGGGCGCGCTGCGCGAGCTGGAGGCGGCCGGTCCCGGCAGTGAGCACCAGCTGGCCTGGGCGCGTTTCTTCGCCACGGTCGCCTCCGGCGAGACGGACCTCGCGCTGCTGAAGGGCCTGCTCGACGGCACCGAGACCGTCGAGGGCCTGGAGGTGGACCAGGAGCTGCGCTGGGCGTTCCTGGAGCCGCTGGCGGCGCACGGGGTGGCCGACGAGCAGGTGCTGGCGGCCGAACTGGCCCGCGACGACACCGCGTCGGGCAAGCGCCACCAGGTCCGCTGCCTCGCGGCGCGGCCGTCGGCGGCGGTCAAGGCGCAGGCGTGGGCGCAGGTCGTGGAGTCCGACGCGCTGTCGAACGCGCTGGTCGAGGCGACGATCGCGGGCTTCGACCAGCCCTCGCAGCGGGAGCTGACCGCGCCGTACGCGGAGCTGTACTTCGCGGCGATCGAGCGGGTGTGGCGGGAGCGGTCCATCCAGATCGGCATGGATGTCGTGCGCGGGCTGTTCCCCGGCTTCCAGGACCGGCAGGAGACGCTGGACGCGACGGACGCGTGGCTCGACGCGCACGCGGACGCGGCTCCGGCGCTGCGCCGGCTGGTGCTGGAGGCGCGGGACGACCTGGCGCGGGCGCTGCGGGCACAGGCGTGCGACGCGGCGGCCGCGGACCGCTGATCCGCTGATCTCCGGCCCGATCTTTGGCCTGAGCTTGCCCGGCGGGTGACCGTTACGAAATTCGGTCAACAACACCCGTAACCCCTGGTCCGCACCTGTTCGGACCAGGGGTTTCCGGTCCCTACTCGGCACCCGAACACCCGTCCTTTAGTCCCGTCTTGTCCGCATTCTTCGACGACCGTGTAACAGCGGTTAAAGGTGGGACGAGGCGCGGGAATCCCGGGGTCATGACGCACAACACCCCGCTCTCCCCCCGCCCCCTCCGCCACCTCTCCCAGGTCCACCGCCGCGTTCTGTCGGCGGCTCAGCTCCGCTCCCACGGCGTGTCCACGGCCGAGCTGAACGAGCAGTGCCGGCCCGGCGGACCCTGGCAGCTGCTGCTGCCCAACGTCGTCCTCCTCCACCCCGGTCCGCCCACCAGCGAGGAGCGGCTGCACGGGGCGCTGCTGTACGCGGCGCGCGAGTCCGTGCCGGGCGTGCCGGTCCAGCCGACCGCGGAGGAACCGCACAGCCCGGTCTACACCGAGGCGGTGATCACGGGTCTGGCGGCCCTCACCCTGCACGGCTTCGCCTCCACCCCGCCGCTGCTGTCCCTGGAGCACGTCGACGTCCTGGTCCCGCGGCTGCGCCGGCTGCGCTCCGCGGGCTACGTCCGGCTCCTGCGCACCCCGGCCCTGCCCACGCCGCGCACGGTGACGGGCCTGCCGGTGGCGCCGGTGCCGCGGGCGCTGGCGGACGCGGTGGCGGAGCTGACGGACGCGGGCGCGGTGCGCCGGCTGCTGACCGAGGCGGTGCGTGGCGGCCACTGCGAACCGGCCGCTGTGGTCCGGGAGCTGACCACGGCGAAGCTGCTGACCCGCCCGCACGTGGTGGACGCGGTGGACTCGCTGCTGGCCGAGGGCCGGGCGATCGCGGAGGACCACCTCTACCGGATGGTCTCCGAGTACGGCCTGCCCGACCCGGTCTGGAACGTCGACCTGCGCCTGCCGGGCGGCCCCCACCTCGGCGGCCTGGACGCCTACTGGCCGGAGCAGGCGGTCGCGGTCGAACTGGACACGCGGGCACCGCGCCAGGACGAGGACGCGCTGTGGTCGGAGTACGCGCGCAAGCGCGAGCACCTGGAGCGGCTGGGGATCACGGTCGTCTACATCACCCCCAAGAAGCTCCGGGAGTCCCTGGAGCAGCAGGCGGCCGTGGTCCGTACGGCCCTGATGGCGTCCGGTGACCGCGATCCGGCCGCGTATGTCGTGGTGCTGCCCCGGTAGTGACGGCGCGGGGAAGCATCAGGAGGGGAGAGGAGGGGCCACCGGACCGCATCCGGTGGCCCCTCCTCATGCGTGCGGCCGTACGGTTCGCGCGTGCGGCGGCGGCGCGGTCAGGGCGAGGAGGACGGCGCCGGGTAGTCGGGGTGCAGCTTGGCGGGCAGCGGGGCCAGCGACGCGCACAGCGCGGTCGGGAACCGGGGCTCCCTGCGCCGCACGTCCTGGCAGCCCCCCTTCGGGCTCTCGAAGAACGGCACCCATCCGGACTTCCCCGCCCGGAAGAACCAGCGGTCGCCCAGCCGGGACGAGCAGGCAGGGTCCGACGCGTCGTCACAGGCCGGTCCGGTGCGCCAGGAGATGTCCAGCACGAGCCACTCCCCGTCGCACCTCTCGGAGTCCCGGTAGTTGTGCATGGGCACTCCGGCCGCGATCACCGCCTGGTCGTAGGAGTCGACGGTGCAGCCGGTCCTCGGCGGGTGGCAGCCGAGCTTCCCGCACAGTCGCAGCGCGGGCGGCTTCGCCCCGTCGCGGGTGAAGTGCGTGTAGTGGTCGACGATCACGTCCTGCCCGCCCAGCGGCTGGGGCAGCGTGACCCGGGTCGTGGCGGGCTTCTCCTCGGTGCACCCCGAACTCCGGTCACCCGCCGGGGAGGAGTAGGTCAGCTGCACCCACACGGCGCCGTTGACCCGGTCGGTGACGACGGCCTTGAGGTCCTTCACACATGCGCGCGCCCCGCTGGGCACCCGGGTGTCGATGCTCAGCGTGCGGTCGTCGCCGCCGACGCGGACCCCGGTGACGCCGGAGGGCTCCATCGTGGTCCAGGGCGGTGGCGAGGCCCCGTCCGGCCCGCCGGGCGCGTCCGGTCCGCCGGCCCGCTCCGTCCCGCACGCCCCTAGGAACAGCACGGCGACGGCCCAGAGCACGGCGACCGCGCCCCGCCGTCCGGCCGCTCTTCTCCCTGATCGCAGGAACACGCGATCTCCCCCCACAGCATCGACGTCGCCCCACGGTAACCGCTGCCCGACTAGCAGAACTCTCCGTCGACCACGGCCGCCATGTCCCCGGTCCAGTCCCCGTTGAAGTTGAGGGCGAGGGAGTGACGGCCGTCCGCGGTCGTCACCGCCACGGACGAGGAGCCGTGGATGCCGCCGTCGTGGCCCCAGACCTGAACACCGCAGGTCAGCGTCGTCTCCACGAGGCCGAGGCCGTAGCCGGCGTTGGGGGCGCCGTCGATCTTCACGGTCGTCTTCATCTCCTTCAGCTGCCGGGCCGGAAGGAGCTTTCCGCGCAGCAGGGCGCTGTAGAAGCGGTCGAGATCGGCGGAGTCCGAGATCATCTCGCCCGCTGAGGAGGCCATCGAGGGATTGAGGGTCGTGACGTCGTACGTCGGGCCCGTCGTCGTCTCCGCGAGTTTCGAATAGGCGCGGCTGCTCGGCCCCGGCACGGTGACCTTCGTGCCGGGGACGGAGGTGGCCTTCAGGTGCAGCGGCTCGACGATACGGCGGGTGATCTCGGTGGCGTACGGGTGGCCGGTCACCTTCTCGATCACCATGCCGGCCACGACGTAGTTGGTGTTGGAGTAGCTCCAGCTGGTGCCCGGGGCGAAGTCCGGCCTGTGCTTCATCGCGATCGCCACCAGGTCGCGGGCGGTGAGCGTGTCGTAGCGGTGCTGGAAGAAGCCGTCCTTGGCGAAGTAGGTGCGGACGAAGGCGTCGTCGGACGTGTAGTTGTAGATGCCGCTGGTGTGGTTGAGGAGCTGGCGGACGGTGATCGCGCGGCCGTCGTGGCCATGGCCCCGTACGACTCCGGGCAGCCACCGGTCCACCGTGTCGTCGAGGGACAGCCGGCCCTCCGCCTCCAGTTGGAGCAGGACGGTGGAGACGAAGGACTTGGTGATGCTGCCGACCCGGTAGCGGTCGGCCGTGGAGCGCGGCCCGCCCGTGCGGGTGTCCCCCACGCCGGCGGTCGTGGACCAGGTGCCGTGGGGGTCCTTCGCGGTGGCGGTCACCCCGGGCACACCGGCCCGGACCGCCGCGTCGATCGCCGCGCGGGTGGCCGAGTGGCCGTCCCTGGCGGAGTGGGTGCCCGTGGCCGAGTGGCCGCCCGTGGCGGGGCCCGCCGCGACGGCCGGGCCCGCCAGGGCCGCCGAGACGAGCAGGGCGGTGGCACCCACAAAGGTCGTACGCACACGCATGTCTTCCCCCAACCTGTGGTTTCTCAGTCCGGTCGGGGGGAGGGACCCGTGCTGCTCCGCGAAGGTTGCCGCGGATTGCACCAGTTGAGTGAGAATCAGCCTTTCTTCAGAACCAGCTCCGTGTTCCGGTCGGTGTTCTTGCCCGCGAAGTTCGGGTTGCGTCCGGGGGCGTTGTAGGACAGCTCGCGGTAGAGGGCGGCCAGGCCGGTCTGGGAGAGGTCGGCGTAGTCGGTGCGGTGCGGGGCGGCGGACTCGATGAGGGTGGTGAACACGGACAGCGTGCCGTCCTTGTTGTCGACCAGCTCGATGACGTTGGCGAGCTGCGGGTAGTCGATGTGGGAGGCGGTGGAGATCTCCCAGAAGGCGTGGCCGCCGGAGACCTTGTGCGGCGTGATGATGTTCTTGTGGACGTGGCCGTTCACCCAGGCCAGCACGTTGCGGTGCGCGGACAGCAGGGACACCACCTCGGCGCCCGTGTGCCGACGCTCGCCGGGGCGGGCCGGGTCGGGGCGGGTGTTGGTCATCGTCTTGCTGGTGTGGTGGCTGAAGACGACGACGTGGTCGTCCTTGTGGGCCTTCAGCGTCCTGTCCAGCCACTTCAGCTGGGCGGTGCCGAGGGAGCCCTCGAAGTGGCCGCCGGCGTCGGTGGTGTCGAGGCTGATCCCGACGACGTCGGCGGAGACACGGAAGGCGTAGTACTGGGTGCCCGCGTCGAGGTTCGCCGAGGTGTAGCCGTGGCCGACCGGGCCGTGGCCCCGGTGGGCGGGGTCCAGATGGGCCTTGAGGTAGTCGGCCGGCGTGTACGGCGCCCGCTTCTCGTCCGGGGTGACCGGGCGCATGGCGCCGGCGTGGGCCTTGAGGAACTCGCGGTAGCCGACGCCCGTGGGGTCCTGGGCGTTCTTGTTGGTGTCCTGGAACTTCTTCGCCTCGGCGGCGGTGGCGGTCATCAGCTTCCTGCCGCCGATGGCCGCTTCGGCGAGGTAGGCGTCGCCGTGGGAGCCGTAGACGCCGAGCTGGAGCGAGTCGTGGTTGCCGACCGTGGAGTACCAGGGCAGGTTGAGGCCGGGGCTGCGCACCTCGCGGATCGCGGCGTCCAGGAAGCCCTTGAGGTAGGGGAAGCCGAGCGCCTTGTCGCCGTCGCGGGCGGTCGAGTCCGGCTGCCAGAACAGGGGCAGGCCGCTGCTCTGCACGCCCTCGTAGTGCCGGGGGTCACCGGTGTTGGGGGCGAACCGGCCGCCGCTCATCACCTTCATGTACCACTCGAGCTCGGACAGGGCGTTGTTGTCGGTGTTGTCGCCGGTGGTCATCACGAAGCGGAGCGGGGCGCCGGTGACGGGAGCGCCGCGCAGGGCGTTGACCCGCTCGACGAGCGAGATGGCGCCCTGCACCGTCAGCGCCTCCTGCGGACGCCAGGCGTGCGGGTCGGCGGCGCGCACGAACTCGACCCGCAGCGGGTGCTGCACGTCCGTCAGGTGCATGTCGGTGAACTGCACGAACGCGGCGAGCGTCCGGCGGCGGCCCGCGCGGCCGGACTTGGGGGTGGCCAGTTCGCTGCGCACGATCCGCTTCCAGCCGGGGCCGTCGCCAAGACGGCGGTAGCCGGAGCTGCCCAGAGGGGCGGCGACGGAGGCGAGGGTGGTGCCCTTGGTGTAGGGGGCGAGCGGGGCGGCCGCCCGGACGTCGGCCGCGTTCGCCTCGACGGCGGTCGCGTCGGCGCCCGGGGCGCCGGAGGCGGCAGCGGCCTGGCTGTCGGTGGGCCGCAGGGCGTAGCCGACGCCCGCGGAGAGCGTCACCGCCCCGGCGGCGGCGAGGACGGTACGGCGGTGGACCCCCGAGACGGAGGTGGCGACAGAGCGTATCCGCGACATGCGCGATCTCCCCGAGTGCGAACGCGTCGGCAGTGGTCACGGGGCCGTCGCTCGCGCGAACACCCCGCTCGCTCTGGATGGTTGGCAGCGGGGGTGACCTGCGCGTGAACAGGGAAGCAACGCGCAGCGCCGATCGCCGTACGTGGATCACGGGGTACCGGGGGCGGTCATGGAGTGGATCGCGGGCGGCCCGGAGCCGGTTACTCCTCGTTCATCTCCTGGGGTAGGGGGCGGGACCCGGGTCCCGTATGTCCGGTCGGCGGGCGCTCGCGCCACAGCCGCAGAGCCGTGTCGACGAGCGGGATCCGGACCAGTCCGGGTACGGCGTCCAGGTCCTGCCAGGCGGCGAAGTCGGTGGATCCGCCCGTCTCGTAGCGCAGTTCGCCGCCGGTCACCTCGCCCGTGTAGACGATCCGCACACCGTGGTGGTCCGTACGGCGGCCGAAGCGGCGGGAGCCGGCGAACCGCAGCGAGTCGATGCCGAGGAGGCCGGTCACCTCGATGCGGTAGCCGGTCTCCTCGGTCACCTCGCGGCGGACGGTGTCGTACGGGTCCTCGCCGTGCTCCATGCCGCCGCCCGGCAGCACCCACTCGGGGGTGCCGTCGGGGCCCGGTGAGCGGGCGAGCAGGATCTGTCCTTCGCGGACGCACACGGCGTAGGCCGCCACCCTCAACTTCCGTCGCATGGACGGACGTTAGCGCGCGGGCTCCGGGTTGGCGGGGGAATACTCGGGCGCGGACCAGCGCAGCGGCAGCGCGGCGGGGGTCGCCACGGCCTCCGTGACGGTGAAGCGGACGGTCCGCTCGCCGTCGGCGCCGAACTCGGTGTGCGCCTCGCCGGTGAGCTGGAGGGTGGTGCCGCTCGTCCAGTCCAGGAAGAGCAGTCCGGCGCGCGGGTCGGCGCGGAGGTTGCCGAGGGTGAGGAACATGGCGTTGCCCGGATAGTCCCGCCAGGTCAGGTGGCGCGGTGAGGCGACCTGGACGAAGCCGGGGTTGCCGCCGCGGTGGCTGGCGTCCGCGCCGCCGGGGTGCACGGTGGCCAGGAAGAAGGTGTCGGCGGACTCGATGAACGCGGTCTGTTCGGGGGTCAGCCGGTCGCCCCGACGCGGGGCGCCCGGCACGCGGTCCGGGACCCAGGCGTACGACTCCCGGCGCTGGATGTACTTGGGGCAGTTGGAGAACACCTGGTCGGCCTCGACCGCGAAGCCCCGGGCCGTCGGCCGCAGCCGGCCGTTCAGGCGCATCCGGCGGCGGGTGCGGGGGTCGAGGGCGATGGTGCCGACAGAGGTGTCCGGGGCGGTCACGGCCGTAGCGAGCGGATCGGCAGGGGACGGCCCGCCCGCGACGGACAGCTGCCGGGGTCCGGTGGCCCGGACGAAACCGGGGGTGCCGGTGAGCGGTGAGGCCCACACCCGGCCCGTGCCCGGATCCGCCGCGCCCAGGACGAGCAGGGGCTGGAGTTCCAGGAAGGCCGCGGCGACCGGCTTGATGTCCTGGCCGAGGGAGCGGCCGACGTGGTCGGCGCGGTCCCGGGCGCCGACCAGGTCCTGCACGGCACGTGAACCGGCGTGATACACGCCCCGGGCATCCACGTTCACGGCATCCACACTCACAGCGCGCGCGTTCATGGCATCCACACTCGTGGCCTTCGCGGTCATCGCTAGAAGAAACCGCAGGTCGGAGCCTCCGCGTGCGGGGCGGGGGCGCCCTCGGCACCGTCCGGCACGGAGATCTCCAGGCGGGTGCCGTCGGGGTCGTGGAAGAAGATCCCGCCCGAGGCCGAGCCCTCGCGGTGGGCGACCAGGCCCTCGTGGGCGAACTCCACCCCGGCGGCCCTGAGCGCGGTCTCGTACTCCCGGACCCGGTCCACGGAGTCGGCCGTGAAGGCCAGGTGGTGCAGTCCGGGCCGGCCGCCGTCGTACGCCCCCTGGGCCTGCTGCCAGAGGGTGAGGACGGGCGCGTCGCCGCCGTCCCCGAGGAACGCGAACCTCCGGTCGTCCTCCTTGCCCTCGGCGAGCAGGGCGAAGCCCAGGACGTCCCGGTAGAAGGCGAGCGAGCGGTCGAGGTCGGTGACGTTCAGGCCGATGTGGCCGGTGCGCAAGGTCATGACTTTCCCCTTCGGGCCGTACTCACTGTCTCGGTATCTAACCTTCGTCATCACATTAGAGGGTTAGACTGGACGGCGTCAACCGGTGACGTACTCTTGACCGGTTAGCCGAGAAGGAGTGCCCGATGTCCGCCGCCCGCGATCCCCGCCCGCTCACCGGTGAGCCCCTCGCGCTCGACCTGCTCAACACCCGGTGGAACAAGGAGGGCGTCACCCAGGACCTGCTCGCCGACACGGCCGGGCTCACGGTGTGGCTCGCGAGCAATGGGCTGGACGCGGCCCACCCGGCCGGCGAGGACGTCCTGCGCCATGTGCGCCAGGCGCGCGAGGCGCTGAAGGCCGCCGTGGACGGGTCACTGGAGGAGGGCGCACCGCTCGTGGACGCCGTGCTGGCGCACGGGCGCATCCGGGCCCGGCTGACCGCCGAAGGGGCCGCCGAGGAGCCCGAGTTCGCGGACCCGGCCTGGGCGCCGGCCTGGCTGGCCGCCCGGAACTACCTGGTTCTGCTGGCCGAGGCGCCGGACCGGATCCGCGCCTGCGCGCACGAGGCGTGCATCCTGCACTTCTTCGACACGTCCCGGAACGGCACCCGCCGCTGGTGCTCGATGGCGGCGTGCGGCAACCGGGCGAAGGCGTCCCGCCATTACGCCCGCTCAAAGGAGAGCTGAGGGGCAAATCCGGGCCAATTCAGGCTCATTCGGCTCTTACCCGCACACATCCCATCGCGGGTTTTCCCCATACATGCATATCGATTCGGTCAACGGTCCCCAAAGTTGTGGCCCTTGGGTAAAGCTGTGCGCTCGTCCGGCACTGGACTCTTTACCTACAAGGGATGCCGATGACCCACACCCCCGAGCGCGATCCGATATCCGGCCCAAGACGCCTGGCCCGCATAGCCGTGGCCGTGGGCGTGGTGGCCGCTCTCTCCGCGACCGGGCCGATACCCCTGGCCCTCGCCACGGACGCGTCACCCGCCGCGGCCGCCGACCCCGGCGTCAAGTCCGCCCACGACAAGCTCGGTTCGGACGACGCCGACCTGCTCGCCGAGGCCAAGGCGGACGGCGACAAGAACGTCACCATGATGATCGCGACGGCTCCCGGGCAGACCGAGCAGGTCGCCGAGGAACTGGACGCCGTCAAGGGCGGCTCGGTGGGCCGCGCCTACGACAAGCTCGGCTACGTCCGCGCCACCGTCCCGACCGCCAAGGCGGACGCGGCCATCGCGGCCGCCGCGAAGCTGTCCTCGGTGCACGGCATCGACCTGCGCCAGGAGATCCAGCTCGACGACCCGACCCCGAGCGCGGACACCGCGCAGGGCGCCAGGTCCACCGGGTCGGCGGCCACTTACTCCGGCCCGAACAAGAACACCCCGGCGGAGAACCCATACAACCCGTCCTTCGAGACCGGTGCCGTCGACTTCGTGCAGGACCACCCGAAGGCGGACGGCCGGGGCGTCACCATCGGCATCCTCGACTCCGGCGTCGACCTCGGCCACCCGGCGCTGCAGAAGACCACCACCGGCGAGCGCAAGATCGTCGACTGGGTGACCGCGACCGACCCGATCCTCGACGGCGACGCGACCTGGCGCCGGATGACCAACCCGGTCAGCGGCCCGTCGTTCACCTTCGGCGGCGCGACCTGGAAGGCGCCCGAGGGCAACTACCAGGTCAACCTGTTCCGCGAGTCCGTGACGGCCGGCGGCGACGCCAAGGGCGACGCCAACCGCGACGGCGACACCACCGACGTCTGGGGCATCCTCTACGACCCGGCCGCCGGCACCGTCCGCGTCGACCTGAACAACAACTTCGACTTCACCGACGACACGCCGATGAAGCCGTACAAGGACGGCTACCAGATCGGCTACTTCGGGACCGACGACCCGTCGACCGACGTCGTCGAGCGGCAGCCGTTCGTCGTCCAGATCCGCAAGGACGTGCCGACCGACCCGTACGGCGGCGACTGGGTCGGCAAGAAGGCCGACTTCGTCAACATCGGCGTCATCGAGTCCGAGCACGGCACGCACGTCGCGGGCATCACCGCCGCGAACGGCCTGTTCGGCGGCAAGATGAGCGGCGCGGCCCCGGGCGCGAAGCTCGTCTCCTCCCGGGCCTGCACCTGGAGCGGCGGCTGCACCAACATCGCTCTCACCGAGGGCATGATCGACCTGGTCACCAACCGGGGCGTCGACATCGTCAACATGTCGATCGGCGGCCTGCCGGCGCTGAACGACGGCAACAACGCGCGCGCCGAGCTGTACACCCGGCTCATCGACACCTACGGCGTCCAGCTGGTCATCTCCGCGGGCAACTCCGGCCCCGGCGCCAACACCATCGGCGACCCCGGTCTCGCGGACAAGGTGATCTCGGTCGGCGCGGCCATCTCCAAGGAGACCTGGGCCTCGAACTACGGCTCGGCGGTGGAGAAGCGGTACGCGATGATGCCGTTCTCCTCGCGCGGCCCGCGTGAGGACGGCGGCTTCACGCCGACCCTGACCGCGCCCGGTGCGGCGATCAACTCCACCCAGACCTGGCTGCCCGGTTCCCCGGTCGCCGAGGCGGGCTACTCGCTGCCGGCCGGCTACTCGATGCTCCAGGGCACCTCGATGGCCTCCCCGCAGGCCACCGGCGCCTCCGCGCTGCTGCTGTCCGCCGCCAAGCAGAAGGGCATCGACCTGACGCCCGCCACCCTGCGCACGGCACTGACCTCGACCGCCGACCACATCCCCGGTGTGCAGGCGTACGAGGAGGGCGCGGGCCGGATCAACATCGTGGACGCGTGGGACGCCATCCGCGACGAGGCGACCGCCCACGACTACACCGTCAAGGCCCCGGTCGACACCGCGATCGACTACGCCCTGAAGACCCCGGGCTTCGGCACCGGCCTCTACGACCGCGAGGGCGGCCTCAAGGCCGGCCAGAAGAAGACGTACGACGTCACCATCACCCGTACGTCCGGCCCGGACAAGGCGCTGTGGCACGAGCTGTACTTCGCGAACAACGCCGGTGACACCTTCCGCATCGTCGGCGACGACGTCGTACGGCTGCCGCTGAACCAGCCGGTGACCGTCAAGGTCCAGGCGGCGCCGCGGTCGGCGGGTCTCAAGAGCGCGATCCTGGAGGTCGACGACCCGCGCACGGAGGGTGTGGACAAGCAGATCCTCACCACCGTCGTGGTCTCCACCCCGGTGAACTACACCTTCTCGGCGTCCGGTTCGGTGCAGCGCAACAGCACCCGCTCGTACTTCCTGACCGTGCCCGAGGGCGCGAAGTCGCTGGAGGTCGCGATCGGCGGGCTGAAGGACCAGAGCCAGACCCGGTTCATCGCCATCCACCCGTACGGCACTCCGGTCGACAACACCTCGACGCCGAACTGCTACAACAACTACCACGACGGCAACGGCTGCAAGCCCGACGTGCGCTCCTACGCCGACCCGCAGCCCGGCGTCTGGGAGGTCGAGGTCGAGGCCCGGCGCACCTCGCCGCTGCTGGACAACCCGTACAAGCTGGACGTCACCGTGCTCGGCGCGGCCTTCGACCCGGAGACCGTGACCGTGCCGGAGGCCAAGGTCGGCACCCCGGCCGGCGCCTCCTGGAAGGTGACGAACAAGTACGCCGCCCTCGACGGCAAGCTGGTCGGCGGCCCGCTCGGCTCCTCCAAGACGGCCCGCCCGTCCATCAAGGAGGGCGAGACGCAGACCACCACGGTCGACGTCCCGGCCGGCGCCAAGTCCCTGGACGTGGCCATCGGAGGCGTCTCCGACACGGCCGCCGACCTGGACCTGACCGTGTACGACGCGAGCGGCAAGCAGGTCGCGCAGTCCGCGGACGGCGACTCGGAGGAGGCGGTCTCCGTCCCGTCGCCGGCCGCCGGCACGTACACCATCAAGGTCGTGGGCTACGCGGTCCCGTCCGGTGCGACCGACTACGACTACCGGGACGTGTTCTTCTCCTCCACGCTCGGCACCGTCACGGTCGGCGACTCGG
This sequence comes from Streptomyces sp. NPDC047085, assembly GCF_040643735.1. NCBI lineage: Bacteria > Bacillati > Actinomycetota > Actinomycetes > Kitasatosporales > Streptomycetaceae > Streptomyces > Streptomyces sp. NPDC047085. The sequence goes on from NZ_JBEYUW010000021.1 coordinate 27,843, forward strand.
CCGCCGTCAAGCTCGGCACCGGTGACTCGGCCACGGTGAGCGGCCAGGTCACGGCCGCCGCCGAGGCCCCGGCCGGCCGCGAGTTCTTCGGCCAGGTCCAGCTGGTGAACGCGCGCGGCACGGTCGCGGGCACCGGCAGCGTGAAGATCGAGAAGGTCACGCCGTAACGGGGTGACGCGGTGCGGTGGGGGGCGGGTGTCCGTAGGGACACCCGCCCCTCACGGCTTCCCGGTCGGCTCCTCCTCCTGCGGGCAAGGGGTGGTACGGGCCTTGGGCAGCGCCTCGGTGATCCAGGCCCGGTTGACGGCCACCCGGGTGTCGCCGACGGCCCACAGTCCCGCGTTCTCCTGGCCCCGGCCGATCCCGACGAGCACGTGCTGGCCCGTGCGCGGGGCGGGCTCCGCTCCGCCGTCGAGGACGAAGGCGACCCGGTCCGAGGTGTGGGCGGGCTTGTACGAGCGCCGCACGGTCAGCACGATCCGGGTCCAGGGGTCGTCCGGCTCCCGCTCGACCTCGGCCACGGTGCCCTCGGCGACCAGCCGGTAGCAGGCCAGGACCTGCGCCGGATCCTCGGGCCGCCCGCCGTCGCCGGCGGCCTCGGCCGCGCCGGGGTCGGCCCTCTTCGCGTCGGACGCGCCCGCGCTCATCCCGGCCCCGCCGGAACCCGACGCCAGGTGGACGAGCCCGAAGACCACGCCGAAGGCCGCCGCGCCGGCGAGCGTGCCGAACGCGATCCGCCACGCCCGCCGGGGTCCGGACGGCCGTCCCGGACGCGGGGGGCGTGCGGGGCGCACGGGCCCGGCGGGACGGGTGGCGCCGCGGGTGCGCCTGCGGGGTGCCGGTGCGGTGGGCCGGGCGGGTGCCGTGGCGTCGGTGGATCCGGTGGGCTCGGTGCGCTCGATGTCGTCGGTGCGCGTGGTGCCGTCGGTGCGCGCGGTGCCGTCGGTGTGCGCGATGTCATCCGTGCCCGCGGTGCCGTCGGTGCACGCGGTGCCGTCGGTGTGTCCGGTGCCCTCGGCATGCCCAGTGCGGTCGGTGTGCGCGATGTCGTCCGTGCGCGCGGTGCAGTCAGTGTGCGCTGTGCCGTCGATGCGCCCTGTGCCGTCGGTGCACCCGGTGCTGTCGGCGCCCGCGGTGCCGTCGGTGCGCCCGGTGCCCTCGGCATGCCCAGTGCGGTCGGTGTGCGCGATGTCGTCCGTGCCCGCGGTGCAGTCAGTGTGCGCTGTGCCGTCGATGCGCACTGTGCCGTCGGTGCCCCCGGTGCTGTCGGCGCCCGCGGTGCCGTCGGTGCGCTCGGTGCTGTCGGTGTGCGTGGTGCCGTCGGTGCGCCCGGTGCCGTCGGTGTGTCCGGTGCTCTCGGCCGCCGGGGCTTTCGCGGTCCCCCGTGCCGGATCTTCTGCCGGATGCGCTGCCGGATCCGCCGCCGGATCCCCCGTCATGCGCTCCCCGGTCAGCGTCTCCGCCAGCCAGGTCAGTTGCTGCCGCAGCACCGCCACGTCGGCCTCGGCCGCGCGGTGTTCGGCGCGGAAGGCGGTGTCCCGGTGGGCGGCGGACGGCAGGGGGTCTCCGGTGATCGCGGCCATCAGGGCGTCCATGCCGTCGTACTCCCCGACTCCCTCGGTTCCCTCGACGCTCCCGATTTCCTCGGCTCCCTCGACGCCCCCGACTCCGTCGACGCCCGTGGCGCCCTCGTGTTCGGCGGTCACGTCACACCACCTCGTCCTCGTGCAGCCGGTCGCGCAGCGCGCGGACCGCCGTGTGCAGCCTGCTCTTGACCGTGCCCTCGGGGACGCCCAGCTCCTCGGCGATGGCCCGCACCGGCAGGTCGGCGAAGAAGCGCAGGACCAGGACCTGCCGCTGGGTGTCGGGCAGCTCGTCCAGCCCCTGGGCGACGGCGAGGGAGAGCACGCTGGTCTCCTCGCCGGACGGGTGCGCGGGCTCCCGCAGCGAGGCCAGCCGCTCCCCCAGCCGCTCCTGGCGCCGCTTGGCCCGGTGCCAGTCCATGGCGAGGTTGGAGGCGACCACCGCCGCCCACGCCGAGACGTCCCGGGGCGCCTCGCGCCCGCTCGCGGCCCGCTCCAGCAGCCGCAGCCGGACCTGCTGCACCCCGTCCGGCAGGTCCGCCTGCGGCACCCCGCCGAGCGCGAGCACCGCCCGCACCCGGCGTTCCTGTGCCGCGTCCAGCGGATCCTCGCTGGCACACTCCGTGCCGGCGTGCGCCCCCTGTTCGCGGCACGTCCCTCCGCGCAGCACAAGCCACCCCCTCACGCGATCGCTGCCCCTACGACGCCGGCGCGGGCCGAAACGTTCGGTGCGGGTTCCGGAATCTCGCCGTCGATCTTTTCTTCACACCTTCTCCACTGCCACCATGACCCCCATGACGCACATCACCAAAGGCGCCAACACCCCTGTCCCCGCAGCTCCGTTGCGGGTCGCCGTCTGCCGGCAGCAGGTGCCCGGGGCTCCCGCCGTGGACGCCTCCGCCCTGTTGCTCGACGCCGCGGGCAAGGTCCGTGGTGACGCCGACCTCGTCTTCTACAACCAGCCGGTCCATCCTTCCGGGGCGGTACGGCACACCGGTACGGCCGAGGGCGGCGGGGTGCTCGCCGAGTGGCTGGAAGTGGACCTGCCGCGCGTCGAGGCCGCCGTGCAGCGGGTGCTGATCGCCGGATCGTGCGACGGCGGGGTGTTCGGACAGGTGCCCGGGCTGTACGCGCAGGTGCTGACGGCGGAGGGCGCGGTGGTGGCGCACTACGCGGTGACGGACGCGACGAGCGAGACGGCGTTCGTGCTGGGCGAGTTCTACCGGCGGAACGGTCAGTGGAAGTTCCGGGCGGTGGGGCAGGGGTACGCGTCCGGGCTCGCGGGGCTGGCGACGGACTTCGGGATCACGGTGGAGGAGCCGGCACCGGCCGCCGCGGCTCCGGTGCCTCCGGTCCCGCTGCCTCCGGCTCCCGCCCCGGTGCCTCCCGCTCCGATGCCTGCTGCCCCGGCCCCGATGCCTCCGGCCCCGCCGTCTCCGGCTCCGGTGCTGAACACCGGAGTGTCGAAGGCCGCCGGGTCACCGGTCCCGACCGCTCCCCTCACGGTCTCCGACGCCGTCCCCCTCGGCACCGACTTCCCGCCCCACGTCCAGAGCGGCGTCGGCAACGGCGTGGTCTCCGTGGGCGTGCCGCTGCCGCCGGGTCCGGTGCTCGTGGAGTGCCGGGTCGAGGGCGACGACTACCTCTGCGTGGAGACCCTCGACCACCGCAACAAGAAGGACGACCTCGTCTTCAACACCGACCTGCGCGACTTCCACGGCCGCGCCCTGGTCCAGCCCCCGCGGGACCGCCCGCTGCGGCTGAACGTCGACTACCCCGGTCCCTGGACGATCAGCGTGCTCCCGTTGTCGGCGGCCCGCGCGCTCGGCACGCGGGAGCTCACGGGGCGCGGCTGCGACGTCGTCGCCTACACCGGCCCCGCGGCCGACGTGAAGGTCAGGTTCGACGGCGGCGCGGACCGCGAGGAGTGGTTCCTGATGAACTGCCACGAGGCCGCCCACCTCGACGACCTCGACGAGCACGACATGCTCGTCAACGACACCGGCCGGATCAAGCAGACCGTCCCGGTGCCCGACGGCCCGCTCCTGCTCGTCATCGAGAACGCCGAGGGCAACTGGGAGCTGACCGCCAAGCCGCTGCCCGTCCGCGATCCGTCCACGGGTCACAAGAGCGGCGTCTACCAGGGCCGGGGCGAGAAGACGGTCACGCTGCTCAACCCCCGGCCCGGGCGCCCGGCCCTGGTCCGGTACGAGTTCCCGGGCGCCAAGGCCGACTACCGCCTCCAGGTGAAGACCGTCGACGAGTACGGCGACGAGAGCGACTGGATCGAGGGCAGCGCCGAGGGGACCCAGGGCGTGACCGTCGCCTTCCGGGCGGGCCAGGCCGAGCAGACCGTACGCGTCAAGCATGCGGGCGAGTGGACGCTGCGGCTGCTCCCCGAGGAGGAGGCGCCGCTGCTCACGGGCCCGGTCGAGGGCAAGGGCTCGGCGGTCCTGCGCTACCAGGGGCCGCCCACGCTGATGACCGTACGGCGGACATCGCTCGGCAAGGACGAGACGCTGTCCGTGGTCGCCCTGAATCATCCGTACGGAAAGTGGGCGATCGTCGCCGACACCAACCGGCGCCGCCGTCCCGTCCTCGGCCCCGTGTGGGTCGATCCGGGCGGCTCCTGCTTCCTGGTCGTCAAGGCCGTCGAGGGCACGAAGTGGCGGCTCGAACCGGAACCGCTCGACGCGGCTCCCGTGCTCGGCCCGCGCACCCACGGGGGCTGGTATGGAGTCGTACGTCACACCGGGCCCGAGTGCGAGCTGGTGATCGCCGGGGCGGGCTCCCTCATCCACGTCTTCGAACTGGACGAAAACCTGTTCCCGCACCGGAAACTCACCGCTTCTTCCGGTCCGTACCGCATATCGAGTGCGTTCCTCCACGTCAGGTCGCTCAGCGAGTGGACGCTCGAGCTGCGCGACTGACCGGAATGGCTGTCCGGTCTGTGGGCAAACGATTGGACACACCGGCCGGGGTGGGACGCATGATGGAAAGGCCCCGGCCACACCGAGGGCACCCGCAAGCCAGCAGAAGGAGTCGCACGTGAGGGTCGGAATCGTCGGAGCCACCGGTCAGGTCGGCACGGTCATGCGCAGGATCCTCGTGGAGCGGAACTTCCCGGTGACGGAGCTGCGCCTGTTCGCCTCGGCCCGCTCGGCGGGGACGGTGCTGGACGGCGTGACGGTGGAGGACGCGGCGACCGCCGACTACACCGGCCTCGACATCGTGATCTTCTCCGCCGGTGGCGCGACCTCCCGGGCCCTGGCCGAGAAGGTCGCCTCGCAGGGCGCCGTGGTGATCGACAACTCCTCGGCCTGGCGCAAGGACCCCGAGGTCCCGCTGGTGGTCTCCGAGGTGAACCCGCACGCGGTCGCCGACCGGCCCAAGGGCATCATCGCCAACCCGAACTGCACCACCATGGCCGCGATGCCGGTCCTCAAGCCGCTGCACGAGGAGGCCGGCCTGGAGGCCCTGGTCGTCGCCACCTACCAGGCGGTGTCCGGCTCCGGTCTCGCGGGCGTGGCCGAGCTGCACGGCCAGGCGCAGAAGGTGGTCGCCGAGGCGGACAAGCTGACCCACGACGGCACGGCGGTCGACTTCCCCGAGCCGGGTGTCTACAAGCGCCCGATCGCCTTCAACGTGCTCCCGCTGGCGGGCTCCATCGTGGACGACGGTCTGAACGAGACCGACGAGGAGCAGAAGCTGCGCAACGAGTCCCGCAAGATCCTGGAGATCCCGGACCTGAAGGTCTCCGGCACCTGCGTGCGCGTGCCCGTCTTCTCCGGCCACTCCCTCCAGGTCAACGCCCGTTTCGCCCGTCCGATCTCCCCGGAGCGCGCGACCGAGCTGCTGGCGAAGGCCCCGGGTGTCGTCCTGACCGACATCCCCACCCCGCTCCAGGCGGCCGGCCAGGACCCGTCGTTCGTCGGGCGCATCCGCCGCGACGAGACCGTGGAGAACGGCCTGGCCCTGTTCGTCTCCAACGACAACCTCCGCAAGGGCGCCGCGCTGAACGCGGTGCAGATCGCGGAGCTGGTGGCGGCGGAGCTGTCCGCGAAGTAACACGAACACGCTGTAAAGGGGCGGTCACCTACGGGTGGCCGCCCTTCTGTCTGCGGCCCATAGGGCTTTCCCTAGGGCTGCGCCGCGCAGCCCCGGGGACGTCGCCCTGCGTGCAGGTCCCGTGGAAGGATGGCCGAACCCACACATAACGAGGAGATGACCGCGTGCCTGGCACAAACCTGACTCGCGAAGAGGCGCAGCAGCGGGCCGAGCTGCTCACCGTTGACTCGTACGAGATCGATCTCGACCTCTCCGGCGCGCAGGAGGGCGGTACCTACCGGTCCGTGACCACGGTGCGCTTCGACGTCGCCCGCGGCGGCGCCGAGACCTTCATCGACCTGGTCGCGCCGACGGTCCACGAGGTGACCCTGAACGGCGACGCGCTCGACCCCGCCGAGGTATTCGAGGACTCGCGGATCGCGCTGCCCGGGCTCCTGGAGGGCCGCAACGAACTGCGTGTCGTCGCCGACTGCGCGTACACCAACACCGGCGAGGGCCTGCACCGCTTCGTCGACCCGGTGGACGAGCAGGCGTACCTGTACACCCAGTTCGAGGTCCCGGACGCCCGCCGGGTCTTCGCCTCGTTCGAGCAGCCCGACCTGAAGGCGACCTTCCAGTTCACCGTGAAGGCCCCCGAGGGCTGGACCGTGATCTCCAACTCCCCGACGCCGGAGCCCAAGGACCACGTCTGGGTCTTCGAGCCGACGCCGCGCATCTCGTCGTACATCACGGCGCTGATCGTCGGCCCGTACCACTCCGTGCACAGCGTGTACGAGAAGGACGGGCAGAGCGTGCCGCTCGGCATCTACTGCCGTCCCTCGCTCGCCGAGTTCCTGGACTCGGACGCGATCTTCGAGGTGACCCGGCAGGGCTTCGACTGGTTCCAGGAGAAGTTCGACTACCAGTACCCGTTCCAGAAGTACGACCAGCTCTTCGTGCCCGAGTTCAACGCCGGCGCCATGGAGAACGCGGGCGCGGTGACCATCCGCGACCAGTACGTCTTCCGGTCCAAGGTGACGGACGCGGCGTACGAGGTGCGCGCCGAGACGATCCTGCACGAGCTGGCCCACATGTGGTTCGGCGACCTGGTCACCATGGAGTGGTGGAACGACCTGTGGCTGAACGAGTCGTTCGCCACCTTCACCTCCATCGCCTGCCAGGCCTCCGCGCCGGGCTCCCGCTGGCCGCACGCCTGGACCACGTTCGCGAACTCGATGAAGACGTGGGCGTACCGCCAGGACCAGCTGCCGTCCACGCACCCGATCATGGCCGAGATCCGCGACCTGGACGACGTGCTGGTCAACTTCGACGGCATCACGTACGCCAAGGGCGCGAGCGTGCTCAAGCAGCTCGTCGCGTACGTCGGCGAGGACGAGTTCTTCAAGGGCGTGCAGGCCTACTTCAAGCGGCACGCGTACGGCAACACGCGCCTGTCCGACCTGCTGGGCGCCCTGGAGGAGACCTCCGGGCGCGACCTGAAGACCTGGTCGAGGATGTGGCTGGAGACGGCCGGCATCAACGTCCTGCGGCCCGAGGTCACCACCGACGCCGACGGTGTCATCACCTCCTTCGCCGTCCGCCAGGAGGCCCCGGCCCTGCCCGCCGGCGCCAAGGGCGAGCCGGTGCTGCGCCCGCACCGCATCGCGATCGGCTTCTACGACCTCGACGAGGCGAGCGGCAAGCTGGTGCGCACCGAGCGGCTCGAGCTGGACGTCGACGGCGAGCTGACCGCCGTGCCGCAGCTGGTCGGCGACCGCCGTCCCGCGGTGATCCTGCTCAACGACGACGACCTGTCGTACGCCAAGGTCCGCCTGGACGAGGAGTCGCTGAAGGTCGTCACCGAGCACCTCGGCGACTTCAAGGCGTCGCTGCCGCGCGCCCTGTGCTGGGCGTCGGCCTGGGACATGACGCGCGACGCCGAGCTGCCGGCCCGCGACTACCTGTCCCTGGTGCTGTCCGGCATCGGCAAGGAGTCCGACATCGGCGTGGTGCAGTCGCTGCAGCGCCAGGTGAAGCTGGCGATCGACCTGTACGCGGACCCGGCCGCCCGCGAGGCGCTGCTGACCCGCTGGACCGACGCCACGCTGGCCCACCTGCGCGCGGCCGAGCCGGGCGGCGACCACCAGCTGGCCTGGGCGCGGGCGTTCGCGGCGACGGCCCGCACGCCGGAGCAGCTGGACCTGCTGGAGGCCCTGCTGGACGGCTCGCACACCGTCGAGGGCCTGGCCGTCGACACGGAGCTGCGCTGGGCGTTCGTGGAGCGGCTCGCGGCGGTCGGCCGGTTCGACGAGGCGGAGATCGCGGGCGAGTACGAGCGGGACAAGACCGCGGCCGGTGAGCGCCACGCGGCCACCGCCCGGGCCGCCCGCCCGACCCCGGAGGCCAAGGCGGAGGCGTGGGCGTCGGTCATCGACTCCGACAAGCTGCCGAACGCCGTGCAGGAGGCCGTGATCAGCGGCTTCGTGCAGACCGACCAGCGTGAGCTGATCGCGCCGTACACGGACAGGTACTTCGAGGTCGTCAAGGACATCTGGGACGCCCGTTCGCACGAGATCGCCCAGCAGATCGCGATCGGCCTGTACCCGTCGGTCCAGGTCTCCGAGGAGACCCTGGCCAAGACGGACACCTGGCTCTCCGCGGCCGAGCCGAACGCGGCCCTGCGCCGGCTCGTCTCGGAGTCCCGCGCGGGCATCGAGCGCGCGCTGAAGGCCCAGGCGGCCGACGCGGCGGCGGCCGGCGAGTAGTCCTCCGGACACCGACGAAGGGCGCCCGGCGGCAAGCCGGGCGCCCTTTCGCTTCCCACGGCCATGTCCGGATTCCGCCGGTGGTCGGCGCGCGGCCGCAGCACGCTGGCTCCATGACCGCATACACCGCACGACCGCTGACCCCCGGGGCCCTGAAGGAGCTGCGCACCTCCGACGACGCGGGCCGCCCCATGTCCCCGTTCACCGACGAGGAGGGCGGCGCACCGCTGCGCTGCTGCCTGCGCCGCAGCGAGCCCGGCGAGCGGATCGCCCTGGTCTCGTACGCGCCCCTGCGCCGCTGGGCGGCGGAGACCGGGGCCGACCCGGGTGCCTACGACGAGCAAGGGCCCGTCTTCATCCACGCCGCCGAATGCCCCGGCCCGGACACCGACGCCCTGCCCTTCACCCACGCCCACCGCACGCTCCGCCGCTACTCCGCCGAGGGCCACATCCTCGGCGGCCGCCTGGTCGAGGACCCGGCCGCCTTCGGGCCCGCCCTCGCGGAGGCCTTCGCCGACCCGGCGGTGGCGCTCGTGCATGTGCGGGCGGTGGAGTACGGGTGCTTCCTGTACGAGGTGCGGCGGCCGTAGGGCCGTAACGCCGTAGGCTCGGGGCAGGGTCCGGGCAGGTCCGGGGCAGGTCCCGGGGTCAGCTCGCCGTGGCCTTCGCGGCGTCCCGCAGGGCCTCCAGCGCCTTCGCCACGGCCGCTCCCGCCTCCGCGCCCCTGCGCACCGCCGCCACCACGTGCCGCACCGGCCGGTCCGCGGACAGCTCGCGCATGACCACCCCGTCCCGGCGGCCCGCCGCCATCCTCGGCACCAGGGCCACGCCCATGCCCGCCTCCACCATGGCCAGGATCGCGGTCCAGCCGGAGGCCGAGTGGCCCTGGTGGGGGCTGAAACCGGCGGCCTCGCAGGCGCGGCGGGTGATGTCGGACCAGGGGCCGCTGCCGCCGAAGATCCACGGCTCGGCGGCGAGGTCGGTGAGGGCCAGACCGGGCGCGGCGGCGAGCGGGTGGTCCGGGGGCAGGGCGATGTCCAGAGGGTCGGACAGGAGAGGCAGGCGGGTGAAGCGGGGGTCGGCGGCGCTCGGGGCCTCGGCCGCGAGGGAGAGGGCGAGGTCGACGTCCCCGGCTGCCAGCAGTTCGTAGGCCTCGGCGGCCTCCGCCTCCCGGACGCGTACGGTCACGCCCGGGTGCGTCGCCCGCAGGGAACGGACGGCCGGTACGACGAGGGCGGGCACCGCCGTGGAGAAGGCACCGATCCGTACCTCGCCGATCTCACCCTGGGCGTAGGCCGTCAACTCCGCGTCGGCTCGCTCCAGTTGCTCGAACACCGCCTCCGCGTGCCGCAGCGCCAGCCGGGCCGCGTCGGTGAGCCGCACCCGGCGGCCCCGGGCCTCCAGCAGGGGGACGCCGAGCTGCCGGGAGAGGTTGGTGAGCTGCTGGGAGACCGCGGAGGGGGTCATGTGCAGGGCCTCGGCCGTCGCGGTGACGGTGCCCCGCTCGCGCAGGGTGCGCAGGATCCGCAGCTTCCTCAGGTCCCACTCGGCCATGGCCGCACGCTACACGCCGGCCGACGTACCCGGCCGAGCCGAGCGCATCCACCTAGGACGAGTTGAGTATCCGTGCTCACGTGCGGGTCGCCCCGGAGCCGCGAGTATCGGTGCAGCGGCGCCGTCGAGAGCGCCGGCACCATCCATCCGAGGCAGTTACGGAGAACCCGTCATGTCCCGACGTATCACCCTGTCCCTGGCCGCCGGTGTCGTCGTCCTGGGAGGCGCCGGGGCCTTCGCCCTCGCCTACGCCGGGGACCAGCCGCCCGCCCTCGCGCACAGCACCGCCCACTACACCGCCCCGGACGGCGGCCGGGACGGCTCGCTCACGTTCACCACCGAGGTCACGGCGTCCTCCGGCGTCAAGAGCGTGAAGGTTCTGCCCTGGCCGGCGAACTCCTCCCTGGCCAAGAAGGAGCTGACCGTCAAGGACATGACCCAGGTGGAGTCGGCCACCTGCAAGCCCGTCGGCGAGGACACCGTGCGCTGCACCTACACGACTCCAGTGACCGGCGCCGACGTCACCTCGTCCCCGCGCGGTGCCTGGCAGGTCGCCGTGCTCGCCACCGCGAAGGACGGCACCACCACCCTGGACAAGAAGGCGGCGGGCTTCACCGTCGGCTGAACAGGCTGAACAGATCGCGGCAGCGGCGCCGGCCGCTGCCCGCGCCCAGCATGACGCCGCCCAGGATCAGGGCCATGCACAGGAGTTGACGCGGTCCGGTGGCCTCGCCGAGCAGCGCCCAGGACAGCAGGGCCACGCACACGGGCTGGAGGTAGTAGACGGCGCCCGCGCGGGCCGCGCCGATCAGGGCGATGGACTTGTTCCAGGCGAAGAAGGCGACCGCCGAGGAGGCCACGCCGACGTACAGCAGGGGCAGCAGGGTGCCGGGCGTCGGCCGGAAGCCGCCCTGGACGGCGAGGCTGACGGCCTGGACGGGCAGCAGCAGGACGGTGCCGACGAGGAACGTGGTGAACAGGAAGGCGGTGCCGCCGAGTTCGGCGGGGCGGCGGCGGAGCAGGGCGCTGTAGCCGGCGAAGCAGCAGGACGCGGCGAGCATCCACAGGTCGCCCGCGCCGAAGCCCGCCCCGCCGCCCATGAGCAGGACGACGCCCGCGCAGGCCGTCAGCAGTCCGGTCGTCCGGCGCGCTCCGAGCCGTACCCCGCCCAGCCGCTCGAACAGCGCCATCAGCACCGGCGAGGCGGCCATGATCGTGCCCATGCTGGCGGCCGGGGTGGTCAGCCCGGCCTGGTTGACGAGGGTGTTGTAGACGGCCACGCCGAGCAGGGAGGCGAGGAGGACGTAGCCCGCGTGCCGGCGGAACAGCGCCCGCTGCCGCCAGGCCCGCCGGGCGCCGAAGGGGGCGACAGCGACGAGGGCGATCACCCAGCGCCAGAAGGCGTGCTGGACGGGCGGGACGCTGTCGTGCAGCGCGCGGGACGTCACGAAGCTGCCGGACCAGACGACCGTGGCGAGCGCGGCACAGGCGAGCCCGAGGACGGGGGCCGTCCTCGGGCTCGTACCGGTGATGGTCTTTCCAGTGGTCTTCCTGGTGATCCCCCTCGTGAGCTTCATGGTGGTCTTCTGGTGGGCTGGCGCCACGGAGGTCCTTTCTGCGGGTCGGTCGGCGTGGATCTACCGTCGCAGCGCCTGACCTGTCACGTCCATCGAAACCTCCTTGGCATTCTTTTCAGTGAAACTGAACGATCGCGGGGACTTCGCGGTTGCCCCGCCGAGCTGCCCGGCGATCGTCGCGCCGAACGCCAGCGCCATGCCCGCCAGCTGGACCGGCGCGAGCGCCTGGCCGAGCGCCGCCCAGCCCACGACCGCGGCGGTCAGCGGGGAGAGCGGGCCGAGGAAGGTGACCTGAGTGGCGGTCAGACGGCCGATGCCGCGGAACCAGAGCCAGTACGACACCGCGGTGTTGCCCAGCGCGAGGTAGAGGTAGCCGCCGATCGCCGGGGCGTCCAGGGCGGGCGGGGCGCCCTCGACGAGCAGGGCGAGCGGGGCGATGAGCAGGCCGCCCGCGGTCAGTTGCCAGCCGGTCAGGGCGAGCGGGCCGACCCCCTCGGGCCGGCCCCACTTCTTGGTGAGGACCGTGCCGGTGGACATCGACGCGGTGGAGGCGACGGCCGCCAGCACACCGATCGGGTCCATCGCCCCGGCGGCCTTCAGCACGACCAGGCTGACACCGAACGCGGCCGCGATCCCGGCGAGCACCGAGCGGACGGAGGCCCGCTGTCCGAGCAGGACCGCCGAGAGCCCGACCACGAACAGCGGGCCCACCGAGCCGACGACCGCGGCCATGCCGCCCGGCAGCCGGTACGCGGCCAGGAACAGCAGCGGGAAGAACGCGCCGATGTTCAGCGCGCCCAGCACGGCCGCCTTCCCCCACCAGGCGCCGCGCGGCAGTACGCGGGTCAGGGCGAGCAGCAGCAGTCCGGCGGGCAGGGCGCGCATCAGGCCCGTGAACAGCGGCCGGTCCGGCGGCAGGAACTCGGTGGTGACGGCGTAGGTCGTGCCCCAGGAGACGGGGGCCAGGGCGGTGACGGCGATGAGGGCGGCGCGACTGGTGGCCATGAGAGGCACCCTTCCGGAGAAACCGAGTAGGCCGGGTGGGCCGAATACTCGAGTGGTCGAGTAGGTCAGCAGTAATTAGCTTAGCGCTAAGCTACTTATCGTCAAGCCACTTACTTGCGGGCGACCGGAACCGGGGCGGATACTCTGCGCATGCAACAGCGCAAGGACCCCGTCGACGCGATCATCGACCAGTGGGCGCGGGTGCGGCCCGACCTCGACACCCGGGCCATGGAGGTCTTCGGCCGGATCCACCGGCTCTCGCGCGCGATCGGCGACCGCATGGAGAAGGCCTACGAGCCCTACGGCATCTCCCGCGGCGAGTTCGACGTCCTGGCCACGCTGCGCCGCTCCGGCGAGCCGTACACCCTCTCGCCCCGTGAGCTGTCCGCGACCCTCATGCTCACCACCGGCGGGATGACCGGCCGCCTGGACAAGCTGGAGCGGGCCGGGCTGCTGCGCCGCTCCCCCGACCCGCACGACCGGCGCGGCCTGCGCGTCACGCTCACGGACGCGGGGCTGCGGCTGATCGACGAGGCGGTCGGCGCGGGCCTGGCGCAGCAGCAGGACGCGCTGTCCGCCCTCGACGACGAACAGGCCGGCCAGCTGGCCGACCTGTTGCGGAACCTGCTGCGCGCGACGGCCAAGTAGCCGCCCCGGGAAGGTCTCAGCCCCGAGGGCCAGATGCCGGGTCAGGGCCTCCTCGACCGCGGCCGGGCCGGCGGAGTCGGCCGCCCAGGCCACGTATCCGCGGGCGCCGGTGAGGCGGTGGGCACCCCGGGGCGCTGGGTAAGTGGTAGCCGATGCCGGTGATCTGGGCGGCGGTCTTGCGGCGGGCGGGGCGAGTGTCAACATTTGTTGGCCTACGCTTGTTGGCATGACCTCAAGCGCCAGCAACAGCACACGCGGCAGCGGCCGCGCCCCCGCGCGCCGCTCCGAAGCCACCCGTACCGCGATCCTCGCCGCCGCCCGCGAGCGCTTCGCCGCCGACGGCTACGAGCGGGCCACCATCCGGGCCATCGCCAAGGACGCGCGCATCGACCCCTCCATGGTGATGCGCTACTTCGGCAGCAAGGAGGGACTGTTCGCCGCGGCCGTCACGCTCGATCTGCGCCTGCCCGACCTGACACAGGTGCCACGGGACGAGGTGGGCCGGGCGCTGGTGACCCACTTTCTGCGGCTGTGGGAGGAGAACGAGGAGCTGACGGCCATGCTCCGGGTCGGCGTCACGGATCAGACCGCGGCCGAGCGGCTGCAGGGTGTGTTCCGGGACCAGTTGATGCCGGTGGCCCGGCAGGCGTGTCCGGACCCCGAGCAGGTTCCGGCGCGGGCGGGGCTGTGTGCCGCGCAGGTCCTCGGGGTGGCGCTCACCCGTTACGTGCTGCGGCTGCCGCCGGTGGTGGCGCTGCACCACGAGGAGGTGGTGGCGTGGGTGGGCCCGACCATCCAGCGGTATCTGACCGCGCCGAGCCCCTGACGACTGCCCCTGACGCCCCTGAAATACGCCGAGGGCGCCGTCCTCACCCGGCGTACGGCGACATCACGCACGTACGCACGGGAGGACTGGCGCCCTCGGCGGAACGATCTGGCGATCCGGCCCGGTGATCCGACCCGGTGATCCCGTCCAGCGACCGGCCCGGCGATCCGGTTCAGCGATCCGGTCGGTCCGGTCAGGCCTTGGACGGGGTGCTGCCCTTCGTGACCCGGGTCTTGGACTTGTCCAGCAGCATGACCAGGCCGGCGATCACCACGAACAGCGCGACCGGGAGCAGCACGTACAGACCCACGGTCTCGATGACGCTGAGACCTTGGCCAGGGTCGTCGCCGTCGTCGCGGGTCAGCGCGAGCGCGGGGGACGACATGAGCAGCATCATCAGCGTCGTACCGGCGGCCAGGGCGCCGGCGCGCAGGGCGTTCTTCTTGTCCACGGTCTCAAGTTAGCGAATCACCCGGAAGGGCGCGCGTCCGGGGTCCCGTACAAGCGCGCTCGCCCCCGCCGCCTGGCACTCACGACCCCGCTCCCTCCCGGAGAACACCCAGTAATGCCCGCAATCTGGGCGATGCGGTCAGTTCCTCCAGAGTCACCGGCCGGCCCTCCGCGTCGGCGATCGGCAGCCGCCAGTTCGGGTACTGGTCCCACGTGCCCGGCAGGTTCTGCGGGCGGCGGTCGCCGATGCCGTCGGGGAGCCAGACGCCGATCAGGCGGGCCGGGGTGCGCAGCAGGTAGCGGTGGACGGCCTGGATCTCCGCCTCCTCGTCGGAGCCGAGGGGCCCGGCCGCCGGGCCGTCGAGCAGGCCGAGGCTGGCGAGCAGGGCGAGCCACTCCGCCGTGTCCGCGCCGGCCTCCGCGCGTTCCACGGCGGCGGAGCGGGTCAGCAGGCCGAGCCGGTCGCGGAGGTCCACGTGTTCGCCGGTGAGGCGGGCGGCGGTGGGCGGCAGGTCGTGGGTGGTGGCGGTGGCCAGGCAGTCGGCGCGCCAGCGTTCGGGCGGCAGCGGGCGGCCGTCGCCCTCCCAGTCCCGTTCGAACCACAGCACGGAGGTGCCGAGCACCCCGTGCCGTTGCAGCGTCTCGCGCACGCCGGGCTCGACGGTGCCCAGGTCCTCGCCGATGACGACGGCCCCGGCACGGGAGGCCTCCAGGGCGAGGAGGGCGAGCATGGCGTCGGCGTCGTAGCGGACGTAGGTGCCCTCGGTGGGCGGGCTGCCCTGGGGGACCCACCAGAGCCGGAACAGGCCCATGACGTGGTCGATGCGCAGGGCGCCGGTGTAGCGGAAGAGGGCGCGCAGGAGCCGGCGGTAGGGCGCGTGGCCGGAGGCGGCGAGGCGGTCGGGGCGCCAGGGCGGCAGCCCCCAGTCCTGGCCGCGGGCGTTGAAGGCGTCGGGCGGGGCGCCCACCGACATGCCGGCGGCGAAGTGGTCCTGCTGCGCCCAGGCGTCGGCGCCCCCGGGGTGCACGCCGACGGCGAGGTCGTGCACGATCCCGACGGCCATCCCGGCCTCCCGGGCGGCCCGCTGGGCGGCGCGGAGCTGGCCGTCGGTGAGCCAGGCGAGGCGGGCGTGGAAGTCGACGCGGTCGGCCAGCTCGGCGCGGGCGCGGGCGGTGCCGGCGGAGCGCGGGTCACGCAGCGGCTCGGGCCAGGCGTACCAGTCGGGGCCGTACGTCTCGGCGAGGGCGTACCAGGTGGCGTGGTCCTCCAGGGCCTGCCCCTCGGCGGCGCGGAAGGCGTCGTACGCGGCCTGCCGGCCCGGCCCGAGCGGGACCTGGACGACCAGCTCCAGAGCCTCCCGCTTCAGCTGCCACACGGCGTTCCGGTCGATGAGGGCGCCCTTGTCGAGGACGTCGGCGCGCAGCCGTTCGGCGCGCTCCAGCAGGGCGCGGACCCGGCCCTGGTCCGTGACGTACGCGAACTCGGGGATGTCCTCGATCCGCAGGTGCACGGGGTCCGGGAAGCGGCGGGAGGAGGGCCGGTACGGGGACGGGTCGGTCGGGGCTCCCGGTACGGCCGCGTGCAACGGGTTGACCTGCACGAACCCGGCTCCGGCGGTGCGTGCGGCCCAGCCGGCCAGCTCGGCGAGGTCGCCGAGGTCGCCCATGCCCCACGAGCGGCGGGAGAGCAGCGAGTACAGCTGGACGAGGAGGCCGTAGGAGCGGGTGGCGGGGGCGGGCAGCCGGTCCGGCGCGACGACGAGGTGGGTGTGCCCGGTGCGGCCGTCGGGAGCGGTGGCGGTGACCCGGTGCACACCGGCGGGCAGCCCCTCGATCCCGTCCCGCTCCTCCCCCGCCTCGGTCTCGACGCGCAGGCGGGTACCGGGCGGCAGCGCGGCGAAGGCGTCGGGCGGGGCGAGAGCGTGGGGCGGGGCGTGGGTGTCGGAGGCGGCGAGGGCGGCGAGAACGCGGGGCGCGCCATGGGCGTCGGATGCGGCGAGAGCGTCGGACGCGGGCAGAGCGTCGGGGTCGCCGGGGGAACGGCCCGCCCGGCCGGCCCAGCGGACCACGGTGGGCGGGAGCAGTCGTTCGCGCAGTTCGCGTTCCCGCTCGGCGAGTGCGGCGCGTACGGCGTCGGGGGTGCCCGCGTCGACGCCGAGGGCGGCCAGGGCGGCGACCACGGCGGAGGCGGGGACCGCGACCGTGCGGTCCGGGGAGGGGCTGTAGGAGGTGGCGACTCCGTGCAGCTCGGCGAGCCGGGACAGCTCCTCGTCGTCGGGCGCCGCGGCCGTGTCGTCCTGCGCCGCGGCCATCTACAGCCCCGGGCCGAAGCAGCTGGGCACGGGGTCGGACTCGCTGGTCAGCGGGGCGGCGTCGGCGAGGGGCGGTTCACTGGTCAGGGGCTCGGCGTCGGGCAGAGGCGGTTCGCTGGTCAGCGGTGCCTCCGCGCAGGCGCTCTCCGCGCTGAACGCGCACAGAGGCGCCTCGTCGGTCTCGGCGGACGGATCCGCCACGGGTTTCCACTGGGCCGGGACGGAGAGATGAGCCGGTGCGGCCACGGGGGCCTCCTTGTCGAGTACGGCTTCTGATGGATTACCGCAGGCCTACCCCGAGACGGCGGCGACACTCCCGGGACCGGCGGAGCACGGATGCGCGAGCCACCGTGAACCGGCGCCGGCCACCTGATCGATAAACCGGTTGTGAGACTGTTCCGCCCCATGGGGGGCCACCGGGAGAAGGACGGCGCGGCCGGGGACGCGGCCCTGCTGCGGGCCGTCGCGACGGGGGATCCGGCGGCACTGGCCGACCTCTACGACCGGCACGCGGGCTGGCTGCACGCGCGACTGACGCGCCGCTGCCCCGATCCGGAGGTCGTGCGGGAGGTGCTGCAGGACACCTTCGTGACCGTGTGGCGGTCGGCGGCCGGCCACCGCGGGCAGGAGGCCGGCGGCTGGCTGTGGACGATCGCGGCACGCCGGCTGGTCGATGCGCGACGAGCGCAGGAGCGGGCCGCGCGGCTGGCGGGGCCGCCGCTGGAGACGGAGCCCGTCGGCCGGTACGACACCGGCGCCGCGCCCTCCGCCGAGGACCGGGTGCTGGACGGCCTGGAGTACGGCGATGTCGGCACCGCCCTCGACCGGATCTCCCCCGAGCTGCGCGAGGTGCTGCGCGCGACCGTCGTCGACGGGCTGAGCACGCGTGAGGCGGCCCGGCTGCTCGGCATACCCGAGGGCACGGTCAAGTCCCGCGCCCGCCGCGCCCGCGCCGAACTGCGGTCCGCGCTCGCCCAGTTGAACCCGACCCCGGCGGGAGGCCCGGCATGAGGAACGGCAACGCACACATCTGGCACGCCTCCGACGACCTCGTGGCCCGCTATGCCGAAGGTTCCCTGCCGGAACCGGACGCGTGGTCCCTGGAGAAACACCTGGAGGACTGCGCGGACTGCGCGGCCCGTGCCTCCGCCGCCGTACGGGGGACGGCGGCGGGGGTGGTGCTGGCGGAGGTCCGGGAGGCGGTGCTCGGGACGGCGCTGGGGGCGGCTCCGGTACGGAAGGCGGCGCCCGGTTCGGCCCCGGCACGGGAGACTGCGCCCCGCAAGCCTTCCATGCGGCGGCGCTTGCGCGCTACGGCCCCCGCCCCGGCGCTCCCCCAGCACCCACAACTCCCCCAACTCACCCGCCTCGCCCGGCTCCTGTGGGCCGCCGGGCCCGCCGTGCGCGGGGCGTGGCTGCCCGCCGTGCTCGTCGTGGCCGTGGGCGCGATGGTGCTGGGGCACGCGGGCGGGTTTCCCGGTGCGCGGGCGCTGCTGCTGACGATCGCGCCCGTCGTGCCCGTCGCCGGGGTGGCCCTGTCGTACGGGCCGCACGCCGACCCGCTGTACGAGGTCGCCGCGGCCACCCCGGGCGGCGGGCTGCGGCTGGCGCTCACCCGGACGGCGGCCGTCCTCGGGGTGAGCCTGCCGCTGCTGACCCTCGCCGGAGCGCTGCTGCCCGCCTCGGGCGCCCCCGCGGCCGCGGCCTGGCTGCTGCCGGGGCTGGCGTTGACGCTGGGCTCGCTGGCCCTGGCTTCCTTCGTCGGCTGCCGGACGGCGGCCGGCGTCACGGCGGGGGGCTGGCTGTGCGCCGTCCTCGCGCCGGTGCCCGCCGCGCCGGGCGGCGAGGGCACCGCACGGCTGGCCGAGCAGCTCTCCCGCTGCCTCGACGGGACCGGCGCCCAGGGCATCTGGGCGGCCGCGGCCGTCCTGGGCGCCGTACTGCTGGCGGCCCGCCGCCCGGCGTACGACGAGTTGCTCCGCCGCTGACCCGAGGTCCGGGCACCCACTCCCCTGAACTCCCCCTTCCGAACCCCCTGAACTCCCCTCGCCCCCCTGTGAACTCCCCTGGAGACGCCTTGAGTTCTCTCCGTGTGACCGGCCTGCGGGTCCGGCACCGCAAGACCCTTGCCCTTGACTCCCTCGACCTGACGCTCGGCACCGGTGTGCACGGGCTGCTCGGGCCGAACGGGGCCGGGAAGACCTCTCTGATCCGGGTGCTGGCCACGGTGGCCCGGCCGTCCGGCGGGCGGGTGGAGATCCTCGGGCAGGACAGCGCGGACCACCGCGAACGGGCCGGGATCCGCCGCCGACTCGGTTATCTGCCGCAGGAGTTCGGCTACTACCCCGGGTTCACCGTGCGCGAGTTCGTGGCGTACGTGGCCTGGCTGAAGGAGCTGCCCGCCGACCGCACCCCGGCCGCCGTGGAACGCGCGGTGGCCCGGGTCGGCCTCACAGACCGCATCGACGCGAAGATCAGGACGCTGTCCGGGGGCATGGTCCGCCGGGTCGGCATCGCCCAGGCCATCGTCAACGACCCGAGCGTGCTGCTGCTGGACGAGCCGACCGCCGGCCTCGACCCCGAACAGCGCGTGGAGTTCCGCGCGCTGCTGCGCGAGCTGGGCGCCTCGGCGACCGTGGTGGTCTCGACGCACCTCGTGGAGGACGTGGCCGCCGCCTGCACGGAGGTCACCCTGCTCGACGCGGGCCGGATCGCCTACCGGGGCACCCCCGAGACGCTCACCCTGCTCGGCGAGGCGTCCGACGGCCCGGGCGACCACCCGATCGAGCGCGGCTACACGACCGCCCTGCGCGCCCACCGCACGCCGGGTACGCGACGGGAGACGGTGCGATGACCCCCGTAGCCGAAGAGAAGGCCGGAGAGAACGCCGGAGAGAAGGCCGAACAGAAGGCCGGGCAGAAAGCGGCCACGCGCATCCCGCACCACCACCCCCTCCGCGCCGAAGCCGTCCGCGGCTTCGCCCCCTCCGCCGGGGCCGCCGTCCTGCTCACGCTCGGCGCGATGCTGGCCGGCTCCTCCGCCCGCTGGCAGGGCGGCTGGGCGGTGACCGCCTCCGAGGTGCACAACGCCCTGCTGATCACCGTGCCGCTGGCGGCCGCCGCGGGCTGCTGGCAGGGCGGGCGGGAGCGGCGGCGCGGTACCGAGGAGCTGTGGGGGACGGTCGTCCGGTCGCCGCTCGTCCGGTTCCTGGCGTCCGCCGTGCCGGTGGCGCTCTGGGCGGCCGCCGGCTACCTGGTCGCGGTGGGCCTCGCCCTGCTCGCCACCTGGCCCTTCTCCCAGGGCGACCGGCCGCACCTCGCCCTGCTGCCGGGGGACACGGTGGCCATGGCGGCGGCCGCGCTGGCCGGGCACGTGGTGGGGCGGATCGTACCGACGCGGCTGGCGGCCCCGCTGCTGGCGATGGCCGGGTATGCGGGGCTCGGGGTCGTGGCCTCCGGCCACTCGGGATCCGGCGCCCGGTTGAACCCCGCCTTTCCCGTCCTGGACAGCCTGGAGCCGGTGTGGTGGCAGCCACTCGCCATGGCCGTGTGGACGGGCGGGGCGGCGGTGGCCGCGGCCCTGGCGTACGCCGCCCGGCGCCGGGCCACGGCCCTGCTGCCGCTGGCCGCCGCCGTGGCCGCCGGCGCGCTGCTCGTGCAGAGCGGGGACGGTCTGTGGCACACCGACCCGCTCGTACGACGCCAGGTCTGCGACACCTCCACCACCCCGGCCGTCTGCGTCAACGCCCGGTACGCGGGCATGCTCCCGCAGGTCAGGGATGCCCTTTCGGGCATCACGGGCAAGCTGGAGGGCGTACAGAACCTGCCGGTGCGCTGGGAGGACCGCGCGGGCGAGCCGGGCGCCGACGAGGCCGAGCTGCCGATGCTGACACCGTTCGGCTGGTCCGTCGTACGGGGGCGGCTGACCGATCCGCGGCAGTACGCCTGGGAGGCCGTGGCCGCCCTGGAGGAGCACGGGGAGTGCGCCGACCCGCGCGTCCGCGCCCTGGACGACGCGGTCGAGCACTATCTGGCTCCCAGCCCCTCCGAGGCGTACTTCGACGGCGTCGACGCACACGGCACCGCGGCCCAGCGGGCCGAGCGGCGGAAGCGGGACGCCGCCCGGGACCACCTGGCGTCCATGAGCGAGAGGGAACGCAGGGCATGGCTGTCGGCCTACTTCGCGACCGCGGGCCGCTGTGACACCAAGGGGGTGCCCGGCCTGTGACCGGACTCCTCCTGTACGCGCGGTCCCGCGCCCTTCCCGCCACCCTGGGCGCGCTCGCCGCCACGACGGCCTTCGCGGTCTGGGCCGCCGACCGCATGGACACCTATGTGGACCCCGACCGCCGGATCCCCGTCGTCGCCCTGGCCCCGCTGCTGGCGGCCGCCGTGATCGGCACCAGCCTGTACTCGGCCTCGGACGAGCTGGACCGGACGGCGGTACGGCCCTGGTGGCCGCGCCGGCTGGCCCATCTGGGGGCGCTGACCGCGCTGGCGGCGCTGCTGCTGCCGGTGGCGGTGCTCGGGCATCCGGAGGTCTTCGGGGCGCCGGCGATGATCCGCAACACGCTCGGCTGTACGGGCATGACGGCGGGCGCGGCCGTCCTGCTCGGGGCGCGGCTGAGCTGGCTGCCCGCGTTCGGCTATGTGACGGCCGTGTACCTGGCCTCCTCGGGGGCGCGCGGGCGCGGGGTGACGGTGTGGGCGTGGCCGATGCAGCCGGGCGCGGAGACCGGCGCGTGGGTGGCGGCGCTGTGCGCCTTCACGCTGGGCGCACTGCTGTACGTGGTGCGGGGCGCACGCCCTGAGGGGCATCGGGGCTGAGGCCGCAGGCGGAGGCCGACGCGCTGAGGCCACGGGCGGAGGCCGACGCGGGCTGAAGCCGCAGGCGGAGGCCGACGCGGGCTGAAGCCGCAGGCGGAGGCCGACGGGCTAAGGCCACGGACGGCACCCGACGGGCCGGGGCCACCGGCGGCGCCCGTCGGGCCGGGGCGGCGTCCCGCGCCCCGGCCCGACGGATGTCGCCACAGACACGACCGGCCCGGATCGACTAGGCAGAGATGCCGTCGATCCGGGCCAGAGCATCATCCGCGCCGTACGGCTGCAAGTAGGGCAGCCAGCGCGGATCCCTATGGCCCGTGCCGATGATGCGCCAGGCCAGACCCGTCGGCGGCGCCGGTTTGTGGCGCAGCCGCCAGCCGAGTTCGACGAGGTGGCGGTCGGCCTTGACGTGGTTGCAGCGGCGGCAGGAGGCCACCACGTTGTCCCAGACGTGCTGGCCCCCGCGGCTGCGCGGGATGACGTGGTCGACGCTGGTTGCGACGCCACCGCAGTACATGCACCGGCCCCCGTCGCGGGCGAACAGGGCGCGCCGGGTGAGAGGAACGGGCCCCCGGTAGGGAACCCGTACGAATCGCTTGAGCCGGACCACGCTGGGTGCGGGGACGGTAACGGTTGCACTGTGCATGAAGGCGCCGGATTCCTCGAGGCAGACTGCCTTGTTCTCCAGGACGAGGACGAGCGCGCGGCGGAGCGGTACGACGCCGAGTGGCTCGTACGACGCGTTGAGGACCAGGACATGCGGCACGGGTGCCTCCTTGGGCGTCGGCGGCGCGTGGCTCGCGCCGGGACGATCTGCAGTCAGTCTCCCCTCATGCCTGGTGAACGCGCCACCATGTCCCGGTAACGGGCTGGGAGTGTTTTCGACCACACCTGATTCATCCCCCGGATCATGGCCTGTTCAAGCCCCAGGTGGGGCGGGGGTCTCTTCCGGGGAGCGGCACGGGCACACACAATCCCCCGTTAGTGTGTTGGTTCGGTCCGTCCGGTGTCCTTTTCGTGACCTTGACCGCCTCGCCGGACCGGACCGCGCAGCACCATGGAGGTACCTGCCGTGTCCTTGCCCGTCGTCCTGCTGGCCGCCGGCGCGTCGCCGTCCCCGTCCCCATCGGGGTCGCCGTCCCCGGCCGTGCCGACGCTTCAGGACGCCCAGGAAAGCGCGACGAACGCGGCGAGCTGGGTCGAGCAGAACTGGTCGACCTGGCTCGCGATGGGTCTGCAGATCCTGCTGATCGTGGTGATCGCGGTCGCGCTGAGAGCGGTGGTGCGGCGGGCGATCACCAAGCTGATCGAGCGAATGAACCGGACCGCGCAGTCGGTGGACCAGACGTCGCTGGGCGGTCTGCTCGTCAACACGGAGCGGCGCCGGCAGCGCTCGGAGGCGATCGGCTCGGTGCTGCGGTCGGTGGCGAGCTTCCTGATCCTCGGCACGGCCGCTCTGATGGTGCTGTCGACCTTCAAGATCAACCTGGCGCCGCTGCTGGCCTCCGCCGGTGTCGCCGGTGTGGCGATCGGTTTCGGCGCCCGGAACCTGGTCACCGACTTCCTCTCCGGCGTGTTCATGATCCTGGAGGACCAGTACGGCGTCGGCGACACGATCGACGCGGGCGTCGCCTCCGGCGAGGTCATCGAGGTCGGCCTGCGCGTGACCAAGCTGCGCGGCGCCGACGGCGAGATCTGGTACGTGCGCAACGGCGAGGTCAAGCGGATCGGCAACCTCTCCCAGGGCTGGGCGACCGCCGGCGTCGACGTGACGGTGCGGGCGAGCGAGGACCTGGACCGGGTGAAGGCCACGCTCGGCGAGGTCGGCGAGCGGATGAGCAAGGAGGAGCCCTGGAGCGAGCTGCTGTGGGGCCCGATCGAAGTGCTCGGCCTGGACAGCGTGCTCATCAACTCCATGGTGATGCGGGTCTCGGCCAAGACCATGCCCGGCAAGTCGCTGACCGTCGAGCGCGAGCTGCGCTGGCGCGTCAAGCAGGCCTTCGACACGGCGGGCATCCGCATCGTGGGCGGTGAGACGGCCGTGGAGGACGTCGAGGACACCCCCGACCCGACCGCCGCGGTCGCCGCCCCCTCCGTCTACTCCAACGCGGAGTCGCCCCAGTCGACGGCGGCCTCCCCGATCACACCGCAGCAGCGGTCGGCGCCGAAGTAGGGCTCCGGCAGCAGGAGCGGGCCCAGCGGCGGAACGGCCGACGACGCCCCCGAGGTAACGAGTCTGTTGCCTCGGGGGCGTTGTCTATTGACGCCCTCTTCGTCCTGGGCTTACGTTCCTCCCACCACAATAGGAAAGTTTCCTAACAGTGATCTTCCCCGGCGGCCGGTGATCAAGGCTGGACGCCGTGGACGGACCACTGGAAAGCTGGGCAGCTGGAAAGGCAGGTGCGAACCCCATGGCAGGAACCGCCGGTACGCCGGGCACCCCGCGCGTCCTGCGCGCCATGAACGACCGCGCCGCCCTGGACCTCCTGCTGGAGCACGGGCCGCTGTCCCGCACCCGGATCGGCAAGCTCACCGGCCTGTCCAAGCCCACCGCCTCCCAGCTGCTGGCCCGCCTGGAGGCGGCCGGACTGGTCCGGGTCACCGGCACCAGCGAGGGCCGGCCGGGCCCCAACGCCCAGCTGTACGCGGTCGACCCCACCGCCGCCCACGCCGCCGGGCTCGACGTCAACCCGCACCGCATCCGCGCCGCCGTCGCCGACATCACCGGCCGCACGGTCGGCGAGTACGAGCTGCCCACCCCCGGACGCCGGCCCGCGCACCCGGTCGTACGGCAGGTGACGGACGCGCTCGACGGTGCGGTGAAGGCGGCCGGGCTCGCCCGGTCCGACGTGCACCGGCTGGTCATCGGCACCCCCGGCGCCTTCGACCCCAACACCGGCCGGCTGCGCTACGCCTCCCATCTGCCCGGCTGGCACTCCCCCGCGCTGCTCGACGAACTCGCCGCCGCGCTGCCGATGCCGGTCGAGTACGAGAACGACGTCAACCTCGTCGCCCTCGCCGAACAGCGGCTCGGCGCGGCCCGGGGCCACACGGACTTCGTGCTGCTGTGGAACCAGGAGGGCCTCGGCGCCGCCCTGGTCCTCGGCGGCCGGCTGCACCGCGGCTGGACCGGCGGCGCGGGCGAGGTCGGCTTCCTGCCGGTGCCGGGCACGCCCCTGGTACGGCAGGTGACCAAGGCCAACAGCGGCGGCTACCAGGAGCTGGCCGGCTCCCAGGCGGTCCCGAAGCTGGCCCGCGAACTCGGCATCGAGGGCGTGCCCTCGGGTCCGTACACCGAGGCCGCCGCGGAACTCCTCGCGCGTGCCGCCGACCACACCGGCGGCCCGCACCGGGAGCTGCTGCGGACGTACGCGACCCGGCTGGCCACCGGTCTGGCCTCGCTGGTCTCCGTCCTCGACCCGGAACTCGTCGTCCTCAGCGGCTCCGCCCTGACCGCCGGCGGCGAGGTGCTGCGCGGCCTGCTCCAGGCCGAGCTGGAGGAGCTGGCGGCGGCCCGCCCCCGGCTCGTCCTCGGCGACGTCACCGAACATCCCGTGCTGCGCGGCGCGTTGGAGTCCGCGCTCGCGACCACCCGCGACGAGGTCTTCGACACCTCGCGCTGAGCCTCGCCCGAGCAAGTCCCCCTCTTTCCCACCCACTCCGTCCCTGGGAGACCTCGCCATGCCCGAAGTCGTACCCTCTCGCGCCCGGAAAGCGGCTTTCGTCCTCACCGCCTCGCTCGCGCTGCTCACCACCGCCTGTACCGGGCAGTCCGGCTCCGGCGCCACCGACGACGCCTCCAAGGACACGACCATCAACTTCTGGCACGCCTGGAGCGCGCCGAACGAGGTGAAGGCCGTCAAGTCCCTGGTCGCCGGCTTCGAGCGGGCACACCCCAACATCCATGTGAACGTCGTCGGCAACATGACCGACGACAAGATCAACCAGGCCCTGCGCACCGGCGGCGACAAGGCCCCGGACGTGATCTCCTCGTTCACCACCAACAACGTGGGCAAGTTCTGCTCCTCGGGCGCGCTGGTCGACCTCAACCCCTTCTTCAAGAAGTCGGGGATCGACCCGGAGACGACCTTCCCGAAGCCGATGAACGAGTACACCCAGTTCGACGGCAACCGCTGCACCGTGCCGCTGCTGGGCGACGCGTACGGGCTCTACTACAACAAGACGGCGTTCGAGAAGGCGGGCATCGCCGCCCCGCCGAAGACCTGGTCGGAGTTCGAGGCCGACGCCAAGAAGCTCACCGTCCCCCAGGGCGACGGCTTCAAGCAGCTCGGGTTCATGCCGGACTACCACGGCTGGGAGTCCACCACCGAGCACTACTTCGGGCAGTTCTCGCCGACGTACTTCGACAAGGACGGCAAGTCCAGCCTTGCCACGGACCCGGCGTTCGAGAAGGGCTTCACCCTCCAGAAGAAGCTCGTCGACGAACTCGGCGGATTCCAGAGGCTGGAGAAGTTCCGGGCCACGCTGGGCGACGAGTGGGGCCCCAAGCACCCCTTCCACACCGGCCAGGTCGCCATGCAGCTGGACGGCGAGTGGCGGCTCGGGATGGCGCTCGACGCCAAGCCGAAGTTCGACATAGGCGTCGCCCCGCTGCCCGTCCCGGACGACCAGGTGGCCCAGTACGGCAAGGGCTACATCACCGGCACCATCGCGGGCATCGCCGCCACCAGCCACAAGCAGAACGCGGCCTGGGAGCTGGTGAAGTACATGACCACGAACACGGACGCCGTGGTCGGCTTCGCCAACGACATCCACAACGTGCCCTCCACGCTGGCCGCGCTGAAGTCCCCGAAGCTGAAGTACGACCCGCGCTTCAAGACCTTCCTGGACATCGCCGCGAACCCGAACTCCACCACGACCCCCGCCTCCGTCAACGGCGGTGTGTACCTGGTGACGATCCAGCAGTTCGGCTACGACTACGAGAGCGGCAAGGCCACCGATCTGAAGGCCGGTCTGAAGAAGACGGCCGCGCAGATCGACACGGACATCGCGCAGGCGAAGTAGCCGATGAGTACGGTCACTCTGGCGTCGAAGCGCCGCCGGGCCGCGCTTCGTACGGCCGCCTTCATGTCGCCCTGGCTGATCGGCTTCGCGGTCTTCTTCGCGTACCCGCTGATCTCCACGGTCTACTTCTCGTTCATGCACTACGACGGCTTCAGGCCGCCGACGTGGAGCGGCGGGAAGAACTGGACCTACGTCTTCGAGCACTACCCGCTCTTCTGGCCCGCCCTGCGCAACACCCTGTGGCTGGTCGTGGTGATGGTGACCCTCAGGGTCGTCTTCGGGCTCGGCGTCGGCCTGCTCATCACCAGGATCAAGACGGGTACGGGCGTCTTCCGCACCCTGTTCTACCTGCCGTACCTGGCCCCTCCGGTGGCGGCGACCATGTCCTTCGCCTTCCTCCTCAACCCCGGTACGGGCCCGGTCAACTCGATCCTGGAGAAGGCCGGCATCCCGGCGCCGGGCTGGTTCAACGACCCGACCTGGTCCAAGCCGGCGCTCACCCTGCTGGCGCTGTGGGGCATCGGCGACCTGATGGTCATCTTCATGGCCGCGCTGCTCGACGTGCCGACGGAGCAGTACGAGGCGGCCGAGCTGGACGGGGCCTCCGCGTGGCAGCGGTTCCGGTACGTGACCCTGCCGAACATCTCCCCGATCGTGATGTTCGCCGTGGTCACCGGGGTGATCCAGACCATGCAGTACTACACGCAGCCGCTGATCGCGGGGAAGGTCGCCTCGGGCGTGATCCAGGGCGCGGGCACCCAGTTCGAGCCCGGCTACCCGGACAAGTCCACGCTTACCCTCCCCCAGCTCGTCTACAACCTCGGCTTCCAGCGCTTCGACTACGGCTCGGCCTGTGTGGTGGCGCTCGTGCTGTTCGCCCTGTCGATGGCGTTCACCGCGCTGCTGATGCGACGCCGGGGCGGTCTCATCCAGGCAGGTGACTGACCATGACCCAGGTACTGGACCACCCGGTGAAGCCGGCGCCCCCGGTGTCGTACGGCGCGGAGCGGACCGCCCGGCGCCGGGCGCTGCTCGAATGGATCGCCGTGCACTCCCTCGGCGTCGCCGCGGCCCTGTTCTTCACGCTCCCCTTCGTGTTCGTGTTCCTGACCTCGCTGATGAGCGACACCCAGGCACTGAGCCGGGACCTGATCCCGCACACCTGGGAGTGGGGCAACTACAAGAAGGTCTTCGACACGCCCGGCTTCCTCACCTGGTGGAAGAACACGCTGATCTACGCGGGCCTCGGCACCGTGCTGACCGTGGTGTCGTCGATCCCGGTGGCGTACGCGCTCGCCAAGTTCCGCTTCCGGGGCCGCAATCTGTCGCTCATGCTGGTGATCTCGATGATGATGCTGCCGCCGCAGGTGATCGTCATCCCGATGTACCTGTTCTGGGCGAAGCAGCTGGACCTGTCGGGCACGCTGTGGCCGCTGATGATCCCGATGGCGTTCGGGGACGCGTTCTCCATCTTCCTGCTGCGCCAGTTCCTGATGACGATCCCGAACGAGTACGTCGACGCGGCGAAGGTGGACGGCTGCGGGGACGTCAGGACCCTGCTGAAGGTCGTCCTCCCGATGGCCAGGCCCGGCATCGCAGCCGTCGCCCTCTTCCAGTTCTTCTACGCCTGGAACGACTACTTCGGCCCCCAGATCTACGCCTCGGAGAACCCCGGCGCCTGGACCCTCTCCTACGGCCTGGAGTCCTTCAAGGGCGCGCACCACACCGACTGGAACCTCACCATGGCCGCGACCGTGCTGGTCATGGCCCCCGTGATCCTCGTGTTCTTCTTCGCCCAAAAGGCGTTCGTGGAGGGCGTCACGCTCACCGGAGTGAAGGGTTAAGCAAGCATGAAACTCACTGTGGTCGGCGGAGGCTCGACCTACACGCCCGAACTCATCGACGGCTTCGCACGCCTCAGGGACACCCTGCCCGTCGAGGAACTGGTGCTCGTGGACCCGGCCGCCGAGCGACTGGAGCTGGTGGGCGGCCTGGCCCGCCGTATCTTCGCCAAGCAGGGACACGGCGGCCGGATCGTCACCACCGCCGACCTGGACGCGGGGGTGGAGGGCGCCGACGCCGTGCTGCTCCAGTTGCGCGTCGGCGGCCAGGCGGCCCGGGAGCAGGACGAGACCTGGCCGCTGGAGTGCGGCTGCATCGGCCAGGAGACGACCGGCGCGGGCGGCCTCGCCAAGGCGCTGCGCACGGTCCCGGTGGTCCTCGACATCGCCGAACGGGTCCGCCGGGCCAACCCCCGTGCCTGGATCATCGACTTCACCAACCCGGTCGGCATCGTCACCCGCGCCCTGCTCCAGGCGGGCCACCGGGCGGTCGGCCTGTGCAACGTGGCGATCGGTCTGCAACGGAAGTTCGCGGCGTTGCTCGGCACCGACCCGAAGGACGTCCACCTGGACCACGTCGGCCTGAACCACCTCACCTGGGAGACGGGGGTGCGTCTGGGCGGGCCCGAGGGCGCGCACGTCCTCCCCAAGCTGCTCGGCGAACACGGCGACGCCATCGCCGACGACCTGCGCCTGCCCCGGCCCCTGCTGGACCGGCTGGGCGTGGTCCCGTCCTACTACCTGCGCTACTACTACGCCCACGACGACGTCGTACGGGAGCTGCGCACAAAGCCCTCCCGGGCCGCAGAGGTCGCGGCCATGGAGCGCGAGCTGCTGACGATGTACGGCGACCCGTCCCTGGACGAGAAGCCGGCGCTGCTCGCCAAGCGGGGCGGCGCCTTCTACTCGGAGGCGGCGGTGGACCTGGCGGCGGCCCTGCTGGGCGGCTCCGGAAGCCCGTGCCAGGTGGTGAACACGCTCAACCGGGGCACCCTGCCCTTCCTGCCCGACGACGCGGTGATCGAGGTGCAGGCGGCGGTCGGGCACACGGGTCCCGTGCCGCTGCCGGTGCCGGACCTGGACCCGCTGTACGCGGGCCTGATCGCCAACGTGACGGCGTACGAGGACCTGGCCCTGGAGGCGGCGCTGCGCGGCGGCCGGGACCGCGTCTTCAGGGCGCTGCTGGCCCATCCGCTGATCGGCCAGTACGAGTACGCCGACGCCCTCACCGACCGACTGATCGCGCACAACCGGGAGCACCTGGCGTGGGCCTGACCGCACCTGACAAGGCGAGCGTGCTCGCCATCGACGCGGGCAACAGCAAGACCGACGTGGCCGTGGTCACCGCCGAGGGCGAGGTCCTGGCCACGGCCCGCGGCGGCGGCTTCCGTCCGCCGGCGGTGGGGGTGGAGGCCGCGATGGACGCGCTGGCCGAGCCGGTCACCCGGGCGCTGGCCGAAGCGGGCCTGCCCGCCGTCTCGCACGTCTCCGCCTGCCTGGCCAACGCCGACCTGCCGGTGGAGGAGGAGCAGTTGGCGACCGCGCTGCACGCGCGCGCGTGGGGCGCCTCGGTGGACGTCCGCAACGACACCTTCGCGATCCTGCGGGCGGGTGTGGCCGAGCCCCGGGGCGTGGCCGTGGTGTGCGGTGCCGGCATCAACTGCGTCGGCATGCGCCCCGACGGCCGCACCGCCCGCTTCCCCGCCCTGGGCCGCATCTCCGGGGACTGGGGCGGCGGCTGGGGCCTGGCCGAGGAGGCCCTGTGGCACGCGGCGCGCGCGGAGGACGGCCGGGGCGAGCCGACGGCCCTGGCCCGCACCCTGCCCGCCCACTTCGCCCTCCCCTCCATGTACGCCCTCATCGAGGCCCTGCACCTGGACCACGTCGACCACACCCGCCGCCACGAACTGACCCCCGTGCTCTTCGAGACGGCCGCGCGGGGGGACGCGATCGCCCGCTCGATCGTGGACCGCCTGGCGGAGGAGGTCGCCACGATGGCCACGGTCGCCCTCACCCGCCTCGACCTCCTCGCCGAACACACCCCGGTCCTCCTCGGCGGCAGCGTCCTCGCCGCCGGGCACCCCCAGCTCGACACCGGCGTCCGCGACCTGCTCACCACCCGCGCCCCCAAGGCCGACGTCCACGTCGTCACCGCGAGCCCGGTCCTGGGCGCGGCCCTGCTGGGCCTGGACCACCTCGGGGCGCGCGCGGAGGCACACGCACGAGCGCGGGCCCACTGGGAGGCCTAGGGCCTGTCTTCCGGGTCTCGCCGGGGGGTCGCGGGCCCTGGCCGGAACCGCCCGGCCTCCCCCGGCGTATTCATGGGCGAGAGCGCCGCCTCATGCGCGAGGGCGCTGCGGAAAACGGCTTTCCGCCGTAGGGTGCACTGCGATCCGATCAAGATCCAGTGAAGGCTGGTGCGGATGTCGGTGCGGGCGGCGATACTTGGCGGCGAAGGATGACCATGGGGGAGGTCAAGTGACACACCCGCCGACGAGCAGCACGGCGCCACCGGTGGCGGGGTCCGTCATGCCCACCGTGGCGACGGTGCCGCCCCAGCCCGGCCCGCAGGCCCCCGCCCCGGCCTCCCGTCGTACCGCCTTCGTCGAGGGCGCCGAGCGGGTGCGGGCCGCCGCGACCACCGAGCCGGGGCGGCTCAGGATCATCGGCGCGGTGCTGGCGCTGCTGGTCGTCGCGTTCGGGGCGGTCACCGCGTGGCAGAGCAGCGAGCGCGCGGCCGCCGCCGACGACGTGCTGCACAGCAGCCAGCCGCTCAGCTCGGGCGCCGCCGACATCTACCGCTCGCTGGCCGACGCCAACACCGCCGCCTCCAGCGGGTTCCTGGCGGGCGGTCAGGAGAGCGCGGCGTCGCGGGACCGGTACGAGAAGGACATCCGTACGGCCGCCGCGGGACTGGTCACGGCCGCCGCCAACGCGGACCCGGGCTCGCCCTCCGAGGCGACCATCACCAAGCTGAACAAGCTGCTGCCCGAGTACAAGGGCCTGATCGAGCGCGCCCGCACCTACAACCGGCAGGGCTATCCGGTCGGCGGCGCGTATCTGCGGTACGCGAACGAGAAGATGCAGCGGGAGATGCTCCCGGCGGCGGAGGACCTCTACACGAAGGAGAACCAGCGGCTGGACGCCGACTACGGGGACGCGACGCCGTACCCGTGGGCGGCGATCGCGCTCGGGGTCGTCGCGCTGGCCGGTCTCGCCTTCGCCCAGCACCGCGACTACCGCCGCACCAACCGCGTCCTCAACCACGGCCTGGTCGCCGCCACCGCCGCCACCACGGTCGTCCTGCTGTGGCTGGTCGTCGGGCACATGGTCGCCCGGTCCGGCCTCAACGGCTCCTACGACGACGGCATCCGCTCGCTGAACGTGCTGCACGACGCCCGGATCGCCTCGCTGAAGGCGCGCGGCAACGAGAACCTGAGCCTGGTGGCGCGCGGCGCCGAGACCATCACGGTCGACGGACAGACGTACGACGCGTACTACTACGACTTCGACAAGGACATCAGCGCCCTCGGCAAGGGCCTCGCCGAGGCCCGCCGGCTCGCCGACGACCAGGCCGGGACCCAGCCGGTCACGGCCGCCGAGGGCAACATGGCGGTGTGGAAGCAGCGGCACACCGCGGCCCGCACCGAGGACGAGAACGGCAACTACCAGCAGGCGCTGGCCAAGGTGATCGGCGCCAAGGGCGCGACCGGCGAGTGCTTCGACAGCGTCGACAGCAACCTGCGCCACGCCATCGATCACGAGCAGGCCCAGTTCAAGCAGGCCGCGACCGACGGGCGCAACGCCATGGCCGGCCTGCCCGTCGGCGCCGCGGTGCTCGCCGTGCTCGGCGCGGCGGGCGCGGTGGCCGGCATCGGCCGCAGGCTTTCGGAGTACCGGTGACAGGGGGCAGGACGATGTACGCGGCACGTGCACGGGCCTCCCTGCGGGGCTGGGGCGGAGTCGGCGTGATGGCGGTGCTGTGCGCGCTGGCACTGGCGTTCGTCCTGCTGCTCCCGCGCACCCAGGGGGCTCACGAGGACGACGGACCGACGGCGGGCCCCGGCCTGGCCAACGGCAGCCAGGCGCGCGCCGACGCCTGCAAGGACTCCGAGGCGCAGAAGCAGACGCTCTCCCCGTCCGGCGCGGACGGCCCGACGATCGACGCCATCAAGTCCCGTACGGGTGACAAGCGCAAGCTCGTCGTCGGCGTCGACCAGAACAGCTACCACTGGGGCTACCGCAACCCGAACAACGCGGGCGCGGAGCTGGAGGGCTTCGACATCGACCTCGTTCACAAGATCGCCCAGGACATCCTCGGCGACGCGAACGCGGTGCAGTTCAAGGCGATACCGACCAGCCAGCGCATCCCCGCCATCCAGGACGGCCGGGTCGACATGGTCGTGCGCACGATGACCATCACCTGCCAGCGGCTCGGCGAAGTCGCGTTCTCCGCCCCCTACTTCAAGACCGGCCAGCAGGTGCTCGCGCCCAGGTCCTCGACCGTCAGCGGCTACAACGACTCGCTCGCGCACAAGAGGATCTGCACGGCGTCCGGTTCCACCGCCTACATCAAGCTGAAGGCGGACCGGGACCAGGGCCGGCTGCCCGCCTCCACCGACATCTCCACCACCGTCCCCAACCAGCTCGACTGCCTGGTCCGGCTCCAGCTCGGCGAGGTCGACGCGGTCGTCACCGACGGCGCGCTCGCCGCGAGCCAGGCCGCCCAGGACCCGACGCTCCAGCTCAAGGGCGAGGCGTTCACGACCGAGTACTACGGCGTGGCGATGAAGAAGGACGCCTTCGATCTGGTACGCCGGGTCAACCGCATCCTGGTGGACTACCGTGCCGGCGGCTGGCAGGCGTCGTACGACAAGTGGTTGTCGGCCACACTGGGGAAGGACGCGGGGCCGTCCAGGCCGCCCGCGCCGCAGTACCTGCGCACCAGCTGAACCCGTCCGACCCAGGCCAACCACACAGCAGCGAGAGGTGATCGATGGGCGTCACGGACCCCGCCGGGCCGGTGATGGACCGGGACGAGGTGGACCGTGCGCTGGCGCGGCTCGGCCAGGAGCACGAGGCGATCGAGACCTCGCTGCTGGCCCTGCAGGACCACGCGGGCCGCAGGCTCCTCGAAGGCGCCGAGCTGACCGGCGTCACCAAGGACCGCTGGACGGCTACGGAGGCGTCGATCACCCTGCTGTGGGCGTACTTCGACGCCTACACGGCCACGCTGCGCGCGGCCCGGGAGATCCGTGCCCGGCGCCGCTGGTCCAGCCGCGAGGACCTGGTGGAGCTGACGGAGCTGCTGCGCGGCGAGTCCGTCACCGTCCCCGGCGCGACGACGCTCAGCGAGAGCTTCTCGCTCGGCACCCTGGTCGACCGGATGAACGAGCTGTACGCGTCCTCGCTGGACATGGTCGTCGCCGCCGACGCCGTCTGGTCCGCGCTGCCCGCCCGGATCGATTTACTCGCCGCGGAACTCCAGCGCACCCGCAAGCTCGCCCACTCCGTCGGCGTCCGCCCCGGCGAGCACCCGTCCGGTGACGACCTGGAGCACATCACCCGCACGCTGACCCGGCTGCGCGAGGACGTCGTCTCCGACCCGCTCGCCTTCTGGGTGCCCGCCGAGGGCAGTTCGGCGCCCGGCGGCGGCCGGCCGGACACCACGGTGTACGACCGTGAGGCGCGCGCCCTGGAGGACGTCCGGCGGGAGATCGACGCCGTGCTGACGGTCCGGCAGGACGCGGAGGCGCGGCTGATCCGGCTGCGGGACGTGCTGTCCCGCGCGGACCGCACCCTCGCCGAGGCGCGCACCGCGCGCGGCGAGGTGCTGGCGAAGATCGCCGCGACCGAGGTGCCGGTGGTCAGCGGTCCGCCGACGGCGCTGCAGGAGCAGCTGGCGACGGCGGCCGAGTACCGGCGGCAGGCGCAGTGGCACCGGCTCTCCCCGCTCCTGGAGTCCCTTGAGCAGAGGGCGGAGGACGAACTGCTGCGCGCCCGCGAGTCGTTGACCGCGGTCACCGCACCGCTCGCGGTCCGCGCCGAGCTGCGCGGACGCCTCGACGCCTACAAGGCGAAGGTCGCCCGGCACGGGCTGGCCGAGGACTCGCTGCTGGTCGAGCGGTACGACGCCGCCCGGCGCATGCTGTGGAGCGCGCCCTGCGACCTGCGGGTCGCCGAACAAGCCGTCCTGCGCTACCAGCAGGCGGCCGCCGAACTGCTCGGCGCACCCAGGGTGCCCGGGCAGGCCGGGCCCGAGGACCGGAAGGGGGAGCACGCGTGAGCCAGGCACAGCAGGCCTGTCAGCGACCGGGCTGCGAGGGGGCGTACGAGGACGTCGGCGGCGGTGAGCTGTACTGCGACACCTGCGGCCTGGCCCCCGTCGTCTCCGCCGGCGGGATGGTCGGCTCGCAGCCCACCGGAGCCGTCGGCGGCGGCAGGGGCTCGGGCGACAGCGGGAGTTCACGCTCCAGCGCCCGCAGCTCGCGCACGTCCTCCCAGTCGTCCAAGTCCCGGCGCTCGGTGTCGGGGCGGCTCTCGCGCTCCCTGTCGGGCCGGTCCACCGGCCGTTCGGTGTCGGTGCGCAGCTCCGGTTCGTCCTCCGGCACCTCGACCCGGGGGCGGCTGGGCGCCGGGCTGGTCTCCGTGCCACAGGTGCCGCGCCCCGACCCGCGCGCGATGGTGCTGGAGAACCCGGAGGTGCCCGAGCGGAAGCGGTTCTGCTCGCGTTCGGACTGCGGGGCACCGGTGGGCCGTTCCCGCGGCGACCGGGCCGGCCGCACGGAGGGGTTCTGCACCAAGTGCGGGCACCCCTACTCGTTCGTGCCGAAGCTGAAGGCCGGGGACATCGTGCACGGCCAGTACGAGGTCGCGGGCTGTCTCGCGCACGGCGGCCTCGGCTGGATCTACCTCGCCGTGGACCGGGCCGTCTCCGACCGGTGGGTGGTGCTCAAGGGCCTGCTGGACACCGGCGACCAGGACGCGATGGCGGCGGCGATCTCCGAGCGGCGCTTCCTCGCGGAGATCGAGCACGCCAACATCGTGCGGATCTACAACTTCGTCGAGCACCTCGACCAGCGCACCGGCTCCCTCGACGGCTACATCGTCATGGAGTACGTCGGCGGCAAGTCGCTGAAGGAGATCGCCAACGCCCGCCGCACCCCGGACGGCCGGCGCGACCCGCTGCCCGTGGAGCAGGCGTGCGCCTACGGCATCGAGGCCCTGGAGGCGCTCGGCCATCTGCACAGCCGCAACCTGCTGTACTGCGACTTCAAGGTCGACAACGCCATCCAGACCGAGGACCAGCTCAAGCTGATCGACATGGGCGCCGTGCGCCGCCTGGACGACGACGAGTCCGCGATCTACGGCACGGTCGGCTACCAGGCGCCCGAGGTCGCCGAGGTCGGTCCCTCGGTGGCCAGCGACCTGTACACGGTGGGCCGCACCCTGGCGGTGCTGACCTTCGACTTCCAGGGCTACACGAACGTCTTCGTGGACTCCCTGCCCGACCCGGACACCATCGAGGTCTTCCGCCGCTACGAGTCCTTCTACCGGCTCCTGGTCCGCGCCACCGACCCCGACCCGGCCCGCCGGTTCGCCTCCGCGCAGGAGATGTCCGAGCAGCTGACCGGTGTGCTGCGCGAGGTCGTCTCGCTGCAGACCGGGCAGGCACGGCCGGCGCTGTCGACGCTGTTCGGTCCCGAGGTCAGGGTCACGGACACGGAGTTGTTCCCCACGCTGGACGGGGACGTGTCCCGCCTGGGGGCCCGCGAGGCGAGCGCCAGGCGGGCCGCCGTCCCCCGGCAGACCCCGGCCCTCGCCGGCGCCCCGGTCCCGGCGGCCCTCGTCAGGCCCGTCGACACGGCCGCCGCCGCGCTCGCGCTACCCGTCCCCCTGGTCGACCCGGCCGACCCCAACGCCGGTTTCCTGGCCGGTCTGATGGCCTCCGCGCCGGCCGAGCTGATCGCCGCGCTGGACGCGGCACCCGTACAGACGGTCGAGACCCGGCTGCGGCAGATCCGCGCCCGGCTGGAGAACGGCGACCACCAGGCCGCGCTGATGTCCCTGGCCAAGCTCGACGAGGAGCGGCCGGACGACTGGCGGGTGGTGTGGTACCGGGGCGTGGCCGCCCTGGTCACCGGCGACTTCGAGAACGCCGCGCTCGCCTTCGACGCGATCTACGACGCCTTCCCCGGCGAGGCCGCGCCCAAGCTGGCGCTCGGCCTGTGCGCGGAGGTGCTGGGGCAGCTGGACAACGCGGCCGAGTACGACCGGCTGGTGTGGGCGACCGACCCGAGCTTCGTCAGCGCCGCCTTCGGGCTGGCCCGGGTGCAGCTCGCGGCCGGGGACCGCGGTGGTGCCGTGCGCACCCTGGAGTCGGTGCCGGAGTCCTCCATCCACTACACCGCCGCCCGGGTGGCGGCCGTACGGGCGCGGCTGAGACAGCGCACGGCGCACGCGGGTGACGTACCGTTCCTGGACGACCTGACGGCCGCCGCCGGGCAGGTCGAGGCGCTGCAGGCGTACGGTCTGGATCCGGCGCGACGCGAGCAGTTGTCCGCCGAAGTGCTCGGTTGCGCGCTGGACTGGATACTCTCCGGAGGCCAGGGCTCCACCCAGCCCGCCGCCGGCGGACGGGTGTTGCTCGGCAGCGGTCTGGACGAGCGGGGTCTCCGCTTCGGCCTGGAGCGCGCCTACCGCACGCTGGCCCGGCTGGCGCCCGGTGGCGAGGAGAGGATCGAACTGGTGGAACGGGCCAACCGTTACCGCCCCCGGACGTGGGTGTAGTTGATGTCGCAGATGCCCCAGCAGGCCGCACTGTCGAAGTGCCCGAGCTGCGCGGAGCCGCTCGAGTCGGGTGACCTCTTCTGCGGCGCGTGCGGATACGACCTGTCCGTCGTACCCGCGCCGCCTCAGGACCATCCGACGCTCACCATGTCCGGCTCCGCCGTGTCCGCGGACGGCGGGTCCGGCTCCACCGCGTCCACGGACGGCGTGTCCGCGGACGGTGTGGACTGGCCCGCGCCCGAGCCGGGTTCCGGCGGCTCCCCTGCCGCGCCGCATCTGCCGTCGGACCTGCCGGGCACCGACTCGGCCGGAGGGCCGCTGTCCGCGGGGGAACCGGCCGCGCCCGGCGTGCGCTTCGACCGGCCGTCGGATCCCGACGAGTACCCGCTGCAGGCCCCGGACCCGCGCGCCGCCGCCACCGACCCGGCCAACCTGGCCGGTGCCGCTGTTCCGGCGGGCTCCGCCTTTCCGGCCGGTGCCACGCAGGTGTGCGTGGCCTGCCGGGCGGGCCGGGTGGACGACGACGGCTACTGCGAGAACTGCGGGCACGCCCAGCCCCGCGAACGCGACCACATGGAACGGGAGTCGGGCCCCGCCGCCGCCGTCAGCGACCGCGGGCTGCGCCACCACCGCAACGAGGACTCCTTCGCCGTCGGCCACACCACGCTGCCCGACGGCTCGCCGGCCGTCCTGGCGATCGTCTGCGACGGCGTGTCCTCGGCGACCCGGCCCGACGAGGCCTCGATGACCGCCGCGCAGACGGCCGGTGACACCCTGCTGGCCGCCCTGCCGCGCGGCACGCATCCGCAGACGGCCATGCACGAGGCGATCGTCGCCGCCGCGCAGGCCGTCAACGCGCTCGCCGAGGAACCCGACGCGGCCCGCGAGCACGCCCCGCACCAGAACGCCCCGGCCTGCACCATCGTCGGCTCGATCGTCACCTCCGGGCTGCTGGTGGTCGGCTGGGTCGGCGACAGCCGCGCCTACTGGGTGCCGGACGACCGCTCCGGACCCCCGGCCCGGCTGACCGAGGACGACTCCTGGGCCGCGCAGATGGTCGCGGCCGGGCTGATGAACGAGGCGGAGGCCTACGCCGACGAGCGCGCCCACGCGATCACCGGCTGGCTCGGCGCCGACGCCTACGAACTGGAGCCGCACACCGCCTCCTTCAAGCCCGACCGGCCCGGTGTGGTGCTGGTGTGCACCGACGGCCTGTGGAACTACGCGGAGACGGCGGAGGAGATGGCCGAGGTCGTCCCGCCGGACGCGGCCGTGCGACCCCTGCACAGCGCCCGGGTCCTGGTCGGGCACGCCCTTGACGGCGGGGGCCACGACAACGTAACAGTGGCCGTCCTGCCGTTCCCGGCGCCGTCCCAGGGGGCAGGATCGGCCTGAGGCCGAGTGTCGACCTGAGGCCGAGGGTCGGCCCGAGGCCGCACGGCGCACACGGGGAAGCAGCCACGGACCGGAGGGGACCGGTCCGTCCATACGCACCGCCTCGCGTCAGCGGGGTGCCTAGGGGGATGTGAACCAGCATGGCCAATCTGGCGAAGTCGAACGTGCCGCAGTTCGCGATGGACGTCTACCAGAACGAGTTCCTGCCGGAGGGCGGGCGTGAGGTCAACGCGATCGTCACGGTGACCGCGACCGGCGGCGGCACGATCGGCAGCGGAGCGCCGCACACGTACGCCCAGGGCAACGGCCCGTCCGCCGCGGTGGCGATCATGGTCGACTGTTCGGGCTCGATGGACTACCCGCCGACCAAGATGCGCAACGCCCGCGACGCCACGGCCGCCGCGATCGACACCCTGCGCGACGGCACGCACTTCGCGGTGATCGACGGCACGCACGTCGCGAAGGAGGTCTACCCGGGCGGCGGGCGGCTCGCGGTCGCCGACCCCGCCACCCGCGAGCAGGCCAAGCAGGCGCTGCGCCGGCTCACCGCGGGCGGCGGCACGGCCATCGGCACCTGGCTGCGGCTCGCCGACCGGCTGCTGTCCTCGGCGGACGTGGCCATCCGGCACGGCATCCTGCTCACCGACGGACGCAACGAGCACGAGTCGCCGGAGGCGCTGCGGGCCGCGCTGGACGAGTGCGCCGGGCGGTTCACCTGTGACGCGCGGGGCGTGGGCACCGACTGGGAAGTGAAAGAAGTCACAGGCATCGCCTCCGCGCTGCTCGGCACCGCCGACATCGTCGCCGACCCGGCCCATCTGGCCGCCGACTTCACGCGGATGATGGAGACGACGATGGGCAAGGAGGTCGCCGACGTCGCCCTGCGGGTGTGGACACCGGTCGGCACGACCATCAGGTTCGTCAAGCAAGTGGCGCCTTCCGTCGAGGAGTTGACCGACCGGCGGACCGAGGCCGGACCGCGTGCCGGGGACTATCCGACCGGCTCCTGGGGCGACGAGTCCCGCGACTACCACCTGTGCGTGGAGGTCCCGGCCGCCTCGCTCGGCCAGGAGATGCTGGCCGCGCGCGTCTCCTTGGTCGTGCCCCAGGCGGACGGATCGGTACAGAATCTCGGGGCGCAGGGGCTGGTACGGGCCGTGTGGACCGACGACATGGCGGCCTCGACCTCGATCAACCCCCAAGTCGCCCACTACACCGGGCAGGCCGAACTCGCACAGGCCATCCAGCAGGGTCTCGATCTGCGCAAAGCGGGTGATATCGACGGAGCAACGGCCAAACTGGGGCGCGCTGTTCAGCTCGCCAGCGCCTCCGGGAACGCGGATACTGCGAAACTGCTTGCGAAGGTGGTGGACGTGGTCGACGCGGCGACAGGTACTGTGCGGTTGAAGACGAAGGTCGCGGAGGCCGACGAGATGACTCTCGAAACCCGGTCCACAAAGACTGTTCGTGTAAAGAAGTGATCCAGCAGGACACAGAAGGACATCCGGAGAAGGGGAAGCCCCGACATGCCGACCTGCCCGAACGGACACCAGTCGGGTTCCGACGACTGGTGCGAGGTCTGCGGTCACCGCATGGCCGGTGCCGTACCTCCGCCCCCTCCGCCGCCGCCCCCGGCCGGCGGTGGCTACGGCTTCCCGCCCCCGCAGGGCGCGCGCCCGCCGGCCGCGGGGCCCGGCCCGGAGCCGGAGCTGTGCCCGCAGTGCCGTACGCCCCGCGAGGGCGGCGCGCCCTTCTGCGAGGAGTGCCGGTGGAACTTCCTGACCAACACGGCCACCTCGTACACCCCGGCGGCCCCGCGCCAGCCCCAGCCCCGCTTCCAGCCGCCGAGCGCGACGTACGGCGGCGGTGACGGGTACGAGTACCAGGGCTCGCG
Organism: Streptomyces sp. NPDC047085; assembly: GCF_040643735.1. Classification (NCBI taxonomy): domain Bacteria; kingdom Bacillati; phylum Actinomycetota; class Actinomycetes; order Kitasatosporales; family Streptomycetaceae; genus Streptomyces; species Streptomyces sp. NPDC047085. Next base: position 68,378 of record NZ_JBEYUW010000021.1, read on the forward strand.
GCCCTCGCAGATGAACCGTCCCGCCGAGCCGATCCCGTCCTTCACCAGCGAGCCGTCGGGTCCGACGCCGTTCGCCGGCGAGCGCCGGCCCGCGGGCCCGCCGCCGACCTCGGGCGGACCGGGCGGTCCGGGCGGGTTTGCCGGGCCTGGCGGTCCCGGTGGGCCTGGGGGCCCTGGCGGATTCGGTGGGCCTGGTGCGCCCGGGGGCCCTGGTGGCCCTGCCGGTCATGGCGGTCCTGCTGGTCCGGGTGGTCCTGGTGGTCCGTCCGGCTTCGGTGGCGGCCAGCCTCCGGCCGGGCCTCCGTCGGCTTTCGGTGGCGGGCCTGGGCAGGGTCCCGGCGGTCCGGGTGGTCCCGGTGCTCCTGGCGGTCTTGGTGGTCCTGGTGGTCCGTCCGGTTTCGGTGGTGGGCCTGGGCAGGGTCCGGGTGGGCCCGGTGGCCCGGCCGGTCCGCCGCCGTTCGGTCGTGAGCCCTCCGGTCCCGGCGGCCCCGGTGGTCCCGGTGGTCCCGGTCCCTCCGGCTTCGGCGGCGACCCCTCACGGCCGGTTCCGCCGCCGCCCGGGCCGACTTCGCCCATGGGTCCCGGTGGTCCGGCCGGCGGCCCCCCGGGGGCCTTCCACCAGTCCGGTCCGTCCGCGCCGCCCGGCTTCCCGCAGGAGACCGGCCGGCCGCCGGCCGGGGGTCCGTCCTTCGGCGGCGGTGACGACGACTGGGTGATCTCCCCGCCGTCGTCCACCGGCCCCTCCGGCGGCCCCGGTGGTCCGGGCGGTGGCTACGGCTACCCGCAGCCCGGTGCCACCCAGGCCCCGCCCGGCCCCGGCTTCCCGGGAGCCCCGCAGGGACCGGTCACGTGGACGGCGACGATCGGCCCCGACCGCGACTACTTCATGGCGATGATGCAGCGCTCGGGCCCCGAGGCCGCGGGCCTGAACCTGCCCGCGTACTCCCCCGAGCAGCAGCGCACCCTCAGCGGCAACCAGGTCACCATCGGCCGCCGCCGGCACTCCACCGGCGACACCCCCGACATCGACCTGTCGGTGCCGCCGGAGGACCCGGGCGTCTCCCACCAGCACGCGGTGCTGGTCCAGCAGCCGGACGGCAACTGGGCGGTCGTCGACCAGAACTCGACCAACGGCACGACGGTCAACGGCTCGGACGAGCCGATCCAGCCGTTCGTGCCGGTGCCGCTGCAGGACGGCGACCGAGTGCACATCGGCGCCTGGACGACGATCACGATCCGCCGGGGCTGAAGAGGCTGAAGAGGCTGACGGGGCCGGACCGAGGCTCCGGAGCGGGCCGGGGCGTCACGGCAGCGGCCAGGCGTACGGTCCCTCCGGGGCGTCGAGCCACGCCCAGGCCTGCTCGCCGCTGACCGTGACGCCGTACCGTTCGCGGTCCGGCATGCCCTCCCGCTCCCACAGCGCGTACGCCTCCCGCGGATCGGGGATGCCCCGGGTCAGGCCCAGCAGGAAGCGGAACGGCTCCTGCTCGCGGGCCCGGCTCGGCAGCCCGCCCAGGGACACCGCCCGGGAATACGGCCGGGGCCGGCCGCGCAGGGGCACGAAGTAGGCGGGGCCGGGCAGGAAGCGGCCCTCGGCGTGCCCGGTGTCCCGGACGGTGAGGGCGAGCAGCCCGGTGGCCAGCGGGGTCACGATGCGGCCGCCGGGGCGGCACTGGGCGAGCCAGGCGCGCGGCACCGTGGGCAGCGCGCAGGTGGCGATGATCCGGTCGAACGGGGCACGTTCGGGCACCCCACGCGCTCCGTCCCCGGTGACGACCGTCGGGTGGTACCCGGCGGCGGCCAGGTGCTGCCGGGCGGACTCGGTGATCTCCGGTTCCAGGTCGATCGTGGTGACGAGGCCGTCGTCGCCGAGCCGGTGGGCGAGCAGCGCCGCGTTGTAGCCGGTCCCGGCGCCCACCTCCAGCACCCGGTCGCCCTCCTCCACTCCCAGCGCGACCAGCATCCGCGCCATCAGCGAGGGCTGGCTGCTGGAGGAGAGCAGCTCGCCGTCGCGCAGCCGGGTGGCGAGCGGGGTGTCGGTGTAGGCGCCGCGCAGCCAGCGCTCGCGGGCCTCCGGGTGGGGGCTCTCGCGCCAGCGGCGCTCGTAACCGCCCCTGGTCCCTACGTAGTAGTACGGCACGAACAGGTGCCGGGGCACCTCGGCGAACACCTCCCGCCACACCGGGTCCGCGTCCCAGACGCCTTCGGCGTCGATCTCCCGCACCAGCGCGGCCCGCCGCGCGGCGGCGAGTGCGGTGATCTCGGTGTCGTAGGCGCCCATATCCACACAGTAGGGGGGAATTCTCGTCCTGGACCTACGCCTCGGGTCCTGGTCACCCCGTCTGAGACCATGGAGGGGTGAGAGAGATTCGGCGCGGCACGCTTCAGGAGCAGACCTTCTACGAGCAGGTCGGCGGGGAGGACACCTTCCGCCGGCTCGTCCACCGTTTCTACGAGGGGGTCGCCGAGGATCCACTCCTGCGGCCGATGTACCCGGAGGAGGACCTGGGCCCCGCCGAGGAGCGGCTGGCCCTGTTCCTCATGCAGTACTGGGGCGGCCCGACCACGTACAGCGAGAACCGCGGCCATCCCCGGCTGCGGATGCGGCACGCCCCGTTCACGGTGGACCAGGCCGCGCACGACGCATGGCTCAGGCACATGCGGGTGGCCGTCGACGAGCTGGGGCTGTCCGAGGAGCACGAGCGGACGCTGTGGAACTACCTGACGTACGCGGCCCAGTCGATGGTGAACACCCCGGAGTGACGGGGGCGACGGGGGTGTCGGGGGCGATGGGGACGTCGGGGATTCGGCGGGGGTTCAGCGCACGCTGACGCCGAGTGGGCCGAGGCCCCCTCGGCGGACGGCGACAGAGCCGTACGGGGTGCGCAGCCGGAGCCAGGCGCCCGAGGAGAACAGCGCGGTGTCCTGCGCGCCGGTGCCCGGCCGCAGGAAGCCCAGGGACTGTGCCGCGTGCACGGCCCGCAGCGGGAGCGCGGTCGCGCCGATCTCGCGGGACCAGATGTCCCGCCCTATCCGGTCCAGTTCCGCGCGGGTGCGCTGCTCCGGCGCCAACTCCTCGCTACGGGAGCGGAATTCGGCGACGGACCGGGCGACGGTCGTGCGCAGCGCGTCCGGTGCCGGCAGCCCTGGCTCGGCTCGCCAGCCGCCGCGCGGGGGCAGCACCCCGGCCCACGGGGGCCCGGTGACCGCGGCCGGGACGGCGGCGGTGGCCGCACGCTCGTCCACGGACTCCAGGAACTCACCGGCGGAGACGGTCACGTCGAGCGTGACGTCCAGGCCGTCCTCGTACGGCTTCCCCAGCCGCACCGTGCGGACCGCCAGCACCTCGAAGGACGGGGGCCGGCCGAAGACGGCGAGCGCGGTCCCGGCCGCCTGCAGGCGCACCGCGGCTCCACGGTCGTAGTGGAGCAGCCGGGAGAGGAAGGCGGCGAGGTCGGCCGCCTCCGTCTCGTCGGCCAGGTGCAGCACCGTCATGCGGCGACGGCCTCCTCGTCGGCCGCGTCCGTGTACTCCTGGAGGAACTCCCGCTCCTCCTGGGTGAGCCGGCGCGGCCGCTGGGCCTCGAAGTCGAACGGCACGACGACCGTCGAGGCCCGTACGTAGATCAGGTCGTCGTCCTTCACCTCGTAGGTGATGGTGAAGGACGCGGCCTTGATCTCGGTGACCCACAGCTCGATGTCCACCGGGTGGTGCCGGTGCACGAGCTGGCGCTTGTAGTCGATCTCGTGGCGCGCCACCACGGACCCCTGCTTGAACTCCTTGTCCGGGCGGAACAGGAAGTTGATCCGGGCTTCCTCCAGGTAGCGGATGAAGACCGCGTTGTTGACATGGCCGTACGCGTCCATGTCGGACCAGCGCAGGGGGCAGCGGTAGATGTGGCGCAAGATCGATCAGCCCCGGGTCAGCTTCTTGTAGGTGGCGCGGTGCGGACGCGCGGCGTCCGGGCCGAGCCGCTCGATCTTGTTCTTCTCGTACGACTCGAAGTTGCCCTCGAACCAGAACCACTTGGACTCGCCCTCGTAGGCGAGGATGTGCGTGGCGACGCGGTCGAGGAACCAGCGGTCGTGGGAGACGACCACGGCGCAGCCGGGGAAGTCCAGCAGCGCGTTCTCCAGCGAGGACAGGGTCTCGACGTCGAGGTCGTTGGTGGGCTCGTCGAGGAGCAGCAGGTTGCCGCCCTGCTTGAGGGTCAGCGCCAGGTTGAGGCGGTTGCGCTCACCACCGGAGAGCACACCGGCCGGCTTCTGCTGGTCCGGGCCCTTGAAGCCGAAGGCGGACACGTACGCCCGGCTCGGCATCTCGACCTGGCCGACGTTGATGTAGTCGAGTCCGTCGGACACGACCTCCCAGAGCGTCTTCTTCGGGTCGATGTTGGCGCGGCTCTGGTCGACGTAGGAGATCTTGACGGTCTCGCCGACCTTGATGTCACCGGCGTCCGGGGTCTCCAGGCCCTGGATCATCTTGAACAGCGTGGTCTTGCCGGCGCCGTTCGGGCCGATGACACCCACGATGCCGTTGCGCGGCAGCGTGAAGCTCAGCCCGTCGACGAGGATCTTCTCCCCGAAGCCCTTGTGCAGGTCATTGACCTCGACCACGATGTTGCCGAGCCGCGGGCCCGGCGGAATCTGGATCTCCTCGAAGTCCAGCTTCCGCATCTTCTCCGCCTCGGCGGCCATCTCCTCGTAGCGGGCGAGGCGGGCCTTGGACTTGGCCTGACGCCCCTTGGCGTTCGACCGCACCCACTCCAGCTCTTCCTTGAGCCGCTTCTGCCGCTTGGCGTCCTTCTGGCCCTCGACCTTCAGACGGGTGGCCTTGGTCTCCAGGTACGTGGAGTAGTTGCCCTCGTACGGGTACGCGCGGCCGCGGTCCAGCTCGAGGATCCACTCGGCCACGTTGTCCAGGAAGTACCGGTCGTGGGTGATGGCGACGACGGTGCCCGGATACTTGGCCAGGTGCTGCTCCAGCCAGTTCACCGACTCGGCGTCGAGGTGGTTGGTGGGCTCGTCGAGGAGCAGCAGGTCGGGCTGCTCGAGGAGGAGCTTGCAGAGCGCGACGCGGCGCTTCTCACCACCGGAGAGGTTGGTGACCGGCCAGTCGCCCGGGGGGCACCCGAGCGCGTCCATGGCCTGCTCCAGCTGGGCGTCCAGGTCCCACGCGTTGGCGTGGTCCAGCTCCTCCTGCAGCTTGCCCATCTCGTCGAGCAGCGCGTCGGAGTAGTCGGTCGCCATCAGCTCGGCGATCTCGTTGAACCGGTCGAGCTTGCCCTTGATCTCGGCGACACCCTCCTGGACGTTCTCCAGGACGGTCTTCTCCTCGTTCAGCGGGGGCTCCTGGAGCAGGATGCCCACGCTGTAGCCGGGCGACAGGAAGGCGTCACCGTTCGACGGCTGCTGCAGTCCCGCCATGATCTGCAGGACGGTCGACTTACCGGCACCGTTCGGACCGACGACGCCGATCTTCGCGCCCGGCAGGAAGCTCAGGGTGACGTCGTCGAGGATCACCTTGTCGCCGTGCGCTTTGCGCGCCTTGCGCATGGTGTAAATGAACTCAGCCAAGAGAAACCGTCCGGCAGCTTGAAATCTGGCAGTGGGCAGATACACCCCATCTTGCCTGACGGCCAGCCCTGGACGGAAACCCGTATGGCCGGTCGCCGCTGACCTGGGCTTTCACTACCGGTGGCCGCAGCTCGTCCACCCCAGTCGATCACCGTCGGTCGACGCCGGGAATCTCGGCCGTCCCAGGCGCGGCCCTGGGCGGCCCTGGGACGGCCCACGGCCGATCACTCGGCAGCAGCCGGCCGTGGGCGCAGATCGATGGTGAGTCGGTGGTGCGCGGCAGCTGTCAGGTCGTTGAGAGTCTGCTGGAGCAGGTTCAGGTCCGGGGCGAGGTCTCCCTTTGCGACCTGGCCCAGGACGGTGACGACTTCCTGGTCGAGGTCGGCCATGGCCGAGCGGACCTCGTCGCTGTCGATGTCGTTCCGGGCGATGTCCCAGGTGGTGTGGCACTCATCGCTGTGCCGCAGCGCTTCCTGCTGGATCTGCCGCCGATGCTCGGGTGAGTCCGACGAGTTGATCAGCTGCGGTAGCCCGGCCACCCAGTCCCTTGCCGCGCACACACGCTTGTACTGCTTGCGGACGGCTTGTCGCTGAGCTTGGAGGCCTGATTCCTCGTCCTTGTGCCGCTGTCTCAGCGTCCTGAACGTGTAATGGGACGCGGCTCCGAGGAAACCTCCGCCAAGGGCTCCGCCGAGGCCCGCGAGCGCCGTATCAAGCCTGATCACACGTCCCAGTGGAACGTCCTGTGGCAGTCCACAGTGCGTTCCACGCCGAACGGGTCACCCGTTGTGCCCGCAGGTGGATGCGCGCATCAGGCTACGGCGATGCCGGCAGGGGCGGAGGTCAGTCGGTCTGCTCGGTTTCGCGGTTGCGGAGGATGACCAGGGCCGCGCCGCCGATCACCACGAGACCGATGGCCACGCCCGCGATCAGCGGAGTGATAGCGGAGCCGCCGGTGGCGGCGAGGTCGTTGTCGGTGGTGCCGGGCACCGTGAGCGGGGTGGGCTCGCTGAGGGTCTGGGTGGTCTTCGTGGTGACGGTGCCCTGGGTCTTGCAGTCGAGGACGCCGGTGAAGCGGCGGTTGAAGCCGTTCGGGCCGGTGATCGTGAAGTCGTAGGGGTGGTCCTCCTGGAGCGGGACCGTGACCGTGCGGGTGGCCCCGGCGGGCACGGTGTGCTCGGCGCCCATCAGCTCGAAGGTGAAGGGCCGGTCGCCCTTGTTGACCGCGGTGACGTCCACGCCGCCCTTGGCGCAGTCGGTCCGGGCGGAGACGGCCGGTATCGCGCCCTCGGCGGCCCAGGTGGCGCTCGCGGTCGCGGAGACCGTGGACTCGCTGGAGCCGGCCAGGATCTGGGTCTGGCTGCGGGACTCGGAGGCGAAGGCACGGCCCACCGGCACGGTCGTGGAGGCCTGCACGGTCAACTGGGCCGAGCCGTCCGTCGCGTCCTCGGGGATGTCGAAGTACAGCCGGCTGCCGTCCTTCGCCGAGGTCATGACCTTCCCGGTCTTGTCGATGATCCGCACCCCGCTGGTGGCCGCGTCCGCCGGCGGGGTCACCGTCACGCCGCGCGCGTTGGTGTGCACGGTCACCGGCCCCAGCAGATCGCCCGGGCGGCCGGAGACCGCGGACGGGTCCAGGGTCAGCGAGGCCTGCGGCTCGGCGACGTCGCGGGCGCTCCTCTCCAGGTAGTCGGCGAGCTTCTCGGCCTGCGGGTCCACGGCGTCGACCTTCGCGCGGTCCGAGTAGCGCCAGATGGCCACCTGGGTGCCGGCCGCCGCGTCCTGCTCGGTCAGGCCGCTCGCGCCCGCCTGCCGGGCGAGCGCGGCGAGGTCGTTGACCTGGGGGTAGGAGTTCTGCAGGATCCAGCGGATCCGGCCTGCGTCCTTGTTGCCGCCCAGCGAGGTGCCGCTCCAGGAGGTCTCCTGGTATCTCGCGTCGCGCTGGGTCGGGTTGTGGAGGTCGACGCAGTACGTCTGCAGGGTGCCGCCGCCGTCCACGGACATCTCGAACAGGCCCGCCGACACCGGCAGGTCGGCGCCGTTCTCGTGGATCACGGCCTGGCCGTAGACCTTGAGGCCGTTGATGGTGGCCGTCGCCCCGCCCTGGGTCTGCGGGGTGCCGTCGGCCAGGGCCGTACCGGCACCGGACAGCACGCTCGCTGCCGCCAGACCGGAGACCAAGGCCACGGCGCCGGCGCGGGCGGCCACGGCGGACCGGGTGAACCCAGAGAACGCAACAAGCACAGAATTCCCCTTCGAGCAGGACCCGTTGGCCGTGGGGAACGGTCCCACCAGCAGAATCGGCGGCCCCAAGGGGCACGCTCGGCATCTTATGGATCAGCAGGACCTCACTTGCCGGTCAGATCGTCACACGGCCGATCCGATCCGCAATCGTTATCGCGGGCACGGCGAGTGAGCATGCGTTATCGACAAATCCACCGGTGGATGTCGTCGTTGTCCCCCGCTGATGTCACGTCACCATCGCTGGTTCCGGGTGCTGTTGGGCCGGATCGGTGACCGGGGGGTCGGACGGCTGCGGTGTCTCCCAGGCGGGCTCCGGGCGCGTCGCCGCCGGTGCGGAATCGGGCCTGGCCGAGCGGACGAAGGCCGCGGTGCCGCGTGACAGGTCGTGTCCGATCGCCACGGCGTCGATGTCGGCCGACGCCCTGTTCTGCCCCTCGCGCGTCTCTGTGCGCACCTTCAGCCGGCCCTGGACGACGACCGGTTGCCCCACGTCCACCGACGCCACCACGTTGGTGGCGAGCTGGCGGTTGGCCCACACGGTGAAGAAGTTGGTGTGCCCGTCCTTCCAGACGTTCCTCTCCCGGTCCCAGTAGCGCGCGGTCACCGCCAGCCGGAACCGGGCCGACGGACCCGCCGCCAGTTCCATGTACACCGGCCGCGTCGCCACGTTGCCCACCACACAGACCACGGTCTCGTTCATCGCGGAACCCCTCCCTCGCCCGGCCCCGTCCGGCCGGGCGGACTCGCGTACGGGCCCCTCCCGTACGGCTGCCTGGAACCAGACTGCCCCCGCCCGGGCCGAGCCCGCCGAGCACTGTGGACAGCCGCCCACCTGTGGAAATCCCCGTCACCCGCACGAGGGATCCCCTGCGCGCCGCCCCTCATCCACCCCGTGACGGCCCGCCTCACCCACCCCCGTGACAGCCCCCATCACTCACCCCCCGGGTCACCCACCCCGTGACCATGGCGACGTCACCCCATCGCACCGTCACGCCATCGCCATCGCCACCGTCACGCCATCGGCAACGTCACCCATGCGCATCGTCGGCCCAGCGGCGCCGTCGGCACTGCCAACCCGTCGGCGCCGCCACCCCTCGGCGCCCTCACCTCGCGCCGGCGCCGGCCCCGGCCCGCACCACCTTCCCGTACTGCTCCCGCACCTCCCGGTACCGCAGCAGCTCCGCCGCCACCGGGTCGAGCACCCGGGCCCGGCCGCAGCTCGAGGCGGCCTCCCGCAGCCGTCTCTCCGCCTCCAGGCCGTATCTCTTCGCCGGCCCCCGCGCCGCCATCCGGCAGCCCCACTCCAGCAGCGGCCCGCCGACGATCCCGCACAGCATCAGCAGCACCGGCACGCCCAGGTTGGGCGCCATGACACCGGCGATCTGGCCCACCAGCCACAGGCCGCCGACGATCTGGAGCAGCGTCATCGCCGCCTGGACCAGCACGGCCACCGGCCACCACCCGGGCCGGGGCGGCCGGCCCGACGGCACTCCGGCCGCCCCCGTCGCCAGCTCGTCCAGCGCCTCGGACAGCCCCTGGGAGCCTCGTACGGCCGCCTCGCGCACCGCCTGCGCCCAAGGCGCGGGCAGGCCCGCCGAGGCCTTGTCGGACACCGTGCGGACCGCCTGTTCCACGCGCTGGCGTGCCGTGGCCTCCTCGTCGGCCTGGGTGCGCGACGGCAGGCGGCCCGTGGGCGGTCCGCCACGGTCCTGGAACCAGCGCCACAGCCGCAGCCAGGGCGTGCCGCAGGCACGGTTGGCGTTGCGCAGCCAGGCGCGCTCGGCGGCCTCGCCGGCCGCGGTGGCGCCGACCGCGGCCGCGAGCCGGGCGGAGAACTCCTCCCGCGCCTCCTCGGTGAGGCCGGAGCGCCGCCCGGTGGCGTACACGTGTCGCAGTCCGGCCGCGGCGGAGTCCACGTCGGCCGCGACCCGGCGGGCCGGCGCGCCGCGCTCCGTCACGAACCGACCGAGCACCTCGCGGAATTCGGCGATGCCCTTGCCGGTGAGGGCGGACAGGGAGAGCACGGTGGCGCCCGGTTCGCCGTGTTCGCCGAGCGCGATGCCGTCCTCGTCCAGCAGCCGCCGCAGATCGTCCATGACCTGGTCGGCGGCCTCCCCGGGCAGCCGGTCGATCTGGTTGAGGACGACGAACATGACCTCGGCGTGACCGGCCATGGGCCGCAGATAGCGCTCGTGCAGGACGGCGTCGGCGTACTTCTCCGGGTCGACCACCCAGATGACCGCGTCGACCAGTTTCAGGATCCGGTCGACCTGTTCGCGGTGCTGTACGGCCGCCGAGTCGTGGTCGGGGAGGTCGACCAGGACCAGTCCGCGCAGCTGTGCCTCGGCCTCCGCGCTCTGCAGGGGGCGGCGGCGCAGCCGGCCCGGGATACCGAGCCGGTCGATGAGGGTCGCGGCGCCGTCGCTCCAGCTGCACACGATCGGCGACGCGGTGGTCGGACGGCGCAGCCCGGTCTCCGAAATGGCGACGCCGGCAAGGGCGTTGAACAGCTGCGACTTGCCGCTGCCGGAGGCACCCGCGATGGCGACGACGGTGTGCTGCCCGGAGAGCTTGCGCCGCGCGGCCGCCTCGTCCAGGACCTGGCTCGCCTCGGCGAGGGTACGGCTGTCCAGCCGGGCGCGGGACACCCCGACGAGTTCACGCAGGGCGTCCAGGCGGGAGCGCAGGGGGCCGTCGTACGCGAGCGGCTCCACGCCACCGCCGCCCGAACCGGCGCGGGCCGGGGTGTCGAGGACGGCGGCGCGCTCGACGGCGAGGGCGGCGGCGTTGCTCTCGGTCACCCGGCGGGCGATGAGACCGTCGTCCCAGGCCTCACCGGACTCGGACTCGGAGCCGGACTCGGTGTCGGACTCGGAATCGCGTTCGGAATCGTGGCCCGCGTCCGGGGCCCGGCCGACCGTTCCGTCGTTCCTGGGGTGAGCCGTTCCGTCGTTCTTGGGATGGGGGTGCGGGTCGTCGCCGGTGCCGGGGTTCGCCACGCGCGCGTGCCGTTCTCTGACGGCGGGTTCCGCTGGGGCAGGGGAGTCCGCCGCGTCCACTGGGGCCGCCGGGGATGCCGAGGACGCCTGGTTCACGGCATCCGCCTGGCTCACGGGATCCGCCGGGACCACGGGCCCGTCGGCCACGCGCGCGTGCAGCCCCTCGCTCATCCTTTCGCCCGCGCCCTCGCCCTCACCCGCGTCCGGACCCTTGTCGTCGGCATCGGCCCCGGCCTCCGTACGGACTTCCGTACGGGCCTCCGTACGAGCCTGCGCCCCCTCCTCGCCGGAACCGTCCTCCCTGGCGCTCCCCCCGCTCCCAGGGCCGGAATCCGCTCCCCCGCGGTCGTCCACGTGCTCGGAAACATGCTCGTCCGGTTTCATCTGCCTCACGTCGCCCAAGTGACCCAAGTGGCCCATGCGCTCCAAGTGACCCAAGTGGTTCGTGTGCCCCGAGTCGTTCATGTGCTCCGCACCCAAGTGATCCATGTAGCCCGTGTCGTCCGTGTGATCCCCGCGATCCCTGCGATCCGTGCGCTCCATCTGATCCGCGCGATCCGTGTAGTCCTGGTCAGTGACGGCGGTCACCGGTCACCTCTCCTTCTGCAGTACGGACAGCGCGGCGATGAGTTCGGCCTGGGGCTCGGGGTGGACGTCGAGGGCGTCGAGCGGGGCGAGGCGGCGTTCGCGTTCGGTGTGCAGGACGCGCTCGACGTGCTCGTTCAGCAGGCGCCCCGCGCGCTCACGCAGCCGCAGCGCGCCACGTGCGCCGAGCCGCTCGGCGAGCCGCTCGCCCGCGGTGCGGGCCCGGCGCCCGCCCAGCAGCACGGTGGCGACGAGGGCGGCGACGGACTCGGGGTCGGGTGCGGCGCCGCGTTCGAGCTCCCGTACCTCGTCCTCGGCGTGTTCCTCCAGTTCGCGCCGCCAGCGCCGTACCGCGAGCCCGATGCGGTGCTCGGCGCTCTCCAGGGACGGGTCCCGCTCGACGAGCTCCGGGGCGCCGGCCGCGGGCTCGCGCCGCCAGGCCTCGTCGATCCGCTCGTCGGCCGCGGTGACGGCGCACAGCAGCAGCGCGGCCAGGCTCTCCACGAGGGCGTCGAGCAGCTCGCCGGCGGTGCAGTCCAGCGGGTAGGCGCGCCAGCGTTTGAGGGCGTCCCCGGCGAGCACGGCCCCGGACTGCAGCCGGCCGCGCACGCGCGCGTGCTCGCTGTCGTAGGCGCCGTCGACGGCGGAGGTGAGCCGGAGGGCGGCCGCGTACTGGGCGGCGGCCGCGCTGGCCAGCTCGGGCATGCGCGACTTCAGCGAGTCGAGCACGCCGTACGCGGTACTGGCCATGACGTGCTGGCGGGCCGCGGGGTCCTGGGCGTGGTGGACGAGCCAGGTGCGCAGGGGTGCCACGGCGGTCGCGGGCAGCAGGCCGCCGCCCCAGGCGGACTCGGGCAGCTCGGGCACGGTGAACCGGGGTACGTCGCCGAGTCCGGCCTTGGTGAGCAGGGCGGCGTACTGGCGGGAGACCTCGGAGACGACCTGGTGGGGCACCCGGTCCATGACGGTGACCAGGGTGGCCTTGTACTCCTTGGCGGTGCGCAGCAGGTGCCAGGGGACGGCGTCGGCGTAGCGGGCTGCCGTGGTGACCATGACCCAGATGTCGGCGGCGCAGATCAGCTCGGCGGCGAGGACGCGGTTGTCGGCGACCAGGGAGTCGATGTCGGGGGCGTCGAGCAGGGCGAGCCCGCGCGGGAGGCTGTCGGCGGTCTCGATGCGCAGTACGCGCGCGGGGTCCTCGCCGGGGAGCAGGAGATCGTCGCCGGGCTCGGGGTGGGGCACCCAGACGCGGGTGAGGTCGGGGAGCACGCGCATGCCGCTGAACCAGTGATGGTCCTCCGGATGGCAGACGAGCACCGGTGTCCGGGTCGTCGGGCGGAGCACGCCCGCCTCGCTGACCCGCCGTCCCACCAGGGAGTTCACGAGGGTCGACTTCCCCGCGCCGGTGGAGCCGCCCACGACGGCCAGCAGCGGGGCCTCGGGCGAGCGGAGCCGGGGTACCAGGTAGTCGTCGAGCTGGGCGAGCAGTTCGTCGCGGTTGGCACGCGCGCGTGGGGCCCCCGCGAGCGGAAGCGGAAAGCGTGCGGCGGCGACACGGTCGCGCAGCGCGGAGAGTGTGTCGAGCAACTGAGGCCGTACGTCCAAGGTCACCACATGCGAAGAATGCCCAATTTTAGGGGAATTCTGAAGCATATAGACATGTCTGCGCGCCGACAGGACAGAACGGGCGGAAGGGGCGACCGGGACACGGGCGCAGCTGAGGCATAACGAGTGCACAACACCCGGTGCGTCGGACGCCAAAAGCGGTGCACGATTCGTACCCGCCTGCGATTATCAGGACCGCTTCACCGAACCTCCACATCGAGCCACGGAGGCGAAGCGACCGGGCCAAGGAACGGGGAGCTTTATCCTTGTCCCGCACCAAGCCCCCGTAGCTCAGTGGATAGAGCAGGTGCCTTCTAAGCACTTGGCCGCAGGTTCGAGTCCTGCCGGGGGCGCAAGTCTCCGCCCTCCCTCTTGGGAGGGCTTTTTGCTGGTCAGGGCCGGTGTAGCCGCATGCAGAAGAGCGCCGGACCGCCCCTGGTGGTCGCGGGAAGGGTCCGGCGCTGTCCGGCTGCCACCGGGTTTCTGCGGGTGGCTGCGGTGAATACGCGGCGAAGTTTCTCCGAGGCGCTCAGGTGGTTTCAGGCAGCTCGGGGAGATCACCGTGCCCCAAGATCCGCTGATTGAGGTCCTGGAGCTGCCCGGAGATGAACCGGGCGTAGATGGCCAGCAGCACGGGGACGCTGTTGCCCGCCCACTCGGCCACCCGTGCCGGCGGGATGCCGTCGTTGAACCAGTTGGTCCGGCAAGGACTGAGCGCAGCGCAGGCCGGTGTCTCTCATGTGATGGCTGCTGCGTGTTCGCGGTTGTCGGTGAATGTGCTGTGTCGGTGGAAGGAGTACGCCTTGCCGACTGCCTGGAGGAAGTTGGCAAGGGCGAGAGCTGTCCACAGGGCGGCGAGGCCCCCGGCTGTGGTGACCGGAGCGGCGACAGCGGCCAGGCCTCCGTAGCAGAGGGCGGTCGACACGAAACTCGGCATCGTGCGTTTGAGGCCGATGAGGCCGAACCCGACGACCGCCTGCAGAGCATCGGTGACGACCACGGCGAGCACCAGCGGCAGAAGCTCCCTGATCTGCGGCCGCACGTCGGCATCCTTGGTGAACAGCGGAACGACCCAGGGACTGAGCACGATCACCGCTGTCGCGATGAATCCCACAACGGCCAGTGCCAGCCACGTTCCTGCCCGAACGCTGCGACGGATGTTCGCGCTGTCGTGCTCCTCCGCGTAGTCGGAGATCAGTGGGATGGTGGCCTGGCCGACCGCCACCGCGGCCGTGAAGATGAGGTTCACCAGCGAGATCCCGACGCTGTGCACCGCGGCGCTGTCCGTCCCGATCCGGGCCGCGGCGAAGGTCAGTACGCCCAGGACGGCGAACTTGACGAGCACAGTGCCGGCGAGCGGAATCCCCACGGCACCCAACTTCCAGACGTGCTTCACATCCGGCCTGCCCGGACGCAGGGAGCGGCCGGTCAGCACGGTGGAGCGGCGGAGGGTCACCTGGTTGACAGAGGCGCTGATCACGCTGGAGGCGAGCATGGCGACGCCTGCCCCGGTCAGGCCGTAACTCGGCACCGGGCCCGGACCACCTACGAGGAGGACGGACAGCGTGGCGGACGCGGCGGTGCCGAGCAGTCCGGCCCGCATCACCAGCTTTGAGTGGCCGAGTGCGATCAGGACGGACGTGGCCGACGAGCTGACCGCGATGGCGAGCACGCTGCCGGCCAGCAGGAAGGGAAAGATCCCCAGCTGGTCGAGAGTGGCACGGGGAACCCCGGTCACTTGGCCGATCAGAGGTACTGACGCGACTGCTGCCGCGGCGATGCCACCCACGGTGATCGCGAGCCACATCCCGCTGTGCACCACGGGCAGGAGACGGTCAGGATCCTCCTTGCGGGGCGTGACGAACGGCATCACGCCCCGCAGCGCGCCCGCCACCGTGGCTGTAGCGGGGCTGAACACGGCCATGGTGACGGCGAAGGCCGCGAGCGCGGCGGTGGCGTGGTTGCCCAGCAGCGCGGTGTCGACCAGGGCGCCGGCCGAGGCAGCGATCATTGTCAGGTACAGCGGGAGCGCTGCCGCCGCTATCCGAATCCATGTAGTGCGCCCGGCCGGTCCAGTCACCTCGCTGATCACGGGTTCGATCATCACACTGCGGGAGCCGGCAGGTCAGCTGGAATGGCGAAAGACCTCCCTACGACAGGAGGCGGCACCTGCTGCGTCGCCCAGCAGGAGGCGTGGAGAGCCCGGCAACCCGCGTGTCGGAACCCACGTCTTCCTCCGTGATCGCCACCGCATTCACAGGAGAACAGGTCATGACCGACAAGGACGTTGAGCGGAACAGCGAGGGCGACTACGTCCCGGGGCCCTGGTGGGCGGGCCTCGGGCCGCGGGGGGCTGTCGTACTGATCGTCCTCGGGGTCCTCGCGGCGGCGTGGGCCGGCCTCGCTTCCGCGATGGGGCTCGGTTGGCTGCCTTTCACCTCGGAGGATCTGGCGATCGGCTCCTACCAGGCCGCCAAGGTCGTCGCCATCGGCCTGGTGATCCTGGTGAGCGCCTTGCTGGGCCGTCGTCGCGCCCGGGACGCAGACACCGTGGAGGCCGACGAGGCGGAACACGACTGACACCACCGGCGAGGGCGGAACGCGCCCCGCCGACTCGGCCCGCCGACGGACAACGGCGGACGGACGCGAACACCTGCGGCCCATCCGCGCGGGTGGCAAGCACACCGGCCCACGGCGGAGGCCTCGCCCGAGTTGCTGCTTCGGGATGAAGGGCCGTCAGCTGCGCACGTGGGTCACTGGCCGAGCCGAGCGGCCAGGAACACCGCTGCACACCCTCGGCCGCGACACCACGGCCGTCACGAAGTGAGGCCCCGGCGGCGGTCCTTGGCCAGCAGCCACTGCCAGCGGGGGCGTTCGGTGACGAGGGTGCCGGCGGCGAGGAGGGTGGCGATGACGGCGGCCCAGGTGGGCCAGGCCGCCCAGGAGGAGATCACCGCCGCGACGAGCTGGAGGAGCACGAGCAGGATCGTGACCACGCCCGGGACCGGGATGATCACCTGCGGCTTGTCCTCCGGGGTGGAGAAGAGCGTCGGAAGGCCGATCAGGACCACCACCGACAGGACGGCGAGCAGCCACGAGTACGAGGACAGGGCCCAGGGAGTGGCCACCCAGGCGATGAGTTCGGTGGTGAAGCGCAGGGCGGACGGGATGCGGTCGTCCGGTCGTTCCAGGTGTCGATCCACGTTTCGGGCCACGCTGGTCTCCCCCCAGGAGGTACGCCGACGCCGGGAGTGTAGCGGTGAGACGGGTGGGGACCGGGCTGTTTTCGCCGGACGCGTTCTACGCGCGGTGCCGGCCGCCCGCACCGCGCCGACCTGCGCCGTTCCCGGCGTGAGAAGTTCACCCCCCACACGTGATGGCACCACTGTCTGAAGGGGGTGCCCCGGAACAACGATGGCGGCTGAAAGGAACCGGCTGGAACGGCAACGAGGGAGACCGAGATATGGCACAGCTCATGACGGGTCGCCGCACTTCCGCCCCCGCCCCCGAGGTTCGTCCCGCACACCCCGCACGGCCCCGGCTGGTGATCGAGAACCTGGACGGGACCGGCTACGACACGCCGATGTTCACCATCTGCATCGTCGCCGCCTCCGGCGCCCAGGGCGGTGCGGACGCCGGGAGACTGTCGGCATGACGCCTCCGGAGGGGGAAGCGGTGCTGCCGGCGGAGGGGGAAGCGATGCCGGCGAACGCCGCGGACGGGAACGTACGGCTGGGTTTCAAGCTCCATCTGCAGCCCACCGTCGTTCCCGGGGAGGCCGCCTATCTGATGTCGCGGCGTGGCGTGACCACGCTGCACGGCACCCACGCCGAGGTGCTGGTGCCGCTGCTCGACGGCACCCGCACGCTGGACGCCGTCCTGCGCGCGGCCGCCCCGGTGCTCGACCCCGGCGAGGTCATGCTGTCGGTGAACGACCTGATGTCGGCCGGGCTGCTCCGCTTCCGTCCGGAGCCCGGGCCGTCCGCACCCGCGGGTGGCCCGCTCCGGCGCCCGGACCTGGCGGCCGAGGCATACTGGGACCTGGCCGGCCTGGACGGCGGGACGACGGCGGCCCGGCTGCGGTACGCCTCGGTCTGGATCGAGGCGCTCACCGACGTCGACACCGGCGCGATCGCGGCGGCGTGCCGGGACTCCGGGATGGGCGTGGCCGACGTCCCGGACGAGGCGGACTTCTCGCTCGTCCTGTGCGACGACTATCTCGCGCCGGGTCTGCGGGACGTCGACGCGGCCCACCGTGAGCGCGGGCGGCCCTGGCTGATCGCCAAGATGTGCGGGGCCGACCCCTGGGTGGGGCCCGTGTTCCGGCCGTACGACGGTCCGTGCTGGTCGTGTCTGGCGACCCGGCTGGCCGGCCACCGCCGCGCGGAGTGGCCCGTGCGGTGCGCGCTCGGCCTGGACGGCCCGCCGCGGCGGCCCGACGCCTCGCTCGCGGCCGGGAGGTCCCTCGCCCTGCACATGGCCGTCCTGGAGGCGGCCAAGTGGCTGGCGGGGATCCGCTACGACAACCAGGGGGTGCTGCACGCCCTGGACACGCTCCAATTGACGTCTCGGTCGCACCGGGTGGCCCGGCTGCCGCAGTGCGCGGTGTGCGGTGACCCGGAGCTGGTGGCCCGGAGCGTGGGCGCGCCGTTCGTCCCCGAGTCGCGGCCGAAGGCCACGCTCGCGGCGGGCGGGCACCGGGCCCTGACCCCGGCGCAGATGCTGGAGCGCCATGGCCATCTGGTGGACCCGGTGACCGGGATCATCAAGGAGATCCGGCGGGCGCCACGCACCCCCGCCGGGGTCCACTCCTTCGTCTCGGGCCACAACCTGGCGATGGGACCGCCCACCCTCGCCGATCTGCGGGCGGGGCTGCGGGCGTTGAGCGGCGGCAAGGGCCTCACCGAGACCGAGGCCCGGGTGAGCGCGCTGTGCGAGGCCGTCGAACGCCACAGCGGCACCCGGCAGGGCGACGAGCCCGTGGTCCGGGACAGCTACCGGGGGCTGGGAGCGGACGCCGTCCACCCCAACGACTGCCAGCTGTACGACGAGCGGCAGTTCCGCGACCGGGAGTGGTGGAACGCCGGGGGATCGCCCTTCCGGCACGTGCCGGAACGTTTCGACGTGGGCCGACCCACCGAGTGGACACCGGTGTGGTCGCTGACCTCGGGCACCCGTCGGCTGCTGCCCACCTCGATGCTGTACTTCACGCAGGGCGGGCCCGCGGCGGACGGACTGCACGCCGACTCCAACGGCAACGCGGCGGGGAGCAGCCGCGAGGACGCCTTGGTGCAGGGGTTCCTCGAGCTGGTGGAGCGGGACGCGGTCGCACTGTGGTGGTACAACCGCACCGCCCAGCCGGGCGTCGACGTCGAGGCGTTCGGGGAGCCGTACGCCGACCTGATGCGGGAGACCTGCGCGCGGCTGGGCCGCGAGCTGTGGATGCTGGATCTGACCTCCGACTTCGGCATCCCGGTGCTCGCCGCGCTGTCCCGGCGTACCGACAAGGCCGCCGAGGACGTGATCTTCGGCTTCGGGGCGCACTTCGACCCGCGCATCGCGCTGCGCCGGGCGCTGTCGGAACTGGGCCAGCTGCTGCCCGCCGTGCGCGACGCGCGGGCGGACGGCACGGGGTACGCCGTCGACGACCCGGACGCGCTGGACTGGTGGCGGCAGGCGACGGTGGCCGGCCGGCCGTATCTCGCGCCCGCGCCGGAACAGCCCGCACGCACGCCGGACAGCTGGCAGTACGCGCCCCGGGCCGACCTGCTGGACGACGTCACCGCCATCACCGGTCTGGTCCGGCAGCGGGGCATGGAGCTGCTGGTGCTGGACCAGACGCGACCGGACCTGGACATTCCTGTCGTGAAGGTGATCGTGCCCGGCATGCGGCACTTCTGGGCGCGGCTGGCCCCGGGACGGCTGTACGACGTCCCCGTCGCCCTGGGGCGGCTGACCGCTCCCACCTCGTACGAGGAGCTCAATCCCGTCCCGCTGTTCGTCTGACACGGATACGCTCGCCGGCCGAGGGCACCGGTCCCCCG
Organism: Streptomyces sp. NPDC047085; assembly: GCF_040643735.1. Taxonomy (NCBI): domain Bacteria; kingdom Bacillati; phylum Actinomycetota; class Actinomycetes; order Kitasatosporales; family Streptomycetaceae; genus Streptomyces; species Streptomyces sp. NPDC047085. The sequence continues at coordinate 87,431 of NZ_JBEYUW010000021.1, forward strand.
GCCTGCGGGCGTTTCGCGACGGCCATGGAACTCTTACCTCACCTACACGGTCTTCTCATATCATGTCCCGCTGACGCGCGGAGAGTTGCGACAAGCGCGGACGAAGTCCCGAGAAGAGGCCGTGCATTCGATGGATCGTCACGACCGCACCAGCGCCACCGACGACACGGAGACGTGCCGGGCCGACGACACCAAGGCCCGGGCCGACGACGCCGAGTCGTGTCGGGTCGATGGCGAACAGGCACGTCCGACCGACGGCGAGCGGGCCGCTCGGCTCGGCAGTGATCTTCCGGCGCCCCGGCTGGCCCGCGCCATCCTGCTGGTGGCCCTGCTGAGCTACACGCTCATCACGATGCTGAACATCGCGGGCACGGGCCTGTCGCCGGTCGCGATGACGGCCGCGCTGCTCGCGCTGGCGGCGATCTTCGCCATCCAGCTGTCGCACTCAGCGGCGCGGCCCGGCAGCCCCCTGACACGCCGCCGGGTGCTCACGCTGTCCGCGCAGGCGCTGCTGACATACGGGCCGATCCTGGCGTTCCACGCCGCGTGGGGGTCGATGGCGGGGTTCCTGGCCGCCTCCGTCCTGCTCCTGCTGCGGCCCAGGGTGGCCTGGACGCTGTACGCGCTGATCGGGCTGAGCATGATCGTGCCGCCGCTGCTGGAGGGGCGGCCGGTGGTCGACGTCGTCTACCTGCCCGAGTCGACCCTGCTGACGGGCCTGGTGATCTACGGCCTGTCCCGGCTGTCCGCGCTGATCCGCGAGTTGGTCGAGGCACGCGGCGAACTCGCCCGCATGGCCGTCACCGAGGAACGTCTGCGGTTCGCCCGCGATCTGCACGACCTGCTGGGTTTCAGCCTGTCCGCGATCACCCTCAAGAGCGAGCTGATCCACCGGCTCATCCCCGGCCATCCGGCCCGTGCCACGGCGGAGATCGAGGACGTGCTGGCCATATCCCGGCAGTCGCTGAGCGATGTGCGCCGGGTGGCGAGCGGACTGCGCGAGATGTCGCTGGAGCAGGAGATCTCCTCGGCCGAGTCGGTGCTGCACGCGGCGGACATCCTGGTCACCAAGCAGGTCGGCGCGGTGCGGCTCGCCAAGCAGGCGGACACCGTGCTGGCCACGGTGCTGCGGGAGGCGGTCACCAATCTGCTGCGGCACAGCCGCGCCGGCCGCTGCACGATCGAGGTGGATGAACGGGACGGCGTCGTACGCCTGTCGGTGTGCAACGACGGCGTCGACCCCGCCTACCACGACCCGTCCCCGCACGGCGGCAGCGGACTCGGCAATCTGCGCGACAGGATCGAGTCAGTCGGCGGAAGGATGGAGTCCGCCCGGACCGACGACGGAACGTTCCGTCTTGTGGCCGAGATTCCATCGGCAAAGCACCCGGACCCGCTCACCGCCAGGGACGACTCCGTAGCCGTCGGTGATTCCGTGGCCTGATCGAATCGATGGGAAACGGCCGCGAATTGCTAGAATCCGGCCGCACTTGGCTTTCCGTGCCGAGGCGGGTGGGGGGGGTCTCCGTGATACGGATTTTGCTGGCCGAGGATATGCACATGGTCCGGGGTGCGCTGGTCGCGCTGCTGAACCTCGAGCCCGATCTCGAGGTCGTGGCGGAGGTCAAGCGCGGCGACGAGATCGTGTCCGCGGCGCTCGAACACCGGCCGGACGTGGCCATCATCGACATCGATCTGCCAGGAGTGGACGGCCTGACCGCCGCCATGCACCTGCGCGAGCGGCTGCCGCAGTGCCGGTCGCTGATCCTGACCAGCCTCGGCCGCCCGGGCACCCTGCGCAGGGCCTTGTCGGCGCAGGTCAGCGGCTACCTCCTCAAGGACGCCCCGCCCAAGGAACTCGCCGTCGCCGTACGCCGGGTGGCGGCCGGGCACCGGGCGATCGATCCCCAGCTCGCGCTGGCGGCGTGGGGCGGCGCCGAGAGCCCGCTCACCGAGCGGGAGACGGAGGTGCTGCGGCTGGCCGCCGGGGGTGCCGAGGCTCCGGACATCGCGGGGCTGCTGCACCTGTCGACGGGCACCGTACGGAACTATCTGACGACCGTCGTCACCAAGCTCAACGCCCGCAACCGCGTGGACGCGATCCGGATCGCCCGGGAGTCCGGCTGGCTGCTGTGAGGCCCACGGCCCACGCCCACGGCCCACGGCCCACGGCTCACGGCGAAGATCAGCCATCCGCTGGTACGGCCATGTCCGCCGCGACGAGGTAGCCCAGCACGTCGTGCACGACGGTGCGCGGTAGCGGCAGGACGGCCGCGGCCTCGTCCGCCGTGACCGGCCAGGCGAGCATGGCCACCACCCAGGCGGCCTCGGGGCGGTGCAGCACCACCTCGTGCTTCGCGCTGGGGGACGCCAGGACGATCCCCGCCGCGCCGAGCACCATCGACGCGTCCGGGGACAGCCGCATCCGGCGCTCCCCGGGCACCCGCCCCAGTACGAAGGTCGCGTCGGCCGCGGTCGGCGTCACCGACAGCAGCGGCCCCCTGAGGTCGTCCAGACCCAGGGTGCGGACCACCATGTGGGACAGCCGGGCCAGAGCCGAGGACAGCCGGGGAGTGGCACCGGTCGTAACCGGCCATGCCCGACCCGGCGGCGCCCACGCGTTCTCCGGCAGCACCGGCCCCAGTTCCATGCGCCGGAGCACCTCGCGGACGATCCGGTCGGAGCCTCCGATCCGCTCGGTGCCGAACCGGCCCGCAAGCACGATCGCGTTGTCGTCCTCGTTGTCGACGATCACGTCCTCGCACAACGCCCACAGGTGGAGCGTCCGACTACTCGTGGTGTCCGACACGCCGGCACCCCCTTTCGGACGATGCGGAGTCGAGTATCCGACGTGTGGCGGCGGGGTCGACAGCCTCTGCGTCATGCCTCGGACATGAGGAATTCATATGCCGCCGGAGCCCCGACGACCTTGGTCCGTGGCGGCTTTGGCCCCTCACAAGCGTGTCTCAATACCGTGCGCGAACCAGACCGAGGTCCTGCTTGCTGCCGCATCGCGGGGAAGGAGGCGGCCAGGTGGCCGTTCACACCACGGAAAGAGTTGTTCCGCACCATCCGGGCAAGGAGGTGCGGCGCCTGGACCGGGTGATCATTCGCTTCGCCGGCGACTCCGGCGACGGCATGCAGCTCACCGGCGACCGCTTCACCTCCGAGACCGCGTCCTTCGGCAACGACCTCTCCACGCTGCCGAACTTCCCGGCCGAGATCCGCGCCCCCGCCGGCACCCTCCCCGGCGTCTCGTCCTTCCAGCTCCACTTCGCCGACCACGACATCCTCACCCCGGGCGACGCGCCGAACGTGCTGGTCGCGATGAACCCGGCCGCCCTGAAGGCCAACATCGGCGACCTGCCGCGCGGCGCCGAGATCATCGTCAACACCGACGAGTTCACCAAGCGGGCGCTGGACAAGGTCGGGTACGCGGCCAGTCCCCTGGAGGACGGTTCGCTGGACGGCTACCGCGTGCACGCCGTCCCGCTGACGACCCTCACGGTGGAGGCGCTGAAGGAGTTCGGCCTGTCTCGCAAGGACGCTGAGCGCAGCAAGAACATGTTCGCCCTCGGCCTGCTGAGCTGGATGTACCACCGCTCGACCGAGGGCACCGAGAAGTTCCTGAACACCAAGTTCGCCAAGAAGCCCGACATCGCCGCCGCCAACGTCGCCGCACTGCGGGCGGGCTGGAACTTCGGCGAGACGACGGAGGACTTCGCGGTCTCCTACGAGGTCGCCCCCGCGACGGCCGCGTTCCCCTCGGGCACCTACCGCAACATCTCCGGGAACCTCGCCCTGGCCTACGGCCTGATCACCGCCTCCCAGCAGGCCGATCTGCCGCTGTTCCTCGGCTCGTACCCGATCACCCCGGCCTCCGACATCCTGCACGAGCTGAGCAAGCACAAGAACTTCGGCGTACGGACCTTCCAGGCCGAGGACGAGATCGCCGGCATCGGCGCGGCCCTGGGCGCCGCCTTCGGCGGCTCGCTCGCGGTGACCACCACCTCCGGCCCCGGCGTGGCCCTGAAGAGCGAGACCATCGGCCTCGCCGTCACCATGGAGCTGCCGCTGCTGGTCGTGGACATCCAGCGCGGCGGTCCCTCGACCGGCCTGCCCACCAAGACCGAACAGGCCGACCTCCTCCAGGCGATGTACGGCCGCAACGGCGAGGCGCCCGTCCCCATCGTCGCCGCCCGCACGCCCACCGACTGCTTCGAGGCGGCGCTGGAGGCGGCCCGCATCGCGCTGACCTACCGCACGCCGGTGTTCCTGCTCTCCGACGGCTACCTGGCCAACGGC
>NZ_JBEYUW010000022.1:0-68250 GCF_040643735.1 Streptomyces sp. NPDC047085
AGGACGGCGGTGACGGGGGCGGGGGTGTCGAACTTCTGCATCGTGCGCTCCTTCGATCCGTTGTTTCTGATGACGGAAACGCTACGTTGCATTCATAGTTCCGGCAACGGATTCGTTGCGCGTTACTCCTATCACTGCAGGCAGATGCCGAGAAATCGTTGCAATGCCCTTGCAGGCTAATGCAACAACCTCCCCTAGATCGTTGCAATGAATTGAGCGTGAACGCTATGCTGGAGACACCAGGAGCGCCATGAAGGGCCGCGAAGGACCACCAAGGAGACCGCGATGCCGGGAGGCAGACTCACCCAGCAGGAACGCCAGCAGATCGCGCTGGGGCTGGCCGACGGCCTCGCCTACGCGGAGATCGCCCGGCGTCTCGACCGCCCCACCTCGACGATCACGCGCGAGGTCATGCGCAACGGTGGCCCCACCGCCTACCGCGCCGACCTGGCCCACCGCGCCACCGAACGCCGCGCCCACCGGCGCAAGCAGGCGGCGCCCCGGGGGCCGGAGGCGCTCCCGCAGCCCCACGGACGCGACCCCGAGGCGGTGCGCGAGTACGAGGAGACGTTCACGACCCTCCTCATGCAGTCGGGCCTGCCCAAGATGATGGCCCGGGTGCTGGCCTGCCTCTACACCACCGACGCGGGCAGCCTCACCGCGTCCGAACTCGCCCAGCGCCTCCAGGTCAGCCCGGCGTCCGTCTCCAAGGCGATCGCGTTCCTGGAGGGCCTGGAACTCGTCCGCCGGGAACGCGACGAACGCCGCCGCGAGCGCTACGTCGTCGACAACGAGCTCTGGTACCAGTCGATGATCCGCAGCGCCCGGTCCAACGCCCAGCTCGCCGAGGTCGCACGGCAGGGCGTGGGCGTCCTCGGCTCCGGCACCCCGGCCGCCGTCCGCCTCGAGAACATCGCCCGCTTCGTCGACTTCGTCGGCGAGAGCATCGCCCGCGCCGCGGAGCAGGCCCGCGACGTCCTCTACGCGAAACCCGAGACGACCTCGGACAGCACCGCCTGAGCCGCACCGGTCAGCGGTAGGCGGCGAGGAAGGCGCCGACACCGGCCGCGGCGTAGTGGTCGAGGTCGGCCTCGGTGTGCTGGGGCGAGCCGGTGAACATCGCCCTGTTCACCGGGATCCACAGCAGCAGGCCGGCGAAGTGGTTGGCGGCCCCTGTACCGTCCAGTTCCTCGCCAGTACCAACGCCCTCGTGGCACACACCCTGGCCGAGGGCGCCGGGCAGTAGCGCGACGTCTCCGGGGCCGGTACGGGCTCTCCCCTACCGGCCCCGCAGCGGGTTCACCTCGCCAGTTCGGCGGGTTCGTCCAGGCGGGTCAGTTTCCTCGGGTTGCGCACGACGTAGATCCGGGTGATCCGGCCGTTCTCCACCACGAGGCTCACCGCGGAGGGCTCGCCGTCGAAGTCGAGCCGGCCCGCGGGCGCGCCGTTGAGCCAGACGGCCGTGGTCTCGAACGCGTCCACCACGCGGTTCGCGCGGGCGAGCAGGGGCGCCACCAGGTCGGCCCCGCGGACCGGAGTCAGCGCGGCGGCCACGAGCCCGCCACCGTCCGCGATCATGACCACGTCCGGGGCCATGATCTCCATCAGCTCCCCCAACCGCCCCGTGCGCAGGGCGGACAGGAACCGTTCCACCACGGCCTGCTGCTCCGACCGGCTCACCCGTACCCGGGGCCGCCGGGCCGCCACGTGCTCGCGTGCCCGCCGCGCGATCTGCCGTACCGCGGCCGCGGACTTGCCGACGGCCTCGGCGATCTCGCCGTACGGCAGCTCGAAGACCTCGCGGAGCACGAACACCGCACGCTCCGTCGGGCCGAGCGTCTCCAGCACCGTCAGCATCGCCATCGAGACGCTCTCCGCGAGTTCGACGTCCTCGGCGACATCAGGGCTGGTCAGCAGGGGTTCCGGAAGCCACTCGCCCACGTACTGCTCGCGGCTGCGCGACAGCGTGCGCAGCCGGTTGAGCGACTGGCGGGTGACCAGCCGGACGAGGTACGCCCGCGGGTCCCGGACCCGCGCGTGGTCGACGCCGGCCCAGCGCAGCCAGGACTCCTGCAGCACGTCCTCCGCGTCGGCCGCCGAGCCGAGCATCTCGTAGGAGACGGTGAAGAGCAGGCTGCGGTGGGTGACGAAGGGGTCCTCGGTCATGCCGTCGGCGCCGCGCCGGGGGTCTCGGGACGCCCCGCCAGCGGGATCTCGCAGGCGTCGGAGAAGCCCTGTGACGTGATTCCCTGCGCGACGTTGCACCGGGACGCGAAGTTGGCGAAGCCGATGAACACGGTGAGCTCGACCATCGCCGCCGGGCCGAGCCGGTCGAGCAGACCCCCGTACAGCTCGTCGGTGACGGTCGGCGGCGTGTGCGTCATGGCCTCGGCGTACTCGAGGACGTCCCGCTCCAGCGGCGTGAACACGTCCGACTCACGCCAGCGCGGCACCTGGCTCGCCTTGGCCAGGTCCAGGTTCTGGTTCTGGGCCAGGAAGTAGTTGATGTCGAGGCACCAACTGCACCCGATCCGCGCCGCGACGGCCATGTGCGCGAACGTCTTCAGACTCGCGTCGGCCGCGTCCCACGTACCGACCTTGCCCGCGTACTCCCGGTTGGCCTCGGCGACCTTGGGGTTGTGCCACAGCACCTCGTCCGGCTCGGGCACGGCACCGATCTGCTTGACCAGGCTCTCCTTCAGCTCGGCGGGAAGCTCGGCCTTCGGAATGCGTAGCGCCATGATGTCCTCCTCATACGACTTCGTACGGCCGCTTACGACTGCTCACGACCGCGTGTTCGCCATGAAGACACCGCCGGACTCGCGCCTGTGACATCCCGGCCGGAACGAAAAGGCGGTGCGCCGACCGGGAGAGGTCGCTAGCGTTGCCGGCATGACTGCCGGGTCGGCCTTGGGCCGTGAGCGAGTTGGGTGCCCGGTCTCTGAATGAGGTTCGCGCGGGCGAGGAGCCCGCCGCTTTCTCTGCGTGCAGACAGCAGCAACGACCAGCCGCAGAGAGAGAAGACAGAGTGCCCAACGACTTCAACCAGAAGATCATCGACGAGTTCCGCGCCCAGCACGGCCGCCTGAGCGGCATGTTCGAAGGCGCGCGCCTGCTCCTGCTCACCACCACCGGCGCCCGCACCGGCACCCCGCACACCACCCCCGTCGGCTACCTCCCCGACGGCGGCGACCGGGTCCTCGTGATCGCCTCGGCCGGGGGCTCGCCCCGCCACCCCGACTGGTACCGCAATCTCCTCGCCCACCCCGAAGTGACCGTGGAGAGCGGGGTGTTCACTTACCGCGCCCGCGCGGAGGTGCTGACCGGCGCGGAACGGGACCGGGCGTTCGCGCGGGCGGTGGAGAGCGACCCGGGCTGGCAGGCGTACCAGGACAGGGCGGGCCGGGTGATTCCCGTGGTCGCCCTGCACCAGATCGCCCAGGGCGGCCCGCCGCACATCGCCGCCGACTCCCCCGGCGAGGCGATCCGCCTGGTCCATGACGTCTTCCGACGGGAACTCGCCCTGATCCGGAAGGAGATGGCGGCCGGCAACAGCTCCACCCTCGGCGCCCAGCTCCGCGTCAACTGCCTCACCCTGTGCCAGGGGCTCCACAACCACCACACCGGCGAGGACACCGCCCTCTTCCCCTTCCTCGCCGCCCGCCATCCGCGCCTCGCGCCCACTCTGGAGCGGCTGCGCGAGGAACACGGACGCGTCGCGGCCTTGGTGGAGGAGCTGCGCCGGGCGGTCTCGGGCGAGCATCCCGACCCGGCCGCCGCCCGCACCGAGGTGGACCGCCTGACCACCGAGCTGGAGGCCCATCTGACGTACGAGGAACAGCAGTTGGTGCCCGTGCTCGACGCGGGCTGACGCAGGCTGACGCGGGCTGGAGGGTCTCGGCTGGGTCCTCGGCCGGGTCAGAAGGGCAGGGGCCTGGTGTGGACGACGTCCAGGCGGGAGACCGCGCGGGTGAGCACCACGTACAGGCGGTGTGCTCCGCGTGCCTCCGCTTCCAGGACGGCGGCCGGTTCGACGGCGACGACATGGTCGTACTCCAGGCCCTTGACCAGGCTCGCGGGCACCACGGCCACCCGGGCGCCCAGGTCGTCCGGTCCGGCCGTGGCGATGCCGGCCCGAGCGAGGGCGTCGCGGACGCGGGTCGTGTCGGCGTCCGCCGCGACGACGCCGACCGATCCCTCGTGGGTCAGCGCCTCCCGTACGGCGGTCACGGTGGTGGCGGGCACGTCGTCGGTCGGCCGTACGGTCAGCTCGCCGTCCGTCCGCAGGGACCGGACGGCGGGCACGGCGACGTCGAGCCGGCCGAGCAGCCGGTTGGCCAGCTCGGCGACCGCCGCCGGCACCCGGAACCCGGTGGTCAGCGGCACCACGGCCGCGTCCGGCTTGCCGAGGTGACGCAGCTGGACGGCCCAGTCGCGGGCCGCCCAGGGGGTGGTGCCCTGGGCGAGGTCGCCGAGCACGGTCAGCGAGCCGAAGGCGGCCCGGCGGGCGATGGCCCGGCACTCCATCGGGGAGAGGTCCTGCGCCTCGTCCACGACGATGTGGCCGTACCCCTCGGGGTGTTCGATCAGCCCGGACAGCTCGTCCAGCAGGACCAGGTCGGCGGTGGACCAGCGGGCGGACTTGAACGAACGCGGCGGGCGCGCCCAGAGCAGCGCCGCCTGCTCGGCGGGGTCCAGCAGGCCGTCGGCGGCCCGCGCCAGCACCTCGCCGTCGGTCAGCAGTCCGGCGAGGATCTCCTCGGGCCGGACCTTCGGCCACACCACGTCGAGCCGGGCGGTCAGCGGCCGCATCCGCTCGACCCGGCGCAGCCAGGCGTTCGGCGGCGGCCCCGAGCGCCGCTCCACCTGTTCCAGCAGCAGGCGCACCACCCGGGCACGGACCCGTTCCCGCCCGATCGCGTACGGCGGTTCCTCCGCGCGCACCTCGTCGACGATGCCGGCCAGCTGCCCGGCGGTGACCCGCAGCCAGTAGGAGCCGTCCCGTACGGCGAGGTCGGTGACCCCCTCGGCGGACACGCGCGCGTACAACGCCCGGCGCAGCACCTCGGCCATGCGGGGGTCGTGCTTGAGGGCGGCCGTGGGGGCGGGGTCGGTGCCGGTGGCCGGGTGGCGGGCGATCTCGTCCTGGAGGGTGGCCTGCCGGACCCCGGTCTCGCCGAGGGAGGGCAGCACCTCGGCGATGTAGGTGAGGAAGGTGCGGTTGGGGCCGAGGATCAGCAGTCCGGCGCGCTGGATCCGCTTGGGGTGGGTGTAGAGCAGGTAGGCGGCGCGGTGCAGGCCGACGGCCGTCTTGCCCGTGCCGGGGGCGCCCTGGACGCAGACGGAGGCGGTGAGGCCGGCCCGGACGAGGTCGTCCTGCTCGGGCTGGATGGTGGCGGCGATGTCCCGCATCGGTCCGACGCGGGGCCGCTCGATCTCGCGCGCCACGATGTCGCTGGCCCGTGTCTCGCCCCGGCCCAGGCGCTCGTCCTCGAACCCGGTGAGGTCACCGGAGTCGCCCCGGCTGCCCGGCGCCCAGCCGAAGCGGCGGCGGATCTCGACGCCCTGTGGTTCGCGCGCGCTCGCCTGGTAGAAGGCGCGGGAGACGGGGGCCCGCCAGTCGACGACGAGGGGCGGGGCGGCCGGGTGCTCGGTGATCCGGAGCCGGCCGATGTGGTAGTTCTGCCCGCCGTGCTCGGGGTCCCCGGCGGCGAAGTCCAGTCGGCCGAAGAACAGCGGCCCCTGGGGCAGTTCGCGCAGTGCCTTGGCCTGGCTGCGCAGCTGGTAGCCGAGGACCTCGGCGTCCGCGCCGGAGGCGGAGACGTCCTCGCCGATGACGACCTGCTCGGCGGCGCCCTCGACCATGGCGGCGAGTGCGGCGCGGCAGGTGTCGTGATGGGTGCGTTCGCTGTGGAGGGTGGCCTGGATGTCCTCGGGGGCGGGGTGGAGTGACGTCATGACGCCACCGTACCCAGAAACGTAACCGAGTTAAATTCTTTACCGAGTCTCATCAATCACATGGCCCGCGAGCCCGGGCAGCCCCGCCGCCAGCCGTCCGAAGGCCCGCTCGGCCGCCGCCACCGCGTCCGGCCGTACGTCCTCCACGTCCTCCCCCGCCGCGATCCGCCGCCAGTTCTCCAGCGCGAGGATCCGCTGGACGGCGATGATCTGCCCGGCGGCCAGCCGGGCGTCCAGACCGCCGCCGAGGGCCTCGGCGAGCGCCGCCTCCGACCGCTCCACATGGGCGTACGCCCGCGCCACCAGCGCGGGGGTCCCGTACAGCAGCCGGTGGAAGGCGAGCACGTGCGGATTGTCGTTCAGCCCGGTGACCGGATCGCACCGCTCCAGCCCGTCGAGGAAGTTCCGGCGCAGCGCCTCCAGCGGCTCGGCCGCCCCGGCGACCACGCGCGCGGCCTCCGTCTCGTGGTCCGCGATCCGGTGCAGGACCAGGTCTTCCTTGGCCGGGAAGTACCGGAAGAGCGTCGGCTTGGAGATCCCGGCGGCCGCGGCGACCTCCGCCACGGACACGGCGTCGAAGCCCTTCTCCAGGAACAGCCGCACGGCGGTGTCCGACACGTCCTGGTACATCCGCCGCTTCTTGCGCTCACGCAGGCCCATCTCCGTACCCATGCCACCGAGCCTACGCAGCGCACCCCGGCGTCATCGCCCGGCGTGATGACGCGACGCGCAGGTCTCGTGGTGACAGCCGAACAGCGGTCCCTCGACGACACTCGCGTCGCCACTCACCTCGACCGCCCGCAGCCGAGCCGTCGATGCCGACACGACGACCACGTGCCCGCCCCCCTCAGCCGCCTCGGAGCAGCTCGCGGTAGGAGCTGATCACGACGCCGGCCCCCGCCTGCCGGAGGCCCCGTATCTTGCGCTCGTTGCGTCCGTACCCGACGAACGCCGTTCCCGCCGCGCGCGCCGCGTGCACGTCCGGGCCGCTGTCGCCGATCAGCACCGCGTCACCGGCCGGGGCAGCGAGCGTGCGCAGCGCGCGGAACACCACGTCTGGGTCGGGCTTCATCAGGCCGGGATCGGCCGTACGGCCCTGGATCGTCTCGAAGTGGCCGAGCAGACCGGCGTGGGACAAGTAGAGGCGCGCGGCATGCGGTGAGTTGTTGGTGACGATCGCCAGCCGGTGCCCCAGGCCGGCCAGGCGATGGACGAGGTCCACGGCGTACGGCGTGGGCCAGGCCGTCCGCGCGGCGGCTCGTTCGCCTGCGGTGAGCTGCTCCTCCATCACCGCCAGCACTTCCCCGTCACCGTCGTGCACCGCCTCGTGCACCGCCCGCAGCACCACGTGCGGATCGATGCTGTCCCGCTCCACGGGGCCGAGTGCGTCGCTCACGCCGAACTTCGCTGCCAGCACGCGCAGTTCGTCCGCCAGGGGCGCGGACGTCCCCTCGGGGAAGAGCCGGCAGATCGGCCCGTCGAAGTCGAACAGTACGCAGCGCGCCGCCTCGATCAGCCCCCGCGCCTCCTGAACGTCACCCTCGTCGTCAGCCACGCCGGCCCCCTTCCCTCGCCCGCCCGATGGTCGTCCTTCTCCCCGGTCGTCCTGTCGTCGGCCGGTGCGGGCCGAAGGCCGCGCCCCTGCGCGTCCCATTCACGCAGAGCGTCGACGACCGCCCTCTCGTCCCACCCTTCGTCCACGAGCCGAAGCGGCTCACGCGCCCGCTGCAGAGCCCGGCGAATCCGCTCGGCCGCATGAGCGAGGTCACCGTCGCCCGGCCGGTCCGGAAGGAACAGCGCGGCTCGCATGACATCGGGAAACACCGACTGGGCGTATTCGAAGCCGAGGTAGACGGACAGGTCGGTCTCCATGCCCGCGCACAGATCCGCACGACCGGCACGGCGCATGGCGTCCGCCCACAGGCCGACCATCAGCTCCTGCTCGGTCTTGTCGTAGTTCATCCGCACCAGATGCGTGGCCAGGTCGTGCAAGGGGTCGCCGAACAGGCACAGCTCCCAGTCGATCACGGACAGCCGCTCACCGTGCGGCGTCGGCACCACCACCACATTCGCCCGGTGGACGTCCGTGTGCAGCAGCACGAACGGACGCGGGGTGAGGTCGGGCACCCCGCTCATGAAACGGCCGATGGCATCAGCGGGAATGCCGACCGCCTCGAAGAGCCGGCCGAAGCGCGGCAGATTGGCCTGGTGCACCTTCTCCGCGGCGAACCGCGCGATCCACTCCAGAAAGCCGCGGCTGTCGGTATGGCCCGGCCAGTCGGGCGGAAGGTCCGGTAGTACCTCCCTCGGCACGTCGGCGAGCCCGGCGAAGAATTCGGCCAGGGCCAGGAGCCTCGCACCGCCGATCGGGCCGTCGGGCACCAGGTCGGCCAGCGCCTGTCCGTGGATGTACTGGTGCAGTGACCACTTGCCGAAGTCGGCCAGGCAGTGCGGGACCCCGCTCACGCGACCCTCCAGCGCACGCAGGACCCGCGCCTCGCTGGGCCAGATGCGCGGCACCACTTCGACCGTGGGAAAGGGCGTGCGGAACTTCGCCAGCAGCCGCCCGGACCGCTGGCCGAGGAGAAATGCCAGAGGTTGCCGCAAGGGTGCGATGCGGTTGATGTTGTGGTGGCCGGAAACCACATCCCCGTCAGGGCTGCGGCGCCGCGCCTCCGCGAAGACACGCACGAGAAACCGGCGCGCTCTGCGGGGCAGAGGGTGCGACATGCGCGCAGAGAATAGTGGGCACAGCTCGGTTTCTCACACCATGTCGCCATGTGGACGCCGCCGGTGTCGCGCTCCCGGACGGTCCGACGGGCGCGCGTCAGATGTCGTCCTCGTCCTCGCTCAGCCGTTCCCAATATGACTCGAAACTGGCCTGCATGGTGGCGAAGATACGACCTTCGTGCGACTCGGGCTCGTCCGGTTCCCGGCGGTAGTGCGACAGCACCGAGCCCAGACCGAGCACATCCAGCGCCTGCAGGGCGGATCCGTCCTCCAGCATGATCGTGCGCTCGAGCACCTCGTACAGGCCGAACAGGAGGTCCTCTTCGTTGACCACGTACAGCTTGTACTGGGGGGTCATCGGGACCCGGCGGATCTCCGCGTCCGCGTCCACGCCGATGGCCCGCAGTTGTGTCATCACACCTTTGATCTCGATGGCGTGCCTGCGGGCCATGCCCCGCCACCGCTGCCAGACCCGGTCGTCGTCGGGATCCTTGGCCGCGGGGTACGCCAGCCTGATCCGGTCCGAGGGCAGCAGCATGCGCAGCCGTACCCGCTCCGGTGCGACCTCCCCGGCGACCACCCGCTCGGCCTGGACCTTCAGATGGTTCCACAGGGTCTCGGACGTCAACGCGAAGGTGTCGAGGACGACTTCCGGCTGCTCGAAAGCGTGATGGATCAACGGACCGAGCGATGCGGTCGCCTGCCGCCTGGGGCGATGACCGGCCGACGCCATCGGCGGGACCTTCACCACCCGCACGCCGCTGCCCTGCCTCGACTCCACCCAGCCCTCGTCCGACAGCTTCCGCAGCACCCGCTGGATCGTGTCCCGGCTGACCCCGAACTCCTCTTTCAGCTGGCGGTGCGTGGGCAGGAGCTGCCCAGGCCGGTAGGTCCCGTTCGCCAACTGCTCCCGGAGGACGGACTCCACCAACGTGGACGCCCGTCCTCCGCCTTCCGCATGTCCTGAGGTAGCCACACACCGAACCTAGCGCCCGCGTCTGACGAGTGCACTACTTTCGGCCCCGCAAACAAGCCAATTGGACCAGTCGGCGAGGGAAGGAGACCGGCGAGCATCCGCCAAACCGACCGCGCCGGTCCGATTGGCTGGAAGGCAGAGACAGGTCATCGGCCGGCGGGCACGGTCTAGGAAAGTGTCAGATCGGTGGTGATGGTCTCCCAGAGGGAGTCGAACCACTTCTGTGACTGGTCCACGAACGCGGCGTCCCGCTCACCCGCTCTCCTCTCGAAGGAGAAGAGGAGGGCCCGGGAGCCCAGCGCGTCGTACATGTCGAGGTCCTGGCTGTGCCACGTCTCGGTCCGGCGGGTCAGCATGTAGTACCCGATCAGCACTTCGTCGCCGTTGAGCAGGTACATCTTGATGGGGGGCGTGAACGGCAGCGCGCGGAAGGTGACGCTCACGTCGATGCCGTGCGTGGCGTGCAGGGCCAGCAGGATGTTCCGGATGACGTACCCCTGGGCGTTGCGCATCTCGAGCCAGCGCCGGTGGACCGGGTCGTCCACGCTGCGTCCCTCCACGAGCACCGGGAAGGCGAGGTTGATGTCCCGGGACGGCAGCAGGATGCGGACGTCGATCCGGTCGGGGCGGATGCGGCCGTCGTGGATCAGCCGAAGGGGTTCACCGAGAGCGGCCGTCAGCGTCTCGGTCGTGTGACAGGCGACGTCGATACGGACGTGCCGTGCCGCGAGCGCTTCCCTGAGCCGGGGCGACAGCCCGACCATCGTCGGCTGGGGCTCGGCCGGCGGCGCGGACAGCTCCGCGATGCGGGGTGGGCTGCCCTTGGTCACATGGGTCAGCAACCCGTCCACCTGCAGCAACCGCAGAGCCTGACGTACCGCGCCCCGCTCCACACCGAACTCCTCGGCGAGCTCGGCCTGCGTGGGCAGGCGGTCACCCGCCTTCAGGTCACCGGCGCGGATCCGCTCCCGCAGGACCTCGGCGATCTCCCGGAACGAGCGACGCTCGCCACGGTGCGGTGGCACATGCTCCTTGGTCACGACCAAACGCTACAACTTGGATCCATGTACCGGGAGTTGTTCCGTTGCTGTTCGGAGATGTCGACCAAGCTCATCGAACTTGGCGACAGTTGGACTCCAACTGACCTGAAAGCGGCGCGGTTCGGGACGTCTGCCGCCCCGCCGGCCGCCGGTCCACCGGTCCGCCAGTCCGGTCGGCATGCCAGTTTCCAGTCAAATCATCAGTCCATCCCACTGACCGGTTAACCGATCACACACCCAGGGCACTAATTCACTGCAACCGTCAGTCCAATTGGACGACTTCGCTCGGGCGGTGCGTGCCACGGCAGGGGGAGACATGATCGTCAATCAGCTGGTGTCCGCCGCGATCGGCATGGGGTTCGAACACATGGTCCAGGCACGCTACGGCGCCGTGGGCGTGCTCTCTCTTCTTCTTCTCGGAGCCGGTATCAAGGCCCAGAACGCGGCCTGCTCCACCATCGGAGCCCTCCTCCTCGTACTGTTGGTGATCCAGGCGTGAGGTTGGATCACCTGCCACACGGATCCCGCAGTGCAGGACCGCCTGCCACACGGGATGCGTGTGGCAGGCAGTCCAATCACCGGAGAAGAAGCGGATTTGCCTGGTCCGTCAGGCCACTGACACAGGCGAGGATCGGCCGGTCCTAGCCGCGGAGCGACCGCAGGAGCGGTTCCAGCGAGGACACGACCTGTCCGGCTCCGGCCTCGAGTAAACGTTTTGCCATCCGTTCGTTGCGCGCGTACCCGAGGAAGGGGACGCCGGCACGGACAGCGGCCGCGTGGTCCGAGGGATTGTCGCCGATCATCAGGGCGTCCGTGGGGGCGGCGCCCATCGCGCTGAGGGCGCGGTTGAGGCAGTGCGGGTCCGGCTTGAGGCGACGCAGGTCCTGGGTGCGGCCGTAGATGTGCGGGGCGAAGCAGCCGGTCAGGCCCCGGCCGTCCAGATAGGCGCGGACCACGCGGGGCGAGTTGTTCGTCGCGATGGCGAGCCGGGAGCCGACCGCCGTCCAGGTGCGGATCAGAGGGTCGGCCCAGGCGGTGGGCATCGCGGAACCCGCGGCCCGCAGCTCCTCCTGGGTTAGCCGCTCCTCCAGCTCCGCCACGAGGTCGCTGTCGGGGTGGCGGCGGTCGACGGCGCGCAGGACGACATGGGGGTCGAGGGACTCCCGCTCCGCCGCACTGAGCAGCCCGTGCAGCCCCCGCCCCTCCAGCCAGTCCACCAGCTCGCCGGCCACCCGTTCCGCCGAGTGCCGGGCGAACAGCCGGCAGATCGGCCCGTCGAAGTCCCAGAGGACCACGCGGGCGTGCCTGATCACTTCCGGGAGACTCTCGCTCGCGTTGGCGCTCTCGGCCCCCGCCGGTCCCCTCTTCGTCGTCTCTGAAGTCACTAGGAGAGTGTCATGTCCGTGGTGATGGTTTCCCAGAGGGCGTCGAACCACTTCTGGGACTGCTCCACGAACGCCGCGTCCCGTCGCCCGGCCCGCGTCTCGAAGGAGAACAGGAGGGATTCGGAGCCGAGGGTGCCGTACATCTCCAGCGTTCCGCTGTCCGTCGGCTCCTCGCG
Organism: Streptomyces sp. NPDC047085; assembly: GCF_040643735.1. NCBI lineage: Bacteria > Bacillati > Actinomycetota > Actinomycetes > Kitasatosporales > Streptomycetaceae > Streptomyces > Streptomyces sp. NPDC047085. The sequence continues at coordinate 12,266 of NZ_JBEYUW010000022.1, forward strand.
GCGGCTGATCATGTAGTACGCGTACAGCGCCTCGGACCCGTTGAGCAGGTACAGCTTGACCGGCGGCGTGAACGGCAGCGCCCGGAAAGAGACGTGCACGTCGATGTCGTGGGTGGAGCGCAGCGCCTGGAGGTTGTACTGCAGGACCTGGCCCTGGGCGTTGCGCATCGCCAGCCAGCGCTGGTGGACGGGGTCGTCGTCCTCGCGGCGTGCGTCGACCGAGACGGGGAAGGCGAGGTTGATGTCCCGGGACGGCAGCAGGATGCGGACGTCGATCTGGTCGGGGCGGATGCGGTCCTGGTGGATCAGGCGCAGCGGTTCGCCGATCGCGGGGATCAGGCTCTGTGCGGTCAGGCACACGGCGTCGACGCGGACGTGGGGCGCGGAGAACGCCTGGGTCAGCCGGGGTCCGAGGGCCACCATCGTCGGCTGGGGCTCGTCGTGCGCGGGGGCCGGCTCGGCGATGCGCGGCGGGCTGCCCTTGCTGACGTTGCTGAGCAGGCCGTCGTCCGCGAGTGCCCGCAGGGCCTGGCGCACGGCGCCGCGCTCCACGCCGAACTGCTGGGCCAGCTCGGCCTGGGTGGGCAGGCGCTCGCCCGCCCTGAGGTCGCCGGTGCGGATCCGCTCGCGCAGGATGTCGGCGATCTCCTGGGGCGTGAGCCTTCTGCCGTTCACAGCCACGATCTCCTGGGTCACGACCAAACGCTACAACCCTCTCCCACTTACGGGGAGTTGTTCCGAAGTTGTTTGCGAGTTGCGTCCAAGTGGGGACAACTTAATCAGAGTTGGCTGCCAACTTGGTCGAGTTGGCAGACCGAAAGGGGGATCCATCATGCCCGTCCTCGCACTCCTGGGCGCACTCTTCGTCGTCGGCTTCGAGCAGCTCGTCCAGTCCCGGTTCGGCGTCGTCGGCATCGTCGGCCTGCTCCTGCTCTCCGTGGGCGTCAAGGCCAAGAGCCCGGCGGTCAGCTCCGCCGGCGCCGTCCTGCTCGCGGTGCTCCTCGCGGGCCCGGTCCTGTGACCGGCCGCGGGGACCTCGCCGCTACGGCGTGAGCAGCAGCTCCGAACTGATCGTCTCCCACAGCGCGTTGAACCACAGGTGGGACTGCTCGACGAAGGTGGTGTCGCGCAGCCCCGCGCCCTGTTCGAAGGGGAACAGCATCGACCGGGTGCCCTCGGCGTCGTACAGCTGCAGGTGCTCGTGGTCGATCTCCCGCTCGCGACGGGTGAGCGTGTAGTACGCGAACAGCGCTTCCACGCCGTTGAGCAGGTACAGCTTGACCGGCGGGGTGAACGGCAGCGCCCGGAAGGAGACCCGTACGTCGATGCCGTGCGTGGAGCGCAGCGCCTCCAGGTTGTGCCGCAGCACCTGGCCCTGGGCGTTGCGCTGGGCCAGCCAGCGCCGGTGCAGCAGCCCGCCGTCGGCCGCGTCCACCGGGGCCGGGAAGGCGAGGTCGATGTCCCGGCTCGGCAGCAGCAGCCGCACGTCGATCTTGGCCGGTTTCAGCTGCCCCGCGTGGATCTGCCGCAGCGGCTCACCGATCGCCAGGGTGAGCGAGACCGAGGTGAGGCACAGGGCGTCTATCTCGACGTGCGGAGCGGCGAAGGCCGCGGCGATGCGCGGCCCGAGGCCCACCATCGTGGGCTGCGGGACCGCGGCGGGGCCGGCCGGCGGACGGACCAGGCCCGGTTGCACGGCCACGGTGGCAGGGCTGCCCTTGGACACGTTGGCGAGCAGACGCTCCGACTGCAGGATGCGCAGCGCCTCCCGTACGGCCCCGCGCTCCACACCGAACTCGTCGGCCAGCCTGGCCTGGGTCGGCAGGCGCTGGCCCGGCCGCAGCGCACCGGACGTGATCCGGGTGCGCAGGGCGTCGGCCACCTCAAGGTGTGACGCGCGTGACCGCTGTGACCTCTCCTGCCCATTGACGGGGGCGTGTTCCGGGTCCACACGAAAACACTACAACTTCCCGCCATCTTCCGGCAGTTACGGGGAAGGTGGTTATGAGTCGCTTCCAAGCGGAGATAAGTACAGTGAAGTTGGTAGCCAACTTGCAGCAACATGGTCGAGCTTCCCAGTGGTTGGCCGACCGGGCTCCCTTCCGGAGGGGAGCCGGGAGCCCGGACAGGGGACGGCCACCGAAGCGCACAGCCACAACTGAAGACGGTTGAAGCACAGCCACAACTGAAGACGGGGACAACTGAACAGCTCGCTACGGATGCACAGATGAACAGCCGGCCTGGTCACCGGGAGAAGGGAGCAGGGAGCAGGACGCAGGAAGCGGTCAGAAGACGTCCGGGCACCACGGTCGCCCGGAGGTACGGAACAGGGCGTCGGCCTTCCGGGCGGCGCCCTCTCGTGCTTCCTCGACCCGCCCGAGCGCCGCGAGCCGCGCCAGGGACCCGTCCCCGAGCCAGACCGTGGCCAACTCGTCCACCGGCAGCGTGAGATCGGCACCGGCACCGGCTGCGGGCGTGCAGGACGCCCCCTCCGGCGAGGCCTCCAGCCGGAACCGGCCCCCGGCCAGTCCCGCCCGGTCCACGACCTCCAGCACCAGCGCGCCCGCCCCCTCGTACGTCCGCGCCTCCAGGGCCCGTACGACGTCCAGGATCCGCACCCACAGCCAGTCCGCGTGCGTGGTGATCCGGGCGGCGCGCGGGTCCGGAAGGTAGAACGGCAGCAGGTCGTCCGGACCGCGCCAGCCGCTCTTGACCTTGGTGATCCAGTCGATCGAGCACAGATAGCGCCACAGCGCGCGCTCGGCAGCCGTGGTCGCGGCGATCAGCCCGTTGACGTCGGCGGTGTTGTGCGGCTGCTTGCCGTGCCAGGTGTCGTCGGACTTGTACGACACCAGGCCCTCGACCTCGCCGGAGGCGTTGCGGTAGACGGCGTAGAACGGCTCGGTCCAGTTCGGGCCGAAGCGGACGGCACCGGTGTTCAGCTGCCACCACAGCTCGTCCCGGTCGACGGCACCGGGCGTGACGCGGCGGACCCGCTCGTACAGCTCGGGGCCGAGCTTGCGGACGTCCGCGGCGTCCACGAGATCGATCCGGCCGCCGTCCTCGGGGCCGGACCAGCGCGGGTCGAGGCCGGCCCGGGGCACCTCGACGGTCCACTCGGTCGTCCAGGTCGCCGGGCCGAAGCCGTAGCGGCCGTAGATCGGGTACTCGGCGGCGATCAGGGTGGCGACGACGTCACCGCGCTCCTTCGCCGCCGCCAGGTCCCGGCCCATCATGTCGGTGAGCAGACCGCGGCGGCGGTGGGTGGGGCTGACGGTGACGTTGGAGATGGCGTCGGCGGCCACCGGCGCGCCGCCCACCGCGGTGATCTCCTGGGCGAAGGAACGAAAGGTGGCCACGCAGCGGCCGCCGTCGAAGGCACCGAGCAGCCGGCCCGGCACGAACTGCCGACGACGGGCCTCCAGATACTCGGGCGCCACCACCGGCTCATGCAGGAACCCGGTGCGCAGCGCCCGCTGCCAGTCCTCGAAGTCGGCCTCGGCCACGGTGCGTACGTCGGTCATGGGGCCACGGTAGGCGGGCACCGCGCACCGTGTCGCGCGCATTTTTCCCGGGCCCGGGGACGGCCTCACGCCGGCCTCACGCCAGGGGGGCGTCGTCAGCTCAGCAGGTCGTCCACCTGTGCCTCGCCCACCCGGTAACGGCGGGCGATCTCCCCGCTGCAGTCGTCGGCGGTGTGCTGCAGGCGCTGGCGGCGCCGGGAGATCTCCTGCTCGTAGCGGACCAGCCGGCCCATGGCGGTGCTCAGTTCCAGGTCGGTGCGCGCCTCCAGGTCCGACAGCTCGACCTCGGCGAGCATCTCCGCGGCCAGCCGCCCGTACTCCTCGTTGTGCGGGGTGCCGAGCGTGACATGGCGGGCCGAGGAGCGGTGCCGGGCCGGGGCGTCGGTGAGGATCTCCGGGAGCCGCTCCACGACGGAGGCGTCCGCCGGGGCCGGCACGGCCGCCCGGCCGCGCCGGGCCAGCTCCGCGCGCAGGATGTCGATCCGGCCCTGCAGCAGCCGCCGCACATAGCTGAGGTCCGCCTCGTCGCGCTGGGCGTCGCGGCGCAGGGCGCGCAGCTCGGGCAGGCTCAGCCGGGTCAGGTCGTGCTCCGGCGGCTCGGCGGGCAGCGTCGGGCCCGACGCGCCGTCGCCGCGCTGCGCGGGCGGCCGGTACGCGACCGGCCCGTGCGTGACCGGCCCGTGCGTGACCGGCCGCCCGCTGGTACTCGGTGTGCTCATGTGCTCCTGACCGTCCCCTCGACCGGCGTGTGACAGCATCGTGCCACCCCAAGTGGCCGCTATGTGACCGAGTGCCCCCGAACGGCCCCAGATGGACGGTTAAGGAGCAAAAAAGAGCCCCCTGTGAACACCCTTCGGGCCACCGGCATGAGACGCCCGTCGGGCTACCGGCATGATGGGTCGCATGCGTGCGGTGGTGCAGAGGGTCGACGGGGCCAGTGTGGTCGTGGATGGCGAGACCGTGGGGGCGATCGAGGGCGAGGGCCTGTGCGTCCTGGTCGGGGTGACCCACGACGACACCAAGGAGAAGGCGGCCCAGCTGGCCCGCAAGCTCTGGTCCATCCGGATGCTGCACGACGAGAAGTCGTGCAGCGACATCGACGCCCCGCTGCTCGTCATCAGCCAGTTCACCCTCTACGGCGACGCCCGCAAGGGCCGCCGCCCCACCTGGAACGCGGCCGCCCCCGGCGACGTCGCCGAACCCCTGGTCGACGAGGTCGTCGCCCAGCTCCGCGCCCTGGGCGCGACCGTGGCGACGGGCCGCTTCGGCGCCCGGATGCGGGTGTCCTTCACGAACGACGGCCCGTTCACGGTCCTGCTGGAGATGTAGGCGACCGCCGGCGGCCTCGCAGAGCTACGGCTGGACCACGACCTCCTGCGCGGCCGCCGTCTCTCCGGCCAGGAGCCGCGCGTCGAGGGGGATGTTCCGCTTGACCAGGGCGAGGGCGATCGGGCCCAGCTCGTGGTGGCGCACGGACGTCGTCACGAAGCCGATCTTGCGGCCGTCGGGACCCTCGTCCGCGACCCGGATCTCGGTGCCGTGCACCGGCAGGTGGACGTCGCTGCCGTCCAGGTGCAGGAACACCAGCCGGCGCGGCGGCTTGCCCAGGTTCTGCACGCGGGCGACCGTCTCCTGCCCGCGGTAGCAGCCCTTCTGCAGATGGACGGCCGTGCCGATCCAGCCCAGCTCGTGCGGGATGGTGCGGTGGTCGGTCTCGAAGCCGAGCCGGGGCCGGTGGTGCTCGACACGGAGCGCCTCGTGGGCCAGCAGACCGGCCGCAGGGCCGTGCGCGGCGGCGAAGGACTCCAGGTCCGCGCGCGGCAGGAAGAGATCACGGCCGTACGCCGTCTCGCGTACGACGACGCCCTCCGGCACCTCGGCGATCGAGCCGGCCGGCAGGCTGACCACCGCGAAGTCGGCCGTGCGGTCGGCGACCTCGACACGGTAGAAGAACTTCATCGACTCCAGGTACGCGACCAGCGCGTCCTGGGTGCCCGGTTCCACATGGGCCCAGACGGTCGTACCGTCGTCGACCAGATACAGGGCGTGCTCGATGTGCCCGTGCGCGGAGAGGATCAGCGCCTCGGTCGCCTCGCCCGGGGGCAGGTCGCTGACGTGCTGGGTGAGCAGCAGGTGCAGCCAGCTCAGCCGGTCCTCGCCGGAGACGGTGATGACCCCGCGGTGCGAGAGGTCGACGAAACCGGTGCCGTCGGCGAGGGCGCGCTGCTCGCGGAACAGATCGCCGTAGTGGGCGGCGACGCCTTCGTCCACGCCCTCGGCGGGAACGGCGCCGGGCAGGGACAGCAGAGGGCTCTTCATACCGGTAAGCCTACGACGTGGTAGTTGAACTCTTCAGAGAACAGTCCTTGCAGCGACCGAAGATCGCGAAGTGCTTCATGTCGGTGTCGAAACCGAACTGCTGCCGCAGCTTGGCCGTGAAGTCCGCGGCCACGTCGACGTCCGCCTCGATGACGTTCTCGCAGTCGCGGCACACCAGGTGCAGATGATGGTGGCGGTCGGCGAGGTGGTAGGTCGGCGCACCGTGCCCGAGATGGGCGTGGCTGACCAGGCCCAGTTCCTCCAGCAGCTCCAGCGTCCGGTAGACGGTGGAGATGTTGACCCCCGACGCCGTCTTCCGCACTTCGCCGAGGATGGCGTCGGGGGTCGCGTGCTCCAGGGTGTCCACGGCTTCGAGCACGAGTTGGCGCTGCGGCGTCAGCCGGTAGCCGCGCTGCCTGAGGTCGCTCTTCCAGTCGGTGCTCACCACACTGAAAGTCTAGAGCCCCCGGCTTGAACGCCTCCTGGACCGGCCTACTTGAAGAAGGCGATCCCGTCGTCCGGCAGGTCGTCCGGGAGGGCCTTGGCCCAGCGCTCGACCTCCTCCGGGGTGACGGCCTTCTTCAGCTGGGCCGACATGTAGGGGCGCAGCTCGACGTCGGGGGTCTGCTTCTCGCCGACCCACATCAGGTCGCCCTTGACGTAGCCGTACAGGCGCTTGCCGCCGCTGTAGGGGCCGGAGGCGGCGATGCGCGCCACCGTGTCCGTGACCAGGTCGATCTGCGGCTTCTGGTCGGCCATCTCGCCGTACCAGATCTCCACCGTGCCGTCGTCACGGGTCATCGTGACCTCGAGCTTGCGGTCGGCGCCGATCCGCCAGTAGCCCGACTCCGACTCGAGCGGGCGCACCTGGTTGCCGTCCTTGTCCAGCACCCAGGTGCGGGAGTGGTACGCCAGGAAGTCCCGGCCGTCGTGGGTGAAGGAGACCTCCTGCCCGAAGTTGCACTTCTCCGAGCCCGGGAAGTCGTGGACACCCGCGCCGACCCAGTTGCCCAGCAGAAAGGCGAGGGGGACGAGGTCCTTGTGCAGGTCTGACGGGATCTCGATCATGAGCGGCCGTTCCTGGTGTGTTCCTTGAATGGGGTCAGCGCTGGCCCTGGTACAGCTTCTTCACGGCCAGTCCGGCGAAGGCGAGGACGCCGACGCAGACCAGGACCAGCAGGGTTTCGAAGAAGATCTCCACGGGTGCTCCTTGAGCGAGGGTGGGCATACGACAGAGCCGGGCCCCAGCTTACGCGGCCGGGGCCCGGCCCTCCCTGCGAGGTGGGCCCTTGCGGCGAGGTCAGCCGAGCAGCTCGCTCTGCAGGACCACGGTCTGCTGGAACGGGACGGCCGCGGTGGTGCCCTTGCGGGACTGGACGACCACGGCGATGACGTCCCCGGCCCGGACGTAGGCCTGCCGGACGTGCTCGGCGCCGTACGGCTTCACCTCGTCGTAGGCCTGGCGCTGGACGTCCTCGATGTCGGCGGCGGTCGGGTACGCGTCGTCGAACTCGGTCTCGGCGGCGCCGCGCGCGGCGAACACGGGTGAGTCGTACCCGGTGAACTTCCCGTAGACGGTGTCGGCCACCGCTCCCGTGTCGAACTGCAGCAGGTAGATGCCGGTGTGGGTGCCGTCCTCGGTGGTCCAGCCGCGGGCCGCCACGTGCCGCAGCCCGTAGTCGACGAGCAGCTGGCCCGCGTCGTCCCGGTCGCTCCGCTCCTGGAACACCGCCAGAAAGTCCTTCGTGGCCAGCCAGCCGTCCGTGCCCCGCAGTCGCTTGTCGTCCGTCGCCCCCTCGGGCGCGGGCAGCAGCAGCGCGCGCAGGTCCGCGGAGTGGGACTCGGCCCAGTTCGCCTTGTCGAACGGGCCCGGGCTGCCGGACGGCAGCGGCGGCCTGGTGATCTCCGGGTACGCCCAGCGCCCGTCCGACTCGGTGGCGAGACCGGGCACGTCGGTGCGCTCCATGCGCGCGATCCCGTACGCCGTGCCCGCCCCGAGCGCGGCGAACGCCGTGACGACAGCGGTCCACCGGAGGACGGCGCGAAGGACCCGGCGGTCTTTCGCGGGAGCGCCGGGGGGCTGCTCGGCGAAGGGCTGGGGGACCGGCGGCTCGGCGGGAGGCTGGGGGACCGGCGGCTCGGCGGAAGGCTGGGGGACAGGCGCCTCGGCGGAAGGCTGGGAGGTGTCCGTCGCCGTCTGCGGTTCGTCGGTCATACGGCCTGTCCCGGGTCGTCGATGCGGTCGAGTTGTGCGGCGAAGAACTTGGTGACGTATGCCCCGTCGATCGGGTCCGGTGCGTCCGCCGTGGCGCTGACCAGCACGTCTCCGACGTAGGCGGTGCAGAACGCGCCGCCCAGGTCGCCGTCGTCGCCCTTGGGCGTCAGAAAGCACCGCGCGTCCTTGTGGCCCTTGATCTCCGGGCCCTTGCGGAAGACGTCCGTGCCGGCGAGGAACGAGTTGAAGGAGGTCGCCATCCGGCGCACGGCGGTGCGGTTCTCCAGGCGCTCCAACGTGACGCCGATCGTGATCATGTCCCTGTTGTTGTAGTCGGTCCGGCCGAAGACATAGCTCCGCATCGCGATGCCCCGGATGCGCTGCTTGTCGATCAGCTTCTCCAGCTCCCGGCGTGTGGGACCGTGCAGGTTCTTGAGCGACTCCTTGCGCAGGGCGGTGGCCTGCGCCCCGCTGAGCTCGGCGTCCGCGCCGAAGCCGGCGACGTCGGGCCCACGCTGCGAGTCGTCGGTTCCGAACGGCAGGAGCAGACCGCTCAGCCCCGGCCCGGACTTCGCGTCGTCCTTCGCGGACTTCTCGTCGTCCTCGGCGGCCGCCGGAAGCTTCCACGTGGGCCTGCCGGGGTCGCGGTCCGCGTCCTGGACGGTCAGGACGGTGTAGCCGACGCCGCCGACCAGCAGCGCACCGGCGAGCAGCAGAGGGCCGGCCACGGCGGCGATACGACCGGCACGGGCCGCGCGGACGCGCTTCCCGACGCCGGACTCGGCCACAGGCTCGGCCACGACGCCCTCGATGATCTCGGGGGTCTCGGGGGTCGCGGGGGTCTCGGGGGTCGCAGGGGTCTCGCTCACAGCCGTCCCACCTGCCGCTCGGCCAGGTCCATGATCTTCGCCTTGGGTATCGGCTTGCTGTCGTAGATCACGATCTCCATGCAGACATCGCCGCGCCAGGCATACGCCTCGGCCGTGTACAGCGGGAGGTAGCCCGCCTTCCGCTCGGGTTTGTCGTGCACGAACGCCGTCCCGTCCCCGGTGCCGGGGATGGGCCAGCTGCGGGAGTCGCCCTCGTGCTCGGCCCAGTAGGTGCCGCTCTCGGCCCACTCCGACGCCGCCGGCTTGCTCTCCTGCCGGAACTGCACGAGGTAGATCTCGACGTTCGCGTCGCCCACCCGCCACGAGGTGGCGGCCGCGCGGCGGAACTCGTCGTCGACGAGGTTGTCGAACGCGTTGCCCGGGTTCTCGTAACGGTCCGCGTACGCGGCGAGGTCCATCCAGCCGTCGGCGACCACGTACTCCGTGTCGCGGGCTCCCTTGGGCCGCGGAAGGAGCAGCTTGCGCAGGTCGCCGTCGGTCTTGACCCGGCGGTCCCGCGCGGCCGACAGCGGCTCGACCTCGCCCTTGGCCCGTTCGACGACGGGCTGCGAGAGCGGGGGCAGCTTGGTGGGCTCGCGCCCGGCCTGGATCAGGTAGCCGGTGCAGGCGCCCGCGACGACGCCGAGCAAGGCGGCCGTGGCGATCATCAGCGTCGTGCGGCCCCGCCGCCGGGGACGCGACGCCGAGTCCTTCGGCGACTCGGCCGTCTCCGCCGGCTCGGCGGTCGTTCCCGCCGCCTCGACCGGGCCGATCGCCCCTACCGCGCCGACTTCCTCTTCCGCTTCTTCCGCCCTTTCGGGTACTTCCAAGACGTCCCCCCACAAAGCGTGAAGCGCGCATTCCGTGTGCGCGCTTCACGAAGACTCCCGGGTAACACCCGTGGTTGTACGGGAGTTCGGTCACGACTTGATGTCGCCCCCTCGACCGCACCGACGAACGCCGACCGGCACCGCACGTGACCCGCACGCGCATTAGTCTTCCGGCATGGCGAAGAAGCTCGTGATCAAGGTGACGGCTGGGGCGGATGCTCCCGAGCGCTGCTCGCAGGCGTTCACGGTGGCGGCGGTGGCCGTGGCCAGTGGGGTCGAGGTGTCCCTGTGGCTGACCGGTGAGTCGTCCTGGTTCGCGCTGCCGGGCCGGGCCGCCGAGTTCGAGCTGCCGCACGCGGCCCCGCTGCCCGACCTGCTCGACTCGGTCCTCGCGGCCGGCCGCATCACCCTGTGCACGCAGTGCGCGGCCCGCCGCGAGATCACCGAGAAGGACGTCCTCGACGGCGTACGGATCGCCGGCGCCCAGGTCTTCGTCCAGGAGGCCCTGGCGGACGACACCCAGGCGCTCGTCTACTGAGGAGATCGCCCCTCACCGAGAAGATCGCCCCCTGCCCGGCCTATCTGGTCGGGGGCTTCTTCTTGCCGTCCAGTTCGTCCCACCACTCGTCGGACTGCGGGTCGCCGGAGGGGTCGTCCCACCAGCGGTCCTCGGGGCCCCGCCGGTTGGCGACCATCGCGGCCACGGGCGGGATGACCATGGCCACCACGCACATCGCGACCGCCGCCGGGATCGACCAGATGCGCACGACGGCCCAGGCCAGGACGAAGAGGAAGAGGCAGGTCCCCATCATGGCGAAGTAGATGTGACGCCGCCGTGCGTACATGAGTCCAGGGTAGTTCCGGGCAAGGCCGAAGGGCCGCACCCCAGGTGTCCAACCCGGGGGGTGCGGCCCTTCCGACGGTGCTGAGCTTGCTCAGACCGCGATCGCGACCTCCGCGAGGCCGCCCTGCTGGGCGACGACCGTGCGGTCGGCGGTGGCTCCGGGGACGAGGGCGCGGACGGTCCACGTGCCCTCGGCCGCGTAGAAGCGGAACTGTCCCGTGGCGGAGGTGGGGACCTCCGCGGTGAACTCGCCGGTCGAGTCCAGCAGACGGACGTAGCCGGTCACCGGCTCGCCGTCCCGGGTCACCTGACCCTGGATCGTGGTCTCACCGGGCTTGATCGTCGAGGCGTCGGGGCCGCCGGCCTTCGCTCCACACATGTCTTTCTCCAGAGGGGTCTGACCAGAAGGTCGGTCGGGTGGGATTACTTGTTGGCGCCGAGCTCGATCGGCACGCCGACGAGGGAGCCGTACTCGGTCCAGGAGCCGTCGTAGTTCTTGACGTTCTCCACGCCCAGCAGCTCGTGCAGGACGAACCAGGTCAGGGCCGAGCGCTCACCGATGCGGCAGTAGGCGATCGTGTCCTTGGCGAGGTCCACCTGCTCGTCGGCGTAGAGGGCCGTCAGCTCCTCGTCCGACTTGAAGGTGCCGTCGTCGTTGGCGTTCTTGGACCACGGGATGTTGCGGGCGCTCGGGACGTGGCCGGGGCGCTGCGACTGCTCCTGCGGGAGGTGGGCCGGGGCGAGCAGCTTGCCGGAGAACTCGTCGGGCGAGCGGACGTCGACCAGGTTCTGCGTGCCGATCGCGGCGACGACCTCGTCGCGGAAGGCGCGGATGGAGGTGTCCTGCGGCTTGGCCTTGTAGTCGGTCGCGGCGCGCTCGGGCACGTCGGAGCCGTCGACCAGCTCGCGGGCGTCCAGCTCCCACTTCTTGCGGCCGCCGTCGAGGAGCTTGACGTTCTCGTGGCCGTACAGCTTGAAGTACCAGTAGGCGTAGGAGGCGAACCAGTTGTTGTTGCCGCCGTAGAGGATCACCAGCGTGTCGTTGGCGATGCCCTTCTTCGACAGCAGCTTCTCGAAGCCGTCCTGGTCGACGAAGTCACGGCGGACCGGGTCCTGCAGGTCCTTGGTCCAGTCGATGCGGATCGCGTTCTTGATGTGGTTCTTCTCGTAGGCGGACGTGTCCTCGTCCACCTCGACGATCGCGATGTTCGGGTCGTCCAGGTGGGCCTCGACCCAGTCGGCGTCTACGAGGACGTCGCTGCGGCTCATGCTCTTCTTCCTCCGGGGCAGTTGCGGCGGGGCGTGAAAGTGCGTACGGGTACGGCTCCGGTTCGTCCGGAGGCGCACGGGTGCCCTTCCAGCAGGGCGGGGGTGAGATGCGGAAGTCGGGGACTTTCGCTCAGAAGGGGCGACAGAGCATGGCGGCAACGCGGCACAGGTCGACTGCCCGCCGCTTCGTGAGATCCGCCTGTCGCTTCATGCGGTCGATCGTAGGGACGTCCGGGCGGGCGTGTCACCGGCGTGTCGGATTCTGAGACACGATCGTCCGTATGGCGGGATAGAAAAAGCGCCCGGGGCCGGGTTCCGGGGCCTCCGGGCGCTCAGGCGGTCCTGGCATCTGCGGTGCGGACGAGGGCGTCTCGCTCCTTGGACGGCGGCCGTCTCGTCCCGCTCATTCCTACCCGGCCAGACCTACCCGGCCAGCTTGACGTCCGAACCCTTCACGCTGATCTCCACACCGTCCGGGGCGGCCTGCACCTTGTCGAGCTTGATACCGCCGGGCAGTTCGTCGATCTTCACCTGGGACACGTCCATCGCCTGGTTGCCGAACCTCGGCAGCCCATCGGCATGCACCTTCACCGTGTCGCCCTGAGCCGTGACCGAGCCGAGCACCGGGAGCGGCACACCAGCGACCACGACCGTGGCCCTGACCTTGCCGTTGCCACCGTAGGAGAGGCCGGTCACCTTGCCGGTGGCGCCGAGGGGCAGTACGACCGGCTCGTTCTTGACCGCGTTCAGCAGCTGGTCGTAGGCGATCGTCGCCGTGCCGGTTGCGGAGTCGGCGGTGGCGGAGCTGTAGTCGCCGGAGAAGTCCACGCCCTTCATGTCGGCCTTGAGGTCGTCGATGCGGATCGTCCTGCCCCCGGTGCCGGTGGCGGCCTCGTAGTTCTTGATGCCGACCTCCACGTCGTCCAGGGAGCCGCCGGCGATCTGGGTGAGGAAGGGGAAGCCCTTGATGTTCACGTCGGGCGTCGAGGCGAGGTTCTCCGTCGCCTTGAGCTTGTCGGCGGCCTCGCCCTCGGCGAAGTACACGGCGACCCGGTCGGCGATCACGAAGAGCCCGCCCAGGATCACGACGAGGATCAGGATTATTCGCAGGGCGCGCATGTGGTGTCTTCCCCCGGGTCGACGATGTCGGTCAGTCTCGCCACGGTAACCCTGCGGCCCTTGGGCGAGGGGGAATTGTGGATCAGCTGTGACAGGCCCTAGCCCAGGGCGCGTCCGAGCACCCACACCACCGGCGCCGCCGCCGACAGGGGAAGGGCCACGCCGGCCGTGAAGTGGACGAACTTCGAGGGGTAGTCGTAGCTCGCGACCCGGTGTCCGATGAGCGCGCAGACGCCGGCCGCCGCGCCCAGGGCGGAGCCGCCCGCGCCGAGACCCGTCATGCCGCCCACCGCGATGCCCGCGCCCGCCGCGGCGAGCAGGGAGACCACGACGGAGGCCGGGGTCGGCAGCGGAAGCGCGCGCGCCAGGACGGCCACCGCGACCGCAGCAGCCCCCACCGAGACCGCGTCCGGGTCGGCGCCCAGGTATCCCGTCGCCACGACCGCGAGCGCCGAGGAGGCGACCGTCGCCATCAGGCCGTACATCCGCTCGTCCGGCGAGGCGTGCGAGCGCAGCTGGAGCACCAGGGCCAGCAGGACCCAGATGCCGAGCGGGCCGAGGATCGCGGCGGGCGCGTGCTCGCGGCCCGCGACCAGCACCGCCACGTCCGCGGTGAGGCCGCCCGCGAAGGCCAGCGCGATGCCCTGCCGGGCGGGCCACATGCCGTTCAGCCGGAACCAGCCCGCCGCCGTCACGGCCTGCAGCAGCACCAGCGGCACCACCACCAGCGCGTACGAGGCGATCTGTGCCGTGCCCGCGAGCAGCAGACCGAGCAGCGCGGTGAGCAGCGCCGGCTGCATGCCGGGCTCGATGATCGGCGACCGCCCCTCCAGCCGCGCCCGCTGGGCGTCGGTGATCCGGGCGTTGCCGGCGACGGTGGCGGGACCGTAGGCAGGCCCCTCGTCGCCGCCGGACGCGGATTCCGGCGCGGTCGAAGACGCCGGCGTCGGCTCCGGGTGCGGTTGCGCCTGGGGCAGCGGCTGTGACTGCGGCTGCGGCATCTGCTGCGGCTGCGGCTGCGGCATCTGCTGCTCGTGCGTCGGCGCCCCGTACGCGTGCTGCGCGTGCTGCGCCTGCTGTCCGTACTGCGCCTGCTGCGCCTGCCCGCCGTACTCCGCGGCCGGCTGCTGCTGGTACGCCTCCTGCGGCGGCATGTACGCCGGGTCCGCGGGCGCCTGCACCGACGCGTGCGTCTGCGTCTCCCAGGTCTGGCCCTGCCACTGCTGGGTGTGCTGCTGGTCGTACCCCTCGTACCCCTGGTGCTGCGGCCGGCCGGGCCACGCTTCGGGTGCCTGGGGGGCCTGCTGCTGGTACGGGTCGGGGCCCTCGTAGGAGCCGCCCTCGTACGGGCCGCCCTGATACGGCTGGTCGCTCATCGCCTCATCCTCCTGCGAACGGCGGGAGCACCTCGACCGTGCCGCCCTCGGCCAGCCGTACCGTCTCATGCGCGCGGGTTCCGACGGGGTCACCGTCGATGAGGAACGAGCATCGCTGCAGTACGCGCGTCAGCTCACCGGGGTGTCGGTCGCGCACGGCGGCGAGCGCGTCGGCGAGCGTGGCCGCGTCGTACGGCTCCTCGGCGACGCCGGCCGCGGCCTTGGCAGCGGCCCAGTAGCGGACCGTGACCTTGGGCATCTGGTTCCTCAATCGACGGCGGGAGAAGGACGGGACAAGAGCGGGACAAGAGAACGGCAAAGCCGGATGGTGCCAGGCTAGCCCGCCTGCGTGACCGCCCAGGTCCCGATGCGGTCCAGCAGGGCCTCGTCCGCCGCGTGCTCGGCGTGGCCCATGCCGGGCTCCAGCCAGAGTTCGCCGTGCTCGCCGGCCGCGTCGGCGAGCATCCGGGGGTGGTCGAGGGGGAAGTAGGCGTCGCTGTCGCCGTGGACGACGAGGAGGGGGGTCGGCGCGATGCGCGGGACGGCCTCGACCGGGGAGAGCGGGACCGGGTTCCACTCGCGGTGGTGGATCCGGGTGCGGAAGCCGTAGCGGCCGACCAGGCGGCCCTCGGGGCGGGTGACCAGCCAGTGCAGGCGGCGCATGGGGGCGGTGCCCCGGTAGTACCAGCGGGCGGGGGCGCTGACCGAGACGACGGCGTCGGCCGTGCCGGGGTGCAGGGCCGCATGCCGCAGCACGACCGAGCCGCCCATGGAGAAGCCGACGGTCACCACGCGCGCGTGCCCGAGGCGGCGCGCCCAGTCCACCGCGGCCGCGAGGTCCAGGACCTCCTTGTCGCCGACCGTCGAGCGCCCGCCGGAGGCACCGTGCCCGCGGAAGGAGAAGGTGATGACCGCACCGTAACGGGCCAGCGCGCCCGACACCCTTCGAACATGTGGCCGGTCCACGTCCCCGGTGAAGCCGTGGGCGATCACGAACACCAGGTCGCGGGAGGGTGGAGACAGGGTGTCCGCAGGGGTGTCGGGCGGCGTTTCGTATACGACGGCATCCGGGTTGTATACGGAATCGACCGGAATTCCGTCGGCCGTGTACAGAAACGTCCTGATAGGAGCCCGTCCGCCCGTCTCGCGATTCGGACGAACGGTGGAACGTGCCGCTTGACCTGCCGGACGGTTGCTCATGTGGGCTATTCTGCTGGGCAGAGGACTCGGGCAACGCAGCCCCCGGGTCCTTTTGTGCTTTCGGGAGCGTCGTATACAAGGCGGGGAACCGCAGGTGTACGAGGTCCCCGGAAACGCAGAGCAGTTCCGCACCGCCCATGTGCTCGCAGGGACCGAGGAGGAACCAGACATATGAGTTCTCTGCTGCTCCTGACCAATGCCCTCCAGCCGTCGGCGGAGGTGCTCCCCGCTCTCGGTCTTCTGCTGCACAACGTGCGGGTGGCCCCGGCCGAGGGGCCCGCGCTCGTCGACACCCCGGGCGCCGACGTCATCCTCGTCGACGGCCGCCGTGACCTGCCGCAGGTGCGCAGCCTGTGCCAGCTGCTGCGCTCCACCGGTCCGGGCTGTCCCCTCGTGCTCGTCGTCACCGAGGGCGGTCTGGCCGCCGTCACCGCCGACTGGGGCATCGACGACGTCCTGCTCGACACGGCCGGCCCGGCGGAGGTCGAGGCCCGGCTCCGGCTCGCCATGGGACGCCAGCAGATCGTCAACGACGACTCCCCCATGGAGATCCGCAACGGCGACCTCTCCGTGGACGAGGCCACCTACTCCGCCAAGCTCAAGGGCCGGGTCCTGGACCTGACCTTCAAGGAGTTCGAGCTGCTCAAGTACCTCGCCCAGCACCCCGGCCGGGTCTTCACCCGCGCCCAGCTGCTGCAGGAGGTGTGGGGCTACGACTACTTCGGCGGCACCCGGACGGTGGACGTGCACGTACGACGGCTGCGCGCCAAGCTCGGCCCGGAGCACGAGTCGCTGATCGGCACCGTCCGCAACGTCGGTTATCGATTCGTTACGCCCGAGAAGGGCGACCGGTCCGGGGACGAGGCGAGGGCCAAGGCGGACCGGGCAAAGGCGGAGGATGCGGGCACATCCGCCGTCCTGGACGCCGCCGAGATCCGCGCGGACGCGTAGCGGAGGCGGGCCCGCCGGCCCGCCGAAGCATTGCTTCCGCACATCCACGCCTTGATACGCCCTGCCCACAGCCGGTCCATCCGCGTAGACTCCGCGCGTGGCCAAGGTGACTCGGGATGACGTGGCACGGCTGGCTGGGACCTCCACCGCCGTCGTCAGTTATGTCATCAACAACGGACCCCGGCCGGTCGCCCCGGCCACGCGCGAGCGTGTCCTCGCGGCGATCAAGGAACTGGGGTACCGGCCCGACCGGGTCGCCCAGGCGATGGCCTCGCGCCGCACCGACCTCATAGGCCTGATCATCCCGGACGCCCGCCAGCCCTTCTTCGGGGAGATGGCGCACGCGGTCGAACAGGCCGCCTCCGAGCGCGGGAAAATGGTCCTCGTCGGCAACACCGATTACATCGGCGAACGCGAGGTCCACTATCTGCGCGCGTTCCTCGGCATGCGGGTCTCCGGTCTCATCCTCGTCTCACACGCGCTGAACGACCTCGCCGCCGCCGAGATCGAGGCCTGGGACGCCCGGGTGGTGCTGCTGCACGAGCGCCCGGAGGCCATCGACGACGTCGCCGTCGTCACGGACGACCTCGGCGGCGCCCAGCTCGCCGTACGCCACCTGCTGGAGCACGGGTACGAGTACGTGGCCTGTATGGGCGGTACGGCACAGACGCCGGCCGTCGGCGACCCGGTCTCCGACCACGTCGAGGGCTGGAAGCGGGCCATGGCCGAGGCGGGCCTGTCCACCGAGGGCCGCCTGTTCGAGGCGCCGTACAACCGCTACGACGCCTACCGGGTCGCCCTGGACGTGCTGTCCGGCCCGAACCGGCCGCCGGCGGTCTTCTGCTCCACCGACGACCAGGCGATCGGCCTGCTGCGGGCGGCCCGGGAGCTGCGCATCGACGTGCCGGGCGAGCTGGCGGTGGCCGGGTTCGACGACATCAAGGAGGCGGCGCTCGCCGACCCGCCGCTGACCACGGTCGCCTCGGACCGCTCGGCGATGGCCCGAGCGGCGGTCGACCTGGTCCTGGACGACGGGCTGCGGGTGGTGGGCTCGCGGCGCGAGCGCCTGAAGACGTTCCCGTCCCGGCTGGTGGTCCGCACGAGCTGCGGCTGCGAGAGCTGAGCCGCCGAGCCGCTCGGCGGCTCTGTGCAGGGGCCCCTCGGCGCCTTTATATCGGGCAAACAAGGTTCTGCCGGGCTTCTCAGGCAGCACTCAGGAAGCTCTCATGGTGGCGGGGGAGGCTCCAGTCATGACCGAGAGCATCCGCCGCGACGGCGACTACGAGCACGCGAACCCCGAGGGTCCCTACGCTCAGCAGGCCGGCCACTTCGCTCCCGCGAGCATGCACCCCGAGTGGCCGCCCCCGCCGTCGTACCAGCCGGTGACGGCCCCGGAACCCGCGCCGAAGCAGCGGCGCACCCGGGGTCCGATCACACTGCTCGCCGCGGTCGCGATCGTCGCGGCGGCGATCGGTGGCGGCACCGCCTTCGCCTTCGAGGAGCTGACCGGCAAGAGCACGGTCGCCTCCGCCGGCACCGGCGCCACCCCCGTGGTGCCGGCCGGCAAGAAGGGCGACGTGGCCGCGATCGCCGCCGCGGTGAGCCCGAGCGTGGTCGAGGTCAACGCGACCCTCGGCAACGGCTCCTCCACCGGCTCCGGCGTGATCATCACGAGTGACGGCGAGATCGTCACCAACAACCACGTCGTCTCCGGCGCCACCTCCGTGAGGGTGCGCACCAGCGACGGCACGAGCTACCGCGCCGAGGTCGTCGGCACCGACAGCTCCAAGGACCTCGCACTGATCAAGCTGCGGGGCGCCTCGGGCCTGAAGGCCGCCTCGCTCGGCAACTCCTCCGGGGTCCAGGTCGGCGACTCGGTCGTCGCGATCGGCTCCCCCGAGGGCCTGACCGGCACCGTCACCAGCGGCATCGTCTCGGCGCTGGGCCGCGACGTGACCGTCTCCACGGACGAGGACCAGCAGCAGGGCCAGGGCGGCGACGGACAGTGGCCGTTCCAGTTCGGCGGCCGTGAGTTCAACGGCGACACGGGCTCGTCCACGACGACGTACAAGGCCATCCAGACCGACGCCTCGCTCAACCCCGGCAACTCCGGGGGCGCGCTGATCGACGCGAGCGGCCGGGTGATCGGCATCAACTCCGCGATGTACTCGTCGGGTTCGGGCGGGTCCTCGTCCTCGGACGCGGGCAGCGTCGGACTCGGCTTCGCGATCCCGGTCAACACCGTCAAGTCCGACCTCGCCAAGCTGCGAGCGGGCTCCACGAGCTAGCGGAGAACCCGCCGGCCAGGGGGGACCACCGACCCACAGCGACCCACAGGGAGAACCCCATGATCGAGAAGGTTGTGCACCAGGACTCCACCCTCCGTCCGACCGGCATCACCCTGGCCCTGGACGTGGCGTACGAACTGCCCGCGCCCAAGGCGTACCGCCGCGCCCCCGAGCCGGCCTCCCCCGCTCCCCAGCTGATGGGCCTGCGCCGCTACGACGCCCGGCCGCACCGCCGCAAGGTGCCGCTGACCCGTCTGACCACGCTGACCCGGCTGACCGCGCTCGGGGTCTGACCCCGGCGTTCGCGCCCGGCGGCCCCGAAACATGCGACGCTGAGAGTCAGCCGACCACGCCCCATCCCACCCCGAGGAACCGCGAGCCATGAGCCCCGCCGAGGTCGACCGTGACCCGCTGCGCATCCTGATCGTCGACGACGAGCCGGCCGTCCGCGAGGCGCTCCAGCGCAGCCTCGCCTTCGAGGGATACGACACGCAGGTCGCGGTCGACGGCGCGGACGCCCTGGACAAGGCCGCGGACTACCGGCCCGACCTGGTCGTCCTGGACATCCAGATGCCCCGCATGGACGGCCTGACGGCGGCCCGCCGCATCCGCGGCGCGGGCGACACCACGCCGATCCTGATGCTGACGGCCCGCGACACGGTCGGCGACCGGGTGACGGGGCTGGACGCCGGCGCTGACGACTACCTGGTCAAGCCGTTCGAGCTGGACGAGCTGTTCGCCCGCATCCGGGCGCTGCTGCGCCGCAGCTCGTACGCGGCCGCCGTGTCGGCCGAGGCCCAGGAGGACGAGGCGCTGACCTTCGGCGACCTGCGCATGGACCTCGCCACCCGCGAGGTCACCCGGGGCGGCCGGCCGGTGGAACTGACCCGCACGGAGTTCACGCTCCTGGAGATGTTCATGGCCCACCCCCGCCAGGTCCTCACCCGCGAGCAGATCCTCAAGGCCGTGTGGGGCTTCGACTTCGAGCCGTCGTCCAACTCGCTCGACGTCTACGTCATGTACCTGCGCCGCAAGACCGAGGCCGGCGGCGAGCCCCGCCTCGTGCACACGGTCCGCGGCGTGGGGTACGTGCTGCGACAAGGTGGCGCGGAGTGAACCAACTGACACGCCGGGTCCGGGCCCTGCCGATCCGGGCGCGGCTCGCGATGCTGGTCGCGGCGGCGGTGGCGTTCGGCGTGGCCGCCGTCTCGGTCATCTGCTGGTTCATCGTGCAGGGCAAGCTGTACGACGAGGTCGACGACCGGCTGGCGGGCATGGGCCGGCAGCTGGACAGCGACGAGGTCACCACGCTGCTGGTCGCCTGCCCGCGGGCCCCGAGCCCGCAGCCCGACCGCCCCGCGTTCCTGTACGTCCAGGTCGTCACGGTCGGCGGCAAGACGTGTGTGGCGCCCTGGTCCCAGGGCGTCGTCAAGGTGACGCAGTCGGACCGGGCGCGGGCGCAGAACCCCACGCTGCGCACCCGCACCTTCCGCAACGGCACCGACACCCAGGGCCATGACGTCCGGGTGGCGACCATGTCGGTCCCGGTGGGCGGGGGACTCACGGTCGAGCCCTATCCCGAGGTCGCCATCATGGTGTCCCTGTCCCTGGAGGACACCGAGCGGACCCTGAACGACCTGGCCCTCGTCCTCCTCCTCGTCTCCGGCATCGGGGTCGTGGGAGCGGGCGCCGCCGGTCTCGCCGTGGCCCGTGCGGGGCTGCGCCCCGTGGACAAGCTCACCGAGGCGGTGGAGCACGTCGCCCGCACCGAGGATCTGACCGTCCGCATCCCCGTGGAGGACGACAGCGAGGACGAGGTGGCCCGGCTCTCCCGCTCCTTCAACTCCATGACCACCGCCCTGGCCAGCTCCCGCGATCTCCAGCAGCAGCTGATCGCGGACGCCGGCCACGAGCTGCGCACCCCGCTCACCTCCCTGCGCACCAACATCGAGCTCCTCACCCGCAGCGAGGACACCGGGCGCCCGCTGCCGCCGGAGGACCGCAGGGCGCTGCTCGCCTCGGTGAAGGCGCAGATGACGGAGCTGGCGGCGCTCATCGGCGACCTTCAGGAGCTGTCCCGTTCGGAGGGGCAGCGCGGGGAACGGGTCCAGGTCGTGCCTTTCCAGGACACCGTGGAGGACGCCCTGCGCCGCGTCCGGCTGCGCGGCCCGGAGCTGACGATCACGGCGGACCTGAAGCCCTGGTACGTCCGGGCGGAGCCGTCCGCCCTGGAGCGGGCCCTCGTCAACGTCTTGGACAACGCGGTGAAGTTCAGCCCCGAGGGCGGCACGATCGACGTGCGCCTCGCCGACGGCGTGCTGACCGTGCGCGACCACGGTCCCGGCATCCCCGCCGAGGAACTCCCGCACGTCTTCGACCGCTTCTGGCGCTCCCCCAGCGCCCGCGCCCTGCCCGGCTCGGGCCTCGGCCTGTCCATCGTGGCCCGTACGGTCCAGCAGGCGGGCGGCGAGGTGGCCCTGGCCCCCGCGGAGGGCGGCGGCACGGTGGCGACGGTCCGGCTGCCGGGCGCGCCCACTCCGCCGCCGGACATGGGATCGGGATACGGGATCGCTGGATAGGCGAAACGCCCCTGAGCGTACTCAGGGGCGTTCCGGAGCTGCTGTGCGCTCCTCGAAGGACTTGGAGCCGGGGTCCTTACTTCACGATCGTGATCCGGTTCGCCGCCGGAGGCGCGATCGGCGCGGTCGGAGACGAGTTCGCCGTCAGGTACTTCTCCAGCGCGGCCAGGTCGTCGGAGCCCACCAGGTCGTTCGTGCCCTGCGCGAGGGTCGGGAAGCCGTCGCCGCCGCCCGCCAGGAAGCTGTTGGTGGCGACACGGTAGGTGGCGGCGGGGTCGATCGGGGCCCCGCCCAGACGGATGGAGTCGGTGACGACACGGTCAGCGCCGGACTTCGTCATGTCCAGGGTGTAGGTGAGGCCCGCCGAGGGCTGGAGGATCTTCGGGGCCGCCGCGTTGGCCCCGCTCACCTGCTCCTTGAGCACCTGGATCAGCTGGGCGCCCGTGAAGTCCTGGAGGTTCACGGTGTTGGCGAAGGGCTGGACCGTGAAGCCCTCGGCGTAGGTGACGACCCCGTCGCCCTCCGCGCCCTTGGCCGCGTACGTCAGACCGGACCGCACACCGCCCGGGTTCATCAGCGCGAGGCTGGTCTTCGGGTCCAGCTCACGGCCGTGGGCGAGCTGCGCGTCGGCGATCAGGTCGCCCATCGGGGACTCGGTGCCGGTGTTGTCGATGTCGGCGGAGATGTAGCCGATGGCGCGGTTGCCGATCGGGGCCGCCAGGGTGTTCCAGCGGGAGATCAGCTCGGTCATGTCAGCGGCCTTGGGCACGTCCCGGGTGACCACGTGGTTCGCGGACTTCACGGCCGTACGGGCGATGTCGCCGGTGTAGCGGTCGTAGGTCAGCGTGGTGTCCGTGTACAGGCGGCCGAAGGAGGCCGCCGAGGTGACCATGCGGGGCCGGCCGGACGGGTCCGGGATGTCGCAGACGTACGCGGTGTGGGTGTGCCCGGTGACCAGGGCGTCCACGGCCGGCGTGACGTTCTTCGCGATGTCGACGATCGGGCCGGAGATGCCGCTGCCCGCGCCCGCGGCGTCGCAGTTGTAGTTGTAGGCGCCGGAGGCCGGGAAGCCGCCCTCGTGGATGAGCGCCACGATCGACTGGACGCCCTGGTGCTGGAGCACCTTGGCGTACTTGTTGATCGTCTCGACCTCGTCCTTGAAGGTGAGGCCCTTGACGCCGTCGGCGGAGACGATGTTCGGCGTGCCCTCCAGGGTGACGCCGATGAAGCCGATCTTGACGTCCTTCTTCTTCCAGACCCAGTACGGCTTGAGGATCGGCCTGCCGGTCTTCTCGTCCAGGACGTTCGCCGCCAGGTACGGGAAGTTCGCGCCCTGGAACTCCTCGTCGCCGTAGCAGCCGGCGGTGGGGTGGCAGCCGCCGTTCTGCAGGCGGGCCAGTTCCCGGGCGCCCTCGTCGAACTCGTGGTTGCCGACCGAGGTGACGTCCAGCTTCAGGTTGTTGAGCGCCTCGATGGTGGGCTCGTCGTGGAAGAGCCCGGACAGCAGCGGGGAGGCGCCGACCATGTCGCCGCCGGCCGCGGTGATGGAGTACGGGTGGCCCTCGCGGGCCTTGCGCAGATGGGTGGCGAGGTATTCGACGCCGCCCACGCCGTCGATCGTCTTCGTGGTGCCGTCCGGCTGCAGTTCGGTGACCCGGCCGGAGGAGCCGGACGGCGGTTCGAGGTTGCCGTGCAGGTCGTTGAAGGACAGCAGCTGGACGTCCTGGTAGCGGCTCGGCGGCCGGTGCGCGTCCTGGCCGGCGTGGGCCTGCGCGGGCAGCGCGGCGGCCAGGGCGGCGGCGGTGGCGAGCGCGGCGGTCGCCCCGAGGATGGCATGGGTACGACGTCTGGTGCGCCGGGGCGCGGCTGGCATGGAACCCCCCACTGGGTCAAGGGTGACGAGTGACCGTTCCGCCGCAGCCTAGAGTCAACGCGCGTAGCGCGACAGGAGGTTCATGGTTACATCCTGGTTTCCCTTTGCCCATGTCTTGACCCGCTGGGATGTCCGCACTTCGCCCGGGCCGCCCCGTACCCTCGTACGCATGAGCAGCGACGACGACACCCTGCGGCCGTTCCCCTCCCGCTCCATCGAGACCTACGCCGAACTCGCCCCGGACCGCGCCGAGGCCGTGCTCGAGCTGCTCGCCGAGGCGGCCCGGGTCGACGGACAGCAGCCGGTGTCCGAACAGGGACGGCTGCAGCTGCGCGGGGGAGCCCGCGCCGGCGTCTCCCATCTGCTGCTGCGCGTCGGGGACGAACTCGTCGGCTATGCCCAGCTGGAGGACACCGATCCGGTGGAGGCGCCGGCCGCCGAACTGGTCGTCCACCCCTCGCACCGCGGGCACGGGCACGGGCGGGCGCTGGGCTCGGCGCTGCTCGCCGCCTCGGGCAAGCGGCTGCGGGTGTGGGCGCACGGCGGACACCCCGCGGCCCGCCATCTCGCCCAGGTGCTGGGGCTGACCCTGTTCCGCGAACTGCGGCAGATGCGGCGATCGTTGACCGACCTGGAGCTGCCCGAGCCGGTGCTGCCGGAGGGCGTGACGGTGCGTACCTTCGTGCCCGGCAAGGACGACGCGGCCTGGCTCGCCGTCAACGCGGCCGCCTTCGCCCACCATCCCGAACAGGGCACGCTGACCCAGCGCGACCTGGACGACCGCAAGGCCGAGCCGTGGTTCGACCCGGCCGGGTTCTTCCTCGCCGAGCGCGGCGGCGAGCTGGCCGGCTTCCACTGGACCAAGGTGCACGCCGAGGAGGGGCTCGGCGAGGTGTACGTGCTCGGGATCCGGCCCGGCGAGCAGGGCGGCGGCCTCGGCAAGGCCCTGACCACGATCGGCCTGCGCCACCTGGCCGCCCAGGCCCTGCCGACGGCGATGCTCTACGTCGACGCGGACAACAAGGCGGCGGTGTCGGTGTACGAGCGGCTCGGATTCACCGTCCACGAGACGGACCTCATGTACCGCACCGAGACCTGACGCATACCCGCACATTTTCGCGTAATGGGCGGCGCACTCTGCGTATACCGCCCCTTACGCCGCCGGACGGCACGTGAACGGCTTCTTTTGTGCGTTCCGGCGCCTCCGGGGAGGAAATTCTTCGGCGAAAGACCCCCGGGAGCCTCCCTGCGCTATCCCGCACGTCATGTCTCCGTAACCATCGATTCAGCCAGGCTTGCGACGCTCGGCCAATGAAGCCCGCCGTGCCAGAGCCTTCACCGCCCCCCGAGGGGCCCGCGGGGAACGGGGCCCTGACGCTCCCGCCCGCACGTTCCGACGCGCCCGTCACGCCCTCGGCGCGGAAGAATGGGTTCATGAGTCAGCAAGAAGCCCAGGCACCGGTCCAGCACGTCCAGCCCCCCGTGGGCTCCATAGCCGCCCACCGCCCGCGCACGGTGCCCACGGGCGCGGCTTCCGACCTGGCGCCCGACATCGACGCGGACCTCGACGAGTACGAGGAGTCGCAGGTCGAGGGCGCCGCGCTGCCGCAGGGACGCTTCCTCGACCGGGAGCGCAGCTGGCTCGCGTTCAACGAGCGCGTCCTGGAGCTGGCCGAGGACCCGAACACGCCCCTGCTGGAGCGCGCGAACTTCCTGGCGATCTTCGCCAGCAACCTGGACGAGTTCTTCATGGTCCGGGTGGCCGGTCTGAAGCGACGTATCGCGACGGGCGTCGCAACCCGTTCGGCCTCCGGCCTCCAGCCCCGCGAGGTGCTGGAGATGATCTGGGCCCGCTCCCGCGAGCTCATGGCCCGGCACGCCGCCTGCTTCCACGAGGACGTCGCCCCCGCCCTCGCGGACGAGGGCATCCACATGGTCCGCTGGAGCGAGCTGACCGAGAAGGAGCAGGCGCGCCTCTTCACGCTCTTCCGGCACCAGATCTTCCCGGTCCTCACCCCGCTGGCCGTGGACCCCGCGCACCCGTTCCCGTACATCTCCGGCCTGTCCCTGAACCTGGCCGTCGTCGTACGCAACCCGGTCAGCGGCCACAAGCACTTCGCCCGGGTGAAGGTGCCCCCGCTGCTGTCCCGCTTCCTGGAGGCCGCGCCCGGCCGGTACGTCCCGCTGGAGGACGTCATCGCCGCGCACCTGGAGGAGCTGTTCCCGGGCATGGAGGTGCTGGAGCACCACGCCTTCCGGCTCACCCGCAACGAGGACCTGGAGGTCGAGGAGGACGACGCCGAGAACCTCCTCCAGGCCCTGGAGAAGGAACTCATGCGGCGCCGCTTCGGCCCGCCGGTGCGCCTGGAGGTCGAGGAGTCCATCGACCGCGAGGTGCTGGACCTGCTCGTGCGCGAACTGAAGATCTCCGAGGCCGAGGTCTACCCGCTGCCGGGCCCCCTGGACCTCACCGGTCTCTTCCGCATCCACAGCCTCGACCGTCCCGAGCTGAAGTACCCCAAGTTCGTCGCCGGCACCAACCGCGACCTCGCCGAGGTCGAGTCCGCCTCGGCGCCGGACATCTTCGCGGCCCTGCGCGCCCGGGACGTCCTGCTGCACCACCCCTACGACAGCTTCTCCACCTCCGTGCAGGCCTTCCTGGAGCAGGCGGCGGCCGACCCGGACGTCCTCGCGATCAAGCAGACCCTGTACCGGACCTCGGAGACCTCGCCGATAGTCGACGCGCTCATCGACGCCGCCGAGTCCGGCAAGCAGGTCCTCGTCCTGGTCGAGATCAAGGCCCGCTTCGACGAGCACGCCAACATCAAGTGGGCGCGCAAGCTGGAGGAGGCCGGCTGTCACGTCGTGTACGGCCTGGTCGGCCTGAAGACCCACTGCAAGCTGTCCCTGGTGGTCCGCCAGGAGGGCGACACCCTGCGCCGCTACAGCCACGTCGGCACGGGCAACTACCACCCGAAGACGGCCCGCCTGTACGAGGACCTCGGCCTGCTGACGGCCGACCCGCAGGTCGGCGCGGACCTGTCCGACCTGTTCAACAGGCTCTCCGGCTACTCCCGCCGCGAGACCTACCGCCGGCTGCTGGTGGCCCCCAAGTCCCTTCGCGACGGCCTGGTCTCGCGGATCGACAAGGAGGTCCAGCACCACCGCGCGGGCCGTCCGGCGTTCGTCCGCATCAAGGTCAACTCGATGGTCGACGAGGCGGTCGTCGACGCCCTCTACCGGGCCTCCCAGGCGGGCGTGCCCGTCGACATCTGGGTGCGCGGCATCTGCGCCATCCGGCCGGGCGTCGCGGGCCTGTCCGAGAACATCCGGGTCCGCTCGATCCTCGGCCGCTTCCTCGAACACTCCCGCGTGTTCGCCTTCGGCAACGGCGGCGAGCCCGAGGTGTGGATCGGCAGCGCCGACATGATGCACCGCAACCTCGACCGCCGGATAGAGGCCCTGGTCCGGGTCACCGACCCCGGCCACCGGGCGGCCCTGAACCGGCTGCTCGACACCGGAATGTCCGACACCACCGCCTCCTGGCACCTCGGTCCCGACGGCGAATGGACGCGACACGCGACCGACGGGGACGGACAACCCCTGCGCAACGTCCAGGAGATGCTCATAGACGCCCGGAGGCGCCGGCGTGGCACAGCAACACCTTGAACCGACGGACCCCACGGCCGGAGCCGTGACCGGGGACGCCCTGGCGGTGTACCTGCGCGCCCAGGCCACGGAGTTCCTCCGCGCCCTGCGCCTGCACCGGGAGAACGGGAACGCGGGTGGGGGTGCCCCCGCGCGGGCCTATGCGAGCGCGGGGGAGAGCGGCGCGGAGGAGTCCGTCGACGCGGCCCGCGCCCTGCGCCGCTCGGCCCGCCGGATCAGTGCCAGCCTGCACACGTTCCGGGCCCTGCTGGACCCCGACTGGTCCGACGAGATGCGCCCCGAACTGGCCTGGGTGTCGGGCACGTTGGGCCTCGAGCACGCCTACGAGGCCCGCCTGGAGCGGCTGTTGCTGGCGCTGCACCGGCTGTCGGGCTCCACGACGGCCCTGCCCGCGCAGCCGGTGGCCGCCGGCGCGGCGAAGGTGGCGGCGGGCGCCCCGAACTCCGGTGGCCCGGGCGGTCCGACGCCCACCGTGGAGCGCGGCAACCTGACCGTCGGCGCGGCGAAGGCGGGCGCGCTGCTGGAGCGTCAGCTCACCCTCGCCCGGACGCGGGCCCACTCCACGGCCCTCCAGGCGCTCGGCTCCTCCCGCTTCCACGCGGTCGCCGACAAGGTCGCCGTGCTCGCCAGCGAGGTTCCGCTCACCCCCGCCGCCACCACCACCGGCCTGCGCCCCCTGGCGGCCGCGGCCGAGGAGCGCCTCACCGACGCCGTCGCCGCGCTCCCCCTGGTCACCGCGGGCCACCCCTACAACGCGGAGGCCCTGGTCCACGGCCTGTCCCCGGACCCGTCCCCGCACCCTCAGGACGGCCCCTGGCACCAGGTCCGGCTGCTGCTGCGCCTGCACCGGTACGCCCAGGAGGTGCTGCACGAGGGCGACCTGCCCGTCGACATGCGCCTGCTGACCGCCGGCCAGGCCCTGAACCGGCACCGGGACGCCTCGGAGGCGGCGGCCGCGGCGGCCCAGGCGGCCCGCACACCCCGCATCGCGCCCGCGACGGCGTACGCCCTCGGCGTGCTCCACGCCGACCAGCGGCACGAGGTGGAGGCGGCCCGGTTCGCCTTCCAGCAGGCATGGCAGATGCGGACGGTCAGCGCACCCTGAACCCTCGCGAGGAGGCGGTGTGAACGACAGCACGGTCCAGGCGGCGGGCTGCGTCCTGTGGCGCCGCTCGCCGGTGGACGGCGGCCTGGAGGTCTGCCTCGTCCACCGGCCGAAGTACGACGACTGGTCCCACCCCAAGGGCAAGCTCAAGCGGGGCGAGGACCCGCTCGCCGGTGCCCTGCGCGAGGTCGCGGAGGAGACCGGGTACGCGGCGGAGCCGGGCGCCGTGCTGCCGACCCTGCGGTACCTGGCCAACGGCCGTCCCAAGCAGGTGCGTTACTGGGCGGCCGAGGCCCTGTCCGGCCACTTCACCCCGAACACTGAGGTGGACCGCATCCTGTGGCTCCCCCTCACCGCGGCCCGCAGCCGCCTCACCCAGCCCCGGGACCGGAACCTGGTGGACGCGCTCACCCGGAGCTTCGAGCACCGCTGAGAAGGCCTCCAGGGGCCGTCACAGGGCCGCCGCGTGCCCGGCCGCGTCCGCTCTGGCCTGGCTGCGGGCCCGGCGGGCCGGACCGCGCCAGCCGCAGCTGCACCAGGCGACGCAGAAGCGTCCCTGATCGGTCGTCGACGTGAGGTGCTCCGCTGTCTGCCGGACCCGCTCCGGCCCGTCCTGCTGCGCCACACCGACAACGTTAGCCGAGCCCTCTGTTAAAGCGCTTGTATGGCCTTTCCCCGCCCGCCCGGCCACCCCCCGGCGACGCGTGACGGCAACGCGTGACGGCACTCCCTACCCGTCGTTAAGCGGAACGACGGGGGCCCGACGGACGGACCGGCTGGGGGTAAGGCAGGCCATGGATCGGCGGCAGCACACGCGCGCGGGCAGGACGGTCGTCGCGGTGGGGATCATGGGGCTCACGGTCGGGCTCGGGGTGGGCACCACGGGGTGTACCGGCAGCGGAGCCGCCGCGGAGGGCGTGAACGGCGCGGGCGCCGACCCGGTGGCCGCACTGCGAGGGGCCGCCGACACCCTGCGCGGCGCGGGCAGCTCCAAGGCCACCACGTCGATGGAGATGGCCACCGGCGGCACCCGGGTCACCATCCGCGGCAGGGGCGTCTACGACTACCGGCACCGGCTCGGCCGGCTGACCGTCATGCTCCCGGAGGACCCGGCGGGCGCCTCCGAGCACCGGCCCATCACCGAGCTCCTCGCCCCCGGCGCCCTGTTCATGAAGAACCGGGGCGCCGGGGTGCCCGCCGACAAGTGGGTGCGGGTGGAGACCGCGAGCGTGACCGACGGCAACCTCGTCACCGGCGGCGCGACGGACCCGTACGCCGCCGCCGAGGTGCTGCGCGGGACGCGCGAGGCGACGTACGTGGGCCGCACGGAGGTCGGCGGGACCGCGGTGCGGCACTACCGGGGGACGGCCGACCTGTCCCGGGCAGCGCGCAGCGCCTCGGCGGACAACCGGGCGCCCCTGGCGGCGGCGGCGAAAGGGTTCGCCTCGGCCGAGGTGCCGTTCGACGCCTACCTGGACGACCAGGGCCGGATCCGCAAGCTCAGGCAGCACTTCAGCTTCGTCAACGGCCGCCGGTCCACCGCCGTGGCAGTCGCCTCGACCACGCTGCTGTACGACTTCGGCGCCCCCGTCGACGTACGGCTGCCGAGCCCGAAGGACATCTACGCGGGCCGGATCGCCGAGGATGCCGACTAGTCCGGGACGCCACCCCCGAACTAGCCCGTCCGTGCCATGCGCAGTGTGTAGAGCGCTGCCTACTCTAGGAAGCCGGTGGCGGCAGAGGTGACGGCAGAGACGAGGTGACGGGCGTGGCTCCGGTCGGCGGTACCGCGGTACAGGACCACGTGGCCCTCGCCGAGATCGAGCTGTGCGGAGAGCTGATCATCGCCGCCTCGGCCGCCGAGGAGCGGCTCAGCCTGGAGAGCATCGACGAGGTGCTGCGGGTCGCCGAGGAGCGGGAGTCCGCCGAGGTCTGAGCCGCCGGGTGCGTACTCCGGTGCGCGGGGCTCAGCTGCGCAGCAGCCGGCCGATCGCCTTCGTCGCCTCGTCCACCTTCGCGTCGATCTCGTCGCCGCCCTTGAGGGCCGCGTCCGCCACGCAGTGCCGCAGGTGCTCCTCCAGCAGCTGCAGGGCGAAGGACTGCAGGGCCTTGGTGGAGGCCGAGACCTGGGTGAGTATGTCGATGCAGTACGTGTCCTCGTCGACCATCCGCTGCAGACCGCGGATCTGCCCCTCGATCCGGCGCAGCCGCTTGAGGTGCTCGTCCTTCTGCTTGTGGTAGCCGTGGGTGGCGCCGGCCTCTGTCGTCGTCATCGCTGGCCTCCATCGTGGGACAAGCTTGGGATATATACCCCTGGTGGGTATATGGTACCGAATTTTGCTGGGTATGGGGCCCTTGGCCCGACCCCGTGCTGATCACTGTGCCTCATGGGCGACACTGGATGACGGCCGATAGCCGTGGCCGGATGTTGCGCCTAGCATCAGCCTGACCGAAACCGAAGCACCCCGAGGACCCCACGTGCGCTTTCGTCTGACCCCCAGGGAGACGAGCTTCTACGACATGTTCGCCGCATCCGCGGACAACATCGTCACGGGCTCGAAACTCCTGATGGAACTGCTCGGGGCGGACTCCTCCGCCCGAGCCGAGATCGCGGAGCGTATGCGGGCAGCCGAACACGCGGGTGACGACGCCACGCACGCGATCTTCCACCAGCTGAACTCCTCGTTCATCACGCCGTTCGACCGCGAGGACATCTACTCCCTCGCCGGTTCCCTGGACGACATCATGGACTTCATGGAGGAGGCCGTCGACCTCGTCGTCCTCTACAACATCGAGGAACTGCCCAAGGGCGTCGAGCAGCAGATCGAGGTGCTGGCCCGGGCGGCCGAGCTGACGGCGGAGGCGATGCCGAACCTCCGCACCATGGACAACCTCACCGAGTACTGGATCGAGGTCAACCGGCTGGAGAACCAGGCGGACCAGATCCACCGCAAGCTGCTGGCCCACCTCTTCAACGGCAAGTACGACGCGATCGAGGTGCTCAAGCTCAAGCAGATCGTGGACGTCCTGGAAGAGGCGGCGGACGCGTTCGAGCACGTGGCGAACACGGTGGAGACCATCGCCGTCAAGGAGTCCTGAGGCGTCGATGGACACCTTCGCCCTGGTCGTGACCATCGCGGTCGCGCTCTTCTTCACGTATACGAACGGCTTCCACGACTCCGCTAACGCGATCGCGACGTCGGTGTCGACGCGGGCACTGACCCCGCGGGCGGCGCTCGCCATGGCTGCGGTCATGAACATGGCCGGTGCCTTCTTCGGCACCGGGGTCGCCAAGACCGTCAGCGAGGGCCTGATCGAGACACCCACGGGCTCGACGGGCATGGGCATCCTCTTCGCGGCCCTCCTCGGCGCGATCGTCTGGAACCTCGTCACCTGGTACTTCGGCCTCCCCTCCTCGTCCTCCCACGCGCTGTTCGGCGGCCTGGTCGGAGCGGCCCTCGCGGGCGGCACGACGGTGCTGTGGCACGGCGTCATCGACAAGATCATCATCCCGATGTTCCTGTCGCCGGTCGTGGGTCTGATCGTCGGCTACCTGGTCATGACGGCGATCATGTGGATCTTCCGGAAGTCCAACCCGCACAAGGCCAAGCGCGGCTTCCGCATAGCGCAGACCGTCTCGGCGGCCGGCATGGCGCTCGGGCACGGTCTCCAGGACGCCCAGAAGACCATGGGTGTCGTGGTGATGGCACTGGTGATTTCCGGCCACGAGACGTACGGCGACCCGATCCCGGTCTGGGTCAAGATCGTCTGTGCGGTGATGCTGTCCCTCGGCACCTACGCGGGTGGCTGGCGGATCATGCGCACGCTGGGCCGCAAGATCATCGAACTGGACCCCCCGCAGGGCTTCGCGGCCGAGACCACCGGCGCGTCGATCATGTTCACCACGGCCTTCCTCTTCAAGGCGCCGATCTCCACGACCCACGTCATCACCTCGGCCATCATGGGCGTCGGCGCCACCAAGCGCGTCAACGCCGTCCGCTGGGGCGTGGCCAAGAACATCGTCCTCGGCTGGTTCATCACCATGCCGGCAGCCGCCCTGGTAGCCGCTCTCGCCTTCGGCCTCCTGAAGCTGACGATCCTCTGACCCCCAGGCGGCGGCCTGCCCACCACCCACCCGACTCGCCCCACTGGACGACCGGGCGAGGAGGTGGGCATTCGCTTTTCCGCCCACCAGCGACGGGCACAGCCCGGCAACGCCGGCTGAGTGGGCGAACACGGGGTCTCGGGCGAACCCCCAGGAACCCGGACCCCACGTGAACCCGCCCCCGGCCAACGCCGGCCCGCCCCCACCCCACCCTCCCCGCCAACACGAACCCCCCTGGCCCACCTCTCAGCCCACCGAGTCGGATGGGTGGGTGGGCGAACACGGGGTCTGGGGCGGAGCCCCAGGGGCCTGGACTGGGCGTGGGCACGGTCACGGCGGACGCCGGGGAAGACAGGGGGCCCGCCCCCGGGAGCCAGGGGCGGGCCCTTCTGTGTCCCCGCGGTGGCACCGCCATGCAGCACCGCGAGGCGTTCTGTGGCAACCACCCCGGCAAAGCCGAAGCGGCGGCAGCGTCCGTCAGCCGAAGCGGCCGGAGATGTAGTCCTCCGTGGCCTGGACCGAGGGGTTCGAGAAGATCCGCTCGGTGTCGTCGATCTCGATCAGCCGGCCCGGCTGACCGACCGCGGCCAGGTTGAAGAACGCCGTACGGTCGGACACACGTGCCGCCTGCTGCATGTTGTGCGTCACGATGACGATCGTGAAGCGCTCCTTCAGCTCGCCGATCAGGTCCTCGATGGCGAGCGTCGAGATCGGGTCCAGCGCGGAGCACGGCTCGTCCATGAGCAGCACCTTCGGCTCGACCGCGATCGCACGGGCGATGCACAGACGCTGCTGCTGGCCGCCGGAGAGGCCGGAGCCGGGCTTGTTCAGGCGGTCCTTGACCTCGTTCCAGAGGTTCGCGCCCTTGAGCGACCGCTCGACGATGTCGTTCAGCTCGCTCTTCTTGTAGTTGCCGTTCAGGCGCAGTCCCGCCGCCACGTTGTCGAAGATCGACATCGTCGGGAACGGGTTCGGGCGCTGGAAGACCATGCCCACCTCGCGCCGCACCGTCACCGGGTCGACACCGGCGCCGTACAGGTCCTCGTCGTCGAGCAGCACCTTGCCCTCGACCCGGCCACCGGGGGTGACCTCGTGCATACGGTTCAGCGTGCGCAGGAACGTCGACTTGCCGCAGCCGGAGGGGCCGATGAACGCCGTCACCGAACGGGGCTCGACGGACATCGAGATGTCCTCGATCGCCTTGTGGGAGCCGTAGTAGGCGGTGAGTCCGCTTACGTCGATTCGCTTGGCCATGTCTACTTCACTTCCAGAAATCAAGCTCGGTCGCTTATGGCCGCGTCAGCGACCGGTCTTCGGGGCCTTCCAGCGGGCGATGCCGCGGGCCACCAGGTTGAGGATCATCACGAAGGCGATCAGCGTGAGCGAGGCCGCCCAGGCCCGGTCGTACGCCGCTCCGGAACCCGCGCTGTTCGCGAACTGCTGATAGATGTACAGCGGCAGCGACGCCTGCGCGCCCTCGAAGGGGTTGTTGTTGATGAACGGGTT
Organism: Streptomyces sp. NPDC047085; assembly: GCF_040643735.1. Taxonomy (NCBI): domain Bacteria; kingdom Bacillati; phylum Actinomycetota; class Actinomycetes; order Kitasatosporales; family Streptomycetaceae; genus Streptomyces; species Streptomyces sp. NPDC047085. Next base: position 45,907 of record NZ_JBEYUW010000022.1, read on the forward strand.
GCCGAAGACCAGCAGCAGCACGGGCGCGGTCTCACCGGCGATACGGGCGACCGCCAGCATGATGCCGGTGGTGATGCCGCCGATCGAGGTCGGCAGGACCACCTTCAGGATGGTCCGCCACTTCGGCACGCCGAGCGCCAGGGACGCCTCGCGCAGCTCGTTCGGGACGAGCTTGAGCATCTCCTCGGTGGAGCGGACGACGACCGGCATCATCAGGATGGCCAGGGCCAGCGAACCGGCGAAGCCGAACGGCTGCATCTTGAAGATGAGCATCAGGCTGAGGATGAACAGACCCGCGACGATCGACGGGATGCCCGTCATGACGTCGACGAAGAAGGTGACCGCCTTGGCGAGCTTGCCCCGCCCGTACTCCACGAGGTAGATCGCGGTCATCACGCCGATCGGGGCGCCGATCACGGTGGCGAGGCCGACCTGCTCCAGGCTGCCGATGATGGCGTGGTAGATGCCACCGCCGGGCTCGGTGTCGGCGACGACGCCCATCGAGTGGGTCAGGAAGTAGACGTCCAGGACCTTCACGCCACGCGCGACGGTCACCCAGATCAGGGAGACCAGCGGCACCACGGCGATCAGGAAGGCGACCCAGACGAGGCTGGTCGCGATGCGGTCCTTGGCCTGGCGGCGGCCCTCGACGCGCGCGGCGATCACGTACGTACCGAGGACGAACAGGACCGCGGCGATCAGACCCCACTGGATCTTGCTGTCCAGGCCGGCGGCCAGCGAGATGCCGACGCCCAGGACGAGGGAGCCCGCGGCGATCGCCCAGGGCGACCACTTGGGCAGGCTGGCGCCTCGCAGGGTGCTGGGGCGCTTGGCGGTGACGGCTGCGTGGCTCATGCGTTGGCCCCCGAGTACTCCGCGCGGCGGGCGATGATCAGCCGGGCCGCACCGTTGACCAGCAGGGTGATGACGAACAGGACGAGACCGGACGCGATGAGCGCGTCCCGGCCGAACTCCGTCGCCTCACTGAACTTGCTGGCGATGTTCTGGGCGAAGGTGCCGCCGCCCGGGTTGAGCAGGCTGGCCTGGATGTCGAAGGACGGGGAGAGCACGGTGGCCACGGCCATCGTCTCGCCGAGCGCGCGGCCGAGGCCCAGCATCGACGCGGAGATCACGCCGGAGCGGCCGAAGGGCAGCACGGACATGCGGATGACCTCCCAGCGCGTGGCGCCGAGAGCCAGGGCCGCCTCCTCCTGCATCTGCGGGACCTGGCGGAAGACCTCGCGGCTCACGTTGGTGATGATCGGCAGGATCATGATCGCGAGCAGGATGCCGACGGTGAGCATCGAGCGCGGGGCGCCCTCGTCCCAGGAGAACACGCCGGTCCAGCCGAAGAAGTCGTTGAGCCAGCCGTAGAGGCCGTTCATGTGCGGCACGAGCACGAGTGCGCCCCACAGGCCGTACACGATGGACGGCACGGCGGCGAGCAGGTCGATCACGTACGCGACGGGACCGGCGAGCCGGCGCGGCGCGTAGTGCGTGATGAACAGCGCGATGGCGACCGCGACCGGGACCGCGAGCACCATGGCGATGACCGAGGAGACGATCGTGCCGAAGGCCAGCACCGCGATGCCGAAGGTCGGCGGGAGCAGGTTGGTGTTCCACTCGAAGGTGGTCAGGAAGTTCCCGTGGTCCTTGCTGATGGCGAGGGTCGCACGGTAGGTGAGGAAGACCGCGATCGCGGCCATGATCACCAGCAGCAGAATGCCCGAGCCGCGGGAGAGACCGAGGAAGATCCGGTCACCGGGTCGGGTGGCACCGCGGGCCGCGCGCTTCTGCTCGGCCACGGAAGGCTGGGGGCTTGGGGGTGGTGTGTCAGTTGTCTGCGTCGATATGTCCATCGGGTTCTCCGGTCTGCTGAACCGCGCGCCCCGCGAGGGGCGGCGATTCGTGGCGGCGGTGCACCGGACGGTGCGGCCCGGTCCTCGGGGAAGCCCCTGGACCGAGCCGCACTTCTCGGATCAGGTCAGCTCAGGCCCTCGATGGTGGTGCGGACCTTGGCGATGATCTCGGCGGGGACGGGGGCGTAGTCGATGCCGGAGAGCACCTTCTGACCGTCCTCGCTGGCGATGTAGCGCAGGAAGGCCTTCGTGGCGGGCAGGGTGTCCGCCTTGGTGCCCTTGTCGCAGACGATCTCGTAGGTGACCAGGGTCATCGGGTAGGCACCCTCGGCCTTGGTGTTGTAGTCCAGCTTGAGCGAGAGGTCCTTGCCGGTGCCGACGACCTTGGCGGCCGCGATGTCGGCGGTGGCGGACTCGGAGCTGGGCGCGACCGGCTTGCTGGCACCGGTGTCGATGGAGACGGCCTTCATGCCGTCCTTGACGTAGGACAGCTCGAAGTAGCCGATGGCGCCGGAGGTCTGCTTGACCTGCTGGGCCACACCCGCGGACTGCGGAGCGGACTGGCCGCCCTTGGCCTGCCAGGCCTTGCCGCCGGAGTACTTCCAGTTGGCCGGGGTGGTGGCGATCAGGTACTTGGTGAAGTTGTCCGTGGTGCCGGACTCGTCCGAGCGGTGGAACGCCTGGATCTTGAGGTCAGGCAGCTTGACGCCCTTGTTCAGCTTGGCGATCGCCGGGTCGTTCCACTTGGTGATCTTGCTGTCGAAGATCTTGGCGATGGTCGGGGCGTCCAGGACCAGGCTGTCGACACCCGGGACGTTGTAGCCGAGCGCGATCGGGCCGCCGACCATCGGGAGGTCGATGCCCTGGCCGCCGGAGCAGACCTTCTTGGAGGCCGCGACCTCTTCGGGCTTCAGCGCGGAGTCGGAACCGGCGAAGGCGACCTGGCCCTGGGTGAACGCGGTCACACCGGCGCCGGAGCCGCCGCCCTTGTAGTTGATCTGCACGCCGCAGGCCTGCGAGAACTGCTTGACCCAGGCGTCGATGGCGTTCTTCTGCGCGGAGGAGCCGTCAGCGAGCAGCTGGCCCTTGGCGTCGTCGCACTTGATGGAGCTGGCCTGGGTGGAGGTCGAGGGGTTGCCCGACGCCTTGCTTCCACCACCGTTGTCGTCGGAGCCGCACGCCGTCAGGGCAAGGGCGCCGGTGACGGCGACAGCACCGAGAGAGAGGGCGCGCAGCCGGTTCTTGCGCTGAAGCATCACTTTCAGGAGTTCCTTCCAGGAGCCGCCGCTGTCGGCGGCGTGCGAGGTCGTCTCTGGGCACCGAGCGCATTCAGGGCCGCACTCAGCACCGGTACGGCCGAAATTAGGCAGAACAGGTGAAGCGGCCGATGGCCGTAAGTGAACGGGAAGTGAACCCCTGCCATCGGCCCGGTGAGGTCACGGAATGCTCACGGGGAGGGCACGCCCAGATCCCGACCGCCGGGTTACGCGGACACGTATTCGACGTTCGCTCGCCTGTCTCCTACGTTCGTTCTCCTGTCGATGGAACTCCTGTACGCACGGCGTCGTCTCGTTCCACGAGAGCCGAGGAAAGGCGACGGATATGGAACGGCGTACGTTCATGGCGGGCGGCGCGGCGGCGCTGGCGGCGACGGCGTTGACCGCGTGCAGCTCGGGGTCGGGAACGTCCGCCGGGTCGTCGGCGACGACATTCTCATCCTCCGGTACGCCGCTGAAGACCACCAGTCAGGCCGCCGCCGCGGACTGGGCGGCCCTCGCCCGCGACCTGGACGGCACGCTGGTGCGCCCCGGGGAAGCGGCCTGGAAGACGGCGCACCAGCTGTACAACACCCGCTTCGACGGCCTGAAGCCCGCCGCGGTCGCCTACGTCGCCCACGCGGACGACATCCGTACGACCCTGGCGTACGCCCACGCCCACCACGTGAAGGTCGCGATACGCAACGGCGGCCACTCCTACGCGGGCTACTCCTCCGGCGACGGCCGGCTCATCCTGGACGTGTCCAGGCTGAACCGGATCCGGGTCAGCGGCGGGCAGGCGGTGGTCGGCGCCGGCTCCAAGCTGATCGACGTCTACCGGGCGCTGGCCGCGAAGGGCGTGACCATACCCGCCGGCTCCTGCCCCACCGTCGGCGTCTCCGGCCTCGTCCTCGGCGGCGGCCACGGCGTCGCCTCCCGCGCCTACGGCCTGACCTGCGACAGCCTCACCCGGGCGACGGTCATCACCGCCGAGGGCACGCAGGTCACCGCCGACGCGCAGCACCACCCCGACCTCTTCTGGGCACTGCGCGGCGCGGGCAACGGCAACTTCGGCGTCGTCACCGAGCTGCAGTTCAAGACCCACCCGGCACCGCAGGCGGTGACCGCGTACCTGACGTGGTCCTGGTCCAAGGCGGCGGCGGTGATCAAGGCCTGGCAGGAGTGGGGGCCCTCCCAGCCGGACGAGATCTGGTCCTCCCTCCACCTGTCGAACACCCCGGGCGGCACCCCGGCGATCTCCGTGGCCTGCTTCTCCCTCGGCACGTACGGCGAGCTGCAGAACGCGGTGGACCAGCTGGCGCACAAGGCCGGGGCCGACGCGCGGTCCGTGTCCCTGCGCCGCCGGGGCTACGAGGAGGCGATGGAGATCTACGCCGGCTGCTCCTCCTTCTCCACCGACGCCCAGTGCCACCTGCCCGGCTCCACCCCGGGCCGCTCCCCCCAGGGCCGCCTGGGCCGGGAGACCTACGCGGCCCGCTCCGACTTCTTCGACCGCTCCCTGTCCGCGGCGGGCATCCAGACCCTGCTGCGGCAGATCGGCTCGGTCCGCGGCGGCTCGGGCAGCATCGCGCTCACCGCGCTGGGCGGCGCGGTCAACCGCGTCTCCCCTACGGCCACGGCCTTCGTCCACCGCCGCTCGCGGATGCTGGCGCAGTACATCGCGTCCTGGGGCGCGGGGGCCTCCGGCGGTTCGGCGCAGTCGTGGCTGACGTCGGCGCACGACGCGATGAAGCCGTACGCCTCCGGCGCGGCGTACCAGAACTACACGGACCCCACACTGAAGGACTGGCGCAAGGCGTACTACGGGGACGCGGCGGACCGCCTGACCAAGGTGAAGAAGCAGTACGACCCACAGCGCTTCTTCTCCTACGGCCAGGGTCTGTAGCGGCGAGCCGCAGTGCCGTCCGCTGTGACGCGCGCAGGCTACGCGGCGAGGTCTTTCTCTTCGGACTTCACCGGCTTGCGGGTGCCGGGGAGCAAGGAGCCCGGCTGCTCGCCTGCGGGCGGCTGGGCGGTCACGAGCCGGCCGGCTCGCGGCGACCGTTCCACCGCCTTCATCAGCGGAGTGAGCAGGGCCATCGCGAGGGGGGACAGGAGGAGGGCGACCGCCGTACCCAGTGCGAAGCCACCGACGACGTCCGTCGGGTAATGCACGCCCATGTACACGCGGCAGAACCCCTCCAGCAACGCCAGCCCGATGCCGGCCAGGCCGACGCGGCGGTTGGCGATGAAGAGACCGACCCCCACCGCCATGGTGATCGTCGCGTGGTCGCTGACGAAGGAGAAGTCGTTCTTGCCGGAGACGAGGACGTCCAGCCCCTGGTGATCGACGAACGGCCGGGGGCGTTCCACGAAGCCGCGGATCGGCACGTTCACCAGCACCGCGATCCCGGCCGCGAGCGGCGCCCACACCAGCGCGGCCACGGACGACGCGGCATCCTGACCACCCCGCTGCCGCACGGTCCACCAGCACCACAGCACGAGCAGCACCATGGCGAGCAGCAGCCCGTACTCACCGACGAACTCCATGATCCGGTCGAACCAGTGCGGCGCGTCCTTGGCCAGGCCATTGATGTCGTACAGCAGGTCGACGTCGGGGTTCGATCCGGACTCGGCGAGTACAGCCATCGTGCTGCGGCCCCTTCGTCGTCTTCCCGGACGCACCTCGTGTGCGCCGCTCCAGCCCCCCGTGGTTCGTAGATCCGCTTCCGCTGCACTGCCGCACTGACGTCCGCTCGGCTACGTGAACAGGAACGCACACCCCCCACTCGTACGTTCCACACTCCACTGAATGATCACGCAGACGTTATCGAAGAGAGACTCATCGCCCCAGCTCAGGGGGTGGGTTCACGCTCAGTTCACACCTTCGTGGGCAGCGCTTTTGCGCCATCCTCGGTGACCCGGGTCGCGCCGAAGTACTCGGAGGTGTCGACGGGGTCGAACCGGATCACCGCGCCCGTGCGCGGCGCGTCGATCATGTAGCCGCCGCCCACGTAGATCCCCACGTGGTGGATGGCCCGGGAGTCGGTCGGATCGTGGGAGAAGAACACCAGGTCACCGGGGAGCAGTTGGTCCCGCGAGGGGTGCGGACCGGCGTTGTACTGATCGTTGGCCACCCGGGGCAGGGAGATGCCCACGCTCTCGTACGCGGCCTTCGTCAGGCCCGAGCAGTCGAACCGGCCGCCCTGGTCGGCCGTGCCGTTGCCGCCCCACAGGTAGGGCGTGCCGAGCTTCTTCTGGGCGAAGCCGATGGCACCCGCCGCCTGCCGGGTGGGGTCGAGCCGGCTGACCGGGGCGGCGAAGCTCTTCTCCAGGCTGCGGATCCGCTGGACGTAGTTCCGCGTCTCGCTGATGGCCGGGACCCCGCCGGCCCTGATGACCCGGTAGGCGCCCGCGTTGTAGGCGGCGAGCATGTTGTCGCTCGTGTTCCCGGGCACGTCCTTGACGTACTTCGCCAACTCGCAGTCGTACGACGCCGCCGACGGGATCGCGTCCTGCGGATCCCAGATGTCGCGCTTGCCGTCGCCGTTGCCGTCGATGCCGTGCGTGGCCCAGGTGCCCGGGATGAACTGCGCGATCCCGCGCGCGTCGGCCGGGCTGACGACGGTCGGATTCCAGCCACTCTCCTGGTACAGCTGCGCCGCGAGCAGCGCCGGGGTGAGGGCCGGGCACAGGTTTCCCCACTCCTGCACGAGCGACTTGTAGGCCGCCGGCACGGCTCCCTTGGCGAGGCCGCGACTGCCCGAGGTGACCCCGTTGACGAGGTTCCCGGCGACGACGTACACGCCGACGACGAGCAGCATGACGAACCCCATGCCGAGCCCGACCGCCGCCCCACCGACCACCCATACCTTCCGCACGGTTCAACTTTCCCCCATGCGGACGTCGTTCAAGTCCATTTGGACGGAGAGTGGCGCCATTTCACGGGTGGGCGGGCGCGGGTGATGCCGTGTCAGTGCGCGCTCGTCGCGTCCCGGTACAGCTCCGCCGCCTCGCGCCCCAGTACGACGCTGTACGACACGTCGTCGGTCGAGCCGCCCTGTTCGTGGCCGCCGAGGACGCCGACGATCTGGTTGTCGCCGTTGATCCAGGGGCTGCCGCTGGTGCCCGAGGTGAACTCGGGGCAGTCGATGCGCTGCTGGGTGCTGCTGTGCGGGGTCGGCTTGTTGGTGCAGCTGATGGGGGTCTCGCGGACGTCGGGGTAGCCGAGGACGGTGACGGCGGTGGCGCCGGTGGCCATGCCGGTGGCGAAGCGGTGGGCTCCGACGACGTCCTCGATCCGCCTGCCGTCCCGTTCCCCGACGACGGCGAAGGCGATGTCGCTGTCCTCGTCCTGGTCCCGGGCCCAGCCGTCGGGCAGGAACCGCTGCCCGACCGTCCACACCCCGTACGGCGCCTCGCCGTTCCGGTAGCCCGGTACGAACACCAGGTCGCCGTCGACGCCGTCCACGCAGTGCGCGGCGGTGACGATCAGGTCGCGGCCCGGACTGTGCACGACCGAGGCGGTGCAGAAGTGTCCGCCGGCCAGGCGGCCGGCCCGGTCCGCGCCGAACAGCGCGCCCACCCGCACGCTGTGCGCGGTCGTGGCGGCCAGGGCGGTGACCCCGAGGGGCCCGGGCCCGTCATCGGCGGAGGCGACGGACGCCGAGGTCAGGGCAAGCATCACCACAGCGCTGAGCAGCGCGGGACGCGAGGTGACCGAGGTGCGTGACATGCGCTTCATCAGCCCTCACTCTGTCCCACGTAGGTGAGAAACCCGCTCCGACTTCACCGAGATTTTCCTGTGAACCGCTCCCTCGCCCCAGCCATCCGCCCGTACGGCCGAGGGCGGGTTCACCGTACTGCGCGTCCCGCCGCGCCGCCTCCCTGTGTGGGCCGTCCGCGCGTTCCCGCCGGTCACCACGTCCACCGACAGACATCACGGCGGGGCATCCCTCTGACAGTCCACCCACAGCAGCTTTCCGCCCCGCGACGCGCCCAGCTCCCGCAGCACCTCAGCCGACCCGACTCCCTGCCGAGCAGATGCAGCGCATAGGGCCCCAACCGGACGGGCGAGTTGTTCGTGATACCGGGTGAAGGAGATCGGAGGGGATGTGGCCGAATGGTCGAGGCTGCTGTCCGAGCTCGCGCAGGAGCGCGGCGCGGAGCTGAACCGGTACGGATTCCTGCTGTGCGGTGATCGCGCGGAGGCCGCCGACCTGGTTCAGGAGGCACTGGTACGGGTCTTCTCCCGGCCCCGCCGTGCGTGGGAACTGGGGGAGGCGGAGGCATACGTACGCCGCACGATGCTCAACCGCTACCTGGACCTGCACCGGCGCCGCGCCCGCTGGATCCGCGCGCTGCCACGGCTCGTGCCGTCGGCGTCGGTCGCCGACCCCAGCACGGACGTCATGCACCGGATCGACCTCATGGACGCCATGCGGGGACTGTCGCCGAGGCAGCGGGCGTGCGTGGTGCTCCGTTACTACGAGGACATGTCCACCGCGGACATCGCGGCGCGGCTCGGCTGCGGTGAAGGCACGGTCAAGCGTCATCTGAGCGACGCGATGGCCCGGCTGGGCGCCCAACTGCGGCCACCACGGCATCACGTCGCGGAGGAAAGGCTGGAGACATGAAGCCCGAGGACCTGCGCGAACAGTTGCTGGCCGCCGCGCACCGCACACCGTCGCCGGAGATCGACACCGAGCGCGTCCGGACCCGGGTGCGCCGGCGCAGAGCCGCCCGGTACACCGCCGTGGCCGGGGCGGGCCTGGCCGTGGCCGCAGCAGTGGTGCTGACCACGCTGCCGTCCGACTCGACACCCGAGACCAAGACACCGATGGGCTCGCTGCACAGGAAGCCCCCGGCGACGAGTGGCGCGGCCCCAGGGCTCCCTCGTCACACCTGCGGCGCGAGAATCCCGGCGAGTACCGGACGCGAAGCCGTGACCGCACGCATCTCCGATGTGCGCGCGGCCCCGGACGGAGCCCCGCAGGTCAGCTACGCGGTGGACGCGACCGCCCCGGCGGTCCTGTCCGGAGGGCCACTGGTTCTCGTCCTGAAGGACGGCCGGGTCGTGGCCGGTCAGGATCCCTCCGGACCGGCATCCGAGAAAACCACGAACCCGGTGACCATCACCCCCGACCGTCCGCACCACGCCCGGCTCGCGCCCGTGCCGGGCCGTCCCTGCGCGGGAACCACCTGGAGCTCGGTGTGGAAGGGCGGCTACGAAGTGGCCGTCGTCCTCGTCACCCAGCAGACCGTGCCCTCCGGTACCCGGGCCCCTGATTCATTGATCGTCGCCCGTGCCCCGCTGTCCGAATGAACGGCCTCTCGACATCTCATGGAGGAACTCATGCGCCGCGCCCTGCTGCCCGCCGTCCCCGTCCTGCTGCTCGCCCTCGCCGGATGCGGGGGGAGTTCCGACGCCGTGACCGGTCGTCCGACCCACCCCGCCCCGACCACCACGACCCCGCCGCTGAAACAACAGGACCGCTCCCTGCCCTGCGGCAGCACCATCGCACCTCCAGTCCGCGTCAGCGGCCCCGATGAATCCCTGCCGCTGACCATCACGTCCCTGCGGCGCCAAGGCTCCACGCTGCGGACCACCTACAAGATCACCTCCCGCGACCGGACAGCGGCACTCAGCCTGCCGATCGCCGATGTCCCGCCCACGGCCCTCCTGCTCAAGCACGGCGTCATCGTCGGCCGCCAGAAGCCCGCCGCCGACACCGGTCCGGTCAAGATGTCGGCCCTCCTGTACCCCGTCGGCCGGCGCCCGTACGTCAAGACCCTGACGCTCGACAGCCTCTGCCCCGGCACCACATGGTCCGACGTGGACAAACACCCCGGCGACTACCAGCTGGTGGTCGTCATGTCGGTCCAGCCGGATGGACCGCCCTCCGACAAGCAGCCCGCAGACGGTGTCCATCGGCTGCCCCTCCTCGAAGCCACCCGCGGCCTCTCCACGAAGCCGGTCAGGCTCTGAGGGCCCGTAGACGAGGGGGCACCTGGCGGTCCCCGGCCGGGCCGATGTCGCCGTCCTTCCACGCGGGGTCGTAGGCGCAGGGCACGGTGGCGTCACCCATGAAGTACTCCCGGTCCGGGAACCAGGTGAAGGACATCCGCTCGTCCCCGCCGTCCCGCTGGACGAACAGCTCCCAGTCCTTGCCCTTCCCGCCCTCACGGTAGGACGTGACCTCCCAGCCGTCGTCCTCCAGATGCCGGTGCAGTCGGCGTATGCCGGGGACGGCCCGGCTCGCGGGCACGCGGTCCAGCGCCCAGCTGTGGCTCATCCGGTAGGCGCCGTCAACCGTCTTGTCGTCCAACCCGAGCAGGCCCCCGTCGTAGCAGAAGCCGGAGCTGAACGTGTTCTCCGTGCTGACGCCGACCTTCTCGACTCCCGGTTTCACCGAGCGCTCGAACCCCAGGACGCCGTACGCCTCCTGGGACCGCTGGAAGGCACGGCTCGCCATGTCCTCGGGCGCCACGCGGGGAAGATTCGCCGACCCCGATGAGGCCGACGCGAACAGGACGATCAGAACGAGTACGGCTCCGACGAACAGGACGACCAGTCCCCAGCAGCCGCATCCGAGAGCCCGCAGAGCGGAAGCGGGGGACCCGGACTCGGTCGGGGCCGTGGTGGTGTTCGTCGGTGCGGTTTCATCGGGCATACGGGGACGGTATGGCGACGGGGATGCACGGCGGATGGGTGCGGTCACTCGGCAAGGAGTGGGTACACGTACTCAATTGATCCGGGCGAAGTCAGAAGGTCGTCGTCATTCCGCCGTCGACCGCGATCGTCTGTCCGGTGATGAAGGACGCCGCGTCGCTCGCGAGGAAGACGATGACTCCCGCGATCTCCTCCGGGCGACCCCAGCGGCCCAGGGCCGTGCGGGTGCGCAGCCAGCGCTCGCACTCGGGGTCCGCCGGCGGCTCTGCGTCGACGTCGGCCGCGAAGGTACCCGGTGCGACCGAGTTGACGGTCGTGCCGCTGGGACCGAGGTCGGCGGCCAGGGCCTTGGTCAGACCGTCGAGGCCCGCCTTTGCCGCGGCGTAGGCGGCGTCGCCCGTGCGAGCGAGGCGGCCGACGGCCGAGGAGACGTTGATGATCCGGCCGTGCGCGCCGCGGGCGGCCAGGCCTCGGGCCACTGCCTGGCTCAGCGCGTACGCCGAGGCCAGTTGGACGTCGAGCATCGCGGACAGCTCGTGCGGTGTCATCTCGCGCGCGACCCGCGGGTCGCAGTGGCCCATGTTGTTGACCAGGACATCGATGTACCCGAGCCCGCGCACCGCTTCCTGGGCGGCCTCCCGGTCGGTGGCGTCGAACGCGGCGGCGAGGACTTCGTAACCCTTCTCCTCCCGCAGCCGTGCCGCCGCGGCCGCGAGGGCGTCCCGGTTCCGGCCGCCGAGGACGACCCGTGCCCCGGCCCCGGCCAGGCCCCGCGCGATGTGCGGCCCGAGCCCGTGCACCGAGCCGGCCACGAGGGCCGTACGGCCGTCGAGCCGGAAGTCCACCGGGCCGGTGCCGCCCGTCCCTGCCGCCATCCGTGAGTCCTGGTGAGTTCCTGGTGAGTAGGGGAGGAGTCCTGGAGGAGTCCGTCCACGTCACCGTAATCCGCTGAACTCCACGGCGCCCTCGTCCGTATCCCTACAGACGGCCTCTCTCTCCTTGAGATCTCCTGGGAAAGGGGTGAGCCGCATGACCGTCTCGGCACATACGACGCATACGACCCGCACGACACTCTGTACGGCTGCGGTCGCCTTCTCCGCCGCTCTCCTCCTGGCGGCGTGCTCCGGCGGGGGCGGCGGGCAGCCGCATGGTTCGGCGGGTTCCGGCACGGCCACGGCAGGCTCGGGGACCCGGGTGACGGTCACCGAGACCGACTACGCCCTGAAACTGTCCCGGTCCTCCTTCACGCCGGGCACCTACACCTTCGTCGCCGACAACGCGGGCAAGGTCATGCACGCGCTCTCGATCGACGGCCCCGGCGTCGAGGACGCCAAGACCAAGAACGTCCAGAGCGGGCAACAGGCAACCGTGACCGTGACCCTCAAGAAGGGCACCTACGACGTGTACTGCCCGGTCGACAACCACAAGCAGCTCGGGATGGACCAGCACATCAAAGTCGGCTGAACCGCGCGAGCCCCCACTCCACCCCGGTCAGCTCCTCCGACAGCGTCCACAGGCGCTTGGCCGCGTCCGGGTCGCTCGCCGCCGCGCTGCGGCCGACCAGGGTCGGGGCGCCGCGCATCTCGCCGAGGCCGTCGGGGCCGACGTAGGCCGCGCCTGGGAGGTCCTGGGTGGCGGCGTAGAGGGTGGGGAGGGCGCCGGCCTTGTCGTCCTGGGCGAAGATCTTGTTGCCGACGGCCATGAAAGCCCGCGCGAGGGGATTCGCGGCGTGGCTCTGCAGGTTGGTGGCCGCGTAGCCGGGGTGGGCCGCGAGGGCGCGGACGTTCGAGCCGGACTCGGCCAGGCGGCGCTGGAGTTCGAGGGTGAACAGGAGATTGGCGAGCTTGGACTGGGCGTAGGCGCGGGTCGGGGAGTAGTGGCCCCGCAGGTTCACGTCATCGAAGTGGATCACTCCGTCGCCGCCGCGGTGGAGGCCGGAGGACACCGTCACCACCCGGTCGGTGAGGTGCGGCAGCAGCAGGTTGGTCAGGGCGAAGTGCCCGAGGTGGTTCGTGCCGAACTGCATCTCGAAGCCCTGCTTGGTGCGCTGCTCGGGCAGCATCATCACGCCGGCGTTGTTGATCAGCAGGTCCAGCGGGCGGTCCCAGGACGCGGCGAACTCCCGCACCGAGTCCAGATCCGCCAGGTCCAGGCGGCGCACCTCCGTACTGCCGCCCACCCGCGCCGCCGCCGCACCGCCCCGCGCGAGGTCCCGTACGGCGAACACCACATGCGCACCGGCCCCGGCCAGCGCCCCGGCGGTGACGAGGCCGAGGCCGCTGTTGGCTCCGGTCACCACGGCCGTACGGCCGGTCAGGTCGGGGAGGTGGGTCGCGTTCCACTTGCGCGCACGTCGCGCGTCGGTCGTATCAGCCATGCCCCTCAATGTAGGCATCGCCAACAATGCTGTCAATGACAACAATGGTGTCGCCGCCAACAATGATGGCGGCGACAACATCCGGATACGATGGGCCGCATGTCACGCATGTCCCCGTCACCCCCGAATCGCCCCTACCACCACGGAGACCTGCGCGCCGCCCTGCTCAAGAGCGCCGAGCGCACCCTGCGCGAGAAGGGAGCCGGCGCGCTCTCGCTGCGCGAGCTGGCCCGTGACATCGGCGTGAGCCACGCCGCCCCTGGGCGGCACTTCAAGGACAAGCAGGCCCTGCTCGACGCCCTCGCGCTGGACGGGTACGAGCGCCTCAACCAGGCCCTGGCCACGGCCGCCGCCCTCCCGGACCAGAGCTTCGAGGGCCGCATGACCGCACTCGCACGCGCCTACCTCGGCTTCGCCGTCGAACACCCCGAACTGCTGGAGCTGATGTTCGCGCGCAAGCACGACCCCGACAGCTCCGCCCAGCTCGCGGCGGCCGTCGACCAGTCCCTCGGCGGCCTCACCCGGATGTTCGCCGCGGCGCAGGAACGGGGCGAGATAGTCCAGGGCGACCCCGAGCGGATCACGATGGTCGCCGCCGCGAGCCTGCACGGCCTCGCCGCACTCATCGCCAGCTGCGCACTGGAGGCGGAGGAGGCGCTGGCAGGCCTGGACGAACACGTCCACCTTCTCCTGCACGGGCTCAAGCCCCGCTGAACCGGCGGACGCCGGGGCCCTGACGCCCCGTGAGAACATCGACTCGACGCCTCACCCGACCAGCCGTCAGAAACCGTGCCAGGCCGTAAAGAAGGTCAACGACGGAACCACACGGCAGGTTCCGCACCGTCCTCGTTGCCCGGCGTGACCTGCCGTGATACACAGAGTGACCGTACGAGGGATTCGTACGAAACCCGCCAGTCAATGACGTCAAGTCGACATACGACGGCGACGTTGTCGGCGAGAATGAGGGCTGACCTCTGCACACCGCAGGGGCCTTGCGGAACTACCCACCAGGGGCGGTGACTTACATGCTCTTTGCGGCCGACAAGGGAGACATCAACACCATCATCGGCGGGATCGCTCCGGACTGGGGCCCCTTCGGCAGCCTGGGCAACGAAGCCAAGGTGATGATCGAGGTGGTGATGGCCGTCGCCATCCTGCTCTGTCTCGGCATCGCGGTCTGGGGCGCGGCCAAACAGCGCATCGGCGCCACCGCACTGCGGGACACCTTCAGCGCGGAGCAGGGCAAGGGCCTCATCATCGCCGGCCTCACCGGAGTCTTCATCATCGGATCCCTCGGCACGCTCTTCACGATCGTGTACGGCATGGCGGTCTAGCGCCGCCCCCTCCGTCCCGCCCGGGCACGCCCGGCTCCCGTCCCCTCCACCCCACCCACCCGTCGTGCCCACCGGCTGAGGTTGCGTTTCCCTGATGTCGAGTCACCACACCGCGCCCGCGCGGGAACCAGCACGGCTACCGTCGTATGTCTACGAGGTGGAGGGGGCGTACGCGGCATGAATCCCGGAGACGAGCAGGGCTACAGCGAAACGGGCCAGACCCGGACCCACCTGCCCGGCGGTGACCCCTACGGCGGCGCACCCCGCCGCACCGGCCGCTCCTCCTCCCGGAGCCTGATCACCGTCGTCGGCGTGGTCGTCCTCCTCATCGCGGCGATCGCCTTCGCGAACCGCGGAGACTCCTCGTCCGCGGACGGCTCCGCCGACAAGGGTGAGCAGCCGAGAAGTTCGTCCACCGCGGCCAGCGGGGCACGTCCCGTGGAGACGAAGAGCGGGGGCATTCCCTCGGGATTCGCGCATACGGAACAGGGAGCGCAGAGCGCGGCCGCGAACTATGCGGCGGCGTTGGGGTCTGACGGCATGTTCAATACGGCCAGACGGCACGAGATCGTGCAATCCATCGCAGCCCCCAGCACCGTGAGCCAGCTCAAGGCCGGCTTCGATGCCGACTACTCGGCCGACTTCCTGAGAAAGGTCGGCCTGAACAACAACGGCAGCGCGCCCCAGGGCAGCACGTTCGTGAGTCGCACCCTGCCGGCCGGTACCAAGGTCACGTCGTTCAGCGACAGCGCGGCCACCGTCGAGGTGTGGTGCAGCGGCCTCTTCGGCCTGGCCGGCGACAGCTCGACCAACCCGGTGACCAGCAGTTGGTTCACCGTGACCATGAAGCTGAGCTGGAGCGGCGGCGACTGGAAGATCCTCGAATCCAGCCAGAAGACCGGTCCCACCCCCGTCACCGGTGACAACCCTGTGTCCGGGACCGATGAGATCAGCAAGGCGGTCCAGGAGTTCGGAGGCTTCACCTATGCCCGGTAGCCAGCACCGCACGCTCAAGCTCACCGGCCTCGTGGCCACCGTACAGACAGCCGCCGTACTGTTCGCCACGAGCGCTGTCGCAGCTCCCAAGCCAACCCCCTCCAAGAGCAACGACGCCTGCTCGCTGATCGCCGGGCCTGCCAAGAAGTACTGCGATCAAAACAACTCTGGCTCCAACAAGGGCCTCACCAACACCCCCAGCAACCCCCTCACCGACACCCTCGACCCCCTCTCCTCCCTCGCCAAGGGCTGTGCGGACGCCGCGTCCTGGACCATCGGGAAGCTCAGTGACGCCGTGAAGGAGACCGCGAACGTCGACTTCACGAATCAGAAGTTCCTGCAGCAGTACGCGGTCGTGTTCGCGGCGTCGACCATCCTGACCCTCCTGCTGTGGCTGCTGGCGGTCGCCAAGCGCGCGGTGCGCGGCGTGCCGTTGACCACCGCCATCTCGGAGGCCGTCGGCTTCCTGTGGCTGACGGTGCTGGCCTCCGCGTTCACCCCGCTGATCCTGTACACCGTCGTATCCGCCACCGACGGCGTCACCGACGTCCTCGCGAAGGCGACCGGCGACCAGGCGGACACGTTCTTCGGCACGTTCTCCGGGGCGCTCGGCAAGGGGACGGACATCGGCGGCGGGCCGATCATGCTGATCGTCGTCTCGCTGGTCAGCATCCTCGCCGCCGGCATCCTCTGGCTGGAGCTGGTCATCCGCGCCGCCCTGCTCTACGTCGGCGCCCTCCTCGGCACCGTCGTCTACGCGGGCCTGGTGGACAAGAACCTGTGGGGACACGTCCGCCGCTGGGCGGGGATCATGATCGCCGTGATCCTGGTGAAGCCGGTCATCGTCATCGTGCTCGGACTCGCGGGCGCCCTGTCCGGCGACAGCGGTCCCGACGCCTTCTCCGCCGTCGTCTCCGGCCTCGCCATCATCCTGCTCGCCATCTTCGCCAGCGCGATGATCTACCGCTTCGTCCCGGGTTTCGGCGACGAGATCGCCGGCTCCCGCAACAACCGCATCATGCAGGGCGCGGAGGCCAAGGCCGCCGCCGTCATCAGCTCCCCGGCCACGCTGGTCGCCCAGGGCATCAAGACGCACAGCGCCCGCGCCGACAACAACGGCGGAGGCGGCGTAGGGGCCCAGGGCGGCGCCGGGCCGCGACCCGCCAACCCCGTCTCCGGCGGCGTCGCCGCGCACAGCACCCGTATCCCGCAGGGCGGCGGCGGAGCAGTCCCCTCCGCCACGCCCGCGCCGCGCGCACCCAGCCCGGCCAGCCCCGCCAACACCCCGCACGCCAGCAACACCCGCAACATCAACCGCTCGGGAGGTGAAGGGCGTTGACGACCGAGTCCCACCTGTCCCAGCCGGTCACGCCCCGCCGTACGTATCTCATCGGCCGCGCCCGGCCGAACGCGATCATCGGCCGGAACCGTGAGTCCGGCGAGATCGCGCTGATCGTCGCCGGCGCGTTCCTCGGCATGATGTGCGGCCTCCTCGTCCCGGTCCTCTCCCTGCGGATCGTGCTGCTGACGGGGTTCCCGATGCTCGCGCTCGCCGCGGTGTACGTGCCGTACAGGCGCCGCACCTTCTACAAGTGGTTCGAGATCAACCGCTCGTACAAGCGCACGGTCAAGCGCGGGGCCACGTACCGCTCCGGCGCCATCGAGGCCGGTACGCGGATGGACGGGCGTGAGGTGGAGGTCGGGCCGCCGCCCGGCATCGGGCGGATCAGCTGGCTCGCCGCGCCCTTCGGGCCGGACGAGATCGCCGTACTGCTGCACGCCGACCGCCGGACCGTCACGGCCGCGATCGAGATCGAGGGGCCGGGCGTCGGCCTGCGCGACTCCGAGGACCAGGAGGCCCTCGTCGACCGGTTCGGCACGCTGCTCAAGCACGTCGCCAACGGGGACGGGTTCGTCACCCGGCTGCAGATGCTCGCCCGCACCCTGCCCGCCGACCCCGACGCCCACGCCAAGGACGTCGCCCTGCGCGGCGACGACCGCTCGCCCGCCTGGCTGCAGCAGTCGTACGACCAGTTGCAGTCGATGGTGTCCACCAGCAGCGAGCAGCACCGCGCCTACCTCGTCGCCTGCATGCACTACAACCGCGAACTCGCCGCCGAGGCCCAGGCCATGGCGCGCGCCGCGCGGCCGCAGGCCGGGCGCCGGCTGGACCGGGACGCGGGGCTCGCCGTCGTCATGGCCCGCGAGCTGACCGACATCTGCTCGCGCCTCCAGGAGGCCGACATCCGGGTCCGCCAGCCCCTCGGACAGGGCAGACTCGCCTCCCTCATCCACTCCATGTACGACCCCGACCACCCGATCGACCACATCCAGGCGATGACCAAGCGCAACGCCTGGCCGGCCGAGCTGAACGCCATGGAGCCCACCTACCTCCAGGCCAAGACCCGGGAGTCGTCCACCCGCGCGCCCTGGTGCCATGCCACGGCCTGGGTGAAGGAGTGGCCGATGACCCCCGTCGGCGTCAACTTCCTCGCCCCGCTGCTCGTCCACACCCCGGACGTCATCCGCACGGTCGCCGTGACGATGGACCTCGAACCCACCGAGGTCGCCATCGAGCGCATGCTGACCGAGAAGACCAACGACGAGGCCGAGGCCTCCCGCGCCGCCAAGATGAACCGGACCGTCGACCCCCGGGACGTGGCCGCCCACAACCGTCTCGACCAGCGCGGCGAGGACCTCGCCAGCGGCGCCGCCGGCGTCAACCTGGTCGGCTACATCACCGTCTCCGCCCGCTCCCCGGAGGCCCTCAACCGCGACAAGCGCACGATAAGGGCCTCCGCAGGCAAGTCGTATCTGAAGCTGGAGTGGTGCGACCGCGAGCACCACCGGGCCTTCGTGAACACACTTCCCTTCGCCACCGGCATCCGAAGGTAGGGGCTGATTCGCCGATGCGGGATCCGCTGTCCGTCCTCACCGACGCCTTCACCTCCTTCCTGTTCGGGAAGGTCGAGACGACCCGGCTGCCGGTACGCACCTCCACGGGCCAGGCCCAGGCGGTCTACCTGCCCACCGCCGCGCCCGGCCTCGGCGACTCCGGCGTCATCATCGGCCGCGAGGTGTACTCCGGGAAGGGCTACATCTACGACCCCTTCCAGCTGTACGGCCAGCAACTCCCGGCCCCGCACTGGCTGGTCCTCGGCGAGTCCGGCAACGGCAAGTCGGCGCTGGAGAAGACATACGTCCTGCGCCAGCTGCGCTTCAAGGACCGCCAGGTCGTCGTCCTGGACGCCCAGGGCGAGGACGGCGTCGGCGAATGGAACCTGATCGCGGAAGAGCTGGGAATAACGCCGATCCGGCTGGACCCGACGGCCGCCCTGAACCACGGCATCCGCCTCAACCCCCTGGACCCCGCGATCACCACCACGGGTCAGCTCGCGCTGCTCCGCACGATCATCGAGGTCGCGATGGGCCACGGCCTGGACGAACGCTCCGGCTTCGCCCTCAAGGTCGCCCACTCCTACGTCAACGAGACGATCGTCGACCGCCAGCCGGTCCTGACCGACATTGTGGAGCAGCTACGACACCCCGAGCCGGAGTCGGCCGAGGCGATGAACGTCGCCATAGACGACGTACGGGCGTGGGGCCTGGACGTCGCCCTGGTGCTGGACCGCCTGGTCGACGGTGACCTGCGGGGCATGTTCGACGGCCCGACCACGGTCGGCATCGACCTCGACGCCCCGCTGATCGTCTTCGACCTCTCCCACATCGACCGCAACTCCATCGCCATGCCGATCCTCATGGCGATCGTCGGCGTGTGGCTGGAGCACACCTGGATCCGCCCCGACCGCAAGAAGCGCATCTTCCTGGTCGAGGAGGCCTGGCACATCATCAACAGCCCGTTCGTGGCCCAGCTGTTCCAGCGGCTGCTGAAGTTCGGCCGACGGCTGGGCCTGTCCTTCGTGGCGGTCGTCCACCACCTGTCCGACGTGGTCGACGGCGCGGCCGCGAAGGAGGCGGCGGCGATCCTGAAGATGGCCTCGACCAGGACGATCTACGCCCAGAAGGCGGACGAGGCGAGGGCCACGGGCCGCGTACTGGGCCTCCCCCGCTGGGCGGTGGAGATCATCCCCACGCTCACGCCCGGCATCGCGGTCTGGGACGTCAACGGCAACGTGCAGGTCGTCAAGCACCTGATCACGGAGACGGAACGCCCGCTGGTGTTCACCGACCGCGCCATGACCGAGTCCTCCAGCGAGCTGGCGGCCGACGACGCCCTGCACGCGGCCGAGCTGGAGGCCGAACAGCGGGCGGCGGCCTTCGTGGAGCAGCACCTCGGCGACTCCGAGTCGACGGTGGCGTAGGGGGAGAGGGGAGACGGGAGAGCGTGAGACCGGACGAACGCCGTACGGGCCAGGGGAGCCAGGGGAGCCAGGCCGGCATCCCCGACGGCATGCTGATCGGCATACTCGCCTTCCTCCTCGGCATGACCCTGCTGGTCTGGACGGCCACGGGCCTGGCGGCCTACGTCGCGCGAGGCGCCTGGCCCGACGCCGTCACCTTCTCCCACACCCCCCTGGCCATGCGCCACCTCATCGGCGAACCGCACGACATCACCGGCGCCTGGCCGGACACGCCCCCGGGCCAGCTCTCGGGCTGGGGCCTCTTCTGGGGCCTGTTCATCGGCCAGCTGATGATCCTGTTCGTGCTGACGGTGTTCGTGATGGGCGTGGTGGCGCGGTGGCGGGCGGGGAGGGCGAAGCGGGGCTTCGAGAAGGGGAGCTCGGCGGAAGCGCCGGCGAGGGAAAGGGCGCACGCCCAGGAGCAGACACCGGAGCCAAGCCCGCACCCGGAGCCGCAGCCCGTGCCAGAACGCGTGCCAGAACGCGTGCCCGAGCCCGTGCATGAGGTACCCGCGCCTCGTCAGGAGCCCGAGCCGCAACACCCGAACGGGCACTTCCCGGCGGAGAGCAAACGGGTCGGCGGGTGGGAAACAAACCGCGCCGAAGGCGTGGTGCGCTACGACGGACCCGCAGCCCGCCAGTCCACGGCGACCCAGGCGATCCAGGACGCCCCCGGCCCCGCCCTCATCGTCACCTCGAACCCCGCCCTCTGGGCGGAGACAAAGGACGCCAGAGCAAAACTGGGCCCCACCCTCCTCTACGACCCCACCCACCTCTGCGACACCCCCGCCCGCCTCCACTGGTCCCCCACCACGGGCTGCGAGGACAAGCAGACCGCGCTGAACCGGGCGTCAGCCCTCCTCAGCCCCGTCCAGCCCACGGCCAAGATCGACCAGGCGGTCGCCGACACGGCGATAACGCTCCTGAGGAGCTACCTCCACGCCGCCGCCCTGGAGAACCGCACCATCCGGCACGTCCACCGCTGGGCCCAGGGCAACCAGATCCAGGACGCCGTACGAACCCTCCGTACCCACCCCAAAGCCGCCCCCGGCGCCGCCGGCGAACTCGAGGCCGCCCTCACCGCGCACCCCGAACGCCGGGACATCGCCCAGGAGTTGACCAGCCGGGCCCTCGCCGCCCTCTTCACGGTCAACATCCGCGAGGCCTGCACTCAAAACCGAACTGATGCGCTCGCCTTGGATTCCTTTGTCCAGGAAGGGGGCACGCTTTATGTGGTCGGTGAATCCATCGAGGACCCCAGGACCAACCCGGGGGCGATGCCCCTGCTGACGGCCCTCGTCTCCAGCGTGGTCGAGCGCGGCCGGCGCATGGCCGAACGGTCATCCTCCGGTCGGCTCGACCCACCACTCACCCTGGTCCTGGACGACGTGGCGGCCGTGGCCCCCCTCCCCCAACTGCCGGACCTGCTCGCCACCGGAGCGGCCCTGGGCCTGCCGGCCCTGGCCCTGCTCCGCTCCCGCGAACAGGCCCGAGCCCGCTGGCCGCACCAGGAGCTACCGCTCTAGGACGAACTCCAGCTCCTTCTGCTCACCCTGGTGCTCGACCGGCACGGTCACCCCGCTCGGCACGAACCCCAGCTTGCGGTACGCCCCCTGCGCCCGCGGGTTGTCCTCGTGCACGAGGAGCCGTACCCGCTCGGCGTCCTGCTGCCAGCCCCACTCCACAGCGGCGTCGAACAGCGCCTTGATCAGCCCGTTCCCGCGGTGCTCCGGCCGTACGAACACACCGACCACATGCCCCTGCCGCCGCTCGACCGGAAACCCGGCCCAGTCGTTCGTCCCTGCTTCCTCGATGAGCATGACGACCGTGCCGGCCCAGATCCCGTCCGGCGCCTCGGCGATGAACTGACGTGCCCCCGTGGCCCCTTCACCGGAACTGGTGGCCCGTCCCTGCCAGAACTCGTCCGGCTGGGCCATGGCCTGCTCGTACGTCTCCAGGAAGGCGACCGGCGCGGCCGGATCGCGCAGCGCGTCGAGCCGCAGCTGCTTCACGGCAGGCCAGTCATCGGGTCGTATGGCGCGGATGACGTAGTCACCGCTGGTCAGAGTGGTCATGGCGGTAACCGTAGCCGCGGCCCTGCCAGGTCCTCACCTCATATTCGGGGCCGTTGTCAGTGGCGGGTCATACTGTGGGCGCATGACCACCCTTCCCGATCGACCCAACACCGCACTGCTCGTCATCGACGTCCAGAACGGCGTCGTGGCAAGCGGCCACGACCGCGACGGTGTCATCGCGAACATCAACACCCTGATCGACAAGGCCCGCGCGGAGGACGTGCCGGTCGTCTGGGTGCAGCACTCCGACGACGAACTGAAGTACGGCTCCGAGAACTGGCAGTACGTGCCGGAGCTGATCCGCCGGGACGGCGAACCTCTGGTCCACAAGAACTACCCGGACTCCTTCGAGGAGACGGACCTGGAGTCCGTGCTGGCCGAGCGGAAGGTCGGCCGGCTCGTCGTCACGGGCGC
>NZ_JBEYUW010000023.1:0-53681 GCF_040643735.1 Streptomyces sp. NPDC047085
CCGCCGGGATCGACAGATCCACCCCGTCCAGCACCCGGTGCTCGCCATACGCCTTCCGCAGCCCGACAACCGAAATCGCCGCACTCGTCATCTCAGTTTCTCCTCAAAACGTGGGGGGGGGATAAAGCAGGTCGATTACGGCCGGCCGTGGAAAGCCGGCGGTAAGGCCGTCCCGCGTGTCGCACGGGTCTTACGGGTCTTACGGGTCTCACGAGAGAACCGAATTCGGCGCGCCCTGCTTGCGTGATGCCGCCACGCGGCGGCGTGCGGTGCGCTTGGAAACCCTGCGCAGACCGGTCGTGATGATGCGGGCCGCCGCCATGGACGTGTGACGGAATCCCACGTCGAACATCGGGGGAATCACGACAGCCTCCCCATCATCGCGGCGGTCTCGCGGTGCCGGGTGCACGGGCTCTCACTGAACGCGCGGTGCACGCGGTCACGAACCTCGGGCTGCTGTTCCTGGCTCAGTTTGAACATTCCGTCGGCGTTCGTGACGGTGAACCGGAAGGCGCCGACGGCCGGCATGATCTGGCGGAAGTAGGAGATCGACTCGGTCATGTCCCAGTCGGCGCCGAACTCCTTCTCGAAGGCGCGCACCGTGGACTTGACGACGTGCAGCGTCTGCTCGCCGGGCTCGTCCTCCTCGATCTTCTCCAGCGTCCCGTGGGCGTGCACGGAGGTGAAGTCCCAGGTCGGCGCGGCCGGCGTCTTCTCGTACACCGTCGGCGACACATAGGCGTGCGGACCGGTGAAGGTCAGCAGCACGGTGGCGCCCGGGCGGAGTGCCGCCCAGTGCGGGTTCGCGCGGTTCATGTGACCGAGCAGCGTGGCGCCGACCAGCTCGGACGGTCCGTCACCCGGGGCGTCCGGGTCGGGGATCACGGGCAGGTGGGTCGCGAAGGGGACGCTGTCCGGGCTGGTGCCGTTGCTCACCAGCAGGGCCAGGGGGTTGGTACGGATCAGGTCGACCAGCCAGGAACCGTCCGGTTCCCGGTAGGGCGGTGGAACGAACATCGTGCTCCGCTCCTCTCGGCTACGGATGAGCTGCGGCTGTGCGGTACGCCGAGAAAGCTAGTGACCCCGCTTTTCGCGTCGTTATCGATCGGACTTCGGCGATCGAGTACCGCTGGACAACGGGCGGTTGCATACGACAGCGGGATGCTCCGGGAGCGCGGCCGGCGGCGGGCCGGGAACGGCCGACGATCTTCGGCCACGGTGGCCCGCCGTCTTTGGCTGAAAAGACTTCGATAACGAAAAGGAAAGCGGCGCGGATAGCTTCGAAGACCGAGTCACTGCCCAGGATCGAAGTCAGGAGAAAACATGTTCCATGTGAATTCTGAGGTCGGTGCCCTGAAACACGTGATCCTGCACGAGCCCGGCCTGGACTTCGAGCGTCTGACGCCGAGCAACAAGGACCATCTGCTTTTCGACGACGTCGTATGGGTGTCGCGGGCCCAGGAGGAGCACCGCGCCTTCCAGCAACTGCTCCGCGACCGGGGGACGACCGTCCATCTGCTGCGGGATCTGCTCGCCGAGACCGTCAAGGACGAGGAGGCGACGGCTTTCGTGCTCGACCGGATCCTGGACGAACGCCAGCCCCACCTCGGCGCCGGCCTCGCCGATCTGACTCAGCGCGTGCTGGCCGGGATGGGCCCGGACGAGCTGGCCACCCATCTGCTGGGCGGCCTGAACAAGCGGGAGCTGGTGCAGGCGCTGGGCGAACGGCGGTACGGCCGCTCGCTGGGCCTGGACCTGCTTGCCGACGACGACTTCATCCTGCCGCCGCTGCCCAACTCGCTGTTCACCCGCGACACCAGCTGCTGGGTCTACGACGGCGTCTCGGTCAATCCGATGATGAAGGCGGGCCGCAAGCGCGAGACCGTCAACTACGAGGCGATCTACACCTTCCACCCGATGTTCGCCGGTGCCGGCGCGCGGCGCTGGATCGACGGCGAGGCCATGGCGCCGGCCGCGATCGAGGGCGGTGACGTCGAGGTGATCGGCAACGGCACCGTCCTGATCGGCCTCGGCGAGCGGACCACCCCGGCGGGTGTGGAGATCCTGGCGCGCCGGCTGTTCCAGGCGGGCTCCGCGCAGCGCGTGATCGCGGTGGAACTGCCCAAGGCGCGGGCGCTGATGCACCTGGACACCGTGCTGACGATGGTGGACACCGACGCCTTCACGCTCTTCGCCGGCCTCGACCGCCACGCCCTGCGGTCCTGGACGCTGACTCCGGGCGCCGGCCGCGCTCCCGCCGTCACCGAGAACCGGGACTTCTTCGGCGCGATCGGCTCGGCGCTGGGCCTCGACACCGTCCGTGTGCTGCAGACCCGTCAGGACTCCTACGCCGCAGAGCGCGAGCAGTGGAACGACGGCTGCAACCTGCTCGCCGTCTCACCGGGCACCGTCGTCGCCTACGAGGTGAACGAGGCCGGCAACCGGATGCTGGAGGACAACGGCATCGAGGTGCTGCGCATCCGCGGCGACCAGCTCGGCCGGGGCCGCGGCGGTCCGCGCTGCATGAGCTGCCCGATCCAGCGGGACGCGGCATGAGCACCCTGACCCTGACCCCGCGGGCGCCGACCCCCGCACCGGTCGCACCGGTCACGCACGAGGAGCCGTACGAGCCGGCCGCGCCCCCGGAGCCGGAGCTGTGCGAACCCGCCACGAAACCCGCCACGAATCCCGCCGCGCATCCCGCCGCGGAACCCCTCACGCCCCCGGCGTCGTCCGAACCGGCCTGGCACCTCTCGCCCCACCTGCGGGCGTGGCACCTGGCCGCCTCGCACGTGACGCCGCTGCGGCCGGGGCCGTACATCCCGCCCTGGCACCCGGCACCGCACCTGACGGCCCTGCGCCGCGCGCCGTCCGAACCGACACCGCGTCCGGTGTCGTACGGACCGGCCCCGGACCCGGCGCCGTCCGGGCCGACCTCGCCCCACCACCGCCCGTGCCCGGCGTCCTGAGCCGGCCGCCGGAGGCCGCCGCGGAGGAGCGGTCGCACCGGCCCGCGCGGCACGACACCCCGTCACACCGACCGCACCGACCGAGAGGATCCACTGCCTTGTCCCCGACGACCACCCCCGTCCGCGAGGCCACCCCCCGGCACTACCTGATGTGCCGCCCCACCCACTTCGACGTCACCTACGCGATCAACCCCTGGATGGACCCCGGCAAGCCGGTCGACACCGACCTGGCCATCGAGCAGTGGGAGCAGCTACGCCGGCTGTACCTGGAGTACGGGCACACCGTCGACCTGATCGAACCGATCGACGGGCTGCCGGACATGGTGTTCTCGGCGAACGGCGCCACCGTCGTGGACGACCGGGTGCTGGTGGCCCGGTTCCGGCACGGCGAGCGCGCCGCGGAGGCCCCGGCGTACTACGCGTGGTTCACCCTGCAGGGCTACGACGAGGTCCACCACGCCGAGTACGTCAACGAGGCCGAGGGCGACTACATGGTCCTCGGCGACACCATCCTGGCCGGCACCGGTTTCCGTACCGACCCCCGCGCCCACACCGAACTGGAGCGGACCCTGGGCCGCCGGGTCGTCACCCTCAACCTGGTCGACCCGCGCTTCTACCACCTGGACACCGCGCTGGCCGTGCTCTCGGACACCGAGGTCATGTACTACCCGGGGGCCTTCTCCCCGGAGAGCCTGGCCGTGCTGCGCGAGCTGTACCCCGACGCCGTCCTCGTCGACGAGGCGGACGCCGATGTCTTCGGTCTCAACGCGGTCTCCGACGGGCTGCACGTCTTCCTGCCGGACACCGCGACGGGACTGGCCCGGCAGCTGCGCGAGCGCGGGTTCGAACCCGTCGGCGTGGACCTGTCCGAACTGCTCAAGGCGGGCGGCAGCGTGAAGTGCTGCACGTTGGAGATCCGCCACCGGGCCGAGGCATGAACCGCCCCGCCCCACGCCCGGTGTCACCGGACGCCGAGCACCTTCACCTCACCGTCACCCACGAGCGGGAGAGCAATCATGAGTCTGCGTGAACCCGAGACGTACGACGTCGTCGGCGTCGGCTTCGGTCCGGCCAATCTGTCCCTGGCCATCTCGTTGGAGGAGCACCACGCCAACGTCCTGACCGCCCCCATCACGTCCACCTTCTTCGAGCGTCAGCCCTGCTTCGGCTGGCACCGCAACATGCTGCTGCCGTCGGCGACCATGCAGATCTCCTTCCTGAAGGACCTGGTCACCTTCCGCAACCCGGTGTCGCGGTTCAGCTTCGTGGCCTTCCTGCACGAGCAGGACCGGCTCGCCCAGTTCGTCAACCGCAAGGAGTTCTTCCCGACCCGCCGCGAGTTCCACCAGTACCTGGAGTGGGCCGAGGCGCGCATGTCCAACGTCGTCTCCTACGGCTCCACCGTCACCGCGATACGACGCCCACCGGAGCCCGCCCGAAGTCCGGCCGACGACCATCTGCAGCTGGAGATCAGCGACGCCGTGGGCGGCGGCACCCGGGTGGTCAACGCCCGCAACATCGTCATCTCCACGGGCCTGCGCCCGCGCATGCCCGAGGGGGTGGAGCGCGACGAACGGGTCTGGCACAGCTCGGAGTTCCTGGAGAAGTACGGCAGGGTGAAGCCGGAGGAGCTGCGCAGCGTGGCGGTGGTCGGCGCCGGCCAGAGCGCCGCCGAGATCACCAACTTCTTCTACGAGCAGCTCCCGCACGCCCAGGTGCACGCGATCCTGCCCGCGTACGGCTACTCGGTCGCGGACGACACCCCGTTCGCCAACCAGATCTTCGACGCGGCCGCGGTCGACGACTACTACTTCGGCGACGACCGGGAGCGGGACGCCTTCTGGCGCTATCACCGCAACACCAACTACGGCGTGGTGGACGACGCCGACATCCGCCACCTCTACCAGGTGTCGTACGACGAGGAGGTGGCCGGCGTGAAGCGGTTCCACTACCTCAACCTGACCAAGGTGCGCACCGTCGAGCGCAACGGCCGCGGCCGGACCGTGCATCTGCGCTCCCCGCACGGCCGGGGCCCGCAGAAGCTGGAGGTCGACGCGATCGTCTTCGCCACCGGCTACGACACGATGGACCCGGCGGAGCTGCTCGGCGACCTGGACCGGCACTGCCTGCGCGACGAGTCGGGCAAGCACCGGGTCACCCGCGACTACCGGCTGGTGACCACCCCGGACCTGAACTGCGGCATCTACCTCCAGGGCGGTACGGAGCACACGCACGGCCTGTCCTCGTCGCTGCTGTCCAACATCGCCGTGCGCAGCGGTGAGATCGCGGACTCGATCGTGCGGCGCCGCGCGGAGCAGGACCTGGTGCCGGCCGGGGCCGTGCGGTCCGGCGTCACCGGATAACCGCATCTTTTGCCGGACCGGCCCCCGGGGATTCTTCTCCCGGGGGCCGGTCGGTGTGCCGGAAAAGAACGGTCGGGAAATCCCGGAAGTGCCGCTGAAAGGGAGGATTTCCTCCATGGTGAAGCCTTTCCGGGTTCGGTAAATTCATAGTGCATCCACATGGGAGCGGGTCCGGCTGCGGACCCGGAGGGAGGCGGAACAATGGATTCCACGGCTGGTGCGCTGCTCGCCGGGTCGGTGCTGGTCAGCACGACATCGCTGCTCGCCGCGGGGCTGCTGTGGACCGCGGCCACCTGGAACGGCCGCCGGGCCCAGGCCGACGGCGCGGACACCCACGCGCGGGAGCTGCGCGCGGAGGTCGCCGAACTGGGCCGGCGCGTGGGGGCGCTGCAGCGGCTCCTGGAGGGCGTGGACTGATACCCCCAGGCTGTGGACCGACGGCCCGAGGGTGTGGACCGATATCCCAGGGGTGTGAGCAGATATGCCGGGGTGTAGGCCGATATCCCGAGGGTGTGGCTCGAGGTCCCGTACCGCGGATCTTTATCGCCGCGGGGCAGATGCGTGCTCGTGACGGAACTGGCGTGATATTCCGCCGATAAGGCCGCCGCATAACGTCGTTGTCGCATGAAGACGTGATGCCGGAGCGGCTCACGGTGGAGTGGGACATCCCAGTGGAGGCGACACGCATGACCGGTGCAGACACCCGTGAGAACTCCGGGCGCCCCGAGACCGACAGCGAACACCGGCTGGCCGCGCTGTGGGCCGATGTGCTCGGCGTCCCGGTCGAACGGATCGGGCGGGAGGACAACTTCTTCGAGATCGGCGGCACGTCGAGGGCCGCGGCCCGGCTGGTGATCGCGCTGGAACAGCGGCTGAGCGTCAGCGAGTTCGCCCGTACGCCCACCCTGTCGCAGCTGGCGGGCCTGCTGGACGGCCGTCCGGCCGCCGTCGGGGCCACGGCCGTCGGCGGATGAGATGAGGACCTCTGCGAAGGTGCCCCGCGGGGGCACGCCGAGGCCGTGCGTGACCGGGCTGCCGCGCTCCTGGCGGGGCCGGTCCTCGAACTCGTCCCTGATACCGCCGAGCCGGCCGGGCGACCCGGACCGGCCATGGCCGAGGAAGTGATGCGCCATGCGACTGGTCATCGCCGAGGGATCGGCGATCCTGCGGGCCGGTCTGGCCCACGTACTCGGCGAGCACGGCCACCAGTTGGCCGCGGTCGTCCATGACGCCCGGGTGCTGCCCACCCTGGTCGCCACGCACCGCCCCGATGTTCTCCTCACCAACGTCCGGCTCGCGCCGACGTGGACCGACGAGGGTGTGGGGGTCGCCCTCGACGCCCGGCGCCGGCGCCCCGGCATCGGCGTCCTGCTGTTCTCCGCGACACCCGAACCGCAGCACGTGGCACGGCTGTTCGCCGGCGACGGCAGCGGTCTGGGCTATCTGATCCAGGACCGGATGACCGACGCCCGGGAGCTGCTGGACGCCCTCACCCAGGTGGCCGCCGGCGGCACGGTCGTCGACCCCCGGATGGTGGGCCAGCTCGCCGCCGGCACCGTGCGCGGGCGCGGCGCGGACGGCGGGGGCGAGCTGGACGTGCTCAGCGAGCGGGAGCGGGAGGTGCTCGGGCTGATGGCCCAGGGCCGTACCAACAGCGCCATCGCCGAGCGGCTGATCGTGTCCCGGGGCACGGTGGAGAAGCGGGTGGCGTCCGTCTTCGACAAGCTCGGCATCCCCGGCAGTCCGGACGACAACCGGCGGGTGCTGGCGGTCCTGAAGTACCTGACGGACCAGCGGAACCGGCCGGCGGAGGAGCGGCAGGTTCCGCGGGCGGTGGGCTTCGGCGGGGCGCCGGTGCGGCGGATCCTCGACCGAGTCGCATGATCGAATTGGTCTGGCGCCCGTAATATGCTGGGCCGGTCCGCGACCGATGCGGATGTACATCGCGAAATCTCGAACGTAGGAAAAGGGTAAGCAACCGGGATCGCATTCGTGATCTTGACAACGCAACTAAGGGGCTGCTTACCTGGATTTCGACCGAGTAAATTGCGAGCAATTCAACACGCGTGCAAAATGACCAGACGGGGGGTCGTGTACGTGATCTTGACTAATAATTCCGAGGGTGGAGTGAAGGCGCCGCCATCCAGCCCGACCAGGATGGGGCGGCTCATTTCTCCTCCTCCGAGCGGGCTGCGCAGAGGTCACCCACGCGCCGACCAGGTGCTGACCACGCGCGTCGGTCTGCAACTGCCGGATGTCCTCACCTTCGAGGAATGGGAGCGGGCCGGCCGCCAATTGGCGGGGGTGCTGGACTCCTCCT
Organism: Streptomyces sp. NPDC047085; assembly: GCF_040643735.1. Taxonomy (NCBI): domain Bacteria; kingdom Bacillati; phylum Actinomycetota; class Actinomycetes; order Kitasatosporales; family Streptomycetaceae; genus Streptomyces; species Streptomyces sp. NPDC047085. The sequence continues at coordinate 7,653 of NZ_JBEYUW010000023.1, forward strand.
CGTGGTGGCTGGGCGACTGGCTGACCTACGGGAAGGACCACTACGCCGACCGGTACGAGAAGGGCATACAGTCCGCAGGCCTGCGCTACCAGACGCTGCGCAACTACGCCTGGGTGGCCCGCCGGTTCGACCTGGGGCGGCGCCGGGCGCGGCTGACCTTCCAGCACCACGCCGAAGTGGCCTCGCTGACGAACGAGGAGCAGGACAAGTGGCTCAGCCGGGCCGAGGAGCTGTCCTGGACGACGAAGCAGCTGCGCAACGCCGTGCGTGAGGCGCGCGGCGGCGGCACCGCGAAGCCCAAGGCGGTGGCGCCGGTGCGGCAACTCGCCGTCCCCACCGACCGGTTCGAGCGCTGGATCAAGGCTGCCGAGTGCAGCGGCGTCGAGGTCGACGAGTGGGTGCTGAGCATCCTGGACTCCGCCGCCGAGCAGGCCATCGAGAGCGGGTCCGAGGTCACGCAGGTCCTCGAGTCACGGTCCGCGGAGACTCCGAAGCTGCCCGGCGCCGCGGCCGGCGAGGGGACCACCGCCGACGAGGCCCCCTCGCTCTCCGGTGCCGAGGAGGTCCGTGAGGTGGTACGGGTCGGGGGCTGACCGGACGGGGGCGGACCGCGCCCCGCGCGTCACTCGCACCTCATCACCACCTTTTCCACCCTCACCTTCCGGCCGGCTGTCCTGTCGCCAGGACAGCCGGCCTTTGTGTGAGGGAGGCGAATCCTTACGCAACATTGATGCGGAATCCCCTTGATTCCCGGGGCGGCGCGATGCTGTATCCGACGGCTCTCGGTCTTTCTTCAGAGAAGATATCCGGTTGCTCATCCGGTTTTCAATCCCGAGGGGGTCCTTCGTAATCCTTCGGCATTCCCTCGGACCCTCTCGGCATTCCCTCGCCGGCCCTCTGCATCTCTTTTCCGGCGTGGCGCGCGTAAGGTCCGGCTTGTCGGATTCAACGGATTCGCACGCTGTCCTGCGCAGCTTTCCAGTCAATCCCGCCCCCTGGGCGAAAGTTTTCAGCCAGTTGTTCACAACCGTATCGAAAGCGGGAGTCTCTGCGATGAGTGTTCTCGACCAGATCGTCGAAGGCGTACGGGAGGACCTGGCCGCCCGTCAGGCCCTCACCCCCGAGGCGGAACTGCGGGACCGGGCCTCGGCCCTGCCCGCGCCGCGTGACTGCGCCCCGCTGCTGCGCCGGGACGAGCAGCTGCGGGTCATCGCCGAGGTGAAGCGGGCCAGCCCCTCCGCCGGGCCGCTCGCCGAGATCCCCGACCCCGCGTCGCTGGCCGCCGAGTACGCCGCCGGCGGGGCGGCCGCGGTGAGCGTGCTGACCGAGCAGCGCCGGTTCGGCGGCTCGCTGGCGGACCTGGCGGCCGTGACCGCCCGCGTCGACGTCCCGGTGCTGCGCAAGGACTTCGTCGTCGAGCCGTACCAGCTGTGGGAGGCCCGCGCCTACGGTGCCGAACTCATCCTCCTGATCGTCGCCGCCCTCCGCCCGGCCCGGCTGTCCGAACTCCTCGCCCAGGCCCGGGAGATCGGCCTGACCGCGCTGGTCGAGGTGCACGACGAGGCCGAGGCGGACATCGCGGTCGCCGCCGGCGCCACGGTCATCGGCGTCAACAACCGCGACCTGAAGACCCTCCACGTCGACCCCGCCACCTTCGCCCGGGTCGCCCCCCACCTCCCCGAGCACGTGGTCCGCATCGCCGAGTCCGGCATCCGCGGCCCCGAGGACGTCCTCGCCTACGCCGAGTCCGGCGCCGACGCCCTGCTGGTGGGCCAGGCCCTGGTCACCCACGGCCACCCCCGCACCGCGGTCACGAACCTCCTCGCGGCCACCACCTCGACCCCGGCGACGGCCTGACACCACCCGGCGGCTCTCCGAACGCCGGGCGGCACGAGGATGCCCGGCCCGTCCGGCGTTCGAGGACGCGGCCGTTCAGGCCGACGGGGGTCCGGGGATGCGGCCGTTCAGGCCGACGGGGTCCGGGGATGCGGACCCCGGGGGCTGGTGGCGGTCAGCCCGACCGCCGTTTGCCGGTCACCTCGACCCATCGCTCCAGCACCCGTTCCGCCGCGCCCGAATCCACCGCCTCCGCGGCCCGCTCCACTCCGACCGCCAGCCGCTCGGTGATCGACCCGACGCCCGTACCCTCCGCCCCGACCGCCACCAGTCCCGCCGCCGCCGACAGCAGCACCGCGTCCCGCACCGGACCCCGGGCCCCGCCGGCCAGCACCTCCCGTGCCACTCCGGCGTTGTGCACCCGGTCGCCGCCGCGCAGCGCCTCCGCCGACGCGAAGGCGATCCCGAGGTCCCGCGGGTCGAAGGTTTCCTCGCGCACCTCGCCGTCCGTGACCGACCAGACCGTGGAGGTCGTGGTGACCGTCAGCTCGTCCATCCCGTCGTCGCCCCGGAACACCAGACCTCCGGACCCGCGCCGCGCCAGCACCCCCGCGAGCAGCGGGGCGAGCCGGGCGTCGGCCACCCCGACCGCGCTCGCCACGTCCGGCGCCGGGTTGAGCAGCGGCCCCACCGCGTTGAAGACGGTCCGCACCCCGAGTTCCCGGCGCGGCACCGCCGCGTGCCGCATCGCCGGATGGAAGGCCGGCGCGAAGCAGAACGTGATGCCCGCCTCCTCGGCGACGGCCGCGACGTCCGCCGCCGGCAGCTCCAGGACCACGCCCAGCTCCTCCAGCACGTCGGCCGAGCCGCAGAGCGAGGACACGGACCGGTTGCCGTGCTTGACGACCCGCACCCCGGCGCCCGCCGCCACGATCGCCGACATGGTGGACACGTTGACGCTGTGCGACCCGTCGCCGCCGGTGCCCACGATGTCCACGGCCGGCCCGGGCACGTCGAGCGGCACGGCATGCCGCCGCATGGCGGACACCAGCCCCTCGACCTCCTCGACGGTCTCGCCCTTCGCGCGCAGCGCGACCATCAGTCCCGCCAGCCGGACGGGCCCCGCGTCACCCGACATCACCTGGTCCATGGCCCAGTCGGTCTCCCGCGCGGACAGGTCCTCGCCGTCGAGCAGCGCGTTCAGCAGAGCGGGCCAGGCCGGGGCCGGTGAACCGGCGGGCACGGATACGGCGTTCACGTGAATTCTCCTCGGACGTCGAAGGGCTCAGACGTACGTCGACGCATGCGAAAGAAGGACTGGAAGAGAAGGCGGGACAGGAAGCCGGGCAGGAGGGCGCCGGAAGGGAACGCGCACGCACAGCCCACTCTGCGGCCGCCCGCGATCCGGCCGCCAGACCACTGACCCCCGGGAACTACGGTCCATTGCCGGCCGGTTCGGAAAGGAGCACACGGCCATGGCCCTGCACATGGCGGTCGAGGTGGTCAGGGACTCCGAGGTCTCCCTGACCGCGCAGATACAGAGCTTCATCAAGCGGGAGATCACCCAGGGAGGCCTCCACCCGGGCACCCGCCTGCCCTCCAGCCGCCGCCTCGCGCACGACCTGGACGTCTCGCGCAGCGTCGTCGTGGAGGCGTACGGCCAACTCGTCGCCGAGGGCTACCTGGAGGCCTCGCAGGGCGCCGGCACCCGCGTCGTACGGCATCTCGCGCCCGGCGAGAAGGTCGTACCGACCCTGCTCGACGAGGACCGCACCCCGGACGTCCGCTGGGACCTGCGGCCGGGCGGCGCCAACCTCCCGCCCTTCCCGCGCGCCGAGTGGCTCACCTGCTACGAGCGTGCCGTGCGCGCCGCCGCGCCCTCGGCGCACGCCTACCCGTCACTGGCCGGGGACCCCGGGCTGCGCCTGGAACTGGCCCGCTACCTCGGCCGGGCCCGGGGCGTGCGGACCGCGCCCGCCCAGATCGTCGTCCTCGGCGGGTTCTCCCAGGCCCTCGGCCTGCTGTGCGGGGTGCTGCGGCGCGCCGGGGCGGACGCCATCGGCGTGGAGGACCCGGGCCATCCCGGGCAGCGCCGGTTCGCCGAGGAGTGCGGGATGCGCCCCGTCCCGCTGCCCGTCGACGAGGCCGGCCTGGACGTGGCCGCGCTGGCCGCCACCGGACTGCGCGCCGTCCTGGTCACCCCCGCCCACCAGTACCCGACCGGCGCCACCCTGCACGAGGAGCGCCGCGAGGCCCTGGTCCGCTGGGCCCGGGACACCGGCGGCCTGATCATCGAGGACGACTACGACGGCGGCCTGTGGTACGCCCGCGGCCCCCGCCCGCTGGCGCTGCAGCGCCGCGCCCCCGAGCACGTCGTCTACGCGGGCACCGCCAGCAAGTGCCTGGCGCCCGGCCTGCGGCTGGGCTGGCTGGCCGCGCCCGCGGAACTGGTCGGCCGACTGCTGCGCGAGCGCGCCCGCTACGACCTCGGCGGCGAGACCCTCACCCAGCTGGCCTTCGCGGAACTGCTGCGCTCCGGGCTCCTCGACCGCCATCTGCGCCGGCTCAACACCCAGGTGCGCTCCCGCCGCGAGGCCCTCGACGAGGCCGTGCGCCGCCATCTGCCCGGCGCCGCCGTCCTCGGCCCGGCCGCCGGGCTGCACGCCTACCTCCGGCTGCCCCGGCACACCGACGAGGGCGCCCTGGTCGCCGGGGCGCTGCGCCGGTCCGTCGCCGTACGCGGCGGCGCCGCCTTCCGCGCCCGCCCCCGGCCGGGCGCCCCCGCCCTGGTCCTGGGCCACGCCCACCTGCCGCGCTCGGGCATCACCGAGGCGGTGCGGATCCTCGGCGAACTCACCCGCCGCTGAACAGAGAGGCAACCGGTTCCGCACCCCTGCCAGACCAATCGCCCGGCCCCGATACGGACCACTTCGCCATTGCTTGACGGAGCCGGGTCACCCGCATTGAGCTGAATGAAGTTCCGGCCGACGAAAGGGACTTGCGATGAATGATGCGCCCGCCGACTCCTGGCGCGCGTTTCCGGCGGCACAGCAGCCGGAGTGGCCCGATGCCGGAGAACTCCGCGACGTGACGCAGTGGCTCTCCGCCGCGCCGCCGCTCGTGTTCGCCGCCGAATGCGACCTGCTGCGCCGGAAGATGGCCCAGGTCGCCCGCGGCGAGGCGATCCTGCTGCAGGGCGGCGACTGCGCGGAGACCTTCGACCGGCTGACCGCCGAGGCGATCCGCGGCAAGCTCCAGACGCTGCTGCAGATGGCGGTCGTCCTCACCCACGCCGCGGCCCTGCCCGTGGTCAAGGTGGGCCGGATGGCCGGCCAGTACGCCAAGCCGCGCTCCAGCTCCGTCGAGCTGCGCGACGGCGTCGAGCTGCCGTCGTACCGCGGCGACGCCGTCAACGCGCTGGAGTTCACCGCCGAGGCCCGCCGCCCCGACCCGTGGCGGATGAAGCGCATGTACGAGAGCTCGGCCACGACGCTGAACCTCGTCCGCGCCCTGACCATGGGCGGCTTCGCCGACCTGCACCAGGTGCACGCCTGGAACCAGGGCTTCGTGGCCGCCTCCGACTCCGGTGCGCGCTACGAGGCGATGGCCGACGAGATCGACCGCAGCCTCGCCTTCATGAAGGCCTGCGGGGTCGACATGGGCAACGTGGCGACCGCCGAGTTCTTCGTCGGCCACGAGGGCCTGCTGCTGGAGTACGAGGCGGCCCTGACCCGCACCGAACCGGTCACCGGACGGACCTACGCGGGCAGCGGCCACCTGCTGTGGATCGGCGAGCGCACCCGGCAGCTCGACGGCGCCCACGTCGAGTACTTCTCGAAGATCGCCAACCCCATCGCGGTGAAGCTCGGCCCCACCTCCACGCCCGACGACGTCCTGCGGCTGATCGACCGCCTCGACCCGGCGCGCGAGCCCGGCCGGCTCACCTTCGTCGTCCGCGCCGGCGCCGAGCGGGTCCGGGACGTGCTGCCCGCCCTGGTGGAGAAGGCGAAGGCCGAGGACGCCCCGGTGTGCTGGGTCAGCGACCCGATGCACGGCAACACCGTCACCGCGCCCAGCGGCCACAAGACCCGCCACTTCGAGGCCGTCCTGGACGAGGTGCGCGGCTTCGTGGAGGTCCACCACGCGCTGGGCACCCACCCGGGCGGCATCCACGTGGAACTCACCGGCGACGACGTCACCGAGTGCATCGGCGGCGGCAACGCCATCCTCGAGGAGAACCTGCACCACCGCTACGAGACGGCCTGCGACCCGCGCCTCAACCACACCCAGTCGCTCGACCTGGCCTTCCTGCTGGCCGAGACGTTCCGGCAGCACCGGGCGTAGGTACAAACGCAAAAGCCCGCCTTCATCGAGGCGGGCTGAAGCGTACAGCTGGTCGTGGTGCCCCCAACGGGATTCGAACCCGTGCTACCGCCTTGAAAGGGCGGCGTCCTAGGCCGCTAGACGATGAGGGCAGTATGAACCAGCCCCTTGCGGGGCTAGAACAACGTACCGGATGGCGGGGAGTATCGCCAAAACGGTTTACGGCCTGGACGGGCTCGGCGTGGCGCCCGGCTGCCCGCGGCGGAGCCGCTGATCGACTCAGTCCTTCGGCAGATGGCGGCTGACCTCGGCCGTCGTCTGCCCGAGGCCGCCCAGTCTGATCTCGTCCCACGCCTGGAGCCGGCGGCTGTCGCGGTCCAGGTACAGGATCGACGCCTCGATCGGGGCCGGGTACTGGCGCTCCACCGCGCGCAGCCCGCTGCCGCCCGTCGAGCCCTCCATGCGCAGCCGGGTGCCGTACGGCAGGATCTCCGTTCCCTCGTGGTGCAGGTGCCCGCACAGCACGAGCGGCACCGTGCCGTCCGTCTCACGGGCCGCCGTCGGCTCGTGGGCGACGGCGATGTCCACCGGGGTGCCCGCGGCCCGCTGGTCGCTCAGTGCCGACGCCAGCCGCGCGCCCGCCAGCCGCTCCGCCGCGTCGCCGCCCGGCGCCACGGAGCGGTCCGGGGTGAACTGCGGGTCGCCCATGCCCGCGAAGCGCAGCCCGGCGACCGTCTCCGCCCTGCCGTCGTCCAGGACGTGCACGTTCCCCATCCGCGCCAGGTAGCGCTGGGTGGTCCGGGAGTCGTGGTTGCCCCGCACCCACACATAGGGCACGCCCAGATCGGCGACCGGGTCCAGGAAGCCGTTCTCGGCCGCCGTGCCGTGGTCCATCGTGTCGCCGGAGTCGACGATCACGTTCACCTTGTACTGGGCCACCAGCGAGCCGATGATCTTCCAGCTCGCCGGGTTGAGATGGATGTCCGACACGTGCAGGACCCGGATGGTGGAGGGGTCCGGCTGGTAGGCCGGGAGCGTGGACGTGACGTCGTACAGCCTCGTCACATTGGTCACCAGACGGGCCAGTTCCTTCTGGTAGACGTCGAACTCGGTGACGATGCTGCGCGCGTTGCCCACCACGGACGGCGCCGAGGACAGCAGCCCGGAGAACCTCGGCTCCAGCACCGAGTTCTTGTTCCAGGTCGCGTACGCCGACGCCCCCGAGGCCGCGAGCAGGGTGAGGGCGAGGCCGCCGGCGGCCACGGCGCGGCGCGGGCGGCGGTAGACGGCGAGCCCGAGGGCCGTCGCCCCGGAGACCACGGCGACGCAGGAGCGCACCGCCAGGTCGAGCGTGCCGTGCCGCACGTCCCGGGCGACCTCGTCCTGCAGGCCGGACAGCCGCTCCGGGTGGTCGACCAGCGCCTGGGAGCGCATCGGGTCGAGCTGGTCCACATTGACGTCCAGGCGGACGGGGGCGACATGGCTGTCCAGGGTGAGCGCGCCCAGCGGCGACACGTTGATCTTCGTGCCCCCGCTGAGCGAGGGGCGCAGCGCCATCGTGGTGTCCATCGGCCCGACGGGCGCCCGTACGTTCCCCACGGCCAGCAACCCCAGCCAGGCCCCCGCGAGCACGACCGCGACCAGTCCCAGCGCGCTCAGCCAGGGGTGCGGCCGGGCGGCGAGTTCGAGCACGGGCAGCGGCCGCCCGGACCCGCGCCGCCGCCCCCGCGCACGGCGGACCCGCTCCGGGATCCGGACCGGCAGGCGCTCCAGGGCTGCGACGAGGACGCGGGCCATGGGTGCCCGTATGCCCACGCCCCGGCCCGGATATGCGACGTTTCGCCGCTCTCATCGCACGAGGCCGCCCGTCCCCAGCTCACCGACGGCCGCGCGCCGCCGGCTCACCGGTGGCCGCTCGCCGTCAGCCCCAGCCCAGCTCGTGCAGGCGGGTGTCCTCGATGCCGAAGTGGTGGGCCACCTCGTGGACGACCGTCACGGCCACCTCGTCGACGACGTCGTCCGCCGTCTCGCAGTAGCGCAGCGTCGGGCCCATGTAGATCGTGATGCGGTCCGGGAGGACCCCGGCGTACCACTCCCCGCGCTCCGTGAGCGGGGTCCCTTCGTACAGGCCCAGCAGCTCCGGGTCGTCGGCCGAGGGTTCGTCCTCGACGAAGACGGCCACGTTGTCCATGACCCGCGTCAGCTCCGGCGGGATCCGGTCCAGGGCCTCACTCACCAGTTCTTCGAACCTGTCGCGTGTCATCTCCAGCACAAGGCCATTGTCGGGGAGGACACCGCGGACCGGGGGTACGCCGGGCCCGGACGAAGCCCCGGGTACGGGTGAGCCGGTTCGAACAGCGGGCGTGTCCTCTTGCGGGCGGCGGGAGTTGGGGAGGTGGATCCTTCCCCTGTCCCGGAGGTGGCCGCCGTGCGCCCCTTGTACGTACCCGTCCGACTGGCCGCCGCGGTACTGGCCGTCGCCACCGCGGCCGGCTGTGTGAACGTGGGCGACGACTCCGGCGGGGCCCGGCCCACCCACTCCGCGGGGCAGCACGGCGACCAGGCGTCCGACGGCGGCCCGGCGGCCGGCGGCGGCGCGCAGGGGTACGGCGAGGAGGAGGCCGGCGACGGCAAGCACAGGCGCGGCGGCAAGAAGAAGCCGGGGAAGTCGGCCTCCGCCTCCGCCTCCCCCTCCCGGGCGGGCAGCGCGTCACCGGCACCGCCGAAGCCGGGCGAGCCCACGACGCCCGGCGACCCGGAGCCGACCAAGGCCCCGCCGCCGCCCCCGGAGACCTCCGCCCCGCCCGAGCCGCCGGCCTCGCCCCCGCCTCCGCCGCCCTCCGAACCGCCGTCGGCCGAGCCGTCCTCCTCGGCCCACGAGGAGCCCGGCCCGCAGCTGGTCGAGCGGGAGCCGGCGCCCGCGGCGGGCGTCCCGGCGTGACGTGCGCCACTCTCACGGCCTTTCCGCGCGGATGTGACGCAGCTCGGTTTGCCTTGAGGGGTGGAGGGTGCGTATGGTGGTAGATCGTTTGATCCCATTTGCCCGGCGCCACCACAGAGCGCGCCGTGTGGCGCGTACTCTCCCTTGCCGTGGCGGACCGCATTGAGGCGGTCGTAATGCGACTCACGGAGTTGACGGGCGCGTGCCGAAGAGACTCCGGAAGGTTTCGCATTCGCATGTCCGTGTCCAGTACTGATCAGATCGTCATGCCCGAGAACGAGAACGAGCTCGTGGACGTGACGACCGAGGTCACCGAGGCCGTCGAGGCCGCTGACACCACCCCCCAGATCACCTTTGCCGACCTCGGCCTGCCCGAGGGCGTCGTGCGCAAGCTCGCGCAGAACGGCGTGACCACCCCCTTCCCGATCCAGGCCGCGACCATCCCGGACGCCCTGGCCGGCAAGGACATCCTCGGCCGTGGCCGCACCGGCTCCGGCAAGACCCTCTCCTTCGGCCTGCCGACCCTGGCCCAGCTGGCCGGCGGCCGCACCGAGAAGAAGCGGCCCCGCGCCGTCATCCTCACCCCGACCCGCGAGCTGGCCATGCAGGTGGCCGACGCCCTCCAGCCGTACGGCGACGTCGTCGGCCTGAAGATGAAGGTCGTCTGCGGCGGCACCTCGATGGGCAACCAGATCTACGCCCTGGAGCGCGGCGTCGACATCCTCGTCGCCACCCCGGGCCGGCTGCGCGACATCATCAACCGCGGCGCCTGCTCCCTGGAGGACGTGCAGATCGCCGTCCTCGACGAGGCCGACCAGATGTCCGACCTGGGCTTCCTGCCCGAGGTCACCGAGCTGCTGGACCAGGTCCCGGCGGGCGGCCAGCGCATGCTCTTCTCCGCCACGATGGAGAACGAGATCCAGACCCTCGTCGACCGCTACCTGAACAACCCCGTCTCCCACGAGGTGGACGCGGCCCAGGGCGCGGTGACGACCATGTCCCACCACATCCTCATCGTGAAGCCCAAGGACAAGGCGCCGGTCACCGCCGCGATCGCCTCCCGCAAGGGCCGCACGATCATCTTCGTCCGCACCCAGCTGGGCGCCGACCGCGTCGCCGAGCAGCTGCGCGACGCCGGCGTGAAGGCCGACGCGCTGCACGGCGGCATGACCCAGGGCGCCCGCACCCGCACCCTGGCGGACTTCAAGGACGGTTACGTCAACGTCCTGGTCGCCACGGACGTCGCGGCCCGGGGCATCCACGTGGACGGCATCGACCTGGTCCTGAACGTGGACCCGGCCGGCGACCACAAGGACTACCTGCACCGCGCCGGCCGCACCGCCCGCGCCGGCCGCACCGGCACGGTCGTCTCCCTCTCCCTCCCGCACCAGCGCCGCCAGATCTTCCGCCTCATGGAGGACGCCGGCGTCGACGCGGCCCGCCACATCATCCAGGGCGCCGGCGCCTTCGACCCGGAGGTCGCCGAGATCACCGGCGCCCGCTCCATGACCGAGGTCCAGGCCGAGTCCGCGGGCAACGCCGCCCAGCAGGCCGAGCGCGAGGTCGCCCACCTCACCAAGCAGCTGGAGCGCGCCCAGCGCCGCGCCACCGAGCTGCGCGAGGAGGCCGACCGGCTGGTCGCCCGGGTCGCCCGCGAGCGCGGCGAGGACCCTGAGGCCGCGGTGGCCGAGGCCCAGGCCTCCGCCGAGTCGGCCGTGGCCGAGGCGGTCGTCGCCGAGCAGCCGGCCGAGCGCGAGACCGACCGCGAGGAGCGCCGGGAGCGCCGCACCTTCGACCGCGACCGCGGCGAGCAGCGCGGCGACCGTGGCTTCGACCGCGACCGTCGTGACGACCGTGGCGGCCGTGGCTTCGAGCGTCGCGACGACCGTCGCCCGTTCGACCGTGACCGCCGTGACGACCGTTCCGACCGCGGCTTCGACCGTCGTGACGACCGCGGTGGCCGCACCTTCGAGCGCCGCGACGACCGTCGTGACGACCGCCGTCCGTTCGACCGTGACCGCCGTGACGACCGCGCCGGCCGTGGCTTCGACCGCGACCGTCGTGACGACCGTGGCGGCCGTGGTTTCGAGCGCCGCGACGACCGTCGCCCGTTCGACCGTGACCGCCGTGACGACCGTTCCGACCGCGGCTTCGACCGTCGTGACGACCGCGGTGGCCGTGGCTTCGAGCGCCGTGACGACCGGGGCGGCTTCCGCCGGGACGAGCGCGGTGGGCACCGGGGCAGCGACCGCCCGTTCAACCGCGACCGCCGCGACGACCGTCCGGGCTTCCGCTCCGGTGGCCACGAGCGCCCCTTCGGCCGCCGTGACGACCACCGCGGCGGCACCGGCTCCTTCGGCCGCCGTGACGACAAGCCCCGCTGGAAGCGCAACGGCTGACACCGGGTGACGACCTGACAAAGGGCCCGTACGACATCGTTCGTACGGGCCCTTTCGCGTGTCTGTTCGGGAGGCGCTCGGAAATGACTCCGAGCGCCTGTGAAGTACAGGTAATATCGGGCGACTTTCGAGGGGGACGCGACGGCCGGGGCCGGGGAGATCGCGAGCGGCGTACGTCCCCCAGCCGTTCTTCGGGGAGGACCCACCTTGGCTCACCACGCCCTCGCACGCCGTTCCCGCGCGAGACGCGCGGCGCTGGCCGTCGTCGCCTCGGCCGCGCTGACGGCCGGACTCGGCCCGCTGCTGCCGTCCGCCTCGGCTGCGCCGGACACCCCGCAGGAGACGGTGGTGCCGGCCATGTACCGCAGCACGTACACGTCGGCGTCGCTCTTCAACGCCGACGTCGCGAACGGCCCGACCGGCGCCGGTGCCCAGGGTGTCTTCCACTACCTGGAGGGTCACCCGGGGCGGCTGGTGTGGACGCGTTACTCGGACGGCCGGTCCTTCGACGCGCCTACGGCCCCGGTCGATGTGATCGCCCGGGGGACGAGCAGCGATGTGCTCTCCTACCGCCACAACGACGGCCGGGTCGAGCTGTGGAACGCCGTCGACGGCACGACGAGCACGGTGCAGGTCCCCAAGGGACAGAGCGTCCTCGGCGTCTACGGCAGCACGGTCGCCGCCTATGAGGAGGCCACCGGCGTCGACGGGACCGTCGTCAGGATCTACCACCTGCTGACCGCCGGGCCCGACGGCACCACGCGCGACGTGACCGTCCACGGCGGGCCGGCCGGCACGACCCTCACGCGTCCCCTGGCCGGGGACGCCACGGGGCTGGTCGTCGCCGTCAAGGCAGCGGACGGCGCCCTGCGGATGGCCGCGGTCGACCCGGAGACCGGTCAGGTGGTGAGCTGGAGGCCCGCGCTGCCGTACGGCTACACCCTGACCAAGCTCTCGCCCGAGCACCTCGTCGTGTACCGCGGCTCCGACAGCACCACGGCCCTCGTGTTCTCCCGCGCCGACCTGGGGGCCGCCCCGGTCGAGGTCCCCCTGGACACGGACAGAACGCCCGGCGGCCGGTCCGTCGGCATCTCCGTGGTCGGTGACTGGATCGTCCACCGTCCCGGTACCAGTGGGCGGGTGACCGCCGTGCCGATCGCGGGCGGTGACCCGGTCGCTCTGCTGACCGCCTCGAACAGCGGCGTCTCCGCCGCCCCCGACGGCACCGCCGTCGTCGTCGGCCGCACCGGCGCCGACGACTGGGGCATCCAGCGCATCCGCGCCGGAGCGGACGGCAGGCCGGTGGTCGACATGGTCAAGCCGCTGCCGAAGCCGCCGGTCCCGATCCAGGGACTCTCGCTGGACCACGGGCAGCTCGTCGTGGCCGACGAGAGCTACAACGGGGTCCGTGACTCCTACGGCCGGACGGTGGCCCCGACGGGTACCCCCGAGTTCGGGGAGCGCTCGTCCTTCGACGGACGCGACGTGCTGGTGGGCGACTGCCCGAGCACGGACCTCGGCTGCTCCCAGCTCTTCGGGACGGCCGACGGCCGGGTCGCCTGGATCAGCAAGGGCTCGGGGACCGATGACATCCTCCGGGTCGACGGGCCCGCGCAGTACTCCCTCTGGGAGCGTGGCGTGCCCGCCGGCGCCCGGATCACCGACGTCTCGGGCCAGTACCTGATCTACACCACCGCCACCCAGCAGACGGTCGTCAAGATCGGCAACAGCGGTGCCGCGGCGGTGACCCGCACCCCCGTGGCCGCCGCCCTCTCCGGCGACGTCCTGTGGTCCGCGACCGCCACGCCCGGCGTGTTCACCGCCTACAACCTGACCACCCGCAAGGTCACCGAGACCCTCACGACCGACGCCGGCTGCGTCCCCACCGAACTCCAGGCGCTGGGCCGCTGGCTCTACTGGGCCTGCGACGGCAAGGCCGGCGTCTACGACCGTACGGCGGGCAGGTCCGTGTCCGTCCCGGTGGACGAGGCGAAGCTCGGTGACGGCTACGTCGTCACGCACGACAAGCAGGCCGGGAAGCTCGTCCTCACCGCCTTCGCCGACGGCACCCCCGCGAGCCGGGTGATCGGCGACCTGCCCGACACCGGCCTCTCCCAGCGGGACGTCCGCTGGACGGTGGACGAGTCCGGCGGCAACGTCGCGTACGTCGACGACCAGGAGCGCGTCCACCTCGTACCGTCGGGCGTGCCGCAGCAGCCGCTGCGCCTGCTGGCACCGGCCGAGAGGGCGTCGTACGTCGAGGCGCACGAGATCGACACCGTGCCCGACACCCTGGCCACCGTGCTGCTGTCGAAGCCGGCCTCGGGCTGGAAGCTGACCGTCCGCAACCGCGCGACCGGCAAGGTCTACGACGGCACCCGTGGCGGGCAGTCGGCGCGTGGCGAGCTGACCGTCGGATGGTTCGGTGACGACCCCGTGCAGTCCCGGGCGGACTTCGTGCCGAACGGCACCTACGACTGGACCCTGACCGTCACTCCCGCCGACGGCACCGGCGCTCCGCTGGAGGTGCGCGGCACGGTCCGGCTGCTGCACGCCCACCCGGTACGCCACGACCACGTGGGCTCCGACGGGCTGCCGGACGGCACCGCCGACCTGCTCACGCTCAACTCCTCGGGCACGCTGACCTTCCAGCAGGGCACGGGCAAGGGCACGTTCTCCGGGAAGGTGTCCGGGGGCGGCTGGTCGACCAAGGCGCTGGCGGTGCCGTTCGGCGACCTGGACGGCGACCGGTGCAACGACGTGCTGGTGCGCATGAGCGACGGCTCGCTGCGCGGCTACAAGGTCAAGTGCGGTCTGGCCCCGCAGCCGACGATGGCGTACAAGAAGCTCGGCACCGGCTGGAACGCGTACAACGTGCTCACCTCGCCGGGCGACCTCACCGGCGACGGGCGGGCCGACCTGCTGGCCCGCAAGGCGTCCACCGGGGACGTGTACCTCTTCGCGGCGAAGTCCGACGGCTCCCTGGCGGCCGCGAAGAAGATCCGCTCCGCCTGGACCGGCTACACGAAGATCGTCGGCGCCGGGGACCTGAACGGCGACGGCATCGGCGACGTCCTCGCCCGGGACAAGGCCGGCACGCTGTACCGCTACAACGGTCTGGGCAACGGTCTGCTGAAGGACCGGGTGAAGGTCTTCTCTCAGTGGGGGGCCTCGTACAACGTGATCGTCGGCGTCGGTGACGTCACCGGCGACGGCAAGAGCGACCTGGTCGAGCGGGACACCGCGGGCAACCTCTACCGCAACGACGGCGACGGCAAGGGCTCGTTCGGCGCGCGCACGCGGATCGCGACGGGCTGGCAGATCTACAAGGGCCTTTTCTAGCCCCGTTTTCGGCCATCCTGTGGCGCATGTCACGCCCCCGGCGAGGGAATTGCTGGGGGCATGACAGATGACGCGACAGTGACAACGAGTGAAGCCACCGGGCTGTCGGACGAGGAACGGCTGGCCCAGCTCGGCTACACCCAGGTCCTCGCCCGCCGTATGTCGGCGTTCTCGAACTACGCCGTCTCCTTCACGATCATCTCGGTCCTGTCCGGCTGCCTCACCCTGTACCTCTTCGGCATGATCACCGGCGGACCCGCGGTGATCACCTGGGGCTGGGTGGCGGTCGGCCTGATGACGCTGTTCGTCGGGCTCTCGATGGCCGAGATCTGCTCCGCCTATCCCACCTCCGCGGGCCTGTACTTCTGGGCCCACCGGCTCGCGCCCCCGCGCTCGGCGGCGGCCTGGGCATGGTTCACGGGCTGGTTCAACGTGCTGGGGCAGGTGGCGGTGACGGCCGGCATCGACTTCGGCGCGGCCTCCTTCCTGGGCGCCTACCTGAACCTCCAGTTCGACTTCGCCGTCACCCCCGGCCGCACGGTCCTCCTCTTCGCCGCGATCCTCCTCCTGCACGGCCTGCTGAACACCTTCGGCGTCCGGATCGTCGCGTTCCTGAACAGCGTGAGCGTGTGGTGGCACGTCCTGGGCGTGGCCCTGATCGTCGGCGCCCTCGCCTTCGTCCCCGACCACCACCAGTCGGCGTCCTTCGTCTTCACGAAGTTCGTCAACGAGACCGGCTGGGGCAGCGGCTTCTACGTCGTCCTCCTGGGCCTCCTCATGGCCCAGTACACCTTCACCGGCTACGACGCCTCCGCCCACATGACCGAGGAGACCCACGACGCGTCCACGGCGGGCCCGAAGGGCATCGTCCGCTCCATCTGGACCTCCTGGATCGCCGGCTTCGTCCTCCTCCTCGGCTTCACCTTCGCCATCCAGTCGTACGACAAGGAGCTGGCGTCCCCGACCGGCGCACCCCCCGCCCAGATCCTCCTGGACGCACTCGGCGCGACGGCGGGCAAACTCCTCCTCCTGGTGGTGATCGGCGCCCAGCTCTTCTGCGGCATGGCCTCCGTGACCGCCAACAGCCGCATGATCTACGCCTTCTCCCGCGACGGCGCGCTGCCCTTCTCGCGCGTCTGGCACACGGTCAGCCCGCGCACCCGCACCCCCGTGGCGGCGGTCTGGCTGGCCGCCCTCGCCGCGCTCGCCCTCGGCCTGCCCTACCTCATCAACTCCACGGCCTACGCGGCCGTGACGTCCATCGCCGTGATCGGCCTCTACATCGCCTACGTCGTCCCGACCCTGCTCCGCGTCCGCAAGGGCGACGCCTTCGAACGCGGCCCCTGGCACCTGGGCCGCTGGTCGATCCCGATCGGCATCGTCTCGGTCACCTGGGTGGCCGCGATCACGATCCTCTTCATGCTGCCCCAGCTCTCCCCGGTCACCTGGAAGACCTTCAACTACGCCCCGGTCGCCGTCCTCGTCGTCCTCGGCTTCGCCGCGACCTGGTGGCTCACCTCGGCCCGCCACTGGTTCCTCAATCCCGCCCACGCCCCCGCCCCCGACCCCGCCAAAACCTGACCAGACCCTGACCAGCCACCCTTTCCCTCCACCCCCGACGCGGCCGCGTCACCGATACTCGATCGGAGACACGGCCACGTCCGGCTATGCTCGGACAGGCAACATCGCCTGGGCCCTTAGCTCAATTGGCAGAGCAGTGGACTTTTAATCCATTGGTTGTGGGTTCGAGTCCCACAGGGCCTACCGCGAGAACCCCGGCTCGGCCGCGCGCTGAGCTGGGGTTCTTCGTGTTCCGGCAGGTCCCCGGGGTCAGGGGGTGCCGGGGCGTTCGTAGAGTTGCAGGACGCCCGCGACGGAGAAGCACAGCGCTCCCGACAGGGTGCCCCAGTTGGCGACGGTGACATTGACGAGGCTGTCCGTCGCGGGGCGGGTGAAGGCGGCGAGCGCGGAGATCAGGAAGAGCGCGGACCCCAGCTGGTTGACCGCGACGATCCACCAGCCGAGACTCCGCGCGTGGAGGCACGGTCGGCCATGGCAGACCTCGACGACCGCCAGATGCCCCGAGACCAGGAACAGAAGGCATCCGACCAGGTCGGGGAACCAGATCAGCCTGTTGGTCTGCCGGGCCGAGAGACCTTTGAGGAACGAGTCCAGAAGATCGACGCCGAACACGAGGGTGCCCGCGAACAGGGTGAACGTACTCAGCCAGTCGATCCGTTCGGGTTCGTAACTCCACCACCGCCAGCGCTCCGTGGTGAGCGAACCGGCCTGGCGGTCCCGGTGCGGCGTGTTGATCGCCTGCAGCAGGGAGGCGTATCCGCCGGTGGTGAAGAACAGGCCTCCGGCGAAGTAGACCGGGGCGGTCGTCGCCGTGGCCCCGGACCCGAACTGGCTGATGCCGGCCCCCAGGGCGAACAGGAGCCCGCCGGCGACGAACGCGACGGCGGCGATGTCGTTGAGCCTCCGCAGACGGCGAAGCGCCACGGCGTCCGCGCGCCGCGACCGGGGCTCGCGCTCGCCCGCGGCACGGACGGTGAGCACCCCGCGCTTGCGCACCCGACGCGATTCCCAGACCGCGGTGCCCCCGTCACCGAGATGCCAGGTCAACCGGGTCGTGAACGGACCCGCTCCCTCAGCACGCTCGGCATGCTCCTCGGATCGGCTCACCCGCCGACGTTAACGCTCGGCGTCGAGGGTCACGGGGAGCACACGCCTGGTCCGCCGCGGCGGGAAGCGGCCGTACGGCGTCTGCTGCGATTCTTCACCTGGCCGGTCGCCGGACCGGGGAAGGGATCACGCCGTGCCGCATGTACTGAACCTCTGGCGTCAACAGCTGGGAAAGGTGCCCGAGTCGGTCTGGCGGCAGACCGGGCTGCGGGTGCTGATCCTCGCGGACAACGGGCTCACGGACCTGCCGGCCGAGATCGGCGGGCTGCGCCTGCTCACCACGCTGGACCTCGGCCACAACCACCTCACCTCGGTGCCCGCCGAGCTGGGCGAGCTGAGCGGCCTCAGCGGCTTCCTCTACCTGCACGACAACAAGCTGTCGGAGCTCCCGGACGCACTGGGAAACCTGACGCGGCTGCGCTATCTCAACGTCGGCGAGAACGCGCTCACCGCCCTGCCCGAGGCCATCGGCCGCATGTCCGCCCTGATCGAGCTCCGCGCCCAGCACAACCGGCTGACCACGCTGCCGGACAGCATCGGAGACCTGCGCGATCTGCGCGAACTCTGGCTCCGGGGCAACGCGGTCGACAGCCTGCCGCCGTCCATGGCCGGCCTGGGCGAACTGCGCCACCTGGACCTGCGGGAGAACGCCCTCGCCGACCTCCCGGAGGCCCTGGCCGGCCTGCCCCGGCTGCGCCAACTCGACGTACGGAGCAACCGCCTCACGCGCCTGCCGGACTGGATCGCCGACCTGCCCGCACTGGAGAAGCTGGACCTGCGCTGGAACCCTTGCGAGCCCTCCCCGCCGCTGCTGGCGGAACTGGAGCGGCGAGGGTGCGTCGTCCTCGTGTAGGGCGCGGGGTGCCGGGGGCTCAGCCGGCGTTCAGCCCGGTCAGGCCGTCCAACTCCGCCAGCGGCAGGGTGTGCTGGGTCTGGAGGACCTTCGCGCGGAGGTAGCGGACGTTGTGGGCCGTGGTGAAGACGCCGGTCGGCACCCGGTCCCGCACCGACACCCCGAGGGAGCGCAACTGCTCGGCCTTGTCGGGGTTGTTGGACAGCAGGTCCAGCTCGGTGATGCCGAGGGCGCGCAGCATCTGGGCGGCGGCCGTGTAGTCGCGGGCGTCCTCCGGGAGACCGAGCGCGGCGTTCGCCTCGTAGGTGTCGAGGCCCTGGTCCTGGAGGGCGTAGGCGTCGAGCTTGTTGTAGAGGCCGATGCCGCGTCCCTCCTGGCGGAGGTACAGCAGGACGCCCCCGCGCTCGGCGATGCGCTCGACCGCCTCGCGCAGCTGGGGTCCGCAGTCGCAGCGGGCCGAGCCGAACACGTCCCCGGTCAGGCACTCGGAGTGCAGCCGGACCAGCGGGACGGGGCCGGGAGCGCCGAGGACGACGGCGACGTGCTCCTGGCCGTCGGCGAGGCCGTGGAAGGTGACGAGCTCGGTGTCGACGCCGTAGCCGTCGTGGAAGCGCAGTGGTACCCGGACGCGGGCGCGCGGCGTGGCGGCGGGGGTGTCGGGCATACGGGTCCCTCCGGGTGCGGTTGCTTCATATTTGAAGCAGTCGGACGGAGGGACCCTATCCCATGCTTAAAACTTGAAGCAATTGTTTTCGGGTGCGGCTCAGGAGTCGGCCGGCCGGGACGACGAACAGGACGAACGGCGCCGCCACGGCACGTCGTCCGCCCCGGCCTCGGTGTCGTCGCCCTGCAGCCCGCGGGTGATCCCCGTGCAGATCTCCTCCAGCTGCCCCACCTGCTCCGGCGTGAGCCGGTCGAAGAGGGTCGCGCGCACCGTCTCCACATGCCCGGGTGCCGTACGCTCCAGAACGGCCATCCCCTCGTCGGTCAGCACCGCGAGGCTGCTGCGCTTGTCCCAGCGGCAGTTCTCCCGCCGCACCAGCCCGTCCCGCTCCAGCCTGGTCACCGCGTATGTCAGCCTGCTGCGCGTGATCTTCAGGGACTCGGCGAGATCGGTCATGCGCAGCCGCCGGTCGGGCGCCTCGGAGAGGTAGGCCAGCACGGAGTAGAACAGGTGCGGCATGCCGGCCTCCCGCTGGAGGTTCCGGTCGATCGCGTCGTCCAGGAGCCGGGCGGCGGCGAGGTACGCGCGCCAGGCGCGCTGCTCCTCGGGAGTGAGCCAGCGGGTCGTCATGCCGCCAGTGTAAGTTTGTTTCAAACTTGAACCAAGCCCGCCAGTCAGTTCCGCCAGCCAAGCCCGCCAGTTCCGCCAGCCAGGCCCGCCGGCCAAGCGGGCCCGTCAGCCCTCGCAGGGAGCCCGCGCCGATGCCGTACCCGTACGTCCTCCTGTCCGCCGCCGTCTCCCTCGACGGCTACCTGGACGACACCGGCCCCGACCGCCTCCTGCTCTCCAGCCCGGCCGACTTCGACCGGGTCGACGCGGTCCGCGCCTCGGTCGACGCCATCCTGATCGGCGCCGGCACCATCCGCGCCGACAACCCCCGCCTGCTCGTCAACGCGCCGGAGCGCCGCGCGGCCCGCCGGGCGCAGGGCAGGCCCGAGTACCCGCTGAAGGTCACCGTCACCGCCACCGGCGACCTCGACCCGGACGCCAACTTCTGGCACACCGGCGGCGAGAAGCTCGTCTACACGACGGACAAGGGCGCCGAGCAGGCCTCACGCGCCCTCGGCGCGACCGCCGACGTGGTCTCCCTCGGCCCCGGCCTCGACTGGCGCGCCCTGCTGGAGCACCTGTACGACGTGCGCGGCGTACGGCGCCTGATGGTGGAGGGCGGCGGCACCGTCCACACCCAGCTCCTCCAGCAGGGCCTCGCCGACGAGCTCCAGCTGGTCGTGGCCCCCCTCTTTGTCGGCGACCCGGCGGCCCCGCGCCTGTTCGGCCCGGGGTCGTACCAGGCCGGGCGGCTGCGCCTCACCGAGACCCGCCGGATCGAGGACGTCGTCCTGATGCGCTACGAGCCCACCGCCCCCGGCACCGGCCCGCTGCCCACCGCCGCCGACCATCACTGGCTGCGCACCGCCTGCGAACTGGCCGTCCAGTGCCCGCCCTCGCGGACCGCCTTCAGCGTCGGCGCGGTGGTGGTCGCCGCCGACGGCACCGAGCTGGCGCGCGGCCACTCGCGCGAGGGCGACGATCCCGTCGTCCACGCGGAGGAGGCGGCCCTCGCCAAGCTCGACCCCGCCGACCCGCGCCTGGCCGGTGCCACCGTCTACAGCAGCCTGGAGCCCTGCTCCCGGCGCGCCTCCCGCCCGGCCCCGTGCGCCGAGCTGATCCTGCGGGCGGGCGTACGCCGGGTGGTCACGGCCTGGCGCGAGCCGGACACGTTCGTGACGGCGGCAGACGGCACCGGCGTGCTCACGGGCGGGGGCGTGGAGGTCGTCCTGCTCCCGGAACACGAGGCCGCGGCGAAGGCGCCGAACGCCCACCTGCTGCACTGAGTGACACCTCACGGAAAACCCGTGTGCTGAGCGTCCCGAACATGGCGTACACTGGAGACACAACGACGCGGGGTGGAGCAGCTCGGTAGCTCGCTGGGCTCATAACCCAGAGGTCGCAGGTTCAAATCCTGTCCCCGCTACTGAAGGCTCAGGGCCGGAATCCACAAGGGTTCCGGCCCTGAGTGTTTTCCGGCCCCAGTGGAGCGACCCCGCCGGAACGGGACAGAGTGCCGCGTGCGCCCCGTAGTGGCGTGCCTCACACTCCGTCATCCGCTCGGTCCACACCGGTCGCCCGCCGTCCCCGGCCCCGCCACGCTGGACGCACGTCGATGACACGGGAGACGAGCGGTGCGCCCAGGTGAGGTGGAGGAGAATGCGTACGCACGCGCCGACGGCACAGTCCCCGGCGACCGCGTCCCGGCCCCCGGCCACGGCGACGACCCCGCACCCGCCTCCCCGTACCGGGGCCGCACCCACCGTCTCACCGTGCGCGTCCTCGCCCGTGCCCTGCCGGCGCTCCTGATCACCGGCGGGGTCCTGTACGACCTGCTCACCCCGCGCGCCTTCACCGCCGTCCCGTTCTTCACGGCCGCCCCACTGGTCGCCGCGCCCCTGTCCTCGCTGCGCACCACCGCCCTCACCGGCCTCGCCACCCTGCTGGCCGCCCTCGCCGTGCACGCCCGCTACGCCCTGCCGGACGTCAGCGCCGTCACCGAGGTCGTCACCGTCGCCACGGTCGCCGTTCTGGCCCTCGTCATCAACCGCGTCGTACGCCTCGGTGACGAGCGGCTCGCCTCCGCGCGGGAGATCGCCGAGGCCGCCCAGCGCGCCGTTCTGCCCGAGCCCGCCGCGCGGATCGGCGGCTTCGACATCGCCGCGCGGTACGAGGCGGCCCAGGAGGACGCGTTCATCGGCGGCGATCTGTACGCGGTCCAGGACAGTCCGCACGGCGTCCGGCTGATCGTCGGGGACGTGCGCGGCAAGGGCATGAGCGCGGTCGCCGCCGTGGCCGTGGTGATCGGGGCGTTCCGTGAGGCGGCCGAGCAGGAGGCCACGCTGGAGGCGGTGGCCGGGCGGCTGGAGCGGGCGCTGGCCCGCGAGGGCACCCGGCGGGAGGGGATCGACGCCTTCGAGGGCTTCACCACCGCCGTCCTCGCCGAACTCCCGCACGACGACGGCGTCGCCCGCATCCTCAACCGCGGCCATCCGCCGCCGCTGATGCTGCACGCCGACGGCACCCTGCGCGCCGTCGCGGCGGCCGAGCCCGCCCTGCCGCTCGGCATGGGCGAGTTGGGCCGTTGGCCCGACCGCGCGACCGAGACCGGCTTCCCGGGCGGCGCCACCCTGCTGCTCTACACCGACGGTCTGTCGGAGGCCCGGGACGTGCACGGCCGGTTCTACGACCCCACGCGCCGGCTCGCCGGACGCGGCTTCCCGGACCCCGGCACCCTGCTCGGCCGCCTCGCCGCGGAGGTGCGGCGGCACTCCGGCGGCGGGATGTCGGACGACATGGCGCTGCTGGCCGTACGGCGCCCGTGACCGCCGTACGCCCATACGCACCGACGGGCTCGTTATCACTCATGGTGACCGGACGACAGCCCTCCGCATAACATCTGAGTCACCATCAAAACCCTTGTGACTCCTGAATGCTGGTCAAGTCGCCCGTTTTCCACCGGTCCTGGCGCGTATATCCACCCCGATGAACGTTAATGATCAAGCCGAACGGCTTGGAATCTGGCACCTGGGTCTATTAACGTTCGATAACGCAGCGCGGTCGTCCCAGCCGTCACAAGAGGCGGCTCCGTGCGCACGCGCCGAATCCCGCAAGGGAACCGGGGAACCACCACCTTGGGGTGAATCACGCGGACGCCGTCGTGAACTCTTGAGTCCACGACTGGTATACGCGCGTAGGAGACCTTCCTGCTCCGAACCCGTCAGCTAACCCGGTAGGCGGAGGAAGGAAAGGAGTACGCCCGCGTGGCGTCCAACCGGCCTGCCCCAGAAGCCCCGTTCGTGCCCGCTCAGCGCGAATCCGAGACCTTCGGCTACGGCGCCTACCGTGCCGAGGAGGGCCCCTGGGAGGAGTGGAACCCCACCGAGGACTCCATCCGCCCGGTACGCGGCCGGCACCGCGTCTCCAAGCAGCGCGGCGGCGGACTCGCCCGCAGCTCCACCGTCCTCGGCGTCGGCGTCATCGCTGCCGTCGGCGCGGGCGGCATGGCCAGCGCCAACACCGGCAAGCCGCCGGTGTCCATCTCGCTGCCCGACCTGCCCTCCGTGGACTCCGTCGGCCACCTGTTCGACGACGACTCGTCGAACGCGCCCAAGGCCACCACCGCCTCCCTCAGCAACGTCGGCGTGACCTCCGCCGACAGCGCCAAGGGCGCCGACGCCGGCGAGGCCCTGCGCAACCGGATCATGGCCCAGGCCGAGCAGCAGCAGAGCAAGGCCGAGACCAAGGCCGCCGCGGCCGCCGCTGCCGCCGCGGAGAAGGCCGCCGCCGACGCGGCCGCCAAGGCGCAGAAGGAAGCCGAGGCCAAGGCCGCCGCCGCCAAGGAGAAGGCGGAGGCCGAGGCCAAGAGGAAGGCCGAAGAGGCGCGCCTGGCCGAGCTGGCCAAGCAGTACGCGCTGCCGACCTCCTCGTACACGATCACCTCGACCTTCGGCCAGGCCGGCTCGATGTGGTCCTCCGGCTACCACACCGGCCTCGACTTCGCCGCGCCCACCGGCACGCTGATCAAGGCCATCCACAGCGGCACGATCACCGAGGCGGGCTGGGCCGGCTCCTACGGCTACCGCACCATCCTCACCCTCGACGACGGCACCGAGCTGTGGTTCTGCCACCAGTCCTCGATCAGCGTCTCCGTCGGCCAGAAGGTCACCACCGGCGAGGTCATCGGCCGCGTCGGCGCCACCGGCAACGTCACCGGCCCGCACCTCCACCTGGAGGTCCACCCGAACGGCCAGTCCACCGGCATCGACCCGATGGCGTGGCTGCGCGGCAAGGGCCTCACGCCCTGAGCGGTCGGTCTCTGATCCACCCCCCACATACGGTCCCCGGCGGCCTGGCGGCGTCCCCCCGACGTCAGGGCTGCCGGGGTGTCCGCCATCCGGGCGCGTTCACACACCGTTCGCGGAAATCCCGGAATGGGTGGGACGGGAGTGGCGGTTGAACTGAAGCATGACTGCTTCTCACGCTTCTCTGCGCAAGCTCGGCTCCTCCGACCTCGAGGTCTTCCCGCTCGCCCTGGGCGGCAACGTCTTCGGCTGGACCGCCGACGAGGAGACCTCCTTCGCCGTCCTCGACGCCTACACGGCCGCCGGCGGCAACTTCGTCGACACCGCCGACGTCTACTCGGCGTGGGCCGAGGGCAACAAGGGCGGTGAGTCCGAGACGATCCTCGGCAAGTGGCTCAAGGCCCGCGGCAACCGCTCCGACGTCATCGTCGCGACCAAGGTGAGCCAGCACCCCGAGTACCAGGGCCTGTCCGCGGCCAACATCAAGGCCGGCGCCGACGCCTCCCTGCGCCGCCTGGGGACCGACTACATCGACCTCTACTACACCCACTTCGACAAGCCCGAGGTGCCGGTCGAGGAGATCATCGGCGCCCTGGACGACCTCGTGAAGGCCGGCAAGGTCCGCCACATCGGGGCCTCCAACATCACCGCCGAGCGCCTCGAGGCCTCGCTCGACTTCTCCGACCGCGAGGGCCTCGCCCGCTACGTCGCCCTCCAGCCCCACTACAACCTGGTCTCCCGCGACACCTACGAGGGCCCGCTGCAGGACCTCGCCGCCCGCGAGGGCCTGGCCGCCATCCCCTACTACGCCCTCGCCTCCGGCTTCCTCACCGGCAAGTACCGCCCCGGCGCCACCGTCGACAGCGCCCGCGCCGGCTCCGCCGCCAAGCACCTCGGCACCGAGCGCGGCCAGAAGGTCCTCACCGCCCTGGACGCCGTCGCCGCCGCCCATGAGGCCCCGGTGGCCACGGTCGCCCTCGCCTGGCTGGCCGCCCAGCCGACCATCGCGGCCCCCATCGCCTCGGCGAGGACGGTCGACCAGCTCCCGGCCCTGCTGGGCGTGGCCGACCTCCGCTTGACGGACGACGAACTGAAGACCCTGACGGAGGCCTCGGCCTGAGTTCCTGTCCGCCGCAACGGCGCTGAGCCACGACGGCGCAATCCGGCGGTGCCGTACTTCGCGCGCCCGATGGTCTACGACCGATACGGGTTGTACGTGGGATACGGCACCACCGGATACCCGTAAACCGGCTGATACGCCGCAGGCACGGGCGCGGTGACTGCCGCCGCGTACTCCAGGGCCGGCCGGGCCACCTCCCGCCGCTCCCACAGCGCGCCCAGCAGCTCCCGCTCGCGCGGGATGAAGTCGGCCCCGGCCTTCCCCTGCCGCCCCCGGTGCCGCAGGAACGCGAGCGAGGTGGCGTACGCCTCGTACTCGGCCACCGCCCGTGCCGCCGGCCGCCCCCCGAAGTGCTGCCGGGCATGGTCCCGGGCCATCCGCCGCGCCCGCATGGACCCGAGGACGAACGGCTCGGCGGGCCCCAGCCACCCCGCGTACACATACGCGGGCAGCTCCTCCCGCACGGTCCGCAACTCCCGCTGCCGCGTCCACACCGCCAGCCAGGTCAGCAGCCCGAACGCGGGCACCATGAACGCGCCGTACACGGCGAAGAACCCGTACTCGCCGAACGTCGAGGAGCCGTTCCAGAAGGCGTGCATGCTCATCGCGAGCAGTAGCCCGCCGAGCGGGACCAGGACGCGCCGGGCGGTCCGGCCGTCCGCGGAGAGCGCGGCGACGCCGAAGCCGATGCCGGTGAGCACGGTGAACAGGGGGTGCGCGAACGGGGACATCACGACGCGCACGAAGAAGGTGGCGGCGGTGACGGAGGCGATGCCGCGGTCGCCGCTGAGCTGGTCGGTCCCGAAGGCCGTGCCCAGGTAGAGGATGTTCTCGGTGAACGCGAACCCGGTCGCGGTGAGCCCCGCTATCACGACCCCGTCGACGATCCCGGTGAAGTCGCGTCTGCGGAACAGGAAGACCAGCAGCACGGCCGCGGCCTTCGCGGACTCCTCCACGACGGGGGCGATCACGGTCGCGCCGAGGGTGTCGGCACCGGCCGGGTCGGCGGTGGCCGTGGCGATCCACTTGGTCGCGAAGCTGTTGGCGACGATGGCGATCAGCGCCGCCGCGCAGGCCCCCCACGCGAACGCGAAGACCAGGTTCCGCCAGGGGCCGGGTTCGACCCGGTCCAGCCACCGGAAGGCGGCTATGAGCCAGGGCACGGGCAGTACGGCCAGGCCCAGCCCGACCAGGAACCCCTCGGTTCCGGTCTGCCGCCGCACCAGCGCCAGGATGACCAGCCCGGACAGCGCGAGCAGCGTGATCAGCGACCCGTAGCGCACCCACGGGCGCTGCCACCAGTGAGGGTGCGGTCCGCTTCCGGGGCCGGGGGAGTAGGAGGAGGTCGGGTACGGAGGACTGCTGGCCACGGCATCGACCCCTGCTCGTTACTGGTCCTGATGCGGTACGCGACGGAAGAGGAGATCGTTCACCACATGTCCCTTGTCCAGTCCCTGCCCCTCGAAACGGGTCAGCGGACGGAACTCGGGACGCGGCGCGAAACCGCCGTCGGCCTGCGTGTTCTCGAAGTCCGGGTGGGCGGTGAGCACCTCGAGCATCTGCTCGGCGTACGGCTCCCAGTCCGTCGCGCAGTGCACGATCGCCCCCGGCTTCAGCCGGGTCGCGGCCAGCGTCAGGAACTCGGGCTGGATCAGCCGCCGCTTGTGGTGCCGCTTCTTGGGCCAGGGGTCGGGGAAGTAGACGCGCAGCCCGTCGAGCGCGTCGGGCCGGAGCATCTCCCTGAGCAGGATGATCGCGTCGCCGTTCCCGACGCGGACGTTCTTCAGCCCGTGCTGGTCGGCGAGGTTGAGCAGGTTGCCCTGCCCCGGGGTGTGCACGTCGACCGCGAGGATGTTGGTGTCCGGGTCGCCGGCCGCCATCCGCGCGGTGGCCTCGCCCATGCCGAAGCCGATCTCCAGCACCACGGGATTGTCGTTCCCGAACATCTCTTCGAGATCGATGACCCGCTGCCCGTCGATGTCCAGCCCCCACGTGGGCCACAGCCGCTGCAACGCGTCGGCCTGCCCCGCCGTCACCCGGCTCCGCCGCGGCTGGAAGCTCCGGATCCGCCGCTCGAAGTGCGACCCGGCCGGATCGGCCTTGGGACCGTCCGGAAACCGCGGCTCCCCCTTGGCCCGGCTGTGCCGAACGGACACACCGGGGACATGCGTGGACACCGGCACGGCGTCACCGGACCGGGAGGCTTCGGGGGCGTGGAGGGAGTCAGTCACAGTGACACCGATTTTACGGGGAGCGCGCTTCTCTTCTTTACGGTGCCTTCTCGACGTACCGAGACAGGTGGGCGGGTGGGAAACCGGGGGGTCCAGGGGGCGGAGCCCCCTGGTACGGCACTACAGCGAACCGAGCATCTCCAGCGCCCGACGCCCGACCTCTCTGCCGATGGGCAAAGACGCGGTGGCCGCCGGCGAGGGCGCGTTCAGCACATGCACCGCCCGGCTGCCCTCCCGGATGAGGAAGTCGTCCACCAGCGTCCCGTCCCGCAGCACCGCCTGCGCCCGGACCCCGGCGGGGGCCCGCACCAGATCCCGCTCCTCCACCGCGGGCAGCAATCTCCGCACGGCCCCGAGAAACGCCCCCTTGGACACCGACCGCCGCAGCTCTCCCGCCCCGTACCGCCAGTGCCGCCGGGCGATCACCCAGGACCCCGGCCACGCGACCGTCCCGGCCAGCTCCCGGGGTCGTACGACCCCCCACTCGTACCCCTCCCGGGCGAGCGCCGGCACCGCGTTGGGCCCGATGTGCACACCCCCGTCGATCCCCCGGGTCAGATGCACCCCGAGGAACGGGAACGCCGGGTCCGGCACCGGATACACCAGCCCCCGCACCAGCTCGGGCCGGGCCAGCTCGTAGTACTCCCCCCGGAACGGCACGATCCGCACCCCGGGCTCGTCCCCGGTGAGCCGGGCCACCTCGTCGCAGTACAGCCCGGCGCAGTTCACCATCACCCGCGCGCGTACGACGTCCCCGCCCGCGGTGAGCACGGCCACGCCCCGCTCCGGCCGCCGGTCCACCCGTACGACCCGGGCGCCGTACCGGATGTCCGCGCCCGAGGCCCGCGCCAGCTGCCGTGCGACCCCGACGAAGTCGCACACGCCCGTCGTCCCCACGTGGATGGCCGCGAGTCCGCGCACCTCGGGCTCGTAGTCGGCGATCTGCGGGCCGCCCAGCTCCCGCACCGGGATCCCGTTCTCCCGGCCGCGCTGCACGAGCGCGTGCAGCCGCGGCAGCTCCTCCCGCTCGGTGGCGACGATCAGCTTGCCGGTGACGGCGTGCGCGATGCCGTACTCGGCGCAGAACTTCACCATCTCGGCGGCGCCCCGCACCGCGTACCGCGCCTTGAGCGAGCCCGGCCGGTAGTAGATCCCGCTGTGGATCACCCCGCTGTTGCGCCCCGTCTGATGCCGGGCGGGCCCCGCCTCCTTCTCCAGCACGGTCACCCGCGTCCCCGGCGCGGCGCGGGTGAGCGCATACGCCGTGGACAGCCCGACGATGCCGCCACCCACCACGAGCACATCACAGTCGTACGCACCGCCCGGCACCGTGCACCACCTCCCACCTCGATAGTGCACTGCGCCACTGACAACGCCTTCAAACGCGGGGAAGCGCTCCGCGTGCCCGCGTGCTCACGCCGGAGCCATCAACAGCGGCCGTGCCCGCTCCCGCAGCTCCACCACCCTCGGCTCGTCGCCGTACGGCTCCAGCCGATGCAGCAGATCCTTCACGTACTCCGTGGTCCGGGCCGACGAGATCCGCCCGGCCACCTCCACGGCCCGGACCCCCTGCTCGCACGCCGCGTCCAGGTTCCCGGACTCCAACTCGGCGACGGCGGAGACGACCAGCCGCAGCCCGTGCGACCGCACGAACTCCTCCGTAGGCTTCGACAAGGCCTGCTCGGTGAACCTCCGCACCTGCCGGGGAGCCTTCAGGTCCCGGTAGCACTCCGCCGCGTCGGCGGCGAACCGGTCGTACCCATAAAAACCAAGCCAAGAAGGATCGTTGTCACCCTCCCGTGAGCGCTCGAGCCATCCCTCGGCGGCCTTCAGTGCGGCGCCGGCGGCCTGCGCGTCTCCCGCGCGCGCGTGGGCCCGCGCCTCGACCAGCCGGAAGAAGCTCATGGTGCGGGCGGTCGCCAGCCCCCGGTTGCGTTCCAGCGCGGCCTGCGCCAGATCGACACCCTCGTCGCCGAAGCCCCGGTACGTCGCCTGCAGCGACATGGAGGCCAGCACATAGCCGCCGAGCGGGACGTCGGCCGCCGCGCGCGCGAGCCGCAGCGCCTGGATGTAGTACCGCTGCGCCGCCTCCTGCTGGCCGGTGTCGAAGGCCATCCAGCCCGCGAGCCGGGTGAGTTCGGCGCTCGCCCCGAACAGCGCGCGGCCGACCTCGTCGGAGTAGGAGCCGAGCAGCAGCGGCGCCGCCTCCACCCTTAAGCACTCCGGCACCATGGACGAACGCCAGTCGCCGCCTCCGTACTTGGAGTCCCAGCGCCTGGCGTCCTCGGCGGCCTCCCGCAGCTTCTGCACATCGCTGTGGCCGACTTTGATCGGTGCGCCGGAACCCTCGGCGGAGTTCGCCTCCCGCGCGACCGAGCTGTCGGCGGGGGTTATCAGCCATCGTGAGGCGGGCGTTGCGTATGCGCTCACTGCGAACGACCCGGCGAGCGACTGCCAGATGCCGCCGGAGCCGGCCCGGCGCCCGGCGAGGTCGAGCCGGTACAGCTCCGTCGCCGACTTCACCGCCTGTCCGACGTCTCTGGGGAAGGCGAGGCCGACCTCGGGGGCGGGATCCGCGTCCGCCAGGCCGATCTCGTGGAGCGGCACCGGGCGTCCGAGCTTCTGGCCGATGGCGGCCGCGATGAGGTGCGGCGCCGCACCCTGCGGCACCATCCCCTTCGACACCCAGCGCGCCACCGACGTCTTGTCGTAGCGAAGAGTCAACCCGCGTTGCGCGCCAAGATCGTTGACACGTCGCGCGAGTCCTGCGTTGCTGATTCCCGCGAGGGCGAGAACGGCGCCGAGTTTTTCGTTCGGCCCGCGTTGCTCCCTGGACATGCGCCACCCCTCGACACAGACGGCTGCCGCGCTGGCATAACCACGCGGCATTCGTAAACACAGCGTAGTTCGCCGGATCCCAAGCGTTAAGGGGCATTGTTCCGGTTGGCGGGATTGTGGTCCGTACGGGAGTACGGCCCTGTACGCACCGTGCACGGCCGGCCGGTGCGTGCCCCCGCCCGTGTGGCCGTGCGCCCGTGCGTGCGCTCTTCTCCGGCCATCGGGGGAGCGGTTCCATGGCTCGTGCGTGGGTCGGCCCGCTGTACTGGATCCAGCGGGCTGGGGGACACCGCCACCTTCATCCCCGCGGGTGGCGGACCGGTCCGGGAGGCGATGCCCGCCTCCCGGACTGTGCGCGTGACCGCGCCGCCGTGTGCTCCGCAGTCCTGTACGGAGCGTGCTCAAACCTCCCCGCCCCGCGCCGATTTGGCTGAAAACCGACCCTCGTCCTGTGGGGTGATTTCCGCTCCCACCATGGGACTTGAGGGCGCGAAGGGTGTTTTAGGGGAGTGTTTCGGGGGCGCATTCGCGTCGTATCCGCCGTGCCCGGTACGGGCGTTCGCCGGGTCGTCCCTCACCTTGCCTCCGGTTTTCCCCCGATCGAAGGCGGTGCCGCCGCCCCTCCACGGCGCGTTCTTCATGGCAGCATGGGGTCCGGTTCGTACGGTGCACTGGTTGTCCACAGCCTGTGGAGGCGTCGATGCGGTGGTTGGTGGGTTGGAGCAGCACCGCCACGAGTGCCGCCGGGATCGGTTCCGCGGGCGCCACCGGATACGACGGCGAGACGCTGCACCCGGTCGGCTCCCACCTCCTGTGGGGCGACCCCGATCCGCTGTGGGCCGTCGGCGACTGGCGGCCGGACGAGGTGCGGGTGGTGAAGGCCGACGCGCAGAACCGGATCGCCGTCCTCGGCATCTGCGGTGCCTCCGACGAGGATTTGCGGCGCGGACTGTTCACCGCGCGCGGGGGCGCGCTCCGGCATCTGACGACCTGGCCCGGCAGCTACACGGCCGTCGTCCAGGTGGGCCGCCGCATCACCGTCTGCGGCGATCTCGCCGGTGCCCGCCCGGTGTTCTACACCCCCTGGGCCGGCGGCACCGCCTACGCCACCGCCGCGCTGCCGCTCGCCGATCTCGCCGAGGCCAACCTGGACTTCGGGCACCTCGCGGCCCTGCTCGCCGCCCCGGACGTACCGGCCGCGCTGCGCGACACCACGCCGTACGAGGGCGTACGGCGCATTCCGCCGGGGCACGCGCTCGTTCTGCGCGCCGGGGCTCGCGAGATCGCCGGGTACGAGCCGGTCGCCTCGCTCGCGGTCGCCGCGCCCCCGGCCGACCCCGGCCGCGCCGTGGACGCCGTACGGGACGCCCTGATCGAGGCCGTACGCGCCCGGCTGTCGGCACCCCGGCACGTGCCCGACCTCGACCCCGGCCCGGTGCCCGGCATGGGGCCCGCCGAGCGGCGGGCCGCGCGCGGGATGCCGGTGCCGGGCATCGGCGCGGACCTGTCCGGCGGACCGGCCTCCGGCACCCTGGCCCTGCTCGCCGCCGGACTGCCCGGCCGGCCCGGCACGCTGCTCGGCCACGGCACGGGCGCGGGCGAGCGACTGCTCGCCGTCACCTTCAACGACCTGGCCGTCGGCGGCAACGACCCGGGCGTCGGCGGCCGCGAGGCCGAACTGGCGCGCGCGGGCGCGCTCGCGGCCAACCCCCGCCTGCACCATGTCGTCGTCACCGGCGGCGAGGAGACCCTGCCCTACGCCGACCTCGACGGCCCCCTCACCGACGAGCCGGGACCCTCGCTGGTCACGGCGGCCCGGCACCGCGCGCGGCTGGCCGCCGGCAGCGCCGACCACTTCACCGGCCACGGCGCCCGGCAGGTCCTGGACGCCCACCCGGCCCGCCTCGCGGACCTCCTGATGGACCGGCAGCGGCGCCATCTGGTCCGCCCGGTCGCCGCCCTCACCCGGGCCGACGGCTCGGTGATGGTCCCCGCGCGCGTGTACGGCGCGGCCCGCCGCCTGGCCCGCACCCCGTACCGGGCCGGCCTGGAGCAGCTCGCCGAGCGGCTGATGCGGCGCCGACTGGAGGAGCCCAAGGGCGCGGTCGGCGCGTCCCTCGCGGCGCTGACCTGGGCCAGACCGGGGCCGGCGGCGCGCTGGCTGACCGGAGAGGCACTGGCTGAAGTATCGGTTCTGCTCGAGGCCGAGGCGGACCGCTCCTCCGGGAGCGCCGCGCAGCGCCCCGGCGAGTTCCGCGCGCGTGCGGTGCTCGCGCGATACGCCGCCGACCTGCGCGTCCTGGAACAGGCCGCCGAGATCCGCTCGCAGCGGCTGCACGCGCCCTTCCTCGACAACCAGGTCGTCCGCGCCTGCCGCGCCCTCCCCGAGGCCCTGCGCGTCAAGCCGGGCGCCCGCTCCGCCGTGCTGCGCACGGTCCTGGAGGGCGCCGGCATCACCGACCTCCCACCCGGCTGGGGCACCCCCTCCCACGCGTCCTCCGCCGCCGCCGCGCGCGCGGGCCTGCGAGTGGCGGCGGACTCCCTGGTCGACCTGTTCTCCACGCCCCTCCTGGCCGACGCCGGCCTGGTCGAGGCCCGCGTCGTCCGCAAGGCCGTCCGCGCCGCGGCGGCGGGCGAGCCCCTCCCGCTCGACGGCCTGGCCGACCTGATCTCCCTCGAACTCTGGCTCCGCCGCCTCCTCTCCCGCCGGGGCACCTGCTGGACCGGCACCCCCGCCCGCGCCCGCGCGGTCCCCTCCGGCATCCAACCCAGAAGAGGCGCCCTGACCCCGGGCGCCTGACGGGCTCCGCCCTGGCCGCAGTCTTTCGGCCGCGGGCCGGCGAGGGCCGATCGCGCAGTTCCCCGCGCCCCTGGGGGGTTGTGCCGTCGTCCGCTGCATCGGTGCCGTAGCCGATCGCCCCGCGCGGAGCCGTCGTAGCCACACTGCCGCAGACAGCCGCGCGGCCGCTGTCCCCACGTAGCTGCGGGCAGTCGTGCCGCTGGGGCGGCGCCCGTCCCAAAGAAAGGCGGCACCCGGCCAGCGCCGGCAAGCGTCCCCACCCCTGGCCCACCGCGGCACCGGGTGCCGAACCAGCACCCTCCGCCCCAGCCGACCAGCCCCCCCGCCGCAGGCGAACCCGCACCGGCTACCGAAACACGTGGCCCCACCCCGCACCCACCGCGACAATGACCCGGTGCGGTACAGAATCCTGGGCGTAACCCAAGCGACTGACGACCAGGGCACCCCCGTACCCATCGGCGGCCCCCGCCTCCGCACCCTCCTCACCGCCCTGGCCCTCCGCCCCGGCCGCACCACCACCCCCGAAACCCTGATCGACGAGATCTGGGCCGACGACCCGCCCGAGGACGCCCCGGCCGCCCTCCAGGCCCTCGTCGGCCGACTCCGCCGCACCCTCGGCAGGGACGCCGTCGCCTCCGCCCCCGGCGGCTACCGGCTCGACGCCCGCCAGGACGACGTCGACCTGTTCGTCTTCGAGCGGCTGGTACGCGAAGGCACCACCGCCCTCGCCGAAGGCGACCCGGACACCGCCCACCGCACCCTCACCACCGCCCTCGCCCTCTGGCACGGCCCCGCCCTCGCCGACCTCCCCGACCGTGCCCCGGCCACCCGGCCGGACGCCTTGCGCCTGGAGGCCTCCCGCGCCCGCGCCGCCGCCGCCCTCGACCTCGGCCGCGCCCAGGACGTCGTACCGGAGCTGACGGAACTGACCACTGTCCACCCGTACGACGAGCCCCTGCACGCCCTCCTCATCCGCGCCCTGCGCGACACCGGCCGCCCGGCCGACGCCCTCGCCGCGTACGAGTCCGCCCGCCGCACCCTCGCCGACACCCTCGGCACCGACCCCGGTCGCGAACTCCAGGCCCTGCACGCGTCCTTGCTCCAGCAGGAGACGGAGGAGACACCCTTCGCGCCGCCGCCCCGGCACCCCGCCCGGCCCCCGGAGCGCACCGGCAATCTGCGGCCCCGGCTCACGTCCTTCGTCGGGCGGGAACCGGAACTCGAGGCCGTTCGTTCGGATCTGCACAGGGCTCGCCTGGTCACCCTCACCGGACCGGGCGGCTCGGGGAAGACCCGCCTCGCCGAGGAGGCCGCCGGGGGCCTGTCCCAGGCCTGGCTGGTCGAGCTGGCCCCGCTCGACCGGCCGGAGGCGGTGCCCGGCGCGGTGGTCAGCGCGCTCGGTCTGCGCGAGACCGTGCTGCTGACCAACGAGCTGATGACCTTGCAGGACGATCCCACCGCCCTGCTGATCGAGTACTGCGCCCCGCGCAGCCAACTCCTGATCCTTGACAACTGCGAGCACGTCATCGGCGCGGCCGCCGCCCTCGCCGAGACCCTCCTCACCCACTGCCCCGGGCTCACGATCCTCGCCACCAGCCGTGAACCCCTGGGCGTCCCCGGTGAGTCGGTGCGCCCGGTCGAACCCCTCGTCCCCGAACAGGCGCACCGCCTCTTCGCCGAGCGCGCGCGTGCCGTCCGTCCCGACGCCGACGCGGTGCTCCGCGACACCGAGGCCGTGGCGGAGATCTGCCGCCGCCTGGACGGGCTGCCGCTCGCCATCGAGCTGGCCGCGGCCCGGCTCAGGCTGCTGACCCCACGGCAGATCGCCGACCGCCTGGACGACCGCTTCCGCCTGCTCACCTCCGGAAGCCGCACGGTCCTGCCCCGCCAGCAGACCCTGCGCGCGGTGGTCGACTGGTCCTGGGAGCTGCTGGACGAGCGGGAGCGGACGGTGCTGCGCGAGGTGTCGGTGTTCGCCGGCGGCTGGGACCTCGCTGCGGCCGAGGCCGTGTGCACCGGCCCGGCGGCGGACCTGATCGGGGCGCTCGTCGACAAATCCCTCGTCGTGGCCACCCCGGACGCCCTGGCAGCCTCGGACGGCTCGGACGCCTGGGACGGCCGGGACGCCGCCGACAGCCCCGACGGCTCCGACAGCCACGGCGGCTCCGGTGGCATGCGGTACCGGATGCTGGAGACCATCCACGAGTACGCCACCGAACGCGCCGCCGAGCACCCCGAGGTGCGCGCGGAGGCCGAGCGGCGCCACCGCGCGTGGGTGCGCGCCCTGGTCGAGGAGGCCGAGCCCCGGCTGCGGTCCGCCGCCCAGATGCCCTGGATCTCCCGCCTGGAGAGCGAACACGACAACATCCGCGCGGCCCTCGACCGGGCGGTGGCCGCCGGCGACGAGGCGGAGGCGGGCGCGATCGTGCTGGCCGCCGGCTGGTTCTGGTGGCTGCGCAACCATCGTCAGGAGGCGATCGGCTGGGTGCGGCTGGTGCTGCGCCTGGGCGTCGCCCTCGACGCCCTGCCCGAGGGGGCGACGCGCCAGGACCTGGCGTCCCTGGTGGAGTCCGCCGACCCGGTGAGCACCTTCCTCGCCGCCCCCGACGGCGAGACGGACCATCCCCTCCGGGACCTGCGCATGGACCTGCGCATGCTCGACCTGTTCCTGACCGCCGAGTCGGGCACGGAGGAGCTCGGGGCCGGCGAGCGGGCCGAGGAGTACGTCGCGCGGGTGCGGGCTTTCTACGAGCGCGGCGGCCCTCAGGCGGCCCGCCTGCCCGGCCTCATCTGGCCGCTGACCGCCTACTTCTTCCTGGGCGGCCTGGCGGACGCCGCCCCCGACCTGACCGCGGCGGTCGCCAACTGCCGCCGTTTCGGCGGCGACTGGGAGATCGGGGTCGCGCTGATGTACCGCACCCATGTGGTCGTCGACTCGCCGGGCAACCTGCGCGGCGTGGACGAGGACCTGGCCGAGCTGAGGACGCTCACCCGGCGGGTCGGGGACCGCTGGATGCGGGCGCAGGTGTGCAGCGCGGCCGGCGAGGCGGACATGGCGCGCGGCCGGTACGAGGCGGCCCGCGGCGAGTACGAGGAGGCACTGCGGCTGGCCTACGAGGTCGGCGCCTACGCCGAGTCGCCGTTCCTGCTGGCGCGGCTCGCCGAGGTCGCCCACCGCTCCGGCGACCGCACGCGTGCCCTGGCCGCCCTGGACGAGGCGGGCAGCGCCGCCGACCGGTACGGGGCGCCGGAGGCGCGGGCGTTCGTCCTGCTGATGCGGGCCCACATCGCCCTGCAGGACGGGGAGACCGCCCACGCGCGCGAGCTGTACGAGGCGACCCGCGCGGCAGCGACGGGCGGTACCCCGCCACCGCAGTTCGCGGCCGCCCTGCGCGCGGTCGAGGCCGGGCTCACGGCCGAGGAGGCCGGTCCCGGGCAGGCCCTGCCGATCGTGTCCGAGGCCCTGCGCGAGGCCGTGGAGCGGCGCTGTGCCGAGGCCATCACGGCCGGGCTGGTGGACATCGCCGCCGACCTGCTGGCCCGGCTCGGTGATCTGCCGGGCGCGGTCCGGCTCTCCGCGACCGCCGACCACTGGCGCGCCGGAAACCCCCGCCCCGAACCGGAGCGCACCCGCGCCGCACGGATCGACGCCGCCTCCCGAGCCGCCCTGCCCCCGGACCGCTACGCGGCCGAGCGAGCCCGGGGCGCCACCCTCGAACCCGACGACGTACTGCGACTGCTGGCGGAGGCGGAGGCGGTAGCGGAGGCCGCCACGCCCGGCCGGTGAACTCCCGCCTTCGGCAGGCGAATCGGGCCCGGAAGCCGAACGGGGCTGCTACCGGCAGGTGAACCGGGACTCCGCCCAGTCCACCAGGGCCGCCTGGTCGAAGACGTTGCTGTGCGGCTCCACGACCAGCCGTACGGTCCTGCGCCCGGTCAGGTCCACATGGACGGGTACGGCCGCGTCGCCGCCCTTGACCATGCCGGACCGCCACAGCCGCACCCCGTCCGCGTAGACGGAGAAGGAGACCTTGCCGAGCCCGAGCGTCATGTCGTCCACGCCGGCCAGGGCGTCGTAGGCGGTGCACTGGCGGTTGAGGTCGACGGTGACGGAGGACCGGCCGTGCACGGTGACACCGCCCGCGTACCGCGTGCCGCCGACGGACATGCCGTAGCGCTGCCACACCCAGCTGCTCTCGCGCAGCCGCACCTCGGGCTTGGTGCCGTCGCCCATGACGTCGTAGCGCAGCTCGTTCATCTCGTAGACGACGGGAGCCGGCGGGGGAGTGGGCGTGGGCGTCGGGGTCGGCCTGGGCTTCGGCTTCGGGGCGGACGTGTGCGTCGGAGTCGGCTTTGGTTTCGGCTTCGGCTTCGGGGTGGGTGTGGGAGTCGGCTCGGGCTTCGGCGGGGGCGCCGGGTGGTGGGGGGCCAGCACCACGGGCTCCGGGGCGGGCTTCTTCGGGGTGGGCTTGGGCGCGGGCGGCTGCGGTTGCTGGACCACGGGCGCGGACGGCGCGGGCTTGGCCACCTCCTTGGCCGGGTGGCTGTCGTTCACCAGGGCCAGCGCCACCGCGGCGGCGGCCACCGCCACCACACCGGCGGCGATACCGGCCTTGACCGGGGCGCCGAGCCCCTCCGAGACCGCGGCGCCCCCGCTCGCGCTCGCGCCTCCGGTGGTGCCGCTCGCCGCGGCGGCGGCACCCGCGGCGCCCACTCCGGCGCCACCGGCGATGATGCCGAGGGCCTTGGCGTAGCCCGCGGCGCCGAACCAACCGATGACCGCGACCGGGACGACACCGGGGATGCCGCTCGCGACCTCTTCGATCTGCGCGGCCGCCAACCGGCACTTGGCGCACTCCTCCAGGTGCTTGCGCAGGCCCCGTTCGGCGCGGATGCGCAGCTTGCGGCGGGCGTAGCCGCCGAGCTGGTCGGCGTAGCGGGCGCACTCCTCGTCGTCGGCCAGGATGGCGCTGACGTGGGCCTGCAGATAGGCCTGCTTGAGTCCCTCGCGGGCGCGGCTGGCCAGCACCCGGGTGCCGTTGGCGTCCAGCCCGAACAGGACGGCCACCTCGCTGGGCGACTCGTCCTCCACCTCGGTGTGCCACAGCACGGCCTGCCAGCGCTCGGGCAGCGAACGGAAGGCCTGCACGGCCATGGACTGCTCGGCCACGTGCAGGGCGCGCACATCGGCGCCCAGGTCGTGCCCCGCTCCGAAGGAGCCCATGGACGCGGTGTCGTCGGATACCTCGGAGGCGCGCGAGGCCTGCTGGGCGAACACCGCGAAGTCGTCGACGAGCTGCTCGCGCCGCGCGGACCTGGTCCAGTGCGCGGCGACGCGCCGTACGGAGGTCAGCAGATAGGCGCGTACCGCGTACTCGGGGCCCGAACCGCCGCGCACCGCCTGGAGCATGCGGGCGAAGACCTCGGCGGTGAGGTCGTCGGCGGTGTGTCCGTCGCGGCAGCAGGTACGGGCGTACCGCCGCACCGCGTCGGCGTGTCGGCGGTACAACTCCTCGTACGCGGAGTCGTCTCCGCCCCGCATCCGCTCGATCAGCTTGCCGTCGGACGGCACGGTCTCCCGCGGCGGCAACAGCACACTGCCGTCCCGCTGGGTCGGAAAGCCCGGCTCGGGGGCCTGCTTGCCCCTCGCCGTGGCCGGGCCCCCTTGGCTGGGCACCTGCGGCGAGGTCAGCTCCCCGGGCTCCGCGTCACCATCACCGCGTGAACCGTCCCACCCGTCAACGCTCATCGCGCAAAGCCCCCGACACCGGCCCAGCCCAACCCGTCACCGGCTCAGCGTGCCACATCCCCCGGAAGCGGCGGACCCGCCAACCACCCCATCACTCATCCGAGCACGCAATCCCCACCCCCACCGAACACCACCCGAACAAACCCCCCGCGCCCACCGCTTTCACCGCCCCACGATCCGGGCAGGGGCAGGAGCCGCCGGCGGCGCGCAGCCCGCGCGGGGACCACCCACGCGATAGCCGTACGGGTGGTGAGGCTGGGAGAACCGGAGCCCGCCGAAGGCGAAACCGAGCCGGGCCGGCGACCAGCGACCGGTCCTCAGTGGCTCGCGGCCGGCGGCCAGCTCTCCAGCGGCCGGCGACCAGCCCCCGCCCCCAGCGGCCGGCCACCGGCACCCATCGACCCGCTACGCCGGACGGGACCGCAGTCCCTCCAGCAGAATCTCCAGCAGCCGAGCCGAAGCCGCCGCCTGCTGCGCCGCATCCGGCAGGGACGGCGCCGCCGTGGCGATCACCAGCAGCACATCGGACACCGACACATCGGCCCGCAACTCCCCGGCGGCCCGGGCCCGCTCCACCAACTGCCCGACCACGTCGAGCAGCGCGCCCGCGCCCGTGTCCTCGGTGCCCCCCGTCATGGCGGACCGCTCCTCGGCCACCAGCCGAAGCTCACCACTGCCCACCCCGGCCTGCGACCGCTGCTGCGGCACCCGAGCCTCATCGGCGACAGGACCGGCACCAGCCGATCCAGCCGGACCGGCCGATCCGGCGGAGCCCTCCTCCGCGACGCCCACCCGCAGCACGTGCGGCGGCAGCAACCGCCCCGCGCCCGACGCCACGGACGTCCGCAGGAACCGCGCCAGCGCGGACCACGGCTCGTCCTCCTGACCGAGAGCCGCCCGCGCCTGCTCGGTCAGCCGCGCGGTCTCCTCCTCGGCGATCCTCCGTACGAGCACGTCCTTGCTCGGGAAACGCCGGTACACCGTGCCGACACCGACCCGCGCCCGCCGCGCCACGTCCTCCATCGGCGCGCCGTACCCCAGCTCGCCGAAGACCTCACGCGCCGCGCGCAGCACGTGCTCCAGATTGCGCTGTGCGTCCACCCGCAGCGGCGTCGTACGCGCCCCGTCCGCGCGCCCGTTGCCGACCGCCGCGCTCACCGCTCCGCCACCGTTCGGTGCGATCGCGGCTGCCGATCCCCAATGCGTGTCCTGAACATGCATGTGTTCCCCCGGTAATGACGTCTCCCCCCGGAGACTCCCCGCCATGGATCCGGAGTGCGCGGAACCCTGGCGCCGGTCCACGAGAGCGGGACCGCCCCTCCCGGACCCCTTCGGCCACATTCCCTACACCCCGTCGACACACGAACATAGTTGAGAGGAAGTCAATTCAGAAGGGGCAGGTTCCGCACAGTGCGCCCCCCGATCGGAGTACGAGCCATTTATGTCCGGATTCCATACCTTCGCACCCTCCCGCCCGCCCCCGCTGACCAGCCCGCTTTCCCGCTCCCCGGACCGCGCGGCCACCCTCGCGCACACCCGTCCTCCAGTCACACAAATTGCCGAGGCTGTGGACAAACAAGAGCGCCCGGTGCGTCATGGGATGGTGAAGGAACGTGCGCGCATTCTGGTTGTCGGCGGCGGCTACGTCGGGATGTACACCGCCCTGCGCCTCCAGCGGAAGCTGAAGCAGGAGATCAGGCGGGGCGACGTCGACATCACCGTCGTCACTCCCGACCCCTACATGACGTACCAGCCCTTCCTCCCCGAGGCGGCGGCCGGTTCGATCTCCCCTCGTCATGTCGTCGTACCCCTGCGCCGCGTCCTGGACCAGTGCCACATCGTCATCGGTGAGGTCACGTCCATCGACCACGGCGTACGCACGGCCGCCGTCACCACGCTCGCCACCGCCGAGGAGGGCAACTCCTCCCAGCTCCTCGGCTACGACGAACTCGTCCTCGCCCCCGGCTCGATCTCCCGCACCCTGCCCGTCCCCGGCCTCGCCGAGTACGGCATCGGCTTCAAGACCGTCGAAGAGGCCATCGGCCTGCGCAACCACGTCATCGAGCAGATGGACATCGCCTCCTCCACCCGCGACCCTGCCGTCCGCGACGCCGCCCTCACCTTTGTCTTCGTCGGCGGCGGCTATGCCGGCGTCGAAGCGCTCGGCGAACTGGAGGACATGGCCCGCTACACCGCGCGCTACTACCACAACCTCCGCCCCGAGGACATGAAGTGGATCCTCGTGGAGGCCTCCGACCGCATCCTCCCGGAGGTCGGCGCGGAGATGGGCCGCTACACCGTCACCGAGCTGCGCCGTCGCAACATCCAGGTCCTCCTCGACACCCGCCTGGACTCCTGCGCCGACCGCGTCGCCGTCCTCAGCGACGGCCAGCGCTTCCCGACCCGTACGGTCGTGTGGACGGCCGGCGTCAAGCCCCACCCGCTGCTCGCCGCCACCGACCTTCCGCTCACCGAGCGCGGCAAGCTCAAGTGCACCGCCGAGCTGGCCGTCGACGGCGCCCCGCACGCCTGGGCCGCGGGCGACGCCGCCGCCGTCCCCGACGTCACCGCCGCCGAACCCGGCAGCCTGACCGCCCCCAACGCCCAGCACGCGGTCCGCCAGGCCAGGGTCCTCGGCGACAACATCGTCCACGCGCTGCGCGGCGAGCCCCTGGAGACGTACGCCCACAAGTACGTCGGCTCCGTCGCCTCCCTCGGCCTGCACAAAGGCGTCGCCCAGGTCTACGGCCGCAAGCTGAAGGGCTACCCTGCCTGGTTCATGCACCGCGTGTACCACCTCAGCAGGGTGCCCACCTTCAACCGAAAGGCCCGCGTGCTGGCGGAATGGACCCTCGCCGGGCTCTTCAAACGGGAGATCGTCTCCCTCGGATCGCTCGAACATCCCCGAGCGGAGTTCGAACTCGCGGCCGGTGGAAAGCCTCCTCAGGGCCCCTCGGACAACCCGAAGGGGTCCTCCTGACCGGACTCAGGAACTACCCGGCCCGCCCCGGCGTCTGACGGATGTCGCCGCGGACGGCCACCTGCCAGACTGCCCCACGTCCTCGGACGGGCACCCGCCCGCCCTCAGCACCCACGAGGCTTTCCCCACTGTGAACTTCACGCGCTGGAGCGCCCGGCTCCCCGGAACGCAGCGCCGCGCGGCAGCGCGGACCGAGCAGGCGGTCTCCCCGGACCGGCGGGGGGAAGGCTCCGTACCCGCGGCCCGCGCCGAACAGCCCGCCGACGGGACACTCGCCGTGCCCGCCGTCGACGAACTGCCCGCGCGCGACGTCCTCGACCGCGTCCCGGCCCTCGTCGCCCTCGTCCACGGCCCGGACCACCGCATCGCCTACGTCAACGACGCCTACGCGACGGCCTTCGGCGTCCGGCCCCCGGGCGCCCCCGCCCGCGAGGCCCTGCCCGAACTCGCCGAACTCGGTCTCCTGCCCCTCCTCGACCAGGTGCTGCGCAGCGGCAAGCCCCGCACCCTCAAGTCCCGCAAGGCCGTCGACGGCCGCTCCTACACCTTCACCTGCACCCCCGTCGCC
This sequence comes from Streptomyces sp. NPDC047085, assembly GCF_040643735.1. NCBI lineage: Bacteria > Bacillati > Actinomycetota > Actinomycetes > Kitasatosporales > Streptomycetaceae > Streptomyces > Streptomyces sp. NPDC047085. Next base: position 49,898 of record NZ_JBEYUW010000023.1, read on the forward strand.
GAGGGCGGCGACCGCGACGGCGGCGTCCTCCTCTTCGCGACCGACGTCACCGACCACGCCGAGGCCGCGGAACGGCTGCGCGCCAGCGAGCGCCGCCAGCGCGAGACGGCCGTGACCCTGCAGCGCTCCCTCCTCCCGCAGGAACTGGAGCAGCCCGACGACCTGCGCATCGCCGCCACCTACCAGCCCGGCGGCACGGAAGCGGCGGTCGGCGGCGACTGGTACGACGTCATCACCCTGGGCGGCGGCCGCACGGCACTCGTGATCGGCGACGTGATGGGCCGAGGGGTGCGGGCCGCCGCCGTCATGGGCCAGCTCCGCACCGCCGTCCGCGCCTACGCCCGCCTCGACCTGCCCCCGCACGAGGTCCTGCAACTCCTCGACGGCCTCGCCACCGAGATCGACGCCAACCAGATCGCCACCTGCGTCTACGCCGTCCACGACCCCAACGAGGGCCGCCTGGTGTACGCCTCCGCCGGCCATCTCCCGATCCTGGTCCGCGACGAAAACGGCACCGTCCTGCGCGCCGACGAACCCACCGGTCCGCCGCTCGGCACCGGCGGCTGGATGCACGCGTCCGGCTCCATCGCGCTCGGCCCCGGCGCGACCGCCGTCCTCTACACGGACGGCCTGGTCGAGCGGCGCGACGAGGACCTCGACGAGGGCATCGCCTCCCTGGAGCGCGCCCTGTCCGGCGCGACCGGCACCCCCCAGGTCGTCTGCGACCGCCTGGTCCGCTCGGCCGGCGTCACCGCCGACCACGACGACGACGTCGCCGTCCTCGTCCTCCAGCACCCCGCGCGTACGGGCCCCGAGGGCGACCTCTTCCGCAACGCGGCGCTGGAACTCCTCGGCGGCGTGGAGGCGGCCCCCCGCGCCCGGGCGTTCGCCTCCGGCGTGCTGACCAGCTGGCGCTTCCCGCCCGAACTGCACGACGCGGGCGTCCTCGCCACGAGTGAGCTGGTCGCCAACTCCCTCCAGCACGGCACCCCGCCCATGCGGCTGCGGCTCCGCCGTACCGACCGCCGCCTGATCATCGAGGTGACCGACGGCGACGACCACCTCCCCCGCCGCCGCCGCGCCGAACCGGGCGACGAATCGGGCCGGGGCATCGCCATCGTGGCGACCATCGCCTCCACCTGGGGCTCAAGAAGAACCCCCGGCGGCGGCAAAGCCGTGTGGTGCGAGTTTCTGCTGCCGAAGGGCTGAGCGTCGCGGTCGCCCGCAGCCGCCGTAGCTGCGGGCAGTCGTGCCGCTGGGGCGGCGCCCGTCCCAAAGAAAGGCGGCACCCACCCAGCGTGGCGAGCGACAGCCCACCCCCGGCCGGCCCCAGCGCAGGGTGCCCTATGCCTCAGTGGGCACTGGCTCCACAGGCGTCGTACCCCGGGCCACGACACGACTCTTCGCGGCAGCCCATGGCTGGTCCTGCGAAGCAGTGAGCCGCCGCCCCAGCCGCAGCGCCAGCACAGTGATCCCCAGCGAGAACAGCAGGAACGTCACGACGTACGGCGCGTGGAGCGACGCCCCGAGCGGCCCGCCGACCGCCGGACCAACCGCCAACGCCAGCTGCTTGACCAGCGCGAAAGCCGAGTTGTACTGCCCCGCCATCCCCTCGGGAGCCAGGTCGGCCACCAGCGGAGCAACCGTCGGCGACAACATCGCCTCACCCAGCCCGAACAGCGCATACGTCGACACGAACGCAGCGGTCGCCATCTCCTGGCTGCCGTGCCCGAGCCCCGCGTACCCCGCCGCGAGCCACGCCACGGCCCAGATCAGGCCCACACCGGCGATCACCCGGGACCGCCGACGCCGCTCGACGAACTTCAGCACGGCGAACTGCGCGACGACGATCATCAACGTGTTCGCGGCCAGCGCCGTACCGAGCGTGGACGTCGATATCCCGGCCGCCTCCACGCCGTAGGCACTCAGCCCCGACTCGAACTGCCCGTAGCAGGCGAAGAACAGCACGAAGCCCAGCACACACAGCTGCACCATCGCCCGGTTGCCCAGCAGCTGCTTCCAGCTGTCCCTGCCCTTGGCCGAACCGCCCGGCACCCCCGCGATCCGCGGCGCGTGCGGCATCCGCACGGTGGCCATCACCACGACCAGCAGCAGGAACATCGCCGCCTCGATCGCGAACAGCAGGGTGAAGGAGGAGACCCGCGTCGTGTCAACCAGATGGCCGCCTATGAGCCCACCGACGCCGAGCCCCAGGTTCTGCAGGAAGAACTGCATCGCGAACGCCCGCGACCGCGTCTCCGCCGTCGAGCAGTCCACGATCATCGTCGCCAGCGCCGGCTGCATCACGGCCTGCCCGGCCCCGAGCGCCGAAGCGGACAGCAGTACGGCCCCGGCGTTGCCCGCCAGGCCCAGGCTCAGCGCGCCCAGCGCGGCCATGACCAGGGCGGCGAGCAGGACCGGCAGCGGGCCGCGCCGCACGATCGCCCTGCCGGCGAACGGCAGCACGATCAGCGCGGCCACGGCGAAGACGGCGAGCACGAGTCCCGCCGTCATGGCCCCCAGGCCCCGCACCTGCGCCACATAGACGTACAGGTAGGGGACCGTGAAGCCGAGCCCGAACGCGCTGAGTGCGTTGCCCACGTGGATCCGGCGCATCGCTGCGCCCATCGCCCTGGTCACGTTCACCTCTCTCACTAGTTAAGTCTGAAGACTTCAAAGCTAAAGTTCGAAGCTAAAGAGTACACATCGAAGGACTTCAAGGCAAAGGGACTCCGTGCGATACTGCGGTCATGGCCGACAGTCCCGGCGTCACGGAGCCGACGCTCGAAGAACAGATCGCCGCCTACCAGCGCGAGTTCCATGACCTCGACCCTCAGGTCGAGAAGATCGTGTCGGCGCTGTCCCGCCTGAACCGCCGTATGAACGTCGCCTACGGCCGCCAGACCGCCGCCCTCGGCATCAGCAGCGCCGAGTGGGAGGTCCTCAAGGCATTGGTGCTCTCCGGTGCCCCGTACCGCATGGGCCCCAGCGACCTCGCCAAGCGACTCGGCCTCACGCCGGCCGCGATGACCCACCGGATCGACCGCATGGTCGCCGAGGGACTGGTCACCCGTGAGCGCGACGAGTCCAACCGCGTCCGCGTCATCGTCGAGCTGACCCCCGAGGGCCGCGAGAAGTGGCTGGAGGCGATGCGCCTCGCCACCGTCTTCGAGGAGGACCTCCTCCAGGACCTCACCCCCGCCGAGCGCGCGGTGCTCGGCGAGGTGCTGACCAGGCTGCTCCGCCGGGTGGAGCACGCCCAGCCGGACGCCGGCGGCCGGCTCAGCGACCTGGACTGAGGCGCCAGGAAAAGATCTTGACGGGGGCCGGTTGACACGCCCCTGCCCGATCCGTAAAGTTCTCCGAGTTGCCACGGAGCCGTAACGGTTCTTCGGCAGCACCTCCGCCGCCTCGAGCGGCACCTCACACCACCAGCACGATCTCCCTCGGGATTGATTTCGGCATGCCCGAATTCAATTCGAATAGGGACCCGGCGGCCCGATTAGGAACTGCCGAGCTGATCCGCTAAGGTTTGAGACGTCGGAACGGCCCAACGGCCGGGATGACAACCCCCTCTGACTGGGAATCAGACGCCGCGAGGATCTGATAGAGTCGGAAACGCCGGAAAGGGAAACGCGAGAGCGGGAACCTGGAAGGCACCGAGGAAATCGGATCGAGAAAAGATCTGGTAGAGTCGGAAACGCAAGACCGAAGGGAAGCGCCCGGAGGAAAGCCCGAGAGGGTGAGTACAAAGGAAGCGACCGTTCCTTGAGAACTCAACAGC
>NZ_JBEYUW010000024.1:0-30477 GCF_040643735.1 Streptomyces sp. NPDC047085
TACCGGCTCGAACGGGCGGACTCCGGCAGGTAGTCCGGCGGCAGACCGCCGTTCTCCGAGCGCCACCGATATCCGGTCTTGCGTCCGATCCCGAGCTGCCTGCATGCCTCGACCGAGCCCATCCCGGCCGCGAGCAGCCGCCAGTACTCGGCCTCGAGTTCCAGCCTGCGCTTCCGTCCCCGCCTCGCCACCAACACACCCCTAATGATCAAGGAATGTTGCGACAAGCGTTAGAACCCAAGCGTCGCTACTGGTCCACTTTTCAGCCGTCGCCGACAGACCTTGAACATCGGAGACCCGGCGATCTGACTTGGAGACCTGGCGGCACTACCGCCAGGTACACGTCGTTCAGCCAGTCCTTCTTCCCCCCAGCGCACGGGGCAAGCCCACCCGGGCCTGCAGCCGCTTCGGCCATCACACCGGCGTAACAGATCATCGCCCGTCCGGACAGTCGCGAACATGTCCGCGACGTATCGATGCAGGTCGGATGCGACGCGGACATGTGTCCGCGCGGAAAACTGGCCTAGCGACAGGGACTGAAGGGACTCAGGTTCCGGCATATCTTGGCAAAAGGCAGGCCCGGGCCAGCTGCTGTTCACGACGGCGGAGCTGTTGCTTCATCGGGCTCGCGCGGGAGCATCGCTCACGGGCCGGCCAGCCAACGCCATCTTCGGGTGGGTGATCCGTGGGTGCGCCCAGTTGCCGCAGCCGCCCAGTATCAGCGTGGGCAGACAACCGTGCCCCACACTTTGATTCCGGCGACGGGCTGCGTGTACGTAAAATCCGCGACCGCAACACTGGCGGCCGCAAAACTCACTCGTCTATGGTCCGCGCTCTCACGCAACCGGATCGTCGTGGGCCTACTCGCTGCCCCGTCGAAACCGTCGGAGTTGCTCTCTTCGCTCCAGGAGAAGTGCACGTCCTCGGTGGACTTCCAGGTCCCAGAGACGGACGTTTCCCACCCTCCGCCGTGCTCCGCCGAGACACGTTCTATCTCGAAGAACATGCCCCGCCGTGGCAACCCGAATTCACTGAGGCCTGGCTGGCTCGTGACGGTATAGGTCCACACTCGCTGACTCCCGCCGTAGGGCCGACTTTGGCACTTCACACGAGTCTGGGCGCCTGCCGCGGTAACGCGCAGACTGGCCGTCCAGCCTCCGCTCACCTCAATCTGAGCTCCCGCTGGTCGTCCGAGGGCAGCCAGCTTCGGTGCCGGGCGGGTGCGGCGGTCTCCCATCTCGGTGACGAAACGCGGGCCAGACTGTTTACCCCAGTTCGGAGTTGGCTTCTTACGTGTGGGCGTTGGCGACACAGTCACCACGCCGGTCGGTGTATAAGTGGGCCTGCCGGTCGCCCTCGCGGTGGTCACCGGATGGGACCGGGATTTTCCAACCCGCGGGTGGGCAGCCGTATCGGCCCCATCACACCCGACCAACAGCAGGGCCAGACACCCTGCTGCCAAGCTCCACATCTTCGTCGATGAGACGGCCACTACCTTCCCTGCCTCCCCTGAGCGGCCACGTAGCCTATCTGCATGTCAGTGCCCTGTGTCACGCGTGCCGATCGTCAAAGTCGCGCATGTCGTGCAGTATCTCCTCGCACCGGTCCTGCAGTTCCCGCAGCAGCGTGATCGAAATCAGTGCGTGCCCCTCGTCGTGCGCAAGGCCGTCGAAGAACTCGGCCAGGGTGTCCGAGACGGTCACGGTCACGATTTCGAGCCGTGCACGGACACCAACTTTCAGGTCGGGCCGACGGTTCGGTAGCTGCTGCCGCTGTCGGTCGTCCGAGGCTCCTGCCCGGCTGGCATGCGCTCCTTCGTGATTCGTCTCCTGTGAGCTCTATACCTAACGAGGACTGTAATTCGGCGTTCCGTGCACACGGCGACGCGTCGCCCCTTGCTTTAACGATCTTGTGCCTGCTGCCGCACAAGTCACAGGCGTCCCAACGCCAAGCTGTGCATCCTGGTCGCACCCAGCGTGAGGCGAGCGCCACTGCCCCGCCCTGGGACTTGCATCGCGGGCCGGGGTTCTGCCGAGGCGTAGGGCCTTCGGTCTTGTCTCCGATCCGACTGTGCTGTGGCAGGACGGTAGGGGACACAACAGTCGATGAAGACCTCCTCCAGGGCTCTGGTCGAGACTCACATGAGAACTCTGCGATGCGGACACCGACAGCGAGTGGGGGGACACCAAAAGCGAGGGGACACCCCCAGGTTGGTCAGGTCCAGCTGACAGAGGGGGCGCGCCTGGTCCGCCTCAGGACAGGCGACGTCGGAGCCGCGCTTCGTCCATCAGAATGCCGAAACAGTGTTCCATTTGCAGGAGATGGCGGGTTATGGTCGCGCTCTGCGAGATCTTGTACAGAGGTACCCGGGATGGAGAACAGCGCGCCCGCCCGGCGAGGCCGTCCGCCGGGCTCCGGGACCGCTGAGGGAGAGCTGACGAGCCGTCAGGCGGCCATAGTCCGCTACATCACGGAGACGGTTGACCGACAGGGCTACCCGCCGTCGAAGCGGGAGATCGGCCAGGCCGTGGACCTTGCGAGCACCTCCTCGGTCGCCCACCAGCTGATGGCTCTTGAGCGCAAGGGCGTCCTCTACCGTGACCCGCACCGTCCTCGCGCATACCGGGTGCGGCCATCGTGGGCACCCGACCTGGGCAGACGGAGCGAGGCGACGGTCAACGTGCCGCTCGTGGGCCGGATCGCCGCCGGCGCACCCCTGCTACTGAGGTTTTCGACCTAGGGTGACGGTGAACTCGCTGGTGGGTGTATCCCTGGGGGATGCGGTATCCCGATGGGGGCGGCCTGACCGTGAAGCAGCGGGCCCGGCGGGAGCAAGTGCGCTTCGAGGCCGCCGAGTTGTTCGCGCAAGGGGTGACGCTGCCGCAGGTCGCGCGGCGATTACGGGTCTCTCGGAAGTCCGCCTATGCCTGGCATGCCCGCTGGCGGGATGGCGGAGTGGAGGCACTGCGGTCCAAGGGGCCGTCTGGATGCCCGTCCCGGATGAAGCCGGAGTGGCGGGCCTGGCTGGCGGCGGAGCTGGAGAAGGGGCCGGCCGCGCACGGCTGGATGGAGGACCAGCGCTGGACACTGGCCCGGGTGGCCACCGTGATCGCCCGGCGGTTCCACGTGCGCTTCAGCCCCGCACAGACCTGGCGCATCCTGCGCCAGATGGGCTTCTCGGTGCAGGTGCCGGTGCGGCGTGCTGCCGAACGCGACGAGGAGGCCGTGGCCACGTGGATCAAGGAGACGTGGCCGCGGGTGGAAAGACGGTGAGGGACCAGGACGCCTGGCTGTGCTTCGCGGACGAGGCAGGGCAGCTGCTGCGGCCGCCGAAGGCATGCACCTGGTCTCGCCGTGGTCGTCCCGCCCCTGGTCAGGGTCCGGGCGGCCGGCTCGGGTCGCATCTCTCTGGCGGGCCTGATCTGCTGCAAGGCCGACCAGCGCACCCGGCTGGTCTTCCGGATGCTGGTCCACTGCGGCCGCAAAGGTGAGAAGAAGGGCTTTCGGGAGCGGGACTTCGCCGCGTTACTGGATGCCGCCCACCAGCAGCTCGGCGGCAACATCGTGCTGGTGTGGGACAACTACAGCCATCACGTCGACGCCGCTATGCGCGAGCTGATCGCGAAACGACCGTGGCTGACGGTCTTCCGCTTCCCGACCTACACCCCCGACCTCAACCCGGCCGAGGGTGTGTGGGCGCACCTGAAGAAGAGCCTGGGCAACCTGGCCCCGTGCACTATCGATGACCTGGCCGGACTGGTCCGCACACGTCTCAAGCGGATGCAGTACCGGCCCGACCTACTCAACGGATTCATAGCCGAAACCGGACTGAACACGGCACCGCCATGACGTCACCCCAAAGCGAAAACTTCAGTAGCCAGACACCTTGAGCGTTCCTCTCTTGCGGACCTCCCGCAGAGGTCCACAAGAGGGATCCGTAAGGTCATCGCGTGAACTGGCTGACACTTCTCTCCACGCTCCTTGGCGCCGTTGTCGGAGTCGGCTCAACCCTGCTGGCCGACCGGGCCCGCTGGGGCCGCGAGGTCCAGACCCAGGCGCTGCAACACAGGCGCGCCCTCTACGGCGAGTTCCTCACCGCCCTCAACCTTGCCCAGGCGCCGTCCACCTGCTGGTAGGGCTCGAAGGCGGGGGCGAGTTCGCGGACCAGGGTGATGCATCGGTCGGCGCCGATTCGGGTGGCGAGGTCGAGTGACTCGGTGCTGACGATGAGGGCTTGTTCGACTTCGCGGGCCTGGAGGAGGCTGCGAGCCTCGTAGGTGCGAAAGACTCCGCGGGTTTTGTCGCGGGCTTTTGGGAGCAGGGTCAGTCCTTCGTCGATGCGGGCTCGTGCCTCGTCGGTGCGGCCGAGATCGAGGAGGCACTGGCCGGAGTCGACGGCCAGGTCCGCTGTGCTCATCCACCGGCACCATGCCGGGGCGGGGTCTGCCGTATGGGTCAGCAGTGCGGTCTCGGCGGCGGCCAGGTCGCGATGGCAGTCGGCCGCGGCCCCCAGAGCGGCGTGGGCGCGGGCCCTGCGCAGATACAGCAACGACCGGGCGGTGGGGTGTTTGGTGTGGCGGAGGGCCTGGCTGAGCGGTTCGACGGCGGAGCCGGGCTGGCCGAGCCAGATCGACTGATAGGCGAAGTCCGACAGGACGCCGGCCCCCTGATCCCGGTCGCGGGCGGTGTGCGCGTTGGTCAGGGCCGCGTTCCACAGTTTGCCGGCCGCATAGTGTTGGCCCTGGTCGAAGCGGTACCAGCCGCACGTGCTGGACAGGGAGGCCGCCAGTAGGTGGAGGCGGCGGCCGGTGGCCTCGCTGTAGCGGGCGCCTTCCAGGAGGTCGGTCACCGTTGCCAGGTGGGCGTCCATCAGCTTGATCGTGTGCTGGCGCTGCTCGGTCGGCAGGGTGGTCAGCTGGGTGCTGGTCTCCTCCAGCCAGTCCACCAGTTCGTCATCGACGCGCCGGCCGCCGAGGGCGGTGGTGAGGCGGCCGGGTTCGAGCGTGGCCCATTGGGAGGCCAGCCCGGCGAGGGCGAGTGCGCTGTAGGTCAGGAAGGTACGACGTTCGCGGTCCATCACGGCTCTCTGTGCGTCTCGAAGTGCGTGGACGGTGTACGCCGCTCCGAGCGGGGCCGGGTCGTCCCGGCCGGGGAGCCAGTGGGGCCACGGGTATCGCTCCAGGTCGCAGACCGGCACGTCGAAGGCGTCCGCCAGCAGGAGCTGGGATTCGATGCCAGGTGTCTTGCGGCCGTTCTCCCACCGGCTGACGGCGGCCTTGTCGATACCGGACCGCAGTCCCTCTGGGCGCATCGCGGCGGCTCGGTGCAGCCGGGTTACCAGGTCGGTTTGGGACCAGCCGCGTAAGAAGCGTGCGTAGGCGAGAGGGTGCCGGATCGGGTCGTCCACGCCATCAATCCCATCATCGACGGTGACCGTCAGGCTACCGCGCGTGCGGGCGGGACAACCCCGGGACAACAGCCAACGCCTATGGCCAGGCTTCGAGTTGGGGCTCTACTCGTCATTCCCTGACACGTTCCTCCCCGAAGTGGACGGAGAACGCTCATGAAGCGACGTGCTGCTGTCATCGGCCTGGGTCACCAGGCTGCCGAGGACCACTTGCCCGGCCTGGCCCTCTCCAGCCGGGCCGAACTGGTCGCTGTCTGCGATACCGAACAGGACATCGTGCACGACCGCGCGGACGCTCTGGGGGTGCCGGGGTTCACCCGGGCCAGCGACCTTCTGGCCGAGATAGAGCCGGACTTCGTGATCGTCGCCGTGCCGCACCACGCGGGCCGCGCGGTGATCGAGGAATGCGCCACCCGCGGCGTCCACGTCCTCAAGGAGAAGCCGTTCGCCACCTCCGTGGACGAAGCCCGCGACCTGGCCAGCATCTGCCACGACGGTCGGGTCGAGCTGATGGTGGCCCTCCAGCGCAGGTTCAACCCGATCTACGCCAGCGTGGCCGGGATGCTGGACCAGATCGGCACCCCCTTCCTGATCAGCGGTCACTACTCGTTCCACACCCCCGACCCCGGGGCCGGGTGGCGCGGGGACCTCAAGCTGGCCGGCGGCGGCTGCATCTTCGACATGGGCTACCACCTGGTCGACCTGCTGCTGTGGTACTTCGGCCTGCCCAGCCGGGTGCTGGCGGAGTTCTCCACCACCGCCCGGCCCGGCGGCGGCTACGACGCCGAGGACACCGCCGTGGTCCAGCTCGGCTACGACACCGGCCTGTACGGCTCCCTGCTGCTGTCTCGCTGGATGGCGCCGAAGACCGAGTTCCTGCGGGTCCTCGGAACGGCCGGCTCGGTCGTGCTGACCAAGGGCAGCGTCCAGCGGCTGGCCCTGGACGGCACGGTGGTGGAGGAGCTGACCCGCCCGTACGCCCCCAGCGTCGCCACGGCCCAGATCGATTACTTCTGCCGGGTCCTGGACCGCGAACGCCCCAACGCCTGCGGCCCCGACCAGCACCTGGCCCACGCCGCGTTCGTCGCCTCCTGCTACGAGTCCAAGCAGGCCGGGCGCTACATCAACCCGAAGGAGATGCTGTGACCAGCCCTCTCGCAGTTCTCGGCGGCCCGCAGGCCGTCACCTGCGGCGGCCCTCACTTCACCTGGCCGCCCATCGACGCCACCACCAAGGCGGCGGTAGCCGCCCAGCTGGAGACGGCCGTGTCCATCCCCGGCCGGTCCGGGATCGTCGCGGAGCTGGAGGACGCTCTCAAGGACTACTTCGGCGTGCGGCATGCGATCACCACCAGCTCCGGCACTGCGGCCCTGCACGCCGTGTACTGGGCCGCCCGCATCCGCCCCGGCAACGAGGTCATCGTTCCCGCCTGGACCTTCCACGCCACCGCCTCCCCCCTGATCCAGCTCGGCGCGGTCCCCATCCTGTGCGAGACCCTGCCTGACGGGAACATGGACCCCGGCCGGGTGGAGGAGCTGATCAGCCCGCGTACCCGGGCGGTCATGGTCACGCACCTGTGGGGCAAGCCCGCGGACATGACCGACCTGACGGCCCTGGCCCGCAACCGGGAACTGGACCTTCTGGAAGACGGATCGCATGCCCACGGCGCCGCTTACGGCGGGCAGAAGGTCGGAACGTTCGGCCTCGCCGGGGCCTTCTCCCTGAACGGGCCGAAGCCCCTGTCCGGTGGCGAGGGCGGATTCGTCCTCACCGACGACGAGGACACCGGATCGTGACGTTCGCGCACTACAACAAGCGGGCCAGGAACGAGATCCCACAAGGCCATCCGCTCGCGCGGTACGCGGTTACCGGCGCCGGCCTCAAACTCCGCATCCACCCGCTGGCCGCCGCCCTCGCCCACGACCAGCTGACCCGGCTGGACACCTACCTCGCCGGCCGCGATGAGACCGCCGCCTACCTCCTGCGGGAGCTGGGAGAGATACCCGGGCTGGAGGTCACGCCCATGCCCGATGGAGTGAAGTCCTCCTGGTACGCGCTGACCGCCACCTACCGCCCCGACCAGCTCGGCGGCCTGCCCCTGGAGCACTTCCACCAAGCCCTGATCGCCGAAGGCGCGACCGAGTTCGACATACCTGACTCCACCAGGCCCCTGAACCAGCTGCCGCTCTACCAGCACCCCGCCCACCTGTTCCCCGGCTACCCGAACACCCGTCCCCGCTACCGAGCCGGTGACTTCCCCGTGGCCGAGCACGCCCACACGCACACGATCAAGCTCCCTGTCTGGCACCGTGAACAGGATCTGAAGCTGGCCGAGCAGTACGTCCGCGCGGCCAGGAAGGTCAGCGAACACCACAAGGAGCTGCTGTGACCGTGACCTCCGACCTCGCTCTGTCCCTGGCCAAGGAGGCCGAAGCCGACGGCATCACCAGCTTCGTGGCCGCTGCCGTGGTCACCGACGCCGACCGCGTCCTCCTGGTCCGGCGCAACGCGGACGACTACATGGGCGGCCTGTGGGAGATCCCTTCGGGGAAGGTCGAGCCGGGCGAGACCATCGTCGACGCGGCCCGCCGCGAGACACGGGAGGAGACCGGTCTGACCGTCTCCTGCGTGGACCGCTACCTGGGGCACTTCGGCTACGAGAACAGCCGTGGCACCACGACCCGTCAGTTCAACTTCGCCGTCACCGTCGCCGAAACCGGGCCGGTCGTCCTGACCGAGCACGACATGCACCAGTGGGCGGCCCTCGCCGGTGACCTGCCGGGTGTCACCGACGGCGTACGCAAGATCCTGGCCGGCGTGTAGAACGACCGAATGATGTCGCCCGACACCACAGCCGCCTGAGCCCGACGCGAAGGACTGGTGTTCCTTCCCTCGAGGGAAGGAACACCAGTCCTTCCGACGTACCAGGCCGGTCAGCGGCACCACTGTTGCTCTTTGCTCGTTGCCCTCACCTCGCGGCCTTCACGCCGACGCCGTGCAGACACACTCCGGTGGCGGTCACAGACACCGGGCTCATCGGCCATTAGGCCGACGAAATTACCCACGGTGCTGATGTGCTCGGGCACGGACGGTCCCGCCTCGGCGCGGCGTCCTCGGCCAATCGCAGCCCGGCCGGAGCCTGTTCGGCAGGCGCCTGAGCGGCGGTCGCGGTTGCGCCGAGCTGGTCCAGTTGGGGTGTCAGAGGGTGGTTCGTGAGGGCTTGTCCGTTTCGAGATTGGGGTCGCGCGAGGTGGGCCAGCCACGGAAGCGGCTGCTCGTCTGTGCGAGTAACTGCTGACCACGCTGGTCCGCCTCGTTGGTGGTCCGGATCATTCCGCGCTTAGATAGACGCATGTCGGAGGGGAAGCGGGGCTCGACCCGTTGGCGGGATGGCGTGTTGAGCGCCGCGATAATCGCAATCTTGGTGGGTGGCACTGGCTGGCTGCTGCTTCCAGATGAAGCAGACCCGCACGACTATGTCCGCAAGCCGGATGACGTGGTTATTGGCGACGGTTCGCTGGCGGCCGTGCTTGAGCGTTACCGCGTGAGTCTGCCAGACCAAGCGACGGACGTGCACTTCCATGACAACGAATCTCTGATCGGCTCCGAGGGAACCCTCTTCCTTCACTTCGAGATGCCCCACGCTGGCCTGACACCCTTCCTTCAGACCCTCAAGGTGGGTCGCCTCACGCCGGGCCTACCCGCCGGTTGGGATCTCGGCGGGGAAGGTCAGCGTTTCGGATGGAGCTTCCGGGGCAGTTCCTGGCGTGGAGCGCAGAGACGAGCTGAGGGAACCGTCACCTATTCCGTTGCGGTCGGCCAGGCGGCCAAGGTCGACTCGGTCTATGTGATCGCCGAATACCCCTGATCCCGGATCCGCCGGCTATTGCTTCCTGGCGAAGTTGCCGGTGTCGGCCTCGATGAGGATCCCAAGTTTGACGAGGCGTTTCAGCTTGGCGCGGGTGCCTTCGACGTTCTTCGGCAGCAGTTGGTGGCCGAGGGCTTCGCAGACGTCCTTGGCCCGTAGCGGCCCGGTTGCGTGGTTGAAGGCGGTGAGGATGCGGGGGTAGTCCGGGTGCTCGGGTAGGTCCAGCGCGACGGCCGGGAGCCGGTCAGCGAGGCCGGTGATGGTCTTGCGGGTGATCGCGAGGTGCTCCATGTGGGTCTGGGCCTCCCGCAACCGGGTCTGCAGGTTGTCGATCTGTGCGTGGAGTTCGTCGGCCATGGCCCGGGTGGCATCTTCCTGGAGGTCCAGGGCGTCGAGCAGGGGCTGGATGTTCACGCTGCCACCGCCTGCGTCTCACGCCAGGTGGGGGCGTTCGCGCCGGTGAGGCGTCGGGTCATGACGTGGGTCATCGCCCAGTAGACGCGGGAGGTGGAGAGGGGTGGTGCTCGTAGTCGCGGACCAGGCGCCGGTGCAGTATCAGGATCCCGTAGGTCTGCTCGACCCTCCACCGCTTCGGCTGCGGCACGAACCCCTTGACCTGCGGGTCGCGTTCCACGATCTTGACGTCGATGCCCAGGCTGGCGCCGTGCATGACGCCCTGGTTCTTGAACCCTTGGTCCACCAGGGCTTTGCGTACGGTTCCGCCGGCGTGCTCGGCGATCTTGTCCAGCAGGACAATACCCGCGGCGTTGTCGTGCGTGTTCGCAGCGAGGACGACGACCGCGATGACCAGGCCGAGGACGTCCACGGCCAGGCCGCGCTTGCGGCCTGACACCCGCTTGGCCGGATCACGGCCACTCGTGAAGGCGGGGACCCCGGCGGCCACGTGGACACTCTGGGTGTCCAGGACCACCAGGATCGGGTCCTCTAATCGTCGGGCGCGTTCACGGACCTGGCAGCGCAGGAGTTCATGGATGACCTGGTCGGTTCCATCGTCCCGCCAGGCGGCGAAGTAGTAGTAGGTCGCGCTCTTCTGCGGCAGGTCGTGCGGGAGGTAGGCCCATTGGCAGCCGGTCCGCCCCTGGTAGAGGATCGCGTTCACGATCTCCCGCATGTCGTAGGCGCCCTGATGACCGCTGACCGAGCGGTGCCGGTCCTTCCACGCGGTGATCACCGGCTCGATCAACGACCATTGCTCGTCCGATAAGTCACTCGGGTACGGCTTGCGTTCACTCACCCGGTCACATCACCAGATCAACAACCGTGGACCGGCAGATTCCGCCCCGCCGCCACACCATCAGGCGACAGCAGATCCCTCAAAGACTCACGAACCGCCCACTCAGTCTCTCTGGGGCATCGGCGGTTGGTTTCAGTCTTCCAGCGGCAGCAGCCCGGAGCTCTTTCGGCAGAGGTGGAACCGTCGACTCGTCGTACTGGGCGCTCCCGGTGCGCGCCGAGGCATATCGGACCCCGAGCTGAGCCGACTCGCTCCGGGCCGTCCGCGCCGCCTCTGTCAGGAAGGCCTTTCCACCAACTTGCTGGTCTGAGGCGAGGTTTGGGGGGCATCCGGACAGCAGGAAGGAGGACTGCCGGATGTCGACTCCCCTCAGGCGCCTGCCCCGGCACATGCCCGGCTGGGCGAGGGTGGTGACCGCCTTCGTGCTGGTGCTCGCGCTGCTGTTCGCCGGGATCAGGCTGGCCGTGCTCTCGGGCATCAAGGACCTGTTCGGCACGCAGACGCACGACCGCTCGGGTCCCGCTCTCCTCAAGTCCATCAAGGACATGAGCCGTTACGACGCGGCCTCGGGCAGCTTCCAGGTCGTCGTCGACCTGGAGAAGGACGCCAAGTATCTGCCGGACGCCGTTCGCGGCACCCGCACCCTGTACGTCGGTGCCGGCACCGTGGACGCCTACGTGGACCTCGGCAAGCTCGGCGACAAGGACGTGACGGTGAACGAGGACCGTACGTCGGCCACGCTGCGGCTCCCGCACGCGCGACTGGGTGAGCCGGCCCTGGACGCCGACCACTCCTACGCCGTCTCCAAGCAGCGCGGACTGCTCGACCGTCTGGGCGACCTGTTCTCGGACAACCCCAACAGCGAGCACGCCGTGCAGAAGCTCGCAGTGTCCCACATCGGCGAGGCGGCCAGAGGCAGCGGACTGACCGCACGGGCCGAGACGAATACCACGGACATGCTGGAGGGGCTGCTGCACTCCCTCGGCTTCAAGGAGGTGCACGTCTCCTACGGGTCCTGACTCGCACGCGGCCCACTCTCGCGAGCCGCGCCCCGCATCCCCGTCGGCGTAGCGGGTAACCGCTCTACTACTCAGGGTCGTTGACGATTGGAGGACCGAATGGCCCGCACCGCTCTGTACTCGCGCGCCGCCTCTCCCCGCCGCGCGCCCTTGACGAGTCGCCTTGCCTGGTTCGGTCGTCGGGGCCGGAGCGGGACATGGGCGCAGGCCCGTGAGGGCGCCGAGAAGGCACCGGCGACGGAGGCGGGCGGGAGCGGCGGTCGCCTCGCGAAGGCGCGGGCGCGGTGGAGCAGCGGCCCGTTCCGGAGCGCGAGGACGGGGAAAGCGGGCAACGCCCGTGAGGCCACCGTGGCGGAGGGTGCCGAGGGGGCGACGCCGGCCCCCGTTCGACGCCGGCACGTGCTTCCGCTGCCGGTCCGGATGCTGGCGATGCTGTGCGCCTTCGTCTTCATGGTGGCCTTCGCCGTCGTACTGGCCAAGGTCACCCTGGAGCCGTCCCCGGCCTCGGTCTCCATGACGCACAGCAACCTGCATCCCGGCCGCTCCCTCAAGGCCTATCTGGACCAGCCCGAACTGCGGGACGCGGTCAAGCAGATCGGCGGCAACCTCCTGCTGGGCGTACCGTTCGGGGTAATGGTGCCGGTGCTCGCGCCGGGGGCCCGGGGGATCTGTCGGGTGCTGCTGCTGACCGCGACCGTGATGCTGCTGGTGGAGATGGCCCAGGGCGCCCTGGTCACCGGGCGGGCCTTCGACGTGGACGACGTCATCCTCAACACGTCCGGCGCGTTGGTCGGCTACCTGCTGCTGGGCCGCAGGCTGGGGCGGGTGCACGATCGCCGTAAGAGCGCCTGACACGAACGGCGGAGCAGGCGTGCGCGGGAGGGGTGGCCGGTCCGGGCGACGGAGGACGGCTTTCCCTTCGTCCAGCGGCGGACGGGTCAGCGTGAGACGGGCGCGCAGGTCATCGAGGACCTCGTCGGACACATGGATCGAGGTGGCCTAGGGGCTGTCCGATGGGTTGTCTGAGCAGATCAGGGCTGTGGCCTAGTGTTTGCTGCACGAAGGGGGTCACATGTCACTCGATGCAACCGAAGCAGAGCCGGGGCTGAAGGGGATCACTTTTCCTGCCTGGCACGGAAAGCACTACGTGACCCTGGCTGAGCTACTCGTTCGCCTCGGCAGCTTCGGCCTCGACCTGACGTGGCGCGTCGAATGCGACGAGATCGTCGATCCTCGCTGTGTCGAGATGGAGCGCAGGTCCGCCGACGCAGGCATGGACACGTTGACACTGTTGTCGTTGACGACCCCTTTCCTCCAGTTGATCAACGCCGAAGCACGTGGGTTCGCCGAGGACAAGGTGGTGCTCGTCCTGACCGAGTTCGATAGCTCGTCGTGGGACGTCAGGGCTGTTGACGAGCGCGTATTGAGCGAACTCCGCCACCACTACCCGGGTGCCAAGGACCTCTGAACGGGACGCATCACTCTGGACGGAGCCATAGGCGGATCGCGGCCACGGTGACCGTCCCGTGGAAGACGTACGCCCGCTTGTCGAAGCGCGTGGCGATCGCTCGGAAGTTCTTGAGCCGGTTGATGGTCCGCTCGACTTCGTTGCGGCGACGGTAGATCGTCTTGTCGAACCCTGCGGGGCGGCCGCCCTGGCTGCCGCGGCGCCGGCGGTTGGCCCGCTGGTCCCTCGGTTCGGGGATCGTGTGCCTGATCTGGCGTCTGCGCAGGTGTCGCCGGTTGCGCCGTGACGAGTACGCCTTATCTGGCCCGACGTGGTCGGGCCGGGTGCGCGGTCGTCCACCAGCCTGCCGGGGCACGCGGATCTCTTCCAGGACGGGAATCATCTGCGGTGCGTCCCCCCACTGACCGGGCGTGATGACAAACCCGAGCGGGCGGCACCCGCCTTCCCCGGCGAGGTGGATCTTGCATGTGAGCCCGCCCCGCGAGCGTCCCAGGGCCTCATCGGCGCGGTGACGTGCCGGACTCTTACGCCGCCCCGAGATCTTCGGGTCACGAGTGGAGGCGCCTGCCGCGTGTTGATGAGCGCGGCAGGTCGTGGAATCAACGCTGATCATGCTCCAGTCGATCCGGCCCTCTGCATCGGCGTCGGCCTGGACGGCCCGCAGGATTCTTTCCCACGTCCCGTCCGCCGACCACCTTCGATGACGGTCGTGAACCGTCTCCAACTACCGAAGCAGGGAGGCAAGTCCCGCCAGGGAAGGCCGGTCCGTAGCCGGAACAGAATCCCGTTGATCACACGACGGTGGCACTGCCAGCGTCCACCCCGCCCACGGTTCCTCGGCAAGTGCGGCTCCAGCCGAGCCCACTCTTCATCCGAAAGATCTCCCCGCCCCATGTCCCACGGAACGAGTTCCCAACGGGAGCGTCACACGACTCACCGGACACGACCTAGCGGCACCAACCTCACCGGTGCTCCATTCCCCGCGGACTCGATGGCGTCCAGACGCCGGCTGACCAGTTCCAGCACCACTGCACCAACAGCCAGCACACCGAAGACCGACCACACCACCCAAGGACGGGACGCCCAGTACGGCACCGCGCTCGTGGCGTAGCTCGTCACCACCCCCAGTGCGCACGTCGCCGCCGCCCCCGACCCACTGACGACCGAACCCACCCGACCACGCCTGCCACCGTCCACGCCGCCCCCGTCGTCACGACACCGCTGGCCCAAGCATGCGCCACGCCACCACGCTCCGTCCCCGGAACCGCCATGCACCCGGCAAGCTGGCTCGCAGGCGCGGACGGGGCCGAGGAAGCGCACAGGGGGCGAGGGAGCTGGCCCGCCTCCTCCTGCAAGGTCACGTGGACCTGCGTGCTCGCAGGGAGGGAGCCGAGCTGTCCGGTCTCGACGCGGACGGCCGGGCTCGGCTCGCCGCGGGGCGCACCCGGCTGGAGAAGGGCCACCGGCGCCAACTAGTGCCGCATCAGCCAACGTTCGCCCTGTAGCCCCGCTGGAAGACTCGTCAAAATGGTGTCTGGGCCGCAGTCCTGAATGGCCCCATTCTGGCTCCTGATGGATGGCTGGGCGGACGCGGGGTCGGGGTCTGGAGTGGGTTGGTTGCCGGTGACCTCTGGGGCTCGCAGCAGCCCGTTCCAGCCGCCTCAATACACCGTCTGACCTGGCTTTTTGCCGTCCTCGCTTCTATGATCGGCCTCGGTGGAAAGGGGGGCGGATGGACCGGACCGTACGCACCGTCGAGGACGTTCTCGCACTCTTGGACGGGCTGTTCACATCCGAGTCCGAGGCCGGCCGCTTGGGGACCGGCGACGGCAAGGACTTCTGGGACCGCTTCTACGCCGACCGGTCGAGGCCGGTCCCGTTCTTCGCGGCGAAGCCCGACGAGAATCTGGCCGCCTACCTCGACCAGGGGCTGATCGCTCCCGGTCGGGCTCTGGACCTGGGCTGCGGGGCGGGCCGCAATGCCCTGCACCTCGCGTCGCACGGCTTCGAGGTGGACGCCGTGGACCTCTCCCCGGTGGCCATTGCCTGGGCCGAGGACCGGGCTCGCCAGGCCGGGGTCGACGTCCGCTTCCTGTGCGGTGACGCCTTCGCCCTCCCCACCACCGAGTTGACCGGTCCGTACGACCTGGTCGTCGACTCGGGATGCTTCCACCACCTGTCGCCGCACCGCCGGGTCAGCTACCTGGCCCTTCTCGACCGCGTCCTGGCCCCCGGCGGTCATCTCGCGCTCACCAGCTTCGCCGCCGGCGAGCAGGGCATGGGGTCGGAGCTCGCCGACGCGGACCTCTACCGCGAGCGTGATCTGCAGGGCGGCCTCGCCTACACGCCCGAATCACTGCGCCGGATCTTCTCCAATCTGACAGAGGTCGAACTGCGGCGCATGCGGGAGGAGCCGCCCGAGTCAGCGCTGTTCGGCGTGACCTTCCTGTGGACCGCGTTGTTCCGTCGGGGTGCGGCTGCCTCAGGCGACGTTCGCCCTGTTCACGGTGTCGCGTAGGCGCTCGTCCTGGGCGTGCTTGTTCCGCCAGATGATATAGCGGCGGATCATGCTTCCCTGCTCCTTGTGGCTGGCGTGGTCGGTGCCGTCGAGGGTGACGTAGCGCAGGGCGGTGAACTGGGCCTCGATCCGGTTCAGCCATGAGGAGTTGGTTGGGGTGTAGGAGATCTCGACGTTGTTCGCCTCGGCCCAGTTGGCGACCCGGCTGAGATCAGAAACAGCTGCCGATTGATCTTCGCGCAGCCATGGGTGCACGTCTTGATCACGGCCTGCAGGGCGTTGCCACCGGAGATCCATCCCCGTGATGCAGTCCGTTGACGCCCCACGGTCAGGCGTCCTGGTCGCCGAGCCGGGAGGCCGTCAGGGCGTCGGCGAGGCACGCTGAAGGTGTGGTGTCGCTCTTCCGCTCACCCTCTCGACCAGGAGTGGGCGGTCAAAGCAGGGTCCTGCTCGTGCTGGCGCAGTGCGTGCCGTTTGTGATCGCGCTGGCCGTGCTGGTCATCGAGCTCACCCCTGCTCACTTCATCTATACCGGTCCCTTTCTTGCCGCGGTGCCGGCGCTGGCGGCGGTGACGATGGGCCCCAAACGCACGGCCGTGGCGGTGGCTCTCGCGCTGGCGGTCAGCGTGACCACGGCCACGTACCACCAGGCATGGGGCACCCTGCAGGTCTACACCAACTTCCTGGCCCTGGCTCTGGTCTCGGTGGCCGGTTTCATCACCAGCAGCATCATGGGTGCGTACAGGAAGAGCGAACTCGACCAGGTCCGCCGGATCGCCGTTGCCGCACAGGAGGTCATTCTGCGGCCGGTCCCCGAGCGCCTCGGCCCCGTGCGGGCGGCCAGCCTGTGCCTGGCGGCCGGGACTGGGGCGCAGGTAGGGGGTGATCTGTACGAAGCCGTGCAGACGCGGTACGGCGTCCGGATGATCGTGGGGGACGTCCGCGGCAAGGGGCTGAGCGGCATGCATGCGGTCGCGGTGGCGCTGGGCGCGTTCCGGGTGGTCGTGCACTATGAGGACGACCTGGTGGGGGTCATGAACCACTGCGCGGCCGCGTTGCGCCGGGAGGCGGCCGTGCCGGGCGCCTTTCCCGAGGAAGCCCTGATGGAGGGGTTCACCACTGCACTCATCGCCCAGGTGCCGAACGACGACCCCGTAGTGCAACTGGTCAACCGCGGCCACCCGCCCCCGCTGGTACTCCACCAGGGCCGAACTCAGGCTTTGATGCCCTCCTCGCCGCAGCCGCCCCTGGGCCTGGAGGACCTGATCACCTGCCCTGCCGAGAAACCTGAGACCTATCCGTTCGTACCCGGGGACCGTCTGCTCCTGTACACCGACGGCGTGATCGAAGCCCGCAACCCCGGCAACGGCTTCTTCCCTCTGCCGGAGGCCATGGAGTCGATCAACTGCAGCACCACTCCTCAGGAGTTTCTTGGGCAACTGCACCAGGCGCTGCTCGGGCACACCGAAGGCCGCTTGGCGGACGACGTGGCGATGATCCTTGTCGACCGGCTCGACGAAGGAGTCGGTATGCCGGCCATCTGAGACCTTGGGACCGCGTGCGAAGCGATCCCTGATGGTGGACGCTCCATCATGCGCTGAGCGGCACCCGCTGACGGACGAGCGGATCACGGTGTCCGCCGCATTCGAGGGAAGCGAGGAGATCGCCGAGGCCCGGAATCTTGCCCTGCAGTTCCCTGCTGGATCGGGTGCCGGTAGCGGAAGTGCCATGAGCCCCAAACGAGGTGTGGATCTTTGATGGAGAGGCCGTTGTGTCCTGGTCCTCTCCGACATGATCTGCGGCCATGAGTCGGCAGCCGGTGGGGATGGACGAGCTGGTCGACCACTGGACGGTGCTCGATGACGAGATGGAGCTCGTGGGGGGGGAAGCGGGGCGGGACGAGGCTACTGAAGTACTGCACCCGGCACGGCCGGTTCCCGAGGAGCCGGGCGGACTTCCCGGACGCAGTGGTCTCCTTCGTCGCCCGGCAGATGAAGGTGCCAGCCGAGGAGTTCGCCTCCTACCAGTGGGCCGGCAGCACGATCGAATACCACCGCTCCCAGATGCGCAAGCACTTGGGCTTCCGGGTCTGCTCGGTGCAGGGCGCGGAGAAGCTGATGGACTGGCTGGCGGCGAGCGTCGCGCACGCGGAGCGGAACGCGGACCGGGTGCGCGAGGAGCTGCTGAAACACTGCGTGAGGAGTGCATCGAGCCGCCGAAGCCGGACCGGATCACGCGGATGGTCCGCTCCGCCATGCACGCCGCGGAGGACACCTGGTTCGCCACCATCACCGCTCGGCTGCCGGTGGAGGTGAAGCAGCGGGTGCTGGCACTGGTCGCGGAGGACGCGGATGAGGCCGAGCAGTACTAGGCCGCCGACGGCGACGAGGAGACGGTGCTGTCTCTGGTGCGTTGACCGCTTGAGCCCGCCAGGGTTTGCCGACACCGGCGAAGGTGGTGGCGCGCGGGCACCGGCGTTGCTCGCTGGTCGACGGCGTGAGCCGAACTGGAGCCGCCCGATGCTTTCCCTGCGCATTCCATGCCTGGGGGCGCAAAGGGCCGCCGCCGGGAGCCATCCGCACCCCGGTGGTCACGAGACCTTCACAGGGGTCAGCTGCTGGCCGGGGGACTGGTGGAAACCCGGTGAGGTGTTGCAGGGATCTGTCACCGTGATCGCCGTCGCTGTGTTGCTGCTGCCTGTACTGGCCCTGCTGCTGTACGGGATGGACCGCATCGAGGACTGGCTGTCGGGCCGGCCGGGGGTGGCCCGGCACGCGCGTGGGCGTCATCTGCGTCTGGTCCACAGCACGAGCCGGTCGCAGGGCGCTGACCGGCCGCCGCGCTACCGCGACGTAGCCTGATCACGTCGGTATGGCAGCTGGCCATGGGGCTGCCCGCTGCGAGCGGGGTTCGCAAGCAAGCCCGCCGAGCCGTGCGAGTCCCGTCCCGGAGGCCCACCTCTTTCCGGCCATGGTGCTGTGACCTTCCCCCGGCGCGGGGATACCCAAGGGAGGACGGGGGCAGGCGAACCTGCGTCCCTGCTCCGCCGCCACCCACGGTGATACGCATGGCCCCACCCGCGCTCCCTGGCCGAGACCCCAGCGCTGGTCCCCGCGTCGTCGACCTCGTTCAGCAGGTCACGCAGTTGCGGGCGCAGGTCGAGCAGCTGCAGGCGAAGAACGCGCAACTGGAGCGAGCGGTCACCTCTCACGCGGTCGTGGACCAGGCCATCGGGGTGCTGGTGAGGATGGCGGAGGTCGGTCCGCAGGACGGGTTCACGGTGCTGCGTGAGATCTCGCAGCACACCAACACCAAGCTCTCCTCGATCGCCGAGCAGATCATCAAGCATGCGCAGGGCGCCGCCCTGCCCGAGACGGTTCTGGCAGAGCTCCGCGCTGCCCTCAGCCGTCGGAGGTGATCGAGGCAGCACGCGTGGGCTCTGGTGGCGTAGAGGGGGCCGTGAGGGGTTACCCGACGTTTATGGCGAGGCTGCATCTTCCAGGACGGAAAGCGCACCACGGCCGGGACGAGGCGCAGGCACGAGAAGTGCCGGCACCCGAGGAGGTCGGGCCCGGACCAGAGGTGGAGCGCCGGGCCCCGGGCACGCCGTCGAAGCTGCCCAGGCGGGCCTGGGGTGGCGTCCTCAGGGGCGCGCTGGGGGAGTTCAAGGACGATGAGCTGACCGACCGCGCGGCGGCCCTGACGTACTACGCGGTGCTGTCGCTGTTCCCGGCGCTGCTGGTGCTCGTGTCGCTGCTGGGCATCACCGGCAAGTCCGCGACCAACGCGGTACTGGCCAACCTCAGGAAACTGGCCCCCGGCTCGGCCAGGGACATCATCACCCGCGCCGTGGAGCAGCTGCAGAACAACTCCGGCATCGGCTCGATCATGGCCATTGTCGGCATCGTGCTGGCGGTGTGGTCGGCCTCCGGCTATGTGGCCGCGTTCATCCGCGCGGCGAACGCCGTCTACGACATGCCGGAGGGCCGCCCGGTATGGAAGATTCTCCCCGTCCGGCTGGGCGTGACGGCCGTGCTCATGGTGCTGGCGATGGCCAGTGCGCTCATCGTGGTGTTCACCGGCGGCCTGGCCCGCCACGCCGGTACCGCGCTGGGGATCGGCGGCACCGCGTTGACCGTGTGGTCGATCGCGAAGTGGCCCGTCCTCGTGGTCCTGGTCACCGTCATGATCGCGATCCTGTACTGGGCGAGCCCGAACGCGAGAGTGAAGGGGTTCCGGTGGATCACGCCGGGCAGCTTCCTCGCCCTGGTGATCTGGATGATCGCCTCCGCCGGGTTCGCGTTCTACGTCGCGAACTTCGCCTCCTACAACAAGACCTACGGCACCATGGCCGGCGTCATCGTCTTCCTCGTCTGGCTGTGGATCACCAACCTGGCCATCCTGCTGGGCCTGGAGTTCGACGCCGAGACCGCGCGCCAGCGGGCCATCGCCGGCGGCCTGCCGCCCGACACCGAGCCGTACACCCAGCCCCGCGACACCCGCAAGTGGGACGAGGATGACCGGCGCCGCCTGGGCGAGGCGTGACCGGCCACCCTTTGATCACGCGGGGGGTAGGCCGTTGACCTGCAGGATATTCGCCTCTTATGAGGCTTCTGGCAGGGCTGCGCGACGCCGATCGGTCGCTGAGCAAACAGGCGGCCAGCCGCATCCCACCGCGCGCCGGCAAAGTGCTCTCAGCGGTGGAGGAGGCCGCCGCGAGCGGGAAGCTGTGGTGCGGCGCGGCCGCCGCGATGACGTGGCTGGGCGGGTGGCGCGGCCGCACGACGGCAGTCACCGGCATGGCCGCCCTGGCCGTGGCGCAGCTGATCTCGAACGGCCTGTGCAAGCAGCCGGCCGACCGGCCCCGGCCACCGAAGGAGTGGTTCCCCCACGACGAGGCCGACGACCGCCCCTCCTCCTTCCCCTCCGGGCACACCGCCGCCGCAGTGGCGTTCACCGCCACCGTGGCAGCCACAGGGCCGGCCGCAGGCGCAGCGTGTGCCCTGCCTGCCGTCATGGTGGCGCTCGAGCGAGTACAAAGCGGCGCCCACTACCCCACCGATGTCGCCGCCGGGGCCGCCATCGGCCTGGCCAGCGCCTGGCTCACCCGACACGCCCCCGTCTGGTCCTTCGCCACCAGCTCTAGCGGCCGAGACAGGCCAGGTGCGACGGGAGAAACGTACGGGGCACCAAACGACGACGTAACCAAGCGGCTGGCCGCTCAGGCGCAGGGCCGAGGAGACGGGACGTGATCCCGTGTGTCAGCGGTCATGCAATTCCGAATTGGCTGACCGTCGACACCGGTTGCCGCCGCCGGGCGAAGGGCCGGACGTGTTGGGCGGCGGGGCGGTGCAAGCGGGCGCCGCCGTGGCCCGGACTCACCTGTTCGGGGTACTCGCGCGTTCGTCGAAATGGTCGGGCGCATGGCGCTGCCCCGCCGAGCAGGAACTTGAGAGGGACGGGAGGTGACCGCCGTGTCGAGTACGCAGCCGCAGGCTTCCGGATCCGGTCAGAGCACGGACCGCTTGGGCCAGGAGCCGGTGGGCGAGCTGGTGCAACGGGCCTCGCAGCAGCTGACTGAGCTGGTGCGCGGCGAACTGCGTCTGGCGCAGGCGGAGATGAAGGAGAAGGGCAAGCGCTACGGCAGGGGCGGTGGCCTGTTCGGCGGTGCCGGCGTCGTGGGCTTGTTGATGCTGCAAGCGCTGGTCGCCACCGTGATCGCCGCGCTGGCGGTGACGCTGCCGGTGTGGACAGCCGGGCTGATCGTGACCGCGGTTCTGGGCATGGTCGCCGCGGTGATGGCCATGAGCGGGAAGAAGCAGGTCGACCAGGCCGCGCCGCCCACGCCCGAGCAGACGGTCGAGAACGTGAAGGCCGACGTGGCCGAGATCAAGGAGAGTGCACAGCGATGACTCAGCCGCCTCACGACGAGCCCACCGCCGCCGGCCCCGCCGAGCTGCGCGAGCAGGTCGAGCACACCCGCGAAGAGCTCGGGCAGACGGTCCAGGCACTGGCGGCCAAGACCGACGTCAAGGCGCGTGCCCAGGAGAAGGCCGCCGAGGCCAAGGAGCAGGCCGCCGCGAAGGCCGGCGAGCTGAAGGAGCAAGCCACGGTCAAGGCCGGGGAACTGAAGGCGAAGGCCGCCGAACAAGCCCGGGCGAAGACAGCCCAGGCCGGTCAGCTGTGGGAGGAGAAGACGCCCGATCCGGTGCGGCAGAAGACGGCGCAGGGAGCGCAGCTGGCGCGGCACAACCGCAAGGTGCTGCTGGCTGCAGCGGGCGTGGCTGCCGTGGTGTGGCTGGCATGCCGTCGCCGGAAGGGGTGAATTCCGGGTGAAAGCGTCCAAGATCGCTTACAAGCCGGTGGGGTTGGCGCTCGGTGCCGTCAGCGGGATGGCCGCGGGGGCGCTGTTCAAGCAGGCGTGGAAAATACTCGGCCACGACGAGGACGCCCCGGACGCCACCGACGAAGAACGCTCCTGGCGCGAGGTGCTGCTCGCCGCCACGCTGCAGGGCGCGATCTTCGCTGGGGTCAAAGCGGCCGTCGACCGCGCCGGCGCCACCGCCACCCGCCGCCTGACTGGTACATGGCCCGGCTGACGGCACACAAGGATGCGGGAGGGCCGGTACGACACGGATACCGGCCCCCTCTCCCGACCAGTACCCACCCGAAGGATCAACGGTGTCCCAGCCGGGCGCGGTCGCCCGCCTGATCGAGCAGGCATCCCAGACCACCGCCACCACGACGACCGCCGCCCGATCCTTCTGGCACGACCCTCGCGAACATCGGCTCCGGGCGGCAGACCACGCACGCCATCACCCTCGGCGGCGTAGCCGCTGTGTCGGTGGCCGCAGGTTCGGCCTGCTGCGAGGCCGGACCCGGGGCCCGGTGTTCGTCACCCGCCGCCGCCCCGGCCCGGGAAAGGTGGTCAGTCCGCGCGACGTGTGCCCGGACACCGGCCTGGCCCGGCTCTCCTACGGTCAGGCCCGAGCCCTGCTGGACGAGCACACCGCCGTACGCGGGCCGGGCACCGGCTGGGACCTGCACGAGTACCGCCATTCCGCCCTGACCCAGCTCGGCGAGCAGGGCGCCTCCCTGCTGATGCTGATGGCGAAGTCGCGGCACAAGAAGCCGGAGAACGTCCGCCGCTACTTCAAGCCATCCCCCGAGGCGATCTCGGAGCTGACCAGCCTGCTTGCCCCCGGCGACGCGCGCCGCTGACCCTGCTGTCAGCGGTGTTCCCTACCGTGGAACAACACCAGGGCCAGACGCGTACCGCCGTTCGCCGCCGCTCCGAGCGCCCACGCCGCCAGGGGCACAGTCGGCCATGGTCCTCCGGGGCCCGCGCCGGTCGAGTCGGCTCCCAGCGTCGTCGCCGAACTGGCCCGCCGGATCGCACTGACACGTCCAACGTCGACGGGCGGCAGATACTGGCCGTCTCCTCGGTCGACCACCTCAGCGCAGAGGGCGGCCGGGCGATCATCGCGGAGAACCGCGCGGCATACATCGCCGAGTACGGCGAACCCGCGTACTCACTCATCGTCGGCGGCTACTGACGCGGGTTTCGGTCACCGGGCGGTTGTGGCCGCCACTGAGTGGGCGACGTCGCGATGAGCCTCGTGTTCGGCGAGCCGGCCGGTGAGGGCGGCGCGGACGTCTTCGTAGGTGTCGAGGCCGAGCGGGAGGCGGAGCGGGGTCGCGCCGGAGTCAACGAGGTCGATCATCGCCTCCGTGAGTTTCTCTGCGCTGTTGGGCACCGGGAAGTGGCCGCCGAGGAACGCCTGCCGCGTGTCGGCCGCGAGGGTGTTCTCGTACTCGGGGAAGAGAGCGCCGGCGACGAGGTCGGCCGCCGGCCGCGGGGTGAGCTGGTCCAGGCTGATAAGAGGGCGGCGCGCTGACCGGCCGGCTGGATAGTGGAGATCCGGCGGGTTCCCCGGATCATCACAGTCGTGAGTCCTTCCTGTTCACGCAGGTCAAGGCCTTTCATGGTGCGCTCACTAGATGGTGTGAGGTTCTGACGATTACTCGCAGATTCCAGGAGATCGGCCCGTAATTTGCGGTCTCGTGTCGGATTCTGGAAGCCGCCGCTTCTCGCTCATCACCGGCGGCAGTACGAAGACCGATCCGGGTGGAGATCAAGAGCCGGGTCTGGCGGGCGTGCTCACGCTGCAACGCAGAGCCGCCGAGTCGGCGGGACCCCGCGACGAGCGGTCGCTTTTCCACGACACGGTTGCCGAGTACTGCTGGGCCCGAGACGTTGCCGGGCTCGCTCCGAGCAGTCTGGAGAGCCTGGCATGCTCCGCATGGGCCGATGGCCGGCTCCCATCTCGGTGACGACTCCTGGCGCCGCCTCTGAAGACAGGCTCGCGCGGCTTTCGTCCTCGGCCGGCACTCACGGCTCACTGCTCCGCGGGTGTTGTCCGCGCATCCTGCAGTGAGAAGACGGCGGCCGCTGCCGTGCGGCGCAGTTCCTCGAGGGCTCGGATCTGGCGGTGTGCGCGATCCAGCAGATCCTTCAGCTGTGACTCGTCCAGATCAGGCCGGCCAGGAGCCAGCGGCAGCAGCATGAGCCACAGCAGGGACTTGCCCTCCACGCCCAACCGTAGAGTCTCCAGTTCCATGACCGTGTCAAGGCCCGATTTCCGGTGAAGCACAGCGTTGGGTTTCAACCGCCTCACCCGCTCTGCCGCCCACCCCGCGCACATCTTGTAGCGACTGGCCGTCACGCCGAGGTCGTCCATGATGCTGAGCAGCGCCTGCCGGTCTTGAGCGATCTCCTCGGCGATCTGCTCCAGATCGGCGCTGCGGCCAGAACGGCGATACCGCCGGGCCACGCGCCGCGCGAGGCCGACGCCGAGCGTGGCTCCGGCCAGGTGATCGTTCAGGTAAATGCCCAACGTCTCGCGATGCATCAAGAGCCCTTTCGCAGCTGGTCTGCCGATGCGGCCTGCTCTCAGGCTCAGACTGATGGCCTGCTGACGCATCTGGGCCCGGACATCCGTGGCAGTCCCATGAGGCACATGGGTGGTCAGACAGCCCCTAGTCGCGGAAGGCGCCCCGGGAGCGGGCGTCCGCGACCAAGGCCCTGCGGGGTACGGTCCAGCAGCTCGCCGAGCTGCTGGGGCCCCAGAGTCTGCTTCCGCACTGAGACCGATCGACGACGGCTGGGAGGCCGAGGTCGAGGTCGTAGAGCTGGAGCGCATCCCTGAGACGAGCAGCGTGATGGCCAGCTACAAGGTCGTTCTGGACCCCGCGGCCCAGCTGGTCTCGTACGAGCGCGTACGGCGGTACACCCGCGCGCAGGTCGACAGAGGGGGTCACACCCCCAGGGACCTTGCTACCGGCCGTCGGCCGCCACGCGGAAGCCGATGTTGCCCGTCGAGTTGTCGGGGGTGTTACGGCTGCGGGCCGCGACGCGGTAGCGGTTGCAGTACGAGTCGTGGCACAGGTAGGAGCCGCCGCGCATGACGCGGGAGATGTCCGGGACGAACCAGTCGGCCGTCCACTCCCACACGTTTCCCACGGTGTTGTAGAGGCCGTAGCCGTTGGGGCGGTGCGCCTTCACGGGTACGGTGCCGGGTCCGCCGGGACCCGTGTAACGGGCGGGGAAGTCGCCCTGCCAGATGTTGAGCATCGTCCGTCCGCGCGGGGCCAATTCGTCACCCCACGGGAAACGGCGCCGTTCGAGTCCGCCGCGGGCCGCGTATTCCCACTCGGCCTCGGTGGGCAGGCGCGTGCCGGACCACTCGCAGAAGACCTGGGCGTCGTTCCAGGAGATGTGGACGACGGGGTGGTTCTGGCGCGATTCGATGGACGACCCCGGGCCTTCGGGATGCCGCCAGGTCGCGCCGGCCACCGCCCGCCACCACGGCACTTCGGCAACGGGCTCTGCCTTGTTCGCGAGTTCTTCGGGGAGGAGGCCGTAGAAGACGAAGGAGAAGTTGAAACTCTCGGCCTCGGTGACGTAGCCGGTCGCCTTGACGAAGCTCGCGAACTGGGCGTTGGTCACGGTCGTGGGGGCGATCCGGAAGGCGGCGACCTCGACGTCGCGGACCGGGCCCTCGTGGTCGGCCGCGATGCCGTCGGGGTCGTCGCCGCCCATGAGGAACCGACCGCCGGGGAGGTCGATCAGCTGCTTGGCGATCCGGCGTGCCGTCTCGGAGCGGGGCGGTGCGGTGGACGCGGCCGGCGCGATCGTGAGGGTGGCCCGGCCGGGTGTGCAGCAGGAGGAGGACATGACTTCTCCGAGGTTCGAGTGGGTCGCCCGGGTGCCCGTGAGAGTCGGGGCACCCGGCCGGATGGTGCGGGGCCGGCCGGTGCGGCTAGCTTGCGCGGTCGGCGGCGAGCTGGTCCCTCAGGGCGGGGATGCCCAGAGCCTGCTCGTCTGCGGAGGTCGCCCCGTAGAGCTTGTTGGTGAGCTGGTACGGGTCGTTCGTGAGGTCGTAGTACTCACGGAACGCCACCTCACCGGTGCCGACCACATTGCCGTTGGTGTCGGTGTGGAGCTTGTAGTACTCCGTGTACTGCTTGTCCTTGGCGACGTACGAGGACCACGTGTGCGGGCTCCCCGTCTGGTGGACGCCCTCTTCCCACCACTCGGTCAGCAGGTGGTCACGGCTGTAGGTGCCGAGCAGCGACTTGCCGTCCTGCGGGGTGTTCGGGGTGATCCCGGCCGCGTGGAGGATGGTGGGCGCGATGTCGATATTGGCGACGATGCGGTTGTCGGTGGTGCCGGCGCCCAGGCCGCCGGCCGGCCAGGACAGGTAGAACGGCACCTCGATGGACGGTAGGTAGGGCACCGACTTCTTCTGCCATCCGTGGTCGGCCCAGGTGTAGCCGTTGTCGCCGAGGTAGATGACGAGGGTGTTGTCGAGCTGGCCGAGGGACACCAGCTTGTCCTTGAACGCCTGCACCGCGTCGTCGACCGACAGCAGGGTGCGCAGCTGCCGCTGCCGCAGCGCCTGGGCGTCGGAGAGGGTCGCGTTGGCGCTCTGGATGTAGTCGGGCTTGTCGCTCTTGTCGGTCTCGAAGACAGACGGGCGGCCGTTCCAGTCCGGCGTGACGGTGTTGGCGTACTGCGTCTCAGGGGTGTTGGGCTCGTGCGAGGCCTTGGGGGTGACGACCGCGAACCAGGGGCGGGTGTCGGTCGCGGCCTTGCCCAGGAAGGCCAGGGTCTTGTTCGTGATGATCGTGGTGCTGTACCCGGAGATCGTGTGGACGGTCCCGTTGTCGTTGTAGGTGCCGTCGTTGTAGACGACCGGGTCCTCCAGCACCCACTCCTCGAAGTGCGGCGGGTTGTCGTTGACGTTCCAGGCGTTGAGGTACTTGCCGAACAGACCGGTGCGGTAGCCCGCCTGCTTCAGGTAGCGCTGCACCGTGGTGTATTGGTCCAGCTTGTACGGGTGGCCGTTGTCGAGCACGCCGTGGTTGTGTGCGTAGCGGCCGGAGAAGACGGAGGAGCGGGAGGGGGCGCACAGCGGCGTGCTGACGTGGCCGTTGGTGAACTTCACGCCCTGGTTGACGAGCCAGCTGATCGTCTTCGGGGTCGCCCAGTCGGTGTGCTTGGGCTGGTCGTCCGTGATGATCAGCAGGATGTTCGGGCGGGTGGCCGCCGCGGCCGGAGTGCCGGTGGCCAGCTGGGCGGCCGCGGGGACGGCGACCGCCGCGGCGACCGCGGCCGAGCTCGCGAGGAAGCCGCGTCTGCTTACCTGCGACTGCTCGTGCTCACTCATTTGGTTTTCCCTTTTCTGTTTTTGGGCATGGTGAATTCCACTCGCCAAGCGGATTAAAAAGGCGCGCAGAATTCCCGGAAGCCTGGTTTGGGATATGCGGGAACTGTGTGGAGGAGAAACGGGACAGGCGTAACTGTGGCCGAGTCGAGGCGCGATCGGCAGCGGCTTGTGGGGGCCCGGATGTCCCGTTGAATGATGAGGCGTTGACCCGCTTGCTCAGGACTCGGACGAGCGGTGCCCGAGCCCGGCGGTCACGCCGCGGCGGCCTTACAGAGCGTACTCGCCAGCCGCCCGAAATCGACGTGCCGGCGAGCAGCGAGAATCACTGCTGCCATGCCTGTGAGAATAGGGGGCGAGGGCGGTCCGGGCAATGGGCCCGGGGTGAAATTATTAGGGCCCGGCCCTATTGTTGCGGGGAAATTGCTGGTGCAGACCTGGACGACGTCGAGGACCGGCTGCTGCCGGCGATATGGTCGCGGGTGCCGCCCTCCCCGCCGGCTGATCCTGGACGGAAAGGGCGGCTGAGGCTAGCTCACGCGGTC
The DNA here is from genome assembly GCF_040643735.1 of Streptomyces sp. NPDC047085. Lineage (NCBI taxonomy): Bacteria > Bacillati > Actinomycetota > Actinomycetes > Kitasatosporales > Streptomycetaceae > Streptomyces > Streptomyces sp. NPDC047085. The sequence goes on from NZ_JBEYUW010000024.1 coordinate 27,810, forward strand.
GGCGGCGAGCTGGGACTTCAGGGCCGGGATGCCCAGAGCCTGCTCGTCGGCCGAAGTCGCCTGGTAGAGCTTGTTGGTGAGCTGGTAGGGGTCGTTGACCAGGTCGTAGTACTCCCCGAAGATGACGGACCCAGAGCCCTCGGTGGGCTTTCCGATGTCGGGGGCGGTCTGGATGTCGTGGTACTCGGTGTACTGCTTGGCCGGGGTGACGTAGGAAGAGGTCCGGGACGTGCCCGAACCGTCATTGTTGCTGTCGTCCTTGATCTGCACCCAGTATTCGGTCAGCAGGTGGTCACGGCTGTAGGTGGAGAGCAGCAAGTGCCCGTCCTGCGGGGTGTTGGGGGTGATCCCGGCGGCATCGAGGATGGTGGGCGCGATGTGCGTCATCCAGATACTCCAGGGCGTCCCCGAGTTCCGGGCCACGCGCAGGGCATCCCCGAGGGCGAGGCCGTCCACGAGGCGCGAGGCGGTACGGCAGCGAAGTACCGCAACCACAGCGGCGGAGTGGGGCAGCGGCGGAGAACATTCGCAGTCGCAGGCGGCGGGGCCCTACCTGCGGGTCTGACTCGCAAACCCCGCTGCGGCCGCTGCCGCACCGGGCGCGTACGCGCCCGTTCCGCCCACCGCAATCGGTCCGCAGATCCCCGCGAAGGTTGGCTCTAGTCTTCTGCACGTCGACGCTCCTCACGTGGCGTTGGCCGCGCGACGACTGAGACTTGAACATGTTCAAACTCCGTGCCAGGGTACGGCGCGGGTTCTTGAGTCCACCGGTCGCGCACGCGGCCTGCGGAGGGGGGAGTGTGTTGCGTTACAGTCGTACTGCGCTGATCTTGCTCGCCATGGCCCTTGCTCTCACGGCCTGCGGCAGGTTCACGGTCATGCCGCCGCCCGATGGCGAACCGGTCGTGCTGAAACCAGCCGAACTTGCGACCACGTGGACCGATGCCGACGGCGGCACCCTCACGCTGAATCCGCGCGGGACGTTCATCGCCGACAAAGTCTGCGTCGCCGTCCGCTGGTACGAGGGTTTGACCTGGTCCGGAACAGGCACCTGGGAGCAAGGCTCCAACAAGAAGCAAAGCTTCGTCGCTGTGTCCTTCGACGCCGATCACCCCGTCGACGCCTATCATCCCGAAAGGGTTGAGCGGCGGCCCGACTCCTACGGCGCCTTGAGGCAAGGCAAGGTCTTGAAGCTCTGGGTCGCCGTCGGCGATCCGGACAACGATTATCCGAACTGCGTCCTGACCAGCCCGGCGAGTTGACCCGGCTGCCGCGCGGCCGGGTGAGCTGTACATGGTCCGGCATCGCACATGAGCGGTTTAGTCGATCGTGTCCCCCTGCCGTGCCGGGGAGGGCCTCGGTGTCGGCGGTGGCGTAGATGGTGGCCATGCTCTCTTCGGAGAGGTAGCGGCGGGGGAAGGCGATCCATTCGTCGTGCATTTCGGCCAGCACTGCGGTGGCCAGTCGTAGGACGGCCTCGGGGTTGGGGAAGACCTGGACGACGTTGGTGCGACGTTTGATCTCGCGGTTGATCCGTTCCAGCGGGTTGGTGGACTGGATCTTTTTCCAGTGCTGCTGGGGGAAGTCGGCGAAGGCGGTGAGGTCCTCTTTCGCCTCCAGCAGCATGGTCTTGACCTTGGGGAACTGTCTGCCGAGCGTGTCGGCGACAGTATCCAGCTGGGCCCGGACGGCCTCAGCGGTGGGCTGGGCGAAGATGGTGCGGATGGTCGCGGCGACCATCTCCCCGGTGCCCTTTTCGATCACCGAGAAGACGTTGCGCACGAAATGAACCCGGCAGCGCTGCCAGCCGGCACCGAACATGACCTTGTGGATGGCCTTGATCAGACCCGAATGGCTGTCGGAGACCACCAACCACACCCCGCAAAGCCCCCGCTCGCGCAAGCTGCGTTAGAACGCGGTCCAGGACGCCTCGCTCTCGCTGTCATCCACCATTACCCCGACCACCTCGCGGTTTCCCTGCTCGCTGACGCCGGTAGCGATCACCACGGCCTGCGAGACGATCTGATGGTTCACCCGGGCCTTGACGTAGGTGGCGTCCAAGAACAGATAGGGAAAGCGGGTGTGATCCAGCGGCCGGGTACGGATAGCCGTCAGTTCCGCATCCATCCCGGCACAGATCCGCGAGACCTCGCTCTTGGAGATGCCGGTGTCCGCGCCCAGGGGTTTGACCAGGTCATCGACGTTGCGGGTGGACACCCCGAGCACGTATGCCTCCATCACCACCGCATACAAGGCCCGGTCGATCCGGCGGCGGCGCTCCAGCAGAGAGGGGAAGAAGCTCCCCGCCCGGATCTTCGGGATCGCCAGCTCCACATCGCCGGCCTGCGTGGCCAGCGTCTTCTCGCGGTGCCCGTTGCGCCAGGTGGTGCGGGACTCGGTGTGCTCGTTCCACTCGGCGCCGATCCGGGCGGTGGCCTCCGCCTCGATCAGTTCCTGCAGAATGCGCTCGCACACCACGCGGATTGTCTCGACTCCATCCGCCGCACGTAGTGACTCCAGCAGCCGCAACAGGTCAGACTGGGACAAGGCCATCGTGCACTCCCCGGGTTGGACTTAGACTTCATCTCATTTGGCTGCCTGGGTAGGCTGTCGTTCGTGGTGGGGATCGTTGAGCGGCTGGTGCCGGACGAGTTGTGGGAGCTGTTCC
>NZ_JBEYUW010000025.1:0-29312 GCF_040643735.1 Streptomyces sp. NPDC047085
TTCTTCATCCGGCCGATCACATGTTCCACGCGGGCACAGACCCTGCGGTGCTCGGCGTTGTCGTCCTCCTCGGCCTGCAGCAGAGGTCGCCCGGGGCGTTTGCGGTGCGGCACCGCCGTATCGCAGTTGAGATGGGCACCGTCAGCGAGCACAGTCACGCCCTGACAGTGCTCGCTGAGCCCGGAAGCGCGCCAGGCATGGGCGTCCGCCGTGGTGCCCGGCACCGGACGCGCAGCTGCTCGATGGCGGAGTCCAGGTAGCGGGGGGTCCAGAGCGTATCCGGGGCAAATGGCTGAATGGTGGGTGTTCGTGCAGGGAGAACGTTTGCGGTCGTGTCCGCAAGAGAGCGGTATCAGGGGGTCTCGTGGCGGGGGCACGTCATGGCCTGAGGCAGCGTTGTCGCGCCAGGTGACTTTGAACACCTGCTCCTTCGACAGCCCCGGCGGATAGGGTCGACCACGTCCGCGAGATCGCCGAAGCTCTGGCTTTGGGCACTGAGGAGTCGTCGATGCGCCATCCGGACCCGCGGTATGCCGCGCGGCTCGCCACGTATGGGACCGTGGCCACGCGTCTGACCCTTCTGAGTGACCGTCGGCTCGGCGAGGTCGTGGCCTCCGCAGCCCCGCTCGGGTCCGGCATCGGCGGCAGGTCTGCGGAGCTGGACATCGATGGCACGCGGGTGTTCGTCAAGCGGGTCCCCCTGACGGACGCCGAGTTGCAGTCCCAGAACACGCGGTCGACGGCGAACCTCTTCGGACTGCCCATGTTCTACCAGTATGGGGTGGGCTCAGCGGGGTTCGGGGCCTGGCGAGAGCTGGCCGTGCACGTCATGACCACCAACTGGGTCCTCGGGAACGAGTACGAGGGCTTTCCACTGATGTACCACTGGCGTATCCTGCCTGACTCCCCTCCCGAAGGGTTCGCCGACGAGTTCGGGGGCATCGACGGTGCGGTCGCGCACTGGGAGGGCTCATCGGCCGTGCGTGAGCGTCTGGAGGCCATCGGCCGATCTTCGTCCAGCCTGGTGCTCTTCTTGGAACACGTCCCGCAGACGCTTGGCGACTGGCTGCACGACTACCGGACCGCCGCGCCGGAGGGCGGGGAGGGCTCGCCGTACCCGTGGGTGGAGGAGGCCCTTTCGCGAGGGACTGCCTTCATGAGCTCGCACGGACTCGTCCACTTCGACGCCCACTTCGCCAATGTCCTGACCGACGGCCGGCTGCTGTACTTCGCGGACTTCGGACTCGCCCTGAGCTCCGGCTTCGAACTGTCAGCGGCCGAGGCAGAGTTCCTCTCCGACCATCTCACGTATGACCGCTGCCACACCGCGAGTCATTTGCTCCGCCACCACCTGCCCGATGGCCTGCGCGGCGGGATGGAACACGAGGCGTTCCTGCGCGAGTGGATCGCCGGCCACCGGCCCGATGGCGTCCCGCGCGAGATCGCCGCGATCATCGACCGGCATTCCCGAGCTGCTGTGGTCTTCGGCGAATTCGCCCGTCGTCTGCTCACCGAGAGCAAGCGGACGCCATTTCCGGCCGCCGAGGTCGGGCGAGCCTGGCGCACCTCTTCGGTCGCGGCGCCTCGCTGAGGCCGGACTGCGGCAGAAGATCGCCGTCAGGATGCTTCGGGATGGGTGGTGTGCCGGGGGCCGAGGCGGCGCCGCAGTTCGAGGTTCTCGCTCTGGGCGGCTTCCAGGGGCCTGCCTCAGGGCTTGGACCTCGTCGCGGTGCCGCCGCTTGGGCTCGGCGAGTTGAGCGGTGAGGGTGCGCGCGGTCGAGGCCGGTCTGCTCGGCAAGAAGACCGGCCGGGGCTTCCACGACTACGCGACCGCGTAGGCCTCAGCGGCGGCAGGCCGGCTCTGACAGCAGCGCCGGGTGGTCCGCGACCACCGTGCGGGAGCCTGGAGCGATCTCGGTGAAGCCCGCGTCCCGGACGAATAGGAGCCCGCTCGCCGTGAGCGAACCGGTCTGCTACGAGCTGCGCCGGTCGGCCGAGATCGGTCAGCAACTGCAGCCCGGACGCCCCTCTCGACCGCTCACCACGCCCCCAGGGGTTTCGCCTTCGAGGAGCCAGCGTCTCGGGGGCTGGCCATCGTCCCCTGCCAACACGCGCGGAGTGCGTCAGTCCGTCCACGCGCACGGCTTGCCGCCGGCCAACGGTATCCACACGGCTTGAGCGGGGCCGTGCTGCTCAAGGTCCTCCAGCACGGCGGCTCCCAGCCGGGCTTCGTGGGCGAGGGCCGCTACGAGCGGGTGGTGAGTAACCATCGCCTGCAGATCGCTCATCCGATTCTCCAGCCTGGCCCGGGAGGCACCGGTGAGCACGAAGAGCACGCGGGGAAAGACCGGATACCAGCGCAGCCAGGCAGGACCTACGGGCGCCTGCCTCCGTCGGCCGGCGGGCTGGGCCTCGTACTGGAACAGGCGGGCGTACTCGATCAGTTGCACGGCCAGCCGCTCGCTGCTCATGGTGCTGCGGTCGACTTCCACGAACGCGCGGAGCTTTCGGCGGTGCTCGCTCTCGACGACCGTGTAGTGCATGAGGGCGTCGGCGACGATCCGTTCGCCCTCGCCGATGGAGTGGGACACCTTGGGGGTCCAGTCCCAGGAGCCGTGCTCGTGACCGAGCCGGCGGGCGTCTTGGGCGAAGGCGAGGTGGGTGCGCACGACGGCGAGCGTGTGCGGGGTCTTCAGCGACGCTGCCGTGGTGGAGGTGATGGGGTAGGGCGGCCGCCCCCGCAGGACGGGCAGGTCCCGGGTCAGCCGCGCGCCTTCCTGCGTGAGGTACCAGGCCTTGGTGCGGGTACGGTTCGCGTCCGGCAGCACCGTGCAGTCGACGAAGCCGTCGGAGCGCAGCCTGTTCAGAACGCGGGACAGCAGCTGTCGTGTGCCGTCCGGGCGCAGCATCCGGCGCAACTGGCTGGTGGTGGCGATGCGGTGCTGGGCGAGTGCAGCCAGCACTTGGTGGGCCAGGGGCTCAGCGGGGCTGGCGACAGCCCCGTCGCCGGAGTGCTCCGTGCGGCGCTGCTCATGCGATGTTTCCTTCCGCGGCCGTGGCGGTCTCCGGCCGAGACCTTCGGTTGCGCTTGAGGAAACCCGCGGGGCCCGACCAGACCCCCGACCACAAAGCGCCGACCATGATGGCGATTCTTGAAATCGGTTCTGGCCGCAGTTCCGTGAATCCCCAGGTCAGCAGTAGGAACGCGGGATCGTTTCGGCAGCGTACTTCCTGCCGTGGCGAGCAAGGCGGTTGAGGATGTGCTGTTTCCCGGGATCGATGTGCGGGTGGAGGGGATGAGCGACTCCTCCGGCATCCTGGTGGTGGAGGCGGTTTCGACGGCCCGTCCCGGCCGGTGCCCGAACTGTCGCAAGCAGGCCCGCCGCGTGCACAGCACGTATCAACGCACCCTGGATGAGCGGCCGTTGGGTTCACGCCGAGTCATCGTCCGGCTGCGGGTGCGCCGGTACTTTTGCGACCGCAAGAGCTGTTCCCGTACGACGTTCGTCGAGCAGGTACCGGGTCTGTCCACGCGCTACCGCCGGTCCAGTACCGGGCTGGCGAGCTGGCTGCGGTCGATCGCGATCGAGCTCGGCGGCCGTCCCGCCGCACGGCTGTGCTGCCGACTGCGGCTGACCGCGGGCCGAACCCGGCTGCTCAGGCTGCTGACGGCGCCGACGGCGCCGACGGTGCCGGACCGTGCCCCGCGGGTGCTGGGGGTGGACGAGTTTGCCTTCCGCAAGGGCTGCACTTACGGCACCGTGCTGGTCGACGTCGAGGCCGGCCGGGTCGTGGACGTACTGCCCGACCGCACCTCCGAGACGTTCGCGACCTGGCTCACCGAGCATCCCGGCGTCGAGATCATCTGCCGGGACCGGGCCACTGCCTACACCAAGGCGGTCAAGGAAGCTGCCCCCAATGCCCTCGAAGTCGCGGATCGCTGGCACCTGCTGCAGAACCTGTCCGCCGCGGTGGAGAAGACCTGCCACCAGCACCGCGACTGCCTGCGCAAACGTGCCGAGGACGAGACGGTCACCGAGGTGCCGGAGGCGGCCCCGATGCTGTTACCGCCCGCGGAACTGCCCCGCACCCAGATCATCGAACGCACCCGCCACCGCTACGAGGACATCCACCGCCTGCTGGAGAAACGCTGGACGATCAGCGCCATCGCCCGCCGGCTGAACCTCGACCGCAAGACCGTGCGCCGCTTTCGCGACACCGACCTCGACGAGCTGCCGGCCTCCGCCCGCGACCGCCGCCCCAACGGCGTCCTGGAGCCCTTCAAGGCATACCTCAACGCTCGCTTCACCGAGGCGCAAGGCCAGGTCAGCGGCACCCGGCTGTTCCTGGAGATCCAGGCTCGCGGCTACCGCGGCAGCCGCCAGGTCGTCCGCAAACACCTCGCCGCTCTCCGCGCGGGCACCGCCGAACCGATCCGGGCCGACATCCCGAGCCCTCGCAAGATCACCTCGTGGATCATGCGGCCCCGGGAGACGCTCACCGAAAGCCAGGACGAGTGCCTCCTTCAGGTCCGGCTCGCCTGCCCGGACATCACCCGGGCCTGCGACCTCGCCCGGGCCTTCGCAGATCTGGTGCGTCACCGGCGCGGATTCCTGCTGCTGGAGTGGATCCGCCAGGCCGAACGGGACGCACCGAAGCCGATGCAGGGCTTCGCCGGCTTCCTCCGCCAGGACCTCGACGCCGTCACTGCCGGACTCACGCTGCCGTGGAGTTCCGGTGCTGTCGAAGGGAACGTGAACCGTGTCAAAACGCTCAAGCGAGCGATGTATGGCCGGGCCTCATTCAACCTCCTCCGCACCCGCATCCTGATCCGCCCATGAGATGGTGAGGCCGCACGCAAGGGGCGTGCACCCACGGATTCGAGAGGACTCATGCATGCCTGAGCGTGACCTCGATTCATCCTGGCTGCATGCGTGGTGTCAGCAGGTTTCACAAGGCGTGAGCCAGCTGATGGAAACCTTCGAGGAGACGCACGGCTACCCCGCGGGGGACAACGAGGTGGCGCTGGCCGACGATGAGACGCGGGACGCGGTCACCCTCCTGACGAACCACCGGTCGGAATGTGTGGCCCTGCTGTCGCTCTTCGCCGTGATCGACAGCGTGTCTCTGCCCGACATCGGCAACGGGTACTTCATCCACCCGCCCTCTACCGTGACTGCGCACCTGGACGAGTACGGCACGGTTCCCCTCGAGAATGGCGATCATGGAATCGTCTTCGGGAGCGACGGCGGCGGCAATCTCTTCGCTCTCGCGGCCAACGGCACGGTCCACAAGTCCAGGACTGCATCCTGGAACGACGAGTTCTATGCCGTGGCCGCCAGTCTGCGCGACTTCCTTGAGCAACTTCACGATGTCATTGGTCAGTTCGCCGCCACGGGCCACCCCGGGGCTCTCTGAACTTCACGCACCGCCTGTCCACACGCGTCCTTCGTGAGTTCACGGAACTGCGGCCAGAGCCAATTTGGTTCTGGCTCGCTTTCCGTGATGCGCGCATGCTGAGTGACGGCTGACGCTGCGGCCGGGCTTGGGGAAGTTGCCTGGAAATGATCAGGGCCGGTCTTGGTGTGGTCGTCAGTGCGGCGTTGTGGGAGAGGTGGCGCCGCGTCTGGAGGGTCTGCTGTTGCCGTCCATCGCGGACGTGTCGGTGCTGTCGCTGGACGTGAGCCGCGAGGCGGTACGCGTCGGCGTCTGCAGTACGGCGGCCGGGGCGGCATGCCCGGACTGTGGGAGCGGGTCGACCCGGGTGCGCAGCTCTTGCCTGCGGTTTCCTGTGGACGTGCCGAGTGGGGGACGTCTGGTGGTCCTGCAACTGCGAGTTCGGCGGTTTTTCTGTCCGCAGTCTTCGTGTGCTCGGTTCATGTTCGCTGAGCAGATGCCGGGACTGACCCGGCGGCATGGCGGGTGGACGAAGCGGTTGCGGTCGGCTCTTGCCGCGGTGGTCTCGCCCTTGCCGGCCGGGCTGGCGCCCGGATGGTACGGGTGTTCGGGGTGTCCATCAGCCGCAGCGCGGTGTTGCGGCTGCTCGAGGCTTTGCCCGAACCGGAAGTCCCGGCCCCGCGGGTGGTGGGGGTTGATGGGTACGCCCCGCGCAAAGGGCGGGTCTACGGCACGGTGCTCGTCGGCGTCGGGACCGCCGGCCGGTGGATCTGCTGCCTGACCGGGAGGCGTCCAGCCTGGCCGCATGGCTGGCGAAGCGACCCGGGATCGAGGTCGTCTGCCGGGACCGTGCGCCGTTCTTCGCGCAGGGCGCCACAGCCGGGGCACCACAGGCGGCGCAGGTCGCCGACCGCCGGCATGTGTGGCACGGCCTCGGCCAGGCCGCCGAGCGGGCTGTCGCCCGCCACCGCCGGTTGCTTCGCGTCCTGGTCCCCGATTGCGAGGGGGAGGCTGACGAACCGGCGCCGGCCGAGGAGAAGGCGGACTCTTCATGGCGGAGCGAGCGGGTTCGCCGACCGGGTCCGGGCCCGGAACGCCACGGTCCACGCGCTGCTGGGAGCCGGCCACGGCCGCCGTTCCATCGGGCGTCAGCTCCACATGACCCACCGCGCCGTCAAAAGCATCGCCGGCTGTGTCGGTTTGTGAGGGAGTCGTTTCGAGGTGACTTCGGGAGTCGTCTGGCGGCGAGCACCAGGATCAATGTCAGTGGCTTTCCGTGTCACTCGAGTGCTGCGGCGCCGTCCGCTTGGTCATGATGAGAGCCGGAACATCCCTTCATAGGCGTCGGGGACCGGCCGACGGCCGTGCGGCGGATCAGGGGCTTCGGCTCAGCGGCGCGATACATCCGCACCGCGTGCCCGCACGAATCCAACGGGTGCTTCGTCGGGCGAGCCTCAGGCCCCGATACCACCCGAACGGCGCTGTGAGGTTCCTCGATACATCGATCTTTTCGTGATCAACTCTGACCGGATAAGCGGAAGTCACACGGTCGGAAGTGCCGTTTTGCCCTCGATCTGCTAGGAGTGTCTCGGCATGCGTAATTTCGGATTGCTCGGTCGGAGTTCCGTGGCAGCCTTGGGTGCGGTTGTGTTCTGCGCTCCGCTGGCTTCAGCTGCTGCCGCCTCATCCGTGGCTGACGGCCAGCAGGGCGAGCGGGTGCTGTCACTGGTCGCGAAGACCACTCAGTTCACACCGAACGGCTCGGGCGATGCCCAGGGCAACGGGTTCACGCTCGCCAACGACCTCTTCCGCGACGACGAGAGGGTCGGCTCCGGCGGTGGAGGCTGCACCATTGTCCGCCTCGAGACAGGAGCGAGCACCGGCACTCTGCAGTGCTCCATCACCTTCGCCCTCAGCGACGGTGACATCACGGTCCAGGGCTTCGCTCCCTATGCCCCCCCGCCCCGCGACTTCAACCTCTCGATCAACGGCGGCACGGGGAGCTACGCGGCAAGCCGCGGCTACGTGCACGGGCACACCGTGGACGAGACAACCACCGAACTCACATTCCACATCGTGCCCTGAACGACGCGCTCCCCAAAAGCCGTGACGCCGGGCCTGAACAGGCGGCGGGTGTGGGACGAGGTTGATGATGCGCAGGCCGCGTTCATGCTCGGCGCAACCTCCGGGATGGTGGGGTCCGCAGGACTCGGGGGGTGCCGCGATCTTGCGTGTCGTGATCCCTCTTTCTCGCCGGCCGTGCGGCCGTGCCGTTGCCGGAGCTGGTCGTAGTGGGCCACCGACGGCAGCGGCCGGGTGTCGGGAGGGAGGTGGGACAGGTTCCAGTCGGACAGGAACGTGACCGTGCCGCCCGTCTCCTCCTGCGACTGGACGGAACGGCTTCTGGTGGGCTTTGCGGGCTCGGTGAAGGTCTCGCCTTCGGCGAGCTTGCGGGCCTTGAGCGCGACGGCGTCCGCGGTCAGGGCGTCAGCCCGGTGGGCTGCGGCGAGTGCGGCGGCGACGTGTTCGTGTTCCCTGTGACGGCCCAGCAGCAGCACCTCGGTCATCGCTCTGGTGCCGGCCGCTTCGCCGTGGGCGGCGCGGGCCGCAGTCCACCAGGCTTCGTGGACGGGGGTGAACTTCCCTGCGGCTTTGGCCTGTTCGAGGGCACTCGCTCCGGGAAAGGCTCCTGGCTTGCGCAGGAGAGCCTGCAGGTAATGGTCCAGGACCAGGCGGGACTCACCCCGGCCGCTGAGCCGTTCGTGACGGGCGACCACGGTGCGGCCGTGGTGAGCCGCTGCTGGCGGGACGGGTCGTCGAGGTCGGCGAGGCGGGCTCGGTGCTGGTAGTCGCGGCGGGTGAACTGCATGTCGTCCGGGACGATCCGGTAGTCCGCCGCGAGCAGCTTGGCTGGCGTGGTCGGCCGGGGCAGGAAGTTCGGCTGGTGGATGGCGCACAACCTGCCCGGCTCGGGCGGGTCAGGGGGTGATGAGGCGGCTGGTGAAGCCGTCGCGGATGAGGGATTCGTACGCGGCATGTAGGTCCTGCGGGACCTTCTGCTCGATGGCGAGACCGAGCTTCGGATACTCGATGACCCGCTGGAGGTCGTCGACGAGCATGTCCAGGACGGGCTTCTCGTCGCCGATGCTCTTCAGGTAGTCGTCGAACTCCAGCGGCGCCGACGCGCAGAGGATCTCGGCGTCGGGCCACAGCTTGCGGGCGGTCGCGAACGATCGCCTTTCCATATAGGGCTTGGAGACCAGCAGCACCGTCGTGGGGTGGACACCGGCGGCGGCGAGGACCTCACGCGAGAGGGTGATGTTCTGTCCAGTGTTGGCCGCGTTCGGTTCCAGCAGGATCGCCTCGGCGGGGACGCCGAGGTCGACGGCGTGCTCGCGGAAGTGGACGGCCTCCCCGCGCGGGAAGGCCTTGGCGGTGGTGGGGCTGTTTCTGCCGGTGAACACCAGGGTCGTCAAGAGCCCGGAGCGATACAGCTCTGCGGCGTGGGCGGCGACGCCGAGGTCGTGGCTGCCCAGTCCGATCGCTGCGTCGACGGGCCGAAGCTCGTGCTGCATCTGGTGGTGGTCCCAGATCAGCTTGGCCTGGCGCCACTGGTCCTCGGTGTTGGTCTGCTGGTTGTCGCTCAGGCGTTTGTCTTCCTGGTCACCGTTGCCGGGGGCCGGTCGGCCCCTCGGTCATGGCCTTGATGCCCTCGGTGCTGCGCAGTTGGTGCACGAGTCCGTACTGCGCGGCTGTCCTGGCGGCCCGGTCGAGGACGAGGGGTCCATCATCGCGGGTTGCCGCGTCGGAGAGCAGGATGTGGCCATGAGCGGTGTCCAGTCGCACGCGTTGCATCGGTGATTCGGTGGTCCCGCTGTTGCGGGCGATGTCGATGAAGTGCAGGGCCTGGGTGAGGTCGCCAGCGCCGCGGCGGGCGAGGGCGAGTTTCTGGTGGGCCACCGACCAGTCGTCGGGTTCCGAGAGGTCCTCGAAGTCGCGGGTCGCGGCCTGCATGACGCGGGTCGCACAGTCGTGGTTTCCGTCCTTGCTCAGCGCGGTCACCACCCACAGCCGGGCCCTTGCGCGGTCGCGCCGGGAGAGCCGGTCATCGACGGCAAGGGTCTCGTAGTTGCGGGCGGCGATCTCCAGCTTCCCGGACATCTCGGTGACGACCGCGAGAGACAGGTCGAGCTGGGCGACGCGGCGGGGGATGTCGAGCTGGGTGAAGACGGAGCGGGCGCCGGCATAGGAGTGCTGGGCCGACAGCGGACCGAGCACGGCGCCCTGGTCGCGCTTGAGATCACCTGGCAGGGCGGTCGAGCGGGCGAAGAGATACAGACCTTTCTCGTCCAGCTCGGGGGCCTTGAACCGGCCGAGCCACCGGGTCAGGAGGCTGTCCGCAGACCGAGGGATTACAGGGCGGCGAGCTGCCGCCTACCTGATCTTGGTACCCTTTGAGCGTGGCCGCTGTCCAACTCCCGGCCAGTCACCGCCTGTTCCAGCGTCGGCGGTGAGTTCCACGGCCGCGGGGCTGTTGTCGGTCGTGCGGGTGTAGGCCTCGGCCATCCTTGACACCGCGCTCGGCCGCGCGGACGCCGCCGTCCACCTGCGGTTCGAGACGCTCTTATCCGAGATGACCACCACGGTGACCAGGGCCCGGCGCCGCGTCACCGCCTCCGGGCCCCGGGCCTGGGAATACGAGTCCTGGGTGCGGAGCTTCCTCGCCTGCTGGCAGACGTGCACCGTGTAGTTGTTGTGGTACCCAAGCCCTGTCCCAGGGCTTCACCGTCGCCCGCGACCGCGAGACCCGCGCTCGCGGCCGAGCGGCTGCTGTTCGGACGCGTCCGCACCCGCTGACCCCTGGCTGCTCAGTCGCAGGGCGAGCCGCAGGGCCCTGGCCTCCAGGCCGGTCCAGTGGTGCACGGTCGCCACGCCTCACTCGATGTCGGGCTGCAGACGGGGGGTGGAGAGGTCAGCCGGTGCAGCCGGTGATGGTGCCTTCCGGGGCACAGTTGTCCGGGACGTTGAAGCGTACCCTGGAGCCGTCCAGCGACACCGTGCTGCCGGTAGTGTTGAAGATGCCGCCGCCGCTGTTGGGGCCGCCGTTCGCGGTGTTGCGCACGACCGTGGAGCGGGTCAGTGACATCGAGCCGCTACCGTCGTTTCGGATGCCTCCGCCGGTGTTCCCCGCGGTGTTGCCGCGTACCGTGGAGCGGTCCAGCGTCGCCGTGCCAATGTTGTAGATGCCGCCGCCGTCCGTCGTCGCGGTGTTGTTGCTCACTGTGGAGCTGTTCAGCGTCAGCGTGCTGCCGGTGTAGTTGAAGATGCCGCCGGTGTCGCTGGCTGTCGCGGTGTTGTTGCTCACTGTGGAGCTGTTCAGCGTCAGCGTGCCGCCGTAGTTGTAGATGCCGCCCACGAATGACGCACTGTTGCCGCTCACCGTGGAGCTCATCAGCTTCAGGGTGCCGTTGCTGATGATCCCGCCAGCGGCGTTCCCCGCGGAGTTGTCGCGTACCGTGGTGTGGTCCAGCGTCAGCGTGCCGCCGTTGTCGTTGTTGATGCCGCCGCCGTTGTTGGACACGGAGTTGTTGCGCACGGTGGAGCGGATCACCGTCAGTGTGCCGCCGAGGTTGGAGATGCCGCCGCCATTGGTGCCGTTGCCGATGCCGTTGGTGATGGTCAGGGTTGTCAGCTGCACGTGGAAGCCGCCGTAGTCGACCGTCACGGGGGCGCCTGTCCCGCCGCCGTCGAGGACCGCGTTCCGGACGCCGATCAGGTTCAGGTTCTTGTTGATGATGAAGTTGCCGACGCAGGTCCCTGACACCTGCAGCGTCGACCCCGGGGCGGCGTCGTTGATCTTCTGCTGCAGGTCGTCGGCGGGGCAGTGCACCTCGGTGGTCTGGACGGCCGTGGCCGGCACCGCCCCGAGCAGGCAACCCGCTCCCGCCATCACCGTCGCCACCCACCGGTGCCGCGCCGCCCGGGCCGCTCGCATGACCATTCAGCTTCTCCCGTCTGAGGGCGGGGCAGGCCCTTCGGCTTCCCCGCTGCGTGGGACCAGGGATGCCCCCGCGTGGCGAGAGAGGCGCCCAAGGCCGTCCTCGCGTCCCCCGAGCGGCCGGGAACGATGACCGGAACGGCTCACACCCACGACGCGCTGCTGGGCGGTGGACGGGGAGGCCGCGGAGGACGGGGCCGGCTGCTGTGCGGTGCGCGTACGTCCCGAGGTCGGCTCGGTCTTCTCCGTCAGCGATATGACGGCGGTCAGTACAACGAGTGAGGCCGCCGATACGTGGACGCCCAGCTCCGGCGTTGCCGAGAGGCTGCACACCAGGTGCCGGTGGTCAGGGTCGGCCGTGTCGAGGATGCGGACGAGGAAGTCTCGGGCGCGGGCGAAGGCCTCGTGGCGTAGTCGTACTGAATCCGGTCACGGGCGGCGATCGTGTCGGCGGCCTGCTCGAGCGCGGCGATGAACGGGTCGTTCGCGGCCCGCAGGACGGCGGTACGCATGAAGTCGTCGATGCTCTGGCCGGCGACCGCCGCGGCGCGCTGGACCTGGTCCAGCTCGGCGGCGGTCAGAGGCACTGTGAAGGCTTGAGCCTGGGCGGCGTCCATGCCGGGACCGTACCAGCGCCCTGTGGGGCCGTCAGGGGCCGTCAGGGCTGTGCTGCGCGTTGACCGAGGGTGCGTGGCCAAGGCTGCGACGGTGCCACGGGGACGTGGTGTCCCGGTCGGTACCGGGGCGCTTGATGTCACGGCCCCAGCACTTCTTCGAGCAGAAGCGGGGCGCGTAGCCCTCTGTCAGAGGGCTGGTGTCCTGACCGTCCAGTGGTCGGCCACATGGTCAAGTCCCGGCGGCGCGGAGGGCAGCCACGGTCCTGCGCGCCACGCCTTCAAGGCGCAGACGATCGCGCTCGATGCTCTCTCGCATAGCCGTCGCGTCCGTCTCGGACCAGCAGACTTCGTCAATGACGTCTGGGTCCTCAAAGCAGGCATGGAGCAGTGTCCGGCTGACCTGCGCGTACGCGCCCTGCGCGACGGCGGCTCTGATGAGGAGAGCACTCTCAAGGTCGGATCCATACCGGGAGATATCTCCCTGCGCCTCATCGTGCGTTGCGTAGCCCCACTCTCCGGCCATGGCGTCAAGGAGTTCTGGGGTGCAGTCGCCGAGGTGGTCAGAGCAACGGGTGATGGCCCAGTTCATCATGCTGTGGCTGCATTGCGATGTCTGGCAGAGTTCAACGACCATGTCCTGGGTGATCACCAGGCGGAAACGCCGCTCGCCGCACGAAACGACGATGTCCTCGGCGGGGTCCAACCTCTCCAGCGTGATCAGGGCGGAGGGTCCCGCCTGCGTGAGGATGCCGGTCAGCTCCATCACGGTGCCGTAGGGAACGAGGGTGCCGAGCAGGCGGGACTCGAACATCCGCGGCGCCCAGCGCCGCGCCACCGGCGCCGGCCTCGACCTGGAAGACGCCAGCCTCACCCCCTGCACCTTCGAATGCCCCCCACGCTCCGCCCACCCCGACGCCCCCTACCACCGCTTGACCCAGTTCGACGGCCACGCCCGCATCACCGACCCCGCCGCCCTGACCGCCGCCATCTGCCGCGGCATCGGTCGCGCCCAGTCCTACGGCGCCCGGCCTGCTCAGCATCGCCCCCGCCTAACCCAATGCTGCGCAGCACCCGACCCCTTGTGGAATCGACAGGAGAGCCTGAGATGGGCGAGACTCCACGTGAACGCGACATCGACCTGCGCCGAGCGAGCATCAGCCGTCTGATGTACCTCAAGCAGCAAGGCACCTACTCCAGCGAACACCTCCGAGTCGTCGCGGACGCCTTCGGCTGCGACAAGCGCACCGTGCGCCGCTGGATGGACAACGCCGCCGAGAACAACGGCGTCTACACCCCCAAGCCCCGCGACAGCTTCACTCTTACCCAGGAGATGCGCGACGCCGTCGCCCGCTACTGCGGCAACATCGCCGCCGCCTACCGCGAACTCAAGAAGGAAAGCCGTCTCGGCGCCGAACCGCCGTCCTACGCCACGTTCTATCGCGCCGTCACCACCCACTTCACCCCCGGCTTCCTCGCCGGGCTACGCAAAGGCGAACGCGCCCGCCGGGCCTTCGACGTGCACTTCAACCGCCCGCCCGGCTTCCGTAACGACGCCTGGGAAGCCGACCACGTCGAAGCCAGCGTGTGGGTCAACGTCAACGGACACCGCTGCAAGCCGTGGGTCACCTGGTTCGTGGACTGCACCACAACGGTCATCTGCGGCCTGTGCGTCTCCGCCCAAACCCCCAGCCAGGAAAACGTCCTCGTCGCAGCACGGGCCGCCCTACAGCGCGGAGGCCAGTTCGGCGCCTTCGGCGGTGTCCCCAAGCTGGTCCGCGTCGACCGAGCCAAGGAGTTCCTGTGTAAGAGCGTCGAAGCGGCCATGGGCGTCTTCGGCGTCGTCCGCGTCGACCTACCGCCCTACAGCCCCGAGCAGAAGGGAACAGTCGAAGCCGTCAACGAAGCCGTCAAACAGATGTTCTTCGTCACTCTGCCGGGCTACACCGAAGCCCCCAGCACGAGCCGCCGTACACGCAAGAACAGCCGCACCCGCATCGACCCCGACGAAAAGCTCCTCACCTACGAAGCATTCATCCGGCACCTCCTGCAGTGGGTTCACGAGTGGAACTACGAGCACGTTCTGACGAAACAGAAGCGCACACCTGCCCAACTGTGGGAGGAAGACCTCACCCCCATCTACGACGTCAACCCGGCCGAACTGCACACCTACACCCTCAAGGACCTCGAACGGCCGTACACCATCAACGGCGACGGTATCCACTGGGGACCCCGCCGCTACATCGCTCCCTTCATGAACGGCCGCAAGGGCATGAAGGTACGGCTGCGCTACATGCCCAACCACCTCGACGTCATCGACGTCTACGCCGCCAAGGACTACACCTACCTGGGCCCGGCCATCCTGCAGAACGCCGCCAGCCCGGAGCAAAGAGCCGAAGTACGGCGCGCCGCCCGAAACCAAGCCAGCCGCCTGCGGACGACCCTGAAACGAGTCGAACGCCATCGTCAAGAACGCTTCGAGGCCGACACCGTGCCCACCGTCCCGCGGCCTGTCCACGACCTCACCCAGGAGCAGGCCGACGAACTCCTGCGCGGCCAGCACCGTGAAGAGATCGCCCGAGAAGCCCGCACCGACCTCATTCCGCTGCCCGATCCTTCCCCGTCGTGGCAAGCGCCCTCCGACGATCACCCTGCCAGCCGTCCGCCCTCCAAGGATCACAGCCCGCAGCCCCTTGCCCCCAGGCTCCCCAGCCCTTCCCCCTCCTGGGACGCATCCGCCACCGAACCGGACGAGGACACCGCCCATGAAGACACTGATTGACACCAACCCGCCTGCCGACGACCACTACCTGGGACTGGTCGGCGCCAGCCTCGTGCCCACCACGGCCTCCCGCCTGACCCAACGACACCTGCAATCGGCACTCAACGCAAAGCGATGGTGTGCATCCACGGAGACGTGGGCCTCGGTAAAACCCTCGCCGTCAACACCAGCCTGCGTGACCTCGCCCCGCACACCCTCTGGCTCGAATGCCGCAAGGGCGCCAGCCTCACCGCGCTGTGCTCCACACTCTTCCGCCTGCTGGAACTGCCCGGTGAAGAACCCAGCCACATCGACGACTACGACCTGCTGCTGCGCAAGGCGTTCTCAGAACAGGACCGCGTGCTCGTCTGCGACGAAGCTCAGGGACTGACCAACCAGGCCCTGGACTACCTGCGAACCCTCTGGGACGCCAAGAGGTTCACGCTCGTCCTCGTCGGCGGAGAGAACTGCCTGCGGCGCATCCGCAGCCGGCCCGCCCTCGCCTCGCGGATCGCCCTCTTCCAGCAGTATCACCCCCTCACTCCCGACGAAGTCCTGGCCGTCATGGCCAGGTACCACAAGCTGTGGCAAGGCGTCCCTGCAGAGGACCTGCTGTGGGTGAACGACGTCGCATGCCACGGCAACTTCCGGAACTGGGCCAAGACCACCTTCCACATCCAGGAAACCCTCGAAGCAGATCAACAAGACGTCGATGAGGTCGAAAAGGAACGGGACAATCGGCAGCGACTTGAGTGGTTCAGCAGGGACACCGTCCGCATGGTCCTCAGCTTCCTGGACTCCACCGTCCGCGGCCTGCCTGGCGGACCGCCCGGATACCTGTAGCGCCTGCTGCGCCGACTGCCGGGTCAGGCGGTTCCGGGCCGCCGCCCCGGTCGGGCTCCTCTCCGACGTCAAGCGTGTCCGGGCGGCAGAGGTGAGCTCGGGGCGGTGGGGCGGGCGTTGATCCAGGAAAGGCCGCCGAGGTCGAGTTGGTGGCGGGCGCGGGTGACGGCAACGTAGGCGAGGCGGGCGTCGGTGTCGGTGATGGGTTCCGGGATGGGGCGGCCCTGGTCGTCGAGCTGGTCGGTGTCGTTGGGGGGGGCGGGAAGTCGTTGCCGATCTGGACGGTGGGCCACTCGCGGCCTTTGGCGCTGTGGGCGGTGGAGACGGTGACCTCGGCGTGTGTCTCGTCGGTGAGCTGGTCGACGGCGGCGAGGATGGCGTCGATTCCGTGGGTGTCGACGAGGTCGACGAAGGGCTGAAGGTCGCGTCCGGCCGGGTCGTGTGCGGAATAGTCCTGTAGTTCGCCCCAGGACGGGAAGAGAACGAATTCGGGGTGGCTGGTGCGGCGGCCGTTCTTGAGATCGCGGGCAGCAAGGGCGAGTTGGGCCAGTTGCTGTCCTCCCCGGGTGAGGGCGACGCGGAAGCCGGCGGCAAGCAGGCGCATGACCTCGGCCATGGCGCCGATGTTGGTGCGGCACAGCACGGCGTCGGGACGGTCGAGCGCGCCGACGTCGGTGGCGAGGGCTGGGGTGCCGGTCAGTCGGATGGGGGCGTCGGCGAGGGCGAGCCACCGGTTGGCTTCCTCGGCGATGAGGGGGCCGAAGCGGAAGGAGCGGGTGAGGGTGAGAGGGGTGGCGTTGAAGCCGGTCATCACGTCCCGGGCGCCGCGCCAGCCGTAGATGGCCTGGGCGGAGTCGCCGACCATGACGAGCTGAGCATGATGGCATTGGGCGCTGAAGACCTTCTCAAGGACGGGGTTGGTGTCCTGGGCCTCGTCGAGGAAGAGGAAGTCGGCCTCGATTCTGGGCTCGGTCAGGGCCCACATCTTCAGGTAATGATCATGTTCGAAGCGGATGATCCCCTGCTCGGGGTTGTGCAGGTCGGCCCAGGCCTTCCGAGCGAACGGCAGGAGCTCGTGGGCGAGTTGGGACTGTTCGTCGGCGGTGTCGAGGCCGCGTAGGTGCGGCACGTGGCGGTGGTCCAGGGTGCGGTCGGCGGAGTAGCAGTAGCGGGTCACGGCGCGCAGCACGGTGTGGGAGAGCGTCCTGGTGCTGATTTCGTGTTGGCCGATGCGGACCGGGCGGGTGATGCCGAGTGCCTGGCCGGTCTTCCAGGCCGGCTGACGGGGGCTGTTGAGCGGACTTGTGTAGCGGTGGCCGAGTGCGGCGTAGGCCATGGCGTGGGCAGTCCTGCACTGCACCGTGCGGGGGAAGCGGGTCGTGGCGTCCTGGGCGATGCTCTTGGTGAAGGCGAGGTAGCGGCCGCGGCGGCGGGTGCTGGCCGCGAGCAGGCCGAGCGTGCTGGTCTTCCCGGTCCCGGCGCCGGCCTGCAGGACGAGATGGTGACCGGTCCGGAAAACGTCGGCAGCGTGCGCCTGTTCGTCGGTAGGTGTGTGCAACAAGGGCTCCGCGAAAGAGAAGAGAAGCATCGGGGGGAGAAGAGTGAGTACAGCGGTGTCCACTGCCGTCCCGGCAGGGCGCAGCTTGCAGGATGAGCTCACTGCGCTGCCGGAATGCAGTGGTGACGCCGGCTGGGATGGACGCGGGCCGCGCACACCAGGACTTCTTCGAGGGTGTGGTGGACGAGCAGGCTCTCGAGCCGGTTCTCCAGGCGTCGAGCACGTTCCTGCGGCGCATGCCGGGCAAGGTCCGCGGTCACCCACTGGCTGAGCACCTCCTGCGGCCGCTGCCCGAGGACTGCTGCGATCCGGTGGAGGGCAGCATCGGCCGAGGGGCTGAGAGCGATGTTGAGCGGAACCTGGCCGCGCCGGTCCGGGTAGTGCGTGGTCAGGGCGTCGATCGGCAGTTGGGTGCGCAGCTGGCGCCGTAGCACGTGCAGGGAACCGCCAGGGCTGGGCCCGCTCTGGACGCCACAACCAGGAGCGGTCCGCGTTGGCGGACAGCCGGACACTTTCGCGAGTGTGCCGGAGCTCGGTGTGGGTGGCGGGCCTGGGCAGGGTGATCTCGACGACATGGAAGGGCGTCATGGGCGGCCTGCCACGTCTGCCCTGCCCGTGGGGCCTGGGCGTCGGGTGCGGGTGGGAAGGCGGTTGTGGATGTGCTCGTGGTGGCGGAAGGGGTCGAAGGGCTCCCAGTCGGCCACTGCCAGGTCGGCGGCCTGGGGATGGCGGCGTGCTGCAGGCAGCGCTGAGCGCGCCAGCGCAGCTGCTCGGCGTACGGGATGCTGCCGAGGTCGTAGATGGCCATAACCGTGGTGGGGAGGGCCAGCTGACCGCTCGTCGCGATGGCCGGGACCAGCGTCCAGGTGCCGACCGGGGCATCGGGAGAGAGCAGAGTACTGGTGCAGCGGTGACGGCGCCGGGTCTGGGCGACGCACTGGATCTCGTCCACCGGCCGGACAGCGAGGTAGCGGATGTACAGCAGCTGCACGACGGGCCGGGCCGGGCGGCAGACGGCCGACTGAGGTGCCGGGCCGCCCGGCGAGGCCGGGGGAGGGGTAAAGGAGCCGGCGTCGATCAGGCGACGGGTGTGCACGGCCAGCGACCGGCGCAGCCCGGCCAGTTCGGGAGGGGTCGGGGGAGCGTCTCGGGCGGGGCAGACGACGGCGTGCGGCAGACGGCACCAGCTACTGCCGTCTCCAGCCGGGTAGGCGACACCGGAACTGACGTGCCAGCGGCACGAGGCGGGTACCCAGGCGGCCGGCAGTTCGTGCGAATGAAGGCGGACAGGCTGCCGCTGAGTGCCCCGGTGGTACCACTCGATCCGGTTGCCGCACTCGCGGCACCGGGCGCTTTGGCCGCAGCGCAGGAGTCGGCTGACGCCGTCAGGGGAGACGTGCAGGGAACGGCGCACGCGGTGGCTGACCAGGCTGCCGTCCCAGCGCCGGGCCGGGGGAGGAGGTGTGGAGCGCATGCGGGCGAACCTGCCAGCCAACACGCCGGATCCGTGGCAGCAGCTCTGTCGGATCGCCCGGTCAGCCTCGTACGGTGCTACTGGAGTGCGAAAGCGTGATCGCGCATTCGAGGAGGTCTCGCCGGTTCGGGTGATCTGCGACAGCTGCCCGGACGGGGAGTCAGTCCCGGGTCGGGCCGGGCAGGTCGTGCCCGCGGCACAAGGTGCTGAAGAGCTCGTCGATCGGGGTGTCCAGGGCGTGGGCGAGGGCATGCCAGGTCTTCAGCGTGCCGATGGTGCGGCCCTGCTCGATCTTGATGACGGTGCGTCTGGCCAGGCCGCTGCGGGACGCGAGCTCGTCGTAGCTCCACCCGCGCGCGGCCCGCAGACGCGCGAGTTCCAACCGCAGCGCGTCGAGGTCCGGATCGGGCGGCAAGATCGTCACCCGTCCATCCGACGGTGCAGACCCCTGCCCTATTTCCCCAGGTGACGCCAGTAGCAGAGGGCAGAGGTCTGCACTACGGTGGGCGGCCGCCCCCACGACCAAGGGCACAACCAGCGCGGAAGCAACTGGAGGAACACGCGTCCATGAGGCTGCGCACAGCATGTCCGGCGACGCCGCGCGCCTGGACCGTGGAACTGCGCCCGCATGCCGGCGGGCTCGTTCTCATTTGCCAGCACTGCCCACACGGCACTACACCGGTCACCGCAGTCTCTGCTCGTTCGGCTGCCCTGGCCCACCTCGCACGACATGCGCGCGGTGACCAGCGTCCCCCGCACCTACGAATCTGCCAGTGCCACGAACGCGGCTGCCGCTGGCACTGCCGCCACCGCGGTTGCGCCGGCCCCATCCGTCTCCTCCTCGCATGCGAACGCGGCGGACGGCTGTGGGGCTCGTCGACGCCTGCAATGCCTGCGCCGCAGCGACAGCACAGGCCGCCGTCGTACCCGACACCGCCCTCGCCCACGCACCTCTGCAGCCGGCAACCACTCGGCGGCACAGGCACCCCAAAGGGCCGGGGGAGAGGATCCGGGTCCGCGAAATGCTCAGCTACCTCGCCGCTGCGCTCCCGGCAGGCACCTCGGCCGCCGCGCGCCTGCTCGCGCTACAGTGCGCGCTCCGCATGAACTTCAGGATGCAAGTCCGGCTGCCCACAGGCGTGCTGCGCAGCCTCCGCCTCAACACCACCTCGGATCCGTGGCGCGAGTTGGAGCAGGCGCAATGGCTGCGCACAGCCCCCAGGAACGCAGCCAACGAGATCGCCGCTGAACTGCTCGATGTCACAGTGCTGGGCCAAGCCCCAGCCCGCCCCGACCGAAGACATGCCGCGGACTGGGCACTGCGCGCCGGCTCCTCCTGTGCAGCAGGGGCGATCGGAGCGCTGCCTCAACTGGCAAGCGTGTACCTCGCAGCGCACACGGACCCGGAATCCAGCAGTGGCCTGGGCGAACTCGACCAGATGGCGCGCGCCTGCGGTACCCAGCCCGCGAAACTGCCGACCACGCTTGACCGACTGGCGGCAACAGGACTGCTGGTGTCATGGCAGGCCTGCCCGGACTCGGGAGATCTGCAGTGGGCTCTCTTACGCGGCACGGGAATTGGCGCCAGCGATCACCGGCGAGAAGTGACCCGAGGAAACCCGCGTGGGGTGGGCCGGTGCCCCTGAACGTGCCACGGCTGCTGTGACGGGCCAGGCTCCGTGTCGTGCGGCCGTCCTGGCTACTCGTCAACGTCTTGCCGTATGTGGCCCCCTCTGGATCTGCCACCGTCCTGATGGAAGTCCTCTTGCGATGATGATCCAGTGGGCAGTGATGAACCGGGGCCTCAGAACCTTGCCACCCGTGAGCTGCCGCGTCCGGTGACCCGACTGGTCGGCCATTTCCGAGGAAGCCCTCGGCGAGGACTCGCGGCAGTCGACGATCATTGTCCGCGCGGTGCAGCGCGGGCATGTTGCGTGGGCGGCCTGGTCCGCGTCCGTGCCGTGGCCCTTGATGTAGCAGTCCCTGATCTCCCGCTCCCCGACCAGCCATGCCACCGACCGCTGACAATTGACCGGCGATCACTCGTCGTCCAGGGCCAGAGCTCTTCGGGGTTCGTACCGCCCGGATGCGGGTGATCCCAAGACCGAATGCCGACCCCCTCACTGAGGCGAGGGCCCGGACGAGGCGAGCAGCTCTTGCAGGTCACGTACGAGGAGCAGCTCGTAGCGGTCGAGGGCGGCGAGGTTGTCGAAGATTTTTCGCGCAGTAGCCTCCTGACGTTCCAGGTTCGAGTCGAAGTCCCGGACGGTCAACAGCGAGTCGTAGCGCTCGAACGACATGCCGTGGTCTTCCTCGTACTCATGGGTGAACTCGACCTCGACCGCCGCATACCCCAGGTTCGCCGCATAGTCGACGAACTCGGAATCTACAGGCCTCATTTCGGCGCCGCAGGCCGCCGCAGCATCGCCGATGAGTCGATCCCGGGGAAAACCGGGACGAATGAAGATGTAGTGATATTCACTCACGAAGACTCCTAAGGCCATCGAACATCGTAACCATCGCCAATGATCCGGACAGAATTCATTCGCCCAGGGGGATTGTTCCGCAGGAACTTCTCCAATCCCTCGCGCGCCCCACTCTCCTCGAGCCCGCTGCCCCGTGCGTCGACCACAGCATCACGCGCCTGCTTCTTGGCCGTGTTCAGGGTGTTCTTCACGGAGTTCGGGGCTGCTCCCGGGTCCAGGGTCTTGAACTCGGTCGGTACTCCGTCCACGACAGCGTCAGGGGTCTTCCGGCCGTCCACTTGGGACTCTTTCAGCGCCTTTACATTCTTCCCTTCCGACTGCAAGGTCTCAGCTATTCTCCGCTCCTTGGGGCTGAATACCTTCTCGGACTCATCTATCGAACCACCTCGTGGCTCCCCGCTGCCAGCCGTCCTCGACCCACCGTTCCCGTTGTCGCCCCCTCCGTCCATGGCTCCGGCTGCCATGAGAGCTATTCCGGCAAGGCCGAGACGCATGGCGGCAAGAAGCTCCTCCGCGGCGAGTCCTCCGACGGCCTCGCCCCCGGCGAGCGCGAAGCCGGCCCCCGGTGGAAAGAGCGCCAGCAGGGAGAGAAGCAGCAGCGCGAAGCCCAGGTAGGTGAAGAAGTGGTCGAGGGCGTTGAGCAGGTGGGCCGGGGGAATGGCCCGGCCCGCGGGGCCGGCTGGGCCTGCGCTGCGCCACAGGAGGAGGGCAGTCGTCGTTGCGGAGGCCATAGCTGTGGCGAAACGGAAACGGTGGACGGCCAGTTGTTCACCCAGAGCCCGGGTGGCAGTCCGGCGCCAGCTGCGCAGCAGCGTCGCCAACCGCCAGACCATCCACACCAGTGCGGCCGTTGCGAAGCCCAGCAGGATCTTCGGCCCGGCACCGGTGGCGAAGTACCTCTGCAGTCCGGCCGTCGTCTTGAACGAGCCGACGCCCAGAAAGAGAGCGGACGGGAGGACGAGCACGCAGAAGATGAGAGCGGCCGGCAGTCGTCTGCGGAGGGGCGCAGCCTTTCGCCGCACCGCTCTGACACGCGAGCGTATGTCGGGCGTCCGCCAGGCCCCCTCGTGGTCGGTGGCATCGATGCGAGCCGCGATGACAGCGACTTCCCGGCGCAACGGCTCGATGGTGTGGGGCGCAGTCGCAGCTGCCGCGTAGCAGAGAGCTCGGCGCAGGCGGACGAACCGCAGTGCGATCAGCGTCGTCCACGGTAAGCACCAGGTCGCGTAGCGAACCAGTGCCGCTGCGCTGTCGCCGTCCGCGCGCTCGGTCTTCAGCAAGATGTCTGGAAGGCTGCTCTTCGCGCGGTGCAGGCACGCCCAGTCGGCTGTCATCGCCAGGAGCAGCGCCACCAGGGGCGCAGCCCACAGGTCGGCGTCAAGGGAGTTGAGCCACCGTTCGGGCTGTCCGCCCGGATGCTGGATCACGTAATTGGTGAGCGTGTGGTGCGCCACCGAGGCCGCGAACGGCACCGCCGCCAGCGGCTTCCACCAGCCCCGCGCCCGCCACAGGATCCCTACCGCCACTCCCGCCACGGCCGTCCACGCCAGGTGACTGAAGGCGGCGACGGTGACGTCACCGGTCGGGCCGAGATCCAGCGCAGCGGCCGGAGCAGGCAGCCAGGAGGTGAACACCCCGGCCCATCCCGGGATGTACGGCGGCGAGAGGCTGTCCGGGACCAGCCAGCCGCCGTAGCGCACGAGCGACCGGTCGACATCCAGGGAGTAGCGCAGCAACGCCTCCAGCAGCCCGAAGCCAGCGCCGAGCGCAGCCCCCAGCACGGTGAAGTCAGTCAGGCCCCACTGACGACGGACCTTGGCATACAGCCCGGCCAGCAAGAGCGGTGACACTTTCACCAGTTCCTCGACCCACGGAGCCGTGGTGTACGAGGTGGTGTTCACGACCTCGATCAGCGACCGGCCGGCGGAGTCCGCGAGCATTCGCGTGTAGGCGAGTTCCAGCACGGCCGCGACCGTTCCACAGGCGTAGACGCCCACCATCACGGCCAACAGCACCGTCGAGAGCCGTACCGAGCGCGTGGGCCAGGACACGACGAATATTTGGAGCACCCCGTACACGGCCGCGGTCACCATCAGCACAGTCATGCACGTCCCCCGTTACCCCACCGGACAGGAATTCGCTAATGCGAATCTCATGCTAACGGCTTCCGGCCTACGGATCAACGGCTTTTGGTGCGCTGCATTCACTCACCGGAACACTCATTGCACGGTCACCACCGTTCGGCCGCGCCACGTACAAGCTGCGGCGATACGGATTCGTTCACCCGTGGATCAACCGGCCAGGCCGAACAGGTCCGCTAGGCGGGGGTTGGGCCGTTGCTCACATCAACGCCCCCCGGTTTGCAGCTGAGTTGACCGTAGCCCGATATAGGTCGCCGGGCGACTATTCGCCAGGGTTCGCCCGGGCCCGCCAGATGGTGTGCCACCAATGCACGGGTGTTTTGTAGGCGTGGCTGCTCAGCTTCAGAGCAGAGCGCGCCCGTCCATCAGTTTCTTCACCAAGGAGGTGAGCATGCGGAAGCGGGCCAAGGTGCCCAGTCAGCACAGGCAGCTCGAATGGGCTGCCCGAGCGCAGGTGATCACTGCCGTGCTCGGCGCGGTCACCGCGATCGCAGGGTGTGTAGCGCAGTTCGCGCGGTAACGTGACGCGGACATGGGAGGGGTGCGGACGGCGCAGTCGAGGCCTGCGTGAAGCGGGCCCGGCCGGCACATGATCGGCCGACCCCGCCTCAACGCCCACACACCGGCCGGGGCCCCTGGGTGCGACCAGGGCCCCGGCCACTCGCGCGTGTGGCCTCCGGCAGAACCGGAGGAGCCCCTACCAGGTCGATTATCCAGTGCTTGCCGGGCATGGCGCCCCTAGCGCACTCGGGCTATGGCTGGCGGAGGTTGGCGAAAGGGGATCGCGCGCCGCGGCCCGCCACAGCCACACGGATCTGCGGGGTGTTATTCGGAGCTGGTGGGGTTGGTTCACCCTTACGCATGAACTCGGCGGCACAGAAGCCGACTTCGGGCTGGAGGTCACCAGGACCGTCGCCCAGGTCTTCGCCCGCCCCGACGCACTGCCTGCTACCGCGCTGCCGGCCACCACCGGCGCCGGCTCGGCTACCCTCGGCTGCCCAGGACGCTCTAGCCACAACCGCCGCAGCACAAACGGTGATCAACCGTCTGTGTGACCGGTGACCGCACCGCCGCCCGGCTTGCCGCAGGCCCCCACGAGGCACCCGGACGCGGCTGGCCGACCCAACCCGCGTCGCCGAGCGCGCGGGCCAGGCCGACTGCCGCCGCAGCGGACAGCGGCCAAACTCTTCCAGTGTCACAGTACCTCTGGCGGGTCTGCGGCCTGGCGCGAAATAGTGGCTGTGTGACCGATAGCGTTCTACTTCCCGCGCCGAACGGCGCTGGCCTTGCCGAGCTGTTGAGCGGCTTGGACTCCTACCGGTTGGCACGGCAAACCCTGCTGGGGGTCTTGGGCCTCGGCCAGTCGAACCGGGACCCCCTTGCCGAGTTCGCCGAGCACCTGGTCGCGGCCCTGTGGCAAGGCCAACTCGCCGAATCCCGGGTGCAGGCGAACTACGACCTGATATCGGCCGACGGCGAGTACGTACAGGTCAAGTACCTCGCTAACCCTCTCTCCGACTGGCCGAACGAGCACACTGTGCGGAGCATCCCCGGCGTCCGCTGGTACGCGCTCGTCCTCTACGAAGCGTTCGCCGTGACGGGCGTCCTGGCCTTCCCGTCCGACCTAACAGAAATCTGCTCGGCCCTGGGCAAGCGCCACCCCGGCCAGTCGACATCTCTGCAACTCACCCGCCGGAACTGGTGGACGATCCGGGATAACGCAGACGCTTATCGGCAGCTCGGCATGCGTATTTGGGTTCCTCCCTTCCTGTAGGTGGGCGCAGTCAATCGGCTGGGTTCGCGTACGCTGCGGCTTACTCACTCACGTACCTCCGGCGAAGATCTGCTCGACATCCTGGAGACACTTCCCGGCCTTGAGGCCGCGATCCCCCAGCCGGCCCGCGCGGTTGGCGCGACGGCCTCGGCCTTCCCCTCCGGTGGACGACCTGGGGCCTTTCGAACGCGATTGATTCGAGCCGACGTTGGCCGCGTGACATCATTCGGCCTGCTGCGCAGGTGCGTTGGGGCCGGTCGTTGTCAGTGCCGGTGACTACATTTCAGCAGTCGGTCGAGCCTGTGTTGCCTTGCGGCTGCGGGCAGGGGCCGGTGGAGTGACAACTGATGTTCGGGGGCGGCGTGAGCGACGGAAAGGTGCGAGTTGGTGGGCGTGATGTGGAGTTTGAGGTAGCTGCCCGGTGGGTTCGCTCCTATTTCGACGAGTCGGCGAACAGGGCCGCCGCGAAAGCCAAGGGGGGCAAGCCGTTCGCGTACCCGGCATACGACCGGATGGCCACAGGCAGCGGTCCGGACGAGCTGAATGATGGCGACCTCCTCGCTCCGTTGCTCCTCAACGCCGGTCCCTCGATTGCCGCTGTGTACGCGCTGCACGCTGTGCGACCGGCGCTGGAGGCCGGGCTGGCCGCCGTACCCCAGGACCTCGCGCTGCAGACCGCAGTGGCCCATGGTCGCCACGGGCCCCTGCTCGAGAGTCTGATCGGCGTCTTGGACGTCCCCGGAAAGGTGCCCGGGATCGGATTGACCAAGTTGACCAAGATCCTCCATCGGAAGCGCCCGCTTTTCATCCCGCTCTTCGACAGCAGGTCAAAGCTTGCTACTACAGCTCGGACACCAACTATCCGATGCATCCCACGCCTGGGCGACCTGACGCAGTTTTCTTCTCGACTCTCGCCGAATGCATGACCCGGGACCTCGCGGAGCAGCCGGAGCAGTGGGAAGCCCTGGCATCGCAGGCCCCCGACGACGTGTCGCGGTTGCGGATCCTTGATGTCGTGGCCTGGAAGCTGGGCGCCGACTCGTCCGCGCCAACAACACCTTGATGAGCTTCGGCCAGCATGGCTCAGCCTGAGGCACTACAACCGTGGCCGGCGAGAGCCCAGCGGCCGAGCCGAGGAACTGCTCCATCGCGGGCACGAAGTCGCTGGAGGAGAGACCCTGCAGGTAGAGCAGGGGCAGGGCCTCACTGATCTTCGGGGACTTCCGGCACCAAGGGGCGAGGATATTGGACGAGAACCGCTTGCGCTCGGCCGTCTCGCCATCGCTTGTCGTTCACCCGCGGTGCCTTCACCGCAATCGGCCGGGCGGCGCTGGCCACTGGCCGCTCGCGGTGGTGACCGTTGCGGACCACCAGACGGCGACCGGCTTCGTTCCGCTCGCCCGCCAACTCAGGTATCTACTGGTTTACCTCAGCTTCCAGGGCCGCGACATCCGACGGACGCCCTCACGGACAATGTCGTCCATCAGGGAGCCGCTCTGGGTGGTGCCGTCCTCGTTGAATACGCTCAGCACGGGCCTGCCTTCCCGACCCGCGCTGCAAGGCGGAACTACTCGATGACCAGAAGTCGATCACTCGGGAAGGTGCGCCCTCCGCGTTCCGCGAGGCACCCCTCCCAGGTCCGAGGGGCGGTCATGTTTTCGCTGAGGCAGGTTCCCGCCCGCGCGCAGGGACGGGGCGATCTCGGTCGATGAGGCGTAGTGATCAGGACAATCCTGGGCATGAAGTCGAGTTTTCGTTCATGTGTTCGTAAGGGTGGGTGTTGACCATGCGCCGGATGTGAAGTCCGGCGGCCTACGGAAGACACGAGCTCGGGGGCTGCGATGCGCGGTAGGGGGATGGTGGCGTGCCAGCAGGCGAACTAGACGAGCCGTACACCAACCCACACCGAAGGAGTCAGCCGTGAACGGCAGCGAGCACGCCAAGGGGCTATTCGCCGCCGCAATGGCGGCCCCCGTGTACGTTGACGAGAAGGGCTGCGAGGTCTGCCCCACAGAGCACCTGAGCGCCCCCTTCAACCAGTGACGGTCACTGTGAAGCCTCCTCCACTCCCCGCCCTTCTGGGCGCAGGAACACAGTCGTTGCTGACAGAGGCGGGATACAAGCCGCGGTCGGAGCGGCGGGCCCAGGGCAGCCCAACCGCGGACGCTCTCGCAGCGCAGCTCGAGGCCAGCATGGTCAGACGCGATCAACTTCTGTTCCGCGCGTGGACCCCGGGCAGCACCACCTACTGCCGACCTCCTGACTGCTGGCGTGAGCCTTTCGGCTGGCCCGCGCTCGTCCGCCTCGACGACCAGGGCCTATACCACCCTGCTCATGACACCGAGCGCCGCCACTGCGACTACTGCTACCCGAAGGGCGCAGAGTGGGCCGGAGAGCCGGTCGACCCCGCGGTCGTGCCACGCAATAGCCGGTGCTCCGGATGGAACCCGCTGTGGCCGAACACCGTGCCACGGCCCTTTCACGGCCCGCTAACCGCATCATGGACCCGCCCAGGCCGGGTGCCCCGCTGGTACGTCTGGTGGCGGCTGTGGGGACAGCAGGAAGGCCGCTGCGCCACCTGCTCAGGCCCGCCCCAGGTCATCGACCACGACCACGTAACCGGCCTGGTCCGCGGCCTGCTCTGCTACGAGTGCAACACCGCAGAGGGAGCCTGCGCGACCGACATCGCTCTGAGCCGGCACCCACGCGAGTGCTACTTCAACAGCTACCGGTTCAACCCGCCCGGCGCCTCATTCAGCTGGTACTGGCCCGACCCACGGCGCAGCGGCGGCATTGACGGATTCCTTCCCCACCCCTCCGCACGCTTCGCGGAGCAACCGAAACAGACGCTGCGCTGCGCACCGAAGTGCACCGCCTGGCTCCTCAGGCCGGTCCACGACTCACCGCGGTGGCCGAAGACCACCGGCATACCCCGCAAACGGCAAGATGTGACTGCCGCCACGACCTGACCCAGCGATGAGTTGGTCACCCGACCGGCCTGCCAGCACCCCGGCCCCTGGCCCAAAACACGCACGGCCACCGCCTCATACACGTGGGGACGAGTGCCAGCAGGACTGCTGCTGGCGACGATCGGCACGAGGCAGTGGCTCCGCCGGACCTCCTCGGGGACTCGACCCAAGTCGTCAGCAGTACCGACCCTGCCGCCTGCGGTGTACCACACGCTGTACATCCTGCTCAGAGACACCGGATGGCGGCCCCTGGAAGCGGTGGCGCGTCGGCTCGATGCGCTCGCCAACTTCGTCGCCACCCCCATCACGGCCCGGCGCGGTCTGCTCGCCCGGCTGCACTACCTGACCCGTACCGAGCAC
Organism: Streptomyces sp. NPDC047085; assembly: GCF_040643735.1. Lineage (NCBI taxonomy): Bacteria > Bacillati > Actinomycetota > Actinomycetes > Kitasatosporales > Streptomycetaceae > Streptomyces > Streptomyces sp. NPDC047085. Next base: position 28,376 of record NZ_JBEYUW010000025.1, read on the forward strand.
GCGCGCCAGGCGGCCCGCGAGGCGGGCCTGACCGTCACCGACCGCACGCTCAAGGCATGGCTGGACGGCAGGCGCAGCCCCTCTACGCAGAACCTCGAACGCATCGAGACGGCCTACCGCACCGTGCGCCGCCACAACGTCGCCCGCTACCTCCTGGCCCGCCTCAGCCGCGAAGGCCGCGGCACCCGTGTCGAGTTCCACCCGCTCAACCAGTCCCAGGTCGACCGGCCACGCCAGCGCGTCGTCTCCTATCGCACGCTCAACGTCCGCCACTGGGACCGCATCGTCCGGGCCTGGGCCGACGACGACATCCAGGCCCTCGACGACGCCTGGGTCAGCGACGCGGTGGTCGACCTCGGCTCGGAATGGGGCCAGTACGAGTACGTCACCAACATCGGCTTCGCCGCCTGAGCCACGAGACAGCCTGGAGCACCCGGCACCGCGGCTTCTGCTTGGTCTCGCGCTCCCTCCCAGCTTCCCGCCGGCACCTCAAGCTCCGTAGCGCCGTTTGCCTCCTGCACCGCCGTCTACGCCTCGAACCATTGGCCTGTGTCCTTGAATCGCTATGAAACCGGGGAATTCATTGATTCGAGATTGCGTCTTTCCTGAATTCCGGCCAGACTGGTTCAGATTAACCATTCTGACGGATGTGAGGCTGCTTTGAGCCTCCGTTATACGGCGAGCAGAAATCGCCCACCCTAAAGGTATTTTTGATGGACAGTCAGAATGGCCGCAGAAAATGAACCAGGAGGCGCCCCTTTGCAGCCAGCGGGTTTTAGGAATTCGCGGAGCGAATTCCGTCTGCTCGGATCGCGGAGCGATCCGAGACACCGTCACGGAGTGACGGTTAATCAACTGTCTTGCGGAGCAAGGCAGTTGAACCGCCGCGTAGCGGCGGCGCGTCGTGTTCGCGGAGCGAACCGATCGGAATAGCACA
>NZ_JBEYUW010000026.1:0-25286 GCF_040643735.1 Streptomyces sp. NPDC047085
GGAGCTGCTGCTGGCGCTGCTGCACAGCCGGTACATGCGGGTCATCACCCACCCGGTGTTCACCATCCCGATGTTCATCGCGAGCCTCTACCGGTGGCGCCGCCTCTGTCGTGCGGGGTAGGGCCTGTCTTCCGGATCAGGCCGGCTCCGGCCGACCGAGCCTCCTGGCGGACCCGCGACCCCGGCAAGATCCGGAAGACAGGCCCTGTCGTCAGGCGTGGGAGGCCGTCCGCGCCTGCGGTCGTACGGCGTGCGGGCCGGGCTTCTGCAGCTGGAAGTAGGCGCCCGCCAGGACCCGCTGCTTGAGCGACTGGCTGCGGTCCGTCACCCGGTACAGGGTGCGCCGGAAGACGCCGCCGACACCGTGCAGCGCGAACAGGCGCTCCTGGCGCAGCTGCAGGCCCCGGGACTTGCTCACCGACTCCTCGCGGGAGCGCTGGAACTCCTCGGTCGCCCGGCTCAGCGAGGCCACCGAGCCGCCGCCCGCGAACGCCCGCTCCACCAGCGGCGCCAGCGTCACCGCGTCGATGATCGCGTGGTTGACGCCCTGGCCGAGGATCGGCGTGAGCGTGTGCGCCGAGTCGCCCATGAGCACCAGACCGGGGCAGGACCAGCGCGGCACCAGCGTGGTGAAGATGTCCAGCATGGACGTGTCCGACCAGGCGCGTATCTCCGCGCGCACGGCGTCCGACAGCTCGGGCGCGAGCCGGTCCAGCCGCTCGTACAGCGCGGGCAGCCCCTTGGCCCGCAGCTCCTTCAGGCCGCCCTTGGGGATGTTGAAGCCGACCCGGACGCTGTCGGGGTGGGTGGGGATGAAGAGCCCGTGCTGGTCGCCATGGATCCGGATCCGGTACGTACGGTCGTCCCACTCCTTCGGGAAGGGCAGCTTCAGCCACACCACGTCCCGCTCCAGCGGGATCTTGTTGTACGACAGCCCGGACATCTCCCGGACCTTGCTGAACCGTCCGTCGGCGGCCACCGTCAGCCGCGCGTTCACGGTGAGTTCCCCGTCCGGCGTCCGCGCCGTGACCCCGGTGACCGTGCCGGCGGAGTCGCGGACCAGGGCCGTCGCCGTCGCCCGGCGCACCAGCGTGAAGTGCCCCGGGTGCTCCTCGCCGAGGTCGGCGAGCGCCGACAGCAGCGCGGGCTGCGGCAGCTCCACCGGGTAGGGGTGCGGGTACGGGAAGCGGGTGAAGTCGGCGCTGAGCACCCTGCTGCCCGCGTCCACGATCTCCATGTGGTGCATCTGCTGGTAGGCGCCGTCCAGCCGGTCCAGGACCCCGAGCCGGTCCAGCAGCCACACCGAGTCGGGGGAGACCGACTCGCCGCGGAACGACCGGTCGAAGTGGCCGCTCTGCTCCAGGACCACCACGGACACCGAGCGCTTGGCGAGCTCCACGGCCAGCGTGAGGCCCGCCGGGCCCCCTCCGACCACGCACACCTGTGCGGTCAGCTCAGTTGTCATCGTCAACGCTGCCTTTCCGGAGGAGTCTTGAGCGTCATGGTCAGACGATGGTCCGCGCGCCGCCTAAAGGAGCCCTTGCGACGGCCTGTGACGCCGTGCGAAGACCCCCGCCACCAGGGCCGCAGCGGCCCCTAGTCCCCCTTTAGGGAACGGCGTGAAGCTTGCGGCCATCCGCCCGACCAGGCAGAGAGGCGACGAGGCCGTGACCACAGCAGCGACGACGAGCACAGAAGAACGCCAGGGGCCGCTGGACCGGCTGCGCGGCCTCCAGCGCGAGGGCAGGATCGCCGCCGAGTATCCGTCCGTACCCGCACTGCTGGCCGAGATCGCCCAGGGCGAGACCGCGTTCGCCGACCTGGCCCGCGCGGGCCGGCTGCTCGCCAAGCAGCAGGCGAAGGACATCACCGCCCTGCACGAGGGAGTGCGGCCCGCCGCCGTGGCCGTCGCCGGACACGGCATCGTCGACACCCTGGTGCCCTCCCTCACGGCCGAACTCGCCCGGCACGGCATCCCGTTGACCGCAACCGTCGGCGACTACGACTCCTGGCAACGCGACCTCCAGGACACCGGCAGCGACCTGTACGCCCCCGGCACCGAGCTGGCGCTGTGCCTGCTCGACGGCCAGCAGATCTTCGACGAACTCCCGCTGCCCTTCACCGCCGAGGACGTCTCCCGGGGCCTGACCGCCAAGCTGGAGCTCATCGACCGGCTGGCCGCCCAGTACGGTGAGCACGGCCCCGGCACGCTGGTGCTGAACACCCTGCCGCTGCTGAGCAGCCACACCCGGCAGCTGGTCGACCACCGCTCCCGCGCGGAACTGGCGGCCGCCTGGTACGAGTTCAACGCGGGTCTGCTGCGGCTCATGGCCCGCCACGCCCGGCTGCACGTGGTCGACCTCGCCCCGCTCGTCGCCGAGACCGGCCCGGTGCGTGACACCCGGCTCGCCGCCTACGCCAAGGTCCACCTCGGCGAGGACCTCCTCGCCCGGTACGCCCGCGAGGTGGCCCACCTGCTGCGCTCCCTGCGCGGCCAGGCCAAGAAGGTCCTGGTCGTGGACCTCGACAACACCCTGTGGGACGGCATCCTCGGCGACGACGGCGCCGACGGCATCGCCGCCGCCACCACCTACCGCGGCGAGGCCTTCGGACGCTTCCAGCGCACCGTCAAGCAGATCGGCTCCCAGGGCGTCCTGCTCGCCGTCAGCAGCAAGAACGACCAGGAGCCGGTCCTCGCCGTGCTGCGCGACCACCCCGACATGGTGCTGCGCGAGGCCGACTTCGTCCGCGTCAACGCCAACTGGCAGCCCAAGGACGGCAACCTCCGCGACATCGCGGCCAAGCTCAACCTCGGCATCGACAGCTTCGTCTTCGCCGACGACTCGCCCTTCGAGTGCGGGCTGGTCGCCTCCTCACTGCCCCAGGTGGCCGTCGTACGCCTCGACGAGGAGCCCGCGCTGCACGTCGAGCGGCTGCTCGCCGACGGCTGGTTCGACGTGCGGGAGCTGACCGCCGAGGACCGCCGGCGCGCCGGACAGTACCGCTCCGAGGCCGGCCGGCAGGAGCTGCTGGAGAACACCGGTTCGATGGAGGAGTACCTGGCCGCGCTCGACGTACGCCTTGAGGTGTCGACCGTGCGCGATCTCGAACTGGCCCGGGTCGCCCAGATCACCCTGCGCACCAACCAGTTCAACCTCACCACCGAACGCCTCCAGCAGGCCGACGTACGGGCCCGCATCGATGACCCCGCCCACCTGGTGCTCGCGGTGCGCAGCCGGGACCGCTTCGGGGACAACGGGGTGGTCGGCGCCCTGTTCGCCCGCCGCGAGGGCGATGTGCTGACCATCGACAACATGCTGCTGAGCTGCCGGGTCTTCGCCCGCGGCATCGAGCAGGGCACCGTCGCCACCCTCCTGCGGCACGCGCGGGACACCGGCGTCACCGAGGTCCGGGCCGCCTACCGGCCCACCGCCAAGAACCACAAGGTCCGCGACTTCTACCCCTCGCTCGGCTTCCGCGTCACGGAGGAGACCCCCGAGGGCGCCCTGCGCTTCACGCACGACCTGGCCGACCTGCCCGAGGTCCCCGGCCACCTCACCCTGACCTTCGAACCCGCCCAGGCCTGAAGCGGGCGGTCCCTCCCGGACCCTCCCGGATCCTTCCGGACCCTCCCGGCCTCCCAGACCCTGCCGGATCCTTTCGAAGACCAGCCTGCCGTCGGCTCTCCATCCCCCAGGAGCCGGCGGCAGGCTCCTCCTTTTCCCGCCGGAGGACGCCACGGTCAGGCCGCGGCGAGGGTCTCCACGCGCTCCTTCAGCGCCTCGTTCAGGCGCTGGAAGCCGACGTCGCTCTGCGTGATGACCGAGCGGGTGAACGGGACCAGCACCCCGGTGAACGTCTCCATCTGCACCAGATGGGTGCCCCCGTCGACGGGCGTCAGCTCGAAGCTGTGCAGGCCGTCGAAGATGCCCTTGACGCCGAACCGGCCCCGCCAGCGCAGCACCCGGTGCGGCTCGCTCGTCAGCACGGTCGGCTTGAACACCATCTCCGTGCCGCTGTCCGGCAGCCGGAAGCGCAGGGACAGTCTCGTGCCCGGCTGCGGCCGCCCGGTCGCCTCCACGAGGAACGGATTCCACTCGTGGAAGCGGTCGAAGTCCGTCAGGACGGCCCACACCTGCTCCGGACGTGCCTGGATGTGGATGTCGCACGAGATACGGCGCACTGACCCGCGCTCCTTTCGAGAACCCCCACGAGCCTTCCCCGGGCGGCCGATCTCCACGCTACCTGCTCAAATCCGCGCGCCGCAGCGTGACTTGGACCCGCACAAGCGTCCCCTTAGCCGCCCGGCGCAGCATGACTCGTGTCCGATTCCCCGCCGGTGCCCGCCGGCGCTCGCGGAAAGGCCAGGAAACGACCTTGACACGCTTTCGAACCTTTACGGAACTGGTTCTGGCGCGCGCGGGCGCGCTCGGTACCGAGGACGCCTTCATCTTCCTGCCGGACGACACGAGCGGCGCGACGCCCCGCCACCTGACGTACGAGCAGCTGGACGCGGACGCCCGGCGCATCGGCGCCTGGCTCCAGGAGCGCGGCGCGGCCGGCGGCCAGGTGCTGCTGCTCTACCCGTCGGGCCTGGAGTTCATCAAGGCGTTCGTCGGCTGCCTCTACGCAGGCGCGGTCGCCGTGCCCGCCCCGCTGCCGACCGAACAGGGCAGGCAGTTCGCCCGGGTCACCGGCATCCTGCGCGACGCCGAGGCCCGCGCCGTGCTCACCGACTCCGACAACGCCCCCGAGATCTCCGCCTGGCTCGCCGCCGAGTCCATGTCGGACGTGCACTGCCTGGCCACCGACGGCCCCGCCTTCGCGGACGCCTCGGCCTGGCGGGAGCCGGACCTCAGCCCGGACAACCTGGCCTTCCTCCAGTACACGTCCGGGTCGACGTCCGACCCCAAGGGCGTGATGGTCTCCCACTTCAACCTGCTGGCGAACGAGGCGGCCATCCAGCGCTCGGTCGGCTCCGACACCACCTCCCGCTACGGCGGCTGGCTGCCCTTCTACCACGACATGGGCCTGATCGGGCACATCCTGCAGCCCCTCTACCTGGGCGGCGCCGGTGTGCTCATGGCCCCGGTGTCCTTCCTCAAGCGCCCCTACCGCTGGCTGAAGATGATCGGCGACTACGGCGTCACCATCGGCGGCGGCCCCAACTTCGCCTACGACCTGTGCCTGCGCCGGGTCACCGACGAGCAGCTCGAGACGCTCGACCTGTCCTCCTGGAAGGCCGCGTGCAACGGCGCCGAGCCGATCCGGGCCGAGACGGTCCGCGCGTTCAGCGAGCGCTTCGCCCCCGCCGGCTTCCGCCCCGAGGCGTTCTTCCCCTGCTACGGCATGGCCGAGACCACGCTCCTGGTCTCCGGCACCCAGCGCGGCACCCGCCCCGTGGTCCTCGGCGTCGACGCCGAGGCCCTGGAGCGCGGCGAGCTGGCCGACCCGCGCGAGGACGCGCCGTCGCGCACCCTGGTCAGCAGCGGCATCGTCCGCGAGCAGGACTTCGACGTGCGCATCGTCGACCCGGAGTCGTTCCGCGAGCAGCCCGAGGGTCACGTCGGCGAGATCTGGGCCAAGGGCGACAGCGTCGCCTCCGGCTACTGGAAGCGCCCGCTGACCAACAAGGAGATCTTCGACGCCGCCATCGTCGACGCCGACGGCACGCCCGACGCGGGCGGCTGGCTGCGCACCGGCGACCTCGGGGTGTTCGAGGACGGCCAGCTCTACGTCACCGGCCGCCTCAAGGAACTGATCATCTTCGCCGGCCGCAACCTCTACCCGCAGGACATCGAGCGGGCCGTGCAGTCCACCGACAAGGCGTTCGGCATCGGCTCCGGCGCGGTGTTCGCCGTGGAGAGCGACCGGGAGCACCTCATCGTCGTCCAGGAGGTGCGGGCCAGCGCCGTCACCACCGACCTGCGCACCCTCGCCACCGGCGTCCAGGCCCTGATCGGGCGGGAGTTCAACATCCCGGCCGGCAACGTGCTGCTGGTGCGCCCCGGCACCATACGCAAGACCACCAGCGGCAAGATCCAGCGCACCCTGATGCGCCAGCTGTTCCTCAAGGGCGAGATCACCCCGCTGTACGAGGTGCTGGAGCCCGCCGTCCGCGAGATGGTCGCGGACGCCACCGACCGTCCTCTGGAACCGGTGGTCTGACATGGAGCATGCGCCGTACCGACTGGCCGGCGAGTTCGACGGCTTCCTCGGGGACCCCGCCGACCCGAGCAACGCGTTCTCGTACGCACACTGCATGGAGCTGGACGAGAAGGAGGAGTTCCCCTCCGGAATCTGCCACCGCATGGAGGAGTGGGGACTCGCCGACTACTACGTGCCCGTCCAGCACGGCGGGCGGCTGCGCGACTACGAGCAGCTGCTCCAGCTGATCCGCACGGTGGCCCGGCGCGACCTGACCGTGGCCATCGGCCACGGCAAGACCTACCTCGGCGGGGTCTGCGTGTGGATCGCCGGCACGGCGGAGCAGGCCGAGCGGCTCGGCGCGGACATCCGCGCCGGGGTGCCGGTCTCGCTCGGCCTGACCGAACGCGCCCACGGCAGCGACCTGCTCGCCGGCGAGGTGCGGGTGGGCGACGGCACCGAGGCCGAGGGCGGCTGGCTGGTCAGCGGGGAGAAGTGGCTGATCAACAACGCGACCCGGGGCTCCCTGCTGTCCCTGCTCACCCGCACCGACCCGGCGGGCGGCCCCCGCGGGTTCAGCGTGCTGCTCGTCGACAAGCGCGAACTGGACGAGCACACCTACCGCCACCTGCCCAAGATCCCCACCCACGGCATCCGCGGCGCCGACATCTCCGGCATCGCCTTCGAGGGCGCCCGGGTGTCCCGCGAGGCGCTGGTCGGCGCCGAGGGCGCCGGCATCGAGACCGTCATCAAGGCGCTCCAGCTCACCCGCACCATGTGTGCCGCGCTGTCCCTGGGCGCCGGCGACCACGGGCTGCGCATCGGCCTGGACTTCGCCGAGGAGCGCGAGCTGTACGGCCGTAAGCTGATCGACCTGCCGCAGGCCCGCAGGCTGCTCACCGCGGGCGCCGCCGACGTCCTGCTGCACGAGGCGGTCGCCCTGGTCGCCTGCCGTGCCGTGCAGAGCCAGACCGCCGAGATGAGCGTCACCGCGGCGGTCACCAAGTACCTGCTGCCGACCGGCACCGAGGAGGTGCTGACCGGCCTGACCCGGATCCTGGGCGCCCGCGCCTTCCTCAAGGGCGTGTACGCCGACGGCCGCTTCCAGAAGCTGGAGCGCGACCACCGGATCGTCGGACTGTTCGACGGCAACACCCTGGTCAACCTCAACTCCCTGGTCAACCAGTTCCGTTCGCTGGCCCGTGGCTGGCGGCGCGGCACCGGTGACGTCCAGGGCGCGGCCGTCGCCTGCGACCTGAGCGCCGAGCTGCCGCCGCTGGACCCGTCCCGGCTGTCACTGGTCGCCCGCACCGGCAGCGGCGTGCTCGCCGCGCTGCCCGCCGGGGTGGAGGAACTCGACCGGCTGGCCGAACGCGACCCGGCGCTCGCGCCGGCCGCGGTGGCCGCGCACCGGCTGCTGGACGTCACCGCCGCCGTTCACGAGGAGATGGCCGGCTACCCGCCCGTCATGACGGACGTGCCGCCGCAGGCCTTCGAGACCGCCCGCCACTACACCCTCTGCTGGGCCGGGGCGGCCTGCCTCGGCCTGTGGCTCGGCACCTCCGGGCACGCCGCCCAGGGCGCCACCGCGGGCCTGTGGCGGGACGGGCTGTGGCTGCGGGCCGCGCTGGACCGGGTGCTCAGCCGGCTCGGCGAGCGGCCGGACGGCCCCGAGGCCCCCGGCGACCGGACCGAGATCCACGAAGCGCTGCTCGCCGAACTGCGCGCGGCGCGCCACGGCGGCCGGCTGTTCTCGCTGCTGCCGCAGCCGGGCCCCGCGGGACCCGGCCCCGAGACCGCCGGTGCCACCGCCGGTGAGAGTGAGAGGACGTCATGCTGATCGACGCGGCCCCGCAGGGGGCGCCCGGAACCCACGAGGAGCGCGGACAGGAGGGACGGGTCGCGGACCGCGTCGCCGAACTCGAGCACCTGCTCGGCGACCCGACCGACGAGACGAACGAGGTCTCCTACACCCGGCTCCTCCAGGACGACGAGGCCGGGGTGATCTCCCCGGCCGGGGAGCGGGTCCTGGACGAGGCCGTGCTCAACGCCGACTTCGTGCCGCGCCGCGAGGGCGGACGCCTGGAGCGCATCGACACCCTGGTGCGCGCGATGCGGCCGGTGTTCCGCCGCGACGTCACCCTCGGCCTCGGCTACGGCGTCACGTCGTTCATGGCCGGCGTCAACGTGTGGACCGAGGGCGACGCCGAGCAGCGGGCCCGGCTCGCCCGGATCCTCCTCGACGGCGGCAAGGTCTCGGTGGCCTACCACGAGCTCGCCCACGGCAACGACTTCGTCCGCAACGAGTTCGAGGCCCGCCCGCACCTCGACGGCGGCTTCCTGCTGCGCGGCGAGAAGCAGGTCATCAACAACGCCGACCGTGCCGCCGCCTGGGTGCTGTTCAGCCGCACCAACCCCGCCCCGGGCAGCCGCAGCCACTCCGTGCTCTTCGCCGAGCGCGCCGGCCTCGACACCGGCACCTACCGGGTCCTGCCCCGGTACGACACCGTCGGCGTGCGCGGCTGCCACCTGTCCGGACTCCACTTCGACGACACCCCGGTGCCCGCCTCCGCGCTGGTCGGCGAGACCGGCAAGGGCGTCGAACTCGCGCTGCGCGCCTTCCAGATCACCCGCAGCGCGGTGCCCGGCATGGCGCTCGGCGCCACCGACACCAGCCTGCGCACCGTCGTACGGTTCGCGCTCGGCCGGCAGCTGTACCGCAAGTCCGTGATGGACATCCCGCACGCCAAGGCGACCCTGTCGGCCGCCTTCCTCGACCTGCTGATCTGCGACAGCCTCTCGCTGGCCGCGACCCGGGCCGTGCACCTGCTGCCCGACGAGACCAGCGTGTACGCGGCCGCCACCAAGTACCTGGTGCCCAAGCTGCTCACCGAGGCCATGCACGAGCTGTCCATCGTGCTGGGCGCCCGGTTCTACGTCCGCGAGGGCGAGTACGGGATCTTCCAGAAGCACATCCGCGACCTGCCGGTGCTCAGCCTCGGCCACGCCGGCTCGGCCGCCTGCCAGGCCACGATCATCCCCCAGCTGCCCCGGCTCGCCCGGCGCGCCTGGTTCACCGGGGACCCGGCCCCCGCGAGCCTGTTCCGGCTCCGCGAGGACCTGCCGGAGATCCCGTTCGGGGAGCTGACCCTGGCCAGCGGGAAGGACGGGCTGAGCGCCTCGCTCGTCGCCGCCATCGACGAACTGCCCAGCTCCTCGCCCGAGGAGCGGGCCGTGCACGGCATCGCCCTGAAGATGATGGACGAGCTGCGCCAGCTCCAGGAGGCGGGCTCCAGCCTGGCTCCCGAGGACCGCACCGCGCTCGCCAGCCCCGCGACCTTCGCCCTCGCCGACCGCTACACGGTGCTGCTCGCCGCGGCCTCCGTGATCGGCGTGTGGCAGCAGGCCCGCGGCGGCGACGACACGTTCCTCGCCGACCCGGCCTGGGCGGCGGCCGCCCTGCACCGCCTGGCGCGCCGCCTCGGCCAGACCCCGCCCGACCTGCCGGCGCCCGTCGAAGGCCGGGTGCACGAAGAGGTGCTGCGCCGCTTCCACGACCGTACGAGCTACGACCTGTACGACACACCGCTCGCGGGGTGACGGACCAGCGCTGCGCGCCCGCCCCCTCGTCTCGCCCGACCGACCCTCGCCAGGAGCACACCATGCCTCTTCCGACCACCGGACACACCGCCGAGTCGCTCACCACGTGGCTGGCCGAGCGCATCGCTCTCTACCTCAAGCGGCAGCCCGCCGAGATCGACCCGACCGTCCCGCTGGCCGAGTACGGCCTCGACTCGGTCGCGGCGTTCAGCCTGTGCGGCGACATCGAGGAGGACTTCGACTTCATCCTCGAGCCGACCGCCGCCTGGGACTACCCGACCGTGCAGGCGCTCGCGGACCACCTGCTCAAGGAGTTCGCGGCCGCGGAAGGCGGCAGTGCCTGATGGAACCGATCGCCATCGTCGGCATCGACTGCAGATTCCCGGGGGCGCCCGACACGGGCGCCTACTGGGACCTGCTGATGCGCTCAGCGGACGGCGTGGGGAAGGTGCCCGAACAGCGCTGGAACGCGGCGGACTTCCACTCCGCCACCGGCGCCGAGGGGCACTCCAACACCCTCGAGGGCGGGTTCATCAGCGACCCCGACGCATTCGACAACGAGTTCTTCACCATCTCGCCGCGCGAGGCGGCCGCCATGGACCCCCAGCAGCGGCTGCTGCTGCAGTGCTCCTGGCGGGCCGTCGAGGACGCCGGCCTGTCCCCGCAGAAGCTGTCCGGAACCTCCACCGGCGTCTTCATCGGCATCATGGGCAACGAGTGGGCGCAGCTGCACCTGACCGACTACGCCAGGGTCACCGCCCAGGTCGGCTCCGGCAACGGCTACTGCATGACCGCGAACCGGGTGTCGTACCACATGGACCTCAAGGGGCCGAGCCTCGCCGTGGACACGGCCTGCTCGTCCTCGCTGGTCGCGGTGCACCTCGCGGCGAACGCGCTGCTCTCCGGTGAGTGCGACACCGCCCTCGCCGGCGGCGTCAACGTCGCCGTCACCCCCGCCCTTTCCATCTTCTACACCCAGGCCGGCCTGTCCGCGCCCGACGGCCGCTGCAAGCCGTTCAGCGCGGACGCCGACGGCATCGGCCGCGGCGAGGGCGTCGGCGTCGTCGTACTGCGCCGGCTCAAGGACGCGCTCGCCGACGGGCAGCGGGTGTACGCGGTGATCCGCGGCACCGCCGTCAACCAGGACGGCCGCAGCAACGGCCTGACCGCGCCCAACCGCTGGGCCCAGCAGGACGTCCTCGCCGCCGCCTACCGGCGGGCCGGCGTGGAGCCCTCCGAGGTGGTGTTCACCGAGGCGCACGGCACCGGCACGGCGCTCGGCGACATGATGGAGGTGCGGGCGCTCGGCCACCACCACGCCGACCGCACCGGCAAGCCGCTGGCGGTCGGCTCGGTCAAGGGCAACATCGGCCACACCGAGGGCGCGGCCGGCATCGCCGGGCTCATCAAGGTCGCCCTGTCCCTGCACAACCGGGTCGTGCCCGCCAGCCGGTTCGCCACCAAGGAGAACCCGGGCCTGAAGCTCAAGGAGCACGGCATCCGGCTGCTCAAGGCACCGCTGAGGCTGCCCTCCGCGCCGGTGCTCGCCGGGCTCAGCAGCTTCGGCATGGGCGGCACCAACGCCCACGCCGTCCTGGAGAGCGCCCCACCCGCGGCCGCCCGGCCCGCCCCGGCCGGGGCCGAGTCCGACGGCGGCATCGGCTGCGGTGTGTTCACCGTCAGCGCGCCCGGCGCCCAGGCGCTGCGCCGCAACCTCGCCGCACAGGCCGCGGCGGTCGGCTCCCGGCGCGTGTCCGCCCAGGCGCTGAGCTGGTCCAGCAACCAGGTCAAGACCGGCCACCGCTACCGGTTCGCCGTCCCGGCCGCCGACACCGCCGAACTCGCCGCCCGGCTGCGGGAGGCGGCCGACGACCCGGACCTGCTCGCCCGGCTCACCGCGTCGCCCGCCGGACGGCCCCGCACCGCCTTCCTGTTCACCGGACAGGGGTCGCAGTACCCCGGCATGACCGCCGGCCTGTACCGCGACTCGGCGCTGTACCAGGGCTTCTTCGACGAGGCCGACCAGGCCCTGCTGCCGTACACCGGACGGTCCATACGTGATCTCGTCCTCGGCGGGGACGAGGACGTGCACCTCACCCGGTGGACCCAGCCCGCCCTGTTCGCCGTCGGCTACGCCCTCGGCCGCACCCTCGTCGAACTCGGCATCGAGCCGCAGCTGCTGCTCGGCCACAGCGTCGGCGAGTACGCGGCGGCGACCCTCGCCGGGGCGCTCACCCTGGACGGCGCGGCCCGGCTGATCGCCACCCGCGGCGAGCTGATGCAGGAACTCCCCGAGGGCGGCGGCATGCTGTCCGTGCGCGCGTCCCTCGACGAGGTGCGGCCGCTCGTCGCCGACGAGCCCCTGGTCGGTGTCGCGGCGGTCAACGGGCCCCAGGCCACCGTGCTCTCCGGCGACCTCGGTGTCCTCGGCGAGATCGAGGAGGAACTCACCGAACGCGGGCTCACCACCCGCCGGCTGACCGTCTCGCACGCCTTCCACTCCCCGCTGATGCGGCCGATGCTGGAACGATTCGCCCTGGTCGCCTCCGAAGTGGGCGGCGGGGTGCCCGAGATACCCGTCTACTCGACCGTGCGCGGCCGCGTCCTCGACGGGGAGGCGATGGACGCCGCCTACTGGATCGAGCACATCGGCGCGACCGTGCTGTTCCAGGACGCGACGGAGGCACTGCTCGACGCCGCCCCCACGCACCTGGTGGAGATCGGCCCCCAGCCCGTGCTGTCCGGCATGGTGCGCCGACTCGGCCGCCGCGCCGTGCCCGCGTCCGCCGCCCATGTGGTGCCGGTGCGTGACGGCGAGGACGGCGGCCGGGAGCTGGCCGACGCGGTGGCGGAGCGCCTCGGCCGGCGCGCCGAGCCCGCGTCCCCCGCCCATGTGCTGCCGGTGCGCGGCCCCGAGGCCGGCGGCCGGGACCTGGCCGACGCGGTCGCGGAGCTGTACCGGGGCGGGGCCGAACCGCGCTGGACCGCGGCCTACCCCGCCGCCGAGCGGGTCCCGCAGCCGCTCGTGCCGTACGTCTTCTCGGACGAGCACCGCTACTGGGCCGGCCGGATCCCGTCGGCCTCCGGACCCCAGGACTCCACCGTCCCGGCCCCCGTCCTCGCCCCCGCCGCGCCCGCCGCCCCGTCCGGCGCCGCGGCCGACGTCGCCGTCCTCGAATCCCGCCGGGGCACCACCCCCGGCGACCCGCTCGCGGACACCGTGATCGAGGTGATCGCCGCGGTCGGCGGCTACGAGAGCGGCGAGGTCAACCCCGACCAGCGGCTGTACGAGGACCTCGGGTTCGACTCGGTGATGATCATGGAGCTGAAGAACCGGCTCGACGAACGTGTCACCGGGATCGCCCACATCACCGTCCAGGACCTGCTGCCCCGGCTGAACACGGTGGCCGACCTGACCGGCTTCCTGCAGGAGTCCGGCGTCACCGTCTCCGCCCGCACCGCCCCCATCTCCCAGGAAGAGAGGACGGCATGAGTACGACCACCACACACATCGCCTCGGTCGGCACCTCGCTGCCCGGCGACCCGGTCGACAACGGTGCCCTCGCGAAGGTGCTGGGCGTCAACGAGGAGTGGATCGAGGTCTTCATCGGCACCAGGACCCGGCACTTCGCCCGCGACCTCGGCACCGGCACCATCCGCTGGTCGCTCGCCGACCTGTGCGCCCAGGCCGCCGAGCGGGCGCTCGCCGCGCCCGGGGTCGACGCCTCGGACGTCGAGTTCATCGTGCTCGGCTCCGCCACCCCCGACACGCTGATGCCCGCGACCGTCAACCAGGTCGCCGACCAGCTCGGCCTCGACCAGGTCCCCACCTTCCAGCTCCAGTCCGGCTGCGCCGGCGCCATCCAGGCGCTCGCCGTCGGCCAGTCCCTGATCGCCTCCGGCCAGTACCGCAGCGGGCTCGTCATCGGCGGCGACGTGTGCAGCAAGCACCTCGACCTCCAGCGCGACCTGTCCGGCGCCGCACCCAGCGACCTGGTCAACTTCGTGCTCTTCGGCGACGGTGCGGGGGCCGCCGTCCTGTCCGGCGAACCCGTGGGCGAGCGCGTCGCCATGCGCCACGTCCTCAACCGGTTCACCGGCCTCGGACGCAAGGCCGGCCAGGTCATCGAGTGGTTCGGGCTGGCCGACCGGTACGACGACCGGCAGGCCCTCACCGAGGACTACAAGGCCATCGAGGAGCGCGTGCCCGTCATGGCCGTCGAGATCCTGTGGGAACTCCTCGGCGAGCTCGAGTGGGAGGCCGATGACCTCGACTTCCTGCTCCCGCCCCAGCTGTCCGGCCGGATGACCCGGCGCATCACCGAGGAGCTCGGCGTGCCCACCGCCGAGGAGATCTCCTGCGTCGCCGACACCGGCAACAACGGAAACGCCCTGCCCTTCCTGCAGATCGAGAAGCTGCTCGGACGGATGGACGCCGGCCACAAGGCGCTCGCCGTCGCCGTCGAGTCCAGCAAGTGGATCAAAGCCGGTTTCGCCCTGGAGAAGATATGAGCGACAGCCCGACGGCCGTGCTGAGCGTGGACGACTTCATCGCCCTCGTCCGTGACGAGATCGGCCTGGACATCGAACCGGAGCAGATCGCCGTCGACTTCGACGAACTGCCCGACTGGGACTCGCTGTACCTGCTCAAGCTGGTCACGGCCCTGGAACTGGCCACCGGCCGCAAGGTCTCGGTCGGCAAGGTGCTGGAGGCCCGCAGTCTCAAGGCGATCCACGACGTGGCGGTCGGGCCGTGACCGGCTCCCACACGGTCGTCGAACGCCGTCGCCGGCACACCCTCTACTTCCTGGAGTGGTCGGCGAGCCAGCGCCCGGTGCACCTGGACACCGACGTCGACATGACGCGGGTCCAGGAGCACCGGGCCGCGGCCCGCGCCCGGGGCGAGCGGTACTCGGTCGTCACGTACCTGCTCCACGCGGCCGGCCGCGCCCTCGCCCGGCACCCGGAGGCCAACGCCGTGATGGCGCCCGGCTGGCCCGGCCTGCTGCGCGCACCGCGGATCGTCCGGTACGACAGCGTCACCGCCAAGCTCGCCCTGGACCGGCCGGTCGAGGGCGAACGGACCGTGCTGTCCGCGCTGGTGCCGCGGCTGGAGACCGCGTCCCTGCGGGAGATCCAGGACCGGGTCGACCGCTACCGCGGCGAAGAAGCCGCCCAGTTACCGGAGTTCAAGGGGGTCAGGGCCCTCGGAGGGCTTCCGGTGCTGCTCGGCCGGCTCGGCTTCGCGGCCGCGCTGCGCGATCCGCGCAAACGGCCGGGCGTGTTCGGCACGGTATCGGTGAGCTCGCTCGGTCACTCCACCGTCGACGGTTTCCACTCGGCCGGCGGCACCGCCGTCACCCTGTGCGCGGGCCGCATCGCCGAGCGTGCCGTCGTCCGCGACGGAGCCGTCAGGGCGGCGCCCGTCATGCGGCTCGGTCTCACGTTCGACCATCGGGTCATCGACGGCGCGGCCGCGGCCGAGCTGCTCACCGACCTCCGACACACCATGGAAGCCTGCGATGACGCCTCCTGGGAGGAACACCACGACCCCGCAGACCCCGGGCAGGACCCTCGGGGAGCCGATCGCGATCACGGGACCCGGCGGGGACTGGAGCCGAGTACACGCTGACCTGGACCGGCACGCGAGCGCGGTCCTCTACGCCCGGGTGGACGACTGGCGTCCCGAACGGGCGGGAGGGCCGCGGCTGCGTGCCCTCCTGGGCCGCGACTGGGGCCGCTTCCTGGAACTCACCCACCCGGACGTGCGGACCCGCTTCGCCTCGTCCCGGATCCTGCTCAAGTTCGCCGCCGCGAAAGTCCTCGACGTGCCGCCGCGGACGGTCGAACTCGGGTACGCCGGCAGCGGCCGGCCCTACCTGCGCGGTTACGACGGTGTGCACATCAGCCTCAGCCACACCGACGAACTGCTGCTGGTCGGGCTGGCCACCGGCGGCGTGATCGGCGTCGACGCCGAACGCAGCGACCGCAAGCTGTACGGGCCGGGCCTCGGCCGGCACATGTGCACCCCGCACGAGGTGGCCGAGATCGAGGCGCTGCCCGACGACCGGCGCGACCCGGCGCTGGTCAGGCTGTGGACGCTGAAGGAGGCCTACAGCAAGGCGATCGGGCTCGGCATGCAGTTCCGCTTCACCGACTTCGGGTTCCGCTCCGACGGCACCCCGACGGAGCTGCTGCGCCCCGACGGCACTCCCGGCACCACCGGCGAGTGGACCTTCGGCACGTACGGCATCGACGTCGGAGAGAGCTACACCGTCAGCGTGGCGGTGGGCGACGCCGGTTTCGGCACCACCGCCGAGACCGCCGCCGGCACCGCCCTCGACATCAGCATCATGGACGCGCTCTCCGAGGTCCTCGGCAGCGACGAAGGGGGGGACGACGGGTCGGACGACTGGTGGTGAGGGTTGCGGGACGGCCGTTCACCGACCGGTGGTGAGGGTTGCGGGGCGGTTGTCCGCCGACGGGTGGTCAGGGTCGCGGGACGGCCGTTGACTGACGAGTGGTCAAGGTCGGGGGACGGCCGTTGACCGACGAGTGGTGAGGTTGTGGGACGGCCGTTCGCCGACCAGTGGTCAGGGTCGGGGGGCGGCCGTCCGCTCGTACAAGTGACGCACTAGCGCGAGGCGGGTTCGTACAAGTGCCGCACTAGCAAGGGCCGGGACACTGGCCGAAAGCCACCACCTCACCGGGGCTGCGGGCACCGCAGCGGCCCCCGACGCGGGCGCGCGCCGCGCCCACGGAGAGGAGAAGCCAATGCAGGCCGTGCTCCGGGCAGTCGGGCCCGGCACCGATCAACCCCGACCCGCCGCCGCCCGCCCGGCCGTGCCCCCGCCGGCCGACCGCTGGACCTGGCGCACCCCCGCCGGCCGGGCCCTGAGCGCCGCCACCGCGGTCGCCGCGCTCGGCACCGGAATCGCCCTCGGCGGCGCCGTCACCTGGACCTTCTGGGCCTCGCTCGTCGCACCCGACCTGGTGTTCCTGCGCCCCTCGAAGCTGCCTCCGACGGCCCCGGGCATCCTGCCCCCGGACAACGTCGACCTCTACAACCGGCTGCACGACCCGCGCGTCGCCGCCGCCCTGCTGGCCGGCGGGGTGCTGACCGGCTCCCGCCAGGTGCTGCTGGCCGGGCTCGGCTGGACCGTGCACATCGCCGCCGACCGGGCGTTCGGCTACGGCACGCGCCGCCCCGACGGCGCCATCCACTGACGGCAACGAACGGGACGGGTACGTGATGAACCACCTCGAAGAACTCAAGGAATTCGCCCGGCTGCACGCCCGCGGCCAGGGCATGACCGCCGACCACACCGCCGAGGTGCTGGGCCGGATCACCAACGACACCCCGGGCGACCCCGACTCCTGGGCCGCCGTCTGGACCGCCGAGGGCCGCGCCGCGGCCGACCGCGGCGACCTCCTGGACGCCTGCCGCCACTACGCCCTCGCCCGCTTCCCCTACCCCGCCGACGAGGACCGCCGGCACGCCCAGCGGCTCGGCGTCTCCACGTTCGACGCCTGGCGCGGCGGCCGGAGCGGCATCGAACGGCTCGAGTTCACCCACCCCGACGGCTCCAGCTACGCCTGCTGGGCCGCCGGGCTCGACCGGGACAAGCCGCTGCTGATCGTCTCCGGCGGCATCGTCAGCGTGAAGGAACAGTGGGCGCCGCTGCTGCCGCTGCTGCGCAAGCTGGGCTTCGCCGCCGTCGTCACCGAGCTGCCCGGAGTCGGCGAGAACACCGCCCCCTACCGCCCCGACTCCTGGCACACCCTCAGCGCGCTGCTGGACCGGCTCGCCACCCGCGCGGACGTCAGCAACACCTCGATGCTCGCGCTCAGCTTCAGCGGCCACCTGGCCCTGCGCGCGGCCGCCGAGGACCCGCGCATCCGGCGCGTGCTCACCGTCGGCGCGCCGGTCGCCGACTTCTTCGAGGACGAGGCCTGGTGGCCGCGCGTCCCCCGGATCACCGTCGACACCCTGACCCGGCTGACCGGCAGCGCCGACGAGACGGAACTGCGCGCGCTGCTGCCGGAGTTCGCCCTCGGCCAGAAGCTGCTCGCCGGCATCCGCATCCCCGTGCGGTACGTCGCCAGCGCCCGGGACGAGATCATCCCCGCCCGGGACCAGGCCCTGCTGCGGCGCGCGCTGCCCGACGTACGGTTCAAGCTATTCGACGACGTCCACGGCTCGCCCGCCCACCTCGGGGCGATGCGCCGCTGGCTGTTCGCCAGCCTGCTGCACCTCAGGTTCACCAGCCGGGGCGCCTCCCGGCCGCACACCTCGACTCCCCTCAGCCGGAGGCCGTCATGAGCGACACGTCCGTGTTCCGGAAAGGCACCGCAGCCGTGCGACCGTGGCAGTCCCTCGCCTCGCTCGGCATCACCGAGAGCGACCTGACGACCGTGCACCACCTGTCCGTGGTCGCGTTCCCGCGCCCGTCCGCCGACCCGGGCACGAGCCACCACCGCGCGCCCCGCATCCACCGCAAGCACAAGGGGGCCTGAACCTCGTGACCATGCCGATCCGGCTCCGCCACCGCACGGTGCACGGCTACCGGCGGGCCTTCCGCATGGCGGGCAAGGGCCGGGCCATCCTGCTGATCCACGGCATCGGGGACTCCTCCGACACCTGGCGCGACGTCATGCCGGGCCTCGCCCGCAGCTACCGGGTCATCGCCCCCGACCTGCTCGGCCACGGCGCCTCCGACAAGCCCCGCGCCGACTACTCCCTGCCGGCGTACGCCAACGGCATGCGGGACCTGCTCGGAGTCCTCGGCATCGAGCGGGTCACCCTGGTCGGGCACTCGCTGGGCGGGGCGGTGGCGATGCAGTTCGCGTACCAGTTCCCGGAGCGCTGCGAGCGGCTGGTGCTGGTCGCCACCGGCGGCATCAGCCGCCAGGTCACCCCGCTGCTGCGGGCGGCCACCCTGCCGGGCGCCGAACTGCTGCTGAGCGCGTTGCGGCTGCCCACGATGGGCTGGCATCTGGGCGCGCTGGTCAAGGCGCTGCAACTCTTCGACACCGGGCTCGGCGTGGACGCCGTGGACCTGCTGCGGGTGGTCGACGCGCTGCCCGACGCGACCGCGCGCAGCGCGTTCATCCGCACACTGCGTGCCGTCGTCGACTGGCACGGCCAGGTCGGCACCATGCTGGACCGCTGCTATCTGGCCCAGGGCATGCCGACGATGCTGGTCTGGGGCGGCCGCGACCAGGTGATCCCGGCCACCCACGCGGGCCTCGGGCACGTGGCGATGCCCGGCAGCCGGCTGGAGATCTTCGAGGACGCGGGCCACTTCCCGTTCCGCAGCGACCCGCAGCGCTTCGAGGCGGTCCTGCGGGACTTCATGGCCACGACGGAACCGGCCGCCTACAGTCCCGAACAGTGGCGCCGCCTCCTGCGCACCCGCACCCCCAGCCCCCCGGCCACGCAGACCCTCCGCCCCGCGAAGTCCGCCTAGGCCCCTCGGGCGCCGGGCTGACATCCCGCCCGCGTCCGAGGGCCCACCCCCGAGCCTTCCTTCCCGCCCGGCTGCCCGGGTGGCGCCCACCGGGGATGCCGGGTTCCGCTCGGATGGCGCTCACCGGGGATGCCCGATCTCGCCTGGCTGCCGCCTGCCCGGGGATGTCTGGTCCCGCCTGGCTGCCGTGCACCGGGGATGCCGGGTTCCGTCCGGATGGCGCTCACCGGGGATGCCCGATCTCGCCTGGCTGCCGCCTGCCCGGGAGGCTCGGACCCGCCCGGCTGCCGTTGGGGATGCCGGGTTCCGCCCGGCTGCCGCCCGCCCGGGGATGCCCGATCTCGCCTGGCTGCCGCCTGCCCGGGAGGCTCGGACCCGCCCGGCTGCCGTTCACCGGGGTTGCCCGGGCCTGCCCTGGCTGGGCGCCGTGCTCGCCGTGGGCCCCTGGGACTCGCGCCGGCCCGCTCGCCGTCGGTGTCCGAGGCCGGCCGGGCGCCGCTCGCCGTCGTTCGCCCGTGCCGCCGTGCCGCCGTGCCGCCGTGCCGCCGTGCCGCCGTGCCGCCGTGCCGCCGGGTCGGCCGGGGTGCCGCTTGTCGGGATTCCGGGTTCGCTGTCCGCCGCGGTGCCGCTTGGTCTGCCCTGTCGTGCCCGTCCGTCGAGGGGCGGGAAGGTCAGCGGGGGAGGTCCGGGGCGCGGTGCGGGAGGGGGAACAGCCAGACGCCGGGCCGGACTTCCAGCGGGCCGGAGGAGAGGGACCGGCCGGTGGACGGGTCCGGCTCCGCGGGGAGCGTGGCCGTGCGGCGGGCCGCGTACTCGCGCCAGCGTTCGTCGCCCGCGCGCAGCGCCGCGGACTCGCAGGCCGCCAGCCTCCCCAGCGCTTCCTGCAGGCGGCCCTCCCGCTGCGCGACGAGGGCCAGGCCGCGCTCCGCGTCCGCCTCACCCCGGGCGTCACCCTCCATGCGGGCGGCCGACAGCGCGCGGGCGTAGCCGCGCTCGGCCCGGGCGACGCGCCCCTGCCCGAGCAGGACGTCCGCCTCGCCGGTCAGGCAACGGCCCGCGCCGACCCGGTCCCCGGCGCCGGTGAACAGCTGCCACGCGAGCCGGTAGTTGCCGATCGCCGCCGACGGATGGTGCCGCTGCCAGGCCAGATCGCCCAGCGAACGCAGGAGCACGGCCTCCGCGAGCGGGTCACCGGCCTCGCGGGCCGCGTCGAGGGCGAGTTCGTGGCTCTCCTCCCACTCGTCCCACAGTGCGTTCGCCTCGTAGTACCCCGCCGTCGCGGACGCCAGCGCGCAGCACAGCTGCCACAGCCGTGCCCGGTGCGCCTGACGCACCGTCTCCAGCAGACCGGCCGACTCCTCCTGGAACCAGCGCAGCGGTGCCCGGGCGACCAGCGGGTCGGGGTCCGCCCCGGCCGACGGCCCGGAGCCGTGCACCAGGAGGTCGCGGCCCGGGGCGAGCAGCGCGTCGCCCTGCCGGGCGAGGGTGAGGTACGCGCGGCACAGCCGTTCGGTCGCGGCCGGCACCTGCTGGGGCGACTCCTCGGCCAGCACGTCCAGCGCGAGCCCGCGCAGCAGCGAGTGGAAGCCGTAGCGGACCAGGGTCAGCCGGTCCGTCCGTCTGCTGACCTCCAGCAGCCGGGCGTGCACCAGCTCCTCCAGGTGGCGCTCGGCCTCCGGCGGGTCCGTCGCCAGCAGCGCGGCGGCCGCCCACAGCGCGAAGTCGGGCAGCGGGGCGAGCCCCAGGATGCGGAAGGCGTGCCGGTTCTCCTCGCCCACGTCCCGGTACGCGGCCAGCAGGCTGCTCCGTACGTCGAGATCCCCGAGCCTGAGCGTCTCCAGCCGGCCGCGCTCGTCGGCGAGCCGCTCCACGAGGCCCCCGGCCGTCCAGTGCGGCCGGGCCGCGAGGCCCGCCGCGGCCACCCGCAGCGCGAGCGGCAGATGGCCGCACAGCCGCGCGATCTCGGCCGCCGCCGCCGGGTCCCTGCGCATCGCGGGGCCCCCGCACTCCAGCAGCAGCCGCTCGGCGTCCGCGGGGCTCAGCACGTCCAGGACGAGATGCTGTACGCCCTCCAGCGCCCCCAGCGCGTGCCGGCTGGTCAGGATGACGGTGTTGTCGGACAGCACGGACAGCACCGGCCGTACCTGGGCCTCGGAGACCGCGTCGTCCAGGACGAACAGCATCTTGCGACCCTGGGTACGGCCGTGCAGCAGGTCCGCCAGTTCGGGACCGGCCTCGGGCAGCCGGGGCCCCGCTCCCGCCGACGCCGGCAGCGCGCCCAGCCTGCGCAGCAGCGCCGCCATGACAGCCTCGGCGGGCAGGGCCCGGCCGCCCGCGTCCCGCAGGGTCAGCAGGATCCGGGCGTCGGGGAAGAGGGAGGCCGCGCCGTGCGCCAGCCGGACCGCGAACGCGGTCTTGCCGGCCCCCGGCCTGCCGGACACGGCGAGCACGCGGCTGGGGCTGGGGCTGGGGCCGGGTCTGCCGCCGCCACCGACACTGCCACTGCCACCGCCATCGCCGCTGACACTGCCGACCGGACCGTGCCCGGACAGGAAGCGTTCGCCGACGTCCAGTTCGGACGCGCGCCCGGTGAAGTCGGACACCACGGCGGGCAGCCGCACCACGGGCCCGGCCGGCTCGGCGGGCCGCGCGGACCCCTTCGGCGCCAGGCCGGGGGCCTCGGCCAAGTCCGGCCGCCAGGCGAGCGCCGGGTCCGAGGCGAGAATCCGCTCCTGCAACCGGCTCAGCACCGGAGCCGGCTCCACCCCCAGCTCGTCGACGAGCGCGCGCCGCGCCCGCCGGTACACCTCCAGGGCCTCGTGCTGTCGGCCCGACCGGTACAGGGCGAGCATCAGATGGCCGTGCAACGACTCGCGCAGCGGCTGCTCCCGGGTCAGCGCCATCAGCTCGCCCACCAGTTCGAGATGGCGTCCCAGGTGCAGATCCGCCGCGATGCGCTGTTCCAGCACCTCCGCGCGCAGTTCGTCGAGCCTGATCGCCGAGGTCTGGAGGGTGGGTCCGTGCGGAATGCCGGACAGCGCGGGGCCCGTCCACAGCTCCAGGGCCCCGTTCAGCCGCCGGGACGCCTCCTCGTACTCCCGCCGGGCGTACGCGGCGCGCCCCGCCTCGCGCAGCGCCTCGAACACCGTGAGGTCGAGGTCGTCGGGGCTGACGCGCAGCAGGTAGCCGGGCGCCCGGGTCAGCAGCGGCTGCTGCCCGTCCGGCTCGCCCTCCAGCAGCACCTTGCGCACCTGGGAGACGTACACCTGAAGGGTGGTGGTGGCCGTGCGCGGCGGCTCGGCCGCCCACAGCTCGTCGATCAGGGTATGGGTGGCGACCACCTTGTTGGTGTGCATCAGCAGGGTGGCCAGTACCGCGCGCGGCTTCGCGGCGGACGGGGTGTGCGGCAAAACCCGTACGGGTCCCAGCACTCGGAATCGCATGACGGCCTAGCAGTCCTGAAGCACGGACACCGATACGTCGGCCACCTCGCGCTCCCCCTGGAGGAACGCGAGCCGCAGCTCCGCGCGCGGCCGCCCGGCCGCGTCCCGCGCCGCACCCGTCTGCCCGCCGTCCGCCCCCGCGCCACGCACGGTGCAGAACAGCGGCAGCCCCGGCTCGGCGAAGCCGCGGAACGAGGCCCCCCAGCGGGTGAGCAGGGTACGGCCCGGCGCGAAGCCGTGCAGCTCGGCGGCGGCGATCAGGGCGGCCTGCCGCGAGGCCTCCAGGAACAGGATCGCCGGGAGCTCGTCCGGCTCGCCCGGCAGCACCTCACGGGCCGCGGCCGCGTTCACCGGGAACAGCAGGGCCTCGTCGCCGTCCTCGACCGGCAGCCCCACCAGCACGTGCCGCCCGTCCCGGTGCCCCACCCGCGCCGGCTCGGGCATGCCGGGCGAGTCGACGTCCCCGAGGCCCCGGGCGAGGCTCTCCTCGCTCTGCCGCCGGCCCGTCTCACGGTGGCCGCGGTAGATCCCGGGCGTCAGGAAGACCAGCCGCGCGTCCGCCGACCCGCAGCGCCGCCCGTCGATCGACACGGCCGCCTTGCAGGTCAGGCCGCGGGGCACCCCGAGGACCACGTCGGTCGGGGTGAGGGAGAGTTCGAGCGCGATCTGCGACACCTGCCCGGTGCGCCGCCACGGGGCGACGTCCGTGATCTCCGTGCCGGCGGCCGCGACCACGGTCAGCCGCTTCTCGGGCACGCGGAAGTAGCGCCGGGCCGCGAACATCGCCGCCTGCCGCAGCGCCTCGACGGGGACCAGCAGGTCGTGGTGGGACGCGGAGGTCGCGCCGAACAGCACGTGCTCGTCGGCGAGTTCCGCCGCGAACACGAAGTGCTGGCGCGAGGGCGCACCCGCGTCGAGGAGAAACGTCTCCGGGTTGTCCGGCTTGTGCACCAGGTGGAACGGCCCGAGAAATGACGACGAGGGTGCGGGAAGGGTGTCCATGGGGAGTCCTCTGCGGTGGTTTCCGGGCCGTTCCTCGAACGGCCCGGCGCACGGTGCGCATTGGGGTGGGGGGCCGGATCCTCTACGGTCCCGACCACTGTGCCGCACCCCGCTGAAGGATCAGGGAAGAGCCGCTGAAGGGGCCCTCACCCCGCGCTCCGCACGGGCTCGCGCTCCACCACGGGGTGGTCGGTCTCGTAGGCGCCGGCCGAGCTGGCTCCGCCGGGCGACGGGTCGGCCGTGAAGAACTCGCGGTCCACGGAGGTGTACTGCGCGAACTCGTCCGGCACCGTGTCTTCGTAGAAGATCGCCTCGACCGGGCAGACGGGCTCACAGGCGCCGCAGTCCACGCATTCGTCGGGGTTGATGTACATCTTGCGCGGACCCTCGTAGATGCAGTCGACGGGGCATTCGTCGATGCAGGCCTTGTCCTTGAGGTCGACACAGGGTTGGGCGATCACGTACGTCATGAGGAACTCCCCACGGTCCAGGTGTCGTTGCCGGCGAGCAGACGGGCGAGCTCGCCCTTGCCGTGCAGTTCGATGGCGGTTTCGAGCTGTGCGGCCATCTGCGTGTCGTAGACGGCCCGTTCGACGTCGCGGAAGACGCCGATGGGGGTGTGGTGCAGGGTCTGCGGGTCGGCCAGCCGGGAGAGGGCGAAGGCGGTGGCGGGCGACGCGGAGTGCGCGTCGTGCACCAGCACGTCGGCCTCGTTCTCCGGGGTGACGGCGACGACCCGCAGCTCGCCGGTGTGCCGGTCGCGTACGACGCCCTTGGACCGGTCGGTGCCGAAGCGGATCGGCTGCCCGTGTTCGAGCCGGATGACGGCTTCCTGGGCCTGCTGCTTGTCCTTGAGGGCGTCGTAGGCGCCGTCGTTGAAGATGTTGCAGTTCTGGTAGATCTCGATCAGGGCGGTGCCGGGGTGGTCGGCGGCCTGGCGGAGGACCTCGGTGAGGTGTTTGCGGTCGGAGTCGATGGTGCGGGCGACGAAGGAGGCCTCCGCGCCGAGCGCCAGGGACACCGGGTTGAACGGGGCGTCCAGCGACCCCATCGGGGTCGACTTGGTGATCTTGCCGACCTCGGAGGTGGGGGAGTACTGGCCCTTGGTGAGGCCGTAGATCCGGTTGTTGAAGAGCAGGATCTTGAGGTTGACGTTGCGGCGCAGGGCGTGGATGAGGTGGTTGCCGCCGATGGACAGGGCGTCGCCGTCCCCGGTGACGACCCAGACGCTCAGGTCGCGGCGGGAGGAGGCGAGGCCGGTGGCGATGGCGGGGGCGCGGCCGTGGATGGAGTGCATCCCGTAGGTGTTCATGTAGTACGGGAAACGGGAGGAGCAGCCGATGCCGGAGACGAAGACGATGTTCTCCCTGGCCAGGCCCAGTTCGGGCATGAAGCCCTGGACGGCGGCGAGGATCGCGTAGTCACCGCAGCCCGGGCACCAGCGCACCTCCTGGTCGGACTTGAAGTCCCGTGCGGCCAGGGAGACTTCGCTCCTCGGTATCAGGGACAGGGCCTCAGTGGGCATGGAGGGCCTCCTTGAGCGCGGCGGCGAGCTGTTCCGCCTTGAACGGCATGCCGTTGACCTGGTTGTGCGAGTGGGCGTCGACCAGGTACCTCGCCCGGA
>NZ_JBEYUW010000027.1:0-20783 GCF_040643735.1 Streptomyces sp. NPDC047085
CCGCTACGAGCGCAAAGCCGACCACTTCCTGGCCTTCACCAGCATCGCTTGCACCCTCATCTGCTACCGCAGACTCACCAAATGAGATGACGTCTTAGGACGTTGTCACACCACGTGGTCAGGCTTCCGCTTACCGCGCCGATGCGTTGGTAGGCCCTGTGGGTGAGGTACCCGTCCTGCCGCCGAAGCCACAGCTGGCTGAGTGTCAGCTCCAACAAGGGCAGCACGGTGACTGGCGCCTGCCGGGATGCGGCTGCCTCGGGAGTGATAGCCAATACATCGGTGATGATCTGCTCCGGCAGTCCAGGCTGCAAGTGGAGCCCCACATCCTGAGCGGGCAGAGTGATGATGTCGTGCAGATCCTCCTGGCTCAGGGTGCCCGGCACATTGAGCAGCCCTGGCATCGCGACGTCCAGCAGCTTGGGGGCCACAGCGGCCAGCTGGGGGTAGAAGTCGTCGCGCGTCACCAGGATCACGCTGAGCTCGGCGTCGGAGCGGCCGCTGCGGTGATCTCGTCCATGGCGGCCTGGCGGCTGTACTGCCGGCCGCTGGCAGGCTGGGTGAAAAGCTCTTCGAACTGGTCGACGATCAGCAGGACGCGCTGATAGCCGGGGCTGGCTGCGAGTTTGCGGCTGACTGCTTTGGCAATCCCATCCGTGGCCGCCCCGGGCAGTCCGGCGCGCTCGATCTCGGCCAGCAGATTCTGCCTTGGCCGGACAAGGCAGGGAAGCCATCGGTCACTGCCCGGCAGGGCACCGGCCGCCAGCGCACGCAGCACACCGGCCTGGATCAGGGAGGACTTGCCCGAGCCGGAGGGTCCCAGTAGCAGCGTCAGCCGCTGTTGCCTGGCCAGGTTGCCAACGACTTGCCGCTCCGCTTCTTTGCGGCCTTCGAACCACCGCGCCGACTCCGCAGTGAACGCCTCCAGTCCCTGGTAGGGGCACACGTCCTGCAAGACCAGTTCCGGCACGATCTGCCGCAGCACCTCTCCAGGAGTGACGTAGGCGATCCCCTGCCCCCGTTCGTACGCATCGGGGGCCGTGATCTCCGTCAGCATGCCGATGACCAGGCCGGTCATCTCATCAAGGACCGGCCCGCCACTGAACCCGGTCGTCAGGTCATTGGCAGATGTCAACTGCAGAAGTGCGCCCCGACCCCCAGAGGTCGGCAGCAGATCGCCAGCCTCACCGAAACCGAAGTGCCCCTTCGGCGGCGCCTGAACGGGAAACCCGAACGAACGCACTCGATGACCTCGGCACCCCGCCGCGGAACCCAACGGCAATTCCCTCACACCCGCCGGCATGTCGCTGAGCCGGACGACAGCCACGTCCTCGTCCTCCGGGGCACGCCACAAATCCCTCAGGACAACTCCCTCGACGCGGGGCATCCCCTCCATGTGCGGGAAGGCCACATGCACCGTCGAACCCGGCCCACCCCCTGCACCCTGGATGACATGCGCACAGGTGACCAGGACGCCCTCGGCCACCAGAAAACCCGCCCCGGCCACCTTCCCGTCCGGTCCCAGGACCTGTGCCACAGCAGCCGCCAGGTCCGGCGCGATACAGCCACTTGGCAACTCAGAGCGCCCCACGAGTCAGCCTCGACTCTCGGCTCCGTGAGGATGACCGGCGTCGTCCATCGTCCACGACAGGGTCACCTTTAGATGGCAACTGGCTTGGCTCTTGGTGATTACAGCCCCGGCCTCGGCTGCGAGGTCGACACCGAACTCAACCGCGACTTCGTCAGGGCACGCCTTGCGCAATTGGTCGAGTGTGACGCGCGCCGCCTCTGTGACCGGTTCCAGAGCACCTTGCAACGTCACCGGCAGCTCGTGGATGGCATCGCTGATGCGTCCGGCCTTGACCGGCCCTTCCAGCGCAGCGCCCGTCTCCTCGACCAGGATGAACCCCCCGCCCTCCAGCGGAATCCGAGTCAGAGGTGTCAAATTTCCTCCTCCAATCTTTCCGCGCACGCCCTTCCTCTGCGTGCAGCCACCAACAAAGGGAATCGGTCCAGTCCTGGAATCCCGCAGCAGAATATCCTTTGGCCTACGACCAGCGGTGAGACGTCAGCTGCACGTAAATGGCACAGCTCCAGCGGTGTAACTCGCCCTACGACGGCGTCGCCCGGAATGTTGCCCGGCACCCGATTGATCGTCCCTCGTTCACCTCGACGAGGAGCTCATGTGCAACACTCATATTATGTCGTGCATTGCGACTACACATCTCGAGGACGCTATCGACACGAGGTTGAACTCACAACGGAAAACCCCCTTGACCTGTGCGCTTGTCAACAAATTAGGTGCGCCATGAATTTCGTACGGAGCCCATAGGAACTTGGCGGCAACCAGCACAATGCCGCGCCGTTTGCGAGGAAGAGCGCCCGGTAGCCATGCGCGTATGCCAAACAGCCGCCTATGGCACAGGTGTTAGAGGGTATGCGTCTTGAGGGCGGACGAAGACGACCATGTGGCGGGCACGGGTGATGGCTACGCGTAGCAGCCGACGGTTGTTCTGGGTGCGTTCGGAGTCCCATTCCGGGTCCAGGAGGCGGCTGTGGTAGGCGCCTTTGATGATGATCACGCCGTCGAACTCTTTGCCTTTGGAGCGGTGCATGCTCATGAGACTGACTGCGGCTGTGTTCTGCTCGGGTGCAGTGAGCTGGTCGTTGGCCAGGGCGCGGCGCACGGCTGCGGCCGCGTCGGTGTAGGCGGTTGCTCCGTCCCAGGCATCGGTCAGAGCGAGGGCAAGGGCGTCGGTAGCGTTGAGCAGACGAAGCATCCGCACCTGTTTGAAGAGTTCCTCGAGTTCTTTGGAGCCCTGCAAAAGAGCCCTGGCCGTATGCCAGTCAGCCACGGGCTGACCGATGAGTTCCAGGCCGGCGTCGTAGGCGGCGGCGAGTGCTGGCGCCGTCTTGCCACGCATCGGCTTTCCGGCGGCGAGGGCGGCGACGGCCCGTTCCATGGTCTGGATCTTGGTCCGGGCACCGGTGGTGCCTTGCGTGAACTTGGTGCGGTAAAAGTCGCCCACAGCTCGCAGGGTCTTGGTAAGGGCGTCAGGGCGAGGCAAGGCGGGCCACTCCAGCAGTGAGGCGACGACGAAGCCAGCTGCTGCGGTAAGTTCAGGGTCCCAGTGCAGATCGTGGTCGACGGGCGGCAGCACGCCGCGTGCCGTCACGTTCTCCACGCTTATGGTCTCGGAGACCCGGCCGACAAGGCTGTTGGTGGTGGCCAGGACCGCGAGTGTGGGTTCGCGCCCGAGTTCCGAACGAAGGTGGTCACGCAGGGCGATCACGGCCTGATGGGTACGGACCTCGGCAGGAATGGCTCCCCACCGCTGTGCGTAAGTGAGGTTTCTAACAGCGGTGGGGACGGGGGAGGGGGCGTTGCGCAGGACGGCGTTGGCGTAGCCGAGCAGCCCTCCCTCGGGGCTGCGATAGTTGTCCTGCGACAGGTCGAAGCAAGCCGGGGCCAGGTGGGCGACGGCGTGTGCGATGCGTTCCTCGTCGACGCCGGGCAGGTGCCCGAAGATGCGCTGGTCGGGGTCGGCCAGGCAGATCACTGTGGATGTCTGGCTCAGCGCCCTGACGGCCCGCCACTGATCCACGTTCGTGTCCTGGAACTCGTCCACGATGACCAGCGGATAGATACTGCTGTACAGGGCGCGCACCGCGGTGCTGCCCTCCAGCAGGGTCGCGGCGGTGTCGGCCAGCAGGTCGAACACGTACCGGCCCTCTTCGCCAGCCATCCGCCGGCATTCGGCCAGCCAGGTCTCCTTGACGCCGCCGAAGTCGGCGCGCAGTTCCCGTTCCCGGTCGGGGGTGATGAACGACGAGGGCCGTCCGGTCAGCAGCCGCCCGTGGCTGCGGACGAGTTCGAGGAAGAAGGCGTGGAAGGTGCGGACTTCCAGCCTGGTGCGCGCGGACCGGTTGAACAGTCCGCTCATCCGGTCATTGATCTGCCGCACCGCCGCGCGGGAGAAGCTCAGGAACAGCACGCGCTGCTCGTCCTGCAGATCCTCCAAGGTGTTGAGGGCCTTCAGCAAGGCAATGGTGGTCTTGCCGCAGCCGGGACCGCCCTCGATCAGTACATGCCCGGTGCTGGCCAGAATCGCCCGGCGGGCGTCGTCAAGTCTCGGGCGGTGCGTCCTCTGCCCACAGCAGGTCCTCGAGCTGGTAGCGGCGCGACGGACTCACATGGACGGGGCTCTGTTCCAGGATGCGTCGCGTGACCTGTGGCAGCTCAGCGTCGGATACCTGCCCGAGACTCAGCTCGATCCGCTCGCGCTTGCTCCCGGCATCATCAGGGACAGGTGGCATTCCCAGCTGTTCGAAGGCCGGATTCAGCTCCCGGTGCGTCAGACTGCCAAGACCCGCGACCACCTCGCCGACCAGTGTGCGAAGCGCTGAACGATCCCTGCTGTCGGCCATTCGCCGATGGTCGCAGAAACCTAGAGGAACTGGCAGCGGTATCCGTGCGCAGGCACTGAGACACGTCAGGAGCGTCTGGAGAACTCACGTCCCACGACGTCCACGCCCGTCCCCCAGGCGACCGCCTCCGTGCCCCCGGAATGACGGGCCACGCGGACTGGTGGCGAGGGCAGCGGGGTAGAGCACCTGACGCCCGTAACGGGCGCGGGCGCGATCGGCGACGGCTTCGATCGCAAGGGGTTTGTCGTCGCCGGCGTCGAGAGTGAGCTGCCGAGTGGCTCGGTCGGCGGGACGAAGAGTGTCAGCACGCAGCGCGATGCTGCGGACCCGGGCCCGCTGGAGACCGAGGGAGTCGTACACCGAAGTGCGCGGGTTCGCAGATTCCTGGCGTAGTTCGAAGCGGAACTTGGCTCGCATGGGGCAATCGAGGCCAGAGGACGCTATGGGTTCGCGGCCGGAACGTCGCTGATGGGCGACGCCAGCATGGCGCTGCTCGTGCATCGGTCCCGCTCGACCGGGTCTCCGAGACGTACGCCTCGCTGTTCGTGAAGCTGGCCCTGCGCCGCTGGACGTGGGCGATGGTGCTGTTATCTCAGTGAGCGTTTTCAGCGTGGCTACTGATTGGTTGACGGGGCAGCGTGAAGGGCAGGGTGTGCAACGGACAGAGCACCCGTGCCGTTGAGGGAGGTGTTCGACGTCTCAACTCAGCAGCACAGGTCCTGCGCCGGGCCTGCTGTATCGCCGCGGCCTTCGGTGGCCACCTGTATCAGACCCGGCTGCTCAAAGTGC
The DNA here is from genome assembly GCF_040643735.1 of Streptomyces sp. NPDC047085. Classification (NCBI taxonomy): domain Bacteria; kingdom Bacillati; phylum Actinomycetota; class Actinomycetes; order Kitasatosporales; family Streptomycetaceae; genus Streptomyces; species Streptomyces sp. NPDC047085. The sequence goes on from NZ_JBEYUW010000027.1 coordinate 5,218, forward strand.
ATGCTTCGAGAATGCGAGTATGGTGACAGATGAGCCCGGTGGTTGTTACAGGTTCGTTAGGGCCCCATGTGGCACACCTGGGACGTAAGAAAGAACTAGCCCGCGTTAGCGGGAAGTCTACGGTGGCGATAGCCGCGTTAACCTGGGTCTGATCGCCGGGCTCCCTCAGACTTAATGGGGGATTTCATGACTCGACATGGCGGATTCGCCGTTGCCGCAACCGTGGACGAGGCGTATCTCAATCAGAAACTCTGGGCGGCCATCGCAGACCAGGAACCGCTCAGTTTCAGCCGACTCTTCTCGCTACCCACCGCGGTTCCTGTGGTCGGTGGCGGTACCGCAAGGCTGACAGGAGTGGCCTTCCTTGAGGAACGGCCCACGCTGCACTTGCAGGCAAACCCCGCCAACACGGTCAACGTCACCACGAGTGCAGTTGTGTATGTAGCTGCTAATACGGATCTCGCGGGCCCCGTCGACCTGGATCAGACTTGGAAAGTTCGGCTGTCGGCCGACGCGGACGTGGGCGTAGACGTGGAGGTCGCCTCCGAAGGACTATTTCTGCGATGGCTGCCCGGTGGCTCATCCGTGAACAACATCACTGTGACCGTCCTTGAGGGGTCGGGCATTCCACAGTTTGTGGTGGATGCCTTGCGCTCACCAGCGATCCGCGCCGCGATGAATACTGCGCTTCGCGGCTTCGGGCCGATTCGACTCTCCGAGCGGCTCTTTCCGCGCAACCTTGAACACACACAGGCAGGCAAATTCCCGGAGGCCAATTTTTCCGTCTTCGAGTGGTTTACCATTCGCGCGTCCATATCTCGGGTTGCAGTGCGCGTACTGGACGGTGCAGTCGCACTTGGAATTGACTTCGCTGGGCTCTCGGCAGGCCAAGACGCCTCACTGATCGACTTGGGGCAACAGGTCGGCGAGGGGGCCGTTTACAAATGGCCGCGGTCAAGTGACAGGCCGATTCTCATCCCGTGCGGCCCCAAGACGCATCGATTCGATATCGCCGTTTTGGTCAATAGCGACGTGCTGACCGGTATCGTCGCCGACGTTTCACGTCAGATCTCGGGCACACCGATCCGCCCTGACATAAAGATTATCTCCGTCTCCATGCGGCCACGACTATTCGATAAGCCATTGCGTGGTCGTGAACTCGGTCTGTGTTTTGAGTTTACTGTTCGTCATCGGATCGCTGGAGATATAAACGGACGGATTTTCCTTCAGCCGTTCCTCGTCACCGAGGGCAGTGAAGATACTGTCGCAGTGCCCGACTGGTGGGCGATCTACGTAGGAAAAGCCGAGATAGACGTTCCCTGGTGGGTCGACATCATGGTCGCAGTAGTAGGTCTCGGCCTAACAATGGCTTTTCCGATGGTAGAACCACTGGTGGCTCTAGGCGCGGGCGTGGTCATCGGCGACATCCTCCCCTCCGTCGTCTCCAATACCGAGGCCAAAGCCGAGCTCGCCCTCGGGCAGGGCATGAGTTTGGCAGCGGGATATCATTTTGAATCCAGTCGACAGTCGACAATCACGGGCACGGTGACCACGGGCACAGGCCGCATTAAGGTCAGTCCAGATGGAATAGACCTAGGGATGATCGACGTCGCGAACCGGCTTCGTTTCGGCAGTGCAACCGAGTTGGAGTTCGGGTCGATAACCGCATCTTTGGCAGGAGGGAGTCCCGAACCCTACGTTTTCTCCGTGGGACTCAGCAACACCATGGCTGGCCTGGCCGACGACTGCAGCGTGCAACTCATCGTTCGGCGTGCCGACACGGGCGCCGAGGTCGCCCGTTCGGAAGGGCCCTACCACACTCACCGAACCCTCACGCTTGACCACTTGACGCCAGAGCTATACCTGGTCGATCAGTACCAAGTTCAAGCCCGAATCTTTCTGAACCGGGCGAGCCTGACTGGACTCCTATTCGGAGTCAATGACGTGCTCAAAGTGAAGGATTTCCTCGACCGTCACCATTCCTTCGTGACATGGCCGCCCTATACGGCGCGCTTTTTGGATCCCAGTCGCAATTTTCTGTGGCGCCGGGAAGTCAAACCCAAGCTGCACCGGACCGCATCCTCGGCTCGATGCTTGGCCTTGCGTCAACGAATCGAACGAGCTGAAAAAAAGCAGGCCGAACTCAGGATGGTATACGTCGACGACCTCGGCTTCCCCTTCTCCGAACTGGGGGCACACAGAGCAGAGGTGTGCAGCTACTGCTTTTGGGGGTACCCCAACCGCGACGCCAATCACTATTTCCCCCAGTCGAACTGGTTCAAGAAATAGAGCCGTACTTCTGGAGGACCTAGCAGGTTGCTCAACCTGAGCTTGTCATTTAACGACCGGCGTCGAACGCAGCTCGAACTTGATCAGCGTTTTCGCAGTTCAGCGGACACGCAGGCGGCCTCAGCCTGATCCTTTGCTCCGTCACAGAGTGGATCAGCACGAAGGCCGTGGTCGTGAGTCTGGTGCATCAGGGCGTCCTGCGGGGTGCGTTCGCGGAAGTGTCACACTTCCGGTCGGAGCTGTACTCGTGTCTGACCGCACGGGGCGACGCGTTGTTCGAGTTATGCGACGCGCTGTTGTGCACGGACGGGCCGGTGCGGACGCTGGTTGACCTCGCGCTCGCGCCTGAACACCGCCGTGGACATGGAGCTCTGTACGGCGGACTCAACCAGGGCCGGATCGACGTCGCCCGGCTGCGTCGGGCCCTGGCCGGGGTGCCGTTGCCGAGGGCGGCGGACGGCCGGCTCGTGCTGGCGGTGGATGTCTCGCCGTGGCTGCGGCCGGACGCCAACACGTGTGCTGACCGGGCCTTTTGCCACACCTTCGGCCGGGGCGAGGGAAAGCATCAGATGGTGCCCGGCTGGCCGTATTCGGTGGTGGCTGCGCTGGAGACCGGCCGCACGTCCTGGACTGCGGTGCTGGACGTGGTCCGTCTGGAGCCCGGCGCCGACGTCGCCGCGGTGACCACGGTGCAGATCCGCGAGGTCGTCGAGCGGCTGGTCGCCGCCGGCCAGTGGCGGCCGGGCGATCCGGAGGTCCTGGTCGTACTGGACGCGGGATACGACGCTCCGCGCATCGCCCACCTGCTGGACGAGCTGCCCGTCGAGATCCTCGGCCGGCTCCGGTCCGATCGCGTGATGCGGCGTCCGACACCCTCCCGCGAAGAGTTCCACCTCGCCAACCCCAAGGGCGGCCGACCGCCCAAGCACGGCGGCGAGTTCGTCTTCGGCGACTCCACAACCTGGGGCACCGAGCAGGCCGTCACGGCCACGGACACCCGGCTCTATGGGAAGGCGACCGCGCAGGCATGGGACCGGCTGCACCCTCGGCTGACCCGCCGGGCCGCATGGCTCGACCACAACGGGCCGCTGCCCGTCATCGAAGGCACCGTCATCCGCCTGGTCGTGGAAAAGCTGCCCAGCGGCGGGGTCAACAAGCCAGTCTGGCTGTGGTGGTCGCGCACCGGCGCCACCGAAGCGCACGTCGACCGCTGCTGGCAGTCCTTCCTGCGACGCTTCGACATCGAGCACACATTTCGCCTGTTCAAGCAGACCCTCGGCTGGACCAAGCCCCGGCTCCGCAGCTCGGAAGCGGCCGACCGGTGGACCTGGCTGGTGATCGCCGCCTATGCCCAGCTCCGGCTCGCCCGGCCCCTGGCCGCCGACCTCCGCAGGCCTTGGGAGAAGCCGACCGAGCCGAACAAACTGACACCCGCCCGCGTCCGCAGAGGGTTCAGGAACCTGTGCGGGAAGGCCGGCTCACCCGCCGGTGCACCGAAACCCTCCCGTCCCGGCCCTGGTCGGCCACCGGGTTCGAAAAACCGCCGTCCCGCCACCCGTCACGACGTGGGCAGAGTCCTCGCCACCGGCGAGGCGTTCAGCCGACCTGCCCACCACAAGGTGGGCACAAAACCACGCCGAACTGGTTAAAAGACAAGATTAAAGCTTGTCCCGTAACCGCGGGCGCGGGATCAGGATCCGTTGCGGTCGGGTGAGGTGGTGCACTGCAGCCACTTATCCACCACGTCGTGGGAGTCGTCGAGAGCCGGATCGCGACTCCCACTGGGCGCGTAGGCCGGTGACCGGTCGGCACGCAGCGGCAAGTGGGCGCAGTACCAGGCCCGCTTGGCGCCCGCTTGCTCCGCGTCCGTGCCCGTCAGCGCATAGTTGAGCAGGGCCGCCGTGACTCGCCGGCGCCCGTATGCGTAGAGCGCGGGCTCGATGAACCAACGGCAGAAACTGGGGTCAGGGTCATAGACGGCAGCAGCCATCAAGGGTGCGAAGAACTCCTCGAACAGGCTGGCGCGTTCGAGTAGTGGCTTGCGCGCCGCATGGGCCAGGTGTCGCGCGCGTCGGTCTTCCGGCACGCTCGCCGCGTCGTCCAGGTCCAGCAGCCGAGCCACCTCGGCTGCTGCCGACAGGAATGTCGGTGCCTCTGTTTGGTTCCGCTCTTCGTCGCCCATGGGCAGCATTCTGGGCGGATCCCACGCCGAGAGGTAGATGGACGCTGGTCGCTGATCCGTGAACCCCGCTTGTCGCTCAGCGACCTCGCCCAGAGTGAAACGATCACGGCGTGGCTGGTGTGATCACGGCGTCGGTGCCGTCCTGGATAGGCCCCTTCACAGGGCTGAGCCCGCGCTGCTTCGGCAAGTTGGTAGCCGCAGTACGACGCGAGCAGGCCGCAGATCGACAGCGCGGCCGGCCCTGGAGTCTGTCGCTGGAGGATCGCATCCTGCTGGTCACGGCCTACTGGCGCACGAACTTGACAATGCGGCAGCTCGCGCCGCTGTTCGGCGTCTCGAAGTCGGCGGCCGATCGGATCATCGACCATCTTGGCCCGCTACTGGCCCTCCAGCCACGCCAGCGGTTCCGCAAGGACACCGTGCTCATCGTGGACGGCACCCTCGTGCCCACCCGCGACCGCACGATCGCCGAGCAGTCCAAGAACTACCGCTACTCCACCGCCCACCAGGTCGTCATCGACGCTGACACCCGTCTGGTCGTCGTGATCGGCTGGCCGTTGCCCGGCAACCGACACCACTCCCGGGGCTGGGAGGAATCTGGTGCCAGTGCCGCCGTCGGCGCCACGATGACGATCGCTGACGGCGGCTACCAAGGCACCGGCCTGGTCATCCCGCACCGCCGCGAGAAAGGGCGAGAGCTCCCGGCCTGGCAGGAGGAGAACAACCGCTCTCACAAACGGGTTCGCGCCCGCGTCGAGCACACCTTCGCCCGGATGAAGTGCTGGAAGGTCCTCCGCGATTGCCGCCTCAAGGGCGACGGCGTCCACCACGCGCTGCTCGGCATCGCACGCCTGCACAACCTCGCCCTCGCTGGATAGGCGAGGAGTTCGTACCGCATCGAACCTCGCTCACGCCCAAATCGAAGATCACTTACGGGACAGCCTTTAGCCGTTCATGACCCCAGCGACCTGCGGGGCCCTCGGTCTTGATCGGAGCTGGTGGCTCCCGAGCACGTAAGAGGTAGTCCCCGCAGGGGGCTTGGACCACGATCATCATCGGTGATCAAGTGATTGCTCTCGACGCCGACTGCGAGCGTCAGCACACGTCAGTCTTCTTTGAGGGCTCAAGGCCCGGATCAACGGAGGACGTCGTGCTGGCGCCGACGGCCGGCGTCGAAGCCCCCAGAGTTTCCGCCCGGCTCAACCAGGGGCGAGCCTCGTCAGCGGCCCCACTGATGCTGAACGGCCTCGGTACTGGTGAGCTCGCGTGTTCGACTGGCGCTGGTTCCCCGGGGAATCCAGCCCGCTGGTGACCTTGTGTGATGGCCAGAGGCGCATGGGCTCCATGTTCCGCTGGTCTCGTTAGGGAGCCTGGTGGTGGTCGATACCGTCGGTCACGTTCGGCACCGGACCGGCAGGCGGCCTGGCACCATACGTCGGTGCCCGCACCCTTCGAACGTCTTGTGATCATGCAGCGGAGCCTGGCCGTGTTACTGCGCGGCCTGGCAAGCAACCCCTGCGCACCAGCGGAGGTTCTTGTTGCCTCGCGGCGGCGAGCATCGATCGAACGGAGCTCGCACGGCGCCGTGACCTGCCCGCGCTGGCCGCGGTGGTCCTTGCCGGCGACGGGGATGCGATTCTGCGGTCGGAGCTGGCTGCGAATCCGAGTCTCCCAGCCGCGGTCCAGATCGTCCTCGCCCGAGACGTCGACGCGCGGGTGCGTGGCCGGCTGGCGGAAGGTGCCGAGTACTTCACCACCGTCGGCGTGCACGGGCGTCCCGTCCCGGGGCCGTTGTCACACGAGGTCTACGAACTGCTGGCCCGAGACCCGCAGCCGAAGGTCCGCCGTGCCCTGGCGTTCAACCGCCGCCTGCCCGACGGCATTCGGGCCAGGATGCTCGACGACGACGATGCGCGAACGGCCGCCATCGCCGCCGCGAGCGGTGCTGCTGGCCCGGCTGCGGATCACGCTGGAGGAGTTCGATGCCATGGACGACCGGCGGTTCGAGTACGCGCTGCGGGACCTGCTGATCAGAGACGGTTTCCATGCGCGGCAGGTCGGCCGCGCCGGCGACCAGGCGCAGCCGAGGCACCTCGTCCCTGCGCATGCAGTCACCGTACGAGCGGATGCTCAGCCGCGGAGGAGGAGGACCGTGAGCCAGACGACGCCCACCACCCCGATCGCCGCCGACACGGCCGTCCCAACGAAGCCGTTCTCCTCGGTGAAGCCCTCGACTTTCACCCACGTCGGACGTGCCGGGTCGTATCGGACCCTGACCTCCATCGGAAGCGACAGCGGGTAAGACTTGCTGCCTGCCGCACGCACGGACACCGGACCGTCGCCCCCTTCCGGCGTGAACAGCAGTCGGGGGTGGAAGTGGGACACCCCGTCGCCGTCGACGTGCTCGTCCGCGTCGGACACCACCACCGTCGTCCACACACCGTGCCAGGACAGCCGGTAGTGCCGGTACGCGGACCTCCCCGCTCCCACAGCCAACCCGACCGACAGGACGAGCAGCAGCCACTTCACCACCGTGTCACCCACGCAGGGAAGTTACCCCTTCCCCGTCCTCCACGCACAGCAGCACCCACCGCAGCACTGTGGCGGGGTTGCGTCAGGGCGGGCGGCGGGAGAGCTGGGGCAGCGCCTGCGCCTGGACCCCGGCCGAACCGACAGCGGGGGCATCCGCGTGAGGTCAAGCGGTCGCCCGCCGTCAGCGTCAAGCAGCGAGGCGCCTTGCAGCCCTGAGCTTGGATTGGTCCACAGCTTCTCCGTTCGGATGAACCGATTGCTCCGAGTTGCTGATTGTCGGCACGTTCCGAATGAGCGGGGCAATCGAACGGCTGCGTGCGGGTCAAGATCGCCTCGGGTTTCGGACTTGGAGAGCCGAGCCGATCGTAAGGAGCAAGTGGATGAGTCCTGAGTGCAGGACAGCGTCCTGGTTGGGACCGCTGCCCCGTCGAGCCAAGTGGATCAGCGGCGGCACGATCGCCTCGCTTGCCCTCGTCTTGGCGGCCGGTGCGGTCAGCCCGGCCGCGGCAGCTGCGCAGAGCAACGGTGCCGCACGCGTGACCGTGACGACCGATTACGGCGGGGAAGACGGCGACAAGTGCAGGGACGATAAGAACGACAAGCCGAAGTCTCTTTGGGACTGGTGGGGCGGAGACCAGCACAACTGCAAGGGCGCCACCGGGGCCACAGGCGCGACGGGCGCCACCGGGGCCACGGGCTCTACGGGCGCTACGGGCGCGACCGGGGCCGGGGCCACGGGCTCCACCGGGGCCACAGGCGCCACTGGGGCCACAGGCGTGACCGGGCCGTGTGAGGAGTGGGACTCCATCATCGTGGGCGGGAATCAGTACGATGTCCTCATCAATCCCGGCGACCCGGAGGTGTTCGTCGGCCAGGGTGCCCCAGGCACTTTCGGCAACTTCTTCTCCGTTGAGAACCCGCCGCCCAACCCCTGTAGCGCCGCCATCTCCGTTGTCCCGGGAGGGGACTCGCCGGACACCATCTATCTCAAGGTGCTGACCAGCGATGGTGTCCCTTACATCACCACGTGCACCGAAGGGGCTTTCTTCCCCGCCTGTGACCCGTTCCCAACGGCGGCAGCCGCCGGCACGGGGCTCCCCCTGAGGCACGGGCAGAAAGACAGGAATCACCGGATGCGCTGACCAGTCGCAAGCGTCCCGTCTCAGCTTGTTCTTCATGGTCTGACATCGAACGATGCCCCGAACGTGATCGCTCGTAGGTGGATTCCTGGGACGTGGGCACGGCCTCCGTCTGATCCTGTGCTCCGACCAAAGAGACACAGGATCGGTACGAAGGCCGTGGGGGAATGAGTCTGCTGCATCACGATGCCCGGCGGGATGCGTTCGCGGTGGCGTCACACTTCCCTACGTTGTTCTGCGGGACGTGGTGAGCCCTGCGTATGGTTGACCCGCCCAGGGGCGTCGGGTGTGGATTTCACGCTTCTGCCGCTGTGGCTTGCCCGGATTGGTCGCCCGACGCCCCACGACGACTCGGCTGCCTGCCCGTGCGCGGGGACATGCTGTTCGAGCTGACCGACGCGTTGCTGTGCGCGAACGGGCCGGTGAGAGCGCCGGTTGGACCTGACGCTGACGGCCGAGCACCGCGCGGGCACGGGGCGATGTTCGACGCGCTGAACAGTGGGGACGTCGATGTGCCGCGGCTGCGGCAGGTGCTGGCCGGGCTGCCGCAGCCCGGGGCCGCCGGCGGGCGCCTGGTCCTGGCGGTGGACGTCACCCACTGGCTCCGGCCGGACGCGCCGTGCAGTGCGGACCGCTTGTTCTGCCACGTCTACGGCCGTGGTGGACGTTCGTCGGACCAGCTTGTGCCCGGCTGGCCCTACTCGTTCGTCGCCGCGCTGGAGTCGGGCCGGACCTCGTGGTGCCAGATCCTGGACGCGCTGCGGCTGGGGCCGACCGTCGATGTCGCCGAGCTCACCGCAGCCCAGGTCCGCCGCGTGGTCGAGGACCTCATCGACATGGGTCGCTGGAAGGCGAGCGATCGCGACATCCTGATCGTCTTCGACGCCGGCTACGACGCTCCGCGCATGGCCCATCTGCTGGAAGGACTACCGGTGGAGGTCCTTGGGCGGATGCGTACGGACCGCGTGATGGGCAAGCCGGTCCCGGTGCCGTGGATCTCGCCGCCGCAGGGCGGACGCCCGCCGAAGCACGGCAAGGAGTTCCGCTTCGCCAGGCCCGACACCTGGGGCGAGCCCGATGCCACGACCGCGGCTGTCACCGACCGCTACGGCACCGCTCGCGCAATGGCCTGGGACCGCATCCATCCTCGCCTGACCACGCGCTCCGCGTGGATCGACCACACTGGAGAACTCCCTGTTATCGAGGGACCGTTGATCTGCCTGGAGGTCGATCGCCTGCCCGGCGGCCACGATCCACTCCCAGTCTGGCTTGTGGTCGTCGGCTACCGGTCTGACCGGCGAGGACGTCGACCTACGCTGGCAGGCGTGCCTGCGCAGATTCGATCTGGAGCACACCTTCCGGATGATCAAGCAGACGCTGGGCTGGACCCGCCCGAAGCTCCGCATGCCCGAGGCGGCGGACCGGTGGACATAGCTGGTCGTCTCCGCCCACACCCAGCTCCGTCTCGCCCGGCCGCTGGCCGCGGACCTCCGCCTCCCTTGGGAGAAGCCGGCCGAGTCCGGCCGGCTCACCCCGCCCGGGTCCGCCGGGGGTTCAGGAACCTCCGGCCGAACTTGCCCTGTCCGGCTCGTGCACCGAAACCCAACAGGCCCGGCCCCGGCCGACCGCCCGGCTCGAAGAACCAACGACCCGCCACCCGCTACGACGTGGGCAAAACCGTCAGGCGGCCCGAGACCATCGCCGAACGTGACCTGGTCAGACCATGAAGAACAAGCTGAGTGCCTGTTCCTGAGGCCGACATGACATAACGGTGATCGTGACGCTTCAACGAACGGTTCGTTGGATCTTCAAGGATGTGAGGGCGATCAGGTGCGGCCAGGAACCGAACTGGGGCAGCACACGTCTCCCGCACCATGATCTCTAAGGAGCGCCAAGAGCATGCGAGTTCCACCGGACTCACCTCGTCGTCCGCGGTGACTGGGGATCGGCCGCAGGTCAACGACTACAACAGCTTCGCCGAGGCGTACACGGCGGAAAACGAATCCAACCTCATCAATGCCTACTACGAGCGGCCCGCGATGCTGGCCCTCGCCGGAGACGTGGCCGGCCGGCGGATCCTCGACGCCGGCTGCGGTTCCGGGCCTCTGTTCGCAGCGTTGCGCGACCGTGGCGCCATCGTGAGCGGCTTCGACGCGAGTGCCGGGATGCTGGAGCTGGCCCGCCGGCGGCTCGGCGACGGTACGGACCTGCAGGTGGCCGACCTGGGCAGCCCGCTTCCCTACGCCGATGACACGTTCGACGATGTAGTCGCGTCCCTGGTGCTGCACTACCTGGAGGACTGGGGGCCGGCGCTGGCCGAGCTGCGACGCGTACTCAAGCCCGGCGGTCGGCTGATCGCGTCTGTCGACCATCCCTTTGCCATCAACCTCATGCATCGCCAGGCCGGCCGCGAGGCCGACTACAACTATTTCGACACCACCAACTGGACCGAAGAGTGGACCATGGGCGGCCAGACTGCGCTGATGAGTATCTGGCACAGGCCGCTGCACGCGATGATCGCGGCGTTCACCGGTGCCGGTTTCCGGATAACGGTCATCAGCGAGCCAGAGCCTGATCCAGCCGCCCGCGAGCTGTTCCCCGAAGTCATCGCGGCCACGCCGCGCTTCCTGTGCTTCCTGTTCTTCGTCCTGCAGGCCGACTAACTGATCGTTTCAGAATGAGATCGGTGTGGCGGGTGGCAACTGACGATCTCGATGGGCAGGGTCTGCCCTGTGCCTGCAGACCTTGTTCCGGATGAACTTTGGCAGTGCATAGCTCCGTTGCTGCCACTGCCACCTGTTCGCAGGCCCCGCCACCCTGGTCGGCTTCGGACACCCGATCGGGTTGCCTTGGGCGGCATCGTCTACGTCCTGCGGACGGGGGTTGCTTGGCGAGTCCCTGCCCAGCTGGTGGGCTGTTCTGGGGTAACCAGCTGGCGCCGATTGCGAGATTGGACCGAAGCCGGGGTATGGCCCCGCTTGCATCAGAACCTGCTCGCAGAACTGCGCAGAGTGGGCCTGCTGGAGATGGACGACTGCGCGATTGACGGCTCCCACGTTCGCGCACTCAAAGGGGGGATCATGTCGGTCCCTCTCCCGTCGAGCGCGGCCGCCCTGGATCCAAGCACCACGTGATCGTGGACCGGCACGGCACCCCGCTGGCCGCCTCTGTGACCGGCGCGAACCGTCATGATGTCACCCAGCTCATTCCCCTGCTGGACGCGATACCCCGGATACGAGGACTGCGAGGACGTCCGCGTCACAAGCCCAAGCGCCTGTTCGCCGACCGCGGCTACGACTTCGACAAGTACCGACGGCTTCTGCGGGACCGTGGTGTCAAGCCTCACATCGCCAGACGCAGCACCGCTCACGGCTCCGGCCTGGGACGTACGAGGTGGGTCGTCGAGCGAACCTTTGCTTGGCTCCACCAGTTCAAACACCTGCGGATCCGCTACGAACACCGCGCTGATCTGCACCAGGGGCTTGTGCAACTCGCGTGCTGCATCACTGCCTGCGCCGCCTGTCCAAGGGACACCACAGCACCTCGCCCACCGAAGGAGAAACCCCTCAATGACCTCTGCCGAGCCGTTCACCCGTATCAAGATTCGCGTCGCCGCAGCCCTGTTCAACGGGGAAGAGATCGCGCTAATCCACCGCACCAAGGACGGCCAGGACCAGTACACCCTGCCGGGTGGAAACGTCGAACCCGGCGAACCCATCCATCAGGCCCTCGAGCGGGAACTCGACGAAGAACTGGGCCTGGACCTCACAGATGCGACTGGTGTCCCGCAGCTGACCTGGATCCAGGACGCCATGGTCACCCGCCCCGGCTCCACCCCACCCCGCAAACTTCACCTCGTCTTCCGCATCTACATCGACAACTCCACCCGCGCTCACTTGCGCACCGTCGAGCACGACGACACCGCTGGCGCCGGCCACCTCACCTGGAGCCACTACAAGGACACGGCTGACAAGGCACTGTTCCCCCCAGTTCCGCTCGCCGAGCTGGCTACTCCTACCGCACCGCTCGACGCCGCCCTGGCCCTCCTGCCGACCCTCGACGACACCAACTACCGCTGGATCTGACCCGCCATGGACTACGACAAGTCCGTCCCGACGATGTCTTTGTGAAACCACCAATAAGGCCTGTGTGATGTTGTGGTCAACCGGTTGCCTTCAGGAGGCCGTTGGTCCAGATCATGGAGGATATGCGGGCGGCCACGTCGCAGCTGAGCAGGAACTCAGCGGTGGGGCTCCCGGCGGCTGTTCTTGCTTCGTACGGTGGCTGCATGGGCAGGGGCGGGGCGCCCCGGCTGAAGCTGATCGTGATCACGGATGACGCTTGCGGGCCGCGGTTGTGCCGGGGGTGCGGTGGTCGGCTGATGCCGTCGGCGAGGGTGGCGGCGGTGTTCTGCGGGGATGCGTGCCGTTCGCGGCACTGGCGGCGGATGCGACGGGCGAGGGCTCGGACCGAGGCGGTGAAGGCCGGCGTGACGGCCTCGTGTCCGCAGTGCGGGGTGGTGTGGACGGTCGGTGGCGACCGCCCGGTCTCCGCGGTCTACTGCTCTCCCGCCTGCCGCAAACGGGCCTGGTGCACGCGGCGCGCGCCCTCCGGCGGCCTGCGCGTTCGGTGCCGGTGGGGCTGCTTCGGGCGCCGGGGCCGTACGCCTTTCTCTGCCGGGCGAGGCGGTCGGATGGTGCGAAGTGACGGGTTTCCAGGGTGAGTTGACGGCGCGCGGGGGTGTTGTCCCCGGTGCTCGTGGGGTGGTGCCCGGATGACCGGGATGGTCGGCAGTGTGACCCGGCAGCGCTACGACGAGTTGGTCAGGCTGGGGCGGGACTGGGTCGAGACGATGAGCGGCGTCCAGTGGCAGCTCGGGGACGCCGGCCTGGAGATCGAGCCGATGCGCTCCTACGGAGGCGCGAACCCGTCGGGGAGCGAGGAGTTGTTCTCGGTCAGCGAGGCGATCCCAGATGTTCGCCGAGGGCGTCGGCCTGGCGTATCCGACGGTCCGGGACTACCGGTGGGTGGCCTCGCGCTGGCCGAAGGGACGCCGGCGGACGGGCGTCTCCCACACCATCCACAAGATCCTCGCCTCCATCCCCGGCGAGCAGGAGCGGTTCGAGGCGGTGAACAACCCCCCGCCCAACCCACGCGGCGGACCGGCGCTTCGGACGCACGACAGCGCGAAGCGGATCGTCGGCTGGAAGGTCGACACTCCCGAGAGCGTCCAGGAGAAGGTGGACGCGATCCACGACCTGGCCGCTGACGACGAGGTGGCCGCGCGGGTGGCCACCGATTTCCTGCGCCGCCCGGCGGTCGCCTCGAAGGCGATGGCCGACGACACCGCCAGGCATGCCGTGAACGAGGCGCAGTTCGACCAGTTCCGCCAGCAGGTCCACTACGGGCGGGAGGAAGCCGCTCCGCAGCTGGACCAGCTGCGGCGCATGGAGCACAACACCCAGTTCATGGATTTGGTCGCGGCCTGCACGCAGTTCACCGTCACCGCCGGCAGGATCGTGCCGAACCTGCGCGGTGAGCCCTACGACGACGCCGAACGCGAGAACGATCCTGCGGGGCCGTGCGCGGGTGCGGGCGTCGGCGGACTGGATCGAGAACGCGGTCACCCGTGGCGAGGTCGACCTGGACGAGCAGCTCCAGAAGCTGCTGAAGGGCTCGGGCGAGTAGCGATGGGGCGGGGCGTTCCCGCTCACGTCCACGCCGATGCCGTCCTGTCCGCCCTGCTGGAGGTCCGTCCCGCCGGTTCCTTGGTATTCCTTGTCGGCCCAGCTTGGATACCAGCCTCGGCCAGGGAGTCGAGAATGCCGTGTTCGCGGGCCGCGCGAAGGTCATGAACGGCTCCGGGCAGCGTGGGTGGGGCCCACAGCAGTCTGCCTGCTGGGTCGGGCAGTACTTGCACGTTCATGCCGTGTTTCTTGTGTTTGCCGGAATAGAAGGGCTGGTCAGCAACGATGCGGTCGATCGGCAGAAGGATTCCGTCCAGGATCACGACGGCTTTGCGGGAGGCGGCGCGTACCGCTTCGGCGAGGGCGGCCAGCAGTTCGACGGCTTCGCTCACGTACCGGTAGACGGTGCTGAGGCTGATGTCGAACCCGGTGGCCGGCTGGACATAGGTGTGTCCGCATCGCAGGTGGGCCAGGACCGGCAGGGCCTGCCGTGCCGTTCCGGGCCGGCGCCACCGCGTTCCGCGTTCACGGCGCAGGGCTGTCAGCTGCCCGGCCAGGAACCGCAGGGCTGAACTGGACGGATCGAGTCCTGATGGGTAGGCAAGCATGCGAAGTTCCGGGCGGAGAAGTTGGTCTTGGTCGCCAACTCGTCTACCAGGAGCTTCACTTCGTCACGCTCGCGGTGCCCCGCTGCTGGGCGCCTGAACTGCCCTGGGCAGAGGGGCGACGGCTCCGCAGTGTTCAGAGGGCAGGCAGTGGAAGCGCCACCCGTCGTCCTAGACCGAACTCCTTGGCCTCGTCGTTGCTGACGACCGCAACGGCTCCCTCGGGAACCCCGGGCAGCGTGGTCACGCGGGACGCCACCACCAGAAGGTCCCCCTCACCGGCTCCGGTGACGAAGAAGACGTAGACGTCGCCGTCCTCCTCTCCCTCGTCGAAGACTTCGACGTCACCTTGGTCTTCGAGATCAGACAGGAAGTCCTCGACCTCCTCGATCCAGGGAAATGGGTAGGAGCCGTCCGGCAGGCCGGGCGTCGGCAGCAACGGCACGTGAATCTCAACAACCATGGTGGGCACGAAGACATCCTGCCCCCAGAGCTTCCGCCCGGCTCAACCAGGGGCGAGCCTCGTCAGCGGCCCCACTGATGTTGAACGGCCTCGGTACTGGTGAGCTCGCGTGTTCGACTGGTGCTGGTTCCCCCGGGGAATCCAGCCCGCTGGTGACCTTGTGTGATCGTCAGCGGCGTATGGGCTCCATGTCCCGCTGGTCTCGCTAGTGCCGTGACCGGGAAGGTTCACCGCGTCTGGTCGTAGAGTCTGGTCTGTGTCAGTTGACCAGGGGCAAAGTCCGCGACCGATTGACCAGTGCCGGGACGTCCAGGACGTCCTGGACCAGATCCGGCTGCGTCCCTCCATGTGGGTTCGCCAGGGGTGCCTGCGGGACTTGCAAAACATCTTGATCGGCTATGCCACGGCTTTGTCCGTTCACGGGGTCGACGAGCCTTTCGCCCTTTCGCCCGGTGGTCCGTTCGCCGAGTGGTTGCGCGCTCGTCGAGGCTGGTCGATGTCTTGTGGCTGGGCTGATGCCATCGAGCGGCATGCCGATGGAGAAGACCCGCTGACGGTGTTCTTCCATCTCCTGTGTCGGCGACGGCTGAAAAGTGGACCAGTAGCGACGCTTGGGTTCTAACGCTTGTCGCAACATTCCTTGATCATTAGGGGTGTGTTGGTGGCGAG
>NZ_JBEYUW010000028.1:0-14267 GCF_040643735.1 Streptomyces sp. NPDC047085
CCACCTGCGCGACGCACTCATCGCCATCCTCAGCCGGCTGCCCGCACAAGCACGTCGGACTCTGACCTGGGACCATGGCTCGGAGATGGCTCAACACCACGAGATCGCCCCGTACTTCACCAACGACGTGTTCTTCGCACACCCCGCTAGCCCATGGCAGCGCGGCACCAACGAGAACACCAACGGACTGCTTCGCCAGTACCTGCCCAAGCGCACGAACCTCGCACTGCACTCCGCCGAGGACCTCCGAGCCATCGAGGAACGACTCAACAACCGACCCCGAAAGACCCTGGGTTGGCAGACCCCCGCCCAGGCATTCACCGCCGCTCTGACATCATGAGCCTGCAACGTTGCGACGATCATGCGAATTCACCCTGTTGTCCTCTGAGGACGTCGACAGCCCGTTCGTCTTGACCGTGTCGGACACGCTGTGCGATGTCCTGGTCTCCGCCTTCGGGGACGACATCGTGGCCGCGGCCGAGGCTTGGTCCGGGAAGGGAGGGGTTGTCGGACTCGATACGGCCACGGCAGCGGTGGCCCTGGCCGGCCTGGCCAGACGGGCTCACGCCGCGGACCTGCGTCTTTATTGCTGGTGGACTCTGTGACGGCTCACTCCCGTCCGGCCCGGTCTTTGGCCAGCAGCTCGCCTCGGGCCTGGGTCCGGTAGGAGTCGCCGGTGAGCGTGAGGACCTCGGCGTGGTGGACCAGGCGGTCGATCATCGCGGCCGCGACGACTCCGTCTGAGACGGTCTCTCCCCAGCGCCCGAAGGGCAGGTTCGAGTTCACCATCACGGAGCCCTGCTCATAGCGGGAGGCTCTGTGAACCCGGCATCCATGCACTCGGCGAACGAGCTGCCGCCGAACGCAAGCAGCACTAGCACACGCTGCAGCACGTCACCCTCAGCCCCGGTCGGATCGGCGGTATCGCCCGCGGCGTCCTTGTCCTCAACGGATTTTGGAAGTGATCACCGCTGAGAAATCATCACTCGCCAAAGCCAGCAAACTCGTCGGTCAAGGTACGGAGCACTTCAAGGCTCCCTGCCGCCCGGTTCATACATTCAGAGGTGCTGCTGCTGGCTTCAGTGAGCCGCAGCAAACGGTCGTCCAGTTTCTTTTCCGCGCGAGCCTCGACATCTTCCACTACAGCCGAGAGCAGCACGCCACCGACACCGGCGAAGACTGGTCCGGGGATCGGGATCGACACTCCGGCAACGGGAACCCTGATCGACTTTATATCTGTGATCATGACTGCCCTTGACACAGCAGCCGGCCACACCCTGCGCTTCACGAGCCCGAACCGTGCACGGACACTCTCGTCAAGTTGGCCAAGCCGGCCACATACGTCCTCGAGCTCAGCATGGAACCTGGCGATGGACTCGATTGTGCGCTCGGCCCGGGTCCTGGCGACGTCACCCCTGCCCTCGTGGTGGTCGAAGGCGACCTCGGCAAATCCGAACTGGACCGAAGCCGCATAGAGCTTGCTCAGCAGGTCGAGGTACAGCATCACCTCCTCCACGGCGCCCGCGCTCAGGCTCTTTTCTGACTTTCGTGAGGATCGGTGCTGCTTGACGCTCTCCAACTTCCTGACCGAGTCCTTGAGATGGCCCATGCACTTGCGCCTCGCATCACCCAGACGGTCCCCGATGACTGAGAACTCGCTCTCCCTGACGCCGTCCTCGCCATGGACACGAAGCCTCTCGACCAGATCCTCGACCCGCTCGACAACATGCTCGACGGCACCGATCTGGTCGGACTGCAGGTGGGCGTAGATCTCGTTAACCCGCTGCCGGATGTCTTTGATGTCCCGCGCCATCTCGGCTGTCTGGGCTTGAGCCGTGATGGCACCCAGGATCCCCACCGCACCTGACAGGGCAGCGGCACCCGTGACAGGGCGGATGCGAATCACACGAGCGTATCGGTTTTGATCGTCGCGGAGGGTGCCCTGGATCCAGCCTCCCGGCTCGGTGATCTTCTTGAGGTCCGGCCACATGGCGCGGGAGGTCGGGTCGAGTTCGACCCAATGGGCAGCCAGACGCTTGGCCTCGATGAAGGCCTGGGTCGCAGGGTCAAGTGTCCGCACGAGAGAGGCGAGTTCGGAGGAGGTGAAGTCGGAGATCCAGCGACCCCAACGTGAACGCTCAGTCCCGGAAGGGGCACCGATCACAATTGCTCGATCGTCGGTTACTTGTACGACGATGTCTTCAGGTTCATCGCTCGGCGCCACTGCGCTCAGCCCCCTCGATTGGACTCGACAGCGGTCGATCGTAGCTCTACGCACATAGGTAAGACGAATCAGTGAACCGTCGCGACGAGCCGACGGAGACCGCCATACCGCCGCCCAGCGCAACCTCTTCAACCGCATGCTCGGCTGCCTCCACCACTGCCTCACCAAGCGCACCCCCTACGACGAACTCACCGCGTTCCCCACCAAGCCGACCCCACAACTCGCCATCGCCGCTTGACAGATCAACTGCATCGGACTCCTGACGTCGCTGCCGGGAGTCGGCGTCAGGACCGGGGCCAGGATCCTCATCGAGGTCGGCGACGGCAGCACCTTCCCGACCGCCGGCCACCTCGCTGCTTACGCCGGTCTCGCCCCGGCGATCCGGAACTCGGGCTCCTCGATCCGCGGCGAACAGCCCTCCCGGCGGGGAAACAAGCAGCTCAAACGGGCTTTCTTCCTTTCCGCGTTCGCCGCCCTGGGAGACCCGGCTTCGCGGGCCTACTACGACAGGAAGATCGCGCAGGGCAAGCACCACACCCAGGCCCTGCTCTGCCTCGCCCGACGCCGGGCCGATGTCCTCTTCGCCATGCTCCGCGACGGAACCTTCTACGAGCCACGGCCTGCCAAAGCCACCTGACCTGCATAAACTGCACTACGAAACAGGACGATCCCCGAGATGCACCGCGGCATCTGAACCAATACGCCAGTCGGCAAGGCGCTGCGGACTCACACCGTGAAGGTTGTCCATGTCCGGATCGGCGCCGGCATTGACCAGCAGCGACAGCACCGCGCCATCACTTCGATAGGTGAACACCGCCTGCCACAAAGGCGTATTGCCCTGCTCGTCGGGGGCATCCACTTCCGCACCCGCAGCCAGGAGAGAGCCGACAGCCGCGGCATCCTGCTCATCCGCCGCGAAGTGCAGCGGCGTCCACCCCCGGCGGCTTTCACGACCCAAGCCCTGAACCTCATCCGTCATGCCAGCCATCATCACGGCAGCTTGACGAAGGACATAGGGGCACCCCCCCCACGCGGGTGGCGTAGTCCTGGAGTACAGGTCCAGGGGATCTGCCCATGATCACCGAACACGGGCGGCACCGCGGCAGGGGCCTGGGCATCTTCCGATGGGTGGTCGAGTGGGCCACGCCGGCGTGGCATGAGGTCGTCCCAGGTTTGGGAGTGCACCCTTGGACGTCACCGAACTCCATTGCGACCGCGCCGTCGGGCATCACGAAGGCGTCGTACCAGTCTCCGCCGATGTCCAGCCCGTCCCGGCTCGGTCGGTAGCGGGCGGCGACCTCCAGGCCGGGGAGATGCTCCGGTGGGGGTGTCGTCGTGGTCAACGAGGGGGCGGGTGGGCAGCGGTCTGCCGCCGCTGGGCTCGATCATCCTGTCGTCGGTGCACCCGGGCCCCTGATCCCTGTTCCTCCAGGTCGGACCCGGCGCCCGCCGTCCCGTCCGCCGCCCCGCCATTCGTTGCCGGTCGACCCCTGCGACGTGCTGTGATGAGCCTCACCGCAAACATGAGGGGCCCCTCAAGTACGCTGGCGACGTCGAACATGAGGGCCCCCTCCGGATGATCCCCACAGTTCGACACCCGGCCGATCCGGATTCCCCGGATCACGGACAGGACGGCCGCCCGGTCGACGGAATCGCGGCACATCACAAGGAGATGACCATGAACAAGTGGATCAAGCGCGTCTCGACCGCTGTCGCTTCCACCGCGCTGGCAGGCGGAGCCCTTCTCGGAGTCAGCGGCACGGCGTCAGCGGCGACGGCCTCGGCACCCGGGGAGCACACACAGTCCCCGATCACCGCCTTCGCCACCAGCGGCGACCACGCGGATGCATACCAGGGCGCCCACCACGAGGCGCAGGGCGACAGGTGGGGCGTACCCCGCGGCTGGTACACGAACGACGACCGCCAGGGCTACTACGGGCAAGAGCGCTGGAGCGGTGGCCACGTGTACGTCTGGGACGGGTACCGCTGGGACGAGGCGACGACATACCGCGTCAGCGCCGAGCGCTGGCACCTGGACCAGGTCGCGTGGTCCGTGGACCAGCGCTGATGCGGCCACAGGCCGGCACGGTCGGCTTGACCGGCCGCAACGACGTGACTGCGGGTTGTGCCGTTGCGACTCGGCAACCGACCGCTCGCCGAACCGGCATCGAGCGCGAGCCGGTGACATCGCCGCCCCGCCGAACAGGAAGAACACGCGGGAGCCGCGTGTGCCGCTCCCGCCCGCGGCGCCCCAGGTCGCGCCGGCGTGCGCCACGCCCCGCGTCCCTGCGCACACGGGGAGCGATCGTGGTGCTAAACGAGCAGGGACGTGGAAGTGAGGGACAGTGAGATCGGTCAGAACCGTGGCACACGAGCTGCCCGTGCGGCTTGTCCTGTCGCACGACCTGTCGGTGTCGATACGTACAGAACTGGGGTACGAAGCGGATGATCCCTATGCCGTGCGTGCCGTCTTCCACACCCTGGACCAGAGCGGAACGGTCGAGTGGTTCCTCAGCCGCGACATGCTCACTCAGGCTCTGAGCGAGCACACCGGGCACGGAGACGTGCGCATGTGGCCGACCAGCGACGCGGGACGCGACGTGGTGTACATGGTTCTCACTTCGCCTGCGGGATCGGCTCTGCTCGAGTTCCCCGCGCAGAGCGTGGAATCCTTCCTGCGCGACACGTGGTCCGCGGTGCCGCCGGGGACTGAATCCAGCCGCCTCAACCTGGACGCCGAGCTGGCACAGCTGCTGGCGGGAAACTGACGCCTCTGCCTGGATGGTGAGGGCCCCATGAGCCTCGGGTCGGATGCCGACCGCGGCACCGGGCCCGCTGCATGTCCCGTTGCCCGGTGCGGCCTGCCGCGGCTCACGCCTTCTCGCCGCACTCGCGGCATTCCTCTTCGGGGCACTCGAGAGGGGTGAGGGTCCGGTCGACCTGCTGGGGTCAGCGGGGGCTCAGGCAGCTCGTGAGCCTGCTGACGGCGGACGCCCCGTTGTCTTGCCCTGGCCCAGGCCGGGATCATCCAGGCCGCACGTGCCGTCGCCCCCAACGCCTGGCGCCGCCACCTGCACCTCCTGCTTGACGCGCCTTTCGCGCCGAGTGCGCCCATCACGAGCTACGCGCCGAAGACGACGAGACTCCGGCTCAGCCGCTAGGAGATCCTGCCGCGCGAGCGGGAGTACCCCACCGTGCTCCACGCCCTCACACTCTGCCGATTCCCCGCCAGCCTGCACCACGGAGCGGCGGACAAAGCACGGAGGGAAGATCATGCAGAAGCTCATGGGGCGTATCGCGACCGTAAGCGTTTCTGCGGCATTCGCCGGAGGCCCTCTGCCCGCCGCCGACGACTCAGTGACTGCGGCCACTTCTCAGGACAGTGGGCCCGCCAGTCGTGGTCTGAGGTGGAGCAGGCTGTGTACGGGGCCGTGCGGCCTGCGCAGGGAGACCCGGTCGTGGAGTAGTCGGGCGTGCACCCGTCCTGGCCCAGGGGCCCTGCGTGTGTGCTCCTGGTCCACGTTCCGTCCGCACCGTGAGTAAGATCACAACCTAATTCGAGGGCCCCCTCATGTTAGTCTCGATGTATGAGTCACCAGCACGTCCCGTCCGCGCTCCAGGCGTCGGCCAAGCCGCTGCGCCGCGACGCGCAGCGCAACAGGGACGCGATCGTGGCCGCCGCCCGCAAGGCCTTCGCCGAGCAGGGGCTGGACGCTTCCCTGGAGGGTGTTGCCCGCGAAGCAGGTGTCGCGATCGGGACGGTCTACCGGCACTTCCCCCGCAGGCTCGACCTGGTCGAAGAACTCTTCACCGCGAAGTTCACGGATCTGCTCGCCGCAGCCGAAGAAGCCGCAGCCATGGACGACGCCTGGGAGGGGTTCTGCCACTACCTGGAAAAGCTCTGTGAACTGCAGGCCTGTGACCGCGCCTTCAACGACCTGGTCTCGGCCCGCCTGCCGGTCCACGCGCTCGGCAGGGGAATGTTCGAGCGCACGAAGGAACGGATCGCTCAGATCTTCCGCAACGCCCAGGAGCAGGGCGTTCTCCGCGAGGATGTCACCCCGGACGACCTCGCTTTCGTGATCTGGTCCCAGGCCGGGATCATCCAGGCCACACGTGCCGTCGCGCCCAACGCCTGGCGCCGCCACCTGCACCTGCTGCTCGACGCCTTTCGCGCCGAGTGCGCCCACCACGAGCTGCCTGAGCCCCCGCTGACCCCCCAGCAGGTCGACCAGACCCTCACCACTCTCGAGTGCCCCGAAGAGGAATGCCGCGAGTGCCGCGAGGAGGCATGAGCCGCGGCTGACGACGCCGGGCAACAGGGCACACGAGATCGGGTAATGCGGCATACCACGTTGGGCGAAAGGACATGCGGCGGGCCTGGTGCCGTGGCCGGCATCCGGGCCCTCAGTCCCACGAGGGGCGTCACCATCCAGGGGATGGCGTTCAGTTTTCCGCCAGCAGCTGTGCCAGCTCGGCGTCCAGGTCGACCCGGCTGGATTCGGCCCCCGGCGGCACCACGGACCACGTTTCGCGCAGGACGGATTCCACGCCCTGCGCGGGGAACTCGAGCAGGGCTGGATGCGTAGGTGAGAACCAGAAACGGTTGTCGAGGAGTACTGAGGACCACAATGCCGCGGGCATCGCCCTGTTGAACCAGGTCGCCGAGCACACCGGAGAAAGCGTCGAGAAGGCCCCGGGCGACCAAGGTTTCAAGAACCAGGTCGTCGTGGACGGAATCAGCCTGGGCATCAACGTCGAGATCGTCGAACGAAACCCGCAGGAGGCGGGGTTCGTCCCGCAGCCGAAGCGGTGGAGGGTCGAGCAGACCTACGGCATCTTGATATTGCACGGGCCCGCGGCCGGCAGGGCGTTCGGCAGCCAGCGGATCTAGACGGACTTGTCCACGGCCGTGATGTCGGTGCTGACCGGCGTCTTCATATGGGGGCTTCCCGCCACACCGAGTGGAACTCGCACAACGTCCTCATGACAGGCAGCAAGGCCCTGTTCGTGGACTGGGGATGGGCCCCCACCGGCGCCGCCTGGATCGATCCGGCGCTGTGGCTCATCGCTCACGGCCACCACCCGACCAGGCTGAGAACGTTGCCGCCGCTCACCCCGCGTGGGAGCTGACCCCGTCCTCAGGACTCAACGTGTGTGTCCGGGTCCAGGATCGGATCTGGACGTCGATCGCCGGGAGCGGCGACGAGTGGGCACGACCCACGCAGCGTGCCGCCCGCGCCTGGCACGAGCACCGGCAATCCATGTTCTGACCGTCACTCGTGCGCGCTTGGAGCCCCGCCACAGTGGGGGCTTCGGCGTTTCTCCGTCACCACGAAAGTCGTCGGCTGCGGCGTCGTAGGCACGTACGCGGCTGTGGGGACCGGTGCAGACAAGGGCGCGCGATCGCGGCCAGGCCGAGGCTGAGCGCATCGCAGTCACCGCAGCGGATGCAGCAGATCGGTGGTGACGCGCTCCGAGTCGCCGACGGTCGGCCACGCTCCCGTGCGATCAGCGCTGCGCCCGTTCGATCTTCGTGGCGGCATCGGGGACGGTCCGGCCGTGGACGGCGGGGCGACCGCCGTACGGGTCCTCGTCGCTCCACAGAGCCGTCGGGGCAGCCTTGCGGACCACCGGTATGACCTCGCTCGCGAACCGTTCGAGCATGGCGAGTTGCTGCTCGTGCGGGATCACCGTCGGGAGGCTGAAGGACTGAAGATCGTGTCCGAACCCCTCGTGGAACCAGAGGATCTTCTCGGCGATCTGCTGCGGCGACCCGACCAGGACAGGGCCACGCTCGATGGCGTCCTCGATTGTCGCGAACGTCATCTCGTTGCCAGGCGTGTGGTTCCCGGGCTGGTTGAAGTACGCCACGATCTGCTCATACGTCGGCCCGAAGGCCTTTTTCGCTTCCTGGGTCGTGTCGGCCAAGTAGAGGAAGCCGGCCCCTGCGCCGACGTAGGCGAACCGCGGGTCGTGCCCGTGCCGGACGTACTCCGCGCGGTAGTGATCGATGAGTACGGTGTACTGGTCGCGGGGCTGGATGGCGTTGGCGGAGAAGAGCGGGTCGCCCCACTTCGCCGCGAGGCTCGCCGAGGTCAGCGTGGTCGCCGACCCGTGCCATACCCGAGGGGCGCCGGCGAAGGGGCGCGGCAGGCTGGTGACCTCGCTCAGCGGTCCGCGGAAGCGACCCTCCCAGGTGACCTTCTCCTCGCGCCACAGTCGGCGCAGCAGCTCGTACTTCTCCGCCAGCGCGTCCCATTGGTCGCCGTTCTCGATACCGAACATCGGCAGCTGACGCATTTCGTTGCCTTTGCCGATGACGAGTTCGAGTCGGCCGCGGGAGAGCTGGTCGACCGTGGCGTAGTCCTCGGCGACGCGCAGCGGGTCGTGGATCGACAGGACCGAGACGCCCGTCTGGATCCGGACCCGGCTGGTGGTCGCGGCGATCGCACCGAGCAGGACCGTGACACCGCTGGAGAGGAAGGCACCGGCGTGCCGTTCGCCCAGCCCGACCGCGTCGAAGCCGAACTGCTCGGCGTAGCGCGCGGAGCTCAGCGCCTGGGAGTACCGCTCATCGGGACGGATCTCGCGCCCGGTCACGGGGTTCTTGAGGTTCGGCAGGATGTCGAGGACTTGGAACTTCATGAGTGGACCTCGGATTCTTCGCTGGACGTGCCCGTCGGACCGACAAGGGACAGTGCGGTGGCCTTCCACTGCCGCAGCAGGCTGTTGACCGCCTGGCGGCTGGCGCGGTTGGAGCCGACGGTGGACTGGGACAGTCCGAAGCCGACCAGGTGCACACGTGGTTCACCGGCCACCTGGGTGCCGCGCATGGTGATCCCGCCGAGCTCGTTGCGCAGCCCCAGAGGCTCCAGGTGCGCCAGGGCGGCGAAGATGCCGTTCACGGTACCCATCCGTAGCGACTCCCAGCGGTGCCGCCACGCCCCGCCGGCCGCCGGTTCGGCATCGAGCACCACGAAGGTGCGGTCGTTGTCGGAGCCGACGGGGAGGGTCAGGGCGCTGGCGAAGCCGCGCCGCTTGAGGTGGTAGCCGGCCGAGAGCCCCGACTGTCCGCCGCCTATGACCACCACCGTCGCGCGTCGGCCTGCTCGCTCGGATCCCGCCTGTCCCCTTTCCGGGGCGGGTGCGTCAACGGACATCGGCCCGGTCACCACCTTGAGGGCGTGCGCTTCCGCCGCTGGCGAGTCGCATGAGATCGGTGGTGAAGTCGACGTCGTCCAGGGACCGTTGCGCCCGTGTGGCGTTGCCGCCGAACCGGTGGTCGTAGCCACTCCAGTTGCTGTCGGCGATCTGCCGACCTGCTCCGCTGCGCAGCATGACGGAGAGCTCTTGTGCGGCTCGGGCGATGCGCTTGCCGAGGTCGGTCGACGCCCAGTCCTCGGGTGCGGCGTACAGGGAGGTCGGCACCGGGATGGTGCGCAGGAACCCGAACAGCGGCCGGAGCTGGTCGTCGACGACCATGGCGTGTCGTGCGCTTCCGCCCGTCGCGGCGAGAACGACCGGTTTGGCGATGAGCAGGTCGTTGTCGATCAGGTCCGCGAACGACTTGAACAGGCCGCTGATCCCCGCCTTGTAGACCGGGGTGGCGGCGATGACCGTGTCGGCCCGCGCGAGCAGTTCCATGGCCGACTGCACTTTCGGGTTCAGCATGCCGGAGACGATGCTCTGCGCGATGTCCGTGGCGAGAGGAGCGAGGTCGAGCGAGCGCACGGTGGCTGGCGTGCCTGACGCCTCGAGGGTGTCGACCGTCTTCTGGGCTATGCGGTCGGCGAGCAGCCGGGTAGAGGACGGATCGCTGACACCGGCGTTGACGACGGTGATCGTCACCGAGGTCGCGGCGGGGTTGAGGTCGTTCATGCGGTGTCCCTCGTGGGTGCTTTCGTGTGGTGGGCGGCGGAGGCCGGGGCCGCGGCGACCAGTGCGCGGCCGAGCTCACGCAGCGTCTCCAGTTGTTCGCGGGTCAGGGCGCGGGTCATCGCGGCCGTGACGTGCCGAGCATGTGCGCGGCCGAGGCGCCGTTGCACTTCACGGCCTTCGGCGGTGAGAACGATGCGGCAGGCGCGGGCGTCGTCGGGATCGGGCCGCCGTTCGACGAGCCCCCGCTTCTCCAGGCGGGCGACGAGGCGGGACACCCCCGCCTGGGTGAGCAGAGCGTCGTCGATCAGGTCGGTGATCCGCAAGCCGTCCCTCGCTCCGGCCAGCGCGTAGAGCACGCCGTAGTCGCGCGGCGGGAAGCCACCCCAGTCGCCCTCGTGCTCGAACTCTCGCGCGAGGGTCGCCTGGGCCCGGAACATCGCCTCCCAGGCCTCGTTCGCCAGTCGGCTGACGCCGGCCATCAGAACGCCGCCGGGAAGCTGGCTTCGACGGCCGGGTTGCTGTCCTGGTACGGCGAGGTGCCCGACAGGTTGTCGCCTCGGATCGGGTTGGGGCGCGGCTGACGCGGCTCGGCGTCGCCGTACTTCGCCTTGACCAGGGAGGCGTGCGTCGGAGCGTCGGGGACACCGGGCTTGCGGCGGGCCGCCATCTCCTTGCGCAGCACGGGCACCACCTCAGTGCCCAGCAGTTCGACCTGTTCCAACGCCATGTCGAGGGGCAGGCCGAGGGCGTCGACCGAGAAGAGCTGGCGTTGGTAGTCCCCGAAGCCCTCCTGGAAGGTGAGGACCTTCTCGATCACTTCCTGGGGGCTGCCGACGGTCAGCGGCGTGCCCGCCATGTAGTCCGCCAGCTTCGAGCCGCGAAAGAGGGGATAGTTCTCGAAGTAGGGCCGATAGGTGTTGATCGCGTCCTGGGAGCGCTTGGCGACGAACGCCTGGCCGCCCAGTCCGACGATGGCCTGCTCGGCGGTGCCGTGGCCGTAGTGCTCATACCGTCGCCGGTAGAGTTCGACGATCGGCTTGAAGTGGAAGTTCGGGGCCAGGATGTGGTTGGCGAAGAAGCCGTTGCCGTAGTACGCCGCTTGTTCGGCGGTCTCAGGGCTGCGGATCGAGCCGTGCCACACGAACGGCGGGACGTCGTCCAGTGGGCGCGGGGTGGAGGTGAAGCCCTGCAGCGGGGTGCGGAAGTGTCCTTCCCAGTCGACCACGTCCTCGCGCCACAGCCGGTGGAGCAGGTTGTAGTTCTCCAGGGCGAGGGGGACACCCTGGCGGATGTCCTTGCCGAACCACGGATACACGGGCACGGTGTTCCCGCGTCCGAGCATCAGGTCCAGCCGCCCCTTGGCGACGTGTTGCACCATCGCGTAGTCCTCGGCGATCTTCACCGGGTCATTGGTCGTGATCAGGGTCACCGCGGTGCTCAGGATGATCCGTTCCGTCAGCGCCGCGATGTGGGCGAGCAGCGCCGGCGGCGAGGACATCACGAACGGTGGATTGTGGTGCTCACCCAGTGCGAAGACATCGAGGCCCACTTCGTCGGCCCGCCGGGCGATCTTGATCAGGTTGCCGATCCGCTCCGCCTCGCTCTGGGTACGTCCCGTCGTCGGGTCGGGCGAGATGTCGCCGACTCCGAAGATGCCGAACTGCATGCTGCGCTCCTTGCTGATACATGACTTCGCATGCAAATCAAACAACATGACTGAGCATGTATTCCCCTGGGGCCGACCAGCGGCGCTGTGATCCCTGTCACAGCTCGTACAACGGCTCGGACGCCGACGGCAGCCACAAGGCGGACGGCCCGGATCGGCTGTGGAGCGGCGACCGGAGCCTGCGGGGTCGGCCGCGCGCCCTATGCGCAGGTGATCGCGGTAAGGGCCGACAAGGGTGGGCCGGTGCTGAGGCGCGATGCGCAGGGCCGTCGGCTCGGGGATGCGGGCGTAGCGTTTGACAGTGTTCAGGGCCAGCCCGAGGCGGGGGAAGCAGTCGAGTAGGCCGACGCCCTGGCCGAGTAGAGCGTGGACCTTGCGCCAGCGCTCGCGGGTGCTCTGCTCCCGCACTCCGCCGAGGCGGGGTGGGTTGACCGTGGCCCAACACGGAGCGCGCGCGGACCTCGGTCAGGACCTTGTCGCACAGGTTGCAGAACAGGTGCCAGCGGTCGCTGACCTGCACCGCGTTCGGTGGTCCCGGCGGATCGCCTCGGCTTAGGTGGCCGATCCGTCCTGGCACACGACCTCGGCGCCGAAATGATCGCGCAGCCAGGCTTCCAGAGCGGCGGCCTCGCGGTGGGGCAGTACGTCGATGCGTTCACCGGTCTCGGCGTTGATGATGATGGTGTCGTAGCCGTGGAGGCGACGCAGGGCGAAGTCGTCGACCCCGATCACCCGCCGGACGCGCACTGTCGGCGTGGGATGCGTCGCAGCAGTCGCAGGACGGTGGCGCAGAAGAAGAGCATGGCCAGTGACGGGGCGAGGCGGGCGGCTGCCCGGCCGCATGACTCTTTGACGACGGCAGACACCTGCCTGGTCAGACGGGTGGTGCGGCGTTGATGGCGCTCCAGCAGCCCTGGGATCTACTCACGGAAGGTCTGCCGCAGGCAGCCCAGGACCAAACAGACCAGCCGTCGGATACGAAGGTGAGCCACGACCCGTCGGCCGTCCATCGGAGCACCTGCCCGGTTGGCATCCCGCAGACCGGGCAGGGCACGCGACATCCCGGGTCCGGGCCATGACCCGGACCACCTCCCCGTCATCCGCCACATCCTCGATGATCAACGCCGCAGCCCGGAAAGCACCACAGCCGCAAGGGAGTTGACGTCATCCATGGCTCATGGTCGCAGACCGAGGCGTAGCGTCACCACCGACTACGGAACAGAGCCGAGCCTCCATCAGACCCGGAGCGCTTCAATCTGACGGCTGACCATCTGCTGTCAGCGAATCCGCCTGGCCGGGTGGTGATCCCGGTGCTTGTGTGTCGGTATGGAGATCCTGGTTCTGGGCGGAACGGCATGGGTGGCTCGAGAGCTGTCGCGGCAGGCGATCGACCGCGGCCATCGGGTGACTTGCCTCGCGCGTGGCGAGAGCGGAGAAGTCGCGGACGGAGCGACACTGGTCGCGGCCGACCGGCGCGACCCGTCGGCGTACGAGGCCCTGCTCGACCGCGTATGGGACGCGGTCGTCGAGGTGTCATGGCAGCCGGGTTTCGTTCGTGGAGCGCTCGACGTGCTGGGCAGCAAGGCCGGGCACTGGGTGTATGTCTCGTCCGGCAACGCCTACGCCTCCCACGCCACGCTGGGGGCGGACGAGTCCGCGGCCCTGCTCGCCCCGACGGATAGGAGCGAGGTCGACCGCGAGTTGTACGGCGAGGCGAAGGTCGCCTGCGAGCAGGCGTCGACGGCCGCTGTGGGCGACCGCCTCCTCATCGCACGAGCCGGGCTCATCGGCGGCCCGGGCGATCACAGCGGGCGCTCCGGCTACTGGGTCGCCCGCGCCGCACGCGATCCGCGAGGGCCGATGCTGGTCCCCGACACACCGGCCATGCCCACCCAGGTGGTCGACGTGCGCGACCTCACCTCCTGGCTGCTCGACTCTGCGGAGACGGGAACCACCGGCACGTACAACGCCGTCGGCCCGGTCGTTCCGTTCGAAGAGTGGATCGAGCTGTCCCGCGCCGCCGGCGGGCACACCGGTCCGGTGGTCACCGCCGAATCGGCGTGGCTGCTCGCCAACGGCGTGGCCCAGTACATGGGGTCCGAATCGCTGGCGATGTGGCTGGTTGAGCCGGGCTGGGAAGGGTGGTCGGCCCGGGACGGGTCCGCGGCGCGCGCCGCGGGGCTGCGTCACCGGCCTCCAGCGGAGATGCTGGCCGACACGCTGCGCTGGGAACGCGAGCAGGGGCTGGACCGGGAAAGGCGCGCAGGCCTCAGCGCGCAGCGCGAGCGCGAGCTGCTCGACGCCCTCGGCTGACGGCGCTGGACCGGTCTCCCACATCCGAGCGTCTGTACAGGCGCCTTCCGTTCCGACTTCCTGATCTCGTGGTGGGCCCGGCCGAGAACCGGTACAGCCGGCCCTGAAGAGCTACTGATTTTCGCCGGACTCGGCCAGCTGGAGTTCTCGGGCGAGGGTGATGTAGAGCGCCGTGATGGTGGT
>NZ_JBEYUW010000029.1:0-9985 GCF_040643735.1 Streptomyces sp. NPDC047085
ACCGACGGCGCCAACCGGCGGCACCGACCGACGGCTACGACCGACGCCACCTGCCGGGCCGGCCCCACCCCGCCCAGGGCAGCACCCACCCCGAGCGTGAGACGAGGTACATCCGATGGCACGTCAAACACTCCCCGTACGAAGGACCTCACCGCGAAGCCACGCGGTGACCGGTGAACAGGCGGAGCTGCTCCGCGTCGGCACCGACACGCTGCAGCAGGCCGACCCGGAACTGGCCGCGCTGCTGGACGCCGAGGTGAGCCAGCAGAACTCGACCCTCGCGATGATCGCCTCGGCGAGCATCGCCGACCCCTCCGTCCTCGCCGTCGGCGGCGCGGCCCTGTCGAACGTCACCGCCGAGGGCTACCCGGGCGCCCGGTACCACCCGGGAGCCCAGCAGTTCGACGCCGTCGAGAACCTGGCGGTGGAGCGGGCCAAGAGCCTGTTCGGCGCGCGGTACGCCAACGTCCAGCCGCACTCCTGCTCCTCCGCCAACCTCGCCGTGCTGTCGGCGCTGATGCAGCCGGGCGACACCCTGCTCGGCCTCGACCTGGACGCGGGCGGCCACCTCACCCACGGCTCGCGGGCCTCGGTGAGCGGCCGGCACTACAACGCGGTGGCCTACGGCCTGGACGAGCACGGCTACATCGACTTCGCGCAGGTCGAGGCACTGGCCCGGGAACACCGGCCGCGCGTGATCATCGCGGGCGCCAGCGCCTACCCCCGCACGGTGGACTTCGCCCGGTTCCGGGCCATCGCCGACGGCGTCGGGGCGTACCTGCTGGCGGACATCTCGCACATCGCCGGTCTGGTGGCGGCGGGGCTGCACCCGAGCCCGGTCGACGTCGCGCACCTGACCACCACCAGCACCTACAAGCAACTGGGCGGTCCGCGCGGCGGGTTGATCCTCAGCGGCCGTGACTTCGAGACGCCGGGACCGAACGGCCGTACCCCGCTGCACAAGCTGATGCAGCGCGCGGTGTTCCCGCAGTCGCAGGGCACGCCGAGCCCGGCCTCCATCGCCGCCAAGGCCCGCGCGTTCGCCGTCGCCGCGCAGCCGGGGTTCCGCGCCATGGCGGAGCTGATCGTGCGGGACGCCCGGGCGCTGGCCCAGGAGCTGTCCTCGCTGGGCTACCGGATCCTGACCGGCGGCACCGACAACCACATGGTGCTGATCGACGTCTCCGACTTCGGTCTGACCGGGGTGACCGCCGAGCGCGCCCTGGAGCAGTGCGGCATCCTCGCCAACCGCAACCGCATCCCCGGCGACACCAAGCCGCCGCTGGTCACCAGCGGGCTGCGGCTCGGCACCAACATCCTCGCCCAGCGCGGGATGCGGCCGGAGCAGATGCGCGAGTGCGCCCAGCTGATGCACACCGTGCTGGCCGGAACCCGCCTGGACTCCGACACCGAGTACCTGATCGACCCCGCGCTCGTCGCCACCGTCCGCGAAGAGGTCCGGTGGCTGTGCTCCCGCCATCCCCTGCCCATCGACACCACCGCAAGCGTGCCGGTTTCCCTGATCGGAGTCGGAACATGACCGTCTCACGCACCCTCGCCTCCGACGTCCGTACCGACGTGACCGCGCAGCCCTGGCCGCCCGTGCTCGTCCCGACGGACCAGCCGCGCCGCCCCGGCGCCGAGCCCCGGCTGTCCGCCGTGGAGAGCGCCCCCCTGCCCGGCCCGGCGGACGACGCCCTGCTGGCCGCCGCGTTCGCGGCGCTGCTGCACCGCTACACCGGCCAGGACCTGGTCGCCGTGGCCGTCCCGGACGGCGAACTGCGCTACGAGATCGCCGGGGAGCACACCCTGGGGGACCTGGTGGCGCGGAGCACCGCCGTGGACGCCACGGGCACCGCGCCGGCCGGCTTCGCCGCCGCCGGCGACCCGGCCGAGGACGGCGCCCCGCTGGAGCTCCAGCTGGTGGTCGGCGACGGCACCGCCCGGCTGCGCTACGACGCCGAGCTGTTCGAGCGGGACACCGCGGCCCGGCTGCTGGGCCACTACCTGACCCTGGTCGCCGACGCGCTCGGCACCCCCGAGCGCCCGGTGCGCGCGCTGCGCCTGCTCGGCGACGCCGAGCTGCACACCACGCTCGTCGAGTGGAACCGCACCGAGACCGAGCTGCCCAACAGCGGCTGCCTGCACGAGGCGTTCGAGTCCCGGGCGGCCGCCGGGCCCGACGCGGTCGCCGTCGTGCACGCCGGCCGGCGGTGGACGTACGGCGAGGTCAACACGGCGGCCAACCGGCTCGCCCACCACCTGCGCTCCCTGGGCGTCGGCCCGGACGTGCGGGTCGGCCTGTGCCTGGACCGCTCGGCCGAACTGCTCGTCTCGGAGCTGGCGATCCTCAAGGCGGGCGGCGCCTACGTTCCGCTGGACCCCGACTACCCGGCCCAGCGCATCGCCGCGATGGTCGGCGGCACCTCCTGCGCGGTGATGATCAGCCGCACCGACCTCACCGGCAACCTGCCCGAGGGCGACGCGACCCCGCTGGTCCTGGTCGACCGCGACGCGGAGCTGCTGGCCGCGCTGCCCGGGCACGACCCGGAGCCCGTCGCGGGCCCCGAGCACCTGTGCTACATCATCCACACCTCCGGCTCCACCGGCGCGCCCAAGCCGATCGCGCTGCGCCACCGCGGTGTGCTGAACAACATCGCCGACCTCAACACCCGCTACGGCGTGGGTCCCGGCGACGCGGTGCTCGCGCTGTCCTCGCCCAGCTTCGACATGTCGGTGTACGAGTTCCTGGGCCTGACCATCGCGGGCGGCACCGTGGTCGTCCCCGACGCGGGACGCACCAAGGACCCCGAGCACTGGGCCGCGCTGCTGGCCGCCGAGAACATCACGGTGTGGAACTCCGCGCCCGCGCTGCTGAACCTGGTCACCGACCACCTGGAGCAGACCGGCGCCGACTCCCTGCCGCGGCTGCGCCTCGCGCTGCTGGGCGGCGACTGGGTGCCCGTCACCCTGCCGGAGCGAGTCGCCGCCTTCGCGCCCGACCTGCGGTTCGTGGTGATGGGCGGCGCCACCGAGTCCTCGATCCACTCGACGATCTACGAGGTCGAGAAGGTCAACCCGGACTGGACGAGCATCCCCTACGGCCGCCCCATGGCCAACCAGCGCACCTACATCCTCGACGACCACCTCCAGCCGGTCCCGCCCGGCGTCCCCGGCGAGCTGTACCTGGCCGGCACCGGCCTGGCCCGCGGCTATCTGGACCAGCCCGAGCGCACCGCCGAGCGGTTCCTCGACTGGTCGTACGGCGACGTCGTGCGCGACGAGCGGCTGTACCGCACCGGCGACGCGGCCCGGTTCGGCCCGGACGGGCTGATCGAGCTGATCGGCCGCAAGGACTTCCAGGTCAAGATCCACGGTCTGCGGGTGGAGCTGGGCGAGATCGAGACCGTGCTGCGCTCCCACCCGGACGTGCGGCAGAGCGTGGTCGTCGCCCGCGACAACCGGCTGGTCGGCTACGTCGTCGCCGAGGACGGCGCCACGGTGGACACCGGCGAGCTGATCGACCTGGCCGCGCGGAAGCTGCCGGAGTACATGGTCCCGGCGACGGTCGTCGCCCTGGAGAAGCTGCCGCTGACCCCGAACGGCAAGCTGGACCGGCTGGGTCTGCCCGAGCCGGAGTTCACCACCGCCGAGTACCGGGCGCCCGGGACGGCCGAGGAGCGGATCCTGGCCGCCGTCTTCGCCGAGGTGCTGGGCAAGGAGCGGGTCGGCGTCGACGACGACTTCCTCGTCCTCGGCGGCGACAGCATCCGCGCCATCCAGGTCGTCACCCGGGCCCGCGCCCGCGGCCTGGAGGTCACCGCGCCGCAGGTGCTCAAGTGCCGTACGGCCGCCCGGCTGGCCGAGCAGGCGACCGGCGCCGACTTCTCCGCCGAACTGGTGCCCCCCGCCCCGCTGGCCGACCCGGACTCCGCGGAGTTCCGGGCCTGGCAGGAGCGCTACCCGGGCCTGGCCGACATCTGGCCGCTGACCGCGCTGCAGTCCGGGATCCTGTTCGAGTCGGCACTGGGCGACACCGGCTACGACGCCTACCAGATGCAGACCGTCTTCCATCTGTCCGGCGCCGTGGACGCCGAGCGGATGCGCGCGGCCGGCCAGGCACTGCTCGACCGGTACGCCAACCTGCGCGTCGCGTTCGTCCCGGACGCCGACGACAACCTGGTCCAGCTGGTCGTGGACGGCGTCGAACTGCCCTGGCGCGAGGTCGACCTCAGCTCGCTGGAGGGGGCCGAACGGGAGCGGGCGGTCACGGAGTTCCTCGCCGCCGACTACGCCGACCACTTCGACCACACCCGCCCGCCGCTGGTGCGGCTGACCCTGCTGCGGCTGGGCGAGCAGTCGTACGAGCTGGTCCTCACCACCCACCACGTGCTGATCGACGGCTGGTCCGAGCCGATCCTGATGCAGGACCTGCTGCGGCTGTACGCCTCCGGCGGGGACGCCTCCGCGCTGCCCGCGGTGCGCTGGTTCCGGGACTTCCTGGCCTGGCTGGGCCAGCAGGACCGCGAGGTCTCCGCGCGGGCCTGGGCCGAGCAGCTGGCCGGACTCGACGGGCCGACGCTGCTGGCGCCGGGCGCGCCGCGCGCCACCGCCCGCGGGGCCGGGGAGCTGGGCGTCGCGCTCACCTCGGCCGAGTCCCGCCGTCTCGGCCGGCGCGCCGCCGAACTGGGCGTCACCGTCAACACGCTGGTGCAGGGTGCCTGGGCGGTGCTGCTCGGCGCGCTCACCGGCCGCGAGGACGTGGTGTTCGGCGCGACCGTCTCCGGCCGCCCCGGCGCGCTGCCGGGCGTGGAGTCGATGGTCGGCCTGTTCATCAACACCCTTCCGGTGCGCGTGCGGTGCGCGCCCGGCGAGACGCTCGCCGACCTGCTCACCGGACTGCAGTCCCGGCAGTCGGCGCTGCTGGACCACCATCACCACAGCCTGGTCGAGATCCACCAGCAGACCGGTCTGGACGCCCTGTTCGACACCCTGGTGGCGTTCCAGTCGTACCCGGTGGACCGGGCCGGCATCGCCGAGGCGAGCGCCGCTGCCGGTGTCGAGGTGACGGGCGTGGACGCCGAGGGCGCCGCCAACTACCCGCTGGCGCTGATCGTGGAGACCGACCCCGAGCTGCGGCTGACCCTGCAGTACCACCGGGGTGTCCTCACCGAGGACGCGGTGGAGGCCATCGCCGGGCGCCTGCACAAGGTGCTGCGCCAGCTGGTCGAGGACCCGGCGCAGCGGGTCGGCGCGGTGGACCTGCTGCTGACGGACGAGCGGGAGCGGCTCGGCGGCGAGGCTGGCCCGCAGGGCGGGACCGTGGCGGTGCGCGCGGAGGAGGCGCCGCCGACGGAGACCCTGCCCCAGGAGCCGCTGCCCCAGTTGGTCGAGCGGTGGGCCGGGCAGACGCCCGACGCCGTCGCGGTGGTCTCCGAGGGGGTCTCGCTGAGCTACCGGGAGCTGAACACGTGGGCCAACCGGCTCGCGCACCAGCTGATCCGGCACGGCGTGGGCCCCGAGTCGGTGGTCGCGCTGGCCGTGGACCGGTCGGTGGAACTGGCGGTGGCCGTGCTGGGCGTGCTCAAGTCCGGCGCCGCGTTCGTGGTCGCCGCGCCCGGGGACACCCCCGTCCCCGTCGCCGAGTACGTGCGCCGGTCGGACGTGGCCGAACTCGGCACGCAGCCGTCGTACCCCGGGGACAACCTCGACCCGGTGCAGCGGGACCGCAAGGCCCCGCTCGCCCCGCGGCACCTGGCGTGGCTGCGCCGGCCGTGGTCGGGCGCGGGCACGCCGGCCGTGGTCGCGGTGGACCACCGCGCCCTGGCCGACGGGGCGGGGCGGTTCGCCTCCGTCGCGGGCCTCGCGTCCGGCACCCGGCTGCTGGCGGCCTCGCCGCACGACGACGCCATGCTGTTCGAGGTGCTCGCCGCGCTGGCCTGCGGCGCCTCGGTCAAGGTGCCCACCGAGATCGGGTCCTTCGGCCGGGACTGGGGCTGGACCGGTGACGTGATCGCCACGGTCGCCCCGTTCTTCACCGAGGTCCTCAACCGCGGCGGCCGCTCCCTGTACGCCGGCACGGTGGTCCTCACCGGGGACTCCCTGCCGGAGGCCCTGGTGCAGCGGCTCGCGGAGCTGATACCGGGGGCGCGCGTGGTCGGCACCTACGGCCCCGCCGAGACCGGTACGACGTTCTCGGTCCCGGACGTCTCCGCGCAGGTGCTGCCGGCCGGCGCCACCCGGGCGTACGTGCTGGACTCCGCGCTGCGGCCGGTGCCGGCGGGCGTGACCGGCGAGCTGTACGTCGGCGGCGAGGCGGCGCGCGGCTACACCGGGCAGCCGGGACGCACCGCCGAGCGCTTCCTGCCGGACCCGTTCGGGCCGGACGGGGCGCGCATGTACCGCACCGGGGACCTCGCCCGGCGGTCCGGCGACGGCGCCCTGGAGTACGTCGGCCGTGGCGGCCCGTGGGTCCGCGTGCGCGGACAGCGGGTGTCGACCACCGAGGTGACGGCCGCGCTGGCCGCGCACCCCGCGGTCGCCCACGCGGTGGCGGTGGTCCACGAGGGCGTCGGCCCGGACGACGGACGCCTGCTGGGCTACGTCTCGCCGGTGCGCGACACCGCGCTGGACGCCGAGGAGGTCCGCGCCTTCGTCGCCGGACGGCTGCCCGACACCTCGGTGCCGGCGACGGTCGTGGTCCTCGGCGAACTGCCGCTGACCCCGGCCGGTGCGGTGGACCTCGCCGCGCTGCCCGAGCCGGCGGCCGACGCGGCGGGCACCGGTCGCCGCGCCGGACGCACCCCGCAGGAGGTGGCGCTCTGCGAGCTGATCGCGGACGTCCTCGGGGCCGAGGAGGTCGGCATCGACGACGACTTCTTCTCCCTCGGCTGCAACTCCCTGAAAGCCACCCGCATCATCGGCCGGATGCGCCGGACCCTCGGGCTCGAGGTGTCCATCCGGCAGCTCTTCCAGCACCCGAACGTCGCGGAACTCTCCGAGCACCTCAAGCCCGCCACCGCGAAGAGCCGGCCCAGCCTGGGCGGCGCCCTGCGGCGGATGACCCAGCGCGAGGGACCGGCGGCCGCGGCGAAGACCCAGATGACCCAGATGACCCAGCAGATCCGCAACGACACCAAGGAACAGGTGAAGGCCATGCGTGAGAACGCCAAGCAGGAGACCGCACAGCTCAGGGAGCAGCTCAAGGAGCAGCTCGTCGGGCAGACCCGGGACAAGTACGGCGCCGACTTCCAGGCCAAGCTGATGGAGGACGTCAACGACCGGGTCCGCGCGGGGATCCAGTACGGGGCGGGCAAGCCGAAGGTGAAGGACGCGAAGGAGGCCCAGAAGCTGCTCAAGCGCATGCTGGACCGCTTCGGCGAGCAGGTCCGCGACGCCGGCCAGACCCACGTCCTGACCGAGGACGACCTGACCAAGACCCAGGAGTTGCTGAACACCACGGCTGACTCCCTGTCGGCCCTGTTCCGCAACACCCCCGAGAAGGTGGGCTGACCCGCTCTCCCCGACCATCCCTACCGGACGGGCTGTCCCCCGTCAGCCCCCGGCCCCCGGCCCCCCGGCCCCACCCCGAGTCCCCCGCTCGGGAGTGTGGCGGGGGGCCGGGGGTTTTCCGGGTGCCGGCAGCTCGTCGCCGGGTGTCAGCAGCTCGTCGCCCAGGTGTGGGAGCCGCCCCGGTCGTTGGCCGCGGTGTTGTAGTTGACCTCTTGGCCGGGGGCCAGGCAGATCGTCATGGCACCGCCCAGGTCGGCGCTCTCGTAGACCTTGACGTGGTCCTTGATGCCGGGACCGGAGACGGCGTGGTTGGCCCAGGAGGAGTCCGCGTCCGCGATGGAGCCCTCCCACGACTCGTCGTCGCCGCTCCAGTCGACGCGCTGACCGCCGTAGTCGGCCTCGGTCCAGGCGCAGAACTCACCGGCGGGACAGTCGGCCACGCCCGCGGGGACGCCGGCGGCCGTGGCTCCGGTGAGGGCGAGGAGAGCCGCCGCCGCGGCGAGCAAGGTGCGCTTCATGACGTTGTGGTGCCCTTCTGCGGTGTGGGGGGTGTGGACAGGGCGGCGGCCCGCCGCAGAGCGCGGGCGCGCAGCCGCTGATAGGTGGTCAGGTCGTGGGCGTGCAGGGCACGCACATGGGTCAGCTCCTGGTCGGTGAGCCGCTCACGGACCGCGGCCAGGCCGCTGCTGCGGTCGCAGCGGGCGACGACGGACGCGGCCGGCCGGACTGCCGGCGCGGGGGTCCCGGGCGTCCCGTTCAGGTCGGCACACTTCCTCCAGCGCGCCAGGGCGGCCTGGAAGGCGGGGTTCTTGCTGGCCCGTGCCGCCGCTTCCGCGCGCAGGTTGTCGACGGTGACCTGGGCACGGAACCAGGTGCGCTGGTCGCCGTAGAGGGTCTGCCGGGCGACGGCGAGGCAGCCGTCGCTGTGGGCGGTGACGGTGGCTCCGGTGGCGAGCGTGACCGACAGCTCGCGGGGGCCGCCGCCGAACAGAGCGGTCTGCAGCCGGTCCTCCTCGGCGTGGGTCCGGGGCCGGTGGGTCAGGGTCAGGCCCCGGCGGGCGAGGCAGCGGACGACGAGGGTGTGCTCCGCTGCTTCGAGCGACGCGGTGGTGTGCTGCTCGGCGCCCGGAGCGGCGCCCGGAGCAGCGGTGGCCGAGCCCGTCGGCGCACCGGCCCAGCCGGCCAGCAGCACGGCCGTCGCGCAGGCGAGGAGCGCGCGCGACAGGTGCGCGGCTGCTGAGGCCATGGGGTTCCTTGGGTTCCTTCGCTGCGACAGGTGAGCGGGCGAGCGGGCGAGCGCGGGCGCCGGACGAAGTGATCATGGCGTGTGCGCCGTCGTGCCATCGACCCGCTGACCTGGGATTCACCCGGACGAGTTCCGGCTGCACCACCCCCGACGCACAGAACGCACAGAACGCACAGCACGCACTGAACGCACAGAGAAAACGGCCCCCGCCCCGAGGTGTCCGGGGCGGGGGCGGTGGGGGGACGGGGACGGTTACGGCCAGGATTCGTCGTTCTGGGTCTGGGTGGCCCGGCGGACGACGATGTCGCCGATGATCGTGTGGGCGTGGATACGGACCGCGTCGGCGTCGTCGGACTGGGCCTCGGGGTCGAGGAGTTCGAGGGACCGGTAGACCGTGCCGACGTGGGAGTCCAGGTCGAGCAGGGTCGGCATGCCGACGGCGATGCCGACCTCGAGCTTGCCGGACGCGGTCTCCAGGACGAGCGGGCCGCGCACCGTCTCGTCGACGCGGATGTCCCCCTGCGAGGCCCGCGCCTCCACCGAGGCGTGCGCCGTGCCGATGTGGAGGTCGCCGCTGTCGGCGTACGCGTGCACGTCACCCTTGGCCTCTCCGATCCGTGCGTTGCCCTTGGTCCGGTTCAGCTGGACGGTTCCGTCGACGACGCGGATGCGTACGTCACCGCCCTCGGCGAACGCCTCCACGTCTCCGACGGCATGCCCGACGGTGACGTTGCCGAGGATGGTCGTCAGGTGCAGCGGGCCGGCCTCCTCCAGCTCTATGTGCCCGCAGTCCGTACTGAGCCGACACTCCCCCAGGCGCCCGACGCAGTGGAAGTCCGCGGCCAGCGCGTCCCCCCGCACCCGGGAGCCGGAGGGCAGCTCGATGTCGATGACCACCGCACCGCCGCCCCTCGGGAACCCGCGCGGCTTGGGCGCGGCCACCACGAGCTGCCCGGAGGCGAAGACGATACGGGCCTGCTGTGCGGTCGCCACGTCGCAGGGGTCGGTGCGATCACCCGGGCGCACCTCGACGACCGTGTCGGTGCGGTCGCTCGCGGCGATCCGGACGCTGCCGACGTTCAGTTCGACGGTGGCGAGGATCGGTTGAGGAGTATCGAATTCCGGCATGGCG
The DNA here is from genome assembly GCF_040643735.1 of Streptomyces sp. NPDC047085. Lineage (NCBI taxonomy): Bacteria > Bacillati > Actinomycetota > Actinomycetes > Kitasatosporales > Streptomycetaceae > Streptomyces > Streptomyces sp. NPDC047085. Next base: position 9,891 of record NZ_JBEYUW010000029.1, read on the forward strand.
AACCCTCTGGAGATACAAAGCAGCCCGTGGACACGCTGGGGTGCCACGGGCTGCGGAGGTGAGTTGGAGGTGGGGGGTCGCTTCGCTGACGCACC
>NZ_JBEYUW010000030.1:0-9036 GCF_040643735.1 Streptomyces sp. NPDC047085
CCGCTACGAGCGCAAAGCCGACCACTTCCTGGCCTTCACCAGCATCGCTTGCACCCTCATCTGCTACCGCAGACTCACCAAATGAGATGACGTCTAAAAGTCCCACGGCGCCCGTGCCACCGCCGAGTTCGGAGTCCCGGCAGTGCTTTTCGACGTCACCCGCAGCGAACTGGTCGAGATCTTCGGCGACGACCCGCTCGCGACCCTGCCCGCCACCGCCTTCCCGGCCTCCGCGGACACCGAGGGTGCCCGCCTCCTGCAGACCGTCGGCGTCCCCACGGGGACGCTCTGGCTGCGTCAGCCCGACGAGGCCGACGGCCTGCTGCCCTTGGTCCAAGACGTGGTCGACGTCGAGGACTTCGAGGACGCTTCGGAGGACGCGGGCGAATGGCCCGTCATCTGCTGGCTGCTCAACGCCCACCTCGCCCTCGACCCCGGTTCCGGCAAGGTGCACGCCTTCGACATCGACGAGGAGACCGTGCAGGAACTCCACACGGACGTCTCCTCCCTCGTCCAGGTCACCCTCCGGTTCCAGCGCCTGCTCGAAGAGTTTCAGCGGCGACGACGGCGACGAGGAAGCCGGCTTCGAGCGCCTGGAGCGCGAGGTCGAGCGCATTCGTCAGGAGACGAGCAGCATTGACCCACTCCCCTTCCAGGACGACGAGACCGTCTGGTCGGTGGTCGGCGAGGAGATCGCCGCGGGTCAGCGCTTCAAGGGCGACAGCCCAGGAGCCCGATCGCTCTACGGATGATCGCAGGCCGAAGTCGCCCACGCACCGCGCGGTCTGCGCGGTGCGCAGACCGCCTTCCTGCGGACCGTCTCCTCATCGACCTGCCCGACGAGCTCCGTGCCCACGGCGTGCCCTTACGAGCGGACAACGACGGTCACCAACGGTGCTTCCAGGCCATCATGCAGCGCGCCCAAGTCCCTTCCTGGGGTTATGACTAACACCCGGGACGCCCCCGTCACAGCGGCGGGTCATCGGACCGTATCCGGAATGCCTTGTGGCGGCCCAGCGGCCGTACGGCACGGAAATCTCCTCGGTGTCACAGTCGGTGGCGAGCAGTGGCGTGGTTTCCGGGCCGGTCTCACGAACGCTGCTGCTGGGCGGCAATACGGGTGACAGTGACGGTGACGGTCACCGGTTCCGGGGCGCCGTGTGCGGCGAGGTGGGAGATGACAGCGGCCCGTACCTGGTCATGGACGTTCCGGGCGATATCCAATGCTCTGTGGCCTTCGGCCAACACGCAGCGAACCTCGATGTGCCATCCCGAGCCGTCCGGCATCCGGTCGGCGCGGACGCCTGCCTCGGGCGGCGTGCGTTCAGCTGTTGTCTCCGGCCGCGTGGGCGAGACGACTGCCGCGAGGCAGCGGGCGAGGCGGGGTTGCAGGCCGGCCACACCGGGGACCGCGAGGGCCGCCTCAGCCGCGACGCCGAGGGGAGAGGTCGAGCCGGTGGCGGCCATCACCTACCACCGCCTGTGGTTTGCCCGGAGTGCGTAGGGCCGGGGGGCAAGGACGGCTCCAGGACATCGGCCACGATGATGTCTACAGCCGTCACGGCCAGCCCCAGGGCTTGTTCGGCGGCGTGGATGATCGACCGGCGTACCTGGTCGACCCTGCCGGGCAGCGGGCGGTCGAGGGCGGCGGCCAGGGTCATGGTCACCTGCACTTCGGCACGCTCACCTGCAGGCAGGATCCTGCAGGTTGCGACCCTCGCGCCAGGGACCGTATCCGCAGCCTGCCGCAGCACTTTCGCCGCGGCGGTTTCGGCGATCCGCAGATCCAGGACCGTGTCAGCCAGCGGCAGCAGCCGTCCGAGCCGGACCTCGGCCCTGACGATGCTCATGACGCGGTCGGCGAGTGCCTGCAGGCCGAGAGGGCCCTTGGTGCGGAGCGCCCGCGCAGCCGCGTTCAACGCGGCAAGTCCCTCGACGGCCTCGCGGCACTGGGGACACGACATGGTGTGCGGATCCGCAGTCGGCAACGCGTCCTGTGCCTGTTCCCAGACCTGGCTGAGCAGGCGTCCGCAGGTCAGTACCTCGTCACCCGCGAGCGGTGCCGCGTCATCGACGGCTGGGTCGTCGGGAGGCCGCGCGTGCGGGTCGTCTAGCGCCATGGGGCCATCTCCTCCTTCAGGCTCCGCCGCGCTCTGAACAGTCTGCCGCGCACCGTCTGCTCACTGGTATGTGTCACGTGGGCGATCTCTTTGTAGGACAGGCCCTGCAGTTCCCGCAGGATCCAGCAGACACGTTGTTCGGCGTCCAGCTCGCCGAGCGCGCAGACCATGGCGGCCGCGACCGCGTCCTGCTCCGCCGCGCGGGCGGGCGAGTTCCGCTCGTCGCCCGTTGCGGTTCCTGCGACGGCGTCCAGCGGGAGGGGCGGCCGTCGGCGGCGTCGCGTGTTCAGGCAACGGTTGACGGTGATCCGGTACATCCAGGTGCGGAACTCCGCAGCGTGGCGATATTCGGGCAGCCGTCGCCAGGCGCTGACGAAGGCGTCCTGAACGGCCTCCTCGGCGTCCTGGGCGTTGCCGAGCATGCAACAGGCCAGGATGAGGAGGGGGCGGCTGTGCCGCCGGACGAGAACAGCGAAGGAGTCCTCGTCTCCCTCGGCGGCCCGCAGGGCCAGCAGCCCATCCGGCAGGTCGCATCCCAGCGGTGAAGAACCAGTTCGTTCGAACATGCCGCTCCTGCTCACGGCTCAGCACTCAGAGGGTACCCGCGTCCAAAAATGTGATGCGCGTCACACAAGATGGGTGTGAGAAATCGGCCGCCCGATATGTCCAACCTTGCGACGGGCATCATGCCGATGCCGACCGACCCGATCGAGGCGACCGCCATGACGGAGAACAGCACCGCCGCCAGCCGAGACGGCCGGCCCGATGGAGGCGAGAGTGTACTGAAGGGCCGTACCGGCGCCGGGGCTCCGGCAGAGACACGGGGGAAGACCACCATCGCGGACAGTGTGGTGGCCAAGATCGCGGGCATGGCCGCCCGCGAGGTACCGGGCATCCACAACCTCGGGGCGGGGATGGCCCGCGCCATCGGCGCCGTGCGGGAACGTGTCCCCGGCGGAGGCAGCGGCGTCACCCGAGGGGTGAAGGTCGAGGTCGGGGAGAGCCAGGCCGCAGTGGACCTGGACGTCGTCGTCGAGTACGGCGTCTCCATCGTCGACGTCGCCGGCGACGCCCGCACCAACGTGATCAGCGCCGTGGAGCGGATGACGGGACTGGAGGTGGTTGAGGTGAACATCACCGTCGACGACGTGCACCTCCCCGACGAGGAGGAAGAGTCCGCACGGGGGGAGGGTCGCGTGAGGTGACCCGCCGTGATCCGCTGCCACGTCCGGCGTGAGCAGGTGATCACGTGACGATGCTCGCGAGATGGGTGAGTGAGTGATGAGCACAGCGACGATGGGCCTCGCGGCCGGCATGGCCCTGGGCTTCGCCGGTTACTTCGGCGGCTTCTGGGCATTCCTGCTGGTTCTGGTCCTGGGCGCGGCAGGTTTGATCGCCGGCCTCGTCCTGCAGGGCGACCTCGACCTCCGCACACGGAGGCAACGATGAGTGCTCGACCCGGTTCTGCCACACCCCTCGGCGCCGGGTCCGGCCCGCCGGCGCCGGTAGTCGGCCTGCCACCTCCGGCCGAGCGAGGCGCCACCATCATCCCCGACAAGGTGGTCGCCCGTATAGCCGCTGAGGCCGCACGCAAGGCTCAACTGCGGTGTGCCGCCATTCCGCCCGACCGGAGCGGACCGGCAGCGCTCTCCGCCTCTGCGGCCACCCACACCGGATCGGTGCGCCTGCACCTGACCCTGGACTTGCCCTACCCCACCGACCTCCCCCGCGTCTCCGAGCGGATACAGCGCGACGTCGCCGACCGAGTGGCTCGGCTGACCGGCCTGAACGTGCGAGAAGTCACCCTGACCATCCGGCGACTGGTGACCCTCGCCGGCACGAACCGGGGACGGGTCCAGTGAGCCGCCGGGCTCGGTCGCCCGTCTTGCCTCACCTCAAGGAGGACCGGAATGGCACTCGACCCGGGCCCTCCCGGCCCAAGCCCCGAACGGCCCGCGCACCGTGACACGACGCCGTCGTCGAAGGCGCTGGCCAAGCCCGCACCGCCCCCGCCGGGCATGGCGGGGGACGGCCACAACAGATGGCACACCACCCCCCGCCCGTGGTCCGCTCGCCGTCTTCCCGCCGCGCTGATCGCCTCGGTGATTCTCGTGGCGGCAGGCGCGGCACTGATCGATGTCGTTGCCGTGCGGGCGGGAGGCCAGGCAGCGGCCTGGCGAAGAAACCTGGCCGACGAACTGGCCACTCGTCCCGTGGACGATGTGTGGATGCTCACCGGAGCCGCCGTGGCCGCTGCCGTGGGCGTGTGGCTGATCATCCTGGCACTCAGCCCCGGCCTGCGCCGCCTGTTGCCCCTGCGATCCCCTCCCGACTGGCCCCCGTCCCAGCTGCGGGCCCAACTGGATCGCAACAGCGCCGCCGCTCTGCTGCGCGACGCCGTCATGCGGGTCCCAGGCGTCCGCACGGCACGCATCCGGGTGCGCCGCCACCGCATCAAGGCCCACGCGGACGTCCGCTTCCGCGACCCGCAGCAGGTGAAGGACGACCTCGCCACCGTCCTCAACGAGGAACGCGAACGACTCGCCCTCTCCCGTCCCCCCCGAATCGTCGTACGTGTGCGGCAACGCGCCGCCTGACCGACGCCCAGCACCGGAGGCCGCGCCATGACGCCGCGACCCGTACTCAACCGCATCTTGCTGGCCCTCACCGGACTGGTACTGCTCGGCGGCGGCCTGCTGGTCATCGCCGCCGGGCTCGACCTCTACCGGCGGCAAGGCCAGAGGCCGCCCGCAGGCTGGCCCCTGACCACACCGGACGACGTCCTTCTCAGCTCCGCCGACCGGGCGCGCTGGAGCAGTCAGGGCTGGTGGTGGCCTGCAGTCATAGCCGCCCTCACCCTCATAACCGTGCTCGCCCTGTGGTGGCTGCTCGCCCAACTGCGCGGGCGTCGTCCCGGAGAGCTACCCGTCGGCGGCAGCCCTCCGCAGGAAGGCGTCGAACTGCGCGACCGCGCGCTTAGCGACGCGATCGCCACCGACGCCGACGCCTTGCCCGGCGTCCAGCGGGCGAAGGTCCACATCACAGGCCGACCCGCTCACCCTCGCACCCGTATCGCCCTCACGCTCACCCCTCAGGGAGCTCCCGGCACTGCCCTCGACGCCCTCTGCGAAGGCCCACTGCGCACCGCCCGCGAGTCGACCGGCTTCCCCTACCTACCCACCGAGGCCCAGCTGCGCGTCGCTCGCCACAGGGCGCACCGCGTGGAATAGATCCCCTTTCCTCCAAAGCTTCAATGAATGGCACTCCGCGAAAATAGGCATTTCCAGTGAAGATCGCCTCGAAAAAGAAGGCTTCGCGAAGGGTGACGTCGCTGAAGTTCGCAGTATCATCGGAGGTCGCCTTCCAGAATCCGACAAGATTCGCGAACGTGGCGCGATTAAAATCCACATCGCCCTTGAAGTTCGCCCCACTGAAATGCGCGTCTCTGAAGAAGATCGCTTTCGAGAAGCGGGCGACGCGCGAGAAGATTGGCGAAGCGTACGACTGGCTTTCCTGCCATTCACTGTCCCCTGCGAAGCAAGCTTCCTCAAATCTAGAGATCTTTAAAGGTGTGGGTTACGTCGGGGCGCCAACGCAGTCCGCGCAAGATCGCGTAGCCAGACGTGTGCGGGGTCGGTGTCATAGCGCTGATGCCATGACAGGTACACCGCGGCCGACGGCAGTTCGAACGGCAGTGGGAGCAAGGCCAGACCGAGAACCGTGGCCGCTGAACGCGTCGTCGATTCGGGGGCTGTGACGAGGAGGTCGGAGCCGCGCACGAACTCGAACGCGGCCGCTTCGGTGGGCGCGGTCGCCACTACCCGTCGGGTGAGGCCGAGCCGCGCGAGAGCGTCGTCGAGGGCGTTGCCGAGCCTTCCGCGCCGCGAGACGGTGATGTGCTCGGCCGCGGCGTACCGCGCGGCGGTGACAGCCTTGACTCGGGTGAGCGGGTGCCCGCGCCGCACGACGATGACGTGCTGGGTCTCAGCCACCCGATCGGCGCGAATGTCGGGTGCGGTCGGGCGGTTCGCGTTCGCCTCCAGGTCGACCTCGCCGCGACGCAACTCGGGGGTGTCGATGCTCGATTCCGCGATGAAGCGCAAACGCACGCCCGGCGCCTGCTTGCGTACGGCGGCGAGAAGCGCGGGGCCGCTGAGGGCGACGAGTGAATCGTGCCAGCGGAGTGTGAAGGTGCGCTCGAGCGTCGTGAGGTCGAGTTCGCGGCTCGGTGCCAGCACGCCCTGCACCTGCTGAAGCAGCTCGTGCACCTGTTCCCGGACGGCGATCGCGTACGGCGTCGGGGTCATCGTGCGCCCGGTACGCACCAGGATCTGATCCCCCGTCGTGCGCCGGATCCGGCCGAGGCTTCGACTCATCGCGGGGGCGGTGACATGCAGGCGCGCAGCAGCTCCGGCCACGCTGCCTTCCTCCAGGAGCGCATCGAGCGCGGCGAGCAGGTTCAAATCCAATTGCATGCGACTCATCCTAGCCGTGCTTTACATGCACTTGCAGTTAATGATGGGTCCTCCTACCTTCGAGATGCGGGCGTGAAAGAAACACGGTTTTCGCCTGGTCCCTCATCACCCCCCTGCTCAGATGGGAGCACCGCCATGCCCGAGTCGATTCAGACCCCTCAAATTGCTGCAACCGCCGGCTCCGCGTCCGACGCCGACCTGCTCGCGCAGACCGCGATCGCCGTGCGCGCGGCGGCTTCGGCGCTGCGGGAGCGGTTCGGCGACGTGGTCCGCTACCAGAACCGCGAAGAGCTGATGCGCGCGCTCGCCGCCAACGACGACGCGGTCCTCGACGTCCTGCGCCCCCGCCTCACCCTCCTGCGCCCGGACGCCCGCTTGGTGGAGGACGAGCTCGCGGGCGGGGCCCTGCCCCCCGGCGAATGGTGGGTCCTGGATCCGGCCGAAGGCAACGTCAACCACCTGCACGCCCTGCCGGAGTGGGCGGTGACCGCCACTCTCGTGCGCGACAACCAGCCGGTGCTCACCGCAGTGCACCTGCCGTTGACCGGTGAGACCTACACCGCACTCGCCGGCGCCGGCGCCCACCTCGACGGCCGCCCGCTGCACGTGTCCCAGACCACGAACCTCGGCCTGAGCCTGGTGGCCACGAGCCAGGCCAGGCCGGACGAGGACGAGAAGGTCGTGCGGCGCATCGGCTCCTCGATCACCGCGATGCTCTTCGATGCGCTCGTGGTGCGGACATCCGTGCCCGCCACCCTGCACCTGCTGAACGTGGCCGCCGGCCGGATCGACGCCTTCTGGCAGTTCGCCGGGGCCCGCGCGGACCTTCTTCCCGGGGCGCTGCTCGTCGCCGAGGCCGGCGGGCAGATATCCGATGCCGAGGGCCGCCCCTGGACCCCGGAGAGCGAGAGCTTCCTGGCCGCCGCGCCCGGCGTGCACACCGAAGCCGTCACCACGCTCTCCCGCTGACTCCCACGAGAACCATAAGCACCGGAAGGACCACATCGGCATGACCATGATCGCCGTTCTCGGAAACGGCCGCGTCGGCGGCAGCCTCGCCCTGGCCCTCACCCGGGCCGGGCACGAAGTCGCCGTGGCGGATCGCTCACCAGGCTCTGCCGCCGACGCCGCCCGGACAGCGCAGATCGTCATCAACGCCACCCCGGGCGCCGGCTCGCTGGAGCGGCTCATCGCGCTGCGCGAGGAACTGCAGGGCAAGATTCTCGTAGACGTCTCCAACGCCACCGTCGACGGACCAGACGGACTGCCGGCCGACCTGCTCTACCCCGGCTCAAGCCTCGCGGAGCAACTTCAAGAAGCTCTCCCCGACACGCGCGTCGTCAAGACGCTCAACACGATGCTCTACACGGTGATGACCGCGCCCGCCGCGCTCACCCAGACACCGACCGCCTTCCTCTCCGGCAAGGACCCGGAGGCCAAGCAGGTCGTACGCGGGCTTCTCGCCGACCTCAGCTGGCAGCAGCAGTGGATCACGGACCTCGGTGGGATCGAGACCGCGCGGGCTGCCGAGGCCGCGATCCTGTTCGTACCACACGTGATCCGATCCAGCGGATTCGCGCCCTTCGCAATCTCGATCACCCGCTGAAAGCCCGACGTAACTCTTCCTGAGGATGACCGTAAGACGTAGCGAGCCGGAGTGCCCGAACGGCTGTCAGGGCGGTGGGTGTGTCAATTCAACGGCCCTGTCTCACATTCGTTGGTGACGGAGCGTGCTGCTAGACATCTCTAACTGAGGTTACGGCGGCTGGAGGTCGAGCCCGGTCTTGGCAATGAGGCCCTCGATGAGGCGGGGGCGGTACTGCATCCGTTTCAGCCGCCTCTTCACCAACGCGGTGAGCTGGTCGAGGCTGTGTTTGGTGAGGTTGGCCAGCGACCGCTTCAGGTGCGACCACACGCCCTCGACGGGGTTGAGCTCGGTGGCGTACGGCGGCAGTTGGTAGACGGTCAGCCATAATCGGGCGGCGATCAGATCACGCATGGTGCGGCTGACGTGTGTGTTCAAGTTGTCCCAGACCAGAACGATGGGGCCGCCGAGTTGTTGGTGCGCGGCATCCAACAGGCGGGCGTAGTCGGTCTCGGTGAAGCCCTTGCGACGGCCCTTGGCGGGACCACGGTCGAGGTGGATGCGGTAGATCAGCCGTGGCCGGTGGCCAGCTTTGGTGCAGACCAGCGCCGCCATCGAGACACGTTTGGTGCCGCGGCGGTGACCCGCACCACCGGGGTGTGGCCCCGGCGGCTCCAGGTACGACCTTTGGGCGTCCTCAGGCCCTGGCCAGCCTCGTCCTCGAAGCAAAGCCAGGCGCCCAAGTCCGCCGCCCTCCTTTTAGACGTCATCTCATTTGGATGCCTCGGTAGGCTGTGGATCGTGGTGGGGATCGTTGAGCGGCTGGTGCCGGACGAATTGTGGGAGTTGTTCCAGC
>NZ_JBEYUW010000031.1:0-6043 GCF_040643735.1 Streptomyces sp. NPDC047085
CTACGAGCGCAAAGCCGACCACTTCCTGGCCTTCACCAGCATCGCTTGCACCCTCATCTGCTACCGCAGACTCACCAAATGAGATGACGTCTTAGTCAGTGGCTGGTGTACGCCGGTCTCAACGCGACGTACGACGCTGACACCTCCGTCAACGCGGGTTTTGCGGTCGACAGGTTCTACCTGTGGCCCAACGAGTTCAACATTGCGCCCGGCATGTCGCTTGGAGTCGATCTCGCCGCTCGAGACGTTGACGCTGGCGTCATTCGCGTCGGATACAGTTCGCTGGTATCGCTCCCCTCACCACCATCCCCGTTCCCTAACTGCCCCGTTGGGCGTTGGACAAGCGGGCGGAATCGGTGCGCCGGTTGGGCTGGACGCAAGCATGCGTCGGGGGAGTCGGCCAGCGAAGGATCACCCGGCTCGACCTCGGTGTCCGGGCTCGGCCGGCAGACGGGTTGCGGCTCGAAACGTTGGTCTTCTCGGGCCAAGATGGCCTCAAATGTGCTCTAGATGCGGCTTGTTGGGTCCCCAAGAGCAGTCGAAAAGCGTAAATCCAGACCGATGTTGGGATAGTTGCCTTGCCCACGTTCCTGATGGGCCCGGAAGGTGGGGGAAGCCCCCGGCGGCCCAGCAACCATAGGCCGAAGGATCCGCCCGGGGGCGTCCACGCTGATCGGGGGGTCTGCCGTGTCCAACGAGCTGAACATCTTTGCTGCATCTGCCGCGACACGTCCCGACGCCCCGCTCTACGGGGCGGCGGCGACCCGCGGTTGGTTGACCGGCTCGTTGCGGGCCGACGACGGCCTTGACTTCAGCGCCGAGTTCGACGTGCAGGCCTCGGCGCGACTGGGAGCATCTGTCGCCGAAGGGCTGGGCCGCTTCCAAGCCGACGCCGGGGTGGCTGGGCACGCCGGGTTACGGATGCAGGCCGGCTTGCCCCTGGACTTGTTCGAGTCGGCCGGTGTCGTCGCCCGCCTGCGCCTGGAGGCCTCCCTGAACGCTCAGGCACAAGCCTCTGCGTCGATGTCTCTCGTCGAACTCAGCGACCTCGTCACACCAAAGCTGCCCGCTGAACTGCGTCCCTACCTTCGTCTGCTGATCCAGGAAGCCGAGATCGGCGCCACCGTGTGGGCACGGGCCGCCTTTGCCGCCATGGCCGTCGCCGAGGCCACCGCGGTCGCGGACCTGTTCCCGCGCGGCGACGACCCCGCCGGTATCTCCGCCGTGTTCCGCTACGGCTACGCATGGGGCTACGGCGGGGCGTGGGGCGTCACCGCCAACTACGGATTCGACACCGCAAGGCTCCTGCGCCGCCTCGCCGACCAGGTCGCCACCGATCTCGGACACGCACTCACCGCATACCGGAAACAGGCCGGAATCGCCGACGACAACCCCCTCGCGGGCCTCATCGACGCCTCTCAGGTGATTCTGCCCGCCACCCTGGACACCCTGGTGACGTGGTGCCTCAACCAACGGGACGCCACCACCGACGCGCAGAAGGAGTCGCTCGGCGATGCCCTGCTGAATACGTTGCGCACATTGCTCGCCGACGCGCTGCTGCCCCAGCTGCTCCGCCTCGCCGTCGACACCATCGCCACCGCCCTGGGCACCGACGCCGACGAGCCCGTGGACGACGACGCCGCGCGCGAGGTGTGGGCGTCGGTCGTACGCGCCGTGACCGCACTGCGTTCGTCTTCCGGCAAGGGATCCCCGCTCGAACCCGTCGGCGCCGTCGCGGCCCTGATCGCGGACGCCTCCGACCTCTTCCACACGCCGGAGGCTAGGCTCGTGCGATCGGCGGTGACCTGTGCGGGTGCCCTGGTCGTGCTGATTGCCGACGCATCGGTCGCCGACACCCCGAGCCTGCGGCACCTCCTCGGCGCCCCGCCTCAAATCCAGCTCAAGACCGCCGCCTCAGTGGCCTTGCTGAACCAACTGGGCGGCGTGCTGGCCCAGCAGAATGTCTTGCCGTCGTGGCTGGTGGCCGTGTTCGGCGACGTCGTGCGGATCACCACACTGCTCACCGGCGGATCGACCATGACCCGCGCGGAAGCCGCCACCGCACTGAACACGCTGCTGACCGACATCGAGAAGGCCTTCGCCGACGCCGGCCTCTGGGATCACCTCAACACCGTGCTGGCGCCGGACCTAGTCCGCGCAATCCGCGCACAGGCGCGCATCCTGATCGACGTCTGCGCCACCGTCGCAGCCGACGAAGCCGTCGACGCGCACCGGATCCGCGAGGCAGTCTCCACGGGCATAGTGATCCTGATCGGCCGACCGCTCAGCGAGATGAGCAAAGCCATCGCCGGGCGAGGCTTTGACGCAGTGCCACCCGCACTGCGCGAAATGGCCAACCGGATCGACACCAGCACCGAGGACCTCGACATCAACGCCAGCTGGGACGATCTCGCCCGGCAGGTCGCCGGCACCACCGTAGGCTTCCCCGTCGCCCAACTGATGCGGCACGTCGCCCACACCACCGAACAGTGGACCGACACGATGCTGCCCGGTGAACTGCGGCTGCTCGACAACTACCTTCTGGCCGACATGCTGGTCGACCGGATCCTTGAGGTGGGGCCCCGCCAGGCCATCTCGGAATTCAAGGCCCAACTGCTGCCGATCATCGGCCGGCACGTCGTCGAACACGTTCTGAGCAGCATGGAGTTCCTACTCAAGGACAGCGTGAACCTGTTCAGCACCATGGCAGAGGGCACCGGCACACAGCTCCTGCGCACCCTCGAACTCTCGGCGATCGTCTCGTTCCGGGCAGCCGAGGAGTCCGTCGCGTGGGCCGAAGCAGCCTTCGCCAAACTGCAGGAGGAGGAAAACCGCCTTGAACGAGAGGTGGAACGCCTCGCCGGCGAATTCTTCCTCCAAGTGGCACGCGTCGCCGACACCATCCGCAACCTCGACAGCCGCGTGGGCGAGGAACTCACCCAGTGGCTGATCCGGCACTGCCTCGGGGAGGCCGCCGCCGCGGACATGCCCGACTGGGTACGGAACATACTGACCGGCCTCGTGACCACGGCCGTGCACCTGGCCGGCGGTGGTGCGATCGGCGCGACGCAGGCGGCGGTCCGCACCCTCGGAGACACTGTCCAGGCCAGCGGTGAAGCACTGCGCATCATGGCGGAAAGCCAGGAGGGCAGCGACGTCGGCGTCGAAGCCCTGATCCTGTCCCTGTTCCGCGGCGACCAGGTGCCGCCCGTGACGGTGCCGATCGGCATCGACTTCCCCAACCCCTTCCTGCCGTTCCTGTGGATCCACATCGACATCGCCCGAGTACAGGTCCCGGCAAACATCATCGCCGGGGTGGTGACGACGCTACTGTTCGACGCCACAGGCGCCGGACCCATCGTGCGCGGGCTGAACGACACCGCCAACAGCCTGCGCCTGACCAAGAGCGCCCTCGCCTCAGTGCGCCGACTCATCGCCGCGGGCAGCCCCCAGCAGATGCGCCAAGCACTCGAGGCGGCCAAGCCCACCGCGCCCATGGAGGTAGAGGTCGTCTCGCCGGAGCCGGGAACCGTGGCACCAAGCCAGGGCAAGATCGTCTTCCGGCTCCACGGTGCCAACCAGAGTTTCGTCGAGCCCCAAGTGAGCGGCCTCCCGGCGCAGATGGAACCGCGCGTACGCATCCTGCTCAACGGCCGGCAGGTGCCGCTGTCGACGGTGACCTGGACCTACACCGCCGAGAACGCGGTGGGGGAGCTCCCGTACCACGTCCTCGGCTCGATCACGCCCCAAGGCGTCGCCATCACTCCCGGCGCCGCGACGGTCACCGTGCTCCTCGCGGGCGGTCTCGACGGCGGCCCAGCGCCAGCGCGCGCGTCGTGGCACTTCATCGCCGAACCGGCGCCGCCCCTCACCGCCATCCCATTCACCCGCCCGGACTGGTTCCCCATCGCGATCAAGCACCCGTTCTACAAGTCGCGGCCCCTCCCCGTGGACTGGCTGGTGGTCCCGCAACAGGACGGCAGGCCGCTGCCGCACCCCGTTGGCCCCCGCATCGTCAACCGGCTCCCAGTGCCAGACCCGCCGATCCTCGTGGCACACCAGTCCGGGGACCTCACCCGGATCGTCGATCACACCGGCCAGCCGATCTGAGAGGGAGCCGACCATGACCGAGTCGCCTTCGACATCCGTCTGGACAGACATCGGCTCCTTCTTCCTCAAAGCGCTTGAGGACGCGAGCCCCATCTCCGTCGTCGACCCGGACCCGACCACGCTGACACCGATGCCAGCCGCCCTCGGCGGAGCCGCCGCCGGCCATGCCGACCTCGCTACCCAAGCATCCGAGCCGAAGGGCTTCCTGGAGCTCCTGCGCGCCAAGGCGCACTACCTCCTGCTCCCAGTGACGCTCATCGAGCACCTGCAGGGCGCGTCCGCCACGGTGATGTTCACCGGCGTCGACAGCAACGCCGCAGCCCCGCCAGCATCCACGGCAGTCGTCCTCGGTGCGGACACGCCCGCGTACCTCACCGTGCTCGGCATGGATCTGGGCCGACAGGTGAGCAGCAGCGACCCCGGCCCCCTCGGCGCGCTGTACGGTGAACTCTGCCGCGCCTGGCTGCAACTTGCCAGCGGCGAACCCTGGAAGGCACTCAACGACGCCGGCATCGCCCACTACACCAACGCAGCCACCACTGACGGCGGCGTGGACCCCGGGGAAGCATGGGGCGCGGCGGTGTCCGAATACGTCGCCACGCGGGTACATGAGTGGATCGCGCTGCTCACCAACCTGTCCAACGCCGCGCGGGACTCGACCCTGTCACCGGCCTCGCGGAGTCAGCTCCTCGATGACGTCTGCGCGGCCTACGAAGCCGCGTTCGAGCGCACACTCTACGGTCAGGTCGACAACAAACCACTCGTCCAGCCCACCTTCCCCCCGGAACTGAGAGACCTCGTGGACGAGCATCTGCTCGGCCTCAACGCACTGACCTGCCACTATGCGCAAACCCCACTGGTCGGGATACTCGACGCCCTCAGGGCCATGCCCGTGCAGCCACCAGCGATCGACAATACCGAGGTCAAGAGGAAGATCGTCGCTACCGCCCTGGCCGAGTCGTATCTGGGATCGGGGAACCAGGAGCAGGAGATCATCTGGATCTACGTCAACTTGGTCGAGCAGCATAACAACGTCAACGGACTCAGGCGGTCGAGCGCCTACAAGCACGAGCAGGATCACTACAAGGTGTACCTGTACCTGGTAGGCGACCAGCGTTACGCGGGCCACAAGGTAGGAAAGGGCTACGGGTTTACGCCGGGCAACACTGTGAAGCGTCAAGCCGCGATGACCAGCAAGGCAGTCCGGGAAAAGGCGGCCGCGCTCCTCGCACTCATGGACCGCATCGCCGACCACCAGGAAAAGAACCCACATCCGCACTGGTACGGTCAGGGGAATGGCGACGACTTCAACCGGAACGACGGCAAGTGGCGGACGGCACGCGCCTACTGGTGGCTCCAGGAAAAGGCAAGGGATACAGGAACGGACATCCCCACTTGGGTGATACGTCTTCCACCGGACAAGGTCAAACAGGTCTCGTTCATCTTCGACGAGGACTCGATTAAGACCTACTACGAAACCAACCCGGTCCCAGACGACGTCCCACCGTATGTGCCCAGCGGCCACTAGAGTCCGCCGCCTTGGGTCGCGCCCTGATCAGCATGGCGGCGAGGTGAGTGTGGCCTGGTAGGCGATGGTGAGATGCCGCATCGTGTGGCCAGACTGCCCCACTACTGGCAGTGGTTGATGCCCAACCCCTCGACGGTATTCCGCTGCTTGTGCACTTCGGTGTTCAAGGCGCACAGGCCGTCGGTCGGATACAGCCTCACTCAGGACCGCAGGCCGCTGCAGGGATCACCACTCGCGACTCGTCCCCACGAGAAGAAGCGGCACCTCCTGGTCGAGATGCACGGCCTGCCACTGGGCGGCGTGGACACTTAGACGTCATCTCAATTGGTGGCTGATGGCGTAGGTAGTCGCTGGCAGGCGTGCTGTAGGGACGGTTGAATATCGTGGTGAGCGACTACTGGACAC
>NZ_JBEYUW010000032.1:0-2662 GCF_040643735.1 Streptomyces sp. NPDC047085
GCGCCCGTGACGACGAGCCGGCCGACCTTCCGCTCGGCCAGCACGGACTCCAGGTCCGTCTCCTCGAAGGAGTCCGGGTAGTTCTTGTGGACCAGGGGCTCGCCGTCGCGGCGGATCAGCTCCGGCACGTACTGCCAGTTCTCGGAGCCGTACTTCAGTTCGTCGTCGGAGTGCTGCACCCAGACGACCGGCACGTTCTCCGCGCGGGCCTTGTCGATCAGGGTGTTGATGTTGGCGATGACGCCGTCGCGGTTGTGGCCGGCCGCCACGACACCGTTCTGGACGTCGATGACGAGCAGTGCGGTATGGGGTCGATCGGGAAGCGCGGTCATGCGGCCACAGTAGGACCGGCCACTGACTACAGGTCCCGGGCCCTGGTACTGGTGGGCTCTCGTATTCAACTGTCGCCTGCGGCGGTGTCCGCGTCATGGGGTGATCTGAAAAGCACGCTCAGGACACGTTCAGTGCCGTGTCGTCGATGACGAAGCTCGTCCGCAGCGATGAGGTCTGGGTACCGACGAAGCGGAGGGTGATGGTCTGGCCGATGTAGGGAGCCAGGTTGAACGAGTGCTGCACGTAGCCGGGCGCGGCGTTTGCGTTGGAGTAGGTGGCGAGGGTTGTGGTTGTGCTGCCTTTGAGCACTTGGACGTTCAGGACGTCGTGGGGGGTGGTGTTGGGTTGGTCGGTGTCGGTGTGCAGCCAGAACGTCAGGTTGGCGGATGTGCACGAGGCCGGGATGGATACCTGCTGCGAGAGCGTGTCGGTGTGGCTGCTGGAGTAGCCGTCGAGCCATGCGTCCCAGGCCCCGGAGCGGGCTGGCTCTCTCGCATTGTTGTTGATCACGTATGGAGTGGCTGACCAGAGTGCGGTGCCGTTCTCGAAGCCGGGATTGCCCAGGAGTTGCTGTGCGGTGCAGCTTCCGGCGGAGCCGCCGGCGAAGGCGGCGGTTCCGTGGGGGGTGCCCAGACCGGTCGGGCCGTCGTAACCAGGCTCCCCGGTGCACAGGTAGGCAGCAGCGCAGGTGCCGTTGGCGCCCGTGGACACGTCGTAGAGGGAGGAGCGGTGCGCGTAGGGGTAGGAGGCCGGATAGGTGTTCGATACCGGTGTCCCGGCCAGCGCGTAGATGCCCGCGATGATGGGGGCGGAGGCGCTGGTGCCGCCGTAGACTTGCCAGCCCGGGGCCTGATAAGTGTCGTACACGGCCACTCCGGTAGCTGGGTCGGCCACTGCTGAGACGTCGGCCACGGTGCGCCGGGAGCACCCGCTGTCGGTCTGCCAGCTCGGCTTGGACTCGTACGCCGAGCAGCCCGAGCCGGTACCGGTGCCGCCACTGGATCTGCCCCATACTGACTCGCTCCAGCCGCGGGCGGTGGATGAGCGGGTCAGCGAGGTCCCCCCGACCGCGGTGACGTATCTCGAAGCTGCTGGGTACTGAACGCCGTAGCCGGAGTCGCCGGCTGAGAAGGTGACGGCGACCCCGGGGTGGTTGAAGTACTGGGTGTCGAAGGTTGTCTCGCTGGGGCCCTCGGGGCCGCCGTAGCTGTTCGAGACGTACTTGGCTCCGAGCGAAACCGCGGTGTTCACTGCCGTTCCCAGGTCGCTGATGTAGGTGGAGTCGGCCTCCAGCAGTGTGATCTTGCAGGCGGGACACACCGCACTGACCATGTCCAGGTCCAAAGAGATCTCACCCGCCCAATTGGGGTCCGCCGACGGCATAGGGGAGGTGGTGCCGCGTTGATTGAGCTTGCGAAAGCAGCCGTTGGCGGTGGTGCACGGGGGCAGGCCGTACTGGGCGCGGTATACGCCGAGGTCCGCTTCGGCGTTGGGATCGTCGTATGCGTTGACGACGGCGATAGTGGCGCCGGAGCCACCGCTGGACGGAAGGTTGTAGGCGCTGCGCAGGTCCGAGGGCCCGTAACCGGGAGGGAGCGCAGCCCGTGACGGCTGCCAGCGGGCGAAGGCATCGGTACGGACCAGCGCGTCACAGGCCATCACGTCGCGGCGTGTGGGCCGAGGACACAGGGGCTTCACCTGCACCTGGTGTGAGGACGGGGACGGATGCGGCGCCTGGCTTTGCGGAGCATCGCCGTAGGAGAAGGCCGTAGCGGGGGCAACGGCAAGCGAAAGGCATACGGCCACCACGGTGGTGAGCACCACGCGTACCCACTGCGGCCAGTTCACCGCGAATGCGGGATATTTATGATTCAGCCGGCGATTTCCGTCTGCAGCACTGGAGTGCAATTCGACCTCCCGGAACCTTCGTCTTCGCGTAGCCATCGAAGACCGAAGTTCCCGTTACGGTGGGTAATTAAGCAGGGGTCCAACGAGTGGCCGATTCGTGAGGTGTTCATATGTATCCGCCAGATCGGCGCAGCTGGAACCGGGTTATCGAACGTGACGGGGAGTCAGCGCTCTTCGGGCCCGTCGGGTGGTTGGGATACCGGTAGTTCTCGCAGAAAAAAGCCCACCGGCGCGGAAAAGGCCGGCATCCCTCACCCGCGACCGTCATGCGGATGCCGCGCGCACGGCCGGTCCGTATTTCAAATGAGATGGCGGCGGCCTGGTGGCTAAAGGGTGTTGCACAAGGCTGTCTTCGGGCAGGGCAGAGCCAGTGAGCGGGGTTGTCCGCTCATGCGGCGAGGGCGAGGTTGTGCATGTGGGC
>NZ_JBEYUW010000033.1:0-2583 GCF_040643735.1 Streptomyces sp. NPDC047085
GTGTCCAGTAGTCGCTCACCACGATATTCAACCGTCCCTACAGCACGCCTGCCAGCGACTACCTACGCCATCAGCCACCAATTGAGATGACGTCTTAGGACGGGCCACTGCTCGTCCTTCCAGACGGCGATCTTCGCCTCGTCCCGCTCGGTGGCCTTGCGAGAGGGCACCTGCACGCTCCAGCCGATGCGGTGGGTGTACTCGACACCGAACCGGCGGCGCACGATCTCTGCGATCCTCGCCAGCGTCCAGCACTGGTCAATCCAGCCGGAGGCGGCTGGCCCGGCTTCCAACACCGACTCCAGCACCCGGAGTTGACCCAACGCAACCCGCACCGTTACAGATCTCCAGACGCGCGGCGGAGCGGCGAGCGGAAACTCGGGGGTCAGTGCCGGGCCAGGTAGGGCGGGAACCTTCCCCCGTCGGCGAGGTCCTGGTTCGCGTCGGGCCAGCGGCGCCGCAGCACAGCGGCGATGCGGCGGATCCATCCGTTGACGTGTGGCAGCGCCTGGTAGATCTCGCCCGTGCGCGCAGCGGCTTCTCCGGGTTGGGAGTTCATCGAGCCGTACCTGCCGATCGGCGAGTACGGCCCGTATCCCGAGGGCGTGTCCCCTGTCGTGGTGTAGGGGATCAAGGCGGTGAGCTTGGGTGGGTGCGCCCTGCATGTGCTTCCGCTGCTCTGGTTCGTGCCCCCTGAACAGGCAACGGCCATCGTGCAACGCTCCGGGAAAACGGCTAACAACGGCTAACAACATGAGGTGGATCGCTCCTGACGCCCGTGGGCGGGCGAGAGTTGGGCGTTCGGTCTGGCGTGGGGGCGTCACCGTGGATCGTGTCGGATGAGCTGTGGGACCGTCTGGAGCCGCTGCTGCGGCAGTGTGAGCGCCGCTTCCGTTGTCCGGGCCGTAAGCCGTTGCCGGACGCACCCCGTTCGCGATCTTGCTGACCGGCGGCAACCGCAACGACGGCACCCAACTGCTGCCCCTGCTCGACGCGATCCCGCCGGCGTACTTGGCCTTCCGCTGGGTCTCCAGAGGGTTCGGCTGCTTGGACAGGCCCTACGACGTACGGATCACGGCTGATCCGACCCCCAATCCCACCAGACGTGAGACAGTTCAGGCCGGAGACGACGAGGAGGATGCGAAGAATGTCGACGTGGAACGGATTCGGCACCACGTATCGGGGCTTCAGCTACCCGAATCGTGACGGCAGCCACCACGCCACCCAGTGGGCCGTGCTGCTTTTTCTGCCGGTGATCCCCTTGCGTCGGCATCGCCTGACCGTCGGCGACTCGTCCTACACACAGTACGGGAACGGCAGTACCTCGGTCACCCACTACGCGGTGCACGAGGAGACGCCGCTCGTCGGCGGGGAGATACTGCGCACATATCTGACCTGGTGGGTCATCGGCCCGCTGATCGTTTTCGGGCCCCCCGCACTGGTGCTGTGGCTCTTCGGCGACACCAACGGATTCATGACCTATTTCCTCCTCCTGGCCAGCTGCGTCGCCTGGTGCATCTGGGTGGGCGCGGCTATGGAGAAGCGCAACCGCAGGGAGCGCGCGCTGCCTCCGAGGTAGCCACTCCCGTCCCCTTTGCAACGGCTGACGCAATGAGCTGAGTTGTCGGTGTGTGATCAGGCAGCAGGCGAGTTTGAGGAACGCTTCGTGGATGTCGGCTCTGCGTTCCCATCGGATCCGCAGGCGTCGGAAGCCGTGCAGCCACGCGAAGCTTCTCTCGATCACCCAGCGGTAGGTACCCAGTCCGGTGCCGTGCCGTGTTCCACGGCGGGCAATGGCCAGCACGATGCCACGTTCGCGGACATGATCGCGGTAGATGTCGTGGTCGTAGCCACGGTCGGCGAAGAGCGAGTCGGGTTTGCGGCGCGGTCGTCCGACCCGGCCGCGGACCGGCGGGATCGCATCGAGCAAGGGCAGGAGCTGGGTGACGTCGTTGCGGTTGCCGCCGGTCAGCAGGACGGCGAGCGGGGTGCCGTGTCCGTCGGTGATGAGGTGGTGTTTCGATCCTGCCCGGCCCCGGTCGACCGGCGAGGGGCCCGTGTGGCTCCCCCTTTTAGCGCCCTGACATGGGAAGAGTCGACCACGCAGCGGGACCAGTCCAGCCGCGAGGCTGCGTTCAGTTCGGCCAGCAGGACCTCGTGGAGCCGTTGCCACACGCCGGCCTCGTTCCAGTCCCGCAGCCGTCGCCAGCAGGTCATGCCCGAGCCGAAGCCCAGCTCCTTCGGGAGGTACTCCCACTGGATGCCGGTGTGCAGCACGTACAGGATCCCGCACAGCACCTCCCGGTCCGGTAACGCCTTGCGGCCGGGATACCGGAAGCGGCGCTCACGCTGCGGCAGCAGCGGCTCCAGGCGGTCCCACAGCTCATCCGACACGATCCACGGCGATGTCCCCACGCCGAGCCGAACGTTCAACTCCCGCCTCGGACACGGCAACCAACGCCGATCCACCTCATTTTGTTAGCCGTTGTAAGACGTCATCTCATTTGGTGAGTCTGCGGTAGCAGATGAGGGTGCAAGCGATGCTGGTGAAGGCCAGGAAGTGGTCGGCTTTGCGCTCGTAGC
>NZ_JBEYUW010000034.1:0-2572 GCF_040643735.1 Streptomyces sp. NPDC047085
GACGAACACGCCGTGTCCACCGTCACCGCCGGCCCCTCCAGACCGAGGAAATACGCCAGCCGACCCGACGTGACACTCCCACTGGTACCGGTCAGCAGCAGCCCGTCAGCCTCCGCCGAACCCTCGTGCATCGGCGGCCCGTAGTCCTGGAACATCGCGCCGACGAACACGCCCGTGTCGCTGCCGCGCAGCGAACCCGGATCGATCCCGGCGTCCTCCAGCGTCTGCCACGCGGTCTCCAGCAGCAGCCGCTGCTGCGGATGCATCGCCAGCGCCTCACGCGGCGAGATGCCGAAGAACCCGGCGTCGAACTCCCCCGCTCCGTCGAGGAAGTAGCCCTTGTCGACGTAACTCTTGCCCGTCCGTCCCGGGTCCGTGTCGAAGAGGTCGTCCAGGTCCCACCCGCGGTCGCGCGGCAGTCCGCCAAGGACGTCCCGTCCCGACAGCACGAGGTCCCACAAACCCTCCGGCGAACGGACATCCCCGGGGTACCGGCAGCCCATGCCGACGATGGCGACCGGCTCCTCCCCTGCCGACGCGGGCTCCACGGCCGCCTGAGTGACGACCTGGGTGCTTCCGCCCAGGAGCTCCTCACGCAGGAGCGCGGCCAGTGTGGACGGGGTCGGGTGGTCGAACACCACGGTGGCCGACAGCCGCAGTCCGGTGACTTCGTTGAGCCGCTTGCGGAGCTCCACCGCGGACAGTGAGTCGAGGCCGAGTTCCCTGAACGCGGCGGCCGGCTGCACGGAGCCGGCGTCGGCATGGCCGAGCACGGTGGCGGTGTGGGAGCGCACCAGGTCGAGCAGCTCGCGGTCGATGTCCTCGGCCGGGCGGCCGGCCAGCCGGTCGGCGAGCGTCGAGCCGGTCGCCGAGCCCTCGGTCGCCGCGCGCCGCGCCCGGACCAGCCCACGCAGCACTTCCGGCAGGCTCGCCTGCGTGGCTCGCGCCCGCAGCCGGTCCAGGTCGAGCGCGGCCGGTGTCACGGTGGCCTCACCGCCGGCGAGGGCCGCGTCGAACAGTGCGACGCCTTCGTCCGACGACAGCGGTTTCAGCCCGGTGCGCTGGATCCGAGCGATGTCGGCGTCGCCCAGGTGCCCGGTCAGTTCGCTGCGCTCGTTCCAGAAGCCCCACGCGAGTGAGGCCGCCGGCAGTCCGTTGGCGCGGCGGTGCTGGGCGAGCGCGTCGAGGAACACGTTGGCGGCGGCGTAGTTTCCCTGGCCCGCGTTGCCGATCGTGCCCATGATCGAGGAGAACAGTACGAACGCGGACAGGCCCAGGTCCCGGGTCAGGTCGTGCAGGTGCCACGCCGCGTCCAGCTTCGGCGCCAGCACGGCGTCGAGCCTTTCCGGCGTCATGCCGGAGATCAGTCCGTCGTCCAGGGTCCCTGCGGTGTGCACCACGCCGGTGAGCGGCCGGTTCGGCGGGATCTTCGCGAGCAGTGCGGCGAGCGCGGCCCGGTCGGCCACGTCGCACGCGGCGACCGTCACCTCGGCGCCCAGCCCGGACACCTCGGCGACCAGGTCCGCGGCTCCAGGAGAGTCCGGCCCGCGCCGGGAGACCAGCAGCAGGTGACGCACCCCGTGCTTCGTGACCAGGTGGCGGGCGAACAGCCTGCCGAGTGTTCCCGTACCGCCGGTGATCAGCACGGTGCCGCCGGTGTCCCACCGTGACAGCGGCTCCGGCCCGCTCCCGCCCTCGGCCACCGACCGCGCCAGTCTCGGGACCAGGACATGTCCCGCGCGCAGCGCGAACTGGGTGGCGTCACCGGCCAGCGCGGAGGGCAGCGCGGCAAGCGAGCGGTCATCGTCATCGACGTCGACCAGGACCAGCCGGCCGGGGTTCTCGTTCTGCGCGCAGCGGAGCAGCCCCCACAGCGGCGCGGCGGCGAGGTCCGGTACGTGGTCGCCGTGGTCGGTCATCACCGCACGTCGGGTCACCACGACCAGACGCGCCTTCGCGAAGCGGTCGTCCGACGCCCATGCCCGGAGCAGATCGAGCGCACGGTACAGCGTCGCGCGGGCGGCCGCGGGGAGGTCCGGCGTGTCGTCCCCTTCGAGGCACACGACCACATCGGACGAGGCGTCGGGTACGGCGGACAGCTCGGTGAACTCTCGCCAGTGGACGCCGGTCCGGGTCGTCGCCGAGCGCAGGCCGAACGGGTCGTCGCCGAGCAGCGAGAGCCCGGTGGGCGTTACCGCGTCCGCCGAAGGCGCGGGTGTCCATGCCAGGCGCAGCAGGGAGTCACGGTTCACGGCCTGAGCGCCGAGGTCGGTGAGGTCGGCCGGAAGCATGGCCAGCGATGCCACCTCGGCCACCGGCAGGCCGGCACCGTCCGCCGCGCGGAGCCGTATCGCGTTGTCGCCCGCGGTCGTCACCGCTACCCGCAGCGTGGAGGCACCGGAGGCGTGCAATGTGGCGCCTTCCCAGGCGTACGGCAGTCTCACCCGGCCGTCGTCCGGCAGGACCTGGCCCATCAGCGCGGCGTGGAGGGTGGCGTCGAGGAGGGCGGGGTGGATGGCGTAGGCGTCCGGCTCTGTGGGCAGAGCGACCTCGGCGTAGACGTGGTCGTTGT
>NZ_JBEYUW010000035.1:0-2362 GCF_040643735.1 Streptomyces sp. NPDC047085
TTTAGTAGCACGCTCAAGACCCGAAGCGGAGTGATCTAGCCATGGGCAGGTTGAAGCGGAGGTAAGACTTCGTGGAGGACCGAACCCACCAGGGTTGAAAACCTGGGGGATGACCTGTGGTTAGGGGTGAAAGGCCAATCAAACTCCGTGATAGCTGGTTCTCCCCGAAATGCATTTAGGTGCAGCGTCGTGTGTTTCTTGCCGGAGGTAGAGCACTGGATAGGCGATGGGCCCTACCGGGTTACTGACCTTAGCCAAACTCCGAATGCCGGTAAGTGAGAGCGCGGCAGTGAGACTGTGGGGGATAAGCTCCATGGTCGAGAGGGAAACAGCCCAGAGCATCGACTAAGGCCCCTAAGCGTACGCTAAGTGGGAAAGGATGTGGAGTCGCACAGACAACCAGGAGGTTGGCTTAGAAGCAGCCACCCTTGAAAGAGTGCGTAATAGCTCACTGGTCTAGTGATTCCGCGCCGACAATGTAGCGGGGCTCAAGCGTACCGCCGAAGTCGTGTCATTGCAGCGTATAGCCCCAACGGGTGCTGTGATGGGTAGGGGAGCGTCGTCTGCCGGGTGAAGCGGCACTGGAAGGTAGTCGTGGACGGTTGACGAGTGAGAATGCAGGCATGAGTAGCGATACAAACGTGAGAAACGTTTGCGCCGATTGACTAAGGGTTCCTGGGTCAAGCTGATCTGCCCAGGGTAAGTCGGGACCTAAGGCGAGGCCGACAGGCGTAGTCGATGGATAACCGGTTGATATTCCGGTACCCGCTGTGAAGCGTCAAACATCGAACCAGGCGATGCTAAGTCCGTGAAGCCGCCCCGGAGCCTTCGGGCAAAGGGGAGTGGTGGAGCCGACGAACCAGACTTGCAGTAGGTGAGTGATGGGGTGACGCAGGAAGGTAGTCCATCCCGGGCGGTGGTTGTCCCGGGGTAAGGGTGTAGGACGCTGTCTAGGCAAATCCGGACAGCACAAGTCTGAGACCTGATGCCGAGCCGATTGTGGTGAAGTGGATGATCCTATGCTGTCGAGAAAAGCCTCTAGCGAGTTTCATGGCGGCCCGTACCCTAAACCGACTCAGGTGGTCAGGTAGAGAATACCGAGGCGTTCGGGTGAACTATGGTTAAGGAACTCGGCAAAATGCCCCCGTAACTTCGGGAGAAGGGGGGCCAGCTCTGGTGAGAGGACTTGCTCCTCGAGCTGGGGGTGGCCGCAGAGACCAGCGAGAAGCGACTGTTTACTAAAAACACAGGTCCGTGCGAAGCCGTAAGGCGATGTATACGGACTGACGCCTGCCCGGTGCTGGAACGTTAAGGGGACCGGTTAGCTCACTTTCGGGTGGGCGAAGCTGAGAACTTAAGCGCCAGTAAACGGCGGTGGTAACTATAACCATCCTAAGGTAGCGAAATTCCTTGTCGGGTAAGTTCCGACCTGCACGAATGGCGTAACGACTTCTCGACTGTCTCAACCATAGGCCCGGTGAAATTGCACTACGAGTAAAGATGCTCGTTTCGCGCAGCAGGACGGAAAGACCCCGGGACCTTTACTACAGTTTGATATTGGTGTTCGGTTCGGCTTGTGTAGGATAGCTGGGAGACTGTGAAGCAGGCACGCCAGTGTTTGTGGAGTCGTCGTTGAAATACCAGTCTGGTCGTGCTGGATGTCTAACCTGGGTCCGTGATCCGGATCAGGGACAGTGTCTGATGGGTAGTTTAACTGGGGCGGTTGCCTCCTAAAGGGTAACGGAGGCGCCCAAAGGTTCCCTCAGCCTGGTTGGCAATCAGGTGTTGAGTGTAAGTGCACAAGGGAGCTTGACTGTGAGACCGACGGGTCGAGCAGGGACGAAAGTCGGGACTAGTGATCCGGCGGTGGCTTGTGGAAGCGCCGTCGCTCAACGGATAAAAGGTACCCCGGGGATAACAGGCTGATCTTCCCCAAGAGTCCATATCGACGGGATGGTTTGGCACCTCGATGTCGGCTCGTCGCATCCTGGGGCTGGAGTCGGTCCCAAGGGTTGGGCTGTTCGCCCATTAAAGCGGTACGCGAGCTGGGTTTAGAACGTCGTGAGACAGTTCGGTCCCTATCCGCTGTGCGCGTAGGAGTCTTGAGAAGGGCTGTCCCTAGTACGAGAGGACCGGGACGGACGAACCTCTGGTGTGCCAGTTGTTCTGCCAAGGGCATGGCTGGTTGGCTACGTTCGGGAGGGATAACCGCTGAAAGCATCTAAGCGGGAAGCCTGCTTCGAGATGAGGACTCCCACCCACTTGATGGGGTAAGGCTCCCAGTAGACGACTGGGTTGATAGGCCGGATCTGGAAGCACGGTAACGTGTGGAGGTGACCGGTACTAATAGGCCGAGGGCTTG
>NZ_JBEYUW010000036.1:0-1796 GCF_040643735.1 Streptomyces sp. NPDC047085
TTCTTCATCCGGCCGATCACATGTTCCACGCGGGCACAGACCCTGCGGTGCTCGGCGTTGTCGTCCTCCTCGGCCTGCAGCAGAGGTCGCCCGGGACGTTTGCGGTGCGGCACCGCCATATCGCAGTTGAGATGGGCACCGTCAGCGAGCACAGTCACGCCCTGACAGTGCTCGCTGAGCCCGGAAGCGCGCCAGGCATGCGCGTCCGCCGTGGTGCCCGGCACCGGACGCGCAGTTGCGATCACCAGACGCGTCTCCGCATCAACGATGACCTGCACATTCGCCGAGAACCGGTAGTTGCGGGAGGAGGCGCCCACGCCGCGGTCGCGGACCGGGACGAGCGTGCCGTCCACGATCCACAACCGGTCTGCTGCATCGGCCGGGCGGGAGACGGGCTCGAGTGCGAGCAGCGGTCCCAGCCGCTGGATGACACGGCACACCGTGGAGGAGGAAACGCCGAACAGCGGGCCCAGCTGCCGCATGATCAAGTTCGTGCGGTAGTACACCGCGACCATCAGCACCCTCTCGGCCAGCGGCAACGACCACGGCCGGCCCCGCAGGGTGCCGTTGCCGCCCCGCTCCCGCACCACCTTCAACAGATCCGAAAACTGCGTCACCCGCAGCCCCGTGAACGTCTCCACCCACACCCGGTCAGCCCTCAACACCCCGGCCATACCAGGGAGATGCCCAGATCAGAGCCTTGTGCAACACCCTTTAGGGATGGACCAGCCGGGAACAGGCAACGCCGCCTGCTGGAACCAGTTCGCCGCGGAGCCGCACACCGCCGGGGGGCTGGCCGGAGGTCGGCAAGCAGTGGACCGACACGGGCGAGATTCACGAAGAGCGTGATCTGAAGGGGCGTGCGGAGGGGGAGACGCGCACCGTGCCGGGGCATACCGCCCTGACGCGCATCCTGCGGCAGCATGACGACGAGGGGCTCGAATCCGCCGGGCCTGGCGTGGCGCGCGCTCGTCGTCATCGCAGACGAGCACTCCTGGCCCGAGGGAGCGTCCGGAACGCTGGGCCGGGTCGTCGTTCGGGCGAAGAGCAGACCCGCCCCGCATCGGGTAGCCGAGAAGCACCTTGAGTTCCTTTACCGCAAGCCCGAGCGGATCCGCTGGCTCGACGCCACTCTCAAGCCCGACGGCACGGGCATGGTGGGCCAGGCCGCACACCTGCTGTCGGAATCCTCCGCACCCGCTGCCGCCGCGAGGCTGGCCGGCGACCTCGCCCAGGCCGAGGACTCCACTGAGGGACTGAACACAGCGCTGTCTGCCTTCCAGCAGTGGCGCACAGAGGTGAACGCGGTCTTCAAGGAGACGAGTCCCGCCGACCGCGCCTTGCTGATCGCGACACTCTTCCTGAGCGGCAGCGAAGCCATCGCCATCCAAGATGCCTCTCGGCTCCTGCTGGGCAGGGGACCGCAGAACGACGTGGAGGCCATTCTCACGGGCCCCGACCTCTCCACTCGGCTTCGCGCAGTCGGCGCCGAAGTGGCTGGTCGTCACGCCACGTTCGACCACAACCCCGCTACGCCCAGGCTGTGCTGAACCACTTCTGGCAACAAACCTCTCGCCCTCGGACAACAAGTGCGTCCCGTAAGAGGGCGGGTGAGCGGGTGGGTGAGCGGGTGGGGCGGAATCGGAGTCGCCGGAAGCGCCTCGATCCGCAACGCTGCTTTGTGACCGCTTCCGTCCACTAAGACTTCATCTCATTTGGCTGCCTGGGTAGGCTGTCGTTCGTGGTGGGGATCGTTGAGCGGCTGGTGCCGGACGAGTTGTGGGAGCTGTTCCAGC
>NZ_JBEYUW010000037.1:0-1682 GCF_040643735.1 Streptomyces sp. NPDC047085
AGGAGGAGGCCGCGGAGGGTTTCGATCATGGGGGTGAAGGGCTGGTACTCGGCGAAGTAGCGCAGGCCGGTGGGCATGGTGTCGGTGGGGACGATGCCGGAGCCGACGAAGGGCAGGAGGATGAGGGGGAAGGGGGCGTTGGAGGCGGCGTCGAGGGTCTTGGCTGCGAGTCCGAAGGCGACGCCGAGCCAGGTCAGGGCGAGGCTGGCGGCGGCGAGCAGGCCGAGGGTGGCGAGCCATTCCAGGGGGGTGGCGTTGGGGTGGAAGCCCATGGCCCAGGCGACGGCGAGGACGAGGGCCATGCTGGTGAGGGTCTGCAGGACGGAGGAGATGACGCGGGCGATGAGGATCGCGGGCCGGAAGATGGCCATGGTCTTGAAGCGGGCGATGATGCCCTCGGTCATGTCCACCGACGTGGAGACCGCGGTGCCGAGGGATCCGGTGGCGGCGGTCATGATGATCAGGCCGGGCAGGACGTAGTTGACGTAGTCGTCGTGGCCGCCGGCGGCGGGGCCGACGCCCTGTCCGAGGACGTTGCCGAAGACGTAGACGAACAGCAGGAGGAACAGGACGGGGATGCCGACGATGGACAGGGCGGTGGTGGGGTAGCGCAGCTGGTTCTTGATGTTGCGGCGCAGGAGGGTGGCGGAGTCGGCGACCGCGTAGGTGACGGTGCTCATACCAGGACCTTCTTCTCGGTGTCGGCGCCGACGGTGCCGGCGGAAGCGGGGACGTTGCCGTGGGTGTCGGTGTCGGTGGTCTGGCCGGTCAGGGTGAGGAAGACGTCGTCCAGGTCGGGGGTCTTCAGGGACAGCTCGGCCACGGTGGTGGTGTCCAGGCGGGACAGGATGTGCTGGACAGCGAAGGCGCTGCCGTCGCTCGGGATGCGCAGGGTCAGGGAGTCCTCGTCCCGGGTGACCGGGGTGCCGTCCAGCGCGGCCGAGGCGGCGGCGAGGGCGGAGACGCTGGTGAACTGCAGGTCGACGCTGCCGCCGGGGATCTGCCGCTTCAGCTGCTCCGGCGTGCCCTGGGCCACGAGCCTGCCGCCGTTGAGGACGGCGATCTCGTCGGCGAGCTGGTCGGCCTCTTCCAGGTACTGGGTGGTCAGGAACAGGGTGACGCCGTCGGCGACCAGGTCCCGCAGCAGGTCCCACATCGCCCGGCGCACCCGCGGGTCCAGGCCGGTGGTGGGCTCGTCGAGGAAGATGACGCGGGGGGCGCCGACCAGGGTCATCGCCAGGTCCAGGCGGCGCTTCATGCCGCCGGAGTAGGTCATGACCGGCTTGCGGGCCGCCTCGACCAGGTCGAACTGCTCGATCAGCCGGGCACAGCGCTCGGCCACCGTCTTCTTGTCCAGGTGCCACAGCCGGCCCATCAGCTGGAGGTTCTCCTCCGCGTTCAGGAACGGGTCGACCGCGGAGAACTGCCCCGTCACACCGATGCTGGAACGCACCCCGTCCGGGTCCGACGCCAGATCGTGCCCGGCGACGGTGACCTGACCCTCGTCCGCCTTCAGCAGCGTGGACAGGATCTTCACCGTCGTGGTCTTGCCCGCACCGTTCGGGCCCAGCAGCGAGAACACCGAACCCGCCGGGATCGAC
Source organism: Streptomyces sp. NPDC047085 (assembly GCF_040643735.1). Classification (NCBI taxonomy): domain Bacteria; kingdom Bacillati; phylum Actinomycetota; class Actinomycetes; order Kitasatosporales; family Streptomycetaceae; genus Streptomyces; species Streptomyces sp. NPDC047085. The sequence continues at coordinate 1,602 of NZ_JBEYUW010000037.1, forward strand.
AGATCCACCCCGTCCAGCACCCGGTGCTCGCCATACGCCTTCCGCAGCCCGACAACCGAAATCGCCGCACTCGTCATCTCA
>NZ_JBEYUW010000038.1:0-1682 GCF_040643735.1 Streptomyces sp. NPDC047085
GTCGGTGGAGCCGGTGGGGCCGGTGGGTTGGGTGGTGTCGGCGCGGTCGGAGGAGGCGTTGCGGGCGTATGCGGCGCGGCTGGCCGGGGCTGTTGAGGGTTCCGGGGTGTTGGTGGGGGATGTGGCGGCGACGCTGGCCGGGCGTGCGGTGTTCGAGCGGCGTGGTGTGGTGGTCGGTGCTTCGCGTGAGGAGTTGGTGGCCGGTTTGAGGTCGTTGGCGGAGGGGGTTTCCGCTGAGGGTGTGGTGTCGGGGGTGGCCGGTGCCGGGAGGACGGTGCTGGTGTTTCCGGGTCAGGGTTCGCAGTGGGATGCGATGGCCCGGGAGTTGTATGCGGCTGCTCCGGTGTTCCGGGCGGCTTTGGAGGAGTGTGCGGATGCGTTGTCGGCGTTCGTGGAGTGGGATCTGTTGGAGGTGTTGCTGACGGATGAGGGTGGTGCGCTGCTGGAGCGGGTGGATGTGGTGCAGCCGGCGTTGTTCGCGGTGATGGTGTCGTTGGCGGCGTTGTGGCGTGCGCACGGGGTGCGGGTGGATGCGGTGCTGGGGCATTCGCAGGGGGAGATCGCGGCGGCGTGTGTGGCGGGGGCGTTGTCGTTGCAGGACGCGGCGCGTGTGGTGGCGTTGCGTAGTCAGGCGATTCGTGTGCTGGCCGGGCGGGGTGGCATGGTGTCGGTCGCGCTGGCGGTCGATGAGGTGCGGTCGCGTCTGGAGCGGTGGGGCGGTGACATCGGGGTCGCGGCGGTGAACGGGCCTTCTTCCACGGTGGTGTCGGGCAGTGCGCGGGCTCTGGATGAGCTGCAGGAGGTGTTCGAGGCCGACGGTGTGCGCACCTGGCGCATCCCGGTCGACTACGCCTCCCACTCCTGGCACGTCGACGAGATCCGTGATCAGGTGCTGGATCTGCTCGAGCCGGTCCGGCCCCGGTCCGGTGAGGTCGCCTTCTATTCCACTGTCACCGGGCAGCGGGTCGACACCCTGGAACTGGATGCCGACTACTGGTTCCGTAATCTCCGGGGGACCGTCGAGTTCGAGGCCGTCGTCCGGTTGTTGCTGGCGGACGGTTTTGACACGTTCATCGAGTGCAGTGCGCATCCGGTGCTGGTCGCCGGTGTGCAGGAGACCATTGACAGTGCGGGGGTGTCCGCCCGCAGTTTCGGGACGCTGCGCCGGCACCGGGGCGGTTTGGACAGTTTCCTGCAATCGGTGGGGGAGGCTTTCATCGCGGGGGCTGTCGGCCGCTGGAGTCTGGCGGATCAGGGGGCTGGTGGTCATGTCACTCTGCCGACCTATCCCTTCCAGCGGACGCGGTACTGGCTGGCTCCGGACAGTGGGCGTCGTGATGTCGGTGCGGTCGGGCTGACCGCGGCGGGACATCCGCTGCTGGGTGCTGTTGTCGAGGGAGCGGCCAGCACGGTCTTCACCGGGCGGGTGTCGACGGCCACTCATCCGTGGCTGGCTGATCACGAGGTCGCCGGCACCGTCGTGTTCCCCGGTGCCGCGTTCGTGGAGCTGGCGGTGCATGTCGCCGACCGGGTCGGCTGCGGCAGCGTCCGTGAGCTGACCGTGCAGTGCCCGCTGGTTCTGCCCGAGCACGGTGCCGTTCGGTTGCGGGTGGAGGTGAGCGAGCCGGCTGCCGGTGACGGTGGGCGTGCGGTGCGGATCGACGCGCGCCCGGACACGGCCA
>NZ_JBEYUW010000039.1:0-1232 GCF_040643735.1 Streptomyces sp. NPDC047085
AGACGTCATCTCATTTGGATGCCTCGGTAGGCTGTGGATCGTGGTGGGGATCGTTGAGCGGCTGGTGCCGGACGAATTGTGGGAGTTGTTCCAGCGGGTGGTACCGGAGGCGCCTTCGCGGCCCCAGGGCGGTGGCCGCCGCCGGCATGGCGACCGTGAGGTGCTGGCCGCGATCGTGTTCGTAGCCACGTCGGGCTGCACGTGGCAGCAGTTGCCCGCTGCGTCGTTCGGTCCGTCGGGGGCGACGGCTCACCGCCGTTTTGCCGAGTGGACGAAGGCCAGGGTGTGGGCCAAGCTCCACCGTCTGGTCCTCGACGAGCTCGGCTCCCGCGGCGAGTTGGACTGGTCCCGCTGCGCGATCGACTCGGTGAACATGCGGGCCCTGAAAAGGGGGACCTGACAGGCCCGAATCCCGTCGACCGGGGCAAGTACGGATCGAAGATCCATTTGATCACCGAGCGGACGGGTCTGCCCCTGTCCGTCGGAATCTCGGGGGCAAACCTGCACGACAGTCAGGCACTGATCCCCCTGGTGCAGGGCATACCACCGATCCGCTCCCGCCGCGGGCGGCGGCGACGCAGGCCGGACAAGCTCCACGCAGACAAGGGATACGACTACTCTCACCTGCGACGATGGTTACGAGAGCGTGGCATCAAGCACCGCATCGCCCGCAAGGGGATCGAGACCTCCCAGCGGCTGGGCCGCCACCGCTGGACCATCGAGCGCACCATGTCCTGGCTCGCCGGCTGCCGCCGCCTCCACCGCCGCTATGAGCGCAAGGCCGAGCACTTCCTCGCCTTCACGAGCATCGCCTGCACCCTCATCTGTTATCGGCGGCTCGTCTGCTGATGTGGGCCTGCAGCAGTTTCATCGCCAGGTCGTGTCCGTATTGACGGGCCATGTCCATGGGGGTGCGGCCGTCTGGGTCTGCGAGCTCCGGATCAGCCCCGAAGGCCAGCAACACGGCCGTGGTGTGCACGGTCAACGGCTGCCCGCTCTGCAGGGAGCCATCACCCTCGACGTCGATTGCGTGCGTCAGCAGCGTCATGTTGCTGAAGACCTCGTCGGGATCGGAACCAGCGGCCAGCAACCGGGCCAGGGCCTCAGCATCCTCCTGCTCGACCGCTTGATGCGCAGGTGTCCAGTAGTCGCTCACCACGATATTCAACCGTCCCTACAGCACGCCTGCCAGCGACTACCTACGCCATCAGCCACCAATTGAGATGACGTCT